>CALRPF020000021.1:0-88986 GCA_943369995.1 Chitinophaga pinensis
ATCGGTTTTGCGGCGCGTTTAAGCGAATTGATTACGGCTTTATATAATAAATCCTCATTAATAGGCTTGGTTACGTAATCGTTCATACCAACTGCCTTACTCTTTTCTAAATCAATAGTAGTAACATCAGCAGTTAATGCAATTATTGGTATATCTGATTTTAGTATGTTACGAATATATTCCGTTGCTTCATAACCATTCATTTCGGGCATTTGTAAATCCATAAGTACTACATCGTAATTTTTTAGCTTTAATTTTTCGATCGCTATTTTGCCATTATCTGCAATATCCCATTCAAAGCCGAAATCTTCTAAAATTGTTTTCATTAGTAATTGATTAAGTGTAATATCTTCAACTACTAAAACTTTGATATTTTTTATTTCGTTTGTATGTTCTGATTTTCCAATTTCAATTTTTTCTTTTAATTCTGATTTTTTAAAATTTAAGATGAAACTAAATGTAGAGCCCTGGTTAATTTCGCTTTCAACCCGAATGCTGCCACCCTGCGGCTCTACTAACTGTTTAACAATAGCTAAGCCTAAGCCGGTGCCACCATATAATCTTGATGTTACCTGTGAGGCCTGGTGAAAATTTTCAAAAATATCTTTTATCTTATTTTTTTCTATTCCAATGCCCGAGTCTATTACCGAAAATTCAATAGTAACATTATCTTTATTTTCCTTTAACATTTTAACCCTTACTATTATTTTTCCTTTATTCGTAAACTTAACCGCATTACTAACGAGATTTAATATAATCTGGTTTAAACGAATTGGGTCGCCAACTAGTACTTCTGGAATATTTTTATCGTAGTCGGTAGCCAGTTCCAGATTTTTTTCGTGAATTTTCGGTTCAAATAAATGAACCATAGATGAAATGGAGGTTGCCATTTTAAAAGGAATTTGTTCAAAAGTCATTTTACCTGCATCAACCTTTGCAAGATCAAGTATATCGTTAATGAGAACAATTAGTGCATCACCACTCGTTTTAATAGCTGTTAAATACTCTTTCTGCTTTGCTGTGAGTTTAGTCTTAAGAACTACTTTGGTGAAACCAATAATCGCGTTCATGGGTGTACGAATCTCATGACTCATATTAGATAGAAATTGTTGTTTTGATTTAACAGCATCTTCTGCGGCGTGCGCAGCTAATTGGGCTCTGTTTTTTGATTCCTCTGCTAATGTTGCCGATTTTTCTGCAAATATTTTTGCCGATATTAATTCTCTTTCAATTCTTTTTTGTTCAGTTATATCTCGTGCAACAACCACAGCGCCAATTATATTTCCATAAGTATCTTTATAAACCGAACCATTAAACAATACATCGGTTAAGTGCCCGTCTATTACTACAAGCGGATAGTTTGTTACAAATCCTTTAGCAAATACTTCCTGGTAAACTCTCTTTGCTTTTTTTGGATCGGTAAAATAGATACCAAAGTCGGTACCGGTTATTCTTCTTCTTGTAGAACCTGTAATTTTAATGAAGGCAACGTTCATGTCTGTGATCTTTCCGGCAGGATTGATGGTGATCAATGGATCCAGACTAGCTTCGATCAGTCGGCTGGCGTATTGAGATTCATGTGTATTGGTTCGCTCCATTATTTTGCTTCGGTTAAGTTCCCAATTTCTTCTATTGACATCCGTCGCTTATCTTTAAGTTGTTTAAAGTGTGTAGGAGAGAGGCCGGTCATTTTTTTGAATTGATTGGATAGATGAGCCACACTGCTGTAATTCATCTTCCAGGCTATTTCTGTTATACTTAATTCATTATATATAATGAGCTCTTTTATTCTTTCGATTTTGTGGGATATGATAAACTGTTCGATCGTGGTTCCTTGCACTTCCGAAAATAAATTTGCCATGTAAGTATAATCATGATTTAATTTTTCGCTTAAAAAATTAGAAAAATTTATTTTGATCATTTCTTCAGTATGATGCACCATTTGAATGATGGTGTTCTTTATTCTTTCTATAAGAATTGCTTTCTTATCGTCCATCAGTTCAAGACCTGATTCCATTAGTAATATTTTTAATGAAGCTCTCTGCCCGCTGGTAATATCTTCCATTACATCCACTTCTCCGAGGTCTACAACAATAGAATGAAGTCCGAGATCTTTTAATGCTGATTTGACGGCTAATTTGCAGCGCGTGCTTACCATATATTTTATAAATAGTTTCAAGACGCCTGTTTGTATTATTAAAGGTAGTTTACTTGTAAAATAATAGCTGAAGAGATAAGAATTTTCATTTTTAAAATTTATTCTTAGAGTTGCTAACTGATTGCTATATTGTACGTATTATATATGCAAACTAAATGCCTTAATTATTTAGTAGAATAATTAAATTTTTCTGCTTTCACTTCAGGCCTGCAAAGTTGTTTAAATTAGAGTTTAGTGAATGTATTTAAGGGCACATGATCTATTCCCAATATGGGATACCCACAATTCCCAAAGTGGGAATTGACCAAGACATTTATTTTAGCAAAATGAAATTATTTTAGCGCAATTAACTTAAGATTTATAGTTGTAAGAAAATTGAACGTCTACAGATACCAGATTAGTTATTTGGATAACCAACTTTGATCCAATTTTCAATAGCTTTTATATCACACGCAGAAACTTGTCCTCCGTTTTGAGGCATTGGCAAAAAGCCCGGTTGATGTTTTATGCTTCCTATTAATTTGTTATTAGGAATTGATAAAATAATGTTGGTGTAATTTGACAAATCATATCCGCCACCTTTGTTGCCAGTATTATGGCAGCCAACACACCAGGTCTGCATAATATTTTTTACTCTGCCGTTGTACGTAAAATCAACCGAATCGCAACTTTGGCAATTGGATGTATTTTTTGCCCCTTTGTTGATCCATAACTTTATTGTATTAATATCTTTTAAACTTAATTTAGGATAGGGTTTTTGGGGCATACTTGGGTTATTGCCCCTTATTGTATTATAAATTTCACTATTTAGAGGGTGCCTGGCTTTGATGCCTTTTATTATCCCTTCGTAAGTTGTGAGATCATAACCGGCGCGCTTATCTTTAGAGTTATGGCAGCCGCTCATGGTGCAATTCGAAATAAATACAGGAAGCACATCCTGCTGAAAACAGCCGCCTGGGCCGGCTATATCCTTAATACAAGTTGTGAAAAGAACTAGCGAACTCACAAGAAAAATTATTTTAGTTTTCATAAAAAGTATGTTGCACAAATTTATGCTATTTATATCTTTAAAATGTGACCAAAATCAGTATCAGAAACCGGCAATTATTATTTAAGAGCTTTTTTACGAGGCGCTACAGGTTTTTTTTTATCTGTTTTTTTTGCTATTTTTTTTATTGCTTTATCGATAGCTTCTGTTGTTTTGGTTTTTAATTCGTCTTTATTGTCTTTTAATACACGTTTTATTGCCGTAAGGAGTTTTCCTTTAAGTACTTTTCTTTCTGCTTTTTTCATAATCTTTTATTTTTTTTGTAAATAGTGATAGTTAGAATTTTTTATAAAATTGAGCCAATTAAATTATTTTGTTATTGCATAACATTATAAATAAGTTACATTATTCACACTTAAATTTATTCTATAGTGTTCCTAAAGGCTTTTCCAATATTCTCAATTACATCAGTAATTATCATACTTTCCATGGTTTGTTCTTTTAATGTTATATCTGCTGCCAGGCCATGCAGGTAGATGCCAAGTTTGGCTGCATTTAACGGCTTGTAGCCCTGAGCTAACAAGGCGGTAATAATGCCGTTTAGCGTGTCTCCTGAGCCTTCTTTTGCCAGTCCGGCATTACCATTTGTATTATAAAACACTTTTTCGGGTGAGGTAACTAAGGTAACATGGTTTTTTAAAATGATTATTATATTATGTTCCTTTGCTTTTTTTATTGCTGTATTGCAACGATCTTCATTATTATCATGTGCTCCAAATATGTTATCAAATTCAACGTGTTGCGGTGTTAGAATTGTTTTACCCGGGATTTTATTTATCAGCCTTTTGTTATTTGCTATCATTGCTAAAGCGTCCGCATCCAACAATAAGGGTTTTTTGTATTGTGTCAAAAAAAATGTAAGCCGTTCTTCAGACGCTTTATCTGTTCCTATACCTGAACCCATGCCAATAGCCGAAAATTCGCTTAGATTGTAATCGTTATTTTCCCTCATCAATAGCATGGCTTCAGGAACGGTGGTTTGCAGAATAAATCTTTCTTCCTGCGGCACACATACGGTAAGCGAGCCTGTTCCGGATCTTAAACAGGCCCGGGCAGCTATTATGGCAGCGCCCATGCCGCCTTTCTTTCCGGTAACAAGCAGCGCATGGCCATAATCACTTTTATTGGAGAAAGCTTGTCTTTCTTTGATTTGAGATTTAATATGGCTTCGTGTTAGAATTTTCATTAATTTATTTTAGCCTACTGTAATTATTGGATTTAAATTAATTTTTGATTTGATTGAATTTGAAACAGCACAGGCTTTTTCACTCATTTCAAATACACGTTTTATTCTTTCTTCGTTTTGTGAAGACGGTATCATGAGTTTCGGAATAATCGTAATTTCCGTTACAATAAATTTTCCATCAACTTTTTCAACTTTTCCAAGTGCGTTACTTTCATAACTGATAAATTCAATCTTTGAGTTATCGGTAATTGCTAAAAAAGTAGCCATAAGACAAGCATTAACAGCTGCAACAAACAAATGTTCGGGCGACCAAATTCCTGCCATCCCTTTCGGAAAATCGGGTGGTGTTGCTACTTCAATTTTAGGAGGTAATACGGGCGAACTTAAGGTTCCTTTTGTATCGTGATCCCATTTAAGATTTACTTCGTAGTTATGAATTTCGCTCATATTATTTTTCTCCTTTAAGTGTTTTTAAAAGTAGTTGAGCCACCGCTTCTGACGAGGCGGGATTTTGACCTGTTATTAATAAACCATCTTGCTTTACAAACGAAGTCCAGTCTTTACCTTTTGTATAAATAGCGCCAAGTTTTTTTAGCTCATCTTCTAATAAAAACGGCACTACTTTGCTTAGTTTGGCGCCTTCTTCTTCAGTATTTGAAAAACCAGTAAGATGTTTACTCTTAACAAGTGGCTGTCCGTTTTCGGCTTTAGTATTTACTAAGGCCGCCGGCCCGTGGCAAACAAAAGCAATTGGTTTTTGACTGTTATAAAAACGCTCTATTAAAGCAATAGAATTTTTGTCTGCTACTAAATCCCATAAGGGACCATGTCCACCGGGATAAAAAACGGCATCATAATCTTCTGATTTTACTTTGTTGAGTTCGAGTGAGTGGGCAACCTTGTCAATTAAAATAATATCCTTATAAAATCTTTCTGTGGATGTAGTTTGCGCATCTACCGCTTCACTTTTAGGGTCAACAGGAGGTTGGCCCCCCAAGGGAGACGCAATTGTTATTTCAGCACCCGCATCTGCCAAAACATAATAGGGTGTTGTGAATTCTTCTATCCAAAATCCGGTTTTTTCGCCGGTGTTTCCTAATTCGCTATGCGAGGTTAATACAATTAATATTTTCATAATTTTTTTTTGTTTTTATTTGATGTGAATCTTCATTGTTTTATCCATGTAATCGTTTTGTGCAATATCCCTTTTCTTACAATAATTTTTAATTTATTTTGCTCTAATTTTAATTCACACTTAGCTATTAAATGTTCTTTTGGATTTAAAACTACTGCCGTCCATTTTCCTTTAAAAAACCTGATGTCTTCTAATACTACCACATCCTCCAATTCAGTTTTTCCAATAAAGCTATTATTAGATTTACTAACAATTATAATTGCACCTTTTGGTGCTTTCCATCTTCCTGTAAAATCATCATTTTTTTTTTGGGCAAATATCAGGCTGCTTATGCATAAACTAAATGCAATAAGAATATATCGATTCATCATTTTTAATTTTTCGGAAAAAAAATTTCCGCCACAAAGATGAGTTAAATGAATGTGAAGATAATTACACAGTTAAATGCAATTGTTGCATGATTCACACTTTTTGAGCTGACAGACGCTTTCGCCATTTAAAAATTTCAATCCATATAACAGATAAAACCCCGGCACTTACGCAAATACTGAGCTGCAAGATATTTAATTTTTCAAACTGGAAAAATTTTGTGAAGGGCTTAACATAAAGTAGAAGTGCAGTAATAATAACCGTAGCGCAAATAATTATTCCTACTAAATTATTTTTATAGCGAATAGTGGTAAATATGGAATAATAATAAGACCTGTTTACTAAGGTTAAAATTATATTAGATGTAATCAGAACTGTAAATGTCATTGTTCTTGTAGTTGCTTCATTAAGACCGTTAATTACTGCATATTGATAGGTTGCCAGTGTTCCCGCTGTTATTAGTAAACCCTGAATAATACTAATGGTAAGTTCTTTCCAGTTAAAAAATGTAGCTGAAGCCGGGCGTGGTTTTTGAAGCATGCTGTTTTTTTCTATAGGCTCATTTTCATAGATAATAGAACAAGTTGGCCCCATTATTAATTCAAGAAAGATAATATGAACCGGAGAAAAAATATTAGGGTAGATCCATCCCAGAGCTAAAGGAATAAAAACTGTAAGTATTATAGGAATATGTATAGAAATGATATATTGAATAGCTTTTTTAAGATTGGCGTAAATTTTTCTCCCCATGGCAACAGCGTCAACCATTTTAGAAAGATCGTCATCCACTAATATTAGTGAGGCAGCCTGTTTTGCTATTTCGGTTCCCTTTTTACCCATAGCAATACCAATGTGTGCTGCTTTAAGCGCTGGCCCATCATTTACACCATCACCGGTCATCGCTACAATTTGATTATTTGCTTTTAGCGCGTTAATGATCTTTAATTTTGCATCCGGGAACATACGCGTAAATAATTGTGTCTCTAATACTTTTTTCTGTAACTCCGGGTCTGATAATTTCATTAATTCATTCCCACTCATACTTTTATCAAAACCTTTAAAACCTATTTGCTTTGCAATAGCGGATGTTGTTTCGGTGTTATCGCCGGTAACAATTTTTACGTTAATTCCTGCATCGTAAAAATTTTGGAGTACCTGTTGAATATTTTTCTTTGGAGGGTCATAAAAAGCAACGATTCCTTTAAATTTAAATTTGAATGATTGTTGCTCTTTTGGAAAATCATTTCCGGTAAAATTCGTTTCTCCAACGCCCAAAACGCGAAAACCATCTTTTGCCAAGGTTTTAATAGCTTCTTGAACCTTGTCTTTTTCTTGGGCTGTTAAATCTGAAACATTCACTAAAGCTTCCGGCGCACCCTTTGCTGCAACAATACGATTTTTGTTTTTATCCTCAAAAACATGTGTCATCATTGGAGGTTTACCACCAAGCGGATATTCATGAATCATTTTGTATTGAGCACGTTCGTCAACTGTTATTAATTGTTGATATGCATTATGTAAAGCTATTTCCATAGGATCGAATGGAATAGGCTCGCTTGACCACATGGATAAAGTAATTAGCTCTTTCTCATCATTGGTTAATTCGCTTTCCGGATCTGAAATTTTTTGAGACGATAATACAAACAGCTTAGCCAGCGTCATTTTATTTTCGGTTATAGTTCCGGTTTTATCAGTACAAATAACAGTTGCACTTCCAAGCGTTTCAACTGTTTTCATTTGTTTTACTACAATTCCCATTTTCATTAACCGCCAGGCACCCAAAGCCATAAAGGTTGTAAAAGCAACCGGTATTTCTTCCGGCAGTATGCTCATTGCAAGTGTTAATGCTTTAAGTAAACTATCTATTAATTGATAAGATCGAAAATAATTAATTCCCCATACGATCAAAAATACAAGGCTTCCCACGATAACCATCTTTTTTACAAAATTGTTTATTTGTAACTCTAAAGGTGTTTTTTCTTCTTTAATGTTATCCAGGCTTTTGCCAATTTTACCTAGTTTTGTTTCGTTACCAATGGCGGTGATAACAGCAATGGCTAAACCACTGGCCGCTGTTGTGCCCTGATAAACAGTTTTATTTTCTTTAGTTTGATCTTTATATACAGCTAACGATTCGCCGGTTAAAATAGATTCGTTTACCGAAAAATCATTAGCGTGAACTAAAATTCCATCTGCGGCAATAAGCGCACCTTCTTCGATCATAAGATAATCGCCAATAACCAATTCTTCGGTTTTGATGTCGCATATCACATCATCGCGAATAACTTTGCAATTAGGCTGAGTAAAACTTTTTAGTTTATCTAAAGCGTTGCGGCTTCTGGAATCCTGGTATAATGAAATGGTTGCAACCAACACAATAGCCGAGGAAAGAAATATACCGTCTCCAATTTGGCCATTTATAAAATAAATTGCAGAAGCTACCAATAATATAATTATCATTGGTTCTTTAGCTATACTTTTTAAAGCATCAACAAAACCATTTTCCTTTTTAAATTCTGAGCGGTTATATCCATACTTATTCCTTGATTCTTTAACCTGAGTAGAATTTAGGCCTTTGATATTAAAATTATTTGAAGGCATGATTACGTTAATTAAATAAGCTCAAAGTAAAGGTAAGCAGACTTTTATGAATAAGCGAAATTAGTGTTATATAATTAAGTAGCATAAATAGTATTTTCATTAAAAGCATCGCCTTGCTTTTCGTTGAGTAAATAGTCTTTAACAGCCATTATCATTGCCTTGTTCGATGTAAATAATTCCCGGTTAAAAGAAATCACGGTGGTCATATCCATATCTTCAAGTGGTGCATTTTGAACTTCAGAATAAAAGTCTTTCAATGTTTTATTATAGTTATCCTGAATATCATTATACGATTTTTGTAATTTTTCATAACTTAATTCACTTTCGGTTTTTATGAAGCCATTTAGCAGCTTGTACAAATTTTCGGTTTGCACTTTTCTGTTCGTAAACAGATTGAATTTAATGTTTTTTGACGAATGAGAAAGATTGTCAATATTACTTTTAATGTCTTTTATACTTTTTACCGAATGCATAGCGCTTCTAACTGAAGAGATCAATTGGGTTAAATCCTGCAGTTGTTCATTTTCTAATTTTATTCTCAATTCCAAATAAAATAATTGCAACTCCCCCTGTAGTAGTTTTACAAATTCGTATTTTTCCTCTTTAGTTTTAGAAAAGAATTTTTTAGCATCGTTGATCTCTATAAAGTCAGGGTTCCCCTTAAGCCAAATGGTATTTATTTTAAGTTCTTCCAGATTAAGAAGCATTGAATTGTGAATAAAATATTCTGTTTCTCTTTTAAACAGATCTAAAGCCGTTTGTGGTTCATCCACATTTGCGTTTTTTATAAACGCGGAAGTAGACGCGTCTGCATTTTTAAAAAACAGTTCCAGGAATTTGACAAAGGGGTTAAGTAAGGGAAGAAAAAGTACTATACTAAGCAAATTGACTAAACTTGAAAAAGTAACTAAGCCTATAAGTGGATCAGTTATATTTAAAATATCGGAAATAAATAATAAAATTGGCCTTAATAGAATAAAAGCGAAGATGGTTAACACCACGTTAAACAATAGATTTCCTAAAACCACGCGTTTTTTTGATGCTGTACCACCTATACCGCTCAACAGAAGCTTAATGGTAGTACCGGTTTCTGAACCCAGCACAATTACTACCGCAGCAGGAAAGTTGACCGCCCCAACGTGCAATGCGGTAAGTGTTAACGCCATGGTTACAGAACTGGATTGCACAAGCAGGGTTATAAAAAAACCTATTAAAAGAAAAACGATTAAAGGCATATTGGCATATCTGGAAAAATCAAACGCTTTTACCTGCGTTTCCATAGCAAGACGCATAAATGAAAGCCCGATAAATAACAAACCAAAACCTAATAAAAAATAAGAAAGATATTTTATTGATTTTCGTTTGCCAAATAAAATAAGTAATATGCCTCCAACAAAAACCACAGGATATGCAATTACCTCGATATTGGTCTTAAAACCAAGTGTCGCAACCAGCCAGCTATCAATTGTTGTTCCTAAATTAGCACCAAGAATAATAGCGAGCGCGTTTTTCATTGTAAATACACCTGCACCTACAAATGCCAAAACCATTAAAGATACCATCGAACTGCTTTGCAATACACCGGTTACAATAGCACCACCTGAAACCGCACCTAGTTTATTTTTAGTTGTCTTTTGAAGAAAAAGTTTAAAATTACGACCCGAAAGATTCTTCAGTGATTCTTCAATAAGATACATGGCAAATAGAAACAAGCCAATTCCTGCACATAGTTTAAAAATACTGTTTATGTTTTCCATATTGTTTTTATTATAGTTATCAAACGACGTCTTTGTTAATGGTCGAAAATTCAATTTTTGAATTTGTCATTTTTATATAAAAACCTAAATCTTTTTTTGCTGCTTTTGAATTATAAACCAGGTTATCCAAACCTGCCCATAAAAGAAACCAGCCAGCTGGTTCAAACAGAACAAGCAATAGGTGAACATAGTAAAGTTGCGGCTTTATGAATGAAATATAATTGGCAATGATCATAAGAACAGTGCCGGTTAATAGTAGCAATAAACCTTTTAAGTATATTTTTTTTATTTCTGATTCTAATTGCTGGCGAACCCGCTTAAAATAGCAAGTAAGCCTTTCGTTAATTATCTTTTCATCCGATTCATGGCGTTCATTTTCAGGTATAAAAAACCTTAAAACAATTTTTTTGCCTGTTTTATTTTTTGATATTTTTTTTGCTTGCGAAATAAAATCATCCGACAGTGTTTTATCGGAATACGGGCTAGAGTCAAAGTCTGAAAAAATATCGTCATAAGTATCCAGTAAAATATTTACCTCATTAGGCTTTCGGGGTATTCGAGGTTCTTTATCTATGATTTTTGATGTTTCTTTCAAGGTAAACCACTTTTTTTAGCACATAATAATGTCATTATATTAAGTGAGCACAAGAATATAAACCTACACAAATTATAGCCGGGCAATTTATAGAATTAAATTAGTGAGTTGCAAGATTCACATGTTAGCGCTTAACCAATCTTTTAGTAGTGATAGTGAGAAAGAAGATTTTATTTCTTAATAAATTACAAAACAGGAAAAAAATGGTAATTGGCGTTTTTCCAATTAAAACAGGTTATCTTAATATTTGACACCTTTGCCTTACAAAAAAACTCCCGGCTCATCACAACCGGGAGTTTTACTTTTATTGAATTAATATTTTTTACTGTGAAGAGGGGAGTAAAAAATAATGTGTTTAATTATTAGTTGCTCACTACTAAGTATTTTGATTCGCTCCAGAATTTTTCGGGGTTGGTTATCAAAATACATTTCACCAATTTATCCTGTTTATCTAAAGTGTATGAGTCACTCGGGTGTGGTGTGATCATTTTAAAATCTTTAGAGTTTACCGGTATGGTTGTTGTTTGTGTGTAATCTATTTGTGTGAATTTAGATTTATCAAGATCTCTGTTCAATTGTGTACTTCTACCTAAACCTAATACGCCACCTTTACGCTCAATTAATTTTGCTTTACGTAATTCTTTAGAGTCGCCCACTTTGTAATAAGCAGTATGTAAAGCCACAACCTTTTCATTAATGGTTTGTGTTTTGGCAACACCTTGTTGACTTAATGTGTCCACCGATGTTCTTAATTGCGCTACCTGTGCATCTAAGTCTGTTAAACGTTTGTTCAAAGCCACTAATTCCAGGTCTTTTTGCGCTAATTGATTAGTTAAGGTGGCAATTGTTTTTTCTAATTGCGCATTTTTGTTGGTAGAGCGTTTTAATTTTTTACTAAGCTCTGCCAGTTTTTTACGGTTTTGGTCCATTAAGCCGTTGATAGCTTTTATCTCGCTGTTGATGCGCACTTTTTGGTTGAACCTGGTATCACCCATATTATCAGAGTGCATTAAGATTACATTTTGGCGAACGCTCACCGAGTCTAAATTTCTTTCTACTTCATTAAAGGCGGCAATAAAATCGTTAACCGATGTTTCTTTGTCGTTAATAATGGCAACGAGCGAATCTTGCACTTCTCTTGCTCTTTTTTGTTCTGCTGTTTCGCCTCCAGGTGAACAAGCTGTTACAGATAATAAAGCTGTTGCGGCGATTAAAATGTAGTTTTTCATAGTTTCTGTTTTTATGGTAAAGGCTTTAAACTTTACGGTTATTAAATAATTTCTTCAACAAAATTAGGCCGGCTTTACCCGCTAATCAGGCTTTTTCGGTGAGAACGGATTTTAAATAGCCAAAACACGAAAAAAACAAGCCACTGTTTTTGAGTTTATAGATCTTTGAGTAATTTAGAGGAGCAATGAAATTGAATTTTATACTAGTTTTTGTTATTGTAATAATCCTTTTAAGCAGCTGCGGCGTAATAAAAGATACACCTAAATATGTATTGGCCGATGGATATTATAAAAGCAAGTCCTTCTCGTTGAAAGCAGAAAAAGTGTATGTAGATAATGAAGAGGACACGGCCTATGTCTACAGGTTTGATAAAAATAGTAAGGCGCTCGATACTTCGGTAAAAACGAGACTGATCTTTCCCAAAAAGAATTCTTTGATACAGGATAATTCAAAGTCTTTCCGTCAGGCCAGCTTTGATGTTGATTTTGTAACCATGCCTTTTAAATACCGCCCAACGGAACGCGGCTTTCCGCAGCAGTTTAATACCAATTTAAACGGTGCTGTTTATTTTGGTTTAAGAAACGATGTCTATCAACTAAAATATAAAAAAAATCCCTTAAATCATTATCAGCGACAAACAACACACTATGGCCTTTCGTTTGGTGTGTTTACAGGTTTGGGTGGCACTGCCATTAATTCTTTTGTTACCAATGGAGTTGTAGGTTATGAATACGATGGCGTTTCATGGTCAAAAGGCGTGGGCGCGATAATCGGTATCAATAACTTTACATTGGGTTTAGCATTGGGCTTTGATCATTTAATGGATGATAACCGCGATTTTTGGATCTATCAGAATAAACCCTGGTTGGGCTTGGCATTCGGATTAAATTTAAATTAAAAAAAGAAAAACCTATAACCGCTGCCAAGGCTATAGGCATTATTGTTAAACCCTGGCAGGGGTTTTATTATTAAAAATGCTAAAAGCTATTTTTTGCTGGAGTGGAGGAAAAGATTCCGCTTATTGTTTGCACAAAGTTTTATCAGAAAAATTATTTGATGTGAGGTATTTACTAACTACTGTTAACGATGAGTTTAAACGCGTTTCTATGCACGGCACGCGCGAAGAATTATTGGATCTGCAAACGGCGTCTATTGGTATTCCTTCTTTAAAAGTAAGAGTAAAAGAAGGTACGAATGATGAGTATGAAAAACAAATGGAAGCTGTTTTATTAAAGGCCAAAACAGAAGGTATAGAACATGTAATTTTTGGAGATATTTTTTTAGAAGACCTGCGCGCTTACCGTGAAGCAAATCTTGCCAAAGTAAATATGAAAGCTGTTTTTCCTTTATGGAAAAAAGATACGAGTGAATTGATAGATGATTTTGTTAAACTAAAATTTAAAACAGTGCTTTGTTGCGTGAACGATGGTTATTTAGGTGAAGAGTGGCTTGGAAGCGAAATAAATGAAACGTTTAGCAAAGAGCTTCCAAAAAATGTTGACCCCTGTGGCGAGAATGGAGAATACCATACGTTTTGTTTTGCCGGACCGATCTTTAAAAAAGAAATAAATATTAAGCTCGGCGAAAAAATTTATAAGCCGCTTGAAATAAAATTAAGTGACGATTGTAAGTCTACATCTGAAGTTGTAACGAAGGGTTTTTGGTTTTGTGAACTACGGGCTGTTTAAACCACATAGACACTTAGAAAAAAGAGAAATTAGAGTGATCATAGAATTGAAGCGACGCTTCAATTTGCTATGTGTTTCTTTATTATTTTCTATGTAAGGCTATGTATCTATGTGGTTAATTTTTGCGGGAACAAAAAAAAGGGAAACAAATGCTGTTTCCCTTTCCATCTCTCAAAAAAAGAGTTTAATGCGCTTTCTTTTTAGTTAGTTTAATATTTCCTAAAGCATCTAATACTTTTTTAAATACTTCAAAATATAAAGTAATGATTAATACAATGCTCATTACCCAGATAACACAGATGTTGAACCAATAGGTTGAGAAATAAGTTCCCATGAAGTTCTTTCTTGGAGCAAAGAAATGTGCACGGCCTAATTTCGATTCAACCGGATCTTGATATACAGGATCGATCTGCTGAATTAATTTTCCGTCTTTTTCAATACAACGGTTTAACTCGCCCGAGTTTTTTACAAGGTTATTTAAATTCTCGTTATCAAAGTTTTCAGCCAGCTCTAAGAATTTTTCTTTTTCTGCCGGGTTTTTTTGCATGGATAATTTAACTTCATCTAATTTTTTATACGCAGTATTTTGTACGTTGATATAATAATTTTTGATGTTGGTTAAGTAAACTTTAATGGCAGCAGCTACAGCAGGGCTGTAACTCTTGTCGTTTATCTGCGCTAAAACATCGCAGGTTACTTTTTTATTTATCTTTGTTTCCTTGCTTATTTCGTTACGCAATAATTCGATATCCGCTTTTACATCACTTAATTTTTTTCCGGCTTTGGTCTCGTTCTCTATCTTCACTAATTTGCTTTCCAGTTTCGGCATCCAATAATCTTTTTTGTATTGGGCAACGCTTATGCTTTTATCGAATTTGTAAAAATTACGCTCGTAGGCATTTTCTTTAAACTGATTTACCGCAAGCGCTTCAAAAGCCCAGCGGCTGGCCATAACCTCACCACTTAAAGGAACGCTACCCTGATTAGCTAACGTTGGATTTAACTTATCGAATTTTACAACCACACCGGCTAATAATAATTGCGGGATAATTAAGAATGGAATTAAAATGTAAATAGTTACCGCGCTGTTAAAGGCTGACGAAATATTTAAGCCTAAAACATTGGCAAAACAAGAAGCAGTAAACAATACCATCCAATAATCGGTATACATACCTTTAATGCCTAATACGCTGTTACCAACAATTACAAAAGTTAAGGTTTGAATAGCAGATAAAGCAAACATGATAATGATCTTGCTCCACAAATAACTGCCTTTACTTAAATTTAAAAAGGATTCACGTTTACGGATCTTTCTATCGCGAATAATCTCTTCGGCGCTCACCGTTAAACCAATAAATAAAGCAACTACCACCGACATGAACATATAAGCAGGAATGTTTTCGTTCTCACCAAAAACATAACCTTTACTGGTATCTACATCTGTATTAAAGAAACGCACCAGGTATGCTAAAATAAAAGCGAGTAGGGGAGCTTCTAAAAAGTTGATCATTAAGTATTGCGTGTTGGTTAATTTACTTTTAACGTCACGCGTCATAAATACTTTAAACTGTTTAAAGATATTCGGGATCTTGAAAATACTTTCGGGGATCTCGGTATGTTTTTTTTCTGAGTGAATGTTGCTTTCAATACGTTCGCGGTACTGTACGTTCCATTCTGCCGGACTAACTTTTCTATTGTATGTTAAGTTACCGTATTCATCCAATACTTTGCTTTCAATGATATTAAAGATCTGTTCAGGGTTTACGTTACCGCAGTTCCAGCACTCAGATTCTTCGGCATTAACGTGATTAACCAAACGTTTAAAATAACTTACAGCATCAACAGGGTTGCCATAATAAATTGGATAGCCACCTACGTCAAGGATCATTAAGTTATCAAACATTTTGTAGATCTCAGAAGAAGGCTGGTGAATTACAACAAAAATTAATTTTCCTTTTAAAGCTAATTCTTTTAAAAGGTCCATAATATTTTCAGAGTCACGCGAGGATAGACCTGAAGTTGGCTCATCAACAAATAACACACTTGGTTCGCGAATTAATTCTAAAGAGATATTTAAACGCTTACGTTGTCCGCCTGAAATTGTTTTTTCTAAAGGAGAACCAACTTTTAAATGACGCGTTTCACTTAAACCTAAGTCTGCCAATAAACTATTACAACGTCTTGAGATCTCTTCGTCATCTAAATTTCCAAAACATAATTTAGCGTTGTAAAAAAGATTTTCGTATACAGTTAGTTCTTCTATCAATAAATCGTCCTGGCTAACATGACCAATAACACCCGAAATGGCTTCACGCTCTGTATGAATATTTTTGCCATTAATTTTTACGGACCCACCACTTGGTGTTTCCATACTGTTTAGTACGTTCAATAAAGTAGATTTACCTGCCCCTGAGCCGCCCATGATACCAATAAGCTTGCCAGACTCTTCGTTGATGTTAACATCGCGTAAACCTAATTTACCGCCTTTAAATTTGTATTCGAGATTTTTTACTTCGAATGTGATACGCGCTTGCGATTCGTCACTTAAAAAACGACCAATAACATCGCTGTAATAAATTGGTTTAATTTTGCTTGAACGGATAGATGAGCCGGGTGTAAAAATATGCACACGCTCTTTTGAAATACCCTGACCGTTTAACTGAAGCTCGTAGTTACCATAAATTCTAAGTGCATACATGGATACACTTTCGATTTGAATAACGCGAACATCTTGAGGTAATGTTTCGCAGTAAATATGTTTGCTTTGATTTTGCACCCCTTCCTGATTGTTATTAATAACAAGGATATTTGGATTATTAGGCACAACGTTTAAGCCATCAACAATGAACGAGGTTAATAAATTAAATTCCTCCATTGGGATGTTAAAGGTATCTGCCACAGTAAGTACGAATTCATTTTCCTGTTCAGAGATCTCGTTGCTGGAGTGAATAAATTCAAGCAAACGTATTAACACGATTACTTTTTGCGGCTGTTCAAGTTCCTGGTTTATTTGTGTACAGATTTTTAAGATCTTAACAGAGTTAAGAGAAGTTCTTTTTGCGGCACCTTCTTTTTTCTTGCTGCTGTTTTGATGCGACTCCAAATATTCGTCAAATATTTTTAGATAGGTTTCAACCTGTTCTAAATTTAATTGCCCTTTTAAGAAGGATTGTACAATTTGCCTGCCCGTGTTGTTAATGCCGTCAACCTTTGCAATAATTGCAAACATTTGCATCAGGGCTCTTAGTATTCGTTCGCTCATTTGTTATTATTTTTTGGCGCAAATACTTTCGTAAAAATATTTTGCCATTTGTTTTACTTGATTACAATCCTGTTTAGAAAAAGCTGTTGCAGCTTTACCAAAAACAATACCGGTAATGCCATCATCTTTTAAGGTGCCGATATAATTCTTATATACTTCAATAACATAATAACCACTGTTCTTGCTTAATTCGTAATTAGTAGTTTCTTTAGCGAAAAAGCTTTTAGATCCGGATTTAATTTCCATCAGATCTGTTTTGCCGAAATATAAATTTTCTGAAGTGCAGATGCGCATGTAAAATTTATTTGCAGGCGCTTTTATGAGCTGAATGGTTGATCCGTTCTTTAAAGAAGTGATCACATAATCTGCCTGGATAACTTTATTTTCTTTTGGAATGCGAATAGTGTCGTTTAGAAAACTAAAGTCGCCGGCTTTTTGGGAATACCCCAGAAATCCAAAAAATAAAAAAATGATAATTAATAAACTGTTCTTCATACAAAAAGCGAATTCTAAGATACAAAAAAAGGATAAAGTTGCGCTTTATCCTCTTAATTTTTTTTGAAAAATTTCAGTTAGGCGGGCAATTATTTTTGTTTAAAACCAATTAACATAACCGCGCATCCTGAACCCGGATTTTTATTGGCATCTAATTGCGCTTCAATAATGGTTTCAAGTGTTGATTTTACTTTAAAATCCCAATATGGTGCATTTTTTTTATCACGGTTAGTGAAAAGCAAATGACGATCCTGATCGTAAATATTAAAGATCAGATTTCCATCTGATGTGCCGCTGCAAGCTGCAATTCTGTATGTTGTTTCACCAAAAAAAGTAGTTTGAAATTCAGCAGTTTCTTCAGAGTTAAGTAATAAGGCACGGTATTGTTGCCCGTCTGAAATAAATGTAGAGATAATGTGTTTAGCACAAATATTTGCAATTGTATCGCACTGCGCATTTGCTTTATTGAAACAAGCAGTAATTGAAACAAATGATAAGGCTATAATAAATTTCTTCATTTTAGTTTTGTAGGTTTAATATTATGATTGGGAACTGATAATTTTATTTCTGATCTCTTTAATTTTATCTGTAATAAGTGCAATTTGTTCATCGCTTACAATAACTTCGGTTGTGCTGTTGATGTAAGTTGTTTTTTTAGTTGTATCAGTTACAGGCTCAACAAAATTGTATTTAAATTGAATGCCGTCATAGATCTTATTAAGATCTGCTAATTGTGCTGTTAAAGCAACAACCTCAGGCTCTGTGCTGCTTCCTAATATTTTAAGCAAACTGCCTAAAGCTTGTTTTTGTTCTGCAATTCTAAATCTAACGCCTTCAGTTGGTTTTGTTTTATAAGCTGTAACAGAAAAGTGCATACTTTCTATCCAACCACCTGTAAGAATAAGACTGCTTACGTTTGTTCTTTGATTGTTCTTTAAATAAGCATCGCTACCGCGGTAAGCAATCCCTACCAATACCATCATACTATCTTTATTGGTAACATTATTTTTAATACGCTCCATTGTTGAAGCATCAAAAGCTGCAGAAATACCAAGTTTATCTGCTAATTGTTTTACAGAAGCCAGGTAACCCAAAGCATCCTGAGTTTGATTATAAAGAGATACATATCCAAGATCTGCACCGTAAATTCCTAAGTTAATTGATTTAGAATAATCGGTTGAAAAAGTGTTTACTTTACTGGAAGAATGTAAAATTGATTTATCGTAAGTGATACCACTTTTTTGAATTAATAAAGCTGTTTGAATGGGTGATGGCACGCTGAAAAGCTCGCCGCCTACATTCACAATATTGGTTTTAACAGTATCAGGTGTTTCAACTAATTCATCTTTTCCATCTTCTTTTTTCGGATCGCCACAAGACGTTAAAAAAACCACTGCAATAACTGCTGCTAAAACATTTTTATTTAGCATTTTTTTATAAATTTTCATCGATAAATTGATGTTTTTTTAAGATTAATTTGGCGCAAGTAAAGCAAAAAAACTGAATTGGGCAAATAAAAATTCCCCACAATTCAGTTTTTTAATTGTTAAAAACATTTTTAGTGATTATCGCCACCAAAATAGGTCTGTTCGATTATATCTGCGTTAAAAGCAACATCGTAGATCACTTCATTTAATATTGCTTCATTAGTGAGCTCAACGGGCTGAACAGCTTGTACAATAAGGGTTTCACAAGGGCTACCGTCTGCACGTTTGTCGGTTGTTACCGTTACCTGTGCATAAGTTCCGTAACCACCTTCTTTAAGAAGTTTATAATGGTTTAAGTTTGGATTGTACTCACCACATCTTGTGTTCATGTAAATAACATCTTTTCCAAAATGACGACCTTTGATCTCCCAAACCCATACATTCTGGTAACGCCAGCTACCGTCTTTTAGTTTTATTGCCACGTCTATTTTCCAGATACCAGGGCTAACTTCATCTAATTTATATTTCCATTTAGTAGAAATATTCGTCATTACTGTTTTTAAATCGATCATAGTTTTATTTTTAAAGTTTATCAAATATATATTTTTTTTTATTCGTCACTAAATTTTTTTTAGGCTTGTTTTTTAACCTAACTTCGCCTTCTCAATTTTTTAACTTTTCATGAAGCGTTCCGACATTATATTACTGCTTATCCTTGCCTTTGTTCAATTTACGGGTATTGTAGATTTTATGGTGTTAATGCCGCTTAAGCCCAAGCTTACCGAGTTATGGGGCATTAACCCGCAGCAGTTTGGTATAGCGGTTTTTGCCTACGGCTTTGGGGCTTTTCTTTCGTCTTTAATATGTGTAAATAAGGTAGACCGTTTTGACCGCAAAAAAGTACTTGTTGTTATTTACGCAGGCTTTACTTTAGGTACTTTCTTTTGCGGTTTTGCCAACAGTTATTACATGTTGGTTGCTGCACGCTTTATTACCGGTTTATTTGGCGGCGTATCGGGGTCTATCATACAATCAATTGTTGGCGATGCCATTCCTGCTCAAAAGCGCGGACAAGCCATGGGTATTTTAATGATGGGTTTTGCTTTGGCTAGCATTGTGGGTGTGCCAGGTGGTTTATATCTTGCCGCGCACAACCATTGGTATACGCCTTTTTTAATTTTGGGTATTTTATGCGTGCTTGTATTTATTGGGATCTTATTTGTGGTTCCATCTTTTACCGCTCATTTAGCAACTTATAAAAAACAAACGTTTGTTGGCGTTATGCGCAGTGTACTTGAAGATAAGAACCGTCGCTGGGCCTTGTTACTAACGCTTTTGATAATGCCGGCCCATTTTTTTATCATTCCTTTTTTAACAGATTATTTTACATCTAATCTTGGTTTCGATTATTCAGGCACAGTGCCTTTGGTTTATATTGTAGGCGGTGCCATCACTGCCTTTACTTCGCCTATGATTGGTAAATTAAGTGATAAAATAGGGCGCTTTAAAGTGTTAATGGGTTTATCTGTTTTAGCAGTAATCCCTTTAATTGGTATTCCAAATTTGCAAACAGACAGTAAATTTGTGTTGTTATGCTTCACAGCTTCGTTCTTTGTATTTAGTGGCTCACGAATGATCATTGCTATGGCACATACTACTTCCACAGCGCAACCCCACATTCGCGGTGCATTTTTAATTATTAATTCTTCGGTTCAGCAGTTTGGAACTTCTATCGCTTCGCTGGTAGGCGGTTTTATAGTTATGCAATCTGCCGATCATAAGTTACACAACTATCCAATTCTTGGTTATGTGGCTGTAGCTTTTTCTATACTTGTGTTATTGGTGTTTAATAAAGTTAAGCCATTAAAGGTTTAATAAAGATTTAAGTAATTTTTTATCTTAGAATAATTTTATAGCTTAGTTCTCGTTAAAAATGAAGATCGAAACAAACGATACTATTGTTGCATTGGCTACCGCACACGGAAGCGCCGCTATTGCTGTAATACGTTTAAGCGGACCAGAAGCTTTTAAAGTAGTTGAGAAAAATCTTCAATCAAAGAATTTACAAAAAAAACAAATACATAATAAAGCATCACACACCATTCATTTTGGATTAATAGTACATGATAATGTAATTGTTGATGAAGTTTTAGTAAGCGTTTTTAAAGGCCCCAATTCTTTTACAGGGCAAGACAGCGTGGAAGTTTCCTGTCACGGTTCACCATTTATACAACAACAAATCATTCAGTTGTTTTTGGCTGCAGGTGCGCGTCATGCGCAACCGGGCGAATTTACTTTACGTGCTTTTTTAAATGGAAAGTTCGATCTAAGCCAGGCCGAAGCTGTTGCAGATCTTATAGCAAGTAATTCTGCTATTTCTCACCAGGTGGCAATGCAGCAAATGCGCGGCGGCTTTAGTAACAAGATAAAATTACTGCGCGAAAACCTTATCAACTTTGCTTCTTTAATTGAATTAGAATTGGATTTTAGCGAAGAAGATGTGGAGTTTGCAAATAGAACAGATCTTAAAAATTTAATTCATTCTATTAATAACGTGGTTCAAAAATTAATAAGCAGTTTTGAATTGGGTAATGTTATAAAAAACGGTATACCAGTTGCTATTGTTGGCAAACCAAACGCCGGTAAATCTACTCTTTTAAATGTTTTACTGGAAGATGAGCGGGCTATTGTTAGCGAAATTGCAGGAACCACACGCGATACCATTGAAGATGAAATTACCATTGATGGCGTTTTGTTTCGCTTTATTGATACTGCGGGAATTAGAACAACCACGGATGTGATTGAGCAAATAGGCGTGAATAAAGCCTTTGAAGCCATTCAAAAATCTGCTATTGTTATTTATTTATTCGATTCGCACGAGATCAGCAGCGGCGATCTTAAAAATGAAATTGAGATGCTGAAGGAACATATTGGCACTTCGCAATTAGTTATTGTTGCCAATAAAATCGACACCGAAAACATTTCCGATCTTAAAAAAGAATTTTCCGATTATCCCGATATTATTTTTATTTCCGCAAAAACACACGATCACATTAAAGATCTTAAATTAAAATTATTAGAGTTGTTTGACGCAAGAACCGTAACAGCAACCGATACCATTGTTACCAATGCACGCCACGCTAATTCTTTAAAAAATGTAAGCAATGCTTTGCAAAAAGTGTTAGAAGGTTTGGACAAAAACATTGTTGCCGATCTTTTAGCATTGGATATTCGTTACGCATTGGATGAAATTGGAACCCTTACCGGCGAGGTAACCAACGAAGACCTTCTTACAAATATTTTCAGTAAATTTTGTATCGGGAAATAGCTCACGCGTTTCCAAAATCAAATTAATTATTTTTTCGAGCAAAATGTTAATCTCTTCATTTTATTTTGGGAAGAGCTTTCTTTTTGATACATTTAGTTTATTAAACGTTCCTTTTATAAATTTCAAAAACCCCTAAACATGAGAAAAAATTACAAAAAGATCTCCATTGCTTTATTAGGATTTGTGCTCCACAATACACTCTCGGCACAATGCGGAACTCAATCACCTGTTGGCTCATCCAGCAACATGTTCACTCAAATACGAAATGGAACAAACCCTGTTGCAGCAGATAAAAATTTAAATACTATAGTTTTTACACACAGAAATAATGCAGCTGCATTTGGCGGTAATTCAGGCCAGATCCGCTACGATGTTTCAACAAACGGTGGTACATCCTGGACGCTTAATCAGGGTGTTTTAAATCCATTAGGAACAAGCCCTGCGCGTTATCCAAACGCATTAATTTACAACCCTGTTGGTAACGTAACACCAAATAACGCCTATTTGGGTTATCTGGCGGCAACGATCAGTCCTACTTCTTCAGCATGGAATGGTGTTGTTACGGGGGTAAGGCAATTAAGCGGAACGGGTAATACCGAAAATTATAACCAACCAATCGTCAATTCAAGTTTGATCTCGCATTCTGTTGTTAAAGGTCAACCGGGCACGTTTTGGTCAATGGATGCTATGTTTAATGGTACTGTGGTTACAGGGTTTAATATTTACAAAGGCGAATGGGCCGGCACTAATATTAACTGGGCAACAAATTTTACCGTAACGCCTGCATTTAATACAGCTTACGATGCAACCGCGCATGTGGGGGATTATAATATTGCTTTCGATCCAACAGGTATGAAAGGTTGGTTTAGTTACTTAGGACATTTAGCAAGCGGCCCAACCAACTATGCTTATTACCCGATATTTTACAAAACCCTTGATGGTGGCGCAACCTGGACAGGCCCCATACAGGTTGATCTTAACCAGTTTAGTTGTATCACACCAAATATTACGGTTGGTAATGTTGTATCAGCAGCGTTTGAACATGATTTAACAGTGGATGTAAACGGAAATCCACACTTGCTTACCACTGTTTGTAATGGAAATAATGCGTACGCGGTGTTTTTTACTTCGTGGCATCACATGTTTGATATCACACAATTAAATGGTGTTTGGAATGCAGTTGATATTGCCAATGTACAAGCGGGTAGAGGAACATGGAGTGTTACGCCAAACGTAACTACAATGGATATGGCACCGCAAATTGCGAGAACCGCTGACGGAACAAAAATATTTTATACATGGTCTGATAATTCAACATATACGCTGGGGCAGGCGAACCAAAGTCCGAACATGTTCTCAAAAGCTTTTGATGTAGTAAACAATAAATGGACGCCCATTAAAGATTTTACATCTTGTAATGCAGGTATAGCAGGCAAAATACTTTTTCCTCATGTGGCCGAAGAAGTGTTGGAGCCAACGGCTACATCTTATAAATTTGCTTCTGTGTATGGCGAATTTTCTGTTCTGAATGATCCGGGACAGGTAAGTAATTTCAGGTTTTTAGATGGAACTACGTATGCCACAACTGATTTTACGGTTACTCCACCAACGGCTGCTGTTAGTATTCAGCAAGGAAACAGCTGGTTGTTATGCCCTACAAATACATTGGGATTAAGTATTACGGGTACATATAACCAGGTGCTTTGGAGTAATGGAACAATAACCAATTCAACATCAGTTAACACCGCAGGTATGTGCATTGTAACCGTTAGAAACGGCTGTACACTTGGCGCAGACACCATAACGGTTAACACATTGACAACTGCACCGGTGGCTTCAAGCTCTGTAATTTGTGTTGGAAACTCATCTACTTTATCGGTTACAGGAAACGCTTATACATATACCTGGCAACCTATAAATATAAGCGCTACAACTACGGTTGTAAGTCCTGCATCCACAACTATTTATTCGCTTTCGGCCACAGGCAACGGGCCTTGTGTGGATACCAAAACGGTTTCCGTAACGGTTAACGCCCTGCCAACATTAACGATAACAGGAAGCAGCTCTATCTGTCCGGGCTCATCGGCCGTTCAGACCGCCAGTGGTGCAAATACGTATACCTGGAGCACAACAGCAATAAGTCCAACTATATCTGTTAATCCTACCGTATCTACAACTTATACTGTAACCGGAACGGATGTTAACACGTGTATAAATACGAAAACCGTTAGTATTACAGTAAATCCTCAGCCAACGGTTTCGGCGTTGAGCAGTTCAACGGTGATCTGCGCCGGCCAGCAGGCAACACTAGCAGCGAGCGGTGCAGTAACATATTTATGGAATACAACGTCTACAAACACTGCTATTGTTGTGTCGCCAACCACTACAACGTCTTATACGGTAACAGGCACAAATTCTTTTGGCTGTACAAACACAGTTACGGTTTCGCAGGCTGTATCGCCGTGTACGGGTATTCAAACTAACTTATCGCAGATTGCCGTAGTAAAATTATATCCAAACCCAAACTATGGTAATTTTACGCTTGATATCACTGCAATATCAGATAATATATGTATTGAAATATATAACTCGATAGGGCAGGTAGTTGCAAAACAAAAAATAAATGCTCTAAGTAATTTAATTACAATTAATACTTTGGCAAATGGCATTTATAGTTTGGTGCTGTTAGAAAATGGACAGGTGACACATAAAGTTAATATTGTTAAACAATAATTAATTAATTATTCATTTAATTCATCTATTTAAGCTCTTCAACCCGTTCAGTTATGCTGAGCGGGTTTTTGTTTTTTTCACAGTGTTGTATATATTCGTAATGCTCTAAATAAAATTTACGATGTTACAAACCAAAGAATATCCATTAGCAACATTAGAATACAGTCTTGAAAAAAATATTTTAATATACAGGGTCAAGCAGGATATAACTATTGATGTGGCAGAAATAAAAGAGATGATCGAATATGTAAAGGAGTTTATGGGCGACAAAAAGCACATGGCGCTTATTGATTTTGGGGCAAGCGTGGGCTCAACAACAGAAGGAAGAAAAGTATATGCTGATTCGGATTATTTGTTGGATAAAAGGATTGCAGATGCTTTTTTAGTAAGATCTCTTCCGATGAGATTGATCGCTAATTTTTTTATTCGTGTTACAAAACCGAAGATCCCAACACGTTTATTTACTTCGGAAGTGGAAGCTTTTAAATGGCTGGAGGGCTTTAACAACAAGCCTTGGAAGAAAAATAAATTAATGCAGTTAGCGTAAAATTCTTCAAATAAAAAACCCTGTTTTGGTTAACAAAACAGGGTTTAAATATTGATCTTTTATAAAGATTATTTCTTTTTAGCGTAACGTGTGCGGAATTTATCCACACGCCCTGCCGTATCTACTAACACTTGTTTACCGGTATAAAAAGGGTGAGATGTCATTGAGATATCTAACTTCACTAATGGATATTCGTTACCGTCTTCCCACTTAACGTTTTCTTTTGTATCAGCGCAAGAACGTGTAAGAAATGCGTAACCATTACTCATATCTTTAAATACACATAATCTGTAGTTTTCCGGGTGAATTTCTTTTTTCATTTTTATTATAGTTTCAAAATTGGGACGCAAATATACAGTAATAATTTTAAATCCCCAAAATTATTGACAAACATTTTAGTATCACAAAGTCTAAGTAAAAAAACGTAGCTAAAATTTTAACAAATCTAAAAAAAATTGCCCCAATTGTTTGTTTTTTAATTTTCTTTAACTAATTTAGCAGCCTAAGTGTGTCATAACTAAAGCGCTTAACAAATTAACTTAAACAAAGTATGAAAAAACTTTTTACCAAAATTGCTATTGCAGTAGCTGGTTTTACTGGGGTTGCAGTTGCACAACAAGATCCTCAATTCACACAGTTTATGCATAATAAATTGATCTACAACCCGGGCTATGCTGGTACTTCAGGCGCAATTTGCGGCAACGTACAATTCCGTCAACAATGGACAGCCTTTGATGGCGCGCCGCAATCATTAGCCTTAGCTGTTGATATGCCTGTTATGCCTAAATTAGGCGTTGGTTTAAATGTTATTACAGATAAAATTGGGCCGATGAACACTTTATTTTTAAGAGTTCCTGTATCGTACCTTCATAAAATTGGTAATGGTACTTTAGGTTTAGGCTTAGATATCGGCTTCTTACAAAAGAAAATTAACTATACATGGATCACTCCTGAACCAGGTAAAATTGACCCAAATATTCCAGGCGCTTATGATGCATTAAGCAATCCTGCATTAAATAAATTAACGTATGATTTGGGTTTTGGTGCTTTTTACCAAATTCCGGGTAAATTTTACGTAGGCTTATCAAGCACTCACTTACCGGCGCAGGTTGTTAAGGGAGATGGTGATCTAAGCTATCAAATGTCTCGTCACTACTATTTAATGACTGGATATACTTTCGATCTTAATCCTAGAAGCAAACTTACGCCAAATGTTAAAGTAAAATCAGATGCAGCTGCAAACGCAATTGATGTTAACTTAACTTATATGTGGAGTGATATGATCTGGGCTGGTGGAACTTACCGTGTAGGTGATGCTGCAGCATTTATGGTTGGATATCAGGGAATGACTGCAACTAAAAGTTTAAGTTATAAAATCGGTTATTCTTACGATTTAACTACGTCAAAGCTTAAGGGCTATGCTGGTGGTACTCACGAGATTATATTAGGTTTCTGTCTAATGAAAAAAGAGAAGAAATTAGCATCATATGGTGATGACCGTTTCCTAAATTAATAATTATTGTAACCTTTTATATATAATTCCGTTTAAACCACTTACAACTAACAATTAATGTTAATAACTTTAAACAAAAAAAGCATTGTAACTTTAATGTTGATTGTGGTTATAAACTAAAACAATAAATATGAAAAAACTACTGGTATTAGCTTCATTCGTCGCATTTGTTGCAGGTTGCAACAAACACGAAGCCGAATTGGTTGGTGTCGCTGGTCGCGAAAAATGGTTTCAACCAGATCCGTTTGGTACCCTTTTCATACCTATGGGAAGTTACCATATGGGACCCGATGATGAAGAAAACCCTATGGCTCACACCACTAAATCTAAAATGGTGTCGGTTCAGGCATTTTATATTGATGATTCTGAGATCTCAAATAATGAGTACCGCCAATTCGTATATTGGGTGCGTGACTCTATTGCTCGTAAATTATTAGCATTCGGCTCTAACGGAGATGCTGAAGATTTTCAAATTACACAAGATGACTTCTTGGCTATGTGGCCTATATATAAAGGAGATAACAACTTACAAGATCCATACATTAACTGGGACCAAAAAATTAACTGGAACAGTGATGATGATGATTATAGAGCAGATCTTCAACCATTGTATCTTCCAGAAGGTGAGCGTTTTTACAATCGTAAAGAAATTGATGCACGTAAATTAAACTATGAATATTATAGAATTGATATTCGTTTAGCTGCTTCAAAAAGTAACCGTTTCTTACCAAACAAATCACCTGATATTCAGGATGCTGCTCATGATTACAAAAAAGCAGATTATATGAATGGTGTTACTTTAAATGATGGTCAAAACGGTGCTCCGGGTTCACCTTCGTCTTTAGTAGGCGATCCTTCAAAAGATAGCAAAGTTTTAGGTACTTATAATGTAAAAGATCAGGTTTCGGTTGGCCAAGGTAATTATGTGCCAAGAGAGCGTAAGGGTGTAGACCGTTCGGTATTTATATTAAAAGATATTATTAATGTATACCCTGATACTTTAGCATGGGTACATGATTATACTTATTCATTCAACGAGCCATTAACCAATATGTATTTCTGGCATCCGGCTTATGATGACTACCCGGTAGTTGGTCTTAACTGGAAACAAGTACGTGCTTTCTCTATCTGGCGTTCATTATTATTAAATAATTACTTAATTGGTACGGGTCAAACTATTGTGAATGATTTCCGTTTACCAACTGAAAGTGAGTGGGAATATGCCGCTCGTGGTGGTCTGGATAAATCTCCTTACCCTTGGGGCGGTCCCTACATCCGTAATTCACGTGGTTGTTTCTTAGGTAACTTTAAACCAATGCGTGGTTCTTATATTGATGATGGTGGTTTCCACTCTGTTTATATTTACTCATATAACCCTAATGATTACGGTTTATATTGCATGGCAGGTAACGTTTCTGAGTGGACAAGTAATGCTTACGATGAGTCGGCTTACGATTTCCAACATGATCTTAACCCTGATTATGTATATGAAGCGCAGGATAAGGATGCTAACGTATTAAAACGTAAAGTAATTCGTGGAGGAAGTTGGAAAGATGTTGGTTATTACTTACAAACAAGTGCCCGTACTTACGAGTATCAGGATACAGCAAAATGTTATGTTGGATTCAGAAACGTAATGACGTATTTAGGTCGTGCAAAAGGCGACGATATTTAGTAGAAAACACAAACACAAAATAAACACAAACAACTAACACAAAAACACAAACAACTAACACAAAACAGCTATGAGTAAATTAGGAAAAGTAAAAGGATTCAAGAGGTTCGTACACATCTCATCATGTATCGGAGCAGCGGTAGTTATTTTAGGAGCTTTATTTAAAATCATGCACTGGCCAGGGTGTAATCAGATGCTTATTGTTGGCTTAAGTACAGAAGCATTCTTATTCTGTTTATTTGCTTCCGATATTCCTCACGAAGAAGTTGACTGGACATTAGCTTATCCTGAATTAGCAGGTATGGGCGGCGTAAATGAGATTGAAGAAGAAAAACAAGATAATTTACCTATAAGCACACAATTAGATAACTTATTAGCTGAAGCAAAAATCGGGCCTGAATTGATCGAAAGTTTAGGTGCAGGTATGCGTGCAATTGGTGATAACGCTGGTAAAATGGCAGACATCAGTAACGCAACAGTAGCAACTAATGAGTATGTAGATAGCGTTAAAAAAGCATCAAGCAATGTTTCTACATTAGCTGATACTTACCAAAAAGCTGCAGCTTCTATGTCAGATTTAGCAAACTCTAACGATGCCGGTTATTCAATTGGCGAATCTTTAAATAAAGTATCTAAGAATTTATCTGCTTTAAATGCAACTTATGAATTACAATTACAAGGCAGCAAAACGCATTTAGATGCAACTAATAAATTCTACGATGGTTTAGCAGATCTAATGAAAAACTTACACGATTCTGTTGATGATACTAAAAAATATCGTCAGGAAATGTCTCAGTTATCAACTAACTTAACTGCGTTAAATACAGTTTATGGCAACATGTTAAGCGCTATGAATTTTAACAAAGGTTAATCTGATCTGTAACTAAATCTAGATTAGGTATTATTTAATTATTATCATTGTTTAACAACACATAAAACAAATTTTATAAAATGGCAGGTGGAGGCAAAGAAACCCCTAGGCAGAAGATGATTGGTATGATGTACCTTGTACTAACAGCGCTTCTGGCTATGAACGTTTCAAAACAAATATTAAAAGGTTATGTTACCGTAAACGAAAGTTTGGTAAAAAGCCGACAAAATTTACAGGAAAACAATAAGCGCGTTACTGAGTCCTTTGAGCACACAATCAATGGTAATCCTGCAGCTGCCGGTTATTTCGAGAAAGCTAAAGAAGCACAAAAGTTACTTAAAGACATGGAAGTTTATGTTGATCAAATTAAAGACAACGTAGTTTCTGAATCTTTAGACAAATTAGGAAGACCCGATACAGTAAACTTAAAGTATGTAGAAAGGCTTGATAACTACGATGATCCTTCACGTGTGTTGGGTGTTGCAGAACCAAGTGCTATTGTGGGTGGGCCATTAACAGCTCAGGAACTAAAAACTAAATTGGAAAAAATGATCTCTAGCTTATTAAGCATGTTAGATCAAATGCAAACAAATCCAAAAACTAAATTATTACCGGATGATTACGAATCTTTAAAAAGAAAGATCAATAGTCTTAAACCGATTGCTTCGGGTGCTGAAGAGGATGGCGTTAAAATGACATGGGAAGTTGAGAATTTTTATCACTTACCAATGGCCGCTGTTGTTTGTAATTTCAATAAAATGGCTGCTGATCTAAAAAACACTGAAGCAGAGATATTAAACATCTTCTCTGGAGCAAGTGGTAAATTAGCGATTAAATTTGATAAATTATCTGCAAAAGTAATTGCTCCTTCGTCTTATATTCAGGCTGGTCAACCTTACACGGCTGATATCTTCTTAGCTGCTTCATCAAGCGCTATGACTGCCGACCAAATGCAGGTGTTATTAAATGGTGACTCTGCAACCGGAAACGGTGGTACGCCAATTAAAATTGAAGGCGGTATGGGTAAATACGAAGTTAGTACAGGCGGACAAGGTGAACAAAAAGTAAATGGTATTATCAAATTTAAAAAACCTGATGGTAGTTTTGAAAATTATCCTTGGCATGCAACTTATATGGTTGCTGCTCCTGCTGTAGCTGTTCAGTTAACAAAAATGAACGTTATGTATATTGGTGTTGATAATCCTATTCAGGTGTCTGCGGCAGGTGTATCTCCAACTGAGTTACAAGTTAACTTATCTGGTTGCGGAGCAACTAAAACAGGTTCAAATGGTAAATTTGTTGTGAGAGCAACAAGCCCTGGTACTTGTATGGTTAGTGTTTCTGCTAAAGGGAAATCACAAGGTCCTGCACAAGCAGTTCGTGTGAAAAAAATTCCTGATCCGGTTGCTAAAGTAGGTGGTAAAACAGGTAACGTTGAGGTTAAAAAAGTAGAGTTAGGGCAAATTGGTGGTGTTGGTGCTGAATTAGCAGGTTTTGACTTTGATGCTAAATTTATTGTTATCTCATTCGAATTAAGTGCTGTTGTTAAAGGCGCTTTAAAATCGGTAGTTTGTTCGGGTAACAGCGTAAACTCTGAGGCCAGAGGTATTCTAAACTCGGCGGGTGTAGGCAGCAAGATCTTCTTTGAGAACGTTAAGGCTAAAGGGCCTGATGGAACCATAAGAAATATCCCCGGTGTAACTTTAAAAGTAAAATAATATGAAAAATCTATTTTTTGCCATATTAACGATCTTATCATTAACTGCGTCTGCGCAGCAAGGTATCTTTCAACCAGGTGACTATAAAGATGGTATCTATGATAAAGAAAATGCAGTTAACCGTCGTTTCATTCCTTACACGCACCTTCGCGAAGGTGATGTTACCTGGGAAAAACGCGTTTGGCGTGATGTTGATATGCGTGAGAAAATAAATCAACCTCTTTATTACCCGGTTGAATTTGTTACAGGAAGAATGTCTCTTTTCCAGGTGCTTGCTAAATATATTTTACAAGGCCAGGTGATAGCTTTTAATGACGAAGAATTTCAAATTCCTTTAGAATTATCTGCTATCCGCGACAAACTTAAAAAATGTGACTCTGCCGATCAAACATCTTACACTCCAGAAGGGGAAGAAGTTGTGGTTAAGATCTTTCAATGTGACTCTTTAAGTATATTAAGAAACATTAGAGCTTTTAAATTAAAAGAAGATTGGTTTTTTGACAAGCAAAAATCGGTTTTAGAAGTGCGTATAATCGGAATGGGTGTATTTACCTACGACGAAGAAAAAGAAGCGATGAGAGAGCAATTTTGGGTGTATTTCCCATCATGCCGCCCTTTCTTTGCAAAGCATGAGGTATTTAATACTAAAAATGATAGCGAACGCCGAACCTTTGAAGATATATTCTGGAAACGACAATTTGCAAGTACTATTACCAAAGAAACTAACGTGTATGGTAGAAATATCAACGAGTATTCCAGAGGTATAGATGCTTTGCTTGAATCTGATCGTATAAAGATGGATATCTTTAGATGGGAACATGATCTATGGCATTTCTAACAACATAAAAAATTCAAAAACCCTTCAAGAAATTGAAGGGTTTTTTTGTTGTTAAAAATTCTAAAACAAAATCAAATAACTTAAAGCTTTGGTATATTTGTTGTATACCTACTTACATGAAAAAACTCATTATACTTATCCCGTTTTTAGCTTTTGCAAGTGCTTATTCTCAAAAACAAAATCAAGCAAAAACATTTGCTGTAAAAATTGATGGAACCGTTCGCAATTATTTTGGTAAAACAATTTATATGCACCATAAATGGGACGAAAAGAACTATACCGATTCTGCCAAGATTACTAACGGTAAATTTGCTTTTAATGTAAAAAGTGTAGATCCCAATATGTATTGGTTTACTTTAACCAACGATATTAATCAACAACCAAATTATATTTTCTTTGCTGATGCAGAACCCTTAAAGGCAACTGTAGTAGCAGATTCTATAGCCTACTCAATTGTTACCGGCGGACAAACACAAAAAGATTATTTAGAGTATCGCAGTATGATAAATACTTTTGTTGGCCAGCAACAACAAATGCAGGCTGATTATAATACGGCTGCACAAACAAATGATGCAACAACAATGAATAAGATTCGTGACGAGTTTCAGGGACTTAACGGTAAATTCATAGACGGCTTAAAAAACTTCGTTAAAACGCATCCAAAATCAGCGGTAAGCGGTTTTATAATCTACAACGATCTTAATAATCCAAACATTCCAATGGAAACTGTTATCGAAACTTTAAGCTATATTGATAAGAGTATCGAAGACACTAAGTTCATAAAGCTGGCAACAAAACGTGTTGACGCCATCAAAGGAACCATCATTGGCAATAAAGCCACAAATTTTGCGCAGGAAACTCCTGAAGGAAAACTAATTAATTTAACCGATTTTAAAGGAAAGTATGTGTTGGTGGATTTTTGGGCAAGCTGGTGTGGCCCTTGCCGCCAGGAAAATCCAAATGTTGTTGCCGCTTACAATCGGTTTAAAGATAAAGGATTTACAGTATTTGGCGTTTCTTTTGATTCAAATAAAGCGGCATGGCAGGCAGCTATCCAAAAAGATAATTTAACATGGACGCATGTAAGTGATCTTAAAGGTTGGGGTAACGAGGCCGGTAAGATCTACAACATCACCAGCATTCCTCAAAATTTATTATTAGATAAAGAAGGTAAAATTGTAGCAAAGAACCTGCGTGGTGCTGCTCTTGACGAAAAATTAGCTGAGCTAATAAAATAGCCGTTTTTATCAAAAAAAAACTAATTTTGCCTTGCAAATTTAATGTGTGATAAACCATGCATAAAAATGGCCCTAATTATAAAACAAAAAATAAAATTATCTATTATATGAAAATGAATAAAGTTGTTGCTGTTGCTTTAGCTCTGGGAGCATTTGTAAACTACAGTAAAGCACAAGAACCTGTAGTAATGACGATCAATGGTAAACCAATTTCAAAATCCGAATTTGAGGCCGTTTACCGCAAAAACAATGGTAAAGAAGTAAATAATACTACTAAATCTGTTAACGAATACGTTGACTTATTTTCGCTTTTTAAAAGCAAAGTGTTTGAAGCTGAAAGTATGGGTTTAGATACTTTAACTTCATTTAAAAATGAATTGGCCGGATACCGTCGTCAGCTCGCTGCGCCATATCTTACAGATAAAAACACAAACGAAAATCTTCTTAACGAAGCCTATGAGCGTATGAAAACTGAGATACGTGCAAGCCATATCTTAATTAGAATCGACGAAACTGCTTTACCAAAAGATACTTTAGAAGGATGGACAAGAGCACACCTTATTCGTAATGCAGTAACGGGAAAATTACCAACTGCGGCAGAAATTTCTAACTACGATAAATTACTAAAAAATCAAAGCGAAGTTGCTAAAACCTTAAAAGGAAAAGACAGCGCACTTTACAAAGCAAAATTAAATTCGGTAAAATATTTAGCAGATTATTATAAAAATGCTACAGATAAATTTATGGATATTGCTCCTAAAACAAGTGATGACCCATCTGTAGTGGATAACAAAGGCGATCTTAGCTACCGTTCTGTTTTGGATTTGGTTTATCCTTTCGAAACAGCAATTTATACAACAAAAGTTGGCGATGTTGGTCCTGTTGTTAGAACACGTTTTGGTTACCATATTATTAAGGTTTATGATAAACGTGATAGCCGTGGTGAAGTTTTTGTTTCTCATATCATGGCTGCGTTTCCTAAAAATGCAACCGAGCAGGATAAAACAAACGCAAAAACAAAAATAGATGAGCTTTATGGAAAATTAAAAGGCGGGCAAAATTACGAAGAACTTGCTCGTCAGTTTAGCGATGATAAACAAACCGCCGATAGAGGTGGTCAATTACAACCATTTAAAAGCGATGGCAGAAGACCACAATCTTTCGAAGACGCAGCATTTGCATTAAAAACCAGTGGAGAGTATACTCAGCCAATAATGACGCAATACGGTTGGCACATTATTAAGCTGAACGAGAAAAAAAGTGTACCTCCGTTTAGCGAAGTTAAAAACGAATTAAAAACACGCGTTAGCCGCGATAGCCGGTCGCAAATGGGCCGTGTGGCTTTGATCGAACGTGTTAAAAAAGAAAATAACTTTAAAGAGAATTTAAAAAACCGCGATGAGTTTAGCAAAATAATGGACTCTACGTATTTAAAAGCTACCTGGACAGCGTCACGTGCTGAAAAGTTAGGTAATAAAGAGATCTTTAATTTAGGAGGCAAATCATATACTCAAAACGAATTTGCTAAATTCTTAGAAACGCAAATGACATTCCGCAGCCCTACAGATGTAAATGAAATTATGAAAGGCATTTACAAAACATGGGTAGAAGAAAGTATTGTAAACTATGAAGACACGCAGTTAGAGAAAAAATATGTTGACTTCAGAAATTTATTACGCGAATACCGTGACGGAATTTTATTATTCGACTTAACCGATCAAAAAGTGTGGAGTAAAGCAGTAAAAGATACAAGCGGCTTAAAAGATTTTTATGAAAAAAACAAAAACAATTACTTATGGGGCGAGCGTGCCGAAGTTACAACTTACAAATGCTTAAACGATAAGATAGCTAAGGATGTAAGAAAAATGCTTAAAGGAGGTAAAGCCGAAAAAGAAATTATTGAAACTATCAATAAACCTTCTCAGCTAAATTTAAGTGTTGAAAACGTAACATATTTAAAAGGTGAGAATAAAAATGTAGATAATAACTGGAAAGCCGGCGTGGTTGAGAAAGATATTATTGACGATAAAGAAAAGAAAACTTTTGTTATTGTAGTAAACAAGGTACTTCCAAAAGCACCTAAAACATTAGCGGAAAGCCGTGGCTTGGTTACCGCAGATTATCAAAATTATTTAGAAAAAGAATGGTTAGAGTATCTAAAAAAGAAATACGTTGTTACCGTTAATAAAGATGTAATAGCTACTATTAAATAATTTAATAAAGCATTTTAATAACCGGCTGCCTTAAAATTTTAAAGTAGCCGGTTTTTTTTTACAATGAAAAAAACGCTTACATATTTCTTTTTGTTTCTTATTTCATTCTGTCATACCCAAACGTTTGAAGTGGAACAAATAGAGCAATTGTTCCGTCCGCGATTGCGCGTTGAATCAAAATATATCTTCAACTCTACATTTAAAGATACAGTTGGCTACTTCAATCAAAAAGATATAAATGGTGTTTTTACATTTCCAATTAAAACAAAATTTAGTGCCGATGTTAAGCTTGATCTTAAGAGCTTAAAACTTAAAGATATTCTGAATAACAGTGTGCGTTTTAAAGCTTCACAAACATTAGGAATACTGCGTTTTACAGGCAGACAAATATTTTTGAGCTATGATACATTGCTAAAAGAATCTCCAAATAAAAACATCGTTAATGCAACTATGGGTTTAATGGGTTTGCGCTTATCAAAAAAATACAGGGTGCAATTTTATTCTGCCACGGTTACAATTGCCGAACAGGATAAAACGATGAACAATGCTGTGCCAAGATTCTCTGCCTTATTCGGACAATTGCATTTAAGGGGTTTAAAGAGGAATTTCTTTTATGGTATTGCCGCAACCTATAGCGATGGTTTATTAATTCCAGCACCTTTTTTTGGCGGCAGCGAACCCATTGGCAAACATTTTGTTTTTAATTATACATTGCCCGCGCAAATAAATATACAATATAAAGATGATAAGAGAACTTTAATAACCGCGGGCGCAAGCATTGATGCATACCGTAATGGTATACTATATTTTTCCAAACGTAAAAACTTAAATTATTTTTCAGCCCTAACTTACGCAAGCGTAAGGTATAAATTCTCTAAAACACTTGTTGGCAGAATAGAAGGTGGATATATAGTTTACCAAACACTTAAATACACAAAAACGGATGGCCTGCCAACCGATTTTAAGTTAGCTCCAACACCTTATGTACAGGTTGGATTTAGCGTGTTATTTGGTAAAACTTTTTGGGAAAAAGTTTTTGATAATGTTGTAAAAAATTAGATTATTTTAAGGTATCTTTAAATTGTTGCGCTTACTAACATATATATTCGTTTGCCTGCTTCTCGTTTCTTGTAATAAAGGTAACGATAAAGAAGAAACTGTTTCAAAACCTGTTGCAAAAGCGGGTAATGAAGTTTTAAGCTTAAATGATTATAAAGAGAATTATATTGCTATTGAATCCATAAAAGACAGCTCTGTTCTTGCAAAAAAATCAATTGAGAACTGGGCCATTGAATCGCTTTTTTACCAGGAAGCAATGAGTAAATTAGTTGAAGAGGAGATTGAGATAGATAAACAGGTTGAAGCGTATAAAAAATCGTTAGTAAATTATATCTATCAAACCAAGTTAATAGAAGCAAACTTAGATACAAATATTACCCGCCGCGAAATTGAACAATATTATAGCGAGCATGAAGATAATTTTATCTTAAAAGAGAACATTGTAAAAGTGCATTATTTTAAAGTGCCAATAAAAGCACCTGCCCTCGAAAAAATGAAACGTTTATTACGGTCTTATATTTATGTACCAAAAGATGTGGAGCCTTTAAAAACGCTAGCCGTGCAAAACGCTGAGAATTTTTTTATGAACGATAGCACCTGGCTGTATTTAGAAGATATAAAAAAGGAAATTCCAAAACTACGTGAGCAGCCCGATTTTAATTTAGGGCAGGGTAGGGTATTGGAATTTACAGATGAATTGTATTATTATTACTTAAGAATTACCGAAGTAAAAGTAAAGAACGGCCTGTCACCACTTACTTTTGAAAGACAGAATATTAAAAATTTTATCATTAATAAAAAGAAGACGGAATTAATAAATCAATATAAATTTCAATTGCTTGAAAAAGCAAAAGCAGAGAAGACCTTCAACGTTTATTAATATTTTCCCAAAAACCGTTAATTCGTTTTTTTTTATCTTTCGTTAACAGTCTTTTTTAGACTTGCTTATTTGTATTTATGATATTTGATTAAAATATCCGAAGCATGAAGGCAATTATTATTTTAAGTTTAACTGCAATTACACAAACAGCGTTTTCGCAACAGCAACAGCAAATTCAAAGCCGCAACATATTGGTAAATAATATTAGCAATGTGAGTTTTCAGAGCAATATAGGCGCTTTAAATAATATCCAGGTTAATTTTAATAATAACGAGCAAAAACAACAAGTTAGAAATGTTGTACGCGCAACTCCTGCCCGCAAGTATACACAGGTAAAAACCAATACGGCTAATCTGGAGAAAAAACCAGCGCATCAGGTAAGACGACGTTCTCGTCCACGCACGGTTATTATCGCACCCCAAACGCTTTCACAGCCAAAGGTTGTTAATGTACCAGCAACAAATGTATTGCTTAATGCAAGTGACATAAATACACCATCACAAAATGTTATTTTAGAAAATAATTTTGAGATTCAATCGCAGGGAATTTCAAATGTTGCTAATGAAGATAGCAACCCTTTTGTTCAACAAGAAAATAATAACAGTAAAGAAAGCTTGCAGATAAATACAAATTTAGATCTTTCTTTAAATTTAAAAGGCGCATCAATAGTACGTTCAAGAGCATCGTCTTCGTCGTCATCTTCGGGTTCACATTCAAAATCACACGTGTTCAGCAAAAAACTGGCAAAATTTAAACGTAATTTTTTTGGTAAGCTTTCTTCACATAAAAAAGGTAGTCACCGTTTAGATCTTTGCTTTAGCTGGTAGAATTTAAATGTTATTTAAGCTTTGTTTTAATTTGCCATTATTGATTTTTTTAAGCGCATGTGTTACACCCGAAAAACTAACTACACGTTTTTTTTCTTCAATGGAAGAGATGATCTCCGTTATTAAAAAAGACTTCAAAGAAAGTTTAGCTGATCTTAAAGATACCATCTATTATTTTCCTCCTATAACAAGTGAGATTCCAGGGGATACCACAATAATTATGTTTGGAAGCCGCAAACCTTTAATGTGTATAAAAGCAATAGACTATTCTATTAATAGAAAAAATCGTGTTTTAGGGGATACTACAATTGTTTTATTTCCTGAAAAAAATCCTGCAATTTATTTAACTAACCATAGTGAATATTATGTCGATAAAAAGAAATTAAAAATACTTTGGATCGAACATCACAAATGGTAGAAACCAAAAAAGCAAACACGTTTTTACATGTTTGCTTTAACCGGAAAAACAGATTTTAAATTTTGCTTATTTTAATTCTGTTGTATTCAAATAAATTTTTTTGAGGATTAAAGTACACAAATAATTTTTTTATTTGCCCTTTTTGATTATCTGTTTGAATGTCTTTTAAGATGAGCTCAAAATCAAAAAGAAAATTATTTTCTTTATCGGTATTTGTTGAAAAATTTATCACTTCGGTGTTGGTTTTTTCTGTACCAATAATCAGTGTATAGTTTTTGTTAAGCTTTAGTTCAGCCTCAATTTCCCAACCTCTTCCCGTTACCGTAGTTATTTGTTCGCAGATTAATGTGTAGTTAGCGGTAACGTTCAATAAGTCTGAATTTAAAAACTTGCCGGTTATAGAAAGTGACTGCGATTTATATACGTTGATATTGAGGAAAAATAGAAGAAATATCACGGTTTTTAATGTTGAAGTTTTCATGGCTATTTATTTTATTAAGGTAATCCATAAAATATGCCAAAGTTTTAAAATCAATAATAGCGGGCTTTTGCGAATGTTTTAAGATCTGAGTTTTCCAATAACTGGAATGAAATTCCTGTTTCTGAAAAGAAAAAAGCCATTGCTTTTAGCAATGGCTCTAATAAATCAAATCGGTTAATTTTAAAGAGTTCCTCTTAAGGCTTGTTCTCTTTCAATAGATTCGAACAGGGCTTTAAAGTTACCGGCACCAAAACCTTTTGCACCCATACGTTGTATTACTTCATAAAATAAAGTTGGACGGTCTTCTACTGGTTTTGTAAAGATCTGTAATAAATATCCTTCTTCATCGGCGTCAACTAATATCGACAAACGTTGAAGCTCTTTGATATCTTCTTTCATAATATCCATGTGTACCCCTAAACGTCTCGGAATATCATCATAATACGCCTGCGGAGGAGGAGGTAAGAATTCAACGCCGCGCGCTTTTAATTCTGCAACTGTTTTAATAATATCATCGGTAGCAAGTGCTAAATGCTGTACGCCGGCACTCTCATAAAAATCAATATATTCTTCTATCTGAGATTTCTTTTTTCCTTCCGCGGGTTCGTTAATAGGAAATTTAATACGTCCGTTACCATTGCTCATTACTTTACTCATTAAAGCAGAATATTCGGTTGTAATTTGTTTATCATCAAAACTTAAAAAATTCACAAAACCCATTACGTCTTCGTACCATTTTACAGTAGCATTCATTTGATTCCAACCAACATTGCCTACCATATGATCGATAAACTTTAAACCAACCGCTGTTGGATTGTAATCACTTTTCCATTCTTTAAAACCTGGTAAAAACGCACCTTTGTAATTTTTACGTTCAACAAACATGTGCACTGTTTCACCATAGGTATAAATTCCCGAACGCACAACTTCGCCATGCTCATCTTTTTCAACCACAGGCTCCATAAAAGGTTTTGCGCCGCGCTGGGTTGTTTCTTCAAATGCTTTGCGTGCATCTTCTACCCAAAGGGCAATAACTTTTACACCATCGCCATGCTTTTTTACATGTTCGCCAATTGGCGAGTTGCTATTTAAGGCTGTAGTTAATACAATGCGAATTTTATCCTGTTTTAATACGTAAGAGCAGCGGTCTTTTAACCCGGTTTCTAATCCCGCGTAAGCATAAGATTGAAATCCAAATGCTGTTTTGTAATAGTGAGCAGATTGTTTGGCATTACCAACATAAAACTCAACATAATCTGTTCCCAACAAGGGCAAAAAGTCTTGTGCGCCTTCAAATATTTTTTCTAAACCGTATTCTACGTTCTTTATTTCTTTTGACATTTTTAAAATTTTTAATGATGAATAAATAATTGAGCAATTGTAAATTAATACAATTGTAAATAAATTGAATGTGTTATTCAACTCCACATAGCCATAGAAAGGGCTCTTAGTATTTTTCGGTTTCTCATTCTTAATTTCAAATATAGCACATTTAAAAAAACATTACAAATGGTTAATTATTCAATTAAAGAGCGTTTTTTGTGGAATTTCGATGTATTAAGAGGAAAAGCAAATAAAATGCCTAATTACCCGTATGATAAAGCAATTAATTAAGCCTGTAAAAGAAAAAGAAAACAGCTGCTGCTGCCAATTTCTTATCTACATTTTTAAAGTGACCAATAGTGCTGTAGTTTTGATTTTGAACAGTGCCATCGGTTTTTACATAACCAATGGTTGAATAGTTTGAGTTCTGAACCGTTCCATCGTCTTTTATATAACCTATTGTACTGTAATTTTGATTTTGAATGGTGCCGTCGCTTTTAATATAACCAATGGTAGAATAATTTTGGTTTTGCACAGTACCGTCCTTTTTAAAATAACCAATGGTTCCGTAATTTGAATTCTGTACCGTTCCATCGTCTTTTATATAACCGGCCGTTCCATAATTACTGTTTTGAATGGTTTGCGCAAAGCCGCTAACGGTTATAAAAGCAAATACTAACCAAATTAGTTTTTTCATGTTATTTAGGTTTTAAATTAAATTTCCATAAAGATCAAAATCACTGGCTTCGGTAATTTTTACATTTGCAAAATCGCCAATGCGCACGTAAGTATCGCCAACTGCTTTTACCAATACTTCATTGTCTACATCCGGGCTATCAAACTCAGTTCTTCCAATAAAAAATTCGCCTTCTTTTCTGTCAAATAAAACTTTATAGCTTTGTCCAACCTTTTGTTGGTTGAGTTTATATGAAATATCCTGTTGTAAAGCCATTACAGCATCAGCACGTTTGCGTTTTGTTTTTTCCGAAACATCGTCTTTTAATAAGTGTGCATGTGTATTTTCTTCGTGCGAATAAGTAAAAATACCAAGGCGTTCAAATTTACTTTCTTCTACCCAGCGTAACATTTCTTCATGATCTTTTTCTGTCTCACCCGGATACCCTGCAATAAGTGTTGTACGAATAGCAATACCAGGCACTTTATCACGAATTTTATTTACAACATCAATTGTTTTTTGTTTGGTAATACCGCGGCGCATACTGGTTAACATATTGTCACTAATATGTTGTAAAGGCATATCAAGGTACTTGGTAACATTTGCCTTTTTATTCATCACATCAAGCACTTCCATCGGAAAACCACTTGGAAAAGCATAATGCAAACGCAACCAGTCAATTCCTTCCACATCGCTTAATTTATCTAATAAAGATGCGAGCTCTCGTTTTTTATAAATATCCAGTCCATAATAAGTAAGATCCTGCGCTATCAATAGCAATTCTCTAGTGCCTTTGCTGGCAAGGGTTCTGGCGCGGTTAACCAATTCATCCATTTCAACACTTACGTGCTTGCCACGCATTAACGGTATGGCGCAAAAACTACAAGGTCGGTCACATCCTTCGCTTATTTTAAAATATGCATAATGCTGTGGCGTAGTAAGCAAGCGCTCGCCAACCAGTTCATGCTTGTAATCTGCTTTTAACGTTTTTAATATTTTTGGTAATTCGCGAGTTCCAAAATAGGCATCTACTTCCGGTATTTCTATTTCAAGATCTTTTTTGTAACGCTCGCTTAAGCATCCTGTAACGTATACTTTTTCTACAGCGCCTTCTTTTTTTGCTTCTACATAACGTAAAATAGTGTCAATACTCTCCTGCTTTGCATTATCAACAAAACCACAGGTATTTATGATCACAATTTGATGGTCATCGCCTTCGCCTTCATGTTCAACATCAAATTTATTGGCTTTTAGCTGACCCATTAATACTTCGCTATCAACAAGATTTTTGCTGCAACCAAGTGTTACTACGTTTACTTTGTTCTTTTTTAAAGTTTTGGTTTTCATTATAAGGCAAAGATACCAAATTGTGGGTATTTTAAGGCCCTAAAAAGCTGTCTATTTTAGCAAAACAGCGTAATTACAACATTTTTCGCAAATATTTTTTAATTTTAAAATGTAAATGAGAAATACAACGGTACCTAAATGCTTAAAAAGCTTACTTTTTTTAATACTTGGACTTTTAAATCTTCAATGTTTTTATGGTCAAATTAAGGCAGACTCATTAATAAATGTATACAAGTCAACCACGGCAGATAGCAGTAAACTAAAAGCTTTAAACACTTTATTTTTGATTTACCAGACAACCAACGATAGTTTGGCAGCTAATTATTCTGCAATGGCCATTGGTTTTGGCGCTAAAAGTAAAGATGTTAAAGGGTATGCTACCGCGCTTTATCAAAAAGGCCAATACGAAGGCCGTCATGGTAATTTTGACAGCAGCGAATTTTATCTCTCAAAAGCGATCAATCAGTTTACTTTAATAAAAGATAAAAAAGGCACTGCATCCTGTAAAATGGGTTTTGGATTAAATATGTATGATCAGTCTAAATTTAAAGAGGCCCTTACGTATTTTTTAGACGCATTAAAAATACGAGAACAGATAAAAGATAAAAAAGGAATTGCCACCACCTATACATGGATAGGTAATGTATACAACACCGGCTTGCACAAACCAAATGAAGCTGTTGAATATTACAACGATGCGTTAAAGATCTATTCAGAACTTAATGATGAAAAAGGTCTTGCTTCTTCTTATAATAATTTAGGAAATGTAAATTATTTTCTTCAAAAGTATAAAGAGGCACAAACGTATTACATAAAATCTTCCGAACTAAAAGAAAAGCTAAACGATAAAAAAGGTTTATCAAATACTTACAATAATTTGGGAAACGTATCCGCGGCTTTAAAAGATTTTGATAAGGCAATTAATTATTTTAATAATGCATTGATAATTTACGAAGAGTTTGGAGATAATGCCGGGGTTGTTAGCGAATATATTAATATGGGTAATGTTTGTTTTGATCAAAAGAATTATAAAAAATCAATAGACTATAATTTAAAAGCACTTGGTTTAGCCAAAGCTATAGGCTACCGCGAAGGGTTGAGAGAAGCTTCATACGAGCTGGCCATATGTTACGAAGAGATAGATAACGATACAAAAGCTTTGGAGTATTTTAAATTCAGTACCGCTATGAATGATAGTATCTTAAATAAAGATTTTAATGATCAGATAGTGGAGATGGAAACAAAATACCAAACAGATAAAAAAGAGCTCGAAAATAAAGAGCTTAAAAGCTTAAATACGATAAAAGAATTAGAGATTGAAAAACAAAAGCAAGGAAATTTCACAAGAACAATAGTTATTATTTCCATAATAGGTTTATTGATATTGTTAAGTATTGCTGGTCTTGCGTTTTATCGTAAAAAACAGGTTGAACAAAAAGCGGCACTTAACGAAGAATTGTCTAGACAAAAAGATATCAGAGCAAAAGCTATAATAGAGGCCGAGGAGAAAGAAAGGATACGCATTGCAAAAGACCTTCACGATGGGGTAGGGCAATTACTTTCGGCTGCTAAATTAAATTTAAGCAGTCTCGAAAGTAAATTAAAGATTAGTGAGCCGGATCAGGAAATTGCTTTAAAAAATGCTTTGAGTCTTGTTGATGATTCAGTAAAAGAAGTGAGAACGGTTTCGCATAACATGATGCCGAACACTTTATTAAAGTTGGGTTTGGCCAGCGCGGTAAAAGAATTTATCACAAAAATTCAGGGTATGCCAAATTTAAAAGTAAACCTTGAGATCGTTGGCTTGGATAACCGTTTAGAGCAGGAAAAAGAAACGGTTTTGTACAGGGTTATTCAGGAAATTGTGGCAAATATTATTAAGCACGCCAGGGCAAGTGAGTTAACGCTTCAATTAATAAAAGACGAAAAAGAATTAACTATTATTATTGAAGATAACGGTGTAGGCTTTGATACAAATGAAATAAACTCCTTTGAGGGTATTGGATTAAAGAATATTATTTCAAGGATAGAATTCATAAACGGTTCGGTTCATTTTGATTCTACACCAGGCCGCGGAACCAATGTAATTGTAGAGGTGCCTGTTGCATAAAATAAATTTTTTTAAGAAAAGGCATTATCTTATATTTAAATTTATAATTCGATAACACTTTTATTCAGGAATTTATTTAGCTACATGAAAATCGTAAAGGTTGTTTTAATTATTATTTCCTTTTTTTTAGCAGTAAGATTTTCTGCCCAAGATAAACGATATATTGACAGCTTAACGTCTTTAACAACATCAACGGTAGATTCTGTTCGCTTTAACGCCTATACTTTTTTGTCGTGGAATTTAAAAGAAACAGATGGAAAGCTTGCTTTGAAATACGCTAATCAACTTTTAGAAGAAGCTACAGCAGCTAAAAATTCAAAATGGATAGTTCGCGCCCTAAGTGATATAGGCAACGTTCATTTATTTAAAGGGGAGGTTTCAAAAGCATTAGAGTATGCTGAAAAGGCGCTCGTTATTGCTCGTAAAGAAGGAAATAAAAAAGATATTGCAGGTGCTTTGGTAAATTTAGCGAGTATTAAAAGTCATGCTAATCAATATATCACCACATTGGAATTGCAGTTAGAGGCTTTAAAGATCTATGAGGAGCTGAAAAAAAATTATTATATCGTATTTACCTGTAATAGCATTGGCGCCACTTATAACAATATTAAAAATTATAAATTAAGTAATATTTACTTAAATAAAGCTTTTGCACTAAATACAACCAGGCCAGAATTAAAAGCTATGAGTTTAGGAATGATGGCTGATAATTTTGCGGGTTTAAATAAAATAGACTCAGCAATTTATTGTTATAAAGAAGCAAAAAAAATATTTGAAGAAACGGGTAATCAATCAGGTTTAATTACTGCCTGCAACAATCTCGGCGGGGCCTATGATCTTACAGGCGATGTGAAAAACGCCGAGATCCAATATAAAGAAGCTATTCAGAGAAGTAAGGAATTCGAAAGTCTTGAATCATTAGCGTTTGCTGAAACAAGTTTGGCAAGTCTTTATATTAAAAAAGGTAATTATGATGAAGCCGAAAAAATACTCTTAAATTCTTTACAAGCTGCAAAAGAATTAGGTAGTGGTGAAACTGAATTAACAGCATATAAGTATTTAACCAAATTATATATTCAAAAAAATGATCCTCAAAAAGCGAATTTGTATTTTGATAAACACGCAGCTATGAAAGATTCTGTTTTTACAAAAGACCTGGCGTTGCGCTTTTCTGAAGCGCAAACAAAATTTGATGTAGAGAAAAAAGATCTTGAGCTGGCTAAAAATAAAGCAGAGATAGAAGCACAAGAAAAACAAAATTTTATAAAGAATATTATAATCATTGCCATTGTGATGTTGCTTTTATTATCTGCAATTCTTGCGGTTATAATCTTTCGCAAAAAGCAAATACAGCAGCAGGCTAAATTAGATGCTGAGATCGCCTCTCAAAAAGAAATACGTTCAAAAGCAATTATGGAAGCAGAGGAAAAAGAGCGCCGTCGCATTGCCAGAGATCTGCATGATGGAGTCGGACAGATCTTATCAGCAGCAAAATTAAATTTAAGTGGCTTAGAGTCGCAGGTCAATTTAAGTAATGACAAGAAAAAAGAGGCTTTTAAAACCGCTTTAGATCTTATTGACGATTCTGTTAAGGAAGTGCGAATGGTATCGCATAGTATGATGCCAAACACGCTTATTAAGCTGGGTTTGGCTAGTGCCATAAAAGAATTTATTACAAAAATACAGGGAACTCCGAATTTAAAAGTAAATTTAGAGATAGTTGGCTTAACAGAAAGAATAGATCAGGAGAAAGAAACAGTGCTTTACAGAGTAATACAGGAAGTTGTTTCTAATATTATTAAACATGCGGGAGCAACTGAAATTGGATTGCAATTGATAAAGCACGAAAAAGATGTATCAATAATTATTGAGGATAACGGCTTGGGATTTGATGCATCAAAAATATATGAGTTTGAAGGAATTGGTTTAAAAAATATAATTTCGAGAATTGAATTTATAAATGGAACCGTGCATTTTGATTCAACAATAAATAAAGGAACAACAGTAATAATAGAAGTACAGGCATAATGAGATTTTTCAGGGAATATTTCAGGTTTATGATACCCGTGTATTTATTGGTAGGGCTTATCATTATTGGCACAATAGGCTATATAGTGATTGATGGATACACGTTGTTAAATGCTTTTTACATGACCGTCATCACAATAGCTACGGTGGGTTATGGTGAAGTAGAACCCCTCTCCGTTACAGGTAAGTTGTTTACTTCCTTTTTAATTATAACAAGTTTTGTTACATTTGCTTATGCGGTTTCATCTATCACAAAATTTATAGTAGATGGCGAGCTTAATGTATTCTTTAAAAATAAACGTTTGAACGCTGCAGTAGAAAAATTAACCGATCATGTTATTATTTGTGGTTATGGCCGTAATGGTAAGCAGGCTGCTCAAATACTAAAAAAGCATGATAAGCGTTTTGTGGTGATTGAGGATGATGAAAAAGTTACATCGGTTGTTAATCATCGTTTTTCAGAGCTCGTTTTAAAAGGCGATGCTACGCAGGATGAGGTGCTTTTAAAAGCTGGTATTATGAAAGCGAAAGCACTTATTACTACTTTACCAACCGATGCGGCTAACGTTTTTATTGTACTAACAGCAAGAAATTTAAATCCGAATTTAACGATCATCTCCCGCGCAAGCGACGATGGAAGCGATGCAAAATTAAAAATTGCAGGTGCCAATAACGTTATTATGCCCGATAAAGTGGGCGGCGCACATATGGCAAGTTTAGTAATGAAGCCCGATGTAATGGAGTTTTTGGATCTTATTACCGCCCAAAGAGCAGATAGTATCAATCTTGAAGAAATTTCATTTGAGTTTATCTCAGATTCTTTAAAAAATAAAACCTTAAAAGATCTTGAAATAAGAAATAAAAGTGGCGCTAATATTATTGGCTTTAAAACTGTTTCAGGCGATTATATTGTTAACCCGAGCGCCGATACACAGATCATTCCACAATCAAAAATATTCGTTTTAGGCGCACCCGATCAAATCAAAAAATTAAAAGATCTTTTAATAGAATAGATTAGGCGATTGAACGCTATTTGAAATTCTGTACTACATGGCCTGCCATCATTAATATAATTACTCAAACGCAAGTAGCCGCTTATATTGTCGTTAGGCCAACGTTTTTAAGTAAGCTAAAAGCGAAATATCTAAAAGCGCTTTAAAAAAATAGTTTCTTATTTTTAATTTGGGCGTGCCCCTGCGGGTCGGGCTTTCGCAACTCGCTTTTTTATTCCGTTTCACTTCATAAAAAAGAGCTCAAACAATTGCTCTATCCCTCACGCTCACGTACAACTTGCGTTAGGGATGCGCCCCGATAGATTTCTATCGGGGTAGTTCTTCTGTCCGGGAGGGCAAAAAACCGAGGCGCTAGCAGAGCCCATAGCAGCCAGGGCCGCGAGTGAGGCACGATTTGATTCACCACCGGCCTAACCTCGCGGCAACGCCCAAATTGTTTTTTTCTAACATTTTTAAAAATCAGTGTTAATCAGTTTGATCAGCGTCATCTGCGTTCCATTACGTTATTTAAACAGGATCTACATCAATAGCGATCTTATAACGCCAGTCTTTAAAATTATTTTGCAGATCGTTTAAAGCGTTAAAAATAACCTGCCTGTTGCTTAACGTAGTTTCTTTTTTGGACGTTTTGATTAATATACGTTTGTAATATTGGTTCTTGATCCTTGATATCAAAGGAAATTCAGGCCCTAATAAATTCTCGTTAAAAGTTGGTTTTAATAATAGAAATAACTCGTTAGCTAAATGATTTACTTCATTTACATCTTTAGAAATTACATTTATTTCGAATAAGCGCGAGAAAGGAGGATAATTAAATTGTTGCCTTTCGGCCAATGTATCAGCAAAAAAATTCTTTATTTTATTTTCTGATACATAATTAATTACATGATGCTGCGGCTGAGTAGTTTGAATAAATACCTTTCCTTTCTCTGTATCTCTTCCGGCGCGGCCTTTAACCTGCGTAATTAACTGAAATGCCTTTTCGAACGATCTGAAATCAGGAAAATTCAGAATAGAATCTGCATTTAAAACACCAACTACACTTACATTATTAAAATCCAGGCCTTTTGTTACCATCTGCGTACCAATCAAAATATCGATATTGCCACCTTCAAAATCATCTATTAATTGTTTGTAAGCGTATTTACTTCTTGTGCTATCAAGATCCATACGCGCCACTTTTGCTTTTGGAAATAAAATTTCAATGTCTTCTTCAATTTTTTCGGTTCCCATGCCTTTGTACTGAAGGTTATTACTGCCGCAAGCACTGCATGTTTTGGGCGGCGCAATAGAATAGCCGCAATAGTGACAGGTTAATTTTTGAGAATGTTTATGATAGATCAAAGATACATCGCATTGTACACAATGCGGAACATGACCACACTGTTTACATTCTGTATAAGGTGCGAAGCCTCTGCGGTTTTGAAATAAAATTACTTGTTGCTTTTTTGAAAGTGCATGTTCGATAGCGCTAAATAAAGGCGGTGTTAAACAGGCCTTCATTTGGTTAGAGCGTTCGAAGAAATTAATGTCGCAAATTTCAATATTTGTACCGCCACTTTCAACGTATTGATTGTTTAATTCAACTAAAGTATATTTTGATTGAGAGGCATTATAAAAACTTTCTATTGAAGGAGTTGCGCTTCCCAATAAAACGGGCGCTTTGTGAAGTGTTGCTAAATACAGAGCAGAATCTCTTGCGTTATAACGTGGGGAAGGATCATGCTGTTTGAAAGAATTATCATGTTCTTCATCAACAATGATTAAACCCAAATTATCAAAAGGTAAAAATAAACAAGAACGCGCGCCTAATATTATTTTGTACTGATGTTCGTCTGAAGTTTTTTGTTTATTGTTTATTGTTTCTTGTTCTGTGTTTGTTAGGTCTTGATTCATGACTCCTGAGTCATGAATCTGTTTACTTAAAATGTTATTCCATATCTCAACCCGCTCGTTCTCACTAAAACGAGAATGGTAAACGCCAACCTGTTCGCCAAACACGGCTCTTAAACGTGTAATTAATTGAGTAGTTAATGCAATTTCGGGAATTAAGAATAATACCTGTTTGCCTTCTTTTATTGTATCTTTTATTAATTGAATATAAATTTCCGTTTTACCGCTTCCGGTTACACCATGTAATAGAACAGGTTTATTTTCTTTAAAACCAACTTTGGTTCTTTCATAAGCTTCCTGCTGGGCTTTGCTTAATAATTTAATAGTGTTATTACTTTTTTCAAATAATAATCTGCCAACTTCAAATTGTTCTTCAATAAATATTTGTTTTTTTACAAGTGCCGAAATAGCCGTAGTTTCTACTTTTTTAGCGAGTTCTGTTTTTTTTATCCAGCCATTTGTAATCGCATCTTTGTTTTTTTGTAATTGTAAAAAGTAAAGTAAAGCTTCTGCTTGTTTAAAAGCCTTTTTTTCTAACTGATCTAATGTCTCGCTTAGAGTTTTTTCATCCTTATATTTTTCGTCAAGGCGAATAAATGAGACTAATTTTGGCTTGTATTTATCTTTTACATCTTCATAAACAATAACGGCTCTTTTCTTTATTAAAGCGTTGATAACACCTTGTGCTGATTTTTGTTTTAAAAGCTGCGCTACATCATCAAAGCTTAAATTGCTGGTAGCATGAAGTGTTTCAATTAAAAAATGCTCTTTATCATTAAAATAATTATGATCAATTTCCTCAAAATTAAATTCAGGATTGAGTTGAACGTGCGAGCTACTGCTTAATTTTAATCCCGAGGGTAAAGCAGCATTCATTACATCGCCTGGATTAGCGCAATAATAAAAAGCTATCCAATCCCAGAATTTTAATTGTGTTTCGTTTACGATTGGATGATCATCTAAAACAGTATCAAGGTATTTTGCCTGGTACTCTTTTGGTGCATTAGAGTGGATCTTGTAAATGATGCCGGTGTAAATTTTTGTCTTGCCAAACTGAACTAAAACGCGTTTACCAATTTCTACAGCAGCATTTAATTCTTTAGGAACCCTGTAAGTGTATTTATTTGGCACACCTAAAGGAACAATCACGTCTGCAAATAATGTATCGTTTTGCATTAACTGATAAGGTATGCTAAAATTATTCCTCCGGCCATCATTAATACTTTTGTTTTATTGTATTTATGATGCTCGCTTGTTTCAAATAAAATAGCAGTTGAAATATGAAGAAAAATTCCAATAACAACAGCAAATGCGATTTGACTATAGGTTTGGTAATTATTTAAACCAAAAGTTTGTAAAACATAACTTGTAAAATAGCCTAGCGGCGTCATAATAGAGAACAGCAGGAGCAGGCCCCATTTTTTTGAATCTTTTGATTCGTGTTCTTTTAATAATGAAACAAAGGCAATAGTGATTGGGATATTATGTAACGCAAGGCCTAAGATCAATTGATTGTTTATTGTTGAAGTTTGATCTGCTTTTAAATTATAAATTGGCAAACCTTCTAAAAATGAGTGTAATAGCAAGCCAATGATAATGCCTTTTGGTAAATGGTTTTTGCACTCGCTGCTATGTAAATGTACATGGCCATGTTCTATACCTGTGCTAAATGTATCTATTAACAATTGTATACAAAAACCAAGTACAATAAATAATCCCATTTGTTTTACGTTGCCAAATTCAAACGCCTCGGGTAATAAATGGATAATGGTGAGTGCAAATAGATACGCGGCACTAAACGCTAACAGTAAACGCAGGTTAACCTGGTTTATTTTTATTTTTAAAGCAATGCCTCCAGCTAAAACAATTGGTGCTATTAAACAGATTATGGAAAGAATTGGATTCAATTTTGTTTTTTAACTAATAATATTAAACGTTCTGAGGTTTGCGGATCAAAGTTATCTAATTTATAATTGCCAAATGCTTTTTCTATTGTCAAACCTGCTTTTTGAGCAAAATCTTCAAAATCATTTTTCATGAACAGCGAAACAGATTCTTCAAAATAATAGTCTTTACTATTATCAGTGAATTCTATGCGTTTTAAGATAGCTTTATTGATTATTTTTTTCTCTATTTTAAAGGTAATATCTCCCCTTTGTTCAGTATATGAAGGCTTAAGGCCTGTCATTACTTTTTCAGAATTAAAAAAGTCCAATACAAAAATCCCATTTGGCTTTAAGGCTTTTGCTATATTTTTAAATACGGTATAATTATCATTGTAATTCTCAAAATAGCCAAAGCTTGTAAAGAGATTAAACACGGCATCAAAATAATTTATTCTGAAAGGATCGCGCATATCGTGCACATAAAAGTCTAAATTGGCGTTACTGTATTGTAATGCCTCTTTAATGCTGTTGCGCGAAAGATCGGTACCTACTACATTTAATTCCTTTTTATTAAGGGCAATAGCGTGTCGCCCTTTACCACAGGCCAAATCCCATACTCTGGCGTTTTTAGAAAGATTTAAATGTGAGCAGAGGTTATCAATAAAAAAACCTGCTTCATCTTCGTTACGGTTATTATACAGTAAATGATAATAGGGAGAATTAAACCAGTCTTTAAACCACTCTGCGGATTTCATCGCGTAAAGGTACTAAAAATAAAAACCACCAAAATTATTGGTGGTTTTATTTATGAATATTTAGGCCTAATCCTAAATCCTTCTCCAAAGGAGTGAGACGGAAGCGTGAGGTTTTAGCTCGCTTTTGCTTTTACAAACTGGAATTTCTCGTATTTTTTACGGCCAAGATTAAAATCGCCGCGGTATTTTGGCCCACTTACTTTTGCACTTCTGGTAAATTTAATTTTAGAAACATCTCCACCTTTAGCCGCAACCGCTTCTTTTATACCTGCCTGTAATTTTTTAGCGCGGGCCATGGCAAGATTTTTATTACCTCTGCGGCTTGGCACTCGCGATGCGCTTGAGTTGATCTTTATAGTAACCGTTTTTTGTTTGCTTAGCTCCACTATTTTATCAATAAAGTTTGTCCAAACGGCATCTGCATCATTAATCTTCTTTTTGTTATACGTAAAATAAAATTCATACTCACTTGCCGGCAAATCAGATGGAACCTCTGTGCTTGTATTATTATTGTTATTGCTTACAATAGAAGGCTGGCCAATTAATATAGTTTTATTGATAGCTTTAGCAGATTTTGCCGGTGTTGTAAAGGTAGTCTCTTCTGAAGTTGAGGCATCGCTTATTGCAATTAATTTGTATTTGGTGCCTGCGGCTAAGGCAATTCCTTTTGCATTTCCTTTTTCATCTGTTGTAGCATCTATTTTGCCACCATCAGCATCTGTGAATGTTACAGAGGCGTTTGCAATTCCTTTCTTGGTTTTAGAGTTCTTAACTGCAACATCCAGTAATATTTCTTTTGCCGTTGCTGTTTCAGATTTACCACCATCAATATATAAGATCTGGTTAATTATTTTTCCTGATTTTAATCCAACGGTGCTTAACTCTTCTGCCGGAGATTTTTTACCGTTAACTTCTGCAACAATCGTATATTTTTTTTCAGGTTTTAAATTAATTGTTTCGTATTTTCCTTGTGCATTAGCGTTAATAGTTTGAGCTTCGCCACCAATTTCCTGTAAAATTATTTTCGATCCTATAACCGGTTTTTTAGATTTACTGTTATCTAAAACAACCGGACTAAGTGTAATCGTTTTTTTCTTTGCAGCTACCTTTCCTAATAGTTTTACAGGCTCTAAGTTAACTTCGCGTGCAATTTCCTGGTAAGTAAGGTCTCCTGTTACAAATACATCTTCATTGTAAAATTCTTCGCCTGCGGGAGCCTGGTAAGAGAAATTATATTCTTTGCCCGGAGGTAAAATAGTGGCAAATGTGCCGTTAATTAATTTTGGTCTGTATGAACCTACGATCTCACCTGTTTGTTTATCTTTTACAATAACGGTTATATCTTCTGGTAATTTCTCTCCTTCCGCAGGTATGATCTGGCCTTTAAATAAAGCAAGCGGTTTTTCTTTTGCTCCCGGAATAGAGATCATATAAATATCTTTCTCTCCGTACCCACCATCTTTTGCAGATGATAAATAACTTCTTTTTCCATCTGGCGAAGTCACAAAATAAATATCATCATCGGTAGTATTGATGGGGTAACCAAGATTTGTTACCTCCGAAAATTTATTGTCGGGATTTAACGTGGAAAAGAAAATATCGTAACCGCCCATTGTTTTATGGCCATTAGACGAAAAGAAAAACGTGATGCCATCAGGATGGATAAAAGCGCCATCTTCGTCATATTCTGTATTGATAGACGGTCCCATATTTAATGCTTTACTCCAAATGCCGTTTGGTAATCTTAAGCAACGGTAAATGTCTTTTCCTCCAAAGCCTCCCGGCCTATCTGATACAAAAAATAAAATATTTCCATCTGCACTTAAACATGCATGCGATTCCTGATATTTTGTATTTACGTCCGATCCAAATTCTTTTAAACTGGTCCAATCTTTTCCATCAAAATTACTGTAGTAAATATTGCCGGCCATACCTTCGCCGCCATCTTTGTAAAGTATTAATGTTTGCCCATCAGGACTAAGATTAATAACAGCATCCATAGCGTTGGTATTAATGTTTGGAGAAATAGGCTGTGGAGAAGACCATTTGCCGTTATCGTCTTTATACGAAACAACAACATCTTCGTTATACAAACCGTTCTGTTCTTTAAAGCCACCAGTTGTATTGGGGCGACGGGTTGTAAAGATCAGCATACGCTCATCTGCACTTAAAACCGGGCTGTAATCAGGATATTGACTATTTACACTATCGCCTAAATTGGTGATCTGAACATTCATTGGATAAGAAGTTAATTCTTTGGCATAAGTGGCAGTTTCCTTGTGGCGCAACACTAGTTTCATCCATTCTTTATCCTTAGCGCTTACATATTTTTTAAATTCATCGTATTGTACAATTGCTTCATCAAATTTGTAATTAATATGTAAAGCCTCTCCATAGTATAAATGCGCTAAGGGTGCCGCAGATTTTTCGCTGGCATCGTCGGTTCTATAAGAACGTGAAACGTTCTTTACCGCTTTTGCCAAATAAAACTCTGCTTTAGGTTTTTGTAAAGCAGAGTGCAAATAACACACACCTAACATGTAATTTACATTGGCGTTTAAAGAATCTAAAGCATAAGCTGACTCAAAATTTTCCTGTGCACCCATAAAATTATCTTCCAGTAAAAGATAAGATCCCTCCTGAAAATAGTCTTTATAAGTAGCTCCGGCTTTTGTTTGAGATTGAATGTAAAGTGTGAGTGAAATTAAAATTAAGGTAAAGAGATTTCTCATTTTATGCTTTTAATAATAAGCAAAGATATAATTATATTTCAAAAAAAGGGGTTTTAACAGGCGATTGTTCATGTTTTGTCGAAGGAAATGACAAAGTCTGATTTCTTTTTTATGGTTTAAAATGCTTTAATTTTTATATTTGCGCCCCATTAGATAAAATGACCTTTACAGAGGAAATAAACAGACGCAGAACTTTTGCCATTATTGCTCACCCCGATGCCGGTAAAACAACCTTAACTGAAAAGTTATTGTTATTTGGAGGTGCTATACAAACTGCTGGCGCAGTAAAATCAAATAAGATCAAAAAATCTACAACCTCCGATTTTATGGAAATTGAGAAACAACGTGGTATCTCGGTTTCAACATCGGTTATGGCGTTTGATTATAAAAATTATAAAGTAAATATTTTAGATACTCCCGGGCACGAAGACTTTGCGGAAGATACCTATCGTACGCTTAGCGCAGTGGATAGCGTTATTATGGTTATTGATTGTGTAAAAGGAGTTGAGCCGCAAACCCGTAAATTGCTTGAGGTTTGCCGTATGCGTAATACGCCTGTTATTGTATTTATTAATAAAATGGATCGCGAGGGACAAAATCCTTTTGATCTTTTAGATGAAATTGAAAAAGAATTAAAAATTAAAGTGCGCCCGCTTACCTGGCCAATTGGTATTGGTAAATCTTTTAAAGGTGTTTATAATTTAACCGAAAAATCGTTAAATCTTTTTACCGGAGATAGTAAAACAACTGTTGAAGAGCGTTTAAAGATAAAAGACATTAATGATAAAGAGATTGACAAACAGGTAGGGGTAGATTTTGCCGAACAATTAAGAGCAGACGTTGATCTTATTGACGGCGTTTACGATACGTTGGATACACAAAAATACCTTGATGGAATTTTAAGTCCTGTATTTTTTGGAAGTGCTGTAAATAATTTTGGTATAAACGAGCTGTTGGATTGTTTTGTGGAGATAGCACCCGGACCAAAAGAACGCGATACTGATAATGGTATTGTAAAACCTGATGATAAGAAATTCAGTGGATTTGTTTTTAAGATCCACGCTAACTTAGATCCAAAACACAGAGATAGAATTGCATTTTTAAGGATATGCTCCGGCACTTTCGAAAGAAATAAATATTACCACCATGTGCGTGAGAAAAAAGAATTACGTTTTAGTAATCCTACCGCATTTATGGCACAGCAAAAATCAATTATTGATGAAGCCTTTCCGGGAGATGTTGTGGGTTTATATGATGCCGGTAATTTTAAAATTGGTGATACACTAACCGAAGGAGCAAATTTTCAATTTAAAGGCATTCCAAGCTTCTCTCCTGAATTATTCAGATATGTGAATAATACAGATCCGATGAAAACAAAACAACTGCAAAAAGGCCTGGAGCAATTAACCGACGAAGGCGTGGCGCAGTTATTTACACGCAAGGTGGATGGAAGAAAAGTAATTGGCACTGTTGGTGCCTTACAGTTTGAGGTTATTCAGCACCGTTTAAAATCAGAGTACAATGCAAGCGCTACGTTTGACCAGATAAATTTATTTAAAGCCCTTTGGATTAGTGCAGACGATAAGAAAAAACTGGATGCGTTTATGCAGGACAGAAATGCACACATTGCTTTAGATAAAGAGGGCAGGCCAGTGTTTTTGGCAGAAAGTCCATGGTTGTTACAAATGGCCCAGGAAAAATTTCCGGATGTTAAGTTCCATTTAAAGAGCGAGTTTTAGAATCGATAAAAGGTAAATGATTTAGGATTTATGACTGGTATATCTCTATTCAGTTGTCTTTAACCCTTTATCCCTTCAATAGTTTTTTATAAAGTTCATCCATCTCCCGGCACAATCTTGTATAACTAAATTCTTTAATTACTTCTTCGCTTGCTGCGTTTGCAGTTTTAGAAATTTCTTCAAAATTAGTAACGGCATGCAACAGGTTTTTCTTGTAAGTCTCTGTATCATTTGCATCGGACAGTAAGCCGCATTTTGGATGGAGGATATCTTTTATCCCTCCAACATCTGTTGTAATGATAAATTTACCTGCTGCCTGCGCTTCAATTAAGCTTACCGGGGTACCTTCGTTTTTTGAAGTTAAACATACAAGGTCGGCTCCTGCTAAAACAACATCCACCTCGCGTATCCAGCTTGTAAAAGTAAAAAGCGCTTTTGCGTGGGGTTGAGTGGTATAAGAGAGTCCTTTATTTTTAATATAATTGATCAATTCATTTTTTGTTTCGCCATCGCCAACTATAAATGCTTTTATTTTTTTTTCAGAATTTTTGGTGAGCTGTTCGATCGCGTCAATAAATAAATAGTGATTTTTTATTGGTGCTAAACGTCCAATAATAACAAGGGCCAATTCATCATCCTGCAAAAGGTAGTTCTCTCTGAAATTCTTTCTTTTTTCTGTTTTACTTGCAGTGAATTTATGCAGATCAAAGCCTAATTTTATAACATGGGTTTTGTTTGCGTCGCACACTTTATATTCCAGGGTTAATTCTTTTTTTTGTATTTCGCTTATGGCAATAATGGCGCTGCTTTTGTTGGAAAGATAACGTTCTATTGATTTAAAGATATTGGTTTTAAAGTTTGAAAAATAGCCTTTAAAAACATGGCCATGAAACGTATGAACAATTACGGGAACTTTACAGCTTGCTGCCGCCAAGCGGCCAATAGCTCCGGCCTTACTGGCGTGTGTGTGTACAATATCAGGCTTAAATTCTTTAATTATTTTTTTTATTTTTTTGTAGGCAAAATAATCTGAAAATGGATTAATGCTCCGTTTTAATTCGTTTACCAGTATTGGTTTTAATCCTAATGATTCGGGAATATATAATGAACTTTCTTCTCCTGCTTCTTCAGGGCCACCAATTAAAAGCGTTTCATATTCGATTGGTAAATATTTACTCAGGTAAGAGACATTGTAAGTTATTCCACCCAAGTTAAAACGGTTTATGATACGTAATACTTTAGGCATTATTTTATATATTCTTTAAAATTGGTTAACCAGCTCTCAAACACAATAACTGCCCATAGTTTAGCGGCACTATCTCCAGGGTTTTTTGAATGTAATTTCTTTTTTAGTTCGGCAATATAATCGTAGTTTAAAATGTTTTCGCTCTCAATTTTTTCTTTATTCAGGATTTTATTTTCGACCTCAGAATTAAATTTTCCGCTAAGCCATTTATGCAATGGCGCTTCAAATCCTTTTTTACTTCTTTCAAAGATCTCATTTGGTAATAAATTACCGAAACTCTTTTTAAGAATTATCTTTTGTTCGTTTTTATTTATTTTTTTATTCTTCTCAAGATTCAATGCAAATTCAACAACTCTGTAATCCAAAAAAGGGTTTCTTATTTCGATACCATGTTGCATACTGTACCGGTCGGCTTTTACAAGCATATCGTCTGATAGAACGGTTTGCAGATCAAAAGTATCTTCTAAATTAAAATTATGTAAGCTTTCGGTTGTTTTAAACAAACTGTCAAAATAATCGGGATCTATTTTTGTTTTTAATAATTGATCAATTTCTTTTTGCGTGGAAATGGAAGCAAGAAATTTCTGCTTTTCAAGCGATGATAATTTTACAAGCGTATTGAATTTTTTTAATTGCCTTGTTTTGTTGGCCAATATTCCTTGTCGCGAGCCCGAGCTTAAAGAGAGCAGAGGCGTAGTTGTTCCTGCAATTAATTTAGTTAGGCTGTTTTCGCTCATTAACAAAGCCTTGTGCTTGTTATAACCTTTAAATAGTTCATCGGCGCCATCGCCGCTTAAAGCAACCTTCACATATTTTTTTGTGAATTTGCTTAACATATAAAAATTAAAAGCAGACGAATCTGCAAAAGGTTCATCAATACAGTTAAGAAAATCGTGGATGTTATTTAAAAGATCTTCTTCAGATAATTTAAAGGTATGATGGTTGGAGTTGATGTGTTTTGCAACCAGTTCTGCGTAATTTGTTTCGTCAAAAAAAGCTTCATCTTTAAAGCCAATGCTAAATGTGTGAAGATCTGTTTTATGTTTTTTTGCAAGAGCAGAAATGATAGAAGAATCAACGCCCCCGCTTAAAAAAGTGCCAACCGGCACATCGGCGTGGAGCCTTAGTTTTACCGCGTCATCTAACAGATCATTAAGTGTTGCGTTTGTATTTATTTTTGGAGCAACATACCAGTTCTTAACTGAAACGGCATTATTTTTTAGTTCAATTAACTGGCCGGGTAATAAGCGATAAACATTTTTAAAGATCGTTTCTTGTCCAGCGCAATAATTTAACCTGAAATAAGCATTTATCTGATCTCGGTTTAGCTCTTGTTTACCTACCAAATTTAGTAGTGGCTTAAGCTCTGAGGCAAAGGCAAATTTATCATCGTCTTTATAATAATACAACGGTTTTATGCCAAGCCTGTCGCGCGCAACCAGCAATGAGTTTTTTTCTGAATCAAAAAAAGCAAACGCGAAGAAGCCGTTTAATGAATTCAAACAATTTTGGCCTTCGTTTTTTACCAGGTTAAAAAGCACTTCTACATCGCCGGTTGTTTTTAAATTAGTTTGAGTTTTATAAAATTCTTTGTAATTAAAAATTTCGCCATTAAAAACCAAAGCGCAATGGTTTTCCGTATCTGAGAATGGTTGGTTGCTGGAAATACTGGTATCCAGGATCTGCAAACGCGAATGAAAAAGCGTGCAGTGGCTGTATTGTTTAAACCCCTGATTGTCGGGGCCACGACGCGCCAGGAGATCTAATATTTTTTGAGTATCGTTAAACTTTTTTAACGTTTTATTATCAAAATATAATATACCGGCAATACCACACATTTTGTTTGTAAATATACTTGTTGAAATGTATAAATTATAATTATATTAGTTGTTTATTTTGAAGCACTTAAAATATATATTTTCTGCATTTATCATTGTAGTAATTGTAGGTTCAACTTACGCTCAGCAACTACGATTCAGGCATATTACCAACGAAGAAGGTCTTAGCACAAACTATGTAACATCTATTACACAGGATGATAAAGGCTTTATGTGGTTTGGTACACAGGATGGTTTAAATAAATACGATGGTTACAGTTTTACTATTTTTAAGAACGATCCTACAACACAAAGTTCTCTTTCCAGTTCAGAAATAACCTGCATAAAGCAAATAAAAAACGATCTTATTATTGTGGGAACCCGCGATGGCGTTAACTTTTTTAATCCAATTACCCTACAATTTACGCGTTTAAACAATTTAAAAGGTACCAATGTAAAGATCAATACTATTGGCGTTTTAAATGCCGATAACATAATTTTAGGAAGTGATGAAGGTTTGTTTTCTGTAAATGTAACCACAAAAGCATTTAAGAAAATAGAATTCCCTATTGCAGGCCCCGTTGCTGTTAACTGTATTAAAGAAATAGGAAACAAGATCTTTCTTGGCACCAAAGAGAAAGGTTTATGGTTATTTACCAATAATAAATTGGAGCGAATTAATTTTGTTACACCCGACCATCTTGATTTTAGTGTAACAGAGCTCGATGCGATCAATTGCATACAAGAATACGCTTCAAAATTATATCTTGGCACAAATGGTTATGGGATCTTTAAGATAGATATTAATACTTACGAAATAGAGGACAAAATTATATTTTCAGATAAAGAATATACCAACACCAATTTTGTAAATAGCTTTGTAATTAACGGTAACAGAATATATGCCGGTACAAATTATGGTTTTGTGGTTTACAATCTTTTAAATGGGAAGGTTATAAACAGCGAAAATAAAGAAAGTGTAAATCCTTTTAAAATAAATGATAATCTTATAAAATCTGTTTTTTTAGATAATCAGGGTAATGCCTGGTTGGGTTCGCAGCTCGGTGGCATAAACGTTTCGTTCTCACGTTCAATAAAATTTCCCGATTTTGAAGATGATAAGCAACACAAGTTTCAGAATTTATATTGTTTCCTTGAAACAAAGAACGAAGAAACTATGATAGGAGGCGAACATGTGCTTGCCTTCATAAATAAAAACAAGGAAATTACAGATTACTCTAACATACTTAAAGATAATTCAGCTCTTTCAATTTACCAGGAAAGTGACAATATTTTTTGGATTGGCACCTGGGGTATCGGATTGATACGCTTTGACAGAGCAACAAAACAAACCAAAACTTTTTTGGGCGAAAAATTCGGAGGCACAGTACTTTGTTTAAAAGCAGATGGAAAAGGAAATTTATTTGCAGGAACATTTGGCGATGGTTTATTTAAAATCGATCTTAAAACATTTGAAACAAAACACTATGGCGTTAAAGAAGGATTACCGAATCTAAACATTAATACCATTTTTATCGACTCTAGAGGTGGCGGTTGGCTTGGTACTTATGATGGCGGTCTAATCAAATTAAAGGACCTGCCAAAAGGCGATAAACTAACCATTGAAACAAGCTACAAAAATGAAGGTAAGGCCCAGAATATTGCAACCAACATTGTTTTTGGTGTTAACGAAGATAAAAACGGAAATATCTGGGCAACTACATCTGCCGGCTTAAGCAAATTGTTGCCAAATAAAAGCTTCTATAATTTTTATGAAAAAGACGGTTTACCAAATACATATTTGTATTCTATCATAAAAGACAGTATTAATAATTTTTGGATGAGTTCAAATTATGGTATTATAAAATTTGATCCTCTTGCAAAGGAAAGCGAAGTAACTTTTAAAAGCTATGGTATTAAAGATGGTTTGTTAAATACAGAATATAATATTGGCGCAGCTTTTTCTTCTGCATCAGGTAACATGTATTTTGGCGGTTCTAAAGGATACAATGTGTTTAGGCCAACACTTATCAAAGATAATTTACACGCGCCAAATTCATTTATAATTGGATACAAGCGTGGAGGTAAAGATGTAAAGGTTGATTCGTTTATTGCCTACAAAAAATATTTAAAGTTAAGCTGGCGCGAAAATTACTTTCAATTCGAATTAGCTGCACTGGATTACACAGATCCTGCAAAAAATAAATTCAAATACAAATTGGAAGGATATGATAATGATTGGTCTGAACCAACAAATGTACGTTACGTTTCTTATACCGAATTACCCGGAGGTGATTATAAATTTCTCGTAAAATCAACCAATAACGATGGTATATGGAACGAAACGCCGTTTGAAATTCACATAGAAGTTGTTCCTCCTTTTTGGAAAACAAAATTATTTTATTTCTTTCTTATCATTTTTGCCGGTGGTGGTATTTATGCATTTACTCAATACCGCACAATGGCCATTAAAAAAGAGAACAAGCTTCTTGAAAATAAAGTAGCAGAAAGAACCCGCGAGCTGGAAGAAAAAAATAATGATATCACTAGCAGTATTACTTACGCTAAACGTATCCAGGAAGCCATATTGCCTTCAAAAGACCAGATCTTTAAAAAACTAAAAAATGCTTTTATCCTTTATCAACCAAAAGATATTGTGAGTGGTGATTTTTATTGGTTTGCCGAAAAGAATGACTGGAAGATATTAGCTGTTGTAGATTGTACAGGACACGGTGTGCCGGGCGCTTTTATGAGTATGATCGGGCATAACTTATTGCACCAGATTGTTTCAGAAAAAGGAATTGTTGACCCTGCAGAGATCTTAAATAATTTACATAAAGGGGTTCAGGAAGCTTTACGCCAGGGGCAAAATGAGATTAATACCAACGATGGTATGGATGTATCTTTAATTGCTTTAAACGACATTACAAAGGAAGTAAAGTGGGCAGGGGCCAACAGGCCATTGGTAACTATTGATACTACCGGTGAGTTCTTAAAATTTGACGGAAATAAATTTCCGGTGGGTGGTGCGCAGTTAGACATTAACAGGGTATTTACAACGCAGGTAATAAAATTAAAGAACCCTGCCATGGCCTATATGACCTCTGATGGATATGCCGATCAGTTTGGTGGCGAAAAAGGCAAGAAATTTATGGTAAAACGTTTTCATGATCTCTTATGCACAATTCACTTAAAAGGTCCTGAAGAACAAAAGAGAGAATTACAGCGTAATTTTGATCAATGGAGACAAAATCACGAGCAGGTAGATGATGTTTTAGTAGTTGGAATAGGAATTTAACATAAGAGTTTGGGATTTAAAATAATTTATTATATTTGTCTAACTTTAAAATTTTATCATGAAAAAAGCGTTTAAAATAGTTTTAGTTTTAAGTTGCTCGGCGTCGTTATTTTTTGTAGGCTGTCGTAAAAAAGAGACTACAGAAGTTGATAACGAAACGCAATCTGCAGTAGATAATGCTGTTGCCGATCAGGAGTACATGTCAATTGTGCCTGCCACAAATGCTCACGCTATTAATACAAAAGGTACAGGAGCTACAAATGGCCGATTAATGTCGCCACCTGCTTGCGATACCCTGGTTTGGTTAAACCGTAATACCGCTGATACAAATGTTGTCAATGGTAAATATGTTGTTGCTCCTCAATATGAGTTAAATCTTTTATCTGCCTGCCCTTCTTCTTTCACTGATGGTAAAATAAGATCTGGTAAGTGGTTAATAAAAATTACAGGCCCGTTAAAAAATGTTGGTAGCCAAATGATCATGAAGTTGCTTAACCATAAAGCTTCGGGTATTGGTTATGCCTGCGATAGTTTAGTTGTTACAACAGTAGCTTCAAGCACAGCAAGCAGCACTTATAACATTAAATTAATAAACGGTGTTTGCTCTAGCCCTAACTGGACGATCAAATACAGCTTCAACAGAACAATCACTAACTACGTAAAAGGTAACCCTGTTAACACAGATCCGGTTGTAGAGATATTCGGAACAGCAAATGGCGTTAACCGTACAGGTAAATCTTTTGTTGTTGATATTCCTGCGGGTAGCCCAATGGTTAAACATAAATCTTGTGAATTTGTAGATAAAGGAATTTTAAATCTTACCCCGGAAGGCTTCAAAACAAGAATTGTTGATTTTGGAAACGGTACTTGTGATGATGATGCAACATTTACAGTTAACGGTAGCACAGTAGCATTTAAACTAAAATAAACTGTTGGAAACGTTAACAACAACCCGGGAAATGGTAGATGTATTTGACATATATAACAAAATGGAGCGAAATAATATTTTGCTGTCATTTAAAGGTGAAATAACATCTGATCTTTTAACATCAATTCTTCAGATCATGGAGAATAAGATGGAAAATATGCAGGAAGAGCCTAAGATGAAGAAAAAGGTGTACAACGTTCTGGTAGAATGTTTACAGAATTTATACCATCACTTAGACGATTCTTCTAATTTTACAGGTGATAGTAACCGTTCTGCGATTTTTATGATAGGTAAACTTGATGGAAAATATTCTATATTTACCGGAAACTATATCCTAAACGAAAATATAAATGGCCTTAGAAGACGCCTTGACGAAGTAAATGCTTTATCAAAAGAAGAACTAAAGGAGTATTATAAAAAAGTGCTTAATAACGGCGAAATGTCGTTAAAAGGCGGAGGCGGATTAGGGATGATTGACATTGCCAGAAAAACTGGTGAAAAATTAGAGTACGAATTTTTGGAAATTGACAATAAAGTTTCTTTCTTTACACTTAATATAAAAGTATCACAACAAAATTAAAAAATACAATTATGGACAAATACGCTATCGAAGGCACACCAAAAACACCAAGTATCAGTTTTGACTTAAATGGTGGAATTTTAGAGATCAAAGGACGTTCAATTCCTGAGAATTCTATTGAATTTTACAAACCGTTAGTGGATGCATTAGATAAATACTCTAGCGCTGCAAAAAGCGCTACAACTGTTAATGTACAGTTAGAATATTTTAATACATCTTCTTCAAAATGTATCTTAGATGTATTTAAGAAGTTAGAAGGTATTAATAAAGGCGGTAGCGCTGTTACTATTAACTGGCACTATGAAGAAGATGATGAGGATATGTTAGAAGCAGGTGAAGATTATCAGGCTATCATCAACGTACCATTTAAGATGGTAATGGTTAACGAATAATATTTTGTTTAATCTAAATATTACCCTGCCGGTTGGCGGGGTTTTTTTGTTATATGCCAATGCAATCTGCTTTTGTTTTCAAAAGCCCGTTGTTTGGTAATAGGCAATTACCATTCGTTTTTTTACCAAAAACTCAAGTACTTTACGTATATTTGCTACCTTAAATTTTAAGATTCATGACAAGTAAAATAGCAGAATTATTGGGCGCTAACGCCAACAATTTATTAAATCATACCTGCAAAACTATTTCAAAAGAACATATTCACTTACCCGGCAGCGATTTTGTTGACCGTATGTTTGCCCCGTCTAACCGTAATCCACAGGTGTTAAGAAGCCTTAACCAGCTTTATAACACAGGCCGCTTATCAGGTACAGGTTATATGAGTATCTTACCGGTTGATCAGGGTATTGAACACAGCGCGGGCGCAAGTTTTGCTCCAAACCCAATTTATTTTGACAGTGAAAATATCGTGAAACTGGCTATTGAAGGTGGTTGTAACGCAGTGGCATCGACCTTTGGTGTACTTGCATCTGTTTCAAGAAAATATGCACATAAAATACCTTTTATAGTAAAGATCAATCATAACGAATTCTTAACCTATCCTAATAAATTTGATCAGATCATGTTCGGTTCTGTTGAAGAAGCCTGGAACATGGGTGCCGTTGCCGTTGGAGCAACTATTTATTTTGGTTCTCCTGAATCGTCACGCCAGATCGTTGAAGTGGCGCAGGCTTTTGAAAGAGCCCATGAATTAGGAATGGCAACCGTATTATGGTGCTATACCCGCAACAATGGCTTCAAAAAAGACGGTGTAGATTATCATACAGCTGCCGATCTTTCATCGCAGGCAAATCATTTAGGTGTTACCATACAAGCAGATATTATCAAACAAAAATTATCTGATAAAAATGGCGGATACAATGCTATTAATTTTGGTAAAACACATCCAAAAGTTTATTCAGATTTAACTACCGATCATGCTATTGATCTTTGCCGTTACCAGGTTGCTAATTGTTATATGGGCCGTATGGGCTTAATTAACAGTGGCGGCGAAAGTAAAGGAGCAACAGATCTTTCAGAAGCTGTAACAACTGCTGTAATTAATAAAAGAGCAGGTGGTCAGGGTTTGATCAGTGGCCGTAAAGCATTCCAGAAACCAATTGCAGAAGGCGTTCAATTGTTGAACTTAATTCAGGATGTTTATTTGGACAAATCTATCACTATTGCTTAAAAATTAGATTTAAGATTTAAGAAGTCAGATTTTACAGACTTTTAAATCTTAAATTTTTAAATCTAAAATATTAAATAAAAATGGGTTGGTTTAAAAGATTAAAAGAAGGTATTACAACTTCTACAAAAGAAAAGAAGGAAACCCCTGAAGGCCTTTGGTACAAGTGCCCCTCGTGCAAAAAAATAAATACTGCACAAGAGCATGCGGCAAACAAATATGTTTGTACTGAATGCGCTCACCACGAACGTATTGGAAGCAAAGAATATTTTGAAGTTATTTTTGACGACAATCAATTTACCGAGCTTCACGAAAACCTTGTAAGTGGTGATCCGCTTGACTTTAGCGATACAAAAAAATATACCGACCGTTTAACGGATACCATCAAAAAAACAAATTTAAAAGATGCTTTGCGTAGCGCTTATGGAAAAGTAAATGGTAACGATCTTGTAATTTGCTGTATGGATTTTAGTTTTATAGGCGGCAGTATGGGAAGCGTTGTGGGCGAAAAAATTGCACGCTCAATTGATTTTTGCTTAAAAACAAAAACACCTTTATTGATCATTTCAAAAAGTGGTGGTGCACGTATGATGGAAGCTGCCTTCTCGTTAATGCAAATGGCAAAAACATCCGCAAAATTAAGCCAGTTGGCAAAAGCACAAATTCCTTATATTTCTTTATTGACAGATCCTACAACCGGCGGTGTTACGGCAAGTTACGCTATGTTAGGTGATCTTAATATCGCTGAACCGGGCTCTCTTATTGGGTTTGCAGGCCCCCGTGTGGTAAAAGAAACAATTGGTAAAGACCTTCCTAAAGGATTTCAAACTGCTGAGTTTGTTTTAGAACATGGTTTTCTTGACAAAATAGTACCGCGTACAGAGCTAAAAGATAAGTTGGGTGCGTTGTTGAAGATGTTTAAGAATTAAGAAAATTTATAATCATTATTTGATCCCAAGGGCTCTTTAAGCCTTTGGGATTTTGTTTTTTACTCATTTATTCTTGCGTTTCACTCTATTTTACTGATTTTTAACACCTTACATTATCCATTTTACCCAACTTTTACTTATCTTTATTCGTATTAATATATAGAGAATCATCTATGAACGTTACTCCCGAAATTATTGCAAAGTGCGTAAAGCAGGATCGCAGAGCGGAGTACGAACTCTATAAACTCTCATACAGCTACTTAATGAGTATCTGCATGCGTTATAACAAAGATAAAGACACAGCTTCTGAGATCCTGAACATGGGGTTTATGAAGATCTTAAAAAATGTTCACTTATATAAACCGGAGATTCCTTTCAAAGTATGGATCCGCCGTATTATGGTTAATACATTAATTGACGAGTACAGGAAACAAAAACGCGAAAAAGAACGCGTTTCTTATGTTGATGAATATTACGACTCAACAGATTATGCAGATGTAAACGAAGCCTTAAGCAACATTAGCTGCAAACAAATTTACGACGAGATAAATAAATTACCACAAGCTACCAAACAAGTATTTAACTTGTATGTGATTGATGGCTATTCGCACAAAGAAGTAGGCGAAATGCTTGGTATTAGCGAAGGAACTTCGAAGTGGCATTTAAATGCAGCAAGAGAAAAATTAAAAGAACAAATAGGAAAAAATATATTAATCAGAGTATAAAGAAAAGATGAACCCAGAACAAAAGTTTGATAAGATTATCAGAAAGAAAGTTGACGAAGCGGAATTCCCTTTTGATGAGCAAAATTGGAATAAGCTGAGCGAACAATTGGATGCCGAAAGAAGGCTTGCTTCCAGCCGTGGTTGGGGTAAATTCCTTTTCTTAGGATTATTGTTCCTTGGTATTACTTCTGCAAGTATCGCCTTGTACAAGATTCAAGGTCCGCTTGGTATTAAAGATGAATTGGCAAACAATTCTTCTACTGATAATAACGGTTCATCAACACAGGCTCATGGTGTAAATGGAAAAAATCAAAACAAAAACAATTCAGATAACAATTTATTAGCTTCAAATAACAGTAACGAACTGGGCGTTGCAAATTATTTAACTAATAATTCAGGCAACACAACGGCTTCTGTTGATGTTATCAATAATGCAAATTCTAATATCAAGAATCTTAATGCAAACACTAATTCTAAAAATATAAATTCAGATAATTCTAATACTTCATCTGTTGTAAATGCAAATTCGGAAAGTAATTCTTCAGCAAATATCAACCTTGGTTCTTCGAATGTGAAGTCGTCTAAAAATTCGCCGGCAAGTAAATCGGGTAAAAATAAAGATGCAGCAGGCGATAAAAAAGATAACAACTTTAAAAATGCCGAAAGTAATGATATGACATTAGGCGAAAGATCCATCAGCGGGCTTGCAGGTGCGAAAATGCTTGAGCATAATGTGTTAGCAAGAATAGACGCAAAATTAAATACCGTTAATACACCACGAAATCTTAAGCTGGCAGCTCTTAAAATACCAAACTGGTACGATGAAGATTATCGCCGCAAAGGAAAAAAACGTATCAGTTTCTTAAATGCAGAAGCTGGCGGTACTTTCTTATTAGGTTGGGATTCTAAAGATGGTAAAGATGCAAGAGGTTTAAATTGGTACGCTGGCGTAAATTATGGTAGATTTATTAATAAGAATATTGGTTTTAGTGTTGGTTCACAATTCTACAACATTGGTAACATTAAACAATCTTTTTATCAAAGCTCTAAAGCCGTATATGGTTTAGGCTCTACATCAAGCAACACCGTTATTACAACGCAGGCGCTTTATTATTTTTCTGTTCCTCTTAAATTTTATTACGCTGTTAGCCCTTCTCACCAAATTGGCGCAAGTGTTAACCCTAGTTTCTTATTCAGCTCTAAAAATATTGTTGAGAATTACCGTTTAACAGATGGCATTAAATCTAACGAAATGGAAAGTAAATCGTCCGGTATTTACGAGGGCGTTAGATTAAATAATATTTTAGTTTCTGCTTTTTATAAAGCAAAATTAAACAAGCGTGTTTTCTTAAATGCTGAGGTTCTTTATGGAGTTCGTGATATATTTAAAAATACCAGCTCAAATAATTACGCGCAAAAACCTCTTGGTTTACGTTTAGGTTTACAATATACATTATTTGAAAAATAATAGGAATAGTAATAACGATTTATGAAAATACATGTACTTTTTGTTTTATTTATTGCACTGATCTTTAACGCGTGTAATAAAAAGTCACTTCCGCCTAAAGATGAAGAGCCTCAACCGGTTTTTTATTTTAAGTGCAATATTGGTGGTTTTCCGGTAGATATTGATGCCGGTGTTAACTCTTATTACATGAAATCTGCCTACTACAAGGATTCAAGCAACGTTTATGTTTTAAAAGGCGAACTAAAACAAAAAGAATGTTCCGATAATTGCGGGTTTGGTTTAACAGTTTTAATTAATGATTATAAGGTTTCAACTAATAATACTATGTTTATTGACAGTACATTAATGCCAATAGCTTACCAGTTTAACGATGCAAGTATTGAACCCTTATATTACACTGGTACTTTTAGCCCGCGCCAAACAAATCAAAATGTTACCTATAACTGGAACTTTAGTGATGGTGTATCCTGGAGTGGGATGAATTGTACCAGAACATTTAAAAAGGATAATAAGTATACAGTAACCTTATCTGCTAAAAGCACCGCGTTTGGCGATGTGGTTCATAGCAATGTGTTTAGAATTGGTAATCCTGTACAAACAAACCTTAGTGTTGTGCAAACTACTTTAAGTCCACCCAATACATTTAGCTATAAATTTTCCGCACCAAATTTAACCGGAGCCCCACCTTTTTCTTACAAATGGGAGTTTGGTGATGATAATTTTTCTTATGACTCTTCGCCATTTCACGAATACAGCTCGCAAAACCTGTATACACCAAAACTTACCGTTGTAGATGCTAACGGCGATTCATGCGAGTCGTATTACCAGCTTCCTGTATTTTCGGGTGTATTTGGAGAGGCTAATTTTAACTCCTATTTAACTCCTATTAAAAACACAAAAGCGCTTTCTGCAATTACCATCCAGGTTAACGATCCAAAAGGTGCGGTTTATTCTTCTAAAGACATAAATCAACCAAATACCAGTCGTTTTGAGATAGTTTCGGTAGAAAATTATAACGCGACAGATAGTAACCAACCCTTTAAAAAAGTAAAGATCAGGTTTAGCTGTACCGTTTATAATGGCACTAATGCCATCGAAATTAAAGACGGCGAGGCAGTAATAGCGCTGACTTATAAAAATTAACAATTTTACCCAACCTTTTGGTAATACCCTACGTATTCATAATTAGGTAAACAATTATTGCTGTTTTGAGTACTTGTGTTTAGTTCTGTGTTTAAAGAGTGGATCCCTTTTGCTTTGTGTTGCAAAAGGGATCTTTTTTTTGTTATTCCTCAAAAAAATTAAAAGCGAAATAATTTATTTTTCGGGCGTTGCCTCAGCCTGCACTGAGCCTGATTAAGTGGCCCGGGCTGCTATCTTTTACACAAGTTGGCTCAGCAAGCCACTGGCTTGCCGAACTGCTTCGCTACGGCTTTTTGCCCTTCGGGAAAAAAGTGCTAAATCCCACTCATCGCTAAAGCAAATACCAACCTGTTTCATTACAGCGTGAGCGATTGCAGCGAAAATCCTTTTTCTGAGAATACGAACAAAAAGATTGCAGCGGAAAGCGCGACCCGAAGGGGCACGCCCAAATAAAACGCTTTGTAGTAAAATTATTCTTACTTGTGGTTAGTTCTTTTGTAACTGTACAATATTTAAAATACCTGTTCGTTATCCTTAAAATTGCTTCATGAAAAATTACGCGAAAATAACGTTGGTTATGTTTTTTTTCCATTTTTCAAAAGCTCAGGATAAAGTAAAACGATTTGAATTTGGCCCCACACTCCTTACAATAAATTCTTTAAATAAAACATATTATTCAGGATCAGACAGGCAATCTGTTGAAATAAGTAACGGCCTTCTTTTTAAATATCTTAAAAAAAGTATGGCTTTCAGAGCTTTGATTAGTTATAACGAATGTCATCTTAAATACTACGCACCAACAGGTTGTATAGATTGCACAAGCGGAGAAGCGAATAACAAGGATTTTAGATTTGGCCTTGGCATTCAACATAATTTTTTAAGAACAAAAGATTGGTTGTATGGCTTTGCAGATGTTTCTTACCGCAATGTTTTTTCTTCCGGTTTTTTTTATGGCGGAATTCTGGGATATAATAATTCTTTTTCTTCCTCAACAAATGGCTTGGATGGAGTAATAGGTTTTGGATTAAAGCTTAAATTGTTTGACGATATTTTTATTTTGCCAGAAGTGGGTTACAATACTTTTTTTGGAAATGTAAACTTCAATACAACACATCTAATTCGTGGCGAAACCATTAAATACAGCTATTCGCAGGCTAGCGCCAATGCAATTGCCAAACTGCATTTAAGTATAAAATTTTAACTTTGTTCTTGTTTTTTGAGTGTTAAAAAAATTAATTTTGTTCCATGATCGATATACATAACACTTCGCAGATACAAAGTATAATAAATAAGCTCGACCCAAACGCAAAACCGTTATGGGGTAAAATGTCTCCGCAGCATATAATCGAACATCTTGCAATGGCATTAAAGATTTCAACCGGAAAAATAATTGTAAAGCGTTATACAACAGATGAAGAGGCGCAAACAATAAAAGAAAGATTAATTTACAGTCCGGCAGAAATACCAACCGGAATAAAAAATCCCTTATTAACAGATGAGCCGCCTGCACTTCAGTATAATAATCTTGATACAGCTGTAAAAGAACTGTTTAATGAGATTAATTATTTTAAAGAATATTATTCAAAAAACCCTGGTACATTGCACATGCAACCACGCATGGGAGAGCTAACGCACAAGGAGTGGCTTGTTTTTCACAATAAACACTTCGCACATCATTTTAAGCAGTACGGACTTTATTCGTAAATTTTTTTAGATAAAATTTTGTTTTTTTAAGATTCTACAGTTTTAAGTAAGCCTTAAACATTTGTATCTTTATAAATATGACCGACTTTGATTTCGAAAAAAAAGTGATACTCGAGAATGAGTATGTTTTGTTACGCTCGTTAGAGCAAACAGATTTTAATAATCTTTTGGGCTTTTCTTTAAATGAGCCTGAGCTCTGGAAGTATTCATTAGTGTCGGCTGCGGGCGAAGATAACTTAAGAAATTATATTAAAATTGCTTTGGATGCGCGCGAAGCAAAAAAGGAATATCCCTTTATAGTATTTGATAAAAAACAAAATTCTTTTGCCGGAAGTACACGTTTTTACGATATACAAGTGTCACAAAAAACATTGCAACTAGGTTATACCTGGTATGCTAAGAGTTTTCAGGGAACGGGATTAAACAAACACTGTAAATTTTTATTATTACAATTTGCTTTCGAGACCTTAGAAATAGAAAGGGTAGAGTTTAGGGCAGATAACTCTAACGAAAAAAGCATAGCGGCTATGAAAAGCATTGGCTGCACCGTTGAAGGTGTATTGAGAAACCATGGGTTTAAACCCGATGGATCGCGAAGAGATAGTATTGTCTTAAGTATTTTGAAAAAAGAGTGGTTTGATTCTGTAAAAGAAAATTTAAAAAAGAAACTGATAAAATGAAAATTCTAATAATATTTCTGATAACAACGATGTTTCTTTTAATAACATCATTTAATTATAAAAATACTGTTGTTGAAACTAAAATTATTACTTGCGATAGTGTACCTGCTTTAAATAAGCAGATTATAGAATTTGTAAAAACTAAAATTGGTAAAACTGTTGGCAAAGGTGAGTGCTGGGATGTAGCCGCAGAAGCATTAAATAAAGTAAATGCCAAATGGGATGGTAATTATAAATTCGGTAAAGAAATAAATTATAAAAAAGATTGTGTTTACCCCGGCGATATTGTGCAGTTTGAAGGCGTTACTTTAAAATACGCTGTAGGCAGCAAACAGTTTATGGAAAAAATGCAACATCACACAGCTATCGTTTATGAAGTAAAAGGTAAAGAAGAATTGGTAATGGCCGATCAAAACACCGGCCGCTCCGGTAAAAAAGTGGGCTTAAGTCCTTTTAACTTTAAAGATATGACAGCCGGTAAATTTAAAATATTCAGGCCTACGCTATAGAGCAATAGGCTGTCGATTGATCTTTCTTCCATCATCTTATTCGTATTGAAATTCAATAGCTATCCCGTTAAAACGCAGGATGGCTAAAAAAAATATTTTTTCAATTAAACCTTTCTTTTTTCTAATAGTCTTAGATAAAAATAAGCAAAAAGATGAAAACAAATTTGATCATAAAAACCGGAATTGCATCAGCAATGGCTTTTGTATTAGTATTCACATCATGCCGTAAAAAAGAAATGGAAGAGGATGACGATACTCCTTTAATTAGCGCTCAGGCTAACGATGCTCAAACGAATGAAGCCAATACGGATGATGCCTATGCCGATGCGGATAACAGCATGAGTAATAGTAGAACTATTTCAGGAACCAATACAGCAAGTACCTCTCCTGTTTTTTGGCCATGTGATGCAACGGCAGATACTTCCCAAATTCAACAGGGTATTGTAACGTTAACCTTTAACGGTAGCGGTTGCAGTGGAAAAAACAGAACGGGACAAATAAAATACGAAGTTGTTGATTATGCTAATGGTGTACGCTGGAAAGATGTTAATGCCCAACTTATTGTAAACTTTATTAATTATAAGGTAACACGTAATGGTAAAAGTATGATCATTAACGGTACTCATAATTTGGTAAATGTATCGGGCGGCCTGGTATCTGAATTAGCAGGTGATAAGCCAAGTATTGTAAGAACGGTTAGCAGTAGTAATATGAGTGTTGTTTTTGACGATAATACTACACGTCAATGGAGTTTGGCTAAACGCAGAACCTGGGATTATAACGGCGGAAATTTAAAGCTCTCCGTTGCTGCTAACGGCAATAATGGCGCTTCGGCATGGGGTACAAACCGCAAAGGCAATGAATTTATTACTAAAATAATTTCTCCTATTGTTTGTTTAAAAAATTGCGGTTGGAGTAAACCAACTTCGGGTACAATAGAGCACGCTGTTTCAGACAGAAATGCGACCGTTACTTTAGGAACAGATGCCTCGGGTAACATGAGTTCAAGCAGTTGTCCAAATAATTTTAAAGTAGATTGGACGGGGCGTAGAGGCAAACAACGCCAATATATAGGAACCTATAATTAAGAAAATATCAAATAAAAAAAGGCTGTCAGTTTATGGCAGCCTTTTTTATTACTATGTTGGTAGCTACAATTTATTTCACGAATTAAAAAGATGTATCTGCGAAGATTTAATAGAAATCAAATTTAACCTTCATAAAAATCAGTTGATAACCCTTTGGCGTGGATTTTTTTTCCTTGCACATTTGCGTGAAGGATTGGGACATTGTTTGAGCTCGGGCGAGGTTTTTCTCGCCCGGCGAGTGGCGAAAGCCCGACCCGTAGGGAGCACGCCTCAATAAAATATGAATTATTTTGGTTTTTTTTGTATCAGTTTAAATCTCCTCAATCAGCGTCATCAGACTTCCATCTTAAAATGTAAAAAGTAAAATGGTAGACGGAAAATGTATGTAACAATACAACCCTTTTCCGTTTTCCCTATTACATCTTACGTAGAATCTGAATTTTCCAGTAGCAGTAATTTGAAAAGTTCCTTCTGCTCAATCTCTCTTACTTCTCCCGGCTTCATATCACCCAATTCTAAATTCTCAATTTTTGTTCTTATCAAACGTTTACAATCATGTCGCACGGCCGAGCACATTTTTCGTATCTGTCGGTTCTTGCCTTCCATTAATACAAACTCCAGCCACGATTGCGGTAATTCTTCTCTAAAAGGATGCGCACGTTCGGGCAGATCTTTAGGTTTTTCAATTAAATTTACTTCGCAGGGCAAGGTTGTATATAAGCCTTTGCGCTTTACAATTATCTCTAATCCATCGCGCAATTTTTGAAGCGATTCTTCATTAATTTTTTTCTCAACCTGTACAATGTAACTGCGTTTGTGTTTTCTGTCGGGATGCAGCAAACGTTTTGTTAAGCTTTTATCTGTAGTTAAGATCAATAAACCTTCGCTGTCATCATCCAAACGGCCCACAGCATTGGTGCCTTCCGGAAAATCAAAATTAAGTTCACCCAATTTACGCTGTACATAAGGACTCACAAACTGCGAGATCATTTTATAGGGTTTGTATATTATAAAGTATCTGTCCAAAAAAAGATCGTTTTAGCGTGCAAAATTATCATTAAATAATAAATAATTTCTTATCTTTCGTATAATTAAAACCTTATGAAAAATCTTATTATTTTATTTTCGCTGCTTTGTGGCCTTTCTCCATTATTTGGCCAGAACGACACAATACATTGGTCTACAGGCAAAGCCCTTACCTGGAACGATTTTAAAGGCGATGTGCCCGATACCGCAACAGCAGATGGTTATGCGGAAGTAAAGATATTAGCAACAAGTAAAAATGCAGCTAAATATTCTTCTTCAAACACCTATATTGTAACTGTTTTTGATTGGCGTAATTCCTGGGTAAAACCTAAAATGGATTCTGAAATATATTTAAAATATTTTCAGGTGATGTATGACATTGGCGAATTGTATAGCCGCAAATTAAGAAAATCAATTAAAGAAGTTAAACTCGATCCATATCCTGTAACCTTCGATGAAAAGGTAAAAGCAAGCCAAATTGGCCAGGCAGACAGGTTAAGACAGTTTAAAAAAGAATCAAAGAACGGTACTTTTGAGTTGGCTATTACGCGTTGGTATGATAATGTAAAAGCCGAGTTAACAGAACTGGATGCTTTTAAGCAAGCACCTGTTAAAGCTGGTAAATAATGAACCACGCATTGATCTTAAAAAATATTTCTAAACACATCTCTCTTACAAAAACAGAACAAGAGTATTTTATTTCTTTATTAAGTTCAAAAAAAATAAAGGCAAAACATTTTTTATTAAATGCCGGCGATATCTGTAAAGAATCTTCTTTTGTTACCTCTGGTTGTTTAAGAGGTTACACCGTTGATAAAGAAGGTGTAGAGCATATTCTTAGTTTTGCACCGCAGGATTGGTGGATGGGAGATATGTATAGTATGTTATCGCAAAAGCCGGGTAACTTAAATATTGAAGCCATGGTGGATACAGAGGTGACAGTACTCTCAAAAAAAGACCAGGATAAATTGTATGAAAAAATACCAAAGTTCGAGCGCTTCTTTCGTATTATCACCGAAAAATCTTTGGTAGCCTACCAGCAACGCTTAATGGATAATTTAAGCCTAACGGCGCAAGAACGCTATTTAAAATTCTGCACTACGTATCCGGCCATCATTAATACAATTCCTCAAAAGCAAGTGGCTGCTTATATTGGTGTTACGCCTGAGTTTTTAAGTAAGCTAAAGGCAAAGTATCTAAAAGCGCACTAAATTTTCACCGTCGTTATTAAAAAAATAATTTGGGCGTGCCCGCGAGGTTCGGCCAATAAATCAATCGGAGCCTCACTCGCGGTCGGGCTTTCGCCACTCGCTTTTTTTATTTGCCTTTTCAGGCTCATAAAAAAGAGCTCAAACAATGGCTCTATCCCTCACGCTCACGTATAGTTGCGTTAGGGATGCGTAGGGTTTAGTTCTTTTGTCCCGAAGGGCAAAAAACCGAGGCGATAGCCGAGCCCGAAGCAGCCCGGGCCGGAGGCAACGCCCAAATAGGAAAAAGAAGATCTCTTTTACAATAAAAATATTTGAATATTTGTTCTTTTTTATTTCTTAACCTAGATTAAGAACTTTTATCTGTTCTGTTTGTACCTTTGATATAGAATTAAACCAAATACTATGGACAGAAAAGATTTCTTAAAAAAAGGGTTATTAGGCACTGGTATGTTTGTTGCCGCTAACTCATTCGGAAGCATCATTAAAAATGATATTGATGAATTAAAAGAGCTGGAAATATTAGGCTTTAATCACATACCAAATACAAATTCAAAAATTATGGAAAACACAATTTTGCACAAAGCCGATACACGTGGCAATGCAGACCACGGTTGGCTAAAAAGTAAACACAGTTTTAGTTTTGCAAGCTATTATAATCCGGAACGTATGCACTTTGGCGTATTGCGCGTTTTAAACGATGATACCGTTAGCGCAGGCATGGGCTTTGGTACGCACCCGCACGATAATATGGAGATTATTAGCATTCCTTTAGAAGGCGATCTGGAGCACAAAGATAGTATGGGCAATGTAGCTGTTATTAAAAATGGCGATATTCAGGTAATGAGCGCAGGCACAGGTATTCAGCATAGCGAGTATAACAAGAACAAAGATAAAACGGTAAAATTTTTACAGATCTGGGTTTTTCCTAACAAAAAAAATGTAACACCGCGTTATGATCAAATTACGATTAAAGAAGAAGACCGTCATAATAAATTGCAACAAATTCTTTCGCCAAATGCAGATGATGCAGGTGTTTGGATCCATCAAAATGCCTGGTTTCATTTAGGTAAATTTGATAAAGGCATTGCTAAAGATTATAATTTAAAAGTTAAAGGCAACGGTATTTACATTTTTAATTTAAGTGGCGATTTGGAAGTAAATGGCCAGTTACTGAATTCACGCGATGGTTATGGTATTTGGGATACAGATAAAATTACTTTAAATGCAAAAACAAATGCCGAATTTTTAATAATGGAAGTGCCAATGAATGTTTAATAAAAAATAACTAACCAAAATAAAAAATAAAATATGAGCACAACAAAATGGGCATTAGATCCCACACACAGCGAAATAAATTTCAAGGTAAAACACATGATGATCTCTAACGTGACCGGAAATTTTAAAAATTTTAATGTTACTGCTGAAACAACAGGGGATGATTTTTCAACCGGCAAAATTTCTTTTACGGCAGAAGTAAATTCTATAAGCACTAATAATGATCAGCGCGACGGACATTTAAAGTCAGGTGATTTTTTTGATGCTGAAAAATACCCGCAAATTAAATTTGAAGGCACTAAAATAAATAAAGTTTCAGATGATGAGTATTCTGTTGATGGCAATTTAACTATTCGTGATGTTACAAAGCCAATAAAATTAAAAGCAGATTTAGGTGGCATTGCAAAAGATCCTTACGGAAATATTAAAGCGGGTTTTACCGTTGAAGGAAAAATAAACCGTAAAGATTTTGGTTTAACCTGGAATGCAGCAACCGAAACCGGCGGACTTTTAGTTGGTGAAGACCTTAAAATTCACTCAGAGATACAATTAGTAAAACAGGCTTAAAATACTGCCTTGCTTAAGGGAGTTGAGGGTATTGAGTTTATAAAAGCTATCTTTAATTATAAATAAAACTATATGAAAATAATAGCTTTTGGTGGAAGCAACAGTAAACAGTCAATCAATAAACAATTGGCCGTTTACGCTGCTTCGCAATTTAAAAATGCCCAAGTTGAAGTTTTAGATCTTAACGATTTTGAATTGCCTTTGTTTGGCGTTGATATTGAAAAAGAATTAGGTCAACCAAAACTGGCGCAGGATTTTTTGAATAAAATGAAAAGTGCAGATCTACTTATAGTTTCAATGGCGGAAAATAACCGTAACTATTCGGGTGCATTTAAAAATATTACCGATTGGGCTTCGCGTATTACAGAAAAGATATTTGCCGAAAAGCCAATGTTATTAATGGCTACTTCGCCCGGTGGCAGGGGAGGGGCAAGTGTACTCGAAATTTCTGAAAAATACTTTCCGCGTTTTGGTGCAAAGATCTTAAAAACATTTTCGTTACCCGGCTTTGAACAAAATTTTAAGGATGGGAAGATCATTAACGAAGAAATGAACAATAAATTATTGCAATTAATAAAGGAGATACAAAATGAGCAGCTATAGAAAAATTCGCTCAATACATACAGCACCTGAAACAAGAATGGGTCCCGCAATTATTCGCCAGGCCTTTCCATTGCAGGGCATGCAGCAGGTTGATCCATTCATTTTATTACATCATTTTGATTTTACAAGTAAACCAAACGAAAATAAGTTTAATGTACCGCCGCATCCGCATCGCGGTTTTAGCCCGGTAACATTTATGTTTGAGGGCGAAATTGAACACGAAGATTCTTTGGGAAATAAAAAAGTAATTGGCGATAACGAAGTGCAATGGATAAATGCAGCACGCGGGATTATTCATGGAGAGAAAGTTGGCAAAGAGTTTTCTGAAAAAGGTGGAAGATTTCACGGTATTCAATTATGGATCAATACACCTAAAGCACATAAAATGGATCCCCCACAATATCAGCCAATAACAAAAGATGAAATTGTGTTGATAGAAAAAGAAGGCGTTGAATTTCGTTTAGTTTCTGGTAAATATGAAAATAAAAAAGGCCCGGCTAAGTCTGATATTTTTACAGCAATGTTACGAATGAAAGAAGGAAGTGATTATACTTTTAATTTTCCTGTAACAAACAATGTTGCCTTTTATGTTCTGGAAGGTGAACTTAAAGTAAACGATAAAGTATTTGCAAAGCAGCACGATCTTATTGCTTTTGAAAATGAAGCGGCAGAAATTTTATTAAAAGCAAATTCTAACGCAGCTTTATTGTTAATGGCTGGTGAGCCAATTAACGAGCCTTTGGTAACACATGGCCCTTTTGTAATGAATACCGAAACCGAAATTATGGAAGCTATGCGCGATTACCAGGAGGGTAAAATGGGCTTTCTTTATTAACAAGAAAATTAAAAGCATTTCTTTAATTATTTGGGCGCCCGGGCGGGCTTTACGCTGCAATCTTTTTAGCTGAAAAAGCTAAAAAGGATTTCCGCTGCAATCCCTGGCGCAGAATTGTTTATTCAGATTTTTCGATGCTGCGCCGGGGATGCGCAAGGTTTAGTTCTTTTGCCTGTTAAGGCAAAAAACCGAGGCGATAGCCGAGCCTGTAGCAGCCCGTTAAGGCGCCCAAAAAAATAATTTCTACTTCTTTTGCAACAGTTTTTTTTTAATTTTGTTCTATGGCCGACATCACAAAAAAATATAGCAATAACGAAATAACCATTGTTTGGAAACCAAACCTATGTATTCACTCCACCAAATGCTGGAAAGGAGAAAACGGTTTAAGAAATGTTTTTGATCCTTCAAAAAAGCCCTGGATACAACCCGAAGGCGCAACTACGAATGAAATAATTGAGCATGTAAATAATTGTCCTTCTAAAGCCTTAAGCTTTTATTATAATGATGAAAGTAGGAATACAGAATCTGCCAGCGTTGAAAACATTGTAGAGGTATTAGCTAACGGACCACTTTTGGTTTATGGTAATTTAAAAGTAAAGCATAAAGATGGAAGTGAGAGTCAAAAAAATAAAGTAACTGCCTTTTGCAGATGCGGCGCTTCTTCAAACAAACCTTATTGCGATGGTACGCATGTAAAAATAGAATTTAAAGATTAAACCAAAAAACGCTCCATATTTGGAGCGTTTTTTTATAAAAGATATTTCTTTAGTTCTGAATTATTAATTTTTTAGTAATGCGCGTTTTGTTTTCCAATTCAACCGAGATAAAATAAACACCACTTTGTAATTTACTCACATCAACTGTTTCGTAAGCGCTTTCTATTTTGTTGATTTGTTTTTCTTGTAGCAGCTTACCGCTAATATCTGTTATTGCGTAGTTTACCGCCTGATTTTTTGCAAGATCAAATTTAATGTATGCCATGCCACTTGCAGGATTTGGATACACTTCAATTTCATTTTGCCTTTCAATATTTTCAGTAATCCCCGTTGTATTAGCAACCACAAAATATTTTGTAAGCTGGCAGCCAATATCACCATTTGGGTTATAAAAGATATTTCCAACGCCAAGGTTCTCAAATCTCACATTACCTGTTCCGCCAACTGTATTTGCCCACCATTTATAGCCGTCGCAGCCAATATCATTTACCACTAATTTATAACAGCCCGGTGTAAGGTTTACAGTATCAGCAAATACGGTTGCATTAACAAGGCTGTCTCTTTGTTTAATAATATTACCATTCTCATCGTATAAAGTATAAGAGGTTTCGTTAAAAGTATTTGGAAGCGCAGAAGAGTTATTGGTAAAGATTTTTATCACAAAACCCGCGGGGTACACGGATACAGGAGAGATTTGTGAGTGATAAGTGTTATTAAATAAATTCTGATCTGTTGTACCGTTAACAGAAACGATTGCAGCGCTAAAGTTATTTGTAGCATTTGCAGTATAAATTGCTAATGAAGGAGGAAATACAACGTTGGTCTCTTCCAGGAAATTTAAACTTCCTGTCCATGTATACGATAAAGGCGCGTTGCCAACAATACCATAATTAAAAACAACATTTGTAATTGTGTTTGTTCCAACATTTTTAATTTTTATGATGGGGTTTCTACAGGTTGGATTACTTCTTACATAATTCTCGTTTTTAGAAGGAGATATAATGTCTTCAATAGAAACATCCAGTGTGTGATTTGGCGCACTAAAATCAATTACCTGCGATGAGAACTGATACCCCCCTTGCGCATTTGTTTGAACGGGCGCTGTGTAAGGCTCCATATCAATATCTGCCGTATAGGTTGTATTTGCAGTTGTTAAAGAGGTTATATCGTGGTAAATAGGCCACACAACAGCACCCGGACACCAGTTGGATCTGTCGTAAACCCATGTGCCTGTTTGTGGTGATACATTATTTAAACCGCAATCGTTACGCCACAATTGTTTTTGTGAAACGTTAGAGCCATTTATTTTAAGATTATAATATTTGCTGCAAAATTCTGAACAATAAGTGTCATCAGAGCCGTGACCGCTTATAGAATTTTTAATAAATGTTTTTGCAACAGGACTGGTATAAGTAAAAGTTTTTGCGGTTAAGTGATTTTCTATCGGATCAACTGTTTTTCCATAAGCATAGTAACCTTCGTACATATTTCTCGCAGATAATGCATCCATTGGCGGCACACCTTCAATTAATTCTAATTTTAAAGTAATTGTAAATCCCCATGAATAGCCACTGTAAAAAAATCTAAAACCTGTTGGACCCTCTAACGATTTTGCATAATCAGAAACTTCAATTACATAATCATGTTTTCTGTTGGCACTTAACCAATCTGTAGCGTAGGGTGTAATAACACGCGCTATTTCAACGGTATCTTTTCCTGCAGGCTTTGCGTAAATTTGCGTTGTGTAATCCCACGATCCGCAATATTGCGGCGCATTAGGGCAAAGATAACGGCCAAGAATGTAATGTAAACGCATTTTGCGATAGCGAATTCCTGTAGGCAAAGTAGCAGTTGTGTCGTAAGCGCCATAAGCATTTAACCAGCGTTGATTATAAATCGTTACCCAGGTAGTATCTCCTGGATTTGCTTTGAGTGTGGAAGAAAAAACTTCTAGCATTAAAATGCTTAATAGAATTTTTGTAAGAGTTGATCTGAACATTTTATTAGGTTTTATGTAAAAATACTCAAAAAATTAAATCGTTTTAGATTTTAACATTTAAATTTTCAAATTAAATTGTAATAAGTTGTTTATCAAAATATTAAATTTAAAACTGAGTATTAGTTCTCTTAAACCGGCTTATGCCGGATTTTATTTTTAATTTTAGCTTCAACAAATTCAAGAAATAAAATTATGACGCCTCCTGAAATAAATAATTTAGATCCGCAAGATGAGATTCCTAAGTTTCAAACCAATAATGGTAATATTAATAACACCAACGCGAATATGAATAATAACTATTCAAATGGCGGTGGGCAGAATTTACCCAACAGTGTTGGTGTTTTGGTATTGGGTATTCTTGCTATTTGTTTTTTTTGGTGTTATGGACTGCCATCAATTATTATGGCTATTATCTCTTTAGTACTTGCATCGGGTGCTGAGAGAGAGTACCAGCTTAACCCGGGAAGATATTCACTGGCATCTTATAAAAATGTGAAGGCCGGAAAAATTTGCTCTATTATTTCTTTAAGTTTAATTGGCTTATCAATTATAGTTGTTGTTTTATTTGTAGTTATTGCAGGTACAGCTTTAAGCGGATTTCACTGGTAAATTTTGAATAGTATAATAAACTTTTTAGAACGGCATTTATTTACCTGCTCAACAAAAAGCATTATTGGCATGAATTGCCCCGGCTGCGGTATGCAAAGGGCTTTTATAGAACTTTTAAAAGGCAATCTGGCAGAGAGCCTGCAGCTTAACGCGAGTTTAATTCCATTTTTAATAACGGTTTTTTATGCGCTTGGGCATTTATTTTTTTCGTTTAAAAATGGCCCAAAGTACATTGTAATTTTGGTTGTGGTAACAACGTTAATATTAATGGTAAACTTTGTTATAAAACTAATTTTACATTCTTAAAAGTTTTTATTTCCTTTAATTTCGAATAAACTATCAATCCTGTTAGTTGTTCTTAGTTTACTAGATATTTTATATGAAGGCAGAAATTGTTGACGAGGAAATTATTGAAGTTATTGGTGCGCGCTCTCATAACTTAAAAGACATTTCACTTACTATTCCAAGAAACAAATTAGTTGTTATTACAGGCTTAAGCGGCTCTGGAAAATCTTCTTTAGCATTTGACACTATTTATGCAGAGGGGCAACGCCGCTATATCGAAAGTTTTTCTTCTTACGCCCGCCAGTTTTTAGGCAACCTCGAAAGGCCCGATGTAGACAAGATCTCAGGTTTAAGCCCTGTAATTTCTATTGAACAAAAAACGGTAAATAAAAATCCACGATCAACGGTTGGCACCATTACAGAGATCTACGATTTTATGCGTTTGCTTTTTGCACGCGCAGGGCAGGCTTATTCATATGTTACAGGCGAAAAAATGATCCGTTACAGTGATGATCAGATCATGGACCTAATTGAAGCAGATTACAAAGGCAAAAAAATAAATTTATTATCACCCATTATTCGTGCGCGTAAAGGTCATTACCGCGAATTGTTTGAAGATATTCGTAAACGCGGCTTTAATAAAGTGCGTATTGATGGGCAAATATTGGATATCACGCCTAAAATGCAGGTGGATCGTTATAAAATTCATGATATTGAAATTGTTATCGATCGCCTTGAAATTACTAAGGATATCCGTACACGTTTAAATGCATCGCTACAAACTGCCATGAAACACGGTAAAGGGGTGCTAATGGTTATTGAACACGAAGAAGAAAATCTGAAAGCGAAGAAAAAAGTAAAAGGTTCTGAAGCTAAGCCAAGATTCTTTAGTCGTTTATTAATGTGCCCTACAAGCGGCATCAGCTATGATGAGCCTGCACCCAATTTATTTTCATTTAACTCACCATACGGTGCTTGTCCGCAGTGTAATGGTTTGGGCGAGGTTTCAGAAATTGATATTTCAAAGATCGTTGCTAATCCAAAATTATCTATTGGCAAAGGCGCTATTGCGCCCATTGGTGCACAAAAAAATAGCGGCGGCTGGATCTTTAAGCAAATAGAGGCAATTGGCGCCGCACATCAATTTAATTTGGATACGCCTTTTGAAGATCTTAGCGAAGAAGCTGTAAATGTTATTTTATACGGCAGTGATGAATTGTTTAAGATCACAACCGAAGGTGGAACTTATGATACTACCTTTGAAGGTATTGCTACATTTATTACACGTCAGGCCGAGGATGATCCTAGTCCCGGAATGTTACGCTGGGCCCAGGGTTTTACCAATAAAAAAGACTGCCCAACCTGCAGTGGTACGCGTCTGAAAAAGGAATCACTTTATTTTAAGATTGCCGATAAAAATATTTCTGAGCTGGCAGAAATGGATATTTCTGTTTTACAAACCTGGTTTAAGGATGTAGAAAATAAATTAACCAAAAATCAAAATGCCATTGCTATTGAAGTGTTAAAAGAGATCCGGGCACGCATTCAATTTTTAATGGAAGTAGGTTTGGATTATGTTACTTTAAATCGTTCTTCTAAAACCCTTAGCGGGGGCGAAGCGCAACGTATTCGCCTGGCAACACAAATTGGTTCGCAATTAGTTGGTGTTTTATATATTTTAGATGAACCAAGTATTGGTTTGCATCAACGCGATAACGTGCGCCTCATTGACGCATTAAAAAATTTACGCGATGTTGGCAACAGCGTTTTGGTTGTTGAGCACGATAAAGACATGATGCTGGAAAGTGATTATGTGATTGATATTGGCCCCGGTGCAGGCGTGCACGGCGGGCGCGTAATTGCAGCCGCGCATCCTAAAGAGATGTTGAAGTTTGATACTGTTACAGCAAAATATATTACGGGTAAATTAAAAATTGAAACCCCAAAAGAACGCAGAAAAGGAAATGGTAAGAAAATCTCGCTAAAAGGTTGTACAGGGCATAATTTAAAAAATGTAAGTGTTGATTTTCCTTTAGGCAAATTTATTTGTGTAACAGGCGTGAGCGGCAGTGGCAAGAGCAGTTTGATCAACGAAACATTATATCCTTTGCTGTCAGCGCATTTTTATAATTCAGAAAAAAAGCCGTTAGCCTACAAATCAATTACAGGTTTGGATAATGTAGATAAAGTAATTGAAATTGATCAATCACCCATTGGCAGGACGCCACGCAGTAATCCTGCAACATACACAAATGTTTTTTCTGACATAAGAAATTTGTTTGCCGAATTGCCCGAAGCAAAAATTCGCGGTTACAAACCCGGGCGTTTTTCTTTTAACGTAAAAGGCGGTCGTTGCGAAACCTGTGGTGGAGCAGGCGTAAAGACCATAGAAATGAATTTTCTTCCGGACGTGTATGTGATGTGTGATGTTTGCAACGGTAAACGTTATAATCGTGAAACAATCGAAGTAAGATACAAAGGCAAATCTATTAGCGATGTGTTAAATATGACGATAGATCAGGCCTGCGAATTTTTTGAGGCTGTGCCGAATATTTTCCGTCAGATAAAAACTTTACAGGATGTTGGTTTAGGTTATATTACTTTGGGGCAGCAAGCCACAACGCTAAGCGGCGGCGAAGCACAGCGGGTAAAGCTGGCAACAGAATTAAGTAAACGCGATACGGGTAACACCTTTTATATTTTAGATGAGCCAACAACAGGCTTGCATTTTGAAGACATCCGTATCTTATTAGAAGTACTTTACCGTTTGGTAAATAATGGCAACACTGTTTTAGTAATAGAGCACAATATGGATATTATTAAAGTGGCAGATCATATTATTGATCTCGGTCCTGAAGGCGGTAAAGGTGGCGGAGAGATATTGTTTACAGGCACTCCCGAAGATCTTATCAAAGAGAAAAGAAGTTATACTGCTCCGTTTTTGAAAAAGGAATTGAAGGGTTAATACTTTATTTCTTTTATCCCTTTGATTACACATGTAAGATTATTTTAATATGTGTAAAATAAAATATTTTTGATCAAAGTAGTTTTGTTTTCATAAAACCAAAAATATGAAAAGAAAATTATTAATAAAAAGTTGCTTTTACCTTATACTTGGGGTATCAGGTCTCAAAGCGCAATCGCCATGTCAGTTAGTAACATCATTAACACCAAATACGCCAGTTTGTGCAGGAACGCCTGTATTACTCTCGGTAAGTGCCGGAGGCGCAAATTTAGGAAGTGGTGCAGATGGTGTACTAACAATAAATTCAACTTATTTTACAGATAATGTAAAATCTGCTGTAGTAGGGTCAAACCTTTCAGGAAGCAATAAAGTAAGAGTTGCAAGTACGGTAGGTTACGCTGTAGGTAACGAGGTACTTGTTATTACCATGCAGCATGCCAGTACAGTTGGTAATTTAGTGGGGAAATATGAATATAGAACAATATCTTCTATTTCGCTGGATACTTTGCGTTTTACGCAAAATATTTCAAATTCTTATGTTGCAAGTGCAACACTTAAACATCAGGTTATTAAAGTACCACAATTCACTAATGTAACTATTAATAGTGGTGGTGTTTTAACTTGCGCTGCATGGAACGGAACCGTTGGTGGAGTTCTTGCGCTTAAAGCAACAGGATTAATTACTGTTAATGCAGGTGGCTCAATTAATGCAAACGGAAAAGGATACCGTGGTGTTGCTCAAAAAACAGCATTATGGAGAAACGCAGATGGAGGACAGGGCGAAGGTATTTATGGAACTGGTATTGCAAGCGGAGCAAATTACGGTTCAACTGGAAATAATTCAGGAGCGTGGTTAAGTTCTAATGGAAATGGCGGCGGCGGCGGAACCGGAACAGGTGATTCTGGCGGCGGCGGCGGCGGCGGTCATGCTTCTGCAGGATCTACAGGTGTAAATTGGGGTCACGCTCCGGGCTTAGGAGGACTTGCAGTTGGAAATTCGAGTGTAACTCTTTTAATAATGGGTGGAGCCGGCGGAGAAGGTGGCGCAGATGAAGACGGCGCTTACTCAGGAGCAGGAGGAAATGGCGGAGGCATAGTTTCGATAACAACTAATTCAATAATTGTTACCGGAAATGTTTCTTCTAACGGAAATATTGGCGGTGGCGCAAGTAATGGAGCGCCAGGCGCTGGTTGTGGTACAACTGCCGGTGGCGGTGGTGCCGGCGGATCGGTTAATCTTGTAATGAATTCTTTTTCAGGATCAGGTTCTAATATTACAGTTTTAGGTGGAACCGGCGGACTTAGCACAGGTGGTTGTAACAGTGGTGGTGCAACCGGTGGCGCAGGTAGCAATGGCAGAATTCGTTTAGATATGACAGGTACTTTACCGGTAACAAACCCTCCTGCTTATCAGGGCACAACTACAGTGGCAACCGGAGTTACTTATCTTTGGTCAAATAGCGCTAACACTTACAGTACATTTGTTACACCAAGCGTTACTACAAATTATACTGTAACTGTAAATGCAACTTCGGGTTGCACAAGCGCGAGCTCAGTTGTAGTTGTAAATGTTAATCCTTTGCCGGTAGTAACTGTAAATAGCGGTGCCGTATGTGCGGGAAAATCATTTACCATGAGCCCTTCGGGAGCAAATACCTATACTTTTTCAAGCGGAACAGCTGTTGTAACGCCTACTTCCAGTGCATCCTATAATGTTATCGGTAAGGATTTAAATGGTTGTGTATCAACAGCAGCTGTTTCTAATGTAACGGTTAACGCTTTACCGCTTATTACAGTTAACAGTGGTGCAATTTGTGCTGGTAATTCATTTACAATAACACCATCGGGTGCAAGTACATATACCTTTTCAAGCGGAATAGATGTTGTTAGTCCATCTTCAAACGCTTCTTACAACGTAACAGGAACAGATGCAAATGGATGCGTATCATCAATTGCTGCTGTGTGTAATGTAACGGTTAACGCTTTGCCTGTAATTAACGTTAATAGCGGAGCTATTTGCGCTGGTGGGTCATTTACGATGATTCCTTCTGGCGCAACTACTTATACCTTCTCAAATGGAACAAACGTTGTTAGTCCATCAACCAACAGTTCATATAGTGTTAGTGGTACAGATCTAAATGGTTGTGCATCTTCTGTTTCGGCTGTTTGTGACTTAACGGTTAACGCATTGCCGCTTGTTACAGTTAATAGCGGATCTATTTGTGCCGGCGATTCTTTTACAATGATCCCTTCAGGGGCAAACACATACACATTTTCAAATGGTGTAGACGTTGTTACGCCATCGTCAAGCACTTCGTATACAGTTAGCGGTACTGATGCTCTTGGATGTGTTAACACGGCAATAAG
>CALRPF020000022.1:0-88227 GCA_943369995.1 Chitinophaga pinensis
CATTTATCTTTTTTTCGATCTCTTCTTTTGTTAGTTCAGGTTTTTTAGTAAAAAAAGTAATGCCCCTCCAAAATATCCAGGCAAAAAGTGATCCGAGCAATATTGTCATTGCCAGATAACCCACGTAATAGCCTACCTCTTCAGGACCGGTAGCTTTTGTTAAACCATTAAAGCTTTGGAATAAACTTATAAAAGAATATAAAATCATTATAGCGCCAAAAATCATGGCCAGCATATTTAATATTATTTTAAGGATCTTCATTTTATAATTCTGAGTTTTTTTTATTTCTGTTGTTTAGTATCATTAAAATCGTGAACGATATTTTTCCGCCTATAAAGCCCATACAAATTAATTCAGTGCGAAATGGCCAGCGCATAATTTTAAACAACAAACCAAAAGCCCGAAAATACTTTATAAATAAATAGGAGCGAAGATTGTTTGTATGTGTTGTGAAGATAGAAGCCTATTTTTGTGGCGTTAAATAATACTCAAAATGTTTTTTTTCAATGGTGCCTGAACATTTTTTTAAATGCGGTACATATATTTCTTCATTACTCGAATCGTAAATTGTATGTGTATTTCCTAGCGACATGTAAGGCCCAAGGACTGAATAAGGTATTGTGATTAAAATTAAAATTTCAGGATTATTTTTCATCAGCTCCTCTTCAAATTCTTTCGCTTCCACAATTTTAAATTTGTGTGGATAGACGGTCTTAATCTCGCTTTCAGTCAGGCCATTTTTTAAGTTGTTTTTATTGATCAATAATGTACGTGTCTTTAAACCGTCTATTATTTTTTGTGTAACTGTATTTAGGTCTTCCCTGGTTTTTTTATTTGCTGCATCGTCAAATGTGCGCTTTAATTGCCTTACAGCAAAACAAACTTCACCAGTAGTACAAAATAATTTGGTTGTTGATTGCGTAAAAACAGGCATCATTTCATCATCAACGTAAGTTGTGAATTGGATCATCGAATATTCAGAAACATTGTTTGTATCCATTTCAAGGCTTTCCAGCCTGCTTTCCATCCACGCGCCTCCTGTTGTGGCGCTGCCGGTTACCGAATTAAAGCCGGTAGTGCCTGAACCCATTTTCATTGGAAAGGTGCGTGCCAGAATATTTATTGTTTTAAGCTCTTGTTTTTTTAATTCTTTTGCATCGGCCGATGTAAGGTATTTTACAGATGGGAAAATAGGTAAATAATTATCCACAGCATTTTTAATAGATGTATTATAATACGCTATCAACTTTTTATAATTAGCCAACTCTTGCGTTTTTCCTTTTTTAGTTAGCTTTTGTACATGCTTTTCATCTTCAACATCCAAAACAACATATAATGGTTTACTTCTAGCGGTTTCAAAAAGTTTGCGCGAGCGCTCCATAGCTTTTTCGTTTTGAGATAAGCTAATAAACGTACAAAGTATAAGGGCTAAAGAAGTAATTGTTTTCATAAATGTAAGATTTAAACAAATATATGATTATTTATTTACCTCACTTAATTTTTAAGGATGATCCGGATTTTTACGAGAGTAGGTTCTGCTTTTGTTAAATGGAATTCGCAAAACTGTCATCTCTCTTTTTTGATTCGATATAGTTCTATTTTTTTGGCGCCTTAACGCGCTGCTACAGGCTCCGCTATCGCTTCGGCCTCCTCGCCATGCAAGAGGCAGGCATGGCTGTGGTGGCTAAACCTTTCGCATCCCTGGCGCAGCATTGTGTGCTTACGCGTAAGCGCATACAGTGAGTATCCTCCTCTTTGAGGTTTTGCGAAGTAAAATGAAGTTCGGAAAAGCGACGGAGGAGCGACGTGTATTGAATAAACGCAGGATTACAAATCCTGCGGAGCGGACAATACCCGCAAAAATAACGGTGATTATTATGAAAGTAATGTTGCGGTACATTTTAATTATTTTTTAGTTTTTTTATTGCGTCTAAAACTTTTTGAAGATTCGCATCTTTTGTTACAGGCTCTTTATCTCCGGCACAAGCAAATTTATAATCTTTCATCACTCTTATTCCAAAAATACCGGTTTTAAATGTATAAGTGATACAATTTGAAGCGGTCATTTGCTGGTAGTCCTGAAAAACCCTTATACCATAATAATTTTCATATTTATTATTCTCTAAAATAATGTAGGTTGATGTTACGAGCTCCTCAGTTCCGTTTTTGCCGCGTGCCCAGTATTGATAATGTTTATAAGAATAGACTTCCGTTTGCGGGTTAAAACTTATTAACGAATTTAATAATAGCAATACACTTATGGTTGTTGGCGCATAACAAAAAACAATTATCGCTCGCATGGCACTTTTACGTTTTAGTAAATAGGCAATGGGCATTGATAAAACATAAATACCCAGCATTAAATAGGTAGGGCAACTGTAAAAAACAGAATAATGTTTAAAGCAATAAAGAAAACAAAATTAGCAGCTTTATAGTTTTGTATGATCTTTAAAGCGCTTATAAATTCGCGAATGCTTAAAGTATCATAGCTACTTATGTTGCGAATGTTCATTGGCAAAGTAAGAAGCGCAATAGCTATTCCGACAAATAACCCGCTTAAATCGAAATGTATAAATAAAATAACCGGCAGTATTAAAATAATAAATATTGAAAGGGCAAACATGAAGTGATCGAGCAATATATCAAAAGCGTTATTAGCAATGTAATAGTCTGAATTGATAAATTCTTCGTAACGCATTTTTGCATGATGGGTGGCACGCTCTTTTGCCTGTTGTTTGCGCTCTTCGAATTGTGCTTCTTTGGTAGAATTGTTTCTTTTATTTTTTATTGATGCGCTAAAGCCTTTTGTTTTTAAGCTGAGCAAGACATCGTAAGCTTCGGTGAATTCAATAAACTTTTGTTTGGCAGCAGGGTCTTTATTTACATCAGGATGATATATTTTTACTTTTGCACGATACGCTTTTTTTATTTGGTCAACGCTGGCATTTTCGGCAAGGTCTAATAAGGTGTAATATGCTTTTATATCAGAACGCATTAGACACTGAATATACAATTTTTTCTTATTCCTTATTCTTGTTAGACTAATTGCCCCCCAATTCTCTTATTGTTGCCAATATTTTGTTTTTCACAACATCTATTTCTTTTAGTACTTCTTCATCTTTAAAGCGTATTACAGTAAAACCTGCATTCTCTAAATTTGTTTGACGGATTTTATCATTAATAATTACTTCTTCTAATAAATGTGTATAACCATCCACTTCAATGATTAGTTTTAATTCTTTACACATAAAATCGGCAATGTAATTTAATGCAGGTCGTTGACGGTTAAAAGTAAAACCCGTTTGTTTGGCGCGCAAAACATATTTCCATAAACAGGCTTCTGCTTTGGTCATTTGTTTTCGGTTTTGATTGGCAAATGTTTTTAAAGAGCGGTTATATAAATCAAAATTATCTTTTGTTGCTTGCATTGTTAAACGAAAGTAAAAGATAAAATTTTCGGTGATGGCTATGGATTATAGTATTTCCTCCCCCGGCTTTCAGCCACCCCCTCAAGAGGGGGATATTCTGTGCCTAGGCGCGATGTGCTTACGCGTAAGCGCACAAAGTGAGTAACTTCCTCTTTGAGGTTTTGCGAAGCAAAATGGAGTTCAGGAAGGGGACGGAGGGGGTTTTGCGAAAGCGAAAATTAATATGCAGATTAGAAATTGATGTAAGCGAGTTTTAGAAATCTTCTTTTTTCTTCTTTTCCTGTTCTAAATCTAATTTTTTTTGTGCTTTGTCTATGGATTTTGACGAAATTAAATCGGTAACTATAATCGTGCATTGAAGTTTATATTTAATAGATTTATTTTTAGTTTTTAAAACTTCACTTTCTAATAAAGTACTTTTATAATATTGAATGTTGGAATTGGTAATGTAAGCATGAATTGATAATTTGCTATTTGAAAGGTTAAGATCCCCCATTATAGCCATTTTTGTATCTTCCTCTATATATTTTATACATCCAGTTGCATTATATTTTTCAGCAAGATTGCTCATGGTTTTAGTAAAATTGAAATCATCTTCATTTTCTAACGTGGTAATTATGATATTATATACTTTATTTTTATAAGTAGAAATAGTTAAAGTTGATATATCGTGACCGAATATTGTTAAGTTTTTTAAGGGTTTAATTTCATATTTTTTAACTTCTGGAAAATCGGGAATTATAATTGTATCCCAATCTAAACTATATTGTAATTCTTTACGTTGTAACTTTATATTTGGCAATTTTTTTAAATTGTATTTTTTCTTTAAATTAAAGATATCGTCATTGATTTTAATTCCTTTAAAAGAAAATGTATCTACATTGAGAAAGCAAGTAAGTTTTTTTTCTTTTAGTTCAACTTCTTTTAATTCAGTTTGATTATTAGATTTGTCAGTTGAATAATTACAAGACGAAAAAAAAACTGATATGATGATAACTTTTGCTATTCTAAACATATTAAAGTTTGATTATTATATAAGAGAATATTAATTAGAAAGATACAAAAAAGCCTCTCAAATTTCTTAGAGAGGCCTTTTTATATTTCTAGTTACTTGTTCTTTGTTTCTTGTTTGCAGCGCTTAATACAGATTTGTATTATTCGCGCAATTCGTATTTTCGTAGTCTAGCTTCCGCAAGCTTCGCAATCCTCAGGATTGTCTAACGAGCAAGATAATTGCGCTTGTTGTTCTTCAAAGGTCAATACATGCGCTTGTCCTCTGTCTACCAACAATTGGTCTTCGTTGCCTAATACATAAACCGGTTTTTGTAATGCATCCTGGTCTACTGTAAACTTAATAGCATCAGCAGCAGCTTTTGTACGTAAGTAATACATACCTGTTTTTAAGCCTTTTTTCCAGGCGTAAAAGTGTGCAGAGCTCATCTTGGCAAAGTTTGCGTCTTGTATAAACAGGTTTAACGATTGCGATTGGTCAATGTAAGCGCCACGGTCTGCAGCCATATCAATAATGGTACGTTGTTTAATTTCCCAAACTGTTTTGTAAAGTTCTTTTATGTTTGCAGGAATTTCAGGAATGTTTTGTACCGAACCATTTGCAGCGATAATTTTATTTTTTAAGCCATCGTTCCAGATACCTAATTTTACTAAATCGCGTAATAAATGTTTGTTCACTACCACAAACTCTCCGCTTAATACACGGCGGGTGTAAATGTTTGATGTGTATGGCTCAAAGCATTCGTTGTTTCCTAAAATTTGCGATGTAGATGCTGTTGGCATTGGTGCTAACAATAATGAGTTACGTACACCGTATTTCATGATCTCTTCGCGCAATGTATCCCACTCCCAACGCGGGCTTGGCGTTACACCCCACATATCCTGCTGGAAAATACCTTTAGAGATAGGTGAGCCTGCATACGTTTCGTAAGCGCCTTCAATTTTTGCAAGGTCTTTACTTGCTGTTAATGCAGCATAATAAATAGTTTCAAAAATTTCTGCATTTAATTTTTTTGCTTCATCACTTTCAAAAGGGAAACGCATTAAAATAAACGCATCGGCTAAACCTTGCACACCTAAACCAATTGGGCGGTGACGTAAATTAGATTTACGCGCCTCAGGAATTGGGTAGTAGTTACGGTCTATAATTTTATTTAAGTTAACAGTTGCCTGGTAAGTAATTTCAAATAACTTGTTGTGATCAAACGTTCCTGCTTTTTCATCTACAAAACGCGGTAAAGCTAAAGAAGCTAAATTACAAACAGCTACTTCGTCAGCGCTTGTGTACTCAATAATTTCGGTACATAAGTTAGATGATTTAATGGTACCTAAATTTTGTTGATTTGATTTTGAGTTAGCGGCATCTTTAAATAACATGTAAGGATTACCGGTTTCAATTTGCGCATCAATAATGGCTGCCCATAATTCACGTGCTTTAATTTGTTTGCGGAATTTTCCTTCAGCTTCGTATTTTGTATACAATGCTTCAAACTCTGCGCTGTGGCAATCGCTTAACCCAGGGCATTCGTTAGGGCACATCAGGCTCCATTCGCCTTCTGCTTCCACACGTTTCATAAACAAATCTGGTATCCAAAGTGCGGTAAACAAGTCGCGCGCGCGCATTTCTTCTTTACCGTGATTTTTACGAATGTCTAAGAAATCATAAATATCTGCATGCCATGGCTCAAGGTAAACAGCTATAGATCCCTTACGTTTTCCGCCGCCCTGATCAACATAGCGTGCGGTTTCGTTATATACTTTAAGCATTGGTATAATACCGTTGCTGGTTCCGTTAGTGCCTTTAATGTACGAACCTGTAGCGCGTACGTTATGAATGTTGATGCCGATACCACCTGCGCTTTGAGAAATTTTAGCGCACATTTTTAATGTATCGTAAATACCATCAATACTATCATCTTTAACCTGTAATAAAAAACAAGAGCTCATTTGCGGTTTTGGCGTACCCGCGTTAAATAAGGTTGGTGTAGCGTGTGTAAACCAACGCTCGCTCATTAAGTTATAAGTGCGGATGGCAGATTCGATATCGTTTTTGTGAATACCAACTGCTACACGCATGATCATATGTTGCGGGCGCTCTGCAACAAAACCATTCATCTTTAATAAGTAAGAACGTTCTAATGTTTTAAAACCAAAATAATCGTAACCAAAATCACGGTCGTATATAATAGACGAATCTAAAGTATGCGCGTTGTTCATGATAATTTCATAAACATCATCAGCAATTAAAGAAGCGTTCAAGCCTGTTTTAGGATCAATATATTTATGAAGGGCCTCAGCCGTTTTTGAAAAGCTCTTAATTGTATTTTTATGCAGGTTGCTTACTGCAATACGCGATGCTAACTGTGCATAATCGGGGTGACGGGAGGTTAAGCCCGCAGCCGTTTCTGCTGCCAAATTATCAAGCTCAATAGTGGTAACGCCATCGTACACACCATCAATTACTTTTTTAGCCACAAGTATAGGGTCTACATGTGAAGGTTCTAAGCCGTAGCTTAATTTTTGAATGCGAGCGGTGATCTTGTCGAACTTTACCGACTCGCGTGTGCCATCTCTTTTTATTACAAACATACGCCAGGTTTTTTATTAGTTTTTTGAGTATTAAGAAAATTAGAACGAAGTGTAAGATCACAAGCGTACACACAAGGTGAAAGGGAGATTTTATGTGTATGATTGGTATTTTGCATTTTTTGTGTTTTTGGTTCTAACAAGTTACGCTCTAATTTTTCCTTTAATTTTTTTATTTTTTCTATTCTATTAACAGCACTTTGTTTATTCGCTGTTGTTGTTTTTAATTTGTTTACAAATTGTTAGTTTGTTAATTTTTTAATTTTTGAGGCTAAAATCCCCATCCGGAATGTTTATTCCGACTATTGTAAAGTTACTACGGTTTAATTGGATTTTTTACCTTATTAATGTTAAACTAGAAATCCTCATCCAGTTTAAAATGGTTGTTCTCCTCCTTATTATTCATAACACCGGCTTTTTGGTATTCGGCCACGCGTTTTTCAAAGAAGTTGGTTTTACCCTGTAACGATATCATCTCCATAAAATCAAATGGGTTTGATGCGTTATAGAATTTAGAACAGCCTAAGGAAACTAATAAACGATCGGCACAGAATTCAATGTATTGACACATTAAATCTGCGTTCATACCTATTAGTTTTACAGGAATTGCGTCTACAACAAATTTTTTCTCGATCATAACAGCATCTGTAATGATTTTGGTTACCTGTTCTTTTGGCAATTGGTTTTTTACGTGATGCGTGTAGATCATACAGGCAAAATCGCAATGTAAGCCTTCATCGCGGCTGATAAGCTCATTACTAAAGGTTAAACCCGGCATTAAACCGCGTTTCTTTAACCAAAAGATAGAGCAGAAAGAGCCTGAGAAGAAAATACCTTCTACGGCAGCAAAGGCAATTAAACGCTCGGCAAACGAACCGTTGTTTATCCAACGTAATGCCCAATCGGCTTTTTCGCCAACGCAAGGCACGGTATCTACCGCGTGTAGTAATTTATCCTTTTCAACCGGGTCTTTAATATAGGTGTCTATTAATAAAGAATAAGTTTCTGAATGGATATTCTCCATCATGATCTGAAACCCGTAAAAGCAACGGGCTTCAGGGTACTGTACCTCATTAAGGAAGTTAATGGCCAGGTTTTCGTTAACAATCCCATCACTGGCGGCAAAAAAAGCAAGAACATGCTTAATGAAATGTCTTTCGTTATCGTTAAGTTTATTATTCCAGTCCGAAGTATCAGAAGAGAGGTCAATTTCTTCAGCCGTCCAAAAACTGGCCTCCGATTTTTTGTAATATTCCCAGATATCTTTGTACTTAATTGGAAAAAGTACGAATCTATCTTTATTCTCGACTAAAATGGGTTCTGTCATAACAAATACTTAAATTATAGGGTTTATATATTAATGTTTTCTTTTAAATTCTCGTGTTACAAACTTCAACAAAAAAAAGTCCGGAAGGAAAGAAAATGAATTAACACCTTGCCCTAGTTTTTAACAAGTGAATACCGGGCCAAAATGTTGACAACCCTCAACTTGGTTGATTTACAGTACGGTAATAAAAACGCAAAAATTTCGAAAAAATTATTTGTATGGGTCGAAACTATTTTTAAGCAAAACGGCAATTTTTATACGCTTAAATACCTAAAAAGGGTATGGCGATTGGGCTGCAAGACCAAAAAACAGCAATTTTTTATAGAAAAAATAACATAACATGTAACTTTTATCAGTAAATTTCGTAAAAAGAGCAAAACCCCTTCATGCACACCAAAGAAATCATAGTTTCCATCACTAAAAATGATAAAACTGCCATTAAGGAAGTCTTTGAAAAATACTATGGTAAAATGGCCGCAATAGCCCTTCGTTACTGCAAAAACCAAACACAGGCTAACGATGCAATTAACTTTGGGTTTAACGCTTTTATACAAAAACTACAACAAAACCGTAATGCTCATACGGTAGATATAGATAGTACTTTTGAACCAGAATTTATTAAAGCCTGCACAGCCTTTGTAAAAGGCATAAGCAGCGAATATTATGTAGCCAGTACGGTTTACGCCAATGGTTCTTCCACAAAAAATTATGATCTGTTCGAAACCAACGAATTCATAGATTTTAACGCTATTGACAATGATGTTTTAATAAAATCAATGCAACAGCTGGTGCCATCACAGCGCCTTGTTATTAATTTGCACGTGATTGACGGTTACTCATTAGAAGAAACCGCAAACATTATTGAAGCAAGCTTACAAACGGTTAAAAGTAGTCTTGAAAAAGCCCGCTATAACCTGCAAAAAAATGTAGAGAAGTGTTATAAAACCATGAAAAATGAGCAGCCACTTTAATTATGAAATAGAAGAGCGCAACATGCGCAACCAGTTAAAACAACTGGAGCTTACTTATAAAGAGGAAGCTTGGCTTAATTACGAAGAGTATGCCAAACAATTTCAAAGTGTAAATAAAACACAGCTTATACCTAATTTTAATTTTGCATTAAACCGTACCGTTATTTTACCTGTTGTATTTGGCGGTATTATTATTTTATTCTCTTTCTTATTATTTAATTTCATAAATATTAAAAATTCAAAATCAACTGCTACATCTAATGCCGCGGAAATGAAAGCCGGTTTGGACGCGGTTGCCGAGAAACCAAAACCCGAGCCTAAAAAAGCAGTGGTAGTGCCGGTAAAAAAACAAGAAACACCTGTTGTAAAAGAAACACCGGTTAATACAAATACCATCGCCGCTTTACCAAATGCAAATACCGGAAATGCTTTAATTGCTAAAACATTACCTGCCATACAAGGTAACACCAATTCTGTAAATGCTGTTACAACAAGCTCTACAGCAATTGAAGCAGGTGTAAAAACTGCAAGCACCTATACTTTAGACCCAACCAAGAAAAAACGCCGTAAGAAAAACACCGTTGAGGTTTTAGAATCTATTGCAACGCCCGTAAGTCTGCCAACCGTTACACAAGAGGAAGCGGAGCCAGAGTTGAGATAACAAGCCTCATCCTAAATCCTTCTCCAAAGGAGAAGGACTTTAAAAAATCCCGGAATATTTATTAAACAAAAGTTCGTTTGGGCGCCTTAACGGGCTGCTTCGGGCTCGGCTATCGCCTCGGTTTTTTGCCTTAACAGGCAAAAGAACCAAGCCCTACACATCCCTGGCGCACATGCGCAATGCCGCGCCAGGGATTGTAGCGAAAATCCTTTTAGCTCCTTCAGCTAAAAAGATTGTAGCGTAAACCCCGGTGGCCTTAAAGTAAAAAGCAGGGAGAAAGAACAAAAGCTTTTTACTTTAAGGACAGGCGTCCAAAAAAGAAATATGCCGTTAAATTCATCACGTTCTTAGTCTTCTTTGCGATTAAAAATTTGTACCTAACTTTACGATATGAACGATATTAAAAGCAGGGAAGATATTACATTACTTATTAATTCTTTTTATTCAAATCTATTAAAGATAGAAGAAATAAAACCTGTATTTGCAGGCATTGATTTTCCGGCGCATGTGCCACACATTGTTTCTTTTTGGAGTTTGGTGTTGTTAGATGAAGAAGGGTATAAAACAAATGTATTTGATAAGCACATTAATTTGCCAATTAAGGCGCACATGTTTGATGTTTGGTTAGACATTTGGTTAAAAACAGTTGATGGTTTATTTAAAGGCGAAATTGCCGAACTGGCCAAGCAACGCGCTACCTCGCTTACCTTTACTTTTAAATCGAAGTGGGAAACACTAAAAAAATAATTTGAAATTTTTCTTTGAGATTTAAAGCCGATAAAACTCTTCTGCAAACGTTATTATTTATAGTAACGGCTTTTGTCATTTCCTGCCTACCGCTTTTTTTAGGTTTCTTTTTAAAAAAAATAAATCCGCAAGAGTATGGTTTAATAACCGGTCACAAAGAAGACCTGGAGATCACCTATAAAGAAATTTTATTTTTCGCTTCAATAATGATCGCCTTTTTTTTAATGTCGCTTTCTTTAAGACATGTAAAAAACAAAACAGTAAAGGCAACGCTCATGTCTTTTGCATTTTTATATTTATTTGCCAGCTGTTTTATTATTTTGGTGGATGTTATTTACTATCTTATTTTTAGTTGCCGCATCACATTTTCTGCTGTGCAAACTATCCTTAATACCAATCCCGATGAAGCCGTGGGTTTTATAGGATTGTATTCCTCGCCGGGTAAAATAATTAGCATTCTTTTATTTTTTGTTTTTATAAGTTTTGTAATTGTAAAACGCGCATGGTTTATTCGTTTATTTACAACACGCACTTTTTTTATTGCCAGCTTAGTGCTAACACTTTTTGGTATTGCCGATTTTGGCCAGGTAGCTTACTCAAAAAGTAACGGCCCGCATAATGTGCGTTACTGGGATGTTTTAATTGGCGAATACAACGAGTATAAAGAGTTTAATCGCCGACTTATTGCAGAAAAAAACGATCAGAATTTTTCGAAAGACTACGATAGCTTTTACAAAAAAGATACTTTGCCAAAAACATTCGTGCTTGTAGTTTCAGAATCGTTAAGTAAAAAACACATGAGCCTTTATGGCTATGCACGCGTTACAACGCCAAATTTAGATACCAATAAAAATATATTTAAGTTTAATAATTGTGTTACACAATCTGCTTTAACCATTGAAGCTGTACCGGGAATGTTTTTTGGTTATCTTTCTAAAAAGATAAATTTAATAACACTTCTTAATAAATTAAATTACGAAACTTCGTGGATCTCCAATCAATCTGGCTGGGGCAAAGGCGATCGCACCATCGTGCTTTTATCACAGCTTTGTAAAAAAAATATTTTTATGGATGCCATGGCCGATAATGATAAAGCAAACACAAGTCTGCATTACGATGAAGATGTTTTGAAAGAATTTGCTAATGAGCTTGGCCGACCTTCAAAGCGATCAAAATTTATTGTGTTGCATTTAATGGGTTGTCATTTTGAATATGAAAAACGTTATCCATTAAACAGAAATTTTTTCAGATCAAAGGCTCCTTCAAAAGTTGCAGTTGATAACGAGCGCACACAAAATATTATTAATTGCTATGATAATTCTATGCGTTATCACGATTCGGTAATTAACCAGGTACTAAAAATATTTTCACAAAATGGTAAAGACCAAAACGCTTCATTGGTATTTTTATCCGATCATGGCGAAGAGTTATATGAAAATCGCGACTATGCCGGACACGGATTTCCTCCCACCAAAGTAACGGCCGAGATCCCTTATTTTGTAATACTTTCAGATGTATTTAAAAAAAGCTACCCTTTTATTGAAAGCAATGTAAAAAAGCGGGCTAATACAGCTTACAGTTCAATTAATAATTTTTACACCTTCCTTCAATTATTAAATATTGGCTCTAAAGAGCATGAAGCAAGGATTCAGAACCGTGGCTTTTTTAGCAATAGGTATGACAGCACCTTACCACGGTTGGTTATGCAAATGGATTATAGTAAAATGGATCGCTAAAATTCAACGTTTTTTGTTCTCTTTATTTATCCTTAATTTTAGAGTTCAAAAAAAAATAAAATGTCGCAAACAATAGATATAGCAGCTGAATTTAAAAATACTTTAGAATGCGCTAAAGAATTTGATAACAACGATAAGCTTAGAAGTTACCGTGATAAATTTTTCGTCCCGCAACATAATAACCAGGATGTAGTTTATTTTACAGGAAACTCTTTAGGCCTTCAACCAAAAACAACACAAAGCTATTTGCAACAGGAATTAAACGATTGGGCAAAATTTGGCGTTGAAGGGCATTTTTTGGCAAAAAATCCATGGCTCTCTTATCACGAGTTGCTTACCGATAAAATGGCAAAGCTGGTTGGCGCATTGCCCGAAGAAACCGTAATGATGAACCAGCTTACAGTAAATATTCATTTGCTAATGGTATCATTTTATCGCCCAACAAAAACACGGTTTAAAATCTTATGCGAAGCAAAAGCTTTTCCAAGTGATCAGTATGCTTTGCAAACGCAATTAAAATTTCATGGTTATTCAACCGACGAAGCTTTGATTGAGATTGAACCACGTGAAGGAGAATATCATATTCGTCACGAAGATATTTATTCTGCCATCGAAAAAAATAAAGACTCATTGGCTTTAGTAATGATTGGTGGTGTAAATTATTTTTCGGGACAGGTGTTTGATATGAAAGCCATTACCGCGGCCGGACACAAAGCCGGCGCCATTGTTGGTTTTGATCTTGCGCATGCTGCCGGAAATTTAAAATTAGATTTACATAATTGGGGTGTTGATTTTGCGGCCTGGTGCAGTTATAAATATTTAAACAGCGGCCCGGGCTCGGTTGCCGGAGCCTTTGTACATGAGCGCCATTTAAAAAATACCGATCTGCCACAGTTTGCCGGTTGGTGGGGACATGATAAAAAAACACGTTTTTTAATGGACAAAAAATTTGTGCCTATGGAAACCGCAGAACGCTGGCAAATGAGTAACGCACCTGTTTTAAGCATGGCTGCCTGCCGCGCCAGCCTTGATGTTTTTAGCGAGGTAGGGATGGACGCTTTGGTTGAAAAAAGCAAAAAACTAACAGCGTATTTAGAATTTATAGTAGAAGAAATTAATAAGCAAAAAGGTAATTGTTTACAGGTTATTACACCAAAAGAAAATCGTGGTTGCCAGTTATCTATTGTGGCAAATGGTTACGGAAAACCGTTATATAACCTATTAATTGAGAACGGAGTTATACCAGATTGGCGTGAGCCAAACGTTATTCGTTGCGCTCCTGTGCCCCTTTATAACTCGTTTGAAGACGTTTATCGATTTGGCGCCATTTTAACGAATTTACTTAAGTAAAAAAAGATAAAATAGTTATATTTGATACCCGAGTTAAATAGGCTCTGTGTGTAAATATGTTTCTAAAACAGAAAATTCTTATTGGTTTTTTTTTATTTCTGTTTTATGCAAACCAGTCACAAGTTGCGCAAAATGTTGTTTTTGATAAAGTAAAATCAAAAGGTCTTACCAACGCACTTATAAGTTGTATTTACCAGGATCAGAAGGGGTATTTATGGATCGGTACCACAGCCGGCCTTAACCGTTACGATGGTTATAACTTTATTAATTACCGCAGCGATAAAAAAGACACTACTACCATAGGTTATCCTACTGTAAGTTCTATTGTGCAATACGATGCCAATCAAATAATGATAGGCACACGTTATGGATTAAATTTATTTAATTATAACACCAATACTTTTAAGCGTGTAAAAATTGATACTGCCTGCAAAAATTATCCAAAACGTTACAATATACAATGCATTAAAGAAAATAACGTTGGCCAAAAAATAATTGGCACAAGCGATGGTGTGTTTCGCTACGATCCGGCAAAAAATACGATAGAACCTTTTTTTAACGGCAAGCAAAATTTATTTGAAGGTTATGTGATACAAAGCATGTGCTTTGACAGGGTTGGAAATTTATGGGCTGGTGTAAAAAAATTAGAAGGTCAAAAATTGGTGACAGCGGTTTTTAAATACAGTGAGCTGGCTAAAAAAATTGAAGAGATAAAGATACTTCAGGGAATTAATTCAGAATACATTGGTATTTCTGAAGATTATTTGGGCAACATTTGGGTAGCGGTAGATGATGGTTTGGTAAGCATTAATCCTTCAAGCTACACGCAAAATTATTATAAAGCGCCTGAGGGGTTTTATTCCAACATTTCTTATTACCATACAAAAGACAATTTGATCTGGCAGTGTTACTGGAGTTTTGGTTTAACCTCTTTTGATATTGATAAAAAAGAATTTAAAGTTTATAAAGTTGATCCTGAAAATTCAAAATCGTTAATGAGCAACAAATGCTGGAGCTTGTGTAAAGATGATAATGATATTTTATGGGTAGGTACCGATGTGGGCTTGCAAAAATTAACCAGTAGCCGCCCAAGTGTTGAGGTGGTAAAAAGAAATTCTCAAAATACCGAAACTTCTTTTTTAAGTAACCGTGTATCTGCCGTCTTAGCAAGTGAAAACAATAATAACATTATTCTTGCGGGAATTGATGGAGAGGGTTTTTCTATTTATAACCGTATTACAAAACGTTCGCAAAATTACGGTCCTAATGCTATCAATAAAAACGATGAGCGCTTTGTAAATCATTTTTACGAAGATGAGAAAGGAGATGTTTATGCAGCTGGAGGAAATAATTTAAACAAGATCTCTTTTGCAGACGGAAAAATAACCGTAAAAAGTTTTTTTAAAACACAAGAGCATTATGGGTATCGTATAGAAAAAGATCCCTTCAATTCTGATATTTTATATATTGGAGGAATAGGGGAGATAATTATTTTTAATAAAGCAACCGAAACGTTTAATTTTATAAAAGAACCCGCGGGCATTTCGCAATCTTTTGTTTCGAGTTTTATTTTTAAAGGCAAGGTTTATTTCACGCACATTAATGGCGCATTAAGAATAGATCCTTCAACATTAGAAATGGATGATCTGCGCTTGCCCGATGTTGGTAACATAAACTCATCCGTTGTTTTAAACGATACAACCATTTTGTTATCATCACAGTATATGGGCCTTGTAAAATTATTTCCTGGCTCAAGAAGATTTGAAACCGTTTTTAAAGGGAAATCTGATTTTTTTCCTGAGATCTCTGATCTTTTAGTGTATAAAGATATTGTTTGGATGGCTAGCCCCACAGGCTTATTAAAACATAATTTCCGCACTAACGAAACTTCCGAAGTTACGATAGAAGACGGTTTGCCTACCGAGATCATTCACCGTTTGGATATTTTAGACGGTTATTTATTTATTGCATCACAGGAAGGTTTGATCATGTTCAATCCCGACTACCAGGCATCGCATTTTAATATGCCAAAGGTTGAGATCACATCTGTGCAAGGTATCAGCGAACAATTCAGTATCAATACTTTTTTAAACGGAGAAGAGATCTCGCTTAGCGAAAAACAAAATTCATTTAAAATTAATTTTACTTTATTGGATTTTAATTTACCCGAGAAAAATTCATTCAAGTACCGTTTATTGCCAATAGAAAAAGAGTGGCAAACATTATATAACGAACACTCGGTAACATTTAATGCATTGGCCGCAGGCTCGTATACATTTGAATTAAAAGGCGCTAATGCCGATAAAAACTGGAGCGGTGAGCCCATTGTTTTAAAAATAGTAATTGTGCCTCCATTTTATAAAGCAAAGTGGTTTCAGTTCTTAGTGATCACAATTATTTTCTTCGGTATTATTTTAGCAATTTATTTAAGGATCCGCATAGATCGAAAAAAACAGATCATGCTTGAGAAGATCATTAAAGAAAGAACTGCAGAGATACAGGCCCAGCGTTTAGAATTATTGGATAGTATCAATTACGCGCGACGGATTCAAAAAGCATTATTTGTTGGTGAAGATGTTTTAATAAGCTCTTTGCCAAACAGTTTTATTTACAATAAACCAAAAGATAAATTAAGTGGCGATTTTTACTGGATAGGAAGGCATAAAGATATGCTTATTGTTTTTGTTGGAGATTGCACCGGGCACGGTGTTCCGGGGGCGATGTTAAGTGTTGTGGGAACTTCGATATTAAGTAAAATTGTGCACGAAGAAGGTTTGTATTTGCCGGGTGAAATTTTAACGCGCTTAAATCACCTGTTCTTTAAACAATTAAATTTGAAAGAAGATTATACCCGCGATGGTATGGATGCAAGTATAATTACCATCAATCTTGTAAACAAGAATGTTTATTTTTCTGCGGCTAATAACGATGCCGTTTACGTTGAAAACGATTCTTTGGTAGAATTAAAATCAAAACGCGGATCTATCGGATCTGCAGAAAATAGTGAGTTCTCAACCATCACCGTGTCTAACAGCGCAGGTAGATTCTTTTATCTTTATAGCGATGGCGTTAAAGATCAGTTTGGCGGACCAAAACACAAAAAGCTATCATCAAAACGTTTTAAAGAAATATTAAGCGAAGGTTCTGTATTAACTATTGCAGAACAAAAGGATAATTTGCATCAAAAAATAACAAACTGGAAAGGCGAAACGCCGCAAACCGATGACATGATGGTTATTGGTGTAAAGCTTTAATTTTTTACGAAAATTGTCATGCTGACGAAGGAAGCATCTGTGATACAAAATCCCTCATTTGTAGGGATGACAATAAAATAATCTGCGCAATCTGCCGCTTATTTTTAATCCACTTTACTGGTTGGATTTGCTAAATTCTTAGCGCTTGTAATATCCATTTTTATACTTCCAATTAAAACATCGGCTTTAACGCGCATAGGTAAATGATTATCATCGTCGCTTATCCAAACATTAAGATCTTCTTCTTTTTTAAACACACGGCCTTTTTGCACAATTGGGCGGAATTTTAAGCAACGGTATTTGCCAATATCGGTTTCAATGGTTTCTTTACCAACAAATTTAATTTTAAGTGGCCATATCTCTTTGTCTACAAAACATGTAATGCTAAAAAGATCGCCGGGTTTTGCATTACTCAGATCCATATTACGAGCCGAATAAAATGCACTCACCATATCCTGCACACCGGCAGGTATGTCAAATTTTTCATTATTACCAATGTCAACCTTTTTGGTGTAATGGTTAAAAGCATAATCCTGGCTGAATTTGTAACCTCCTTCATCTACACGGCGAACAAAAAGCCAGGGCAACATAGCATCTTTATCCATGTATGTTTCATAACGGTCGCGCACTTTAAAGAACCAGTCGGTACTTCCAATGGTGTAACCACTGCCAACAATATGATAAACTTTTCTGCCGCTTACTTCTATCAGATCGGGTTTAACTTCTAATACCGCAACACCGGCATTTAGCATGCCATAGTGCATACGGTAAGTTAAAACCTCACCTTGCTTAAAAGCTTTATTAACAGCACTTGGCAGTTGATCAATGGCGTTTTGCGATTGAAGAATTTCTGAAATGTTTGAAGCTTTATCAATTTTATGGCCCGCAGAAAACAATGCAACTACAGCCAGCGTTATACCGGTTTTAATTGAAATGTGTTTAAAGTTTTTCATACAGGTTATATTTCAAAATGCGTGCCAAAGAAACAGTTTTGGCGGCGCTAAAATTTGTTAATTAAAGATACTAATTCTTTGCGTTTTTCAAAAAGATCATTGTAGAGAGTTTTGTTTTTTACGATGCGGTAAATGCCCATGGTCTTTTTTATAAATGGATAATAATATAATCCTATCCAGGAACAGGCAAGAATGGTCGAAACTAAAAGTATGGGTTTTATTACGCTATCAGAAAAAGTATAAGTGATGGTAAACCATAAAACATAATTGATCATAAAAAAGATCATACCCAATGCAATTGCAAACGAAGAATAAAATTCTTTATTCTTTACAATTTTGCCGGTTAATTTTTCGGTTAATTTATAAGGGATGTAATTACCAATTAACGCAACAATAAATGCCGGCAAACCAATCATAAATAAAAAAGTTCTTATAAATAAATGAAAGGCGCCCAGTTTATATTTTTGACGCGGACTAAAAAGCCAGTCTCTTAAATTATTTTTTTTAAGCGAGTTAAAATAAACTTTTGCTTTGGTTTTAAATTCTTCCAGCAGCTGAGGCTGTTGTTCGGCAACCCGATTTACTTTTTCGGTAAGCTCTTTTAAAACAATAAAATCGTTGTGCAGATCTCTGAAAGTTAATCCACGCTCTTTAAGAATGTCTTTTTTGCAAATTATTTCTACTTGGTAAACCGTTTCATCATTTTTAGGATCGTTAATGTGGGTAACCAGATCTTTCATTTTTGGCGCCAACAATTGTAAAAAACTATTATTGGCTTTTGCGGGATTTTCTTTAAAGTCGGCAATATAATCTTTAACCGGAATTGGGTCGCCAACATTGTAAAAAACATTGCTTCTGAATTTATCTGCTTTGCTATAATTAATTCCGACCGGCACAACGGTTAATTTGTTATTATCGCCCAAATATTCATATGCACCAAAAATCATGCGGCTAACGCCTTTTTTTAGGGGTCTAAGGCGCCTTTCCTGAACGCATAGTCCCTCGGCAAAAACAATTATTTTGCAATTCTTCTTTAAAAGCTTGTTCACCATCCGGTAAGCATCATCGTTTTTTTTAAGACCTTCGCGCCCTCCATCCTGGATTCTGAAAATGGGCACAATGCCCAGTCTGCCTAAGAACCAGGCCGCAAAACCGGGCTTAAAAGCATCGCCACGGGCAAGATATCTTACCTTAATTGGGTAGCTTAAATGGGTAATTAAGATAGGATCGGTAAAAGCATTCGGGTGATTCATGGCAATTATGACCGGATTTTTGCCCTGGATATTTTTAATATTCCGGCCCTGGATTCTTTTATAAAAAACCGGTATAACAAAACTTATCCAATATCTGATAATGTGCCAGATCATGATTTAAAACTTGTTGTAAAAATAGCTTAATTTTCGACACTAAATTCTTAATATGTTGTTAGTAAAATTAACACATTTTTACTCCCCGAAATCCGCATTTTTTCAGTATATTTAAAGGATAATTAAAAAATAATTCAGAAGGATATTTATGTCAGAAGTTACAACAGAAAAAGGGAATTACGGAGCCGATAATATACAGGTTTTAGAAGGTTTAGAAGCAGTAAGAAAACGTCCATCGATGTACATCGGCGATACAGGTTTTAAAGGCCTGCATCATTTGGTTTATGAGGTGGTTGATAATTCAATTGACGAGGCGTTGGCAGGGCATTGTAAAAACATTACGGTAACTATTCTCGAAAACAATTCTATACGCGTAAAAGATGATGGGCGTGGTATTCCAACCGGCATTCATCCAAAATTAGGTATAAGTGCATTAGAAGTGGTTATGACGGTATTGCATGCCGGCGGTAAATTTGATAAAGACACTTATAAAGTATCGGGTGGGTTGCATGGAGTGGGTGTGAGTTGTGTAAACGCGCTTTCGTCACTTATGATAACAGAAGTGCACCGCGATGGAAAAATTACCAAACAAGAATTTAGCGAAGGAAAACCCTTGTATTCTGCTAAAGAAATTGGTGATACTACTTACCGCGGTACTATTCAAACCTTCTCTCCCGATCTAAGTATTTTTACCGTTCACGAATATAACTATACAACGTTAGCAAACCGCATGCGTGAATTGTCTTTCTTAAATAAAGGCATTACTATCCATTTAATTGATGAACGTCATAAAGAAGAGAATGGCGAATTTTTATCTGAAACATTTCATAGCGAAGGCGGCTTACGCGAATTTGTAATGTATTTAGATGACGCTAAAGAAAAAATTATTGAAGAGCCAATTTACATGGAGAACGACAAAGGAGCTATTCCTGTTGAAGTTGCCATGATGTATAATAATTCTTATAGCGAGAATATTCAGAGTTATGTAAATAATATTAATACGCACGAAGGCGGTACGCACTTAGCGGGTTTTCGCAGAGGTTTAACGCGTACTTTAAAATCGTATGCTGAGAAAAATGGTTTACTTCAAAAAGTAAAATTCGAAATTAGCGGAGATGATTTTCGTGAAGGTTTAACAGCGGTTATTTCTGTAAAAGTACAGGAGCCTCAATTCGAGGGGCAAACAAAAGGTAAGTTAGGAAATAACGAAGCTATTGGTGCGGTTGATCAGGCAATAAGCGAAGCATTAAGTAATTATTTAGAAGAACATCCAAAACAAGCACGTACGATTGTAGATAAAGTTATTTTAGCTGCAACAGCGCGTCACGCTGCCCGTAAGGCCCGCGAGATGGTGCAACGTAAAAGTGTGATGAATGGTTCGGGCTTGCCGGGTAAGCTGGCAGATTGCGCAAGTGGCGATCCCTTAGCGTGTGAATTATTTTTAGTTGAGGGTGACTCGGCCGGTGGAACTGCTAAACAAGGCCGTAACCGCGATTATCAGGCTATTTTGCCGTTACGCGGAAAAATTTTAAATGTAGAAAAAGCATTAGAATATAAAATTTACGAGAACGAAGAGATCAAAAATATTTTTACTGCATTAGGAGTATTTCGTGGCACTAAAGAAGATGACCGCGCATTGAATATTGATAAATTACGTTACCATAAAGTTGTTATTATGTGTGATGCCGATGTTGACGGTTCGCACATTACCACATTGATCTTAACTTTCTTTTTCCGCCACATGAAAGAGCTCGTAGAAAAAGGACATATTTATATCGCTGCCCCTCCTTTATATTTAGTTAAAAAAGGAAAAGAGCAGGCTTATTGCTGGAACGAAGCAGAGCGTGACGTAAAGATAAAAGAATTTGGTGGAGAGAAAACTGATAGCGTACATGTGCAGCGTTACAAAGGTTTAGGAGAGATGAATGCCATCCAGTTATGGGAAACAACTTTAGATCCAAGCACAAGAACATTGCGCCAGGTAACTATTGATAGCGCTGCGGAAGCAGATCGCGTATTTAGTATGTTAATGGGTGATGAGGTGCCACCGCGCAGAGAATTTATCGAGAAAAATTCTAAGTACGCAAAAATTGATGCGTAGTTAAATTCTTTAATAAAAAATTTAGCCGGATTAATAGTGTAATTTTTAGCACTATTGATCCGGTTTCTTTTTTAAAGATAGAATAAGACAATAAGATTCAGTTTACAATTTTTTTATCTGCAATTGCTTTGAGGGCTTAAATTCAAATTCTTTTTTCCTAGCGTCAATTGTAAATCTTTTAAATTGTAAATTTGATGTATATCTTAAAAACTGATTTCAGATAAAACCATATTTATTTCTCCTCTGGATTGGGGCATGGGTCACAGCACTCGCTGCGTGCCGATCATAAAAAACCTGCTTAAAAGTAATAAAGTAATAATTGGTGTTAGCGATCTTAATAAATTTTTTTTTGACGAGCATTTTCCTTCGCTTCAAAAAATAAATGTTCCTTCTTATAACATTCAATATTCAAAAAGTTTACCGGTTTGGCTAAAAATTTTATTTCAGTATTCTAAAATCAAAAGGGTAATTGAACAGGAAAATATATTACTTCAAAAAATTATAAAAGAAAATAATATAGATCTTGTGATAAGCGATAATCGTTTTGGTTTATATAATAAAAGTGTGGAAAGTATTTTTATCACGCACCAGTTAAATGTTATGTCGCCCTTTTTTGTAGGCCTTGCAGCAAAAAAAAATCATGAGTATATCCATCAATTTAATAAAGTTTGGGTGCCTGATAATAAAAACGGAAATTCACGAATGGCAGGCAGGTTAAGTGATCCAGGAGATATAAAAATTCCTGTAGAATATATCGGATCGCAAAGCGCCCTAGAAGACCTTGAAATAAATTCTGCACCCGAAAAAATTGATTGCCTGATTTTGCTTTCAGGCGTTGAACCTCAACGTAGTGTTTTAGAAAATAAATTGCTTGAAAAATTTAAAAATTCAGAAAAGAAAATTGTTTTGGTAAGAGGAAGTAAAAGTGAATTAACTGTTTTAAATAAAAATATACGAGTCTGTAATTTCGCATTTAACGCAGAATTAAAAGGCCTGATCGTGAATGCCGAAACCGTTATTTGTAGAAGTGGTTATAGTACTTTAATGGATCTGCATGTTCTCGGAAAGAAAAATATAACTTTAATTCCAACGCCCGGGCAAACCGAACAGGAATATTTAGCAAGTTACTGGAAAGAAAAATTTGGAGTTAAAATTTGCGAGCAAAAAAATATTTCTTCTTTTAAATTTTATTGAACGCAAACACTGATTGATAAGATCAATTATGATTTTTTATCAGGTCACGTTAAAATTCATTAACCCCCTGTACAGTGGTATACTTCATGGTGTACTTAATACCCGGATTCATATATTTATACGCGCTGTGGCTCATTAGAGAAGCTTCGTGAAAGCCGCATAAAATTAATTTTAGTTTATTTTTGTAGGTATTAATATCACCAATTGCGTAAATGCCGGGTACGTTAGTGCTGTAGTCGTCTGTATTTACCTCAATAGCATTTTTATCTAAATTTAAATTCCAGCTTTCAATTGGCCCAAGTTTTGGACTTAAACCAAACAAAGGAATTAAATGATCCGTAACTATGGTGCTTTTTTCCTGAGTTTTTGCATTAACAAGTTCAACGGATTTTAATTTATCATCACCGCTAACGGATAAAATATTTGTGTTCAATAATAATTTTATTTTGCTTGACTCAGCAAGTTTCATTACTTTATTAACGCTATCAGGCGCGCCTCTGAAGCTTTCGCTGCGGTGTACCAGTGTTAACTCGCTGCACACCTCTGCTAAAAATATTGCCCAGTCTAATGCGCTATCGCCTCCACCTGCAATAATCATCTTTTGGTTGCGGTATTTTTCAGGATCAAGTATCATGTAGTTTACACCTTTGCCGTTCTCGAATTTTTCAAGTCCGGCAATTTCGGGTTTACGTGGCTCAAAGCAACCAAGGCCTGCGGCAATTACAACTACTTTAGCCTGTATTTGCGTGCCCATGTTGGTTGTAAGAATAAAATCTCTTTCGTCACGTTTTTCTAAAGACTCAATACGCTCGCCTAAAGTAAAACCAGGTTTAAACGGTTCGGCCTGCTTCATTAAATTATCTACTAACTCCTGCGCAAGAACAGATGGAAAGCCGGGAATATCATAAATTGGTTTTTTTGGATAGATCTCAGATAACTGACCACCTACCTGGGGCAAATAATCTACTAAATGACAACGCATTTTTAATAAACCTGCTTCAAAAATGGCGAATAAACCTACCGGTCCGGCCCCAACTATAACTAAATCTGTAGAAATCATCTGAAAATTTGCGTAAAGGTATGATTTTTGCTTAAGTGTTAAAACCAAAATTTTATTAAAATACTTTAATTTTTTTTACCTATCTTTAATCCTTAAATAAAAAATTAAAACATGAAAAAAACATTACTTTCAATTTTCGGAGCTCTTGCAGTGAGTTCTGCGGTTGGCCAGGCTAGCGTTGACTGGGCAACTACACAAAACGCGGCATGGCCAAAAGTTTCTATGGGCGTTAGAATAATGAGCGCTGTTGACGCAAATGTATTATGGGCGCATGGTTATGATGGAACTACAGGCAACACCGGAAGAAACTACAGTTACTTTACAAGAACCATTAATGGTGGATCAACTTTTACCTCTGGTATCATTTATCAAAGTGCAACTACACCTGCAATTGGTGATACAAACTCATTTAAGATCGCAAGTTTTGAAGGAGTTGATGCTAATACGGCATGGGTTGCTTCGTATTTGAAAGCAGGTCAAAATAAAGGTGCTATTCACAGAACCACTAATGGCGGCGTTACTTGGCAAAATATGACTGCTGCTGGCATGTATACAAATGCAGCATCGTTTTGTAATATTGTTACATTTGTTACTCCTCAAATTGGTATCACTATGGGTGATCCTCATCCGGGAATTGGAAATGAGTATGAGATCTGGAGAACTACCGATGGTGGTAATACTTGGTCTTTAGTACCGGGAGCTAATATTCCTAATCCGGCAACTGCGAACGAATTTGGTTTAACCGGTGTTTATACAAAATTAGGTTCAAGCAATATTTGGTTTGGTACAAACGAAGGACGTATTTTCCGTTCTACAGATGCTGGTTTAACATGGAATGTAAGTACTTTAGATCCTAACTCAGTTGGGATAAATGAAATTGCTTTTACAACCCCTAATAATGGTTATTGCTGGTTGTTTGATGCTTCACAAAGTCTTGCAACTTATACAACTACTGATGGTGGTGCAAACTGGACTTTGATCCCGGCGCTTGATCCGAACTTGGGATTAAACAATATGGGTGCAATCCCTGGTACATCTTATTTTGCATCTTGTGGTGCTGGTACATCTAACCAGATCATTTCTTATTCTACAAACGGTGGTGCTACTTGGACTGATTGGGGTTCGGTAGGTATTCAATACTTAACTGTTGATTTCGTAAATAACACAACCGGCTGGGCTGGTGGTTTCAGCGATCCAACAACAGTTGGTGTTGGTGGTATCTATAAATACTCTGGTCCTGCAATTGTAACCCCAGTTGCTCCAACGGCAGCATTTAACGTTCCGCCAACTTTATGTTTCGCCAGCCCGGCTGCAACAACCGTAGTAAATAATTCAACTACAGGAAGTCCTGCACCAACATTTACTTGGAGCTCATCTCCAGCAGCTGTTTTTTCTAGCACTTCAGCAGCAACTCCAACTATTGGTTTTGCGTCTGCCGGTACTTATACCCTTACTTTATTAGCATCTAATGCTACAGGTACAAGTTCAGCAACACAGGTTGTAGTGGTTCAGGCATGTACTGTTCCTTCAGCTGCTTTTAGCGGTAACTCAACAGCATGTACTAAAATAACTTATACTGTTTCAAATACTACTACAGGTTCACCAGCGCCAACTTATAGCTGGTCAACAAGCCCAAGTGCCAGTGTTACTATTTCAAACGCTACAGGAGCAACTCCTTCGTTTTCGTTTGCGGGTGCGGGTGTTTATACTATTAATTTAACTGCTACAAATGCTACAGGAACAAACACTGCTGTGCAAACAGTTACAGTAGCTCCTTGTTCTCCAGCAGTTGCATTTACTGTTGCTGCTACAACATGTACAGGTGCTGCGGTTCAGGTAAGCAATGTTACAACATCTTCGTTTACACCGCTTACTTATACATGGTCTTCAAATCCGGGTGGTACGGGTCCATTCTCTAATGCTACTGCGCCAAACCCACAAGTTACTTTCACTGCTTCAGGTGCATATACACTTACATTATTAGCTGGTAACCCTTCTGGTACTGCTTCTACAACTCAGATCATTAACGTATCTGATTGTACAGGTTTAAATGAAAATGCTAAAGTATTAAGCGCTATCAGTGTGTTCCCTAACCCAAGTAATGGGGTATTTAGCGTTGCTAATTCAATGACAACCGATAATATTAATTACTCAGTAACTAATATTTTAGGTTCGGTTATTTTATCAGGTAAATTCACAAGTACCAAAAACATCGATCTGTCAAGCCAATCAAAAGGTATTTATTTCATCACTTTCGAAAATGATGGGAATAAAGTAAGCAGAAAGATCATTATTGAATAATTAATTTTTTATTTCTAAAAAAGGGTTGCGTATTTTATGCAGCCCTTTTTTTATGCTTTAAAATAGGGTTGATATATAATTAATATCAAAAGTAAAACATGCAAATGTTTATTACTTTTGCAGAGAGAAAGAACAAGAAAATGAGCATGCGTATTATTTTTATGGGTACACCAGAATTTGCGGTGAAGAGCCTTGATATTTTAATTAAGAATAATTACAATATTGTGGGTGTTGTAACAGTGCCGGACAAACCTGCTGGCAGGGGGCAGCAAATTCAGCAATCTGCCGTTAAAAAGTACGCACTTGAAAATAATTTAAAATTATTACAACCCGAAAAATTAAAAGACGAAAATTTTATTGCGGAATTAAAAGCACTTAAGGCCGATCTTCAGTTTGTTGTAGCATTTAGAATGCTACCCGAAGTTGTTTGGAATATGCCAAAAATGGGAACATTTAATTTGCACGCATCTTTATTGCCAAAATACAGGGGAGCAGCCCCAATAAACTGGGCCATAATTAATGGAGAAACAGAAAGTGGCGTTACTACTTTTAAATTAAAGCATGAAATTGATACAGGAAATATTTTGTTTCAACAAAAAGTAAATATCGACAACGGCACTACCGCCGGTGAGTTGCATGATAAGTTAATGATTGTAGGCGCAGATCTGATATTAAAAACTGTTATAGAAATAAATAAGAGTTTTGAAAGCGGCAATGAACTTGATTTTTTATTACAGCAAGAGGACAAGGTTTGCCATGCACCAAAAATTTTTAAAGAAGATTGTTTAATTGATTGGAGTAAAACAGCAGTTGAAATAAACAACCGTATTAAAGGCTTATCGCCATACCCCACAGCTTACGCGCATTTTAAGAATGGTGATAGCGCATTGCTAACTATAAAAATATTTAATTGTAATTACGAATTGAGCGAACCTTTTCAACCTAACGGTTTGCTGCTTACCGACAATAAAAATTTTTTGAAAGTATATTGTGAAGATGGGTTAATTGAGATAACGGAAATTCAATTGCAGGGCAAGAAAAAAATGTTGGTTCCCGAATTTTTGAGAGGCTTTACTATAAAGGACGGAGCCACTTTTGTTTGATCAAATGACTATGCAGTATAAAATGCAGCCCGGGTTGGGCTTTTAAGGCCTATCAAACAACAAAAAAAAGCCCGGCGAAGCCAGAAACCCTTTATCAAAGCCTGTTTCAAGACTTACTTATTAACAAAAGGTCGATTTATCAACAAAACAGCCGTTTTTTTTAGCAAAACACTTGACAAATAAGGTTTAGCGTATAAATTTGTATTATAATTTTAATTAATTGTTTAACCCTAAAAACAAAAAAAATGAACAAAGCAGAATTAATTGATGCAATTGCATCAGGTTCAAAATTAACAAAAGCTGACGCAGGTCGTGCTTTAGATTCAACAATCGAAGCGATTCACAAAGCTTTAAAAAAAGGTGATCGTATTGGTTTAGTAGGTTTCGGTTCTTTCTCAGTAGCTAAACGTGCTGCTCGTACTGGCCGTAATCCTCAAACTGGTAAAGAAATTAAAATTGCTGCTAAAAAAGTAGTAAAATTTAAAGCTGGTTCAGACCTAGCTGGTTCAGTTAACAAAGGAAAATAATTGCTTTGTCAATTAAACAAAAGAGCTGCTAATTTATTAGCAGCTTTTTTTTTGATCTTTTGTCACTTTAATGTCATTAAAACCAGGGTATAAATTCTATAATTAAATACAGGGTTTTACATTGTTAAATTTAACCATTTGCTCACATTAAATTTGGTTTAAATTAATGATTTTCTTATTTTAGCAATCTGATTAATAATTTAAAAAGTAAATACTAAAACCAAATAACATGAAAAAACAACTACTACTTGGTTCGGCCTTATTAGCAGCAATAAGTGTCTACCCACAAAATGGTCGTAAGTACGTAAAGCCAACTGGCTTAACGAATGTTGCTGAGACAGTAGCAAAGAAATTTGCTGTTGAACCAACAGATGCTACACCTGCAAACTTAAAACAACCAATGGGTCCTGTTGAAAATCCGAATTCATCTGATGAAAAATCGGCTTCACTTCCTCCATCAACTATCAACTGGAAACTACTTGGTGGCTGTTCTAATATTTATGGTATGTTGGTAAGTCAATCAAGGCCATTACAATACAATAATGATGTTAATGCAGTTTCATTCATTCACAGAAGAAGCGCTACTTATAACCCAACTCCGGCTCCACCGGCAGGCGCATTAAGTGGTGTTATCATGGCTGAGATCTCTACAAACTGGGGAGCTACTTTTGATAGTACAGTTTTATGGGCAGATGCAACTAATTGGGGCCGTTACCCACAAGGTGCTATCTATAACCCGGCCGGAAATACAGCTATTGGCAACGCTTATGTTGTTGGTGCTGGTCCAACTGTTGCAGGTTCAAGTTTTAGTGGTAACTGGTATGCAAGCAGAAAGTTAAATACTTTAACATCAACGCTTGATGCTACTCCAAACGCACAACAATTTGTTCCATTTGCTTCAGCATCTCCTATTGCATCTCATGGCTGGTCACGTATGGGCTTTAGCTCTACTGATGATGGTGTTGTACGTTCTCTTGCTTTAATTGAAGATGATCCTACAGGTTTATCAACAATGAGAGGTGCTGCTATCGTAAAAGGTGTTTTTAATGCCGGTGCATTTACATGGTCAACTGATTCATTAATTCCTGCAACTACTATTCAAAGTGATGGATCGAAAAATGTTTTAACTGCCCCACAAATGGTTTGGAACGAAGCTGGAACTGTTGGATACGTTATTTTTCTAGGCTCTAGAACTGGTGCTACAAATTCAAATTTAGGTTTTCAGCCAATTGTATACAAGACTACAAACAGCGGTACAAGCTGGTCATTAATTTCCGGAATTGATTTCAATAGTCCGGCAATGGCCCCAGTAATTGCTTCAGTTAATGGTGTATCTACTAACAGCGCACTTGCTATTCCTTTCTTTAATGATTTTGATGCTACTGTTGATGCTAATGGTAAATTGCATATTGGTGCTACTTTCTTTAGTACTTTTTCAAGCCACTTAGATTCTTTAACATTCTCACAAGGCTTTACAGTTTCAATTAATCCAGGTGAGCAATATAACTGGACTCACACTCCGGGTATGCGTCCATACTTATACGATTTTATCGGTGATGGAACCGCTGCATGGCAAGCTGTATTAGTTGATTCATTACCAACTGAAGCTCCAAGTGCTCAAACAGGTGGAAATGGTTTCAATGATAATCCTTGGGATGCTACTGGTTCTGGCGAGCCGGTTAAAACTGATAACGTGGATTCTCGTATTCAATTGGGTCGTACTCCAGATGGTCAATACATCACTTTTTCTTTCTGCGAATCAGATACAAACTTTACTAACGGTTCAAGAAAATATAACAGCTTACCAAACATTAAAACACGTTGTATGGCTGTTGGTTCAGGAACAAATATGTATGCAGTTTCTCCAACAGAAATTAACGTAACAAAAGTTGCGGCAGGAACAGGAACAAATAACCCAAATGTTGCAAGTCGTGCTACATTACATTATATGTCTCCAACTACAAGTTCTGCTACTATTGCCGGAAATGTTGTTGATATTACAACTCCGATGGTTGTTACAAACAGCAATCCTTTTGCTCAGTTAACAAACAATACTATCTGGTATCAAAATGGTAAATTATCTTATACATTTAATGCTATTACTACTCCTACAGGTGTTGGTTTTCCTGAAAACGCTCAAAACAGCGCAAACAGCAGCGTTATCTATCCAAATCCTGCATCTAACAATGCAGTGTTGGCAATTGATATGAAAGATAATTCAAATGTTGATGTTATTGTAATGAATGCAGTTGGACAATTAGTAAGAGTTACTAAAGTTCAGGCACAAGTAGGACAAAACAATATCAATATCGATCTTAAAGGATTAGCAGCAGGTATTTACATGGTAAATGTTAAAGTTGGTAATGCTTCAAGTACTAAAAAATTAATTGTAGAATAATTTCTTCTACATTTAGTAAAATTTTAAAGCCGTTTCGAATTTTCGAAACGGCTTTTTTAATATTAAAAACCTTGTTTATTTGCTAAAAATTTTATAAATTAGCTATTATAAACACTAAGTAAATAGTTAGTTAATAATAAACTTTATTGAGTTAATTTTGTTTATAATTCAGTAAATTGCGCAATATTATCCGAAAAATAACAAACAAGAATAAAATACCTAAACAAAAAAACATGAAAAAACAATTACTACTTGGTTCGGCCTTATTAGCAGCAATAAGCGTCTATCCGCAAAATGGTCGTATCAAACCATCAGGTGTTAAAGATATGTCAAAGATCATTGCAGCAAGGTTTGCTGCAGAATCTAATGAAGCTACTGCAACAACAAATGCAAAACAAGCTGCTACGCCGGTTCAAAATCCAAACTTAGAGCCTGAACAAGCATCTTCTTCAGTAACTATGCCACCATCAACAATTAACTGGAAACCAATTTGCGGTTCGATGAACATCATTGGGATGTTGGTAAGCCAATCTCAACCATTAAATTATAATGATGAAGTAAACGCTGTTTCCTTTATTCACAGAAAGAGTTTAAGCTACACGGCTTATCCTGCAATTCCTGCAAACGCGCAAAGCGGTGTAATCGTTGCTGAAGTAACTACTAACTGGGGTAATACTTTTGACAGTACTGTTATTTGGGCAGATGCCACTAACTGGGGTCGTTACCCGCAAGGTGGTATTTATAATCCCGCAGGAAATACAAATGTTGCTAACGCGTATGTTGTTGGTATGGGTCCTGTAACTCCTCCGGCCGCAGGTTGGGTTGGTAACTGGGCTGCAAGCAGACAATTAAACTCTTTTAGCAATACATTAACTACCGTTCCAAACGCACAACAGTATTTAGCATCCAATCTTGCTTCTTATGCTCCTAACACAGGGCCTTTCGCATTTGGACGTTACGGCTTTTCATCAACAGATGATGGTGTAGTGCGTTCTATGGGCTGGATCATGGATGATGCTTCTGCACTTACGGGTATGAGAGGTCTTTCCGTTGTAAAAGGAAGCTTTAATGCTGGTGCTTTTGTATGGACAAACGATTCAATTGCTCCATCTGTTATTCTTAAATCAGATGGTTCAAAAAACATGTACACGCAAATGTCAAACATGGCCTGGAATGAATCCGGAACTATTGGTTACGTTATGGTTATGGGCGCAAGAGTTGGAGCTACAAATTCAAACAAAAGCGGTTTTCAGCCAATTATTTATAAAACAACTAACAGCGGTTTAAGCTGGGCTCAATTGCCAGGAATAGATTTTAATGCTCCTACAATGACAGTTGTAACTGATCATATAGCTACTTTAAATACAAATACAAATGTAGCTGTTCCTTTCTTTTCTGATGCGGATATGGTAGTAGATGCAAATGGTAAATTACACATTGCTGCAACTATCAGAACAGGTGCATCTGAACACATTGATTCATTAGCTTATTTTGCACAATACACAGTTTCTATTAATCCGGGCGAGTCTTACTTATGGGCACATACTCCGGGTCAACATCCTTATTTATACGATTTTATTGGTGATGGAACAGCTGCATGGGAAGTAAAAACAATTGATTCATTATCATCTGAAGAAGCAGGTGTTGCTGCCGGAGATGATGGCGTTAACGATAACCCTTGGGCTGCAACAGGTAGTTCTGGTTCAAAAACAGATAATGTAGATTCACGTGTTCAATTAGGCCGTACGCCTGATGGACAATATATTACTTTCTCATTCTCTGAATCAGATACAAACTTTACTAACGGTTCAAGAAAATACAACAGCTTACCAAACGTAAAAACACGTTTAATGTCTATTGGTTCAGGAACAAACATGTATGCAGTTTCTCCAACAGAAATTAACGTAACAAAAGTTGCTGCAGGTACAGGTACTTTAAATCCAAACGTTTCAAGCCGTGCTACATTACATTACTTATCACCTAAAACAGGTGCGGCGGTTGTTACAGGAACTAATGTTGATATATACACACCAATGACGGTAACTAACAGTAACCCTTTAGATCCAGTTATAAATAATACAACATGGTATCAAACAGGCAAATTATCTTACGCTTTTGCTGCTTCAACATCTACAGGTGTTGGTTTTGCTGAAAATTCTCAAAACAGCGCAAGCAACAGTGTTATCTATCCTAACCCTGCATCTAACAATGCAGTATTAGCAATTGATATGAAAGATAATTCAAATGTTGATGTTACCGTAATGAATACTATCGGACAGTTAGTAAAAGCTACTAAAGTTCAGGCGCAGGCAGGTACTAATAATATCAATATAGACCTTAGCAACTTATCAAGTGGTATTTACATGGTAAATGTAAAAGTTGGTAATGCAACAAGTACTAAAAAATTAATTGTAGAATAATCGCAAAGAAATGCCATTGGCATATTCTTAGAACTTTATTTAAAAAAGCCGTTTCAAAACTGAAACGGCTTTTTTATTTTAATTTGTTTTTATCATATTTGTTTTGTAACTTCGATCATAATCTCCAAACTAAACAAAACCCCTATTTATTTCTTGTAACAAATTATAAGTTAAAGCAATTTAATTTATGAATCGTTTTTCAATTTAAAGTTTAGTTTAATTATAAATAAAATAAATCTAGTAACATGAAAAAACAGCTATTAATCGGGTTAAGCTTATTCAGTGCAATAAGCGTCTATCCACAAAATGGGCGAGTAAAACAGAAGCCATCAGGTATTGCTCAAATATCTAAAGAAGTTGCTCATAAATTCGTAAACGAACCTGGGGGTTTAGGTTCACCAAAATTAAAACAGCCGATTGGTCCGGTTATGAATGTGGAAGTTGAAGCGGAAAAATCATCCGCTACTTTACCTCCATCAACAATTAACTGGAAATTATTAACTGGCTCAGGTAATATTTATGGTATGTTGTTAAGCGAAACACATCCATTACAATATAATAATGAGTTAAATGCCGTTTCTTATATTCACAGAAAGAGTGCAAGCTATATGCCAACTCCGGCTCCACCGGCAACAGCGCTAAGCGGTGTTATCGTTGCTATGATCAGCTCAGATGGCGGTAACACTTTTGATAGTACTGCTTTATGGGCCAATGCTACTGATTGGGGTCGTTATCCACAAGGCGGTATTTACAATCCGTCAGGAAATACAAATATTGCTAATGCCTTTGTTGTAGCTACTGGTCCAACTGTTGGAGGATCTGGCTTCTCAGGTAATTTTTATGCGTCAAAAAAATTAGACGTGTTCAATTCAACAGCAGATGTAACCCCGGGCGCGCAACAGTTTTTTCCGTTTGCTGCTACAGCAAGTGTTACTAACCACGGTTGGTCCAGATGTTCTTTTTCAGCTACCGATGATGGCGTAATGCGTTCCGCTGCTTTATTACAGGCTGATAATACAACGCTTGCGGCTTTAAGAGGTTACGCAATTGTAAAAGGAACGTTTAATGCAGGAACTTTTGTTTGGTCAACGGATTCTATTATCCCTCCAGCTTTGATCGAGCCTTCAACGGGTGATAAAGTTTTAGGGTTTGCTCCGCAAATGGCTTGGAATGAATCGGGAACTGTGGGTTACTTTGTTACTATCGGAGCATTAGCGAATGCAACAAGCCAAAATATTGGTAACCATCCAATTATTTATAAAACAACAAACAGTGGTACAAGCTGGTCGTTATTATCAGGTATAGATTTTAACAGCGCTGCAATGCAACCAATTTTAGATCACTTAGCATCATTAAATGCTGATACTACAAAAGCATCTCCATTCTTTTCAGATTGGGATATTACTGTAGATAAAGACAACAAATTACACCTTGGTGCACTTATGTTCAGTCACTCTTCTATTGACGCTGACTCTTTAAGCTTTTTACAACAATGGTCAAACGGTGGAGAGCTTTACCGTTGGGGTCATACACCTGGTAACCGTCCTTATATCTACGATTTTATTGGCGACGGATCAACTCCATGGACTTTCGTAACAGTTGATTCAGCTTCTTCAGAACAAGCAGATCCAAGGTCAGGTCAGCCTGGTTTTAATGATAATCCTTGGGATGAAACAGGTACAGCGCCTGCTGTTAAAACTAATAATGTTGATCACCGTCTTCAATTAGGCCGTACGCCTGCAGGTGATTATATTACTTTTTCATGGTCAGAATCAGATACATTATTTACAAATGGCGCTAGAAAATACAATAGTCAACCAAACTTAAAAGCACGTTGTATGTCTGTTGTTACAGGAACAACTCAGTATAAAGTGTCACCAACAGAAATTAATGTAACCCGGGTTGCAACAGGCACAGGTACAAGTAATCCAAATGTAGCCAGCCGCGCTACAATGAGTTATATGTCTCCTACAACCGGTTCAGCAACAGTTATAACTGCTGCTAATGGTTTTCCCATAGTTGATATTCTAACTCCAATGGTTGTTACAAACAGCAACCCTTACGCACAATTAACAAATAACACTACCTGGTACCAAAGCGGTAAATTATCCTACGACTTTAACCTTTTAGGTGTTAGTGTAAAAGAAACATCACAAAACAGTGCGAGTAACAGTTTCATTTATCCTAATCCCGCTTCTAATAATGCAACATTAGCAATTGATCTGAAAAATAATTCAACTGTTGATGTTAATGTTATGAATGCGCTTGGGCAAAGGGTAAAAACAACTAAAGCAACAGCACAAACCGGCGCTAACAAAATTAATATTGATCTGAATGGATTATCAACCGGTATTTACATGGTAAATATAAAAGTTGATAATGCAACAAGTACTAAAAAATTAATTGTAGAATAATAAATTCTTTTTCAAATTAAAGCCGCTTTGTATTTACAAAGCGGCTCTTTTTATCATTTGAGTAAGTAGAATTTTTTTTAAAATATTAGGTTCGTGTTGTTGGGCGTGCCCCTTCCGCCAGTATTTTTTTTGTGTGCGCAAGGGTCGGGCTGCTTACACACCCGCTCAAATACCCACAGCGTATTTGCAGTAGGCTCGGCTGTCGCCTCGGTTTTTTGCCCTCTGGGGCAAAAGAAAACCCCGATAGTTATCGGGGCGCATCCCTCACGCAGGTTTATTCAATAGAACTTTGAATCAGCACCTCGCGGTATTTTTCGAGAATAGAAGATTTGGAAATAAAACCTTCGTACTTTCCATGAAAAACTACCGGGATGTTCCAAAGATGAGATTCGTCAAAACGTTTCATGGCTGATGTAATATCGTCCGTATCTGTAATAATAGTTGTAGGCGCTTGCATTAATTCTTTTACAGTTATAGTATCATACAATTCCTGTTTAAACATTATATCGCGTATATCGTCAATCGTTATCAAACCCTTTAAACGCCCCTTTTTATCAATAACCGGGAAGATGTTGCGTTTGGAGGTGGAGATCATCTCTACTAATTTTCTAAGTTTAACATCAATAGGTATCTGCGAAAAATCGTGCTCAACTAATTTAGAAATCTCAATATTGCTTAATAAATAAGAATCGGTATTGGTAACAATAATTTTTTCTTTTCTTGATAATTTAAGCATGTCAATATTTAAAGGCATAAAATATTTTGATACAGCGTAGCTCAGGGCAGAAACGATCATTAATGGAATAATTAATTCATATCCGCCGGTTATTTCGGCAATAATAAATATGCCGGTTAATGGCGCGTGAAAAATACCGCTTAATACACCCGCCATGGCAACAATAGTAAAATTACTTACCGGAAGTGCAAAGCCAAGATCAGTTATTACTGAAGAAAATAAAAAACCAACAAAAGCACCCACAAATAAAGAAGGCGCAAAATTACCGCTGTTGCCACCGCTCCCAACTGTAAATGCACTGGCTATAGGTTTTAATAATATAACAACAACCAGGCTAAGATAGATTAAGGGCTTTGACATAAGGCCAAAATAAAGCGCCGAACGATTAAATACGGCATCTGTATTTATATTTGAAAGGAATTTAATACTTTGGTAACCCTCGCCAAATAAGGGCGGAACAAGTAAAATTAAAACATACAAACCTATGCCACCAACAAAGATCTTTAAAAAAGTATTGTCTTTAAATTTTTTAAAATAATCTTCGGTGGCCATAAATACCCTTGAGTAATAGTAAGACACCACACCCGCAAGAACCCCAAGAAGAATGTAAAACGGAACATTGTAATAGTTAAAAGCCTCTTGTAATTTAAATTGTAAAAGAAGTTCTTCCTGTAAAATTATTTTAGAACATAACGCTCCGGAGGCTGACGCAATTAAAATTGGTATAAAAGCAGAAATGTTTGCTTCTACTAAAAGTACCTCAAGTGCAAATAGAACCCCCGCTATAGGTGTATTGAAAGCCCCCGCAATGCCTGCTGCGGCACCGCAGGCCAAAAGAAGTGTACGTTCTTTATAAGTTAATTTATAAGTGCGTCCAAAGTTAGAACCGATGGCCGAACCTGTTGTAACGATAGGCGATTCTAATCCCCCCGATCCGCCAAAGCCAACCGTTAAACCACTTGTTATTACATGGCTGTAAGTTTGGTCTTTAGGAAGTATGCTCGATTTTTTTGCAATCGCATAAATAATATTAGCTAGGCCCTTACCAAGCTTGTTGCCGTTTAAATAATGAATAAATAATGTACATAACGCAATACCAATTATTGGAAAAGCAGCAATAATAAACTGGTTATTGGAGGAAATAGTACCTATGCAACCTAATAACCAATGCGCAAATAGTTTTAGAAGCACAGCGGCTAAGCCCGCTGTTAAACCAATTAAAATGGCGCCAAAAATAACAAATTGTTTAGGGCTAAGCTTTTGCTGGATGAGGATGATAATCTTATTACCGGTAAAAAGAATATTTAATAAGAATTTCATCGATTTAAATGTACATAAAAGATTTAAAACGAAAGGTTAAAAAAAGGGGTGCAAATATTTTAACCCGGAAACCTTTTTTAATGCATTTAATTACTAACGGTTTTCAGCATGACGCATTCGCGTGAGAAATAAATTATTTTGGAAAATGGGGAGCTAAAGAACATACAAAACTACGTGTTAATACTCATTTAAATAGTTTCTAAACCTATAATTACTGTAAAAAGTTGCGAAATAACAACTTTCTAAATTTTTTTAGATTTAATGTTATGCACTATTTTTTCTTAAAAAAACCGCGATTTTGGCCAAAAATAGCCCAAAAACTTAGAGAAATTATGCTAATTTCACATCTTCAAGCAATTTTACCTCCTTAGTAACTGTGTGACTGAGGAGGCGTAGCTATTTAATTTCGTAAAGCATTGATAATCACCCATTTGCATTTCTTCAAATGAAAATACGCCAAAAATACACAATCTTGATTTTTTAAATTTTTCACTTTTTTCGTGATTAACTTATTTTCCTATGTCATATACTAAAATAACCAATTCAAGAGTTCTGGTAACCGGTGGGGCCGGATTTATTGGTTCCAATTTATGCGATCACCTCTTACAAAACGCTAACGAAGTAATTTGTTTAGATAATTTTTCAACCGGAAGAAAAGAAAACATCAGTGAATTTTTAAAAAACAAAAATTTTACGCTGATCGAAGGAGATATCCGGAACTTAGATGATTGTAAAAAAGCAATGGATGGTGTGCAAATAGTTTTGCAACAGGCCGCCTTAGGGTCGGTACCACGAAGTTTAAATGATCCAATTACAACAAACGAAGTTAATATTGGTGGTTTTTTAAATGTGTTGGTAGCAGCACGCGATTCAAAAGTTAAACGTGTTGTATATGCGGCAAGCTCGAGCACGTATGGCGATTCTGAATCTCTTCCTAAGATTGAAGAAATTATAGGCAAACCGCTTTCGCCCTATGCTGTAACAAAATATGTAAACGAATTGTACGCACATGTATTTGGTTTAAATTACGGACTCGATACCATCGGCCTCAGGTATTTTAATGTATACGGTCGCAGGCAAGACCCAAATGGGGCATACGCGGCAGTGATACCAAAGTTTACCATGCAGTTAATGGCGCATGAGGCTCCAAAAATAAATGGTGATGGAACCAACTCGCGCGACTTTACTTACATAGATAATGTTATTCAAATGAATCACCTGGCTGCGCTTACTAAGAATCCCGAAGCAAAAGGGCAAATATTTAATACAGCAGTAGGCGAACGCGCCGACCTTAACTGGATGACCCATTTATTAAAAAAATATTTAAGTGAGTACGATGCTGAAATAGCAAAAATTCAAACCATACATGGCCCGGATCGTTTAGGAGATATTCCACATTCATTGGCATCGATCGAAAAAGCAGAAACACTTTTAGGATATAAACCAACACATACTTTAGAGAATGGTTTAAAAGAGGCTGTTGATTGGTATTGGAATAATTTGCGAGGAACAAAATGAAAATATTAGCAATAATACCAGCGCGGAGCGGATCTAAATCAATACCACATAAAAATATTATGTCTGTTCACGGTAAGCCGCTTATTGCTCACTCAATAGAGCACGCGCTTGCGTCAAAGTATATTAACCGAACAATTGTAAGTACAGATAGTGAAGACTACGCAACGGTTGCAAAAAAGCATGGCGCCGAAATTCCTTTTTTAAGACCTGCAGAATTTGCAGGTGATATGTCTACCGATCTTGACGTTTTTTTTCATGCATTATCGCAATTAAAAGAAACAGAAAATTATATTCCCGAAATTGTTGTGCATCTTAGGCCAACAAGCCCAATAAGAGATCCAAAGCAAATTGATGAAATGATAAAACTGCTTATCGATAATCCTGAATGGGATTCAATTCGCTCGGTAGCGCCTGCTCCTGAAACACCTTTTAAAATGTGGTTCGAAAAAAATGGTGTACTTGTTCCGGTTGTTGAAGATAAAACAATTTCTGAAGCCTATAACCAACCAAGACAATCTTTGCCAAAAACATATTTGCAAAATGCTTCCATCGATATTGCCAGAGCATCAACCATTCTCGAAAAAAAATCAATGACTGGAAATGTTATTGGCGCTTACATCATGAATAATAATTTTGATATTGATAACATAGAAGATCTTGCAAAACTGCGCGACATAAAGATAAACGATGCAGGTAACAAAACATTTTGTTTTGACATAGATGGTGTGATTGCGCAATTGCAAAAGGATAATAATTACGAATTATCTGAACCAAACTTTGCAACCATAGAAAAAATAAATAAACTTTATTCAAATAATAATTACATCATTCTCTTCACGGCCAGGGGTTCTAAAACAGGAATTAACTGGGAAGAAATTACAAGAAAACAAATGGAGAAATGGGGCGTAAAGTATCACGAACTAAAATTCGGAAAACCTGCCGCCGATTTTTATATTGATGACAGGCTTATCAATATCGAACAACTTTAATAATAAATCTAATATCAATAAATATGAAAAACCAGGACAAACTTTTTGAAGATCTTTTTATTTTCGAAATGGCCAACAATCACCAGGGTAGTGTAGACCATGGTATAAATATAATTAAGGCAATGGGCGAATTGGCCCGCAAGCATAAAATAAACGCGGCCGTTAAATTACAATACAGGCAGCTGGATACATTCATACATCCTGATTTTAGAAATGATACAAAAGCAAAACACATAAGTCGTTTTTTGTCTACTGAGCTTACAAAAGATCAGTTCCTGCAATTGGTAAATGCTATTAAAGCCGAAGGCATGCACAGCATGTGTACACCTTTTGATGAAGAATCTGTTAGTGTGATATTAGATCATAAAATCGATATTATTAAAATTGCAAGCTGTAGTGCTGATGATTGGCCGTTACTTGCTAAAATTGTAAGCACTAATAAACCCATCATTGCTTCAACGGGCGGATTAAATCTTTTTGAAATTGATAACCTGGTAACTTACTTAAGTCACCGCGATTCTAATTTTGCAGTGTTACATTGTGTTGGAATTTATCCGAGTCCGAATAACGTTTTAAATTTAAATTTTATTTCAAAATTAAAGAACCGTTATCCGCACGTAACAATTGGTTATTCTGGTCACGAGGCCCCGGATAATTACGATGTTATTAAAGTAGCAGTATCTAAGGGAGCAGCTATTTACGAGAGACATGTTGGGTTGCCAACAGATACCGTGGTGCTTAACGGATATTCAATGAACCCTAAAGAAACAGATAATTGGATAGCTGCTGCATTAACTACCAACGAAATATTAGGTAATAATGATAAAGCAATTACTAAAGATGAAGCAGATTCTTTACTTTCTTTAAAACGCGGTGTATTTGCAAAACGCAACATTAAAAAAGGCACAGTATTAAAAGCAGAAGATGTATTTTTTGCAATGCCTTGTAAAGAAGGGCAATTGAATAGCAGTGAGTTTGGCCGTGTTCGCGCTTCTTATAAAGCAAGTAAAGATTATAAAATGAACGAATCTGTTTTTGAAAGTTCGGAAATTGATAAATATTACAAGCTAAGAAAGATCATTCACGAAGCTAAAGGTATGATGTCGGAAGCAGGAATTGTTTTAAACGAAAAAGCCGAGATCGAAATTTCACACCATTATGGTATCGATAAATTTAGTGAGTTTGGTATATTGATCGTTAATTTGATTAATCGCGAATACTGCAAAAAAATTATCGTTGTATTCCCGGGTCAGCACCATCCTGAACAACACCATATTAAAAAAGAAGAAACCTTTCATGTTTTAAATGGCGAACTAGGTGTAAGCTTAAATGGCATCAAATCTGTTGCAAAAAAAGGCGACATCTTAACTGTTGAACGTGGGGTGAAGCACGCGTTTTGGAGTGAAAAAGGTGCTATCATTGAAGAAGTGTCTACAACACACTACAGAAATGATTCGTTTTATACCGATCCAAAAATTAACGAGTTAGATCCAATGCAACGTAAAACAATTTTAGAAGATTTTTAACAGTACTCAAAAAACAAATTATTTATATGAAACAATTTTTTTCTCTCGAATCAAATCATAGCCCCGAACTGGACGAGAAATTTCATCAATTGAATTTAGGAAATATTGGTAACGTTATTTATTGGTGGAAATATTTTGAAATGGTGCGCAATGTGGAAGGCGATATTGTTGAATGTGGGATTGGCAGGGGTAGATCTTTACTGGTTATATCGGCTATAAATTCGTTGTTAGAAAAAAGTGAAGGCGGGCAAAGACAGGTTTATGGATACGATAGTTTTGAAGGATTTCCTGAACCATCTGTCGAAGACGATTCATATCGCAAACCAAAAAAAGGAGAATGGTCAACTTCACCAAGTGGAAAATATCAATATTCGCCTGAATTTATTCAAACTGTTTTAAGCGAAGGAAAAATTGAAGAGAAAGTTATTTTAAAAAAAGGTTTTTTTGGCGATACTACAAAAGATCACCCAAATAGACCAATTGCAATTTTGCATGTGGATGGTGATCTTTATCAATCTTACATCGATACTTTAGAACATCTTTATCCAAAAGTAAGTAAAGGCGGTGTTGTTGTGTTCGACGATTTTCTGGCAAAGAAGCAGGATGACGACCGCTGGCCAGGTGCAAGAAAAGCTGTGTACGATTTTTTTGGAAAAGATGCAGAAAAAATAAAGATCAGCGTTCGCGGAACACCTTATCTCATCAAAGAATAATTTTAGTTTAATAAGCGTAAATATCAATGAATAAAATAATTTATAAAGGAAAGATTCGCGACGGTAAGCCCGATTCATTAAGCACAACAGATTATGAAGTGATTTATGAAAGCGATAAACTGTATGCCAGACTCGATCCTTTTCCAAAGATCGATTACAATACAGATGCGTATCGTAAAATGGTAAACAATACAGAATTAGTGGATGATTATTTTATTGAACACGATAAACAACAGCCGGGCTACTTTAAATACATTGCACCACATTTAAAACGCGGAGATGTAATAGCAGATTGCGGTTGTGGTGGTGGATCCATGTTAGACCTTGTAAAAGGAATGGCAGGAAAAACAATAGCTGTTGAACCTTTTTTTGGATACCACGAATCGTTAACCGAACGCAAGCACATTCCTTACAGCTCTATTAACGATGCGTTAAATGATCATTTGGGCAAAGTAGATCTTGCTTTATCTATTCATGTTATTGAACATACAGATGATCCTTTAATTTACCTTACAGAAATTTATAAACTGCTTAAACCAAATGGTAAAGCCATTGTCTTCACGCCTAACCTGGATGATGTGCTTTTAAAAATTCATCCTGAAGCATACGCGCCATTTTTTTACCGCACCGTGCACAATTATTATTTTAGTGGAGATAGCCTTGAACTGCTTGGTAAAAAGGCAGGATTTAAAACTGCAAGTAAATTTTATTATCAGGAGTTTGGCTTAGGCAATACTGTGGGTTGGTTAAAACATAATAAAGCAAAAGGTAATTTAGCAGTTGACGGGATTAATACTGAATTTGATGCAAACTGGAAAAAATATCTTGAAGAAAGCGGGCAGGCATACAATGTTGGTGTTGTGCTTGAAAAATAAGTAATGAAAAAACTCAATGCCGCAAAGGATATTATTTTAGGAGAGATCGAAAGATTGATCCATTCTAAAATTAAACATACGGCAAGTCCGCGTTTAGCACTTGAGCAATGGTTGAGTGAATTAAAAGAGCTTCCACCTGTAAAAGGCAGAATACTTGTAACGGCCTTAAGAAATAAAACCTGGGTAGAATGGTCGGCGTATTGCGCCGTAGTTGTAAGGCAAATGGGATATGAAACTACAATTCTTTTTAAGGATAACGAGGTGAGCACACTTTATACGCAGCCAGCATATTTTAATTTTTGGGAAGGCGTAAAAAAAATTCCGGGCATTAAACTGGTTAATTTAAACAGCCTGACATATACCGAAAAAGAATTTAAACACTATTACGATACCTGTCAAAAAGATGTTGTTGCGGCTTTAGCATATCAGCTGCATATAGAATCGGGTGATATAAACGATCAGCCGCAAAAATATTCTAAACAGTTGGAACAGCTTAAAAAAGAATCGGCAATAAATGGCGCGCGAATAAATTTATTGTGTTCTCAGAGTAAATTTCATGAATTTATTTGTTACAGTGGCCTTATTTGGGATACTGCAACTATTTTGAATGGTGCACTAGATGCGGGTCAGCACAGCGTTTGTGTTGAAGGATGGGGCTGGCGCCAGGGCCATATGATCTATAATTTCGGCGCGCCATCGTTAGAGTATAATGTAAAAGGTTGGATGAATTATTTTGGCAAGTGGGATGATAAAAAGAACAAAGAGATGGCCGGTTACTTTAGTTTTTTAAATGGCGAAGAACAGAACGAAGATTGGTTGAAACGCTTTTACAATGTACAACAGGCAAAAATAAGCGAAGAGCTTCCTGCAAACATCGCAGAATTTATTAAAGGTGATGAGAAAATTTTTCTGTTAGCCTGCAATGTAATTGGAGATAGCTCTTTATTAAATCGTGAAACAATATTTAAAAGTCATCAGGATCTTATAAAACAATGCGTTAAATTTTTTGCAACACGGCCCGATCTAAAACTTATAATCCGTGCCCACCCCGGCGAAGATTGGGTAAAGAGTAAAGTAGTAATTAAAATGGGTGAGTTTGCAAAGAGCGTTGTAAAAGATCAAAAAAATATTTTGGTTATAAACGATTCTGAAAAAATAAATACTTTTTCTTTATTGCCGTACACGCATGTTGGTATTGTTTGGATAACGTCTGCCGGTGTTGATATGGTTGTGCGGGGTGTGCCTGTAATTGCCGCGGCCAATCCAAAATATGCCGGACTTGGTATAGTAGAAGAGCCTGCAACTGCAGAGGCGTTTTTTGGGTTGATAGATGAATACGCGAAAAAAAATATTCGTCCAACAGTTGAACAGATCCAAAAAGCAAAAGAATATTTATACCTGGTATTTAAAGGTTTTTCATTTGAAGCTCAGGGGCGTAACTTTAGAGCAACAACCTGCAAGTTAAATCATATGCCGCTGCAAGAAGAGCACGACAGGTTTTACAAAATACTTTTAAAAGAAGAAAAAGCGCCCGACCTAATAAACGCTGACTAATTTTTTAATTAATTAAATATTGAAATTCTTTACCAGTTCTTTTAAAAATAACAAAACGCTAATAAAGTACATTTCTGTTTCTTATTTATCAATTCCGGTGTCTTTAATAACCGGTTTTTTTGCATTCAGAAAGATAGATCCGTATTTTATGGGAATATGGAGCGCTTTAACGGTTTTTGAAACCTACGCTACCATTATGCGTTTAGGAATTGTAAATGGTATGAACAGGGAGCTGCCTCATGCCATGGGAGAAGGAGATAAAGTAAAGGCGCATAAATTTGCTTCAACAACGTTTGCATATACGATCTTTGATATAGTGCTTCTGCTTATTATAGCTCCTTTTGTATTATGGAATCTTGAGTTAAGCGCCATACACGTTGCCGGAATATCTGTATCGGTAATACGGGTTTGCCTCTCGTTTTATACAACCTATTTAAGCAGCACATTCAGATCCGACGATAGTTTTAATAAGCTTAGCAACATACAAATGATTGTATTATTAATGAAACTGTTATTTTGCCCACTGGTTTTATTTGGTTTTTATGGATTCCTGGCTTATGAGCTAATTGCGATCTTAACAAACACAATACTTTTGCATTACTACAGGCCTTTTAAGATCCTGCCTAAATTTTATAAGCCCGAATTTATACAACTGATAAAGATCGGCTTTCCTATATTTATTACTTCTTCGGCTATTAGTTATATTGATACGATACCACGCTTGTACATTCTAAAATTCAGTACCGAAAAAATGCTCGGATTATATTCGCCGGTACTTATGTTGTTAACAACGGTTGCCATATTGCCAAATACTTTATCGGCGTATATGTATCCAAAATTTTCTTATCAAATAGGCCAAACCAAAGATTTAAAAGAGATCTGGCCGAAACTTTTAAAAATTTACATTCTTTCTTTTTTATTTATTTGTTTTTTTGTAGCGGTAGGCTATTTTTTATTGGATTACTTTGTTTATTATTTTCCTAAGTATGCCGAGTCTTTGCCGTATTTAAAACTATCCTTATTAATTTGCCCCTTTGTATTTTTTAAGCTTGGTAATTTGCTCAATGTTGTTTTAAAAAAGTATAATTATATGATCAGTTTTGCGCTTACATACGCCGCCATACAAATTGCCTCATTATATATTATCTCACAACATTTAACAGATATATTGGATATTGTTATCTATTCGCAGGTAGTAACATCTGTACTTGTTTTGCTTATAAGCTTATTGCTTAATTATAAATTGGTATTGGAGTTTAAAAAACCACAGATAGCTTAAATAAATTGGCTTTTGATCTCGACATACATGATTTTAAGGTAAAAAGAAAACCTTTTACTAAAAAGCAGAAAATTACAAATTACATTATGGTAACAATGGCTTTATTTGCTGTGAATCCTTTTTTTGGATTGATTCAAAATTATTACTTAATGTTCTTTTTGTTCTTTCTTTTAATAATTGCAACAAAAAGAAATGTAAAATATATTGATTTTAATATTTTTAAGGTTTTATTATTTGCTTATTCTCTTGTAATACTCCAGAATTTATTATATGGAGAAATTTCTTTGGCCACATTGTATGTTCCTCTTATTATTTTTTACGTTCCATTTTTGGTTTTTCAATTACTTGGTTTTTCTTTTTTCTCTTATTTTGTGAGAGTACTTTATGCAATTGCAATTTTTACCTTGGTGTTGTGGGCACTGCAAACGTTTATTCCCGCAGTAGATGAGTTTTTTAGACAAGCCATCGTAGGAATTCTCCCATATAGTTGGGCCGCAACACCGCGTTCATTATTAATATATACTGCAGCATGGAGCGATCTTATTTATAATGAAAGTTTAGGTGTTTATAGAAATTCGGGATTGTTTCATGAGCCGGGTGCTTATGGTATTTTTTTAGTATTGGCTATCGGGATTAATTTTCTTTTAACTGGTAATATGTTTGATCGAAGGAATAAAGTTTTTCTTTTGTGTACACTTACCACATTATCAACCACAGCTTATCTAGTATTATTTGTGATCTTTAGCGTTTACTTGTTTAAGCTTAATGTAAACTGGGGCATTAAGATCATAGCCATCTTCGCTTTTATTTTTGGTTCTTTCCAGGTGTATCAAAGTGGTGATTTCTTAAAAGATAAAGTAGAATCTCAATACCAGGATCAATCGTATAGTGCGAAAAAGGAGCTCGGTAAGCTGGAAGGGCAATCGGGCAGGTTTTACGCTTTTTTTACCTCGGTAAAATTATTTTTAGATCATCCTTTTTTTGGCAGGGGTATTACCTATAATTCAAGTGAAAAAGCGTCGGGAGAAATGCATAAGGATGGAAGTTATAATTATGGTTTTATTGGTGTGTTTTCTACATACGGTGTTTTTTTTGGGTTATTTTTTCTGATAAATCTATATAGAGGCTTAAAATCTATTGCGACAATTTCGGGGCAGCCCGTTTTTTTTATTTTAGGTTTTTTTATAGCTATTAACCTTTCGTTATTAACCCAGGTGTTTACATTAACAACCATATTTGTTTTAATATTTACTATTGGTGTTTGTGGTTATATGCCCATTAATGCGAAAAAAAAGGAAAATCAAAATCTAAATAATGCAACTGTTTAATAAGATTGTAAATAAGTTAAATGAACTATTTCTAAATATAAATGCAGTGTTCTGTGGTTTTTTTACTTTGATCTATTGTTTTATCACAGGAATTAAACTTCATGGAGGAAATAGATTTTTTGGCTTCAGTAAATTTATGAGGACAACAAATTCTACTATTGAGATCGGTAAAGATTGTAGGTTTCGTTCTAAGACAACCTCAAATTTAATTGGCATTAATCATAAATGCATTATAGCAACTCACACTAAAACTGCTAAATTAAAAATTGGCAATAATTGTGGTTTTAGTGGAACAACTATAGGCTGCTTTAACGAAATAGTTTTTGAAGACAATGTAAATTGCGGTGCTAACACTTTAATTACAGATTCAGATTGGCATTTGAATGACCCGCGTGCCGGAAAAGCAAAACCAATTATTATTGGTAATAACGTTTGGTTGGGTTATGGAGTTATTGTTTTAAAAGGTGTAAGAATTGGTGAAAATTCGGTTATAGGTGCAGGAAGTGTTGTTACAAAAGATATTCCAGCAAATGTTATTGCGGGAGGAAATCCTTGTAGAGTTATTAAACAGTTGGATCAACCAAAAGGGTGAGATCTGTTAATATAATAACTTTAGGAATTTCCGGATTTCCATATTTAAAGACCGCTCCAGTTAATAAATGTATTTATATAAATAAAATATTTATTGACGCTGGGTTTAACGCCACGGTTATAAATAGCGAAGCACTACTTCAAGAAAATGGCAAAGAAAATTATTTATTGAATGGCTCTTTTGAAAAGATAAATTTTGCATCTACCATAAAAGACCCAATAAAGTCTTTTTCTAAAATAAAGAAAAGATTTTTAAAATTAGTTGGTAAGGTTAACCAAATATTTTTTCTAAAAAAAATTAATTCTGAAAATAAAATAGACGTTGCCGTTTTATTATTAACCGACGGGTCTTTTTTAGAACTACTTTATTATAGGATCCTTTCAAAGCTCTTAAATTTTAAGTTAATTATTATTTATCATGAGTATCGATCTGATTTTGCTTATCGAAGGAAAAGAGTGATAACAAGTATTAACGATAAATTATTCGATAATAATTTTGCTAAATATGTTGATGCTGTATTTCCGATTAGTGAGTTCTTAATACAGCAGACTAAAAAAATAAATTCAAAAAGGCCAATTTTAAAGATTCCAACTTTAGTTGATTTTAGTTTGTTTAATAAAAAAAATAAGGCCGAAGAACCATACTTTTTATTTTGTGGTTCAGCAGGCTTCTCTGAAATTATTTCTTTTATAATTGATTCTTTTGATCTCATAAAAGATCGATCCTATTTTCTTTACCTTGTATGTTCAGGAAATAAAGCGGAGATGGATATATTAAAAAGCAAAATCAGCGATAGTAGAAAAGCGGAATCGATCAAGTTGTATTCTGATCTTGAGTATGAGCAATTGATCGAATTATATCTCGGCGCTAAAGGACTATTAATTCCATTAAAAAATGATTTAAGGGATCTTGCAAGATTTCCACAAAAAGTAGCTGAGTATGCGGCGTCTGGAGCGCCAATAATTTCTACAAATTTTGGTGAAATGAAATATTATTTCAAGGATGGAGTAAATGCGTTTTTAGCTGAAAAATTTGAAGCAGAATTATATTCCGAAAAAATGCAAAACATTATTAATGATCCCGAAAACGCAAAACAAATAGGTGCGGCCGGAAAAAAAATAGGATCAAAGCATTTTGATTATAAAAGATATACAGAAAGCATGGAAGTTTTTATTAAAGAGTTATTAAATTGAAACGTTTTAAACAGAAGTGAAAAAGATCCTTTTCGTATCAAATAATTTGGGTCAGGGAGGAAAAGAAAGACAGATGCATGAACTTCTTAAATTCTTTCAAAATTCTTCTGAGCTATGTTTTGCTGTTTTGCTACGCGAAGAAATTGTGAGATACGATCTTAGTATTGTAAACAAAACAAAATTTTTTATTCCTCAAAAAAGACTTTCCCTTTCAGAGTTTCGTGAGTATGCCAAGAAAGCAATTAAAGAATTTAAACCCGATGTTATTCATACCTGGGAAGGTGGAACCGCTTTTATTGTTTCAATAATAAAGTTAATGCATTATCCCAAAACACCTATTATTGACGGCACATTGCGTTATTCTAACTCATTTTCAAAAACTACAAAGTATTACTGGGTAGAGCGCTTAAACCGCACCATTGCAAAAAAAGTAATTGCCAATTCGGATGCGGGTTTACGTTCCATAGATTATTCAAAGCCCGGTAAATATTCTGTTATTCATAACGGACTCGATTTTAGCAGATTTAATTTAGAAACAGAAACAAAAGAAGCCCTTATAAATAGCGAAGTGGTAATTGGAATGACGGCCAGTTTTTCAAAGCCAAAAGATTACGCCTCTTTAATAAAAGCTGCAACCTATCTTTTAGATAAAAGTTACAACATTAAAGTGATTTTACTTGGCGATGGAAACGAAAGAAGCAAAGTTGAGAAGCTAGTACCCGGCAACTACATAAATAGATTTGAGTTTACGGGCAATATGATCAATCCGGAAACTAAAATAAAAATTTTTAATATAGGCGTGTTATTAAATAAAAGTGGCGAATCAGAAGGCATGTCCAATTCTATAATGGAGTATATGGCTTTTGGTTTGCCGGTTGTGTGCACAAATACCGGCGGTAACCCCGAAATGGTAAAGGACAATTTTAATGGTTTTTTAACCCCACACGAAGATCTTGACCAAATAAAAATGAAATTAGAACTACTTGTAACAGACACTGCGTTGAGGAAAAAAATGGGAGAGCGATCTGCCATAATTGCCCACGAGAAATTTGATATCAAAGCCGTAGCAAATAAATACCTCGATTTATACCTTAATGTTCTATCTTAATAGTTTTTGATTTGGGCGCCTTTGTTCTTTATAAAAAAAATACAAACATCGATCTTGTAGAACTTAAAAAAGGTTTTGATGAGAGAAAATTCTCCGAGCCTTTTAGTTTTGAGCTTGGTAACTTTAATTTACTGCTTTATAAAAAAATTCTTGTTAATACGTTTAACTTTTCGTCGCAAGGCAGCAACAGTGTTTTCGTAACGGGAACTTTAGTTTACAAACAAAGATCCTATTCAGAGAGCCTGACTTTGCTTTTAGAAGATGAGATAAATGCGAGACTTGATCAGAATCAAATAATAGGTCATTTTACAATTATATTTTTTATTAACGGAAACCTATCGGTTATTAAAGATAGGGCAAACAGCTATAACGTATTTTACGATGTTGATAAAACAATTCTTTCTTCGTCGTTTCTTGCAATTGCAAATGCTTGTACAAAAAAACTCTCACCGGATAAAAATGCAATAACCGAAATTCTTACTACGGGATCTTTGATCGGGCCTTCAACATTATTTAATGAAATAAAAAAGATCGAAAGCTATAATTGTCCGGTTATTAAAGGTGTTAGAATAGAGTTTGCAAATGTTAATTTTAAGGTTACAAAAATTTCAGATTATAACAATTGCATTAACGAACAAATTAAAACGCTTAACGGATATTTTGAAGCAACAAAAGAACTGGCAAACAGTGTTGGAGTTGATTCAGGTCTTACCGGTGGTTTTGACAGCAGGTTATTATTTATTTTAAGTACAAAACATTATAAGTCGGTTTCGTTTCATAGTCATTGGCGAAAAGTGCGGTCACTAGAATTAGAATGCGCTCAAAAGATTAGCGGAAAACGAAATAAGCCTTTGAATATTGTGCCGGTAACACATCCACAAGATATGAATGAGGAGTATCTAAAGAATGTTTTAAATGAAGCGTTTTATTTTTATGATGGTCAGGTAAGGGCCCATTGTTATTGGACAGAAGAATATAATACTTTAAAATATAGAAAACAGGTAATAAAAAATAATGGTTTAGGGCTGCATGGTATCGGTGGCGAACAGTACCGCAACGAAGAAAGAATGCTTGGAAGCTGGAATACAGAAAACTGGATTAAGTATGATCTTATTTATAAGTATAGCGGCGATTGTTTTTTAAGTGAAATTGAAAAAGAAAATTTTTATAAGTATTATTCAGATAAAGTTTCAAAGGCTTTGGATAAAAAAATGACGGGCAGAGTCGATCATTTAACTGTAAAAAGATTTCTTAATGAAGTATACATTCCGGCCAATCGCGCTACAAGAACAAATGCAGAAAATGCAGTGATGTTTTTTTTAAGCCCTTTTGCGGAATATGCCGTAGCGCAAAAAGCTTATGAAGCAATTCCGTATTTCGGATTATCAACGGGTTTCCAGAAGGATATTATTAAAACACTCGATCCTGAGATCGCTGCCGTTGAATCTGATTATGGTTACAATTTTTACGATGGAGAGCCTCTAAAAATGAAACTTGCTACACTTATAAAAGAGATGCTTCCAAAATCTTTATTCTATAAAGTAATGCACAAAAGAAAAAACTCAAATAATGATCAAACATATAAGCAGCTTGAGGATAAATTTAGTTTTTTTAGAGAGTACGAAACCTATTTATCGAAATTGAATTTAGCACTCAATATTGAATATTTAAAAACCAAGGCCGACCTTGCCCCACTTATTCTTTCTATCGGGGTGGTACTTAAAAAATACGAGAATAAGATTAATTATTCTAACTAAATAGTTTTGTAAATGTCAAAGATCACAAAAAAAATCATCAATGCTTTTTTAACCAGAAAAACGGTTAAAACCTATGATGATAAAATAAATAAGATCTATAATTCGCTTAATAGTCATAAGCAAATTATAAACATTTCCGCAAATGATATTGCTGCGCATAAAAAAAAGTGGAATGATTTTGGTGTCACAGTAAAACCATTGTGGCTAAAAGTATTTTCTTCGGTAAACAAAAAAGTTGATATTAATTATGTTCCCGAAAGCATTTATTATTCCGAAATAGAACCGAGGTTAAACAACAGGATGCTTGCTTTGTCGTACTCTGATAAAAATTTTTACGATACATATTATACCAGTGCCGATCTTTTTCCTGAAACAGTGTTAAGAAAAATAGATGGTGTTATTTATACAAAGGAGTTTAAGCCTAGAGTATTAAATAAAAATGAATTTGAGCAATTACTTTCGCCAAACGAAGTATTGGTTTTAAAAGACACTTTAGATACCGGTGGCGGTGTTAGTGTAAAACTATTTGAACGTACAAATGATAAATTTATTGATAAACTAAGTGGCGAGGAGCTTACGCCCGAATTTCTTGAAAAAAATTATGGTCGTGATTTTGTGCTTCAAAAATTTATTAGCCAACATCCTTTTTTCGCAGCATTTAATACCTCTTCTTTAAACACATTAAGAATATTTACTTATCGTTCTGTTACCTCAGAAGAAATAATTATACTGCATTCGGTAATAAGAATTGGTAAAACTGGCAGTGTGGTGGACAATCAAGCCTCGGGCGGTATTTCCTGTGGCATTGATAGAACTGGAAAATTAAATGACTTTGCTATTGATAAATTCGGCAAAAAGCAATCTGAATCAAATGGTATTAAGTTTTCGGAAGCCGGTAAAGTACCAATGTTCGAAGAAATGAGTGCAGTGGTTACAGAAATTGCAGCACAAAATTATTATTCACGTCTTTTGGGTTTTGATATTACAATTGACAGTAGTAACAAGATAAGAATTATTGAAATAAATAATTCAAATATGGAAATTAATTTTTTACAAATGAATAATGGCTCTTTATTCGGAAGCTATACCGATGAAGTGATTAATTATTGCTTAAATAACACAAAGAGTATTTGCCTGGATTTTAGGATATAGTTATGAAGCAGACTATTTCAAACAAAATTGGTTATCCGTTAAAAGATCTTCAAACCAAATCGCCTATTTTAAAGACTAAAAGCTTTTTACAAGAAAGTCAATTTTGGGACAAGAAGGCGATAGAAGAATATCAGCTCAAAAAATTGCAATATCTTGTTAAGCATGCCTACGAGAATGTACCTTATTACACTAAATTGTTCGACGGTCTAAAGTTAAAACCTGCAGATATTAGAACGCTTGCCGATATTAAAAAAATTCCTGTACTCACTAAAGAAGTTGCAAGAAAAGAAAATATGAACCTTGTGGCTAGAGATGCCGCTGGGCGGAAGTTCTTTAAAACAAAAACAGGCGGTACTTCGGGACCGCCATTGGTGATCTATAAAGACATTAATTCATATGCTTTTGAGTGGGGATCTTTTTACCGCTGGTATAATTGGATAGGTATCGATCTTGGAGATCCTATGGTTACATTATGGGGGTCACCAACGGTTCTTTCCGAATCAAAAAAGCATAAGCTGAAAAAGAAATTCAGCGATATCTTGTTAAATCATATGTCGGTAAATTCCTTCACATTAAATGATACAACTTTTCCTGCGCTTATAAAGAGGCTAAATAAGTTCAAGCCAAAAATACTAAAGGGATATTTATCTGCTATGCTTCAACTGGCAAAATACGTTGAGCAGCATAATATTAAGTTTGATTTTTCACTTAAAGCAATATCTACTACAAGTGAAACGCTTTTCCCGTATCAAAAAAAGTACCTTGAAGAGATTTTTAAGTGCAAGGTGTATGATCAATATGGTTGCACCGAAGTATGCGCGGTGTCTTATGAATGCGCAGCACAAAACGGCATGCACATTAATCACGAGCATGTTTTAGTTGAAGTTTTATCGGATGACCATTTGCAGGATGTTACTTCAGGTAAACTTGTTCTTACCGATCTTGATGAGCTTTCGATGCCAATGATACGTTATGAGAATGGCGATAGGGCAACCTTAAGTGATAAGGTTTGTAAGTGCGGTGTTAAGCAACCTTTAATAGCTTCCATTGACGGAAGGGTTGCAAATACGATACGGTTAAGAAACGGAAGCGAAGTGCATGGTGTTTTTTTTACAGATATTTTATTTGAGCTTAAAAATAGAGGATCTGATGATGTAATTAAATTCCAGGTTTACCAGGATAAGGAAGCGGCAATAGAGTTTAGAGTAGAGACAAGAAAAGAACTGAGCAAAGAGTTTAATGATGAATTAAAAGCAGCGCTACTTAGGTTTTTTGATACAGTCACTGTTATAAAGTTACCTGCAATTCCTCCAGGTCCCTCGGGAAAACACTTGTATGTTGTTTCAAAACTCACGCATTAATAAATGACAGTTCTTTTTGTTAGTAGCGGTAATTCAAAGAATGGAATTAATCCCATTATTCAACGGCAGGGAGAATCTATTGCTGCCTTGAATGTGGATGTAGATTATTTTACAGTTCGGGGAAAAGGTATGCAGGCTTATTTTTTCGCAATTTTTCACTTACGAAAAGAACTCAGGAAAAAAAAGTATGATGTTATTCACGCGCATTACGCACTCTGTGCCTGGGTGGCTTTTTTTGCACATGGTAAAGAAAAACTTGTACTATCTTTTATGGGTGATGATCTTTTGGGTTCTAATAAACCCGATGGCTCGGTTTCAAAATTTAGTTTATTAATGGCGTCTGCGAACAGAATGCTGGCTAAATTATTTTTCAACGCCTCTATTGTAAAATCACCGCAAATGAGCGAAAAATTTGGCGATAGTGAAAAAAAATTTCTTATAGCCAACGGCGTTAACAGCAGTATTTTTATGCCCTTCGATAAAGCAGAGGCGCAAAAAAGAGTTGGGTTTAATAACAAAGAAAAACATATCATTTTTGTTTCTGATCCTGCCCGGGTAGAAAAAAATTACGCCCTGGCAAAAGAAGCACAGGCATTAATAAATGAATACCCGGTGAGATTACATACCGTTTTTGGAAAGCAGATAAACGAGCTACATGATTTTTATAATGCTGCCGATCTTCTTTTAATGACCTCTTTTCACGAAGGTTCGCCAAATGTTGTAAAAGAAGCAATGAGCTGCAACTGCCCCGTGGTGTGCACAGAAGTTGGTGATGTGAAATTACTTTTTGAGAATACACCCGGCTATTACATTACCGGTTTTGATAGTGCTGAAATTAAAAATAGTATTTGTGAGGCCATTCAATTTCGTAGTAAAAATAATTATACGAATGGGCGGAACCGATTGCATGAATTGAAATTAGATTCTTATTCAGTTGCACTAAGAATAGCAGATATTTATAAAAAAATAACGAAGGCATAATATATGTGCGGAATTGCAGGAATTATAAATTTTAACCAAAACAAAGTTGAAGAAACTTCTTTAAGAAGGATGATGCAATGCATAAAACATCGCGGACCCGATGATGATGGTGTTTTTACAGAAGAAAATATTGGTTTTGGTTTTGTAAGACTAAGTATTATTGATCTTTCTGTTGCAGGCCACCAGCCAAAGCATTCGGCCGACGATCGTTATGTGATTGTTTTTAATGGAGAGATCTTTAATTATATTGAGATAAGAAAAGAATTAGAAGCTAATGGTGTTGTATTTAATACCAAAACAGATACCGAAGTTTTATTGAATGCTTACATATACTGGGGTGAAGAATGTTTGCATAAGCTTAACGGTATGTGGGCCTTTGCAATTTATGATAAGCAGGATAAAAGTGTTTTTGCTGCGCGCGACAGGTATGGCGTAAAGCCATTTTATTATTTACTTACAAAAGAGTCATTTGCGTTTTGTTCAGAAATTAACCCATTATTAAGTTTAACTAATAAACAGCCAGCTACAGACACACAATCTATATTTGATTTTTTAGTATTTAACCGTACAGATCAAACAGAAAACACCTTCTTTAAAGAAATAAAAAAATTACAGCATGGTAGCAAATTATTTATAAAAAATGGTAAAGTAACTTTCACAAAATGGTACGATCTAAAAAAAGAAGTAAGCAAAACAAAAGGCTTTGATTCTCCTGAAGAATACAAGCAGCTTTTAAAATCGGCAATAGAATTACGATTAAGAAGCGATGTGCCAATAGGCGTTTGTTTAAGCGGCGGTTTAGATTCGTCGAGTATTGTTTCTATTCTTTTAAAAGAGTTAAATGTTTCTGGGCTCAACACGTTTTCTGCTGTATATAACAAAGGCCAGTACGGCGATGAAACAGAATTTATAAATGAATTTACACCGCATGTTAAAAACATGCATTATATTAGTCCGAACGCTATATCTTTAGAAAAAGATCTCTTAGATTTTGTAAAAGCACATGGCGAACCCATTCCTACAACGGGCCCTTATGCGCAGTTTAAAGTAATGGAACTTGCGAAAGGCAAAGCTGTAGTAACGTTAGACGGGCAGGGGGCCGACGAAGAATTAGCCGGCTATCATTATTTTTTTGGCTTTTATTATAAAGATCTTCTTAAGCAGTTTAAATTAATTACACTTATAAAAGAAATGTTCTTTTACTTAAGCATCCACAAAAGCTTATACGGAATAAAAACTTTTTTTTATTTTTTATTGCCCGAGAAATTAAAAACAAAATTCAGGGTAAACGAATATAATTACATGAATGAAGCTTTTGCAAAAGCTCATCAGGCCGAAAACAGTATTGCCGGAAATATTTATGGTTCGGGTAGCTTAAAAGATGCCTTACTCGATCATTTCGAATATAAATTAGAACATCTTTTAAAATGGGAAGACAGAAACTCTATGTATTTTTCTCTAGAAGCAAGGGTTCCGTTTCTGGATTATCGTTTAGTTGAAAAAACACTAGCTACTTCCAGCAATAAAATAATTAAAGATGGTGTAACCAAATATATTTTGCGCGAGGCCATGAAAGGCATTCTGCCCGAAAAAATAAGAATGCGCCGCGATAAAATGGGGTATGGTACACCCGAGGATGAATGGTTTAGAGAACCTGCCTGGCAAAAGATAGTAAAAGAGATCATTAACAGCGATTCGTTTAAACAAAGAAATTTAGTGGACGTTAAAAAAGCAAATGAGCTTTATCAAAAACATGTGAGTGGTAGTGTAAATATTTCAAAAGAGATCTGGAAATGGGTGCATCTGGAACTTTGGTTCAGAGAATTTATTGATAAAAAATGAACCCGGAATTTTATAAAGTAATAAACGATTTTCTTGCGCAATACAAACAAGAAAAGATCAGCGTATTGGATATAGGTTGCGCAGAGATAAGACCCTATTCGGAATTTTTGATAAATATTAGTTCTGAATTTACAGGATTGGATAAAAGCGAAACGCTCATCGAGAAAGCCAGAAATAAAGTAGACGCGACAAAATGTAAATTGTTACTAAAAAATGTAGAAGAGCTTGAGTTACCTGACGAAAGTTTTGATATTATCGTTTGTAATAACATGCTGGCTTATACCAACCAAAAAAAGGTGTTAGCCAAGGTACAAACATTATTAAAAACAAATGGCATTTGTGTTTCTTACAACAATAACGCAATTAATTACTCGCTTTATAAAATGATCTATCCCTATAAACCTTTTTATAAAGAGATTCCACATTCCATCCTTGTGATATTTAATACATGGGTTTATACTATAAGTGGTGTAAAATTATTTCGTACGATTTACAATACTTTAAACTCGCTAACTGACATACTAAAAAAATTAAGCTTAAAAAAAGTAGAGATTCACAAAGCTAAAACAGATCTGCCATATCCTGTTATTGACTTTTATTTCATAAAATAGAAGATGTATACACCATTTTTAACCTCGGCCTTAGAAACACTATTTAAACCAATTAATGAAAATGGCTTTTGGGACGAAGAAAAAGGGCGAATCACTGAACGATTGTATTTTGACGAAAAATGGAATTGGTCATTTGTGCCTTCTGATAAAATGCGCTACATGGTATTTTGCCTTTCAAATTTATTATTGGCAAAAGAACAGTATAATTTAAATACAAGCAAGATTGATGATAAAATTATCTCCTCTTTAAACTATTTAAATAAAAATAAAGAACATTTAACCATCAGCGACCTTACCTATGGCGCTTTATTATCTGTTTTTTTACAAAAAAAAATCTATAACATTCAGGATATTGATACAAACGCTTGGATTTCTGTTTTCGAAAAGGCATTAGACATCTCTTTAAAACGAAAGGATAATCATGACGCGCTCGTTCTTATTGCCGGAAAATATTTTCTCGAAGAACATCCCGGCCATCCATTGCAACAAAAATTAAAGATGCTTGCTGATATTTATTTTAAGGCGCAAAATTCTACCGGATATTTTGAAACCGGTGATTTAAGAGCAAATTATCATCAGCGAAATATGTATGTGCTTTGGGGGCTTCTGGCCGCAACGTCTTTTTATCCTGAAAAAAGAGACAAAATTAAACAAATTGCACATAAAACATTAAGCTGGGTTTGGAATAAAAGAAGAGATAGCAGTGATAATGCTTTTTACTGGCATCCACCGTTTTATTGGATAAAAAATAAACTAAATATAAAGATGCCTGTTTTAAATTCGGAGCATTCGAAATTCTTATTTGAATGTCATCAAACATTTTTTGTAAATGCCGTCAACTTTTACCAGGAGGTGTATAGCACCAGTGAATTTAGCGAGGAGAAAATAAAAGCGATGGAATGGATCTTTGGAAAGAACAGAATAAAAAAAGATCTGGTTGCTGCAACGGGAATAAATTTGCCTGTTAGAATAATGCACACAAATGGCGGGTTATATATTAAAGCCCAAAATTTTAAAGGTACTTACGAAATCGGATCCTATATTTTAGCGCTTGCTTCTTTTCAGGACAAATGAGTTCGGCTTTAAATTTTTTTTCTGATGAAAATGTTAACCGCGAAAAATGGAAACTACTCCTTTCAAAAAACAAATTTGCATCTGTTTTTCAATCGCCCGATTTTTTTGATCTTTACAATTCGGTAAATAATTATAGCGCAAGTGTATTTGCGTTAGAACTTGATAACAATTACGAGGCACTATGTTTGGTTACTTTTCAGAAAGAAAAAGGTATTAAAGGCTACTTTTCAAGAAGAGCAATCGTGTACGGTGGTCCCTTAATAGGTTCACAAGATCATTTACCCGCTTTTTTAAATTTTATAAATAAAGCAGTAAAGAAAAAGGCAATTTATACTGAAATTAGAAACAGCTTTGATTATTTTGATTTTAAAAATGAATACATAGAAAATGATTGGAAATATCTTCCATACATGAATCTTGAATTAGATCTTATGCAGGGAACTATTGAAGAGCTTATTGGTAAAATGAAATACAACCGTAAGCGTGAGATCAGGATCTCGTTGGAAGAAAAAGCTACTTATGCTCTGGCAAAAGATTTTTTGGAAGTGAAAGAACTATATTCAATTCTTGAAGAGCTTTACAAGACCCGCGTAAAATTACCGCTTCCTGATATAAATTATTTCGAAAAATTATTTTTATCGGCTATTGGTAAGGTAATTATCGTGAAACATGAGAATAAAATAATTGGAGGCTCGTTTTGTTTATTTATGCCCGGTAACATATTATACACTTTATATTATTGCGGTTTAAGAGATTATCATAAAAAAATATTCCCAACGCATTTGGCAATTATTGGCGCCGCGGATGTTGCGCAAAAAAATAATGTAAAAATGCTTGACTTTATGGGAGCCGGAAAAAAAGGTGAAGAATACGGTGTAAGAAAATACAAAGAAGAATTTGGAGGCGCATTAGTGGAGAATGGCCGCTTTATAAAAGTAAATAATAAGTTGTTATATAAACTGGGTGTATTTGCACTTTCAATTATACAAAAAGCAAAAAAATGAATGTCTTAGTTGATATTGGTCATCCGGCGCACGTTCATCTTTATCGAAATTTAATTTACGCCCTTAAAAAAAATGGCGATACGGTTATTGTTACCGTAAAAGAAATTGAAGTTGCAAAGCAATTGTTAAATTATTATGGTATTGAGTTTATCAATATAGGCATAAAAAAAGACAGTCTCATTTCAAAAGCGTTGAACCAACTGCGTTATAATTTTAAGATCTTTAATCTGGTAAAAAAGTATAAGATCGATATTGGTCTTGGTACATCAATTACAAATGCACATGTATCTAAGTTGTCAAAAATGCAATCAGTAATATTTGATGATGATGATGATGAAGTACAGGCTTTATTTGTAAAATATGCGCACCCCTATTGTAATGCTTTATTATCTCCGGACGTATTAAAGGGTAAAAGAAAATTAAAAGAAACCATCTACTATCCTGGATATCATGAACTGGCTTACCTGCATCCAAAAAGATTTACGCCCGATGCTTCGGTTCTTGATGAAGTAAATATAAAACCGGGCGAAACGTTTTTTATTATGCGCTTTAATGCTTTTAAAGCACATCATGATGGCGGAATAAAAGGCTTGTCGTTAGCTCAAAAATTGGAGTTAATAGAGATATTAAAACCCCTTGGCAGAATTTTAATTACTACCGAGCGGGATATAGAAGAAGAATTAAAACCTTATCAAATGAAAGTGAGCCCTGAAAAAGGACATTCGCTTTTAGCATTTGCAACTTTGCTGATAGGTGATAGTCAAACAATGACCTCCGAAGCAGCGGTGCTGGGAATCCCTTCGTTACGATGCAATTCTTTTGCCGGCAGGATCGCTTACCTTGAAGAAGAAGAAAAAAAGTATGGATTGACATTTGCTTTTTTACCTGAGCAGTTCGAGAAATTAAAACAAAAATTACACGAGCTTCTGCAAACGGCTGATCTAAAAACCAGTTGGCAAAAGAAACGCGGGCAATTATTACAGGATAAGATAGATGTGACCGATTTCATGTTTTGGTTTATTACAAATTATCCGGAGAGTAAAAATGTACTAAAGAATGATCCCGAATATTTTAAGAATTTTAAATGAAAGATTTTACCGTTGAAAAATATATAACGCTTTTAGATGCTTTGATTGCAGCAAAATACAGCTTTCAAACTTTTGAAGAGTTTTTAAAGGCGCCAAAAGAAAAAGCTGTTGTTCTTAGACATGATGTAGATCTTTTGCCGAACAATTCGCTCGCTTTTGCAAAAATACAGGCTTCCCGAAAAGTAAAAGGCGTGTATTATTTCAGGGCTGTACCCGAAAGTTGGGATGAACAGGTAATTAAAGAAATAGTTTTATTGGGTCACGAAATTGGTTATCATTACGAATGTTTAACTACAACCAATGGCAATCTTGAAACAGGGTTTATAGATTTTAAAACCAATCTTGAAGCTTTGCGTAAATTTTCGAATGTGGCAACTATTTGTATGCACGGAAGCCCAATGAGCAAATTTGATTCAAAAGATCTCTGGAAAAAATACAACTACAAAGAGTTGGGAATTATTGGCGAGCCTTATTTTGATGTTGATTTTAAAAAAGTGTTTTATATTACAGATACGGGCCGTAAATGGGATGGAGATAAAGTAAGTGTAAGGGATAAAGTAAATTCAGGCTTTGATCTGTTGTTTCACAATACAGAAGAGGTAATTGCTGCTTTAAACAATAACAGATTTCCACAACAGGTAATGTTTACCTTTCATCCGCAACGATGGAATGATAATAAGTATATGTGGATGAAAGAATTGATCATTCAGAATTTGAAGAATGCAGTTAAGAGGTATTTTTTCGTAAAAAACTAAGGTGCAAAAAAAAGTTTTATATTTTTATCTAGCCATTATCTTACTTATAATAGTGCTTCCTATTAATGGAAAAGATTCGAAAGCTAACCATACATTTATTTTAAATTTGCGCATGGATTACTTTTTTCATGGCCTGGTGTTTTTTCCGTGGATGGGTTTTCTTTTATTGAACAATAAATTAATGAAACCTGCACTTTGGTTAATGATAGGTTTATTTTTCGCAGTTTCAACAGAGGCGCTTCAGTTATTTCTTTCGTACCGTACGTTTAATATTAATGATATTGTTGCGAATAGCTGCGGTATACTAATAGGGTCTTGCTTATTATTGTTTGATCAAAAAAAACAGCCGGTTACATGAAGCAGCTGATCATAGAAAGGGCTGGAGAAAAAGCATGCGATTTTTTTAGTCGTTTTACTGATATTGATTCAAGGGATACACTTGTAGTATCTACAACCAACGAATTTAATATTCTAAACTATAATAACGATTTTAATTGTATCATTAATTTAAGTAAAGTAAACAATATCCGTTACATCAATAAGTTTTTTGAAAAAGTAAATGCAAAATGTAACAATGGCGATATTTTTATTTGTTGCCTTGAAACATATGCGGCACGTAAGGAGCGTATAGCACTTAGCAAAATACCGGTTTTAAAACATCTCTATTTTGGCCTCGAGTTTATTTTTTTACGCGTATTCCCTAAAATGTGGGGCTTTAAAAAAGTTTATTTTTTGCTTACCCGTGGGCGTAACCGTATACTTTCTAAAGCCGAAGGTTTAGGCAGGTTAGTAAGTTGCGGTTTTGAAGTTATTGCTTACGAAAGCTTTAATGGTTTAATGTATATTGTTACAAAAAAAATAAAAGAACCGGCTTTTAACATGAACGCCAGTTATGGGCCGTTATATAAAATGCCCCGCATGGGTAAAAACGGCAAAACCATTGGCGTTTATAAATTCAGAACTATGCACCCTTATGCAGAATATTTACAGGATTATGTTTTAAAAATTAATGGCTATGCCGAATCGGGTAAGCCTGCAAATGATTTTAGATTAACGCCTTGGGGAAGATTTTTGCGCCGTTATTGGTTGGATGAATTGCCGCAATTGCTAAATCTTTTAAAAGGCGAATTAAAATTAGTGGGTGTAAGACCCATTAGCGAACGTTACTTTCAGGATATTCCTGTAGATCTGAGAGAACTGCGCTTAAAACAAAAGCCGGGCTGCATTCCGCCCTATGTTTCGCTTGGCCGAAAAGGTAATGTTAGTGCTGTATTGCAGGCCGAAAGAGAATATTTACTCGAAAAAACGAGAAGACCGTACACTACCGATACGCGTTATTTTTTTAAGGCCCTTTTTCACATCATCGTGAAAAGAAAACGCAGTGCTTAACCGGTGTTTATGAAGAAATATCGAAAAAAATCACTAATTTTATCAGCTATTAAATTTATTTTTTATAATCAGTTATCTATGCATCGTTTCTGCATAAGACCAATATCAGTTTTTATTGTCTTTTTTCTTTTCGGATTGGTTTCATGTACATCTAAAAAAAAGATGATTTATTTTCAAGGTGCGCTTCAATCCGATACCAATAAAAATTATACCCCTGTCTTTCATACAGATGATCTTTTATCTATTACCGTAATGGGTTTAGATCCTACCTCTGTTATTCCCTATAATTTACCCGTTACTAATTTTAACAGCAATTTAGGAGGCTACGCTTCGGGTACACCAAGCCCTCCGGGCTATTTAATTGATGCTGATGGAATGATAGAATTGCCGGGCATAGGTAAAATAAAAGTAGCCGGCCTGGATAGGATGACAGCAATAACACTTATTAAAGAAAAATTAAAAGATCAGGTTAAAGATCCTACCGTTAATATAAGGATCCTTAATTATAAAGTTACCGTTTTGGGCGAAGTAAAAAATCCCGGCACCTTCACTATTCCAAATGAAAGAATTACATTGCCCGAAGCATTGGGCATTGCTGGCGATCTGAGTATTACGGGGCTTCGTAAAAACGTGTTGGTGATTCGCGACGTTGATGGAAAAAAAACACAAACAAGGGTAGACCTTACTTCCAATGATCTATTTGCATCGCCGGTTTATTATCTACATCAAAACGATGTTGTTTATGTAGAACCAAACAGAGCTAAAATAAATTCATCAGTTGTAAATACATCTAATGTTAGTCTTGTAGTTTCAATAATTTCTTTATTGGTTACAATGGCAGTTTTATTTACCAGCGCTTCCAAATAAATAAAAATGGAATTAGAACAGTATAATTTTTCAGTTGAAGAAACGCAGGAAAACGGCCTTAAAGATCTTCTTATCAAATACCTTTATAACTGGAAATCGTTTTTTTTAAGTATTGCACTTAGTATCGTTTTAGGCTTTGTGTATTTGCGTTATCAAACTCCTGTATACGAAGTAAACGCTACAATTTTAATTAAGGATGATAAAAAAGGCGAGATCTCTTCAGAATTATCGGCTTTTGAAGATCTGGGTATTTTAAAAAACAATAAAAACATTGATAATGAAATTGAGATCTTAAAATCAAGATCATTAATGACACTTGTAGTTAAAGAACTTAAATTAAATATTTCTTATTACTCTTATGGCCGGCCTATTGAACATGAGCGTTTTTCTGACACCCCCATTCTGATAAATTATATTTTAAAAGATACAGTAACACCCCTTCATGGTAACTGGTTAGTTTATCCCGAATCGGATAAAAGATTTATACTTAAAAACGGCGCTAGCGAGGAAACGCTTGGTACTTATAGTTTTGGCGAAGCAATTAAAACGCCTTTTGGAAAAATAATATTTACAACCACTTCTTTTTTCTCTAACTCCGCGTATCTCAATAAAAATTTCAGAGTTGTTATTAATCCGCTTGATGCTGTTGTAAATAGGTATTTGGGATCTATCAAAGTAAACCCGGTAAATAAAACCTCAAATGCAATTACCATAAGTCTTCGCGATCCTTTACCCGACAAGGCAGTTGTGATAGTTGACAATCTTATTAAACAACACAATCTTGATGCAATAGCAGATAAGAATCAGGTAAGTCGGAATACGGCAAATTTTATAAATGACCGTATCAAATTTATTACTTCAGAACTTTCTACAGTAGAAGGCGAAGCAGAGGATTTTAAAGTAAAGTACAAATTAACGGATGTAGAATCGGAAGCAAAATTATTTTTGCAATCGGGCAGTCAGAGCGAGATGAGTTTGTTGGAAGCTAATACACAGGTTCGTATTGCCGAATTTATGAATGAGTATGTTAAAACGCATGATAATCCCGGCGATCTTATTCCGGCAAATATTGGTTTAACAGATGGACCAATTGCGGCGCAAATAAATGAATATAATAAGCTGGTGCTTGAGCGTAACAGGCTGTTAAAAAATGCAGGAACAAAAAACCTGGTAATAGAGAATCTGGATGCGCAGATAAATGGTATTCGCTCTTCGATAAAAGAAGGGCTGATCAATTTGCAGCAATCATTGCAGATAAGAGCAAAAGAATTTGCGAAAAAAGAGAACGAGATAAATTCAAAGATTGGCACTGTTCCAAAATACGAAAGAGAGTATCGTACAATTCAACGTCAGCAGCAGATCAAAGAAGCATTGTATTTGTACCTGCTTCAAAAACGTGAAGAAACCAATATTGCGTTGGCCGTTACCGTTGCTAATGCTAAGGTTATTGACAGTGCTTATAGCGATGGTGCAACCGTTGCACCAAAAAAACAAATTATTTATTTATCTTCATTTTTGATCGGTTTAATTTTTCCTATCATCATTTTATATATTTTCGATCTTTTAGATACAAAAGTGCATGGTAAAAAGGATACAGATAAAGTAAATATTCCATTTCTGGGAGATATTCCTCAGTCTTCTTCTAAAGATAGATTGGTTGTTATTGCCAATAACAGATCTAACATTGCCGAAGCTTTTCGCCTATTACGCACCAACGTAGAATTTATAAATAGTAGTAGTAAAGGCAAGGGAAATAAAACGGTTTTCGTAACCTCAACAATTGGCAAAGAAGGTAAATCCTACGTTGCTTTAAATTTAGCCGCCAGTTTTGCCTTATCAGGCAAAAAAACGCTTTTGATCGGAACTGATCTACGGGCCCCAAAAATTCTTGCTTATTTAGGTATGCCCGATCTTAAAGGCTTAACCAATTACATCACTGATTCTGAAATGCAATTAAGCGATGTAATTCTCAAAGTGCCAAATGTAAATAATTTTGATATTTTACCATCAGGCGCAATTCCACCAAATCCGGCTGAATTGTTAATGCATCCACGCATTAAAGAAATGTTTGAGATTGCTAAAGGCAATTACGATTATATTATTGTTGATACGGCTCCTGTTGGTTTGGTTGCAGATACATTATTGATCAATATGTATGCAGATTGTACCGTTTTCGTGGCCCGCGCCAATTATCTTGATAAACGTTTGCTGCGTATTGCTGAATCTTTAAATAAGGAAAAACGTTTACCGAATATGGCAGTTTTAATTAACGGTTCTGATTACAAACGTGGTTATGGCTACGGTTACGGTTACGGTTATGGCTACGGATATGGTGGTTACGGATATGGTGAAGAAAAGGAAAAGCCTAAATGGAAAAAATTATTTTCATAAAAAGATAAAAAGCAGGTATATCTCATCTAAAGATTAGTTTGAAAATTTTAAGGCTTACAGAAATGTAGGCCTTTTTAAGTGTTTAAGACCGGCTCATTCTAAAAACATATAAAGTACAAATACTCCTTTGTTATTAACCATACCCGGGCGAAAACTTTCTTGCCAGGAAGCTGTATTGCTTGGCAATACTGAAAGAAATCGCTATTTTTAATTATTCAACTTCAAAAAATGAAAAGTATTATTTTCGCTATTTTAGTGTTTTTCACTTTTAAAGGCTATTGCCAGGAACCTTTAATTACAGATAATGTGCAGGATAAGGTGGCTATTGGATTTCCCGGCATTACCATTAGCCAGTTAAATCAGATAAAAGCAAAATTTCTTAATTATGATCACATAGCCAGCGCTAAGTACGTATTTGGTAATTATAATGAAATGGTTATTTATTTTAATACAGCTCAGCCGCATTTTCATACATATTATGATGTGTTAAAGGTTATAAGCCCTTTTTATGATATTCAAAAATGTTATTTTGATGAAGAGGCTGCGTGTGATATTTTAAATGGCATAACAAATGAAACTTTTTTTCAGGTGAAGTAGTAATGATGAGATCAGTTAAAATATTAATATTATTTTGTTTCTTTTCTTCTGTTATGGAGGTTAAGTCGCAAAGCGTTTACTTAATGAGCTTTTCAAATGTTACTATTACCTGCGCTTCCACTAACTTATTTTACGACAGCGGAAATAGTGGTAGCAATTACAGTAACAACGAAAATTTCATCAAACGGTTTACTGCTCCTGCGGGTTATTGTTTATATGTTGACTTTGGCAGTTTTAATACGCAGGCCTGCTGCGACGGATTAAATATTTACGATGGCTCAAGTATAGCAAGTCCATTACTTGTTAATTTGGGAGGTAATCTCGGTCCTACAGGCCCTTATTATGCTTCCGGTTCATCTCTAACTTTTGAATTCACATCAAACGGCACTACAACCAGGCCGGGTTGGGAAGCAACCATTACATGCATGCCAACGTGCACAGCTGCGCCTGCCGGCGGTTCAATTACAAATGTTTCATCAACTTGTCCTTCTACAGGTTCGGTTCAATTATCTGTTTTAAATTCTTCTTATGGATGCGGTGTTACTTATTTGTGGCAATCGGCACCAGCCCTTGCCGGACCATGGACAAACGTTGCAGGCGGTACATTTCAAACCTTAACCGTTCCCATCGGAACTACTTTTTACAGACGGGTTACAAGTTGTGGCGCATTATCAGGAACAAGCACGGCAATGGCCTCAACCTCAGTCATAACGTCAGTATGTGATCTAAGTACGTATTCGGCTTCCACCACACCATATTCTTTTGATGCTTTTGTAGGAACTACCACACCCAGTACAGATGATGTACTCTTTTCAACCATCGTTAATTTTGGTTTCCCTTTTTGTTATGGCGGAAGTCAGTACTGGGGTGGCTATATTGCATCCAATACGTCTTTTGTTTTAGATGCGGTGCCATGTTATCCAAACATTCAAAGTAATACCTACGCCGCCGGAGGCGCTGCCACGGGTTACGCGATTGCTAACGCCGCGCCTATCAACGGTACTTCTATTCCACGAAACGCGATACTTGGTCCATGGCAGGATGCCGATCCATCGGTTGGCGGAACTATTCGTTACACAACTCTTGGGACAGCGCCAAACAGGCGATTTGTTGTATCTTTCGAAAACATACCAATGTATAATTGCGCAAGCAGTGCAGCTGTTAATTTTACTGGGCAGATAAAGATCTTTGAAACAACTAATAATATTGAGATACATGTTGGCAACAAAGGTTTGTGCGCCTGGAACGGACAAGACGCCATTTTGGGTTTGCATAATTTTAACGGCACAGTTTATGTTCCCCCTGTTAATGCTACAGCACATAATTACCCAACTGACTGGACTATGACAAACACGGCTTATAGATTTACTTCGCCTTGTGCTGCGTCCGGAGGGCCATGCCTAACCTTACCGGTTAATTTCAAGAGTTTTAAGGCTATTCAAACCCAAGGAGTCAATAAACTAATGTGGGAAACCGCGCAGGAAGATAATATCAAAGAATTTATTATTGAAAGAAGTGCAGATGCGGTTAATTTCACAGAGATTGGAAAAAACTTACCGTATAATCAACCATCAAAGTATAATTTTAATGATGTTACATTTAAATCAAATATTATCAACTACTATAAAATAACGGCAGTGGAAAATTCCGGCCAAAGAAAAAGCACTTTTATCATCCCTATTGGAGGCGCATTCGAAAATGTAAACGTTTTGGAAATATACCCCAATCCAATGAAAGACAATTTTTCAATTTCTTTTAATGCAAAAATGGATGCCCAGATACAAATCGCAATAAGAGATATGTTTGGCCGCATACTTAAAAACTCTGATCACACTATTTCTTTGGGGAGCTCTAAAGTTGAGCTCAATTGCCCCGAGCTGAGCGCCGGTGTTTATATTGTTGAGGTGATTGACACTCAAAACGGCAACACGCTTTCGCAACAAAAATTAATTGTGAGTAGATAAAAATTTTATTTATCATCTATCCTTATTTTCTATTACCGGAAGGATTGGTATTGACGTTCAAAACGTCTCAAAAAACATACAATAAAAAACTATTTTAATTTTATAATCAGAACAAAAAAAAACCATTTCAAAAGAAATGGTTTTTTTTATTCATCGAATAAATGCAATTATTTTTTTAATGGAGCTTTGTTATTAAGCGGTTGTAGTTTATAAACTATACCAACAGAGTGGTGTAAATAGTTGGATTTTGTGCCACCTTTTAAAGTAAATTTACCTACACTTTGTAAACTCAGGCCAAAGCCTTTGTAGATGAAGAAATTCATACCCAAACCAACATTATTAGTACCAGTACTTTGTTGCGTTTTATTTACTGCCGAACGGTAAGTAAAACCATAACCAGCTGTTAAAAAAGGGTCAAAAAAGCTTGGCTTTAAAAACAATGTTTCAAAATGATAACGCACATTAAGATCGGCAGAGAAGAATGTATTATCTTTTAATTGTAAAACATTATCTACTGTTGAGTTAGCTTTATAATTTGTATAAGCAAATTCTGACTGAATACCCCAACCTTTTTTCAAATAAGCTTCAGCAGTTATTTTACTTGGAAAAGGTGTAAGTTGCCAGCTTTTGGTATCAAATTTAAATTGATATTCTTTACCATTATCAATTACAACATGCTCATGCAAACCAAATACAAAAGTGGTGCTTTTTAAGCGTTGCGCAAACGTTTGTGAGCTTGCTGTATATACAGCGCCTAAAGCTAATAGCGAAAGCGATATAGTTTTAAATGATTTCATTTTTATTTAGTAGTCTTTAAAAAAGTATAACGTTTTCCTAATTTACCGGGGCGGTTACCTAAACCATATTCAAAACGGTAAACAATACCAACTGAATGATGAAGGTAGTTAGAGGTACCTTCAATCATAGAGAATTTTGCCATAGTGTGAACATTAAACCCAAGATTTTGATATACCCAGATATTAAAACCCAAGCCTAAATTAGAAGTAGGCGCATTTGGATTTTTAGCAATAGTTCTCATGGTATAACCAAAACCACCGGCAACATAAGGGTCAAACCAATGTGTATCACCAAACACTTCATTCAGGTCATATTTTACATGAACATCGGCCGAGAAAAAAGTATACGTACCGCCAATCACATCATTTTGTATCACTTTTCCAGATTTATACTGAGTGTATGAAAATTCACCCTGAAAACTCCAGCCTTTTCTATAATAACCATCAACAGCTAAACGCGTTGGATAGGGAAGAAAATTCCATGTCTCGCCAACGTTGAATAATTCACTAAACGGCCTGCCATCATCATCAACAACGTGCCCTCCTAAATTAAAGGTCCATGGAGTTTTTTTGAAAAAACGTGCTACAGGCGAAGACTTTCTGCCGCCGCCTTGCGCATCAACAGTAGATGTTAGCGCTACCAGGAATAAAAAAAGTAATGATCGTGTAAAAAATTTCATATTTAAAATATTAAAAAATCAATTAAAAGAAATACAATTCCCTTTAATTTTATTAAGTTACAATAATACACAAATTTTTTAAATTAGCAATAGATCGTATTGTTTTTAAATTACTGATTTTCAATAAATTAAGTTCAAATGACTCAAATGTAAGAAATTCATTAATTTTAATAAATAGTTGGAATACATCAAATAAAAAAGGCCTCATTTTGAGGCCTTTTTTTGTGTGCGGTGCAAGTACAATTTATTCTAATCTTTTAGATGATTTTCTTTTAAGTGGTATCTTAAGAAAGGCTAAGCTCGGTTTTTGACATGGTTAAGTGTTTTAAATCAATATAGCAAAAGATTAATGTTTGCTATTTCGTTTAATACATTTTTAATTTTTTTTTGAGTTATCGCTAATGATTTTGATGGCGCCCTCAAAGCATATTTAAAACCCTTTTTTGTCTACTTCACAATAACCACCTTTTTAAAATAAAATTTCCCCGTCATATCTTCGGCTTTTAACTGATAAACACCTCCGGCAATTTCCTGTATGCGTATATGCAACATGGCACTACCATTGCCCGCTACACTTTTAATCACTTGTCCGTTCAGGTTGTAAAGGAGAGCATTTTTTATCTGGTTATCAGACTGAAATTGTTCCTTTCCGGAAAGCAGCTGCAGATTCATCTCTCCGTTGTTGGGATTTGGGAACACAAAAAGAGATTCTTCGTCATGATCGTAAACAACCGTGTTCATTACGCGATTAGTGTTAAGTGGATCTTCAAAATCAAATTTTATGGCTGCACTATTGGGAATATAAGCACCTGCATCCACATCCTGTTTTACTCTCACTGAAAAAAGCAGGTAACCTTGTGACTGTTCAAAATCACTGGTAGAGTCGGGCAAATTAATATCAATAAAGCGGGCGTCTATGCACCCATCGTTGCTATAACTAAACTTACAAGGGTGCGAGCTTGACTCAAAGGCAATACTGCCATGATCAACACCCTGAGGTAAACAATCGTTAATGAAAACATTTGAAGCCATGTAATTTCCTATATTCTGAAAACGCACTCTGTAAAAGAGTGTTGTGCCTTTTTTTACAAATCCTTTATCTGATTCGCCTCTTGGAGTAACAATAAGATCATTCGGGTCTATGGCACCAACCACTTCGGTGAAGTATGTTTTGGTGTTATCAAGCGGATCAATGTCGTTGTTGTATATTGCCTCTGCTGTAAAACTCAGTGTGCTACCTATAGCCCTCGATAAATATACCGAGTCCATCAAGTGAATTGTTTTTACTTGCCCTGGTTTAAGTGTATCTACCATCCAGGTATAGGTATTGTAATTAACTGAGCTGCACAATGGCGTGCTCGATTTCACCGCCATGTAGCCACCGTGCGTTAACTTAACAGGTACATTGTAAACTTCTGAGCTGCCATTGTTCTGAACGTTAAGCGTTACCTCGTTTTTAAAACCCCGGCGCATAGCTGTAGCGCTTAAGTCGACTTTTAAATTCACACCGCTAACGGTGCTTGTCATGGGAACATTTACAGTATAAGTACTTCCATTTGTTTCTACTGTTACCGATGGAATCGCGCAAACGGCTTGCCAGATGCCCTGGGCCTGAACAGAAACACTATAGGTACCTATAGGCGCAGCCGATTGGAATGCCCCCAACGTATTAGATACTGCGTGGTAGGTTGTTCCAATATCGATGCGCATGCCACTCAGAATTGATTCGTTAGTGTCTTTCACACAATTGTTGTTCTGATCAAAAAAAACAATGCCTTTGATGCTGCTACCGTTCGGTTCTGTAATGGTATTAAATGTGTTCACGTTCATATTGCTAAGGTATTGTACCTGGCCTGAAGGCCAGCGTATAGCAATAGAATCTATATTCGTGTTTGTGCCCAATCCAAAGTGACAGCGAAGGCTGCTTTGCCCTCCCAGGCCGCTTTGTGCGTTAACCTCACGTGTTTGCCAGATTCCACCGGCTTTTACGCGAATCTTTGTGCCAATGGCATCTTTGTTTGAAAGTGTGCCAACCAGTTTTATATTTGTCCAGTTATTTGCATTGCCGTTATTAGTAAAAAAGTATTTTACCTGATTGGAGTGAGTGGCAACAAATAGGTCAAGGTCGCCATCCTTATCAGCGTCGAACCAATAATGCCCCATGCTGTTGCCATAATTAGCTGCGGTAACTTCATCGTTTTTTCTTGAAAAATTACCAAGGCCATCATTGATGTAAAGAAATTTTAAGCCTTTATCGTTGGTCACGTACAAATCCAGGTCCATGTCATTATCAATATCGGCAAAAGAGCAACCGTGAGAATGGCCACCATCAGTAACTACCGGCTGGCCGCTTATTTTAGTAAAGCCTCCGTTTATATTATTTAGGTAAAGAAAATTATTTTGACCAGAAGCGTTGGAAACAAAAAGATCAAGGAATCCATCGTTGTTGATGTCTCCCCAGCAGCTGCCCACAGATTTTCCACCGTCGTTGCATACATTCAACTGCGTTTGTTTAGTAAATGATCCATTACCATTATTTAGAAACAAGGAATTATTTACATCATTGCCGTTGGGCACAAAAAGGTCCTGATCGCCATCATTATCATAATCTGCCCAGGTTGAGCCGAGCGACATATTAGATTCATTACAAATGGGGTTGTTTGCTGTTGGTGAAAATGTACCGTTTGCATTATTGTGATACAATTCGTTAAAGCGGGTTGGCATATAATTACTTAAGAACAAATCCAGGTAGCCATCGTTATCGTAATCGGCAAAAGAGCCACTGTGAAAATAAGCCACGTGATCAGCTACCGGGCTTGCAGATATATTACTAAAAGTGTTCCCGTTATTTTGGTAGAGCCAGTTGGGTGTTTGTGTGTTATTTACAACAAGTACATCCTTGTCGCCATCGTTATCAAAATCTACCCAAGACGAGCATATACTCGCAGCCTTATCTGTGGTTAGTTTATTAAGCTGGGTTTTTGTAAAAGTGTTATTGCCATTGTTCTTATACAAAATGTTTGAAAGAGAATTGGTTTTTACAGCCAGGTATATATCTTCCCAGCCATCGTTATTAAAGTCAACGATACTTGCAGTCCAGGAATCGTTGAGCTCGCTGTTAAAAGGCGCAAGGCTAAAAATTAAATTGGACGTATTGGCGCTAAGCACCTGTATACCCTCTACTGAAGAGGATTGTTGCAGGGTTCCATTTATTTTTCCGGAAATGCTCGTCTCCACGCCAACAACAGTATTGTTTGGTAAAAGACTTCCGTTATTATACATCAACTGTGCAACTATTTGTGTTTCTACTATGTAGGTATGTGTAGGCGTAAGTGTATTCTGAATCGGGAAACTGATACTTGTTTGATAGGCCTGTTCATTGATCGTTCCTGCTACCGAGGTATTAGCGTTAAGGTCGTTAAGCGTAGAAGAAATAACCCTTGCACCACTACCAACTAATACGGTAATTTTTGCGCTGTCTATTTCAGACGGCGTTTTAAACACAAGTTGAGAATTCACAGTCACTGTATCGCCGGGTTTAGCGCTTTCTTTTGATGCAGTGGAAACCTGGTTAAAACTCTGCTCCAGCGCAGAACCAAAATACATCATCCAGTTATCATTAAAATTGGTATTCATTACGCTTATAGGTTTGTTAGAAGAGATTTTAAGGTACGGGCGCTCTGGTCCAGAATTAGAGCCAGTACCGTTGTATATAGATTTCCACTCTGCTAAGGTTAAAAAACAGTCTACATAGCGACCAGGCAAAATGGTGTAGGTACGGCTAATGTCAAGACCATTGGTATAAGCGTCTTTAACCGAAACGATGCAAGTATCGTTATAAGAAAATAAATAAGCATGTGTTATCATTTGTCCAAACAAAGTATTTGTGAAAGGATTCCTTACATTTTCCTCCTTGCCCGGAGGTGCCATATATATCAGGAAATCGTTACCAGAGCTGGTACCCAGGCTGGAGCTTGCCATGGTGCCAATGTCGGAAGTGCCCGGACTTCCTGTTTCCAACCAGTTGGCTTCAAATACAGAGACTTTTTTTCCGGCACTACAGCTCAAACGGAACACGGTGGGATAGTTTACATTGCCATTATTTTTTCCAACCCAGTCAACGCCTTCGTTGGCATTTACAGTCCAGGTTTTCATGCTTATCCAACTGCCTGCACTGTAGCGCTCCAGGGTTATAATGTTAGCGTTATTCCACGAGGCAATACGTATTTCTTGTTCACCGTTAGAGCCACTTTGGAAGGGTACACCAAAATAAAATAAGTCTCCCGCCGAACTACCGTTAGCTGAAGGAACATAGCCGCCACCATCACGTTCGTTACCGAAGAGGGCACCATATTGGAGGGTGATAGGCTTGCTGGATTCGATCAGGTAGGTTTCGCCGGAGATCATCAGATCCCGCCCTTCACCGCTGTAATAAATAATATCCCTGCCAACCATCAACGTTTTTTGAACTACAATGGTGTAACTCCCGGCGCTTACATTTGTATAGCCTGTTTGAAGCGTTGGGGCTGTTGATATTTTGCTAATAGTTACTACCGTGCTATCAAAATATGCGAAGGTATTGAGATCGCGTTTAGAGCTGGAAACGGCTGGTGCATAAACAATAAATTTTTGTCCAAGACCTGTTTTTGTAACCGCCGGAACCCAGTCGTGCTGCCAATCGCTGTTAGTGGATTGGGATGCATATATCAATTTATTTGATGTGATGGTAAAATAATCTCCATCCTGTTTCCAAACACCACCAGAAGCGTACCGGGCATCATCATTTATCCCATTATCTTTTATGTAGAGGATGTATGACTGTCCGGCCATTAGCATGCCTGTTTTAGAATCGTCGGTATCACCATCCGCGCCATCGTCTACAATTGAAAAATTGGTGCTATCGTTTATTGCGGTAATCACCAGACAAACGTTACGCTGCACCGGATCATTATTAGGAGGCACAAAAATATTGAACCAGGTGGAAGGCTCGCCTGTAGCCATTGCCATTAAAGAAAAACTGGCAAGAAACACAGTGAGTATTAGTTTTTTTGATCGTAGCCAGAAATGGACGATTTTGTTTGATTTACGTAAGATTGTTTTCATTTGGTGTTAATTTTTCACCAAACTGCCAACTTTAATGCCGAATTTGTAACTAGTTCATTTTGTTATATTTATTGCCAAACTACAATTTGCATTTTTCCTAAATCTGGAATCTTTTTCCGTTTAAAAGACACTTTTTTGCATCTTAAATAACTCGTTTCAGAAATGAGGGTGATTAAAACCGTCTCCGTTTAATTAACATGTAAAAGATTAGGCTTTCGAATTCGAAAAAAAAACCGCTGATTTTCAGCGGCTTTTTTTTGTACCCGGGACGGGACTTGAACCCGTACATCCGTGAAGATACAGGATTTTAAGTCCTGCGTGTCTACCAATTCCACCACCCAGGCATTTCCCTTTCGGGAGGTGATTAAAAAAAGAGCTTTTCAGCTCTTTTTGAGCGAAAGACGGGTCTCGAACCCGCGACCTTAACCTTGGCAAGGTTACGCTCTACCAACTGAGCTACTTTCGCTTTTTCCCTATTTTATATTAGGGAGTGCAAATGTACAGATAATTTCTATTTCGCAAAACTTTTTTGAGCATTTTTTAGAATAAAATAAATTGCCCTAATCATTAACAAAAACACAAAACAAAAATTTTAATTATGTTTTTTAGGGCGCCCGGGCGCGCCATTGCAGGCTCCGCTTCGCTGCGGTTTTTGCCTTAACAGGCAAAAGAACTAAACCTTTCATGTAGCTGGCGCTAAATCTGGTATGCTGCGCCAGGGATTGCAGCGAAAATCCTTTTTAGCTTTTTCAGCTAAAAAGATTGTAGCGTAAAGCCCGCCCGGGCGCCCCAAAAGGTTTGAAATAATTTTGATTTTTTATAAAATAAATCTTTCGAAATTTTAACCCCCCACGAGTTTTTTAATTTCGTTTAATTTTAAAAGCGCCTCCACAGGCGTTAACGTATTAATATCTGTTTTTAGAATATCTTCTTTTATTTGTTGTAATAAAGGATCGTTTAATTGAAAAAAACTTAATTGCATTTCACCCGAATTTTTTGGATTAGGTTTTTCGTTGCCATTCATCACCATCTCTTCGCTATCTGCAAATTCAAACTCATGCTCTTTTTCTAATTTTTTAAGGATCTCATTTGCCCGCTCTACAACAAATTTAGGCATACCGGCCATGCGCGCTACGTGTATACCAAAGCTATGTTCGCTGCCACCTTCGGCCAATTTTCTTAAGAAAATTATTTTATTGCCACTTTCTTTTACCGAAACATTATAATTTTTTATGCGAGGAAAAAAAGTTGTCATATCATTTAATTCATGATAATGCGTTGCGAATAAAGTTTTTGCCCGGTTCCTGGGTTGGTTATGAATATATTCTGCAATGCTCCAGGCAATAGATATACCGTCGTATGTAGAGGTTCCGCGCCCGATCTCGTCCAATAAAATTAAACTTCTGTCACTTAAATTATTTAAGATACTGGCTGTTTCATTCATCTCCACCATAAAGGTAGATTCGCCAGAGCTGATATTATCTGTTGCGCCAACGCGCGTAAATATTTTATCAATAATACCAAGTGTTGCTTTATCTGCCGGCACAAAGCTTCCTATTTGTGCCAGTAAAACAATAACAGCAGTTTGACGCAACAAAGCAGATTTACCGCTCATGTTAGGTCCGGTTATCATCATGATCTGGCAATTGTCATTATCTAAAAAAACATTGTTGCTTACATACTCAACACCAACAGGCAATTGTTTTTCAATTACAGGATGTCTTCCTTCGGTAATATCCAATGCATAATCTTCTGTAATATCAGGTTTATTATAATTATTTTCAGATGCTAATGTTGCAAAGCCACCAAGCACATCCAGCTTAGCAAGTAACGATGCGTTCAATTGTATGGGCAGCATATAATCGCCAATATCGCGCACCAATGCCTCAAACAATTGTTGCTCTAATGCCATGATCTTATCTTCGGCACCTAATATTTTTTCTTCGTAAATTTTTAATTCGGGTGTAATATAACGTTCGGCAGTAGTTAGCGTTTGCTTACGAATCCAGTCTGCCGGCACTTTATCTTTATGCACATGCGTTACTTCTAAATAATAACCATAAACATTGTTATAAGCTACTTTTAACGACGTAATGCCCGTTTTCTCAACTTCGCGTTGTTGTATTTGTAATAAATAATCTTTACCGCTAAAAGCAATGCTTCTTAATTCATCCAGCTCTGCATTAACACCTTTGTTAATAGCATTACCTTTTAAAATATTTACCGGCGCCTCTTCATTCAATTCGTTTTGCAAACGCTGGGTGAGTAACTGACAAGGATTTAACTGATCGGCAATTTTTTGAAGGGTTGGATTTTTTGATGATGCAATTTTTTCTTTGATCTCGCTAATGATCAACAACGATTTTTTTAAATGCACTAATTCTCTCGGGTTAGCGCGCAAGGCAGCTACTTTAGAAATTAAACGTTCCAGATCACCAACTTCTTTTAAAAGTGCGACTGTCTCATAACGGTTCTCAATGTTGGTCACAAAATAGTCTACGGCAGCTTGCCTTTCTTTTATGGCATCAACACTTTTTAAAGGGAGGGCTAACCAGCGTTTTAATAAACGTGAGCCCATTGGGCTAACCGTTTTATCAATAACATCTATTAAGCTTTTACCGTTTTCGCTGTTAGATGAATACAATTCTAAATTGCGAATGGTAAATTTATCTAACCACACATATTGATCTTCATCAATACGGCTGATCTTATTTATATGTTTTAATTTGTCGTGCTTGGTTTCTCCTAAATAATGCAGGATGGCACCGCAAGCGCAAATAGCAAGGTTTTGCCCTTCAATACCAAAACCTTTTACAGAGTTGGTCTCAAAATGTTTAGTAAGGCTCTCGTAACCAAAATCGTAAGTAAAAGCCCAATCATCTAAACCAAAAGAATAAAAGCGATCGCCTAAAAGGTCATTTAACTGATGACGTTTATTTTTTTCGTAAAGTAATTCGTTTGGCTTAAAATTCTGAATTAGTTTTTCGAGATAAGAAATAGAACCCTGCGCCACTAAAAACTCGCCGGTAGAAACATCACACAATGCAAGGCCTCCTTGATCTTTATCAAAATGTATAGAGGCTAAGAAATTATTTTGCTGATGGTTTAAGATTTTATCGTTAAAACTAACGCCTGGAGTTACCAATTCGGTAATGCCGCGTTTTACAATTCCCTTTACTGTTTTTGGGTCTTCTAACTGATCGCAGATTGCCACACGGTAACCTGCACGTACTAATTTCGGCAAATACGAATCTACCGAATGGTGCGGAAAGCCGGCCAATTCAATATGCGAAGCTTGCCCGTTAGCGCGTTTTGTTAAAGTAATTCCTAATATCTTTGAAGCTTTAACGGCGTCTTCTCCAAAAGTTTCGTAAAAGTCGCCCACTCTAAACAATAAAATGGCATCAGGGTATTTAGCCTTAATGCTATTGTATTGCTTCATTAACGGGGTTTCTTTATCTTCTGTTTTTGCCATAGCGCGGACATTAAAGATACAAGTTCCATATGCTATGTGCGGTACTTACTTTTTAACAGGATATAACGAATTGTTAATAGAAATTCAGAAACCAATTTTTATCGTTTCATTTGGGTGTTGCCTTCGGCCCGCGCTTTACGCTCCAAGTCCTCGTTCCGCTTCGCTGCACTGTGGGCTTTCCGCTGCAATCGCTAACGCAAGTTCGCGAAGTTTTCTCCGTGTTCTTGCGTTAGGGATGCGAAAGGTTTAGTTCTTTTGCTTCTCTCAAAAATAGCCCCAGGCAAAAAACCGGAGCGAAGCGTAGCCTTTAGCAGCCCGGGCCGCGAGTGAGGCAAACAAAATAATTTATTTGGCCGAACATCGCGGCAACGCCCAAAAATAAATAGGTATTTAAATAAAAAAATCCCAAACTTTAAACGTTTGGGATTTTGAAGTCCTTCTCCTTTGGAGAAGGATTTAGGATGAGACTTGATGAGGCTTTAAAGCGCCTGAGAAAATCCTTCGCGGATCTTATCTGCTTTATATAAACCGCCGTATAATTTATCTTTAATTTTGCTAAAAGATTCAATTGTATATTTTACATCTTCCGGCGTATGAGTAGCTGTTGGAATTAAACGTAAAATGATCATCCCTTTTGGAATTACAGGATATACAACCATTGAACAGAAAATACCAAAATTTTCACGAAGATCAATAACCATGTTAGTTGCTTCGGGTATTGAACCATTCATGTAAACCGGCGTTACCATTGTATTTGTATCGCCAATGTTAAAGCCCGCATCTACTAAACCTTTTTGAAGGCTGTTAGCAATCTCCCATAATTTAGTTCTGTATTCAGGATGTTTATTTAATAGTTCTAATCTTTTTAATAAACCATACACCAATGGCATTGGTAATGATTTTGCAAAGATCTGTGAACGCATATTGTAACGTAAAAAAGTAATGATCTCTTTTGATGAAGAAATAAATCCACCAATCAAAGCAAAAGATTTTGCAAAAGTACCAAAGTAAATATCTACACCATCCTGGCAACCTTGCGCTTCGCCTGTACCGCCACCTTTAGAGCCCATTGTACCAATACCATGAGCATCATCAACAAATAAACGGAAGTTGTATTTTTTCTTTAACTCAACTATCTCTTTTAATTTTCCCTGGTCGCCACGCATACCAAAAACACCTTCGGTAATAACAAGAATAGCTCCTTTATTGCCGCCTTCTTCAATTAATTTTTTTGCACGCTCTAATTGTTTTTCGCAATCCGCAACATCATTATGTTTAAACACATAACGTTTGCCCATATGTAAACGCACACCATCTAAAATACAAGCGTGGCTTTCTGCATCATAAACTATCACATCATGACGGTCAACAATGGCATCAATGGCCGAAACCATGGCCTGGTAACCAAAGTTGCAAAGTATCGTATCTTCTTTTTGAACTAATTTTGATAATCCTTTCTCTAACTCTTCGTGGTAATCAGAGTTTCCACTCATCATACGCGCGCCCATCGGAGCGGCTAAACCAAATTTTGTAGCGCCCTCTGTATCCGCTTGTCTAACTTCAGGATGATTTGCTAAACCTAAATAATTATTTAAGCTCCAGTTCAATAATTTTTTTCCGCGAAAATCCATGTGCGGGTTAATATCACCGGTTAATTTTGGAAATGTAAAATAACCATGAGATTCTTTTGCGTGCTCGCCAATCGGACCTAAATTCGCTTTAATTTTTTCGAAAATATCTTTCATTCTGCTTGTTTTATTGATGTTGTAAAGTTATAATTTTTTTAGCTCATTTTTAATCGAATTTTCAATATCGGCTAACATGTTGTCGTAGTTGGACTTAACAAAGGTTTTGCCGGTTACTTTTTCGTATAATTCAATATAACGGTTGCTTATTTCAGTTAACCATTCATCGCTCATGGCCGGAATTGTTTGACCTTCTTTTCCTTGAAAACCATTCTCAATTAACCATCTTCTTACAAATTCTTTACTTAATTGTTTCTGTTCTTCACCTTTTTTCTGACGTTCATCATAACCTTCTTTATAAAAATAACGCGATGAATCGGGTGTATGAATTTCATCCATTAAATAAATTTGTCCGTTGTATAAACCAAATTCGTACTTAGTATCCACCAAAATTAATCCCATTTTATTGGCAATTTCTTGTCCGCGTGCGTAAAGTGCAAGCGTATATTTTTCTAATTGCTCATAATGTTCTTTGCCAACAATGCCTTGCTTAATAATTTCTTCACGACTAATATCTTCATCATGCCCCTGCGAAGCCTTGGTAGTAGGGGTAATAATAGGTTGAGGTAATTTGTCGTTTTCTTTTAAACCTTCGGGTAAAGTAACACCACATAAAGTTCTTAAGCCGCCAGTATAGGTTCTTGCCGCGTGACCTGCTAAATAGCCACGCACTACCATTTCTACCTTAAAAGGCTGGCACATACGGCCAATGCTAACATGCGAGTGTGGTGAAGATAATAACCAGTTAGGTAAAATATCTTTTGTAGCATCTAAAAAATGTGCGGCAATTTGATTTAATACCTGGCCTTTGTATGGAATGCCTCTCGGTAACACCACATCAAATGCGCTGATACGATCGCTGGCGATCATTACCAATAGCGAATCACCAATGGTATATACATCTCGTACTTTACCTTTGTAATAAGCGGTTTGTTTATCGAATTTAAAGTTTGTAGAATCTAATGTCTTAATGCTCATTGTTTCTTGTTTCACGTTTTTTATTTTGAATGTATTGTTTTTTCGCGAGCTGCTGAAATGCCCACTGCTTTCTGTTTCTCTATATAGTCCAGGTAACTAAACCTTCCTTAGTAAATTTAAAGGATTGTACTTTGCCACCCATTGTTTCTAATGTTTTTGATACTTTTACTTTTGTAACACCCGGGCACAAAAAAAACATAAAACCGCCACCGCCCGCACCGCTTATCTTGCCGCCGGTTGCACCATTTTTTAAAGCTGTTTCGTAAATAGTATCTATTAAAGGATTGCTGATGGATTGCGCCATTGCTTTTTTATTTTTCCAGCCAAAATTTAAAATTTCACCTATCTTATTTATTTCGCCACGCAATAAGCTATCTTTCATTTGATGCGCCTGCTCTTTTAAGTTATGCATGGCATCAACCGACTTCTCGTTTTTATCTTTTACATTTTGCACCTGTTCGTTAATGATCGTTGCCGACAAACGTTGTGTAGCGGTAAAATATAAAAGCAAATTAAATTCTAATTCGTTTACGATCTTATCTTTTAAGTGTAATGGATTTACTATTACACGGTCGTTACTTAAAAACTCCATATAGTTAATGCCGCCAAACGTTGCAGCGTATTGATCTTGCCGTCCGCCACTCATGCCAAGATCTATGCGCTCAATCTCATAAGCTAAGTGCGCGATATCGTATTTTCCTAATGGTAATTTTAACCATTCCATAAAAGCGCCGATTAACGAAACAACTATGGTAGAAGAAGTTCCGAGGCCCGAGCCCTGCGGCGCTTCAATATAAGAAGTTAAGCGAAATGACAATTTATCTAAATTGAATTGTTTTACCAAACGATTATAAACGCCAATAAATAATTCAAAACCTTCAACTAATTCTAATTCTTTTTTGCTTTCTAAAATAATGCAACGATCAGTTCCATCATAACAAAATTCTATTTTACCATTGCTTAACGGTTCTAAAGAGGCGTAAGCATAAAGATCAATAGTGGCATTTAAGATCGCGCCACCATATAAGTCTGCATACGGACTAACATCTGTTCCTCCTCCCGCTAATCCTATCCTTAAAGGTGCTTTGCTTCTGATTATCATATATTTTTCAATTGGCTAATTAACAAATTTTTTAATTGCCAAATTATTACTTCATGTTTATAAATTGCAAGGGCACTTCATAATCTCCTCTTCTGCAAAGAGCAATAACAGCTTGCAAATCATCGATCTTTTTTGCGCTTACGCGAATGATCTCATCCATGATCTGGGCTGTAACTTTTAGTTTACTGTCTTTAATATCCTTTAGTATTTTTTTGCAGGCTTCTTTTTCCAAACCTTGTCTTACTTTAATATCCTTTTTAATTAATGGGCCACTTGGATAATGTTCTTTGCTCTCGTCCAAACCTCTTGGATCAAGACCCTGCTTGATCATACGCGAATGTATGGCGTCTAAAATTGCATCCAAACGCATATCATTTTCGGTGCTGATATTGATAAGCAGATCTTTTTTATTTAATTCGATCGTGCTTTTACTATCTCTAAAATCCCACCGGTTTAATATATCTTTTTTAGCTACATTTATGGCATTATCGAGCAGTTGGGCATCTAATTTGCTGGCTATATCAAACGAAGGCATAAACTTAAATTTGCATATAAAATTAAGTATTTGCTTTGGAAATTAAAGAGAGAAACAATTATTTTTTGAAAATTTATCAGCTATATTTTTTATTTGTTAGCATCTTATTTTGCGCCTGCAACAGTGAGTCGGCTGAAAAAGGCAGTAGAATTGTAATACAACAGGATAAACTTGTAAATGATACATTTACTCTTAGCTCAATTTTAAAAGAAAGAATAAATGTTGATACTTCTTATCTGGAAAAAATATTTAAGGAATTTGGATTAACCGACCTTCATAGCCTCGATAGCACAATTAAAGTAGATCTTAGATATGCCGACACTAATAACTTTTTAAAATTAAACATGTATGGCAGCCTCCGAAAGGCTTATATGCCAAGAGAAGTAGCAGTTAGTTTATGTAAAGCTCAGGACTCTTTAAAACAAATAGATTCGAATTATTCATTAATTATTTTTGACGCGGCGCGACCTTTTTGGATACAAAAATTAATGTGGGATAGTTTGAATATGCCGCCGGATATTAAGTTTGCTTATGTATCGCCGCCTTTTAATATTTCGTTGCATAATTATGGTTGCGCGATAGATCTATCTATAATTGATCTTAAAACAAATAAATTATTGGATATGGGAACCGCTTTTGATCATTTTGGGAAATTATCTCAACCGGTTTGCGAAGCCTATTATTTAAATAAGGGCGAGTTATCGCAAGAAGCCCTAGATAATAGAAAACTGTTAAGAAAGGTTATGATGCGGGCACATTTTTATCCTATTAACAGCGAGTGGTGGCATTTTAATTTTTGTAATAAAGAATTTGCTGCCGCGAATTACAAATTGATTAAGTAACTTTACAGATAATAAGGAGAGATTGAGAAATGAATTTTGAACTAACATCCGAATTTCAACCAACCGGTGATCAACCGGAAGCAATAAGGCAATTAGTAGAAGGAATTAATTCAGGCTCTAAACATCAGGTTTTGTTGGGTGTTACAGGATCCGGAAAAACATTTACTGCCGCTAATGTTATTCAACAAGTTAAAAAACCAACACTTGTTCTTTGTCACAATAAAACTTTGGCGGCACAATTATTTAGCGAGTTCAAACAATTTTTTCCAAATAACGCGGTTGAGTATTTTGTAAGTTATTACGATTACTACCAACCCGAAGCTTTTTTGCCAACTACAGGAACATATATCGAAAAAGATCTTGCAATAAATGATGAGATAGAAAAATTGCGATTAAGCGCTACCTCAACTTTATTATCGGGTAGAAGAGATGTTATTGTTGTAAGCTCTGTTAGTTGTATTTACGGTATGGGCAATCCTTCGGATTTTAAAAAGAATATTATTCCCATTCACGTTGGCCAATCGGTTTCAAGAAATAAATTACTATACCAATTTGTTGGCGCATTGTATTCAAGAACCACCGCGGATTTTATTCGCGGAACATTCAGAGTAAAAGGTGATACAGTGGATGTAAATTTACCTTACGCCGATTATTGTTTACGCATTGAATTTTTTGGAGATGAAATTGAAGGTATTGAGACCTTTGATCCTGCCAATAATAAAGTAATTGAAAAGTTTGAATCGTTTAGTATTTACCCGGCAAATATATTTGTAACTGCTCCCGATACTTTGCAAAAAGCGATGAGTTTTATTCATGAGGACATGGTGAAGCAAGTTGAATTTTTTAATAAACAAGGTAAAACCCTGGAAGCAAAACGTTTGGAAGAACGTGTGAATTTCGATCTCGAAATGATGCGTGAATTGGGCTATTGCAGCGGTATAGAAAATTATTCGCGCTATTTTGACGGACGTTTGCCTGGCACCCGCCCTTTCTGTTTGATAGATTATTTTCCGGATGATTTTTTATTGATCGCCGATGAAAGCCATGTTTCTATTCCACAAGTTGGTGCCATGTATGGTGGCGACTTAAGCCGTAAAATAAATTTAGTAGAATACGGTTTCCGGTTACCCTCTGCTTTGGATAACCGTCCGCTAAAGTTTGAAGAGTTTTATGCGATGTTGAACCAGGTAATTTATGTAAGCGCAACACCTGCCAATTTTGAATTGGAGCAAGCAGGTGGAATTATTGTAGAGCAACTAATTCGTCCGACCGGGATCTTAGATCCAAATATTGAAGTAAGGCCCTGTTCAAACCAGGTAGATGACCTTTTGGATGAAATTCATAAAGTAGTTGCAAAAGATGAACGTGTTTTAGTAACAACTTTAACAAAAAGAATGGCAGAAGAACTTACAAAGTATCTCACAAAATTAAATGTGCGTTGTCGTTACATACACAGTGAAGTTGATACTTTAGAACGTGTAGAAATTTTACGTCAGCTGCGTGTTGGTATGTTTGATGTATTAATTGGGATTAATTTATTGCGTGAAGGATTGGATCTGCCGGAAGTTAGCCTCGTTGCAATTTTAGATGCAGATAAAGAAGGTTTTTTAAGAAACGTAAGAAGTTTGGTGCAAACGGTTGGCCGCGCTGCGCGTAATGTTAACGGCAGAGTAATTATGTATGCTGATAGAATAACAGACAGTATGAAATTAACCATTGAAGAAACAGAGCGAAGAAGAAAAAGGCAAATTGAATATAACATTAAGCACAATGTAACACCTGTGCAAGCCGGTAGAAAACAATTATTGCAACCAACCTTTAGTGGCACAGAGGTGACCATTGATGGTAAGTTGGTAAAAGTATACGTTGAGCCGGAAGCTTATGATATAGCAGCCGATCCTGTAGTTCAATATATGAGCCAGGATGAATTAAAGAAACAAATTGCGAAAGCAAAATCTGCCATGTTACGCGCTGCCAAAGAAATGAATTTTAATGAAGCAGCAAGATTACGTGATGAGATGTATTCATTAGAAAAAATGTTGGAAGATAAAAGCGTATAAAAGTCCTTCTCCAAAGGAGAAGGATTTAGGATGAGGCCATGTGCCATACCATCACAAAATCATCCATTACAAAGCCATTTCCAATATCAAAAACGGCAAGTGAGTCGATCTTAAAACCATTCTTAAAATAAAAGTTAACTGATTTATAGTTCTTTCTATTTACTGTAAGCGTAATTTTTTTTGGCTGAATTATTTTTTTTATTTCTTCAAAAACCTTTGTACCTGTGCCTTTTCCTGCTTTTTCTTCCAATACATAAAATTTATTCAGCATCCATGTATTATTTTTTTCATCGGTAACAGAAATAAAGCCAATGCTCTGGTTATTTGAAATAATAAAATAAAATTGTTGACCTTTTTCATGTATCTGCTCCAATAAGCTTTGGTGATTATACATATTTTGCAACATGTAATCAACCTGCTCTTGCCCGATGATAGCCGGGTAATGTTTTGCCCAAATTATTTTTGCGAGCTCAGCAACTTTTTCAATTTCATCTATTGAAACTGCTTTTAATAAAATGGATGAATCTTGCATTTTTAATTGTAACTTTGCTATGTGGCTAAATTAAGCAATACGATCAACATTGAAAACCGAAAAGCAAAATTTGATTACCAGTTTTTAGATACACTGGTGGCCGGAATGGTTTTACGTGGGACGGAGATCAAATCTATTCGTGCCGGAAAAGCAGGTTTGTCTGACAGTTATTGTTATTTCAGGAACGACGAATTATTTGTAAGAAATTTACACATTGCTGAATATGAAGACGCCTCTTTTTATCAACACGAGGCTTTACGGGAACGAAAACTGCTGCTTACAAAACAGGAACTTAACAAGCTTTTAAAAAAAGTAAAGGATCAAGGCTTAACCGTAATTCCAACCCGTTTATTTGTAAATGATAAAGGTTTCGCTAAGATGGAAATTGCGCTTGCCAAAGGAAAAAAATTATATGATAAACGCGACGACATTAAGAAACGCGATATTGAACGTGAAATGAATAGAAAATTTTAGTTAATTTTATAGTACATGAGATCATTTAAAATTCTTTTTACACTTATTTTAATTGCTAATGGAGTTATTTTTTCGTCCTGCTCAAAAGGATATGAAGTAAGGGTTACAAACTTTAATAATGAGACTTTAGATTCGGTGGTGATCGGTAACAATACAATTGTATTTACACAAGTTGCGAAACAAGCTACAACAGAATTCAGAAAAATAAAAGCAGGAACCTACGCTATTAAATTTATTACTAAAGCCAAGAACGAATACAGTTCGTTAATTTCAATTCCAAAAAAAGACGGCGGTAAACGCACCATTCAAATTGACGGAATAAACAGCGTGAGTATTCTTGAAGAGTGATTCCAATTATGTAAAAAGGGAAAAGGTAAGATGGAAAATGTATTGAACCATACTTCCGTTTTACATCTTCCATTTTACATTCTAGTATGCTCTCACATTTTTGCCTTCCATATAATTTACAAAGGCCTGGTTGCTTACTTTATTTCCACCCGGAGTTGGGTAGTTACCGCTAAAATACCAATCGCCTAAATTCTGTGGGCACGCACTGTGCAAGCCATCCAGCTTTTGATAGATCAGTACTAATTCGGCATTAAGATTTTTTGGTTTTATTAATTCTGCAATTTTATCAGAGATTTGTTCGGGAGAAAAACCTGCATAAATTTCTTTTACCAAATTTACCTGTTCTTCTTTTGGTTTCTCAACTTCTTTTTTAGCACGTTGATAAACATCTGTAATAAAATCTTCTTTGCCTTGCTGTTTTAACAAAGCTATAGCGGCTTCAAAGGCAACAAATTTGCTCATCACAGCCATATCAATGCCATAACAATCAGGATAACGGATTTGCGGAGCAGAGCTTACAACAATTATTTTTTTAGGTCCGAGACGATCCAAAATACTTAAGATACTTTGTTTTAAAGTAGTACCTCTAACAATACTATCGTCTAAAATAACCAAACTATCAACTCCTTTTTTTACAGTACCGTAAGTAATATCATACACTAAATTCACTAAACTATCACGACCTTCATCGGCAGTAATAAACGTTCTTTGCTTGGCATCTTTTAAAACAACTTTGTGAATACGTGGATGGGTGCTTAATATTTTTTTTAATTCAGGCCCGTTTAAATTTCCGTTTAATTTTAAAATTTCTTCAGCCTTCCAGGTATTGGTATAGTCATCTAAACCTTCAATTAGCCCGCCAAAAGCTACTTCCGCAGTGTTTGGGATGTAACTAAAAACAGTATTCTGTAAATCGTGATTTACAGATTTTAAAACGCTCTCCGTTAAATTTCTTCCTAACTGGTTACGCTCTTTGTAAATATCTGCATCGTTACCACGGCTAAAATAAATGCGCTCAAACGAGCAGGATAATTTTTTTTGAGGCTCAATAATTTCTTCTTCGGTAAGCGTTCCATCTTTTT
>CALRPF020000023.1:0-86067 GCA_943369995.1 Chitinophaga pinensis
TTTGATAGTGAAGAGATTCGCAAAGTTTATCGTAAAGCAAAGCAAAGCGATATTGATAAGTGGAAAGAAGCACAATCGTTAGAAGTAAATACGATGTTTCGTGCAAGAACCATTGCTTTAAAGCTTGGTTTGGAAATGAAATTAAGTGATGTGGAATTTCAGGGAGATAAATCGAAAGCTATTTTTTATTACACTGCCGATGCGCGTGTGGATTTTAGAGAGCTTATAAAAGTTTTAGCCGAAGAATTTAAAGTACGTGTAGAAATGCGCCAGATAGGTGCCAGGCAGGAAGCTGCCCGTTTAGGCGGTATTGGCGCCTGTGGCAGAGAGTTATGTTGCAGCACCTGGTTAACTGATTTTAGAACGGTGAGCACCAGTGCGGCAAGGTACCAACAGTTATCTTTAAATCCATTAAAACTGGCCGGACAATGCGGTAAATTAAAATGCTGTTTAAATTACGAGTTGGATAGTTATGTAGATGCATTAAAAGAATTTCCGGATATGGATGGTAAGAAATTACAAACCAAAAAAGGAGAAGCTTTTTTACAAAAAACAGATATCTTCCGCCGGATGATGTGGTTTAGTTACCGTCACGATCCGGGCGTGTTTATTCCATTACACGTAAAAACAGTGCACTCTGTTTTAGAAGCAAATGCAAAAGGCGAATTGCCGGATGATATTAAATCTGCTATCGTTACCGAGGCGCTTACAAAAACCGTTGAACCTTTATTTGAGAATGTTGTTGGCCAGGATGCTTTAACGCGTTTTGATAAAAAACCAAAAGCCAAACAACACAATAAGCCCAACAGGAATAATAACAATAAGCCAAATACTAATCCTAATCAAAAACCAAACAATAACCCTAACGCTAAAACAAATACCAACACAAAACCAAATACTAACCCAAATCAAAAGAATAACCAAAACCCGAATCAAAAACCAAAAGTGCAGGGTGCAGGAAATAATAATCCGAATAACAAAAACACTAACAACCCAAACAGGAATCAGAATAACCCAAACAAAAAATTTAATAAGCCGCACAATAATGATAACCGAAACAAACCAAAAAATGATGCTCCAAAAAACGATCCGCCAAAAACCGATACTTAAAGGATTTGCATTGTTTTGCGCGGTGATGTTATTATTATCATCCTGCAACAGCGATGTGGTTTACAGCGAGTATCAAAAATTTAACGAGAACGAGTGGTATGCAAAAGACAAAGCTGTTTTTGATATTGATATTACCGATACGTTGTCGTACAACGATATTTCTTTAATGGTGCGTCATGCGGATGCTTATCCTTACAGTAATTTATTTGTGTTTGTTACTTCAAAATATCCGGATGGTAAAGTAACGGTAGATACTATGGAAGTTATTTTAGCCGACGGAAAAGGAAAATGGCAGGGCAGCGGCGCAGGAGATATTTTTGATTTTAAAGTGCCAATTAAAAAAAATGTACGTTTTCCTTTAGCAGGAAAATATCAATTCTCATTTGAGCAAGGCATGCGTGTAGATCCATTACCATTGATTATGGATTTTGGATTTGAGATAGAGAAAAGCAAAAAATGAGTTAAATGAAATGCGTAACTATAAATAGAACGAACAGAACTTTTATTTTTATTGCAGTCTGTTTATTATTTATATCGTTTAATGGTTTTTCTCAAAGCGATTCTACCCTAAAACCAAAAACAAAAGCCGAGTTGTTAGATCTTTATATTTCCGGTGGCCCTTCTACCTTTCCGGTATTTTCTATTTCACAAAAAGATTTTAAAAAGATCGTTCCCAATTCTAAACTCATGAGCGGCGAACTGATGAACGTAGATAATAATAATTTTAACCGCTATCCTTTAAGCGATTCGTCGCAGGGCGGCAATTACTCTTTGGTTCCTGCAAGCAACATTAGCGTACAGGCGGGTGTTACTTTAAAGCTCAGCGATCAGAACATTAAGAATGTAGATGGCCCCTGGTTAAAGCTTGGCATTAATTATTTTTCTTTTTTTCATTTATTAAGCAGCGGTGTTTATAAAACACGAACACGTCATTACGATACCATGTATTTCTCAGGGCCAAATCTTGTAGAAAGAGATTCGGTTAACTCCAAAAAACTCACTTACAGGTACGGTTGCCAAAGTATTAACCTTGAAGCCACTTTGCTCTACAAATTTAATGATAAAGGCATCTTTTCTGTTTTTGGCGGGCCGGGCATAATGCTTGGCAGCAATTTTGGCGGCTTTGCAGAAGTTAATGCCACGCAATATAGAAGCGCCACTGATTACCTGGTGTTATCACCTACTAATAAAGTATTTTATAACGGCGCCATTATTGAGGATGAACAAAAAGAAGAATTTAAATTCGGGCCCAACGTTTCTTTTGGTGTATTTATTGTTTGTGGTGTTGACTTAAGATTAGGAAATAAAGTACCGGTTGTAAAACGCACACATCTTTTTGCAGAGATAAAACCTATGTTTAGAGGTAATGGTGTAAAAGGCGGAGGCTTTCAACAAAGCGTGTTGTATGTTGCTGATTTTGGTTTGAGGTATGAGTTTAAATAACTTACAAAAGCTATTATCCTCAGTTTCTTATTTACCCATCCCCAATTTGTATTGCTCAATAAAGTGTATTAATAAATTTCTATACTGATCAGTATTTTCCAACTTTATCTGGAAGATATCTCCATTATGTAAACAAAAGACAAGGTATTTATCACTAATAAATTTACCTGTTTCATTACCTTTGGTTGGCCTTCTGTCATCCTTAACAACAGTGCAACACACATCAGTCCATTTATAAAGAACATTGTTTAACGTCACATCGCTATGGTCGATACGGCCATCGTTAGAGTTCAATACAGAAGGAAGAGCGAGATTAGCATCTTTTTCGTAAGCTTCTAAGAGTCTTGTTTTTTCTAACGTTATAGTATGATCGTTAAAGATCCACCAACCCAATTTTTTAAGTTCGTTATTACAAAAGGTTAAGATGTTATCTAAACATTCTTTTTCTGTCATATTAAACAGTTTTCTTATTTATGTATCCGCATTGTAAATAAGAGCAATTTGATTTAATGTCATGTGGACTTTTAATTCATCTATCTCATTTTGGTCGATGCAACTAATAAGAAGCCCTATAGTATTTACATTCCTGTCCACTCTCCGTATCATTTCTATTCCTTTAATTTTTCGAAGCTTTGTCTGCCTCAAAAAAATAAATTCGATTATATCGCCATGATTAATTTCTCCCTCCATAATTTCTCCGGCAAATACAAGTCCGCGGCCTGTTATCTTAAACGTGTCTGCAATTTTGTATTTGGCTATTGGTTTTTTGATCAAGGAGTTTTGCTGTTGGCTCAAATTGGAAGAAAGGGAAATATCCGTACTTTTTCTTCGTATTTACAATTTAATGATTCAACTGTTTCATAAGGGTCAGCAACGAAACAAGTAATTATTACATGAGTACCATTTTGAAGAATAAACCAGGCGTACGAATAATTGTGAACGGTTGAATAAATACTATGTTTTCCCGTTGTTACCTGGCACCTGAATATATCATCACGCGTAAATTTTATTTGTTTGGAACCTTTTGTATAAACCAACTCATGATCAATTGTGTTTATTTTAACTTTCGCAGAATAATTTTTAAGAAGATATGTTAGATGAATTAGAGTTGGTGTTAAAAATATAAAAATAGAAACAGCGTTACCGATCATAGGTAGATTGCTTTCATTTACGTAAGATAACCTCAAATAAAGAAGCCCCAAAACCAACCATAAAAATGCTCTAGGGCTAATAAAACTCCAATGATTTGATTTAAAATTAAATTCAACAGATTCAGGGGATTCATTTATTTTTTCTTCTGTAATTGGAGTTGGAACTATATCAATGTCCTTAAGTTTTAAATGAGGTTCAATTGTACAGTCAAAAAATAAGTCGATTATTTCTTCTGTCGAGAGGCTGTTTTTTTCAAAGTCATTTGAAATGTAGATATCAGAAAACTTTCCAGATGAAAAATTCGAATATTCAACACTATAACCGTCAACATTAACCGCTTCAATAATTAATTGCCTTTGGTCATCTGAAGTAAAAACGATTGACGGAATTGTTGGCGTATTTACGCTTCTTTTAAAGTCGTCGAGCTCTTTGTCCCAGGGAAATAATTGAAACTCTTCAACGGCCTTTTCTTTATCAATAGAACCTTTTTGCAGAAATTCGTCCGGATAGTTTTTGGTAAGTTGTATTTTCCATGTGTATGTCGGCATATGTTTTATTGTCCGATTAAGTTGTTTATCTAACTGAATTGTTCACCTTGTTGGTGCTCAATGTAATTGTCGAGCAAGCCTTGAATTTGTTTTGTCGCAACCGGGTTAGCAGAATGTACATAAAACTCAAGTTTGGAAATGTTTAATCCCGATTCATGAACAAGCCATTTTGCTGCGGCGTAACCGTCAGGCGCAACTTCACCATTTGTGTCTAAGCCCAGGTCGTTATCAAAACTAATATATTCAGGTAAGCCTTTCTCAATAATTGTTATTTTAAAGTCCTCATAGTTTCTAACTATTACGAAGTCTTTGTCAGTCCAATTTTTATACACCATATCAACGGTTCTTATATCGTCTAGAAATAATTTATATGACATGTTATAATTGGTCTGAATTTTTAAAGTGGGTATCCACTTTTGCCAGGCACAAGATATGCATTTGGGTTTTAATGCACAATGTGTAATTCTGAAATACTCTCAAATAACCTTAAATGCTTCGATCAAGCAACCAGGTAGGGAGGAGAGTGCAAGGAGAGTGGGAGGAGGTGCACTGTAAGTTTGCAAAATCTTTTTCTAAACGGTTTTTTAGGTACTAATTTCTGGCGTCACTTTTTTCTTGATAAAAAACTTCTTTGTCACTTTTGGCGCAGGGCAAATATGCGGTGCATATTTGAGCCAGCTTGTGCGTTGTTTGATTTGTAGTTTTAATTTTATCTGTCGCCCACGAACTCGCCACGTTAGAAAAAACTTTTGCGAGTGGCTCAAACAGCGTGGGCTCATAGGATTTTAAATGCAGCAGTGCTGCCCAAATACAATAATTTATTTATGCATTTAAAATCTGTTACGAAAATTAAAACACAAATCTATCGGAACTTCTTTGAGGCGGAACGCCAGGTGCGTTTCCGCTGAAATAGCAGGCCTAAGCAGACACAGTACCTTCCTACATAGGAGGAAATATATTTTTATATAACTAAATAATAATTGAGTGTTTATTCTTTTTCAATTCTAATTACATACAATATGAATATTTGTGATGCAAAGTAGCGTCTCAAAATAGTTTAGTACTGGTATCGTATGGGTTTTACTTTACAGTTTTAAGAAGTTTGTTTTAATAGATTTTAGGGTAAACATGTTTAAAGCTATTTTAGCTCATGTAATGATTTATAATAATCGCGGGAGTTGGTCGAACGGCTGTCATGAAAATTCCTCGGCCTGGGAGATTATGTCTGTTGCAGATTGGTACTATATAAAGTTGACCGCCTGGCACTACATTAATTTCTCTAAATCCCGGAACGACATGCCCTCCAATCGTTGAGTAGTTGTCGTCGTTACAAAAACCCTGATCATAAACTCCGCTACAACAATCTTGAGATGTGCATATGGGCCAAGGATTAATATGGACACCCGTAGCGACAATCCAAAGTTGCAGCCAACTGTTTGCGCCGTTAAAACCATGAAACGGATCGTTTGTTGTTCCTAAGGCATTCGAAAAATGGAACCCCTCTTGAAAATCAGTTGTTCCCTGATAATACGATCCAAAATGCCGAATACTATGTTCACTCGTATATGTTTTATTTGGGTCGTAAAACTCTAAAAAATTACCCCTATAATACACGGGGCAAAGTTTTTCGTAATCTTCTGTACTCAATTCTGGAACTGGCGTTCTTTCAATTACTAAAACACCCGACTCTCGTAATCGAGTTATTATTTGATTGTTTGCTTTACGTATACATTGCTCAAAAGCTAAATCTAAACCTGGTGTAAGAGGAGTGTTGTGATTCCAATGTTGATTAGTATAATCAAAGTTTTCACCTGAAGAATAAGTTCGTTTATAAGAAAATTCTTTCGTTCCTCTTGGAAACGAAGTTAACTGTGCCGATTTGTCTGAAATTAAATCATTACCACATAATGTTAACTTATTATTCAAACTGTCGTAAGTATAACAAACCGTAAAATATGTTTGTAAAACCGGATCACTAAAAAAACTTAAAGTGCCTACATCTATAATATCAGTAACTGCAGACTGCTCGCCGTCTAACAACCGAATGGCAATATCAACATATGTTTCGTTAATATTAACGTATTTATTTGAGTAACTTGGAGTTAATTGTATTTTAATAACGACTTCTTTATACATTTCGCGTGTTTTTCTGATGTATCAAACTATCTTTTACTAATTCACAGCCATATCGGAAGGATAATTATAGGCTAAAAAATTCATAAAGTCAAAATTGGAAGTATCATTTATTGAAAGTACATAATTGGATGCTCCTGGTGTCATGAAATTAGCATTTACAGAATTAGGATCTAATGAATTAAATAACTGGTTTGCAGGACTGAGAATTAGGGGCATAGCGGGAGATGTGTTCGGAACTGTAACACTATAACTACCATCTGGCATAAAAATAGGTGGCAAAGCTTCTTGATTAAGGGAATATATATATCTGTTTATCGAAATTCCATTGATTGATCCATTTGAAGAACACCAGTTAAAATCTTTGTAATTAACTGGGTTCAGCTTAATCGGTGGAATGAAAGGGAAGAAGTTCGGAAATTGAAGAGTTTGTTTATTACTAGGTATTATAGTTGTTGAGTTATCTGAACTGGTACTTTTTAATACTAATTGTTGATTTTGCAATAAGTTTTGATATTGTTGAAGACCAAAGTATTCCATATATACAACTATTCGTCTGTCGCTATCTCCAGTACAATATAACGAAGCAAGAAGCGCCTCTGCATTATAAAAAATTTGCGATGGTGTGTAATACGCGCCGGCATTTGGTAAACTGATATAATCAGGATTCAGATTTTGAAGGGCTCCAAATGTAGTTTGGCTGAAGCGCCCAGGAATAACTTGATAGGTAGCACCGGCATGAACCAACGGAATTAAAAATTGAATAAAAATTTCTTCCTGGCTCAAAAGCGCATTCTGATATGCGTTAAAACAATCTGCCGCAGGAGTTTTTCCATCGGTATTTAAAAACATGCAGCTTTCCATTAATAAGTTAGTAACTCTAAGTTGTCCGAAAACCAAACTTTTATAATAACTCATATATTGATCTATAGCATCTCTATAATCTAGACTACCACTCTGAATAAAACCACACATCATTTGAGACCATAACTGTAGTACACTTTTATTTTGCCCGTTACCCATAATAATGAGATTTATCCCTGAAACACAAGCATTAGCCCCGCCAAAAGCCGTATATAAATCATTTAGGTAAGTAAAAACCTCTTTAGGTGTGAAATTAGAGAACTCACTCACCATTTGCACATAGACTGAGTAAGACGAATTAATACTATTTAAGTAATTATGAGTTAAGGTATTATCTAAACTTGCCCACTCCATGTATACTTGTTCATTTAAAATGGTCTGTAGTAAGTTTTGTATTTGAGTATTTTGAATATATATCGAATTTATAGTAGCTTGTATAGATGTTAATTGATTGCCGATAGCGGTTAGCATACCATTCTGTTGCTCCAAACTACTTTGAAGGTAAGAAAACTCATCCGGAGTTAATGTTCCAGAAGGAAAATTACTTGACTGCAGTTCATTTGTCAAATTATTAATAACTTGTCCTCCAGTTGTTTGACCATTACCAAATAAAAAATTTAATGTCCCACCGACATCATATCCAGTGGCATCGTTTGCTTCTTGTACAGCGGTTTGGGCTAGCCCTCTGCCAAGTGTCAAAATTGCGTCATCAAAAAAGCTCATAAGTGTTTTTTTAGTTTATATAAATTTTATTCCTAAGTAATTAGTTAATGCAAATATGTCGCGCATTTCCATTAATAACCAATTAGAGGTACCAAATGCAAAACTTTGTAACCGAAAGGTAAGACAGTGTTCGGTGCTTTATTAGAATAAAATTTTTTTGAGGGAATAATAGGTTAACTCAAATTAATTTGGAGTCTTCGAGAAGCAGGGATTTCGATATTTTCAACAAACACACTATTGCTAGTTCGTTTGGATATTTTTTTTGTATTTACCACAAAAGAGCGGTGAACCTTTGCGAAATATTCCTTAGGTACGCTTTCTACGAACCACTCTAAGGAATTACGCACAGAATATTTTTTTTTGTGCGTGTAAATATAGATGTAGTTCCGCGCACTTTCCGCATACAGAATATCATCAAAAAATAAACGCACTGTATCGTATCCATCTTTAAATATTAGACATTGTTTTTCTCTTTCCTCAATCCGCTTAAATGCTAAATTGATGCTTGCAAATACATCCGGTTTTTTTACTGGCTTTGTAATATATCCGTAAGGATTTGTATTTAAAGCTTTTTCAATAATTTCTTTATCACTATGCGAGGTGATATATATAAAAGGAATTTTATAGATTTCATTAATTTTCTCTCCCAATTTAATGCCTTCCAACTCAAACTCCATTCGTATATCCAATAAAATTAATTTCGGTTTAAACTCTTCAATTATTTGAATAGCTTGTTTGGAGTCATAAGCTAAAAGCACATTAGTAAAACCAATTTCTATTAGCGTTTTTTTTATAAACTCGGCAATTAAAGCTTCATCATCAACCACAAGTATTTTAATTCTGTTCACCTTGCTTTTTATACTTAAATTCAAATGTAAATAAAAATCCTTTTTCTCCACCAATTTTAAACTTGCCTTTTAATTGGTTACAAAATATTTCTATAAGCTTAAAACCAAATCCATGTTTGTTTTTCGAATCATCAATACCAACCCCATTATCACTATATAAATAAGCAATTGCGCCGTTTCTTTCTTTTAATTCGATGTTTACTTTTGGGTCAACCATGCTCTTGAAAGCGTATTTTATTGAATTTGAAAGCAGTTCTGACGTTATCATTCCTATAGCTACACAGTTATTTATATTAAAACTTACACTATCAATATGCACATTAAATTGAATAGGAATGTTTGATTCGTTAAGAATTTTGTTTACTTCACTTATAATTTCGCTTAAATATATATTTACATCTATGCTTTCCAAATTTTCTTTAGAGTAAAGCATTTCATGAACTAAAGTCATAGCATTAATTCTTCTGGTTGTTGAAAGTAGTGAATTTTGTTTTTCATCTTTTAAATCGTAGTCAATTTGCAATTCTAACATAGCGGTAACAAACTGTAAATTATTTTTTACACGGTGATGAATTTCCTGAACCATCGCACTTTTTTCACGTAAGGATCGTTTGAGTTCATTGGTTCTTTCATTTACTATGGTTTCGAGTTTAAGATTCTCATATTTTAATTTCCGTAATCTATATCTGACAAAATAAAAGACGCCTGCAATTAATCCAAAAGTAATTATGGCAAAAAACCAAAAAGTTTTATAAAAAGGTTTTATTACTTCAAGTGGAATTATAATTTCATTTTTATTCCAGGAACCATTTGATGTCAGGGCCTTTATATGGAGTATATAATTTCCGTATGGCAAATTGTTCAATAAGATACTGTTGGTTCTAGAACAAGTCCAGCTTGAGTCCAGCCCTTCAATACGATAAGCATATTCATTTTGCCAGTGCTCGTAATCCAGTAGCGCTAATTTCAGCGAAACGTATTTAATATTATCACTCATCTTTATTCCTTTCTTGAGTAAAAGTGGTTTCATTACGTCTTCTAAAGTGTTTTTTTTTGCGTTGAACTGAGAAAGGGTTGTTATACAAAAGGGATAAAGCTCTTCTCGAAAGGGTAACTTACTGATTTTTTTTGAATCAATAATTGTAATGCCATCTATTGAGCCAAAATAGATATTCCCATCACTATCAATAAATTTTGAAGCCCTGTTAAATTCGTTATTGGATATTCCATCTTTTTCGGTAAATACTTTTACCTCGTCGTTGTTTTTGTTGAACTTACAAATCCCATGATGTGTGCTTACCCAAAGATTATTATATTTGTCACTTAAAGCAGAGTAAATGATGTCTGAAGATAAGCCATTTTCTGTTGTAAATGTTTTAAACATCTTATTTTCTTTATCCCACTTTATCAAACCGTCTCCATTAGAGGCTATCCAATAATCTCCTTTAGCGTCCTGATGCACATCATACACCGAGCGGCAAGGTAATTTGCGTCTTTTTTCATCATATGCGTAGCGTTCTTTCAATACGAGTTGCGAATCTAAAAAGTAAATTCCGTTATCGGCAACCAGTACGATCAACCCTTCCTTATTAAGAAAAATATTATAAATAAATTTTGGCGCAATAGTTTCTGGCATTACAGCAGGTTTACAGATATTTGTCTTTTTATGAAACACTTCTAATCCATTCGAACATCCCAACAACAACCTTTCATCATTTAATCTAAATATAGACCAGATATCTTCGCTTACAGGCATGACTTTCACCTCTATCTTCTTTTTTTTCGAATCCATTTTTCTAAGAGATAAAGACCCAAGCCAAAACTCACCATCAATTTTAGCAACCGCGTAATTAATGCCGCCTACTTCGTTTAATCGCAGAGTGGTGCCGTTTTTATTAATCACTATGTTGTCTTTAAGTGCGGCTAATATTGTATCTCCGGATGCATAAATTCCCCTTGCTGAATTTTTCCCTTCGTAACTTCTTTCATTATTTGAAAACTCTGTTTCAAATAGTGCTTCGGTAATTTTCATTTGAATTAGTCCGTTACTAGTACAAAACCAGTAATTATTCTGCACATCTTTGAAATATGAAATAATTCGAATCTGATCTAACTTATTCCTTAATTTTTCGAACAAATTAATTTTGCCGTAAGTAAAGCTATATAGTCCAACATGCTTGGCTTCATCAGTAAAAACAAAACTCTCATCATTATCAGATCTAAGGTAAGGAGAGGCTTTATCATTCAAACTAATACTTTTTAGCCCCGGCAACTCGCTGCAATTTTGTAAAAGTCCATTCTTCGTTATAAAAAAATAATTTTGTCTACTACTGGTAGTTTCTTTCGAATAGATAAAGCTTCCAGATTTTAATTTGCAAGCCAGCTCAAAGTAAGTAGGCGGTGTTTTTTCTCGTCCATAATAAGTTGGAATGGATATTGTCCCATCTTTTCGTACGTAAATGGCATAATCTAGACTGTCGGCTGTTACTAAGCTTATGTTCTCTGAAGTGTATTTCTCTTCTGGAAAAAAGTACTTAATTTTCCGGAAGTATATGTTTTCTTTTATCAGCTGAAATAAATTTTCTTTGTTCTTTACCCATTTAACATGATTTTTACCAATGGTAAAGTACAAATTATCGCCGTTGAGATCGATATCTGTAACTTCTTTCTCGGCAAAAGGCAATGAATAGTAACTGGCTAATTTATCTACATTAAAATTATCGGTATTAACAACGTCTCTTATCGTATCTTTATAGTATGAGGAACCAGCTTTGAAATACGAAATTATAAAAGCGTTTTTTCCATCAGGCACTATTTCGCAAATTGATTTACCTCTTAATTTATTGTTTATATCTGTAAATCTGACAAAATTGTACCCATCATATCTAAATAATCCACTTTTTGTTCCAAACCACAAAAAACCTTTGGTATCCTGAGCTCCACAAGTTACAGTTCGCAAAGGAAGACCATCGTTTTGCGTAATTAATTTTTCATGTATGAGGTAAGACGAATTTTGTCCAAGTATTAAAATGGGACACAAAAAGCCAAGTAAAATAAGCAGTTGGTCAAGGAAGAATCGATTCATTTTTTCGATGCGATATAAAAATGAGTAGCTAAATAAACAGTATTTATGTTATATCAAACTTTAATCAAAAAAAAGGAACTAACTCAGGAACAAATAAAAACAATTTTAAGTTAAATTGCAAAATATGAGAATGCGTATTCGTTGATTGGAAAATCAAACCTCTTTAAAAAAACCCTTATTAAAATCCTTGTAGCGATAATCCTTGACTTAGGAGCATATAGGATTTCTAAAATCATGCCAAAATCTAAAAGAAGCAATGGGTATTCAATCGAATAGCTATTAACAAAACTTTACAAGAAGAATTACTATCACAAACAGGAAGTCGATATGTTAGATTGAGAACAAAAACTCATCCTGCCCATATTTCACTAACAGATTTTTGAGAATAATAAGTATAGAAGTCCGTCTTTAAATATTGTGGTAAGAATTTCATTTTTCTAAAACTTGCCCATGACGGACCGCAGCTAGGCGCAAGGCGTTATGAAACATCCTTTTTTTACCCGCCGAAATGTTTATTAAATGTACAAATGTTTAGTAGCAAAGCCAAACGAAAAAAAAGCTCCGGCGTCGGCCGTACAATAAATTGGCTTTGCGATCTACCGTTCCGCCCGCCTTGCGATTAGCCGCTGTTATGTGACAGGTGGTGGCACCCAGATACGTCACGTTGACGTGTCTGCTTAAATTACGCCTGAAAAGAAAGTCCTTGAAAGTCCAGATTATCAAACTCAATAACACACTTTTCAAAGCCACCTTTTTTCACCAGCCATAATTCCCAATTTGTGTCTTTATCATTAAGTGTAATAAAATCAATGTTGAAGTCTGCGAATAAGTCTTTTTTGTAGCTGTCGAAGTATTTGTCGTTGGAGGCCTTTATGATTTTTGAAGAATTGTCGGCAAGAAGATTAAACAATTTACACTGGTCTGTGGTCGATTCGGGATTCTGATTTTTTAAATAAAGGTTTATTTTTTTGTAAGGTCCGAAGTCAACTGTTTTTGTCAATGTAAACATATTAGTGTCTTTGTCCTTGGTAATTTTCATGTCGCCAAAGTTTTTGTCTGTGATCTTTTTTGCTAAAATATTGTCTAAGATAAATTGTCGTTAATTTTTGTCTTACCAGTTCACCACTTGCACATAACTAGCATATAGGCTCATAAAACCTGTGCTTATCTTGCTAAAAATAACAAGATCGGCTGAGTATTTATAATCCAATAGGTATTTAAATAATCAAATCCTACTTCTTCAACAGCGCATTCCAACCCTGTGCTTTTAGCTCATGCACAGATCCTGCCCTTGCAACCATTAAACGGCCTTTGGCTTCGTTGGTAATGTGGCCAATAATGGTAAAGTCGGGTAGGTTTTTTACTTTATCGTAATCACTTAGGTCAATAGTAAATAATAATTCATAATCTTCGCCGCCGCTTAAAACACAAAGAGTAGGGTCGAGGTTAAATTCCATGGCCGTATCGTAGGTTAAAGGATCAACCGGAATTTTATCTTCGTATAATTCAACACCAACATTAGATTGTGTACAAAGGTGCAAGATCTCTGATGATAAACCATCGCTCACATCTATCATAGAGGTAGGCTGCAGTTTTAATTTTTTAAATAATTCAAAAATATCTTTTCTTGCTTCGGGTTTTAATTGACGCTCTAAAATGTAATCTTTGCCTTCCAGATCGGGTTGCAGTTTTGGATTTTCGTTATACACTGCTTTTTCTCTTTCTAAGATCTGCAGGCCCATGTAGGCGCCGCCTAAGTCGCCGGTAACACATAATAAGTTGCCTTCTTGCGCGCCGTTACGGTAAACCAGTTCTTCTTTTTTAGCAGCGCCAATGGCGGTGATGTTAATTACCAAACCTGTTAAGCTTGATGTTGTATCGCCACCAACCAAATCGACATTGTATTTTTTACAGGCCAATAACATACCTGCATATAATTCTTCTAAAGCGCCTAATTTAAAACGGTTTGAGATGGCAATGGAAACCACTATCTGGCGCGGCTCCGCGTTCATCGCGTAAATATCGCTTAAGTTAACCACCACACTTTTATAACCTAAATGTTTTAAGGGTACGTAAGTGAGATCAAAGTGCACACCTTCTACCAACATGTCGGTTGTTATAACGGTTTCGAGTTTGCCGTTATTAATTACGGCTGCATCATCACCAACACCTTTAATGGTTGAATCCTGGTTGAGCTCAATGTGCTGTGTTAAATGTTTAATTAAACCAAATTCTCCTAATTCAGAAAGTTCGGTATCGCCTGTGTTATCAAAATCCATTCTCTAAAATTTTATCTATTTTTTTTGCCAGTTTAAAATCCAGTTCGGTTAAGCCACCGGCATCGTGTGTGCTTAAGCTAATGGACACTTTATTGTATCCGTTTTTCCAATCGGGGTGATGATCCAGTTTCTCTGCTTCTAAAGCCACCTGTGTCATAAAGCCAAATGCCTGTACAAAATTCTTAAAGGTCATTTCTTTTGAAATAGACTTCTCATTTAATGTCCAGCCTTTTAAATTCTGAAATTCGGTTTTAATTTCTTCAGGGGTATATGCCTTTGGTCTCACAGCTTAAAGATACGATTTATATGTAAGTTTGGAAGTTTAGAAAGCTAAGGGGCTAATTTAAAACGCTTCTAATCTTTTATTACCACGCTGGTGCTGGCTACATCGCCATTCATAGGCGGTACTAGTTTGGTCACTTTTACCTCCAGGGTCTTTAGCGTTTTAAATTCGGCTTTTATGCGTTTAAAGATCCTGTCGCACACCTGCTCTATCAATTTACTTCTTATGGCCATTTCGGCTTTGCTTATTTCGTAAACAGTGCAGTAATCCAATGTTTTTGTAAGGTCGTCGCTTATGGCGGCTTCTGTAAAATCGGTAGTCATGTAAACATCCACAATATAGTTAGCACCAATTCGGGCTTCTTCTTCCAAACAACCGTGGTAAGCGTATAATTTTATTCCTTCAATATTTATCTGATGCGTCATAATTATTTTCCAAAGTCTAAACCATCCTGGTTGCCTTGATTTTGGTCGCCAAGGCCTTTCATTTGTTTACCGCGTTTAAAGATAGAGGCATCCATTTTACCAAATAAATAGGTAACGGTAAATTTCACAAAACGGCTTTCTCTTCTTCTTGATAAGTCTTGAATATAGTAGGGCGTTTCGTAATGCGCGCCCATGCGGCGGGTGTTAAAGGCATCGCTTAAGGTAGCGTTCAAGATCCATTTAGTGCCTATCATTTTATTTAAAGATACATCCATAGAGTATACTTCGTTACTGGCGCCCAATAATAAAATGCGTGGCGATTCGTAATTACCATTTACCTGTAGGGTTAATTGTTTCGGAAAACGGTACGATAACGTTGCTTTAGTATTGTAAGCATAACCTTCTGCTTTTACATCGGGCTGCCCTTGCACAACAGTACCGTTAATGTAGATGTAAAAAATATTTCCATTCAACGTAGCATCTAAATTTTTAAAGAAGGTGTATTTGATGGTATGCTCCATGCCATAGCGCACAGAGTTTTTACCGTTAACGGTTGTGTTTACTAAAACCGTAGGGTCAAATTGCGAAGGATAAGCCACATCTGTAATTGGTTGTTCTTCGTAACGGAAATAACCCGAACCTAAATAACTGCCTTTGCTAAAGGTTTTGTTATAATTTACTTCGGCAATGTTTTTAAATTCTGGTTTTAACTGCGGGTTACCAATACGGTAATTTTGTTTATCGGCAAACATCACAAAGGGCATTAACTGAAAAAAGTTAGGGCGTGCTATCTTCCTGCTAAAATTAAGCTGTACTTCCTGGCTCTTTTTTAATTTCTTAGAAAAATAAATTCCGGGGAATAATGATTTTAAAATATCATCGGGTGTAGAAGGATAGTTGTATGAGAACGTTTGTTTTTTATCGGTAATGTTGCCTTTGTAATACGAGTGCTCAAAACGCAAACCTGCCTGGTAAGAAATATCCCAAAAGGTTTTGCTGTTGTAATTTACATAGGCCGCGTTTATCATATCATCTATCACATAGCGGTTACTCATAATACTATCGCGCGTGTAAAGATCGTTAACAGAAGTGGCGTTAGAGGTATTGTTCTCGCTTAAAGATTGTTTGTAAAACAATTTTACACCGGCTTCAAATTTTTTGGTCTCGCTTATAGGGTTAACATAATCCATTTGAAAGGTGTATTGGTTGGCATTACTTTTGCCAACATTTTTTTGGTATTCTTTAGGAAATATAATGGTATCCGGATCAAAATGTGTATCTGTGGTAAAGAGGTAACCGTTATGCGAATTGGTATAATTAAAGCTACCATCCATGGTTAGTTCTTTTCCCGGTTTAGGATAGGTTTTTTTGTAAATGATTTGTGCGTTGTAATTTTGAAAAGCCGCGTTTTGTTCGTTTAAACGCCCGCCATATAAAATGCGCTTCGAATTTTTATCCAGCACGTCGTAAGTCTGCTTGTCATCCGTATCAAAGGCTCCGGCAACGATCATGCCATTTAAAGTAAGTGTGTTACGATTGCTAATGCTGTAGTCAAGGCCCAATCTTCCAAAATGAAACTGGTTCTTAAAAATGGTATTGTTATCCTGGTTAAAATAGCCTGCGGGTACGCTGCTGCTATCTAATTGTGTGCGTTTGGTATAACCCAAGGTATTATTAATGGCCTGATTAAATGAGTACATAGATGACATGTTCCAACGGCCCTGCTTTACATTCAGCATCAACATGCCGCCGTATCGGTCGCCGGTACCGGCGTTTACCATTACCATACCATTATAACCCGGCTTTAAATTCTTTTTTAAGATAATGTTTAAGATACCGCCGGTTGCATTGGCATCGAATTTAACCGAAGGGTTGGTGATCACTTCCACACGGTCTATCTGATCGGCAGGAATTTGATTTAAAGTAAGATTAGTTGGGCGGCCATCTACAAATATCGTGGGGCTCTGATTTCTTAACTGCGCATTACCATCGGCATCCATAGTAACACCCGGCACGTTTTTCATAACGTCTGCCGCTGTGCCGCCTCTTACCGAAATATCTTTGTCCACATTATAAGTGCGTTTATCAATAGACATTACCACCGTATTTTTTTCAGTAGTTACTTCTACTTCTTTCAACAATTTTTCGTCCACCTCAAATTTTATGTCACCAAGATCCTGCTCCAGCTTATTGGGCATTTGTATGTATATCTTTGTTTCGTAGGGTTTATAACCAATTTGTGTGGCACGAAACCTGAAACCGCCCATAGATGGCAGGCCTTCAATAGCAAACTCACCATTTTCTTTGGTTAAAGCACCGCCTAATAAACTGTCTTTATTGTACCATAACACAACAACAGAGGCAAACTCTACCGGTTTTTTGGTTTTGGCATCAATAATTTTTCCGTAAACACGGCCCTTAATATCTTTCAGGGCTTTCATCATGTCTTTATTAGCGCCGCCGCTCGGAGCCTGTGCTTTTATAAGAAAACTAAAAAGTACAAATGTTATTAATATAAGTTTTTTCATGCTAATGCGCTGTAAAATTACAAGATTTTTAGGGTTTTGTATTGCTTTATTTTATTAGTGGTAACAGTAAAGGATGGCAGGATGTTTTATGGGATTTTAACTTTAACCGTAAAAAGATAGTAGAATTCCTATTACGAGCCAAAATCTGCTGCTGTCTTTGAAAATACTCAACTCTACGGCCTTCAAAATATCGTCGGATATTCTTACAGTCCTCGAGTTTGCGCTTTCCAAAACCATTGCAGCTTTTGACTCTCATTACGAAATCAAAATCTATTTACGGTTTAATATGAAATCGCATGATTTGTTTTATATTTGTGGATGCTTAAAGGCAAAATGATCATATTTTCGGCCCCGTCCGGCTCAGGTAAAACCACACTGGTAAGGCATATTTTAAAGACTTTTCCCGAAGAAATTGAATTCTCCATTTCGGCTACCAGCCGCCCAAAACGCGGGGTAGAAGAGAACGGAAAAGATTACCATTATCTTTCGGTTGAAGAGTTTAAGAATAAAGTTGCCAATAACGAGTTTTTAGAGTGGGAAGAAGTGTATGCCGGAACGCATTATGGCACCCTAAAATCAGAAGTAGAAAAAATCTGGGCAAAAGGCAAAGCCGTTATCTTTGATATTGATGTGGAAGGCGGTTTAAATTTAAAGAACCAGTTTAAAGAAGATTCTCTTGGCATTTTTGTAATGCCGCCAAGTATAAAGATCTTGGAAGAGCGGTTGCATTCAAGAAGCACCGATAGCAAAGAAAGTATTGCGCGCAGAGTAGAAAAAGCGGAGAAAGAATTAAAAACGGCAGAGCTGTTTGATGTTTTTATTTTAAACGAACATTTGCCTGTTGCCTGTGCTAAAGCGGAAGAGCTCGTTAAAGATTTTTTAAAGATCTGATAAGAAAAAATTCCAAAAAAATTTAAAAAAGTAAATTAGACAGAAAAGAGCTGTTTTAATTTGGGCGCCTTAACGGGCTGCTACAGGCTCGGCTATCGCCTCGGTTTTTTGCCTGAAGAAGGCAAAAGAACTAAACCTTTCGCATCCCTGGCGCAGCCTACGTAAATTGCGTTAGGGATAGAGCCATTGTTTGAGCTCTTTTTTATGAGCCTGATAAGGCAAATAAAAAAAGCGAGTGGCGAAAGCCCGGGGCGCGAGTGAGGCATAACAATTTTTTCGGAAGCCGAACCTCGCGGCAACGCCCAAAAACTATTACAAAAATTTCAAACTATTATTTCGTTAGTAATGATCCCGATAATTATCGGGACAGGTCAGGCCCGGAATGACGGAGATAAACCGGAACGTCATTGCTAGGACGTTAGGACGAAGCAATCTCAAACCACTGTGTGTTAGATTGCTTCGCTATCGCTCGCAATGACGATTTACGTGAACAAAAAACCCTCTCAGTTTATTGAAAGGGTTCTTATAAAAAACAAATTTTATTTACGCTTCTGCTTTTGGTTTATCGGCATCGCGTAATTTTGTTAGTTCGTCGTTTATTAATTTACGTTTTGCGGCCAGCTCAGCAATTTTTTCTTTTTCGGCGGCAATTTTATCTTCAATTTCTTTCATAAAGCTATTGCTGCCTTTAGAGTTTTTGAAAAAACCTAAATTGTTATCGTATGTACGAATGCGACCGGTAATTTCGTCGCTTAATTTTTTAAGATAATCCGATTCTTTTCTTAACAGCTCAGAGCCATTCTCAGAAGCAGCCAAACGATCCAATTTACTTCTAAACTGCATAATGGCTTTTTCATTCTTATCCATATTCATTTGCTCGTACAACTCGTCCAACTTATTGTAAAAAGCATCGTTAATACGTTTTTTATCTTTCATGGGCACCATGCCGCCGGCATTCCACTCGGCGCTAATGGCTTTTAATTGTGCGTGATTTTCTTTATTGTCGGCACCTAATTTAAACTCATTTAATTTTGTAAGGATGGCTTCTTTTGCCGTTAAATTTCCTTCAAACGAGGCATCTAAATTTTCGTAATAATTTTTTCGCGCGTCAAAAAAATGATTGCAGGCTTTTCTGAAACGCGCAAATAATTTTGGCTCTTCTTTATCGCCGTTGCTTGGGTATTTTTTCCAGTTGTCTTGTAACCTGATAAGATCGGCACCGGTCTTTTGCCAGTCGGTACTATCTTTAAGCGCTTCGGCCTTAGAGATCAATTCTGATTTTATTTTGCGGTTAGCGGCAAATTTTTCGTTCTGCCCTGCAAAATATTCTTTTTTCTTATCAAAGAAGGTATCGCAAATAGCGCGGAATTCGGCCCAAATTTTTTCGTTATCTTTTTCGGTTGTTCTGCCAACTGTTTTCCATTCGTTTTGTAAAGCAATTAATTGTTCGGTAGTTTCGTTCCACTTTACAGTGCCTTCAGAAGCTGCTGCTACCAATGCTTTTGCTTTTTCAATTAATTCTAATTTAGAATGAAGATTGGTTTCTTTTTTCTCTTCAATACCCGTGTAATGTGTTTTTATTTTAGCGTAGGTTTCGTCTAAAACAGTTTTGTATTCTTGTTTTAAAATATCCCATTTGCTATTTGGCACCGGGCCCACTTCGTCCCACTCGTTACGGTAAACTTTAATTAAACGTTCTGCTTCCTTAATATTCTCAATAGATTGAATGGCTTTTATTTTACCGATCAATTCTGTTTTTAGCTCAAAATTCTTTTTAAGATCGTGTTCCTGCAAATCGCGGAAGATCTTTAAATTATAATAGAATTCTTCTACCGCTTTGCTATAATCAGCCTGAACCTCTTTGTATTTATGAGAAGATACCGAACCGGTGTTTTTCCACTGCGTTTGCAGTTCCTGCAGCATTTTAACAGCTGCACCCACATTATCACTCACTTTGCTCAGATCGTTGATCTTTGCTATGATCTCTAGTTTAATAGACAGGTTTTTTGTCTGTTCTGAAGCCACTTTTGCATCTGCTTCTTTCTTTAATTTGGCATGTTTATCCAGCAAACTTTCAAATTGAAGGTCTTCGGGTTGTTTAGGATATTCAAATTCTTTTGCTTTGCCGCCCTCGTCAACAAAGGCCTGGCGGGCGGTTTCAAATTCAGTTGTCCAAAGTTTCTGATACTCTTTCTGCAGAGCACGCACATTAGCAGCAACTTCACCTGCGTCTTTAGTCAGCAGTTCTTCCAATTTAGCGATCAATTCGGTCTTCATTTAACGTTTTTTTATTCTATACCCCAAAAATAGTGGAAAAGAGACAGCTAACAAAACCCTACCTTTATTGTTTTTTTACAAAGATTTATTTAAATTGTAATTTGTTGAGAGTATGATTTCTGAGAAAAATATCGAACTTCTTCAGTTCGATAAAATAAAACAACTTATAAAACAAAAATGTTGCGGGCGGCGCGCAAAATTATTTTGCGATGAGATAGCGCCAAAAATAAACGCGGCCGTGATCTTAAATGAATTAAACCAAACCAACGAAGTAAAATTAATGCTTGCTGCTAACGGCTATTTTCCGGGCGTTGAGCATGATGATATAGCGCATGAATTAACGGTTTTGAATATTGATAATTCGTTGCTACATGAAACACAATTGCTAACACTTTTAAAAACTACCGAAGTAATTAATACCCTTGTTCGTTTTTTAAAAGGTAAAAGAGCAACCATGCCTTTTTTATTTACGCTGGCTGAGCATATTGATGTGTGTGAAATTGTGGTAGATGAAATAAACCGCATTATTGACGCCGAGGCTTTAGTAAAAAGTACGGCTTCATCAGAACTGAACCGGATCAGAAAACAGATACAGGAAAAAAGACGCGATAGCGATAAACGTTTTTATAACTACGTGAATGAGTTACGTAAGCAGGGTTATTTGCGCGATAACGAAGAAGGCTTTTTTAACGGGCGCAGAACATTAGCCGTTTTGGTGGAGTATAAATCGGAAGTAGCAGGATTTGTGCACAGTAAAAGCGAGACGGGTAAAACTATTTTTATTGAACCCGGCGTTACCATTAATATTAATAACGAAGTAGCGGAGTTGGAAATAGATGAACAGCGCGAGGTAAATCGCATTTTACGAGAACTTTGCGCTTTGATAAAACCTTATGTACCCGAGCTAAAAAAGGGATTTGATGTTTTAAGTTATGTTGATTTTTTAAGAGGTAAGGCGCTTTTTGCGGTTGACTTAAATGCAAATTTGCCTGAGATAAAAGAAGGATTTGATCTGAATATTATTTCGGCGTATCATCCATTATTATTTCTTCAGAATAAAAAAGCGGGAAGAAAAACGATTCCGCTAACTGTAGAATTAAATTCAAAGAACAGGGTTTTGGTAATTAGCGGACCAAACGCCGGCGGCAAAACAATTGCCTTAAAAACCATTGGTGTTTTGCAAATGATGCTGCAAAGTGGTTTATTAATTCCGGTAAAAGAAAACAGTACTTATTGTTTTTTTGAAAAGATACTCATTGATATTGGCGATACACAAAGTATAGAAAATGAATTAAGTACGTATAGCGCCAAATTAAAATCAATGACAGGGATTTTAAATGACATTAATGAAAGTACATTGGTGTTAATGGATGAGTTTGGAAGTGGTACCGATCCCGAACTGGGAAGCGCCATTGCAGAGGCAGTTTTAGAAAGTATTGAGAATTCAAAAACAAAAGGCGTTATAACATCACACTTTGGTAACGTTAAATTGCTTGCAGAAAAATTAGAAGGAACTTTTAATGGCTGCATGTTGTTTGATATTGAGCATTTAGAACCAAAATATATTTTAAGTGTAGGCGAACCCGGAAGCAGTTATACCTTTGAGGTGGCCGAACGTGTTGGTTTTCCGATGTACATTATTAACCGGGCTAAAGAAAAAGTAGATAAGGATAAATTAAAATTTAACCGTTTGTTAGCCGAGGTTCAAACACAAAAAACAAAACTGGATGAACAGCTTGAAAAAGCAGAGCATGAAGAATTCCTAAAAAAAATAGCCAAAGAAAAATATCATACCTTGTTTGAGACCTGGCAACAAAAAATTGAACGTGAGCGCGACCGTAAAATTGAATTAGCAAAGCTGGCAGATTATGGTCAGAAGTATTTGCGTTTAATGGACGATTGGAATAAAAAAGGCGATCGGAAATTGGTGATCAAACGTTTTATTGATGGTATAACTGCCGAGACAAAAAAGCAGGACGAGTTAAGGAAACAAAAAAAGCTGGATAATTATTCTGAAAAGAAAATTGCACGTATAAAGCCAAATTTAAAAGTTGGCAGTAAAGTAAAAATATTAAGTGGAACAGAAATTGGCATTGTAGAAGAAATTAAGAACGAAAAAGTATTTATCAAATTCGGTTTAATGAAAATGACGGTGGGCATGGAGAATTTGGTATTAGCTGAGAGTTAGTGTCATATTTATTTAACAAACAAACAAACATTAATTTAATAACACTTATATTTATCTGACTTTTTATTATTTACAAAAAGTTAGTTTAAAATGTTGTTTCTTTTAAAGATTAAAAAAATGCGCAACTGGGTTATTATTCTATTTTTTTTTATTGGAGTTAATACGCTTAGTTCGCAGTTTAAGTTAGACAGCTTAAAAAATTCGGCGTTAAAACAAAAAGATTCCGTTTTAGTTGATACTTATATTTCTTTATTTAAACATTATTATAAGAAAGATCATCAAGCAGACTCGATGCTTAAGTTTGCTAAGCTGGCATATGCTAATGCCGCGAAATATCAATTGCAAGGCCGGCAACTAAGGGCAAAACGCGGAATTGTTTTATCTTATTTAGCGTTAAAGAAAAATGATAGCGCCAAAAGTAATTTAACGGAGGGTTTGATTTTGGCAAAAAAATTTAATGCTACAGCTGAAATCATTGAAATGAACAACCTTTTTGGTTTTATATATGGGAAAGAGAATGAATTAGATAAAGCTGCTTTTTATTATCTTAATTCAGTAAGAGAATATGAAAAATTAAAAGATTATCCCAACCTGGCTTTTACCTATAAAAATGTAATTGTGATATTTACTTTACAGGATCAGTTTCCGAAGATTTTATACTACGTAAACAAGACGCTCGATTTACTTCCTAAAATTGACCAAAAAGAAAACGCAGAAATTGTATCAGGAATTTATTCAAGTGCTGCTCAACATTATTTTTATGTTGCCGAAAAAAGTAATTATAAAAAAAGCTTGATGGACAGCGCTCTTATTTTAGCGGACTCATGTTTAAAAATAGCACAAAGAAATGATGTGAAGCAAGGCTTATCTGATGCTTACTATATTTTTGCATTGGATTTTTTAAAAAAGAGCGACTATAAAAATTCTGAGGTTTATTTTTATAAGGCATTGCAAGACGTAAACAATGTGCAAGAACGAACTGCTTTTAATATTTATAGCAGTTTAGCAAGCCTTAGTTTAAAAACCGACGAATATAACAAAGCAAAATTATATTTAGATACATGTAAAGCTTTGCCAATTAGCAAAGAATTAGACTGCCCGTTAATTCTATCTGAGTTGGAGTACTATATGTATCGAGGCATGAAAGACTATGAAAAAGCACTTATTGCACACGAAAATTACTTGAAACAGTCCAAAATAATTCTCGAGAATAACAGGAATAAAACGATTAATGATCTTGAAACAAAATATCAGACAGAGTTAAAGGAAGAAAAAATTGCTAAGTTAAATCAACTGCAAGAGATTAACTCGCTTCAGATTCGTTCTTTATTGGGGTTTGTTGCAGTAACTGTATTAGTAATTATAATTATCATTTTCTTTTATCGTCAGTCGATAGTTAAAAGCAAACTTAAAACTATCGAAACAGAACAGCGGTTGAACAGGGCAAGAATGGATCCGCATTTTTTCTTTAACGCATTGAGTTCTCTTCAGGGCCTTGTAAACGATGATAGCAAGCGAAAAGAAGCGTCTAACTATATTTCCAATTTTTCTAAAATAATGAGGCAGTCGCTAGAGAGTACATATATTGAAACGGTGAGTATAGAACAGGAAATAGATTTTTTAACGAATTATCTTGAGCTTCAAAAATTGCGCACCGGCAATAAATTTAATTTCAGGTTTCAATTCGATAAGGATCTTGAAATAAATGAACTCTTAATTCCTTCTATGATCCTGCAACCCTTTATTGAAAATTCGATAGAACACGGATTTGCTAATGCGGAGCAGGGAGGAATTATTACTATTGCTTTTGCTTTGAATGAAAGTAACATATTAGTTAGCATTATGGACAATGGAATTGGTTTAAATGCTGCTGCCAAAAATAAAGATCACACGTCGCGGGCCATACAAATTATAAAAGACCGTTTATATTTATTAAATCAAAAACACAAAACAAATGCTACTTTTGTTATAGGGCAAAATTTAAACGGCGGCACCAAAGTTGAAATTGTATTACCAATAATAAATTAATGAAGGTTTTAGTTGTAGATAATGAAGTGAATGTGAGAGAGAGCTTTGTTGATCTTATTTTAAAGAACTGTGCGCTGGTAAATGAAGTGGTACAGGCAAACGGCGTAAGAACCGGAATTGAAGCCATTCAAAAACATCAACCCGATCTTGTTTTTTTAGATGTTGAAATGGATGATGGAACCGGTATGGATCTTATGCAACAATTAAGCAGTTTTGATTTTCAGCTCGTTTTTATCACCGCTTTTAATAAGTATGCGATAGACGCTTTTAAATTTAGCGCTATTGATTTTTTACTAAAACCTGTAAACTCGGATGAATTAATAAGAAGTGTTGATCGCGCCCAAAAAAACATTAAATCAAAAAACCTTGCGCAACAACTCGCGGTTTTACAAGAAAGTTTACAAACTATAAAATCAACTGATAAAAAAATTGTATTGAACGATAGTGAATCGATACATTTTATTAAAATAAGCGAGATCATTCGTTGCGAAGCAGATGGCGCTTACACTAAATTTATTTTCGCGCAGCGAAAAGAAATACTGGTGTCCTCTACACTTAAAGAGTATGAAGAGATGCTTCTTCCTTATGGTTTTTCGAGAGTTCACAACTCACATATTATTAACCTCAATAAAATTGTGCGTTTCGACAGAAAAGACGGTGGTTTTTTGGTGATGGAGAATAACGATACAGTGCCCATCTCAAAACGTAAAAAAGATGAACTAGCCCACATCATTAAACAAATGTAAAGCCTCTCACTTATTTACTTTTAAAAGCGTAATGTAATTTTTTGCAAATTACGTTTACAAACTTTCCTTTACCATCTACCAAACAAAGTATCTCGTTTACTAATCCCTCAAGTAACAATTATCTCATTTGCAATAATTTAGATGTATAAATCTATATCTTATGAAAAAACTATTACTTGCTTTATGTTTAATTTCCTATTTAGGAAAATCTCAAAACTTAGTTTATCAATGGGCGAAAAATATAGGAGGAAATAATTCTGAAGTAGGAAACGGCGTTACTGTTGACGGAAGCGGAAATGTTTATTCTACCGGCCTTTTTTTAGGAACACCCGATTTTGATCCTGGTACTGGTACTTTTACGATTACCTCTTCTTCAGGATCTCAGGATATTTATATCAGTAAACTCGATGCTTTAGGTAATTTTCTTTGGGCAAAAAGCATTGGTGGCATAGGCGTAGATGCTGGATTATCGATTACAAACGATTTATTTGGAAATGTTTACATAACTGGATATTATAATGGAACAGTTGATTTTGATCCTGGAGTGGGAGTCTTTAATTTAAATACTAATGGAGGACAAGATATTTTTATTTTAAAATTAAATTCGGCTGGTAATTTTGTAAGTGCATTTGGCCTCGGAGGAAGTTCTAGTGCCGATGCTCCCTACGCGATTGCATTAGATGTTGCGGGTAATATTTACACAACGGGGGTTTATTCCGGCATTGCTGATTTTGACCCTGGTGTATCCAGTTCTACGCTGTCGTCGGTAGGAGGAGTTGATATTTTTATTAGTAAACTAGATGCGTCTGGTAATTTTTTATGGGCAAAAAGTATTGGAGGAAGCTCAGCAACGGAAGAGGGAAGAGGAATAAAAATTGATGCTTCAAATAATGTGTATTTGACAGGTTTTTTTTCGGGAACGGCAGATTTTGATCCCGGTGTAGGAACATATACGTTAGCATCAAATGGAAATTCAGATAATTATGTCGCTAAATTAAATTCAACAGGAAATTTTGTTTGGGCCAAACAAATAGGCGGTTCTTCTGCTGAAAAATCTTTCTGGTTAAGTTTAGACGGCGCGGGAAATGTTTACACAACTGGGTATTTTAGCACAACAGTAGATTTCGATCCTGGAGCAGGCGTTGCAAATCTAACAAGCTCTGGTATTAACGATGCTTTTGTTTCTAAGTTAGATGCATTAGGTAACTATATTTGGGCTAAGTCTTTTGTTGGAACAACTTACATGAGTGGCAATTCAATAATAATTGATGCCTCGAATAATGTATACACAACAGGTTACTTTCAAGGTACTGTAGATTTTGATCCAAGCGCAAGCACAAATAATGTTACCAGCAATGGAGGGTTAGATGTGTTCATCAATAAATTAGACGCTTCAGGAAATTTAGTTACAACAAAAACGTTTGGCAGTAGCGGTGCCGACAATTCAACTTCTATTTTTCTGGATGCTTCAAATAACGTTTTTACAACAGGTTACTTTGCAGGAACTGTAGATTTTGACCCAAACATTGGTATTGCCAACATAGCCGTAGCGGGAGGTTCTAGCGATGCTTTCGTACATAAAATGAATCCTTGTACACAACCATCGGCACCATTAAATACTACCACACTTGGTAATTTATCTATTTGTGCAAACAATAATGGTTCTCTTACCACTTCTAGTTCTGGAACAGTAACATGGTATGCGAGTCCTACTAGTACAACTATTCTTTCAACTGGGCTAAATTATATTACACCAACTCTTTCAGCAGGGACATTCACCTATTATGCCGAGGCAAAAACATGTATGAATAGTGCAACACGCACCGCAATTACAATAACTGTAAATCCAACTCCAACAATTAGTGTAAATAGTGGCTCTATTTGCAATGGTAGCTCATTTACTGTTATTCCAAGTGGAGCTGCTACCTACTCATATATGAATTCAACAACCGGAAGCATTTCTGTTATTACACCTTCAGTAGGAACTACCAATTTTAGTTTAGTTGGAACAAGTGTAAATGGTTGCACCAACAGCGCAATTAGCTCGATAACTGTAAGTCCCTTGCCAATCATAAATATTTCATCAAGTACTGGTGGACCATTTTTATGCAGTGGTAGTTCTGCTACTTTGTTCTCGAGTGGAGCTTCAATTTATTCATGGGTATCTGGTCCAAATACATCAACTTTTATTGTTAGCCCAACGGTATTAACTACATATACCGTTATCGGAACCAGCAGTGTTGGCTGTTCTTCTAGCAACACAATTACTTTGGGCATATTAACAACGCCTACCGTAAATATTTTTGCAAGTGCCTTAAACATTTGCAGTGGAAATTCAACAATATTGAATGCAACTGGAGCTACTTCTTATTTATGGAATACAAGCGCCACAACCGCATCAATTTCTGTTACACCAACTACGTCTACAATTTATACAGTTACAGGAAATATTCTTTCTTGCACAGATACAGAAACAGTAGCAATAAATGTAACCACTTCGCCAACCATTTCAATCGCTAGTTCAGCTTCAACAATTTGTACTGGAGGTTCAGTAACGTTGTCTATTGTTGGTTCTGCAACAAGTTATTCTTGGAATACTGGACCAACTACTACAAGCATTGTTGTGTCTCCAACGTCTAATACAAGTTACACCGCAGCAGCATTTAACGGTTCATGTTTTGGCATAGCAACAACAAGTGTTTCGTTATCTAACAGTATTACAGTTAGCGCAATTTCTAGCAGCTCATTTATTTGTGTTGGTCAAGCGGCGACATTAACAGCAAATGGAGCTGCGACTTACACTTGGAACACCGGAGCAAATGCCTCGTCTATTGTTGTTACCCCAAGTGTAACAAGCACATATAGCGTTAATGGACTAAACGCATCATGCTCTGGCACTGCAAATGCTATTGTAAATGTGAGCCCTTGCGCCGGGATAGAGGAAAATAAAAATGCCATTTATTTTTCAATTTATCCCAATCCAAGCGATGGTCTCTTTAACCTGGAAGCAGAGGATAGTTTGGATTTGCAGATTATCGATGTGCTAGGTAAAATTGTTTTGGAAATCAAACTGCAAAGTGGAAATAATTATGTAAATATTTTACATCTGGCAGGTGGTGTTTACTATTTTAAAATTAAACATGGCAATGCTATGTTGATTAAAAAAGTAATTAAACAATAATTTGTTAGGCATTATCTTATCGGGATGAAAATATTGATAATCATTTTTACTTTAAGCCTGAGTGCGGTAGCACAAGACAATAATTACACTGGTCCGGCAAGATTCGAGGTAAAGATATTTTGGGGACAAATGGATAAAGTTAAAAAAACAAATGGCGGTGCAAGCGAAATAAAAAATGCAGAAAAAGCATTAGCAGACGCCAAACAGAAAGACCCATCTCTTATTACCAATTCTATGGAGGAAGAATTAAATAAATGGAAAAATGGAATTGAGAAATCCTCAAATGAGAATACTACTACCTCATCTTCTAATTCAAAATCACCAGAGATGATTAAATTGAGAAGTGATATTACTGATTATTTAGACTTACCAGGTTATTCTACACCTGTTTTAGAGAAAGCCCAAAAACAATTAGACGATTTTAAACTTAACGTTCAATCTATTGTGGATAGAAAAGAGCTATTACAAGAATATAAGAAAACAGACCGATATAATGCTCTAATTTCAAGACTGAAAGGTTATTCTGATGTTTCTCTAAATAGATCCATTAACGACATTGTAATTGCTTGCGAAAATTCGGATGGGGTAAAAGGTAGTAATTGGGAAAATGCCTATTATGACATGCGTGGTTTAAAAGTGAAATGGTTGGCAACAAATCAAGCTTTTCCTGATATAAAGGAATTTGCCGATGCTGTAAAAAAATGCGAAGAATTATGTAATAAATACCCAACATTAGAAAAAATAGAAGCTATTGGAAAAAGTAATAAAACAGCAGCCATTAAAGCCAGAAAACTTCCTCAACCTATTATAAAAGATTCAAAATTAGAACAAATACTTATGGACGGTTTCGATAAAAAATATGGGCCGGCATATAGATCTAAAGCTGTTAAAGCTGTTCTCACACAAGATGGATGGACGACAGAAAAAAATGCTATTACAGGAATTGTAACCGGAAGAAACAGAACAGGGAAAATTGCTTATAAAACTACTGAAGGAGACGGGAAATGTTATTTACTATCGAATAATATATTTATATACGAAGAATACATAGGTGGCTCTTTCACTAATACTCAAGTTATATATAATGGTTTGGGTGGAGATGAAATGTTATGCGAAAATGTAAAATAAAAGATGTACAAAAAAGTTGACAAAATACTTGTTTATCTTACGTTTATTTTACTGTTACTAAGCGCTTACCTAACCTTTACAAGCACTTGGCTGGCAAACGATATAAACCATCTGCAAATGCAATGGATGAGCGAGAAAAAATTTTATCCTATATTAACCATGGGCATATTATTTATCCCTCCCATGTTAATTCTATTGCCGCTTAAACTTTTAATTAAGAAAAAGTTGGAAAAAGAAAAAAGAACTTTTAGTAAATAAAAGAATGAAAAAAAACAATCGCACTATTTTATTAGCAATTACCTTTATAATATTAAGCCTAGTTGCTGTTTTCTCAATCGATTATTTTCAAACAAAGAGTTTGTTAAAAAATGGAATTAAAGCCAAAGCACAAGTTACTGATAAGTATTACGAAATCAGCAACGATAACATAGATACCAGTGCTTACTCTTTTCGAATGATGGTATTACCAGATACTGAAAATGGTAAGCAAATTTATAAGATCCCTGAACGACTACAAGCCTTTGTAAAACAAAAATCATTCAATAAATACCAGGAAGGAAGTATTGTTAATGTAGTATATGATAAAGAAGATGTAGACCATGCAAAATTAGTTGAAGAGATAGAATAGATCTTAAAAATGGAAAAACAAGAAAAACCCGCGGCTGCAAAAAAAATAGAACGAATAGCTTATATAAGCTTTGGCGTTTTAGTTGTTTTTATTGGGGTAATAATTTTTATCGTTAAAGCAAAACAAAGAAAGATGTTGAAAGATGGAATACGTGTTGAGGCAACGGTTAATAGTCTTTCAAAAAGTGGTACAACAAAAAATACCAACTATCACATGAATATTTTCATGTTTACAAAAGCAGATGAAGTTAAAAAACCAAAATCAGACACTGCCAATAAAACGGAAAGTCAGAAAAAGTTTGATGAGATATTAGATAATTTGACAATTAACCCAAAAATCGGAAAGTATATGGGTATTAGTATAAGCTGTAACAGCGATAGTTATAGTAAATATAAACCCGGTGATAGAATTACCGTGGTGTATTTAAAAGAAGACTCTACTGATGTGAGAATATTAAGTGAGTTAGAATAATATGAATTTTAAAAATAGAGCATGAAAAAAGTAATAGTACTCTTTGCGATTTTTATTTGCAATTATAATGTAAGTGCACAATTTACCATAACGATAAACGGTAAAAAAGTAACCGCTAATCAGGAATTCAATTATTCAGATATTAAAAACTTAACAGTTAGCTTTTCCAACCCTCAGAAACTTCCAACCTATTCTGAAGGTTACGTTACACTATCATGTGGTTTTTTTGATGAATCTGGTGTGAAGAAAAATGCAAAGTACATTTCTAAAAAAGTAGAGGGTGCTTCAAGTATTAATGCATTTTTAAACCAAAAAATTCCGAAAATCTACTCTTTATGCCCAAAAACAGATGAGCCTGAATTGTTTAATTATTTATATAATTATTCAGGTAATCCAAAAGTGCAATTTTCTGATGTTTGCGAGGATTTTAAATATAGCCCGGATGGTGGTAAAGTAAAGCTCAAATTTGAAATAGAGTACCGCGAAATTACCGGTTGGCACTATGGTTCAGACAACTATACAAAATTTAACGACTATGGCGAACCTGTTGAATTAATGGAGCCATTTGAAATATTTGTAAAAATTGCAGATAAAAACGCATACATGAGTTGTACATCTATAAACGCAAAATTTAAACTTGCCGATTTGGGTAATATTGGTTTTGTGAAAATTGATTCCGCTGATAAATGGAATAAAGTAAAAAATATAACTGGAAATGGAAGCAATTCGCCAACTAAAATCTGTTTTGTTTTTGGAGACACCAGAATTAATATTGCCAATTTAATTTATACTAATACCAAATCATCTGCCGAAAATTTAGCAGAATTCAAATCGCTAAGTGATAGGGTTAGCTACACTCAGGCTAACTTGTGTAACAGAAACCTTGATGAAAAAGAATTGCAGAAGCTGGTAGATATGGGAATAGCATCATTTTTTAATTTTTGGAATGATAGAATTTTAGAAAGATTTGATGCGAAGGGTAATAGAAATGCCGAAAACGAAACGCTTTGGGAAGCTTTCACTTTAAATAATGTATCAGGATTTAAAGCTGTAAATACGTTAAAAACAAATATGTGTTCTGAAAGAAAACCAATTTATGGCGGATACGGTCCGGCTGACCCGGCAAAAAGAAAACTAAATGGTACAAGTGTAGTTTACATAATTATTAATCCATCAAATCAGCAGTCATTACTTGTTTTTTCATACATACAAACTCAGGGCAATTTTGATGAAAACTTAGCTAATGAAAAATCAATTTTTATAGAGAAATTTATTTCAACATTAAACTTCACTAAATAAAAAAAAAAAGAAAATTCAATTATTAGATAAGCCCTTTCCAGTAAAAAAATGAAAAATATAATCATCACGTTAACTTTAATTGCCTTTACTCTAAAGGCAAATTTATTTGGCCAGGTCATCATTTCTCAAGATTTTGAAGGTCCTTTAACAGGTTGGGTAAATCAAGGCACGTTAACAAGTGTACAAAATAGTATAACAGCGTATGCTGGTGGTGGGATGCTGGCATTAAGCACCGGTAGTGCTTTGGCTAGCCCAATATTTGCCTTACCCAGCGGAGCAAAATATGTGTCATTTTGGTTAAATAGTTTTAATGATGCACCTTTTGGATACACGTTTACTGCTGATCTGTTGCAAAATGGAACGCTGGTGTTCGTCTTAGGTTCCTGGATGAGCGATGTATCCAGTGCGATCAATCCCTGGAGTCAACAAGTTATTAATATTCCTTCTGGGTTTACGGGTAACGATTTTAGTATTAGTTTTAAAGTGCAATCATTTACAAATCCTAATTTAAGATTTTATTTGGATGAGATTTATCTATCCGTGGGAACATCGGCAGTAGGGGTAAAAGAAAACTCTGAACTAACTTCAGATATCAAAATCGTTAAGGATTTTGGTAATAATATTAAGATTTTTGCGGTAGCAAATATGTATAATAACGATTTGCAAATTACCACATTGGATGGCAAGGTTGTGTACTTAAAATGTGGCATTGATATTATTGGATCAATTCCTTTGGATATAGATCTTTCGGAAATTAAATCCGGTTTATATTTAATAAAATTAAGTAATCAAAATGGCGCGCTTATAAGGAAGCTTATTTTGTAATGGACATGCAGTTTATTTAACAGCAAAATTACAGATGGTATTGAACGGGCAGAATTCATGAATGTCTTCATTAGTCGTTTGAGAAAACGGTTTATCCTTATCGAAAATAACTTCAATAAATCTTCTTAATTCATTTTCAAAATCATTTAGAAATTCATTTGTAAAAACAAGTGGATGTTTGTCTTTTGCAATGTACTTAGGTTCTTCTAAAAAATTCTTGAAAGGGATAATACAGGGCTGCATTTGTTCGGGAGCGCAAAATTTATTTTTATAAAGTAACCAGGCGTACATCATTAACTGGAATTGCTTGTTGTAATCTATATTCAAAAACAATTCGTCAAACGATACAAAACCAAATTTATCCGAAGCTTTTATCGAACTCTTAAAATCAATGATTCTTACTTTGCCCTGGTACGAATCAATTCTATCGATCTTTCCTTTTATATAAATAGTTGTAGGAGCGCCTTTAATATTAATTTCTATTGGCGCAGAAAACTCCTGCTCTAAATTACTCAGTGTTAAATAATGATTCTCTTTTTGGAGCTTGTTTATAAAAGTTATGTCGTTCTTTATTAATTTTTCTACATATACTTTTATTACTTCTTTTTGTAAGATGCCTTTCCCAACAATTTCAGGATTATCAAAAAAGCTTGTAAAGCTATTGTGAACGGTGCTTTCTACAATTTTTAATTTTTCTTTTAATTGGCCGGCGTTTAAAATCGTACCGGTAAAATCTTTATATAAATTCTCTAAGCTTAAATGTAAAATAGATCCAAAAGTATTTGCCTCTGCGCTCTCTTCCACCTCTTTTGTTTCTTTTAGTTTGGCGCTGTACCTGAAATAAAATTTTAACGCACATTCTTTAAATGTAATCAAGCCTGATGGAGAAAGTGCGCCGAATGGCTCGTTGCTAATGGCTTTTTGATAAATGGGCGCTAAGATCTCATCATCTTTAATAATGCTAATTACATTTTCCAGCTCAGACGGAAATTCGGGATATAAAGCGACCTCTTCGGTGATCTTTATATTAGGATGTGTTACCTGCATTTCTAATTGCAATTGAGTAACGAACCTGCTTTTTTCTCCTTTACCAAAAGTATCCGTTTCGCTATCGTATGTTATAATAACATCTTTTGCCCTTTGCAATAACCTGTAAAAGTGATACGCGTAGATCGCATCTTTTTCTAAATACAAAGGTAGACCAAAAGCGCGTTTAAGATCGTTAGGTATAAATGAATTTACCGTTTTACCCGAAGGAAGAACACCTTCGTTTACATTCACAAAAATAATATGATCAAAATCCAACGTACGGGTTTCTAAAACCCCCATTATTTGTAAACCCCTTAAAGGCTCGCCAATAAAGGGTGCAGAATCAGAGCCGATAACCTGGTTAAATAATTGTTTTAATGCCAACATATCATTAAAGTGTGGGTATTTTTGAATAATCTCTGTTAGGCGGTTAAAATTTTTAATAATGATCTGTAAATATTCTAACTCTAAACTCGATGGATTATTCTGCGGTTGCGCAATAAATAATTCTTTAATGTTTTGAAGCAACGCTAAAAATTGATCACAAATAATTTTAACCGATTGAATGGGTTGTAATAAAAGCAATTGCTCAGTATTCGAGTTAAATAATTCAAAAAGAATTTTTGAAGAAACAAATGAAATATTTCTTTGCGTGAGCTGATCAATGATCTTTGTAATGGAAAGCCCCGTGTTTTTGCTAGTTAAATAAGATGCAAAAACCGGTTGGCGTAATAAGGCAACAAGATCTTTATGATAAATTGTTTTATGTTGCCTGTTTTGCTTCGAGAAACTTATTTGCAATTGTAAAAGCTGTTCAATTAAACTATACGTGGAAGTGTAGCGTAACGGATATTCCATTGTTATGTTTACATACTGCACGTCGGCCGGTAATTGTTGTAACACCGGCCATAATAATTTTTCATTCGCTAAAACAACAGCAACTTTATCTAATGGAATTTTGTTATCAATAAATTTTTGTATGCTTTGTTTTACAACCTGTGCTTGTCCAATCTGTTTTGGAACAGAAATGATCTTAATTTCTTTTTCTTCTTTAAAATGTTCGCCTATAAAAGAGGGTTCCTTTTGCTGAAAAAGATTGAAATTATTTCTTAAAAATAAACCCGCTTCCTGGTTATTATCGCTTAAATAATAATTATCAGCATCCCAAAGTATATCTGCTTTTTTTTGCAAATACAGTTTATTAAATATGTTTAGCTCTGCCGCATTTAAAGCATTAAAGCCGCAAAAAAGCATTTTATGGAAGTGATCGGGATAAGTATTTGTATCGAAATTTTGTACAGCATATTTATACGCCAGCCCTTGATAAGCCCAATTTTTTGATACTAAAAAATTACTGAAGTGTTTGTAAATAGCACCTAAACTATTCATGAATTTTAAATAGTTGGTTTGGTATTCGCTTAATGTTTCGGCGCCTAAGCTCCAGTTCTCTAAAACTTTAATGTCTTTTAAATTTTCGTAAAGCTGTTCAGAGTCTGCTAAATAACGGTCTATCTCGTTAAAATCCTGTAAAATTAATTGTCCCCATTTGGCAAAGCTGTCAAAGTTCTCCGCTTCTGCACCATAACAAATTTTATAGCTATCGTATAAATAACAAATAAGATCAATTTCTTCAAGCGTTTTTAAACCGCTTAATTCGGTAATTAATTCTTCGGCGCTAATGATGGTTGGCAGCCAGATTGTTTTGCCGTAGGTTTGGGCTAAATAATTCTTTAAAAAAAGTGCGCCCCGTTTATTTGGCAAAATAATACACAGTTGTTCTAAATTATCTTTGTAATTTTCGAACACATATTCTGCAATTAATTTTAAAAAAGGCTTAGCCATGGATCTTAAAGATATAAACTTTCCGGTGTATCGTAAGTATAAAAATAACAAGAGTTATTTTAAAATTATACAAGCAAATTTATTTGAAGAAATTCAGTTAATCGGCAGCAAAAAAACAATAAAGCAAACAGAGGCTAAACAATATCCGGAAATGGTTTTTATTCGTGATCTTGTGCTCGATTATTCGGAAATGGCAGTGGAGATCACTGAGGATGAGTATTTGAGCATTAAAAATCCGTAACCACTTTTATTCTTTTTATCTGTAATTTATCACTAAAATCTTCTTAAATTTACTGTCTTAATTATAAATTATTATGACACGTCTTCGAATTAAAGATATTTTAAAAACAACACCCACAAACCAAACCATTACGGTTAAAGGTTGGGTGCGTTCATTCAGAAACAAAACTTTTATTGCTTTAAACGACGGTTCTACAAATAATAATTTACAAATAGTTGTTGATTTTAATACAGTGCCCGAAGAGCTTTTAAATCGTATTACCACCAGCGCTGCTATCAGTGTTACCGGCACTTTGGCCGCATCATTAGGTAAAGGCCAGGCGGTTGAAGTGATCTCGAAAGAGTTAACAATACTCGGTGATTCTGATCCTGAAAAATATCCTTTACAATTAAAAAATAAACCAAGCTTAGAATTTTTACGCGAAGTCGCCCATTTGCGTTTTCGTACCAATACATTTGGCGCGGTGTTTCGTGTGCGCAACAGTTTAGCTTTTGCGGTTCATAAATTCTTTAATGAAAAAGGTTTCTTATATATGCATACTCCCATCCTCACATCCAGCGATGCTGAAGGGGCAGGGGAGATGTTTCATGTAACTAATTTTGATATTGCCAATCCTCCAAAAGACGAAGGTGGTAAAGTAGATTATAAGCAGGATTTTTTTGGCAAAGCCGTAAACCTTACTGTTTCAGGACAATTAGAAGGCGAGTTAGCAGCCATGGCCTTTAGCGATATTTATACTTTTGGTCCAACCTTCAGGGCAGAGAACAGTAATACGGCCCGTCATTTAGCCGAGTTTTGGATGATAGAACCGGAGATGGCTTTTTATGAATTAAAAGATAACATGGATCTTGCAGAAGAAATGTTGCAATATGTTATTAAACACGCGTTAGAAAGTAATTTAGAAGACATACAATTCTTATCCCAGCGTTTAGAGGAAGAGGAAAAACAAAAACCTCAAACAGAACGCAGTGAATTATCATTATTGGATAAATTAAGATTCTGTTTAGATAATAAATTTGAGCGTGTTACTTACACACAAGCTATTGAGATCTTAAGAGAAAGCAATCATAATAAGAAAAAGAAATTCCAATATTTAGTTGATAAATGGGGTGTTGATCTGCAAAGTGAACACGAACGTTATTTGGTAGAAAAACATTTTAAGAAGCCTGTTATCTTAACCGATTATCCAAAAGAAATAAAATCGTTTTACATGCGTCAGAATGATGATGGAAAAACAGTGGCCGCGATGGATATTTTATTTCCCGGTATTGGCGAAATAGTTGGTGGCAGTCAGCGTGAAGAGCGTTTGGATAAATTAGAGAACAGAATGAACGAAATTGGTATTCCTTTAGAGGAGCTATCCTGGTATTTAGATACAAGGCGTTTTGGATCTTGCCCGCATGCCGGTTTTGGCCTGGGTTTTGAGCGTTTGGTATTATTTGTAACAGGCATGACAAATATTCGCGATGTAATTCCTTTTCCACGTACGCCAAATAATTGCGAATTTTAATTAAGAATTTTTCTCTGGTTTTTTTGCCGCAGATTTCTCAGAAGCGCGCAGATATTTTTTCTTGCGATAATAAATGATTTTTTTCTTAAAATCTGCATGATCTGCGGCTAAGATAAAAGTCTTTTGCTAAAACGCGGAAATTACGTTTCAATAAGCCTTGCACTTCCTTCACCAACAATAAAGATCTTATTTTCAATTTGTTTTTTATTTAAAAGATGTTCTATCCTTTCAGGATGTGTGTCGGTAATAAATACCTGGCCAAAACTATTGCTGCTTACCATTTCTAATAATTTTGTAAAGCGTTCTTCATCCAGTTTATCATACACATCATCCAGCAACAATAAAGGCTTTGTGTTTTTTTGTTCTTTGATAAATTCAAACTGAGCTAATTTTAAAGCAAGTAAATATGATTTTTGCTGCCCTTGCGATGCAAATTTTTTTAAACTAAAACCATCCAAAGTAAACTCAAGATCATCTTTGTGCGGACCAACAGTTGTGTAATGAACCGCTCTGTCTCTTGCGATAGAAGTAATAATAGCGGTTTTAAAATCTTTTTCGCCTAAGCTATTTTCGTAATGCAAAGCAACTTCTTCTTTACTTTCGCTAATAAACTGATAATGCTTATTGAATAAAGGGATAAATTGTTTTAAAAATTCCTGTCTTATTTCTAAGATCGAACGTCCGTAATTAATTAACTGGTCATCCCAGATCTCGAGTGTTTCAGAATCGAAACTTCTGCTTTCAAAAAAATGTTTTAATAAAGCATTGCGTTGTTTTAAAACCTGGTTATATGAAATTAATTTATCTAAATAAACTTTATCATACTGCGAAATAATGCCATCTAAAAATCTACGTCTAACATCACTGCTTCCATTTATGAGATCAGCATCGCTTGGCGAGATCATTACCAAAGGAAATTGTCCGATGTGTTCGCTCAGTCTTTCGTACTCTTTTTTATTCTTTTTAAAGATTTTTTTTTGATTTCTTTTTAAGCCACAGTATACTTCAGATACCTCGCCTGATTTTTCGAAACTCCCCTGCACAACAAAGAAGCCTTCGTTATGCTTAATATTCTGACTATCAACCGAATTAAAGAAACTTTTGCAAAAAGAAAGGTAATGTATGGCGTCTAAAAGATTGGTTTTTCCCATGCCGTTATTTCCAACAAAACAATTGATCTTTTCGGAGAATTGCGCCTCAAATTCGACGTAATTTTTAAAGTTTATTATAGAAAGCTGCTTTAAATACATGGATTTTAGCAAAAATACGCCTTTTTTAGGTGGTTTTTTGAATTAGAAATTAGATTTTAACAGAAAAAAAGCTATTTTTGCAGACTAATTTTTACGTATAAATGGCTGATTTAAAAGACGAAACAACCGTAGACAATACCGAGGTAAATAACTCTGTTGAAGAGACAGTAGAAGAAACACCCGCTAAAACAATTGACCCGAGTTTAGAAGGTGTTCAACTTTTTTATGAAACTAATAAAAAAATGATCACCTACGTAGGTGGTGGTTTAGCACTTATAATTGGCGCTTTTTGTTTTTTTAAATTTTATTATTTACCTGAGCAGGAAACCGAAGCTTCTAATGAAATTTTTTGGGCGCAAAATTATTTTGAAGCGGATAGTTTTAATATCGCACTAAAAGGCGGCGTTGCAGTAATGGCTCCTGAAGGTCAAAAACAAATTATGGGCTTTGAACAAATTGCTGAAGAATATAGTATGACAAAAACCGGAAGCTTAGCCAACTATTGCGCAGGTATTTGTTATTTACGTACCGGTAAATTTGAGCAAGCGATCGAATATTTACAAAAATACGATGGTGATGATGAAATGGTAGCCCCTATTGCTGTTGGTGCTATTGGTGATTGCAATATGGAATTAAATAAAGTGGATGAAGCCATTAAATTTTATTTAAAAGCTGCCGAAACAAAAAATAATAGTTTTACAACTCCTTTTTATCTTAAAAAAGCAGGTTTTGCGTACGAGCAAAAATCTAACTTTTCTGAGGCATTAGCTATTTACGAGCGTATTCAAAAAGAATACAGCAGAAGTAATGAAGGAAAAGAAATTGAAAGAGATATTGCTAAAGTAAAAGCATTAGGCAATTTATAATTAATAAATTAATTTTTAAAAAGTCTGCCCCGGCAGACTTTTTTATTTTTAGAATATGAGTAGTGTAAATAAGAATTTATCTGTTAATGAAGGAAGCAGCGTTCCAAATGCAGAAGCCTTTAAATTTGGAATTGTTTGTTCTGAATGGAATCATGAAATAACAAATGCATTAAAAGAAGGCGCTGTAAATACCTTATTAGCTAATGGCGCTAAAAAAGAAAACATTATTATTCGCGAAGTGCCGGGCAGCTTTGAATTAACCCTTGGCGCACAATATATGGCAGAAGCCACCGATGTAGACGCTATTATTTGTTTGGGCTGTGTAATACAAGGGGAGACCCGCCATTTTGATTTTATTTGCGATGCTGTTGCAAAAGGTATTACGGATCTTAATATTGAATATAATTTGCCTGTTATTTTTGGCGTGTTAACACCAAACAATCAACAACAGGCGCTAGATCGTTCGGGGGGAAAACATGGTAATAAAGGTGATGAAGCCGCCGTTACCGCTATTAAAATGCTTGCTTTAAGAGATAGCTTTAAATAATAGGTTTTATACGCTTAACCACAAAGTAAACTAAGAAGTCATGAAGTTCACAAATAAATTTCCTTTGCGTTCTTAGCGAAAAACTTTGTGCCCTTAGCCGTAAAAATATCTATTAATTCTCGCCCTTATCAAAGTTTAAGTTAGTGTTTAATAAAGAGCCAAAAAACAGGTCTTTAAAAGTAACACCATCTATCAACTTATTTTTGCTTAATAAAGAATGTTCTGCCAAACCGTGTAAAGCAAATTCCATTAACACAAATTTATCAGCACCTTTTACATTTGGATGATATTTTTTTACAAGGTCTTCCAACCCATCTACAATCGTTAATGCAGAAGAATATACTTTATCATTTTCATGATCTAACAGATCTAAAATATTGTTTTGTGAAAACCAATTGGTGATGGCTGAATAATCTGAATTTTCTTTTTTACGTTTTAATTTTGCAGGATCAGGAAATAACTGAACAAAGGTATTTCGTATAGCAAGACTAATTAAATTTTGCGCAATTACCGCGGGGCCCTCCTGTTCGCCTTCGTATACTAATTCTATTTTGCCATTAATGGCCGGAATGGCGCCGTAGAGATCGCTTACTCTTGCGTATGAATAAGCTTGAGCATTTTTTAAGAAACGCAATTCTGCCGCACTAATTAAACTTTCGTAAGCGCTAATAGTTAAGCGTGCGCTAACACCACTTTTTGAATCCACAAATTCGCTTGTACGCGCTTCAATAGCAATTTGCTCTACCAAATTTTTTAAAATTTCAGGAACTTCAATTTGTTTTTGTTGTGCATTTAACTTTGCCTGGTCTTGTGTAATTTGTTTTGAATGTTCTATCGATCTTGGATAGTGTGTTAAGATCTGTGAGCCGATCCTGTCTTTTAAAGGCGTTACAATACTTCCACGATTGGTATAATCTTCGGGGTTGGCTGTAAATACAAATTGAAGATCTAAAGGAATACGTAAATTAAATCCACGGATCTGCACATCCCCTTCCTGCAAAATATTAAACAAAGCAACCTGCAATCTTGCCTGCAGATCGGGCAATTCATTAATAACAAAAATAAAACGGTTGCTGCGCGGAATTAATCCGTAGTGAATTACATTTTCATCGGCAAAAGATAATTTTAAATTGGCTGCTTTTATTGGATCAAGATCACCAATAAGGTCGGCAACGCTAACATCGGGGGTTGCTAGTTTCTCAGCAAAACGATCGCTGCGGTGGATCCAGCTAATTGGCGTGGCATCACCTTTTTTTGAAATTAAATTTTTAGCAAAGTTAGAGATGGGTTGTAAAGGATCATCATTTAAAGGACTCCCCGCCACAACCGGAATATATTCATCTAATAAATTTACAAGCTGTCTTGCCATTTTTGTTTTGGCCTGCCCTCTTAAACCCAAAAACAAAATATTGTGTTTGCTTAAAATAGCGCGTTCTAATTCGGGAACAACAGTTTCTTCGTAACCAAAAATGCCATCAAAAATAGCTTCTTTCTTTTTTAGTTTTGAAATTAAATTTTCGCGTAATTCGTCTTTAATGGTTAAAAATTTGTACCCACTTTGTTTTAATTCGCCTAATGTTTTTAGTGTTGGTTGTGCCATAACGTTTCTTGTTTCTAATTTTTTGTTTCTTGTTGCATTGTGCCTAACGCTTATTGCTTATTTTTTTCTTGATTCTCTTACGTCTTACATCATTTATCTTAGGTCAATTATAACTTCTTTCTTTTCTTATTCGTATAATCTCTAAAGATCATTTCTCCTAAACCTTTTAATCCTGTAAAGTAAGCTTTGCCCTGATTTGCTTCTGTAAATTCATCAATAAAGCTTTGTAAATAACTATCGCTGGCAACCATAAAAGTAGTAATATCAATTTTACTTCGTTTACAAGCTGCTGCAAGCGTTAAACATTTATTCACGATGCGACGGTCTAACCCAAAACTATTCATATAATATTCACCATTCTCTTTTAAGCAAGAAGGTTTACCATCGGTGATCATAAAAATTTGTTTGTTAGTGGCTTTCTTTTTACGGAGAATAGATGATGCTAATTCTAAACCGGCTACCGTATTTGTGTGGTACGGACCCACCTGTAAATACGGAAGATCTTTTACCTGTATTGGCCAGGCATCGTTTCCAAAAACAATAATATCCAAACTATCTTTTGGGTAGTTACGTTTTATCATTTCTGCCAAAGCCATTGCTACCATCTTTGCCGGAGTGATTCTGTCTTCACCATATAGGATCATACTATGGCTGATGTCAATCATCAACACAGTGGCGGTTTGCGTTTTAAATTCCTGTTCGCCAACTAAAAGATCGTTCTCGGTTAAAATAAATTCATCGGTACCATTATTTATTTGCGCTTGCTTTATTGAATCTATCATAGCAATGCTTTGGGGCGAATCGCCGAATTCGTAAGCGCGAAGATCGGTACTTGTTTCTTCTCCATTCTTGCCACTGAATTTTGTTTTATGATTTCCCGGAGCGCCTTTTTTTAATTTCCCAAAAATATATTCTAAAGCATTATTACGAATGGCTTGTTCTGTTTTTGGAGTGATAGACATGCCACCCTGGCCATCGTTTTTATCGCGCAGGTAACCACGTTTTTTTAATTCGGCAATAAAATCATCAATGGTATAATCTTTATTGGTAAGCTCGTATTCTTTATCAAGCTGTCTGAGCCAATCCAATGCCTCATCTACATCGCCACTGGTATGTGTAATGAGTTGTTTAAAGATCTTGAACAATTCATCAAATTTGGATTGTGGATCAGCCTTATAATTTTGAAATCTATATCCTAACACTTTATAATAAATGTAATACGAAGTATAAAGTTGTAAAAAAATAAGGAAAACTAATGTTAATTTAATCCAAGATCTTTGTGTTAATAGGTTATTTCTTTTTTAAGCAGATAGTTTAGTATTTATAATGAAGTTATAGTTTTATAAACTTTTTTACGCTTCTGCCTTTTTCTCCTGATATTTCAACAAAATAGATGCCATTTGTAAGATCGGTTACATCTGTTGAATGTTCCTGGCTGGTTAAAGTTTCCTGCTTTAGAATTTTACCTTGTACGTCTATGATTGTTAGTGTAATTTTGCTGTTCGCGTTGAGTTCGCTTAAATGAACATTCAATTTATCTTTAGCCGGGTTAGGGAACATATTTATTGTATAATTGGCATCTATGCCTAAAAGCCCTGTTGGCATTAAAACTGTTAGTGTTACCGAACTGCTTGTATCCGCGCATGCACCTGAAGTAAGAACACTTCTGAAAAGATTGTTATTATCAGTCATATTAAGGTTATTAACTGAAAGCGTATGTGAGTTAACCCCGTTATATTTTGGCCCCTGGCTTAAATTTATCCACGAACCATTTGAAAATTTTTGCCATTGGCACTGATCATTAAGATTACTAAGAGCAGTCATAAACGTAGCTGTACTGGCGCTAACAACATTTTGGCTTTGAGGTTGGTTGTTTATTGCCGGGCAAACCAAAGTGTTAAGTTTCCATGAATCATTCCATAAATTTCCGGCAACAATCCATAATGATTGCTTATAATTAAATACCGACGAAGCATGTCTTACCGGCCACGGTGTGTTAACTAATTCTGTCCAGTTAACGCCATCTGTGCTATACCATACATCGCGTTTATTATCTGTTGCATCGAAGCCTCCAAGCACCCACATGGCATTGTTGTAAACTATTACTTCATGGTATTCTCTTTTATCCCATGGTGTATTAGCGCTCACTTGTGTCCAATTAATTCCATCACTTGTATTCCAAACATCGTTGTAATAAATTCTATTACCATTATAGGTCCCTCCACCAATAATCCACATTTTGTTGTTAAACACACAGCTTCCACCTATTTGTCCTCTTGGTTGCCAAGGCGCTGCCTGCGTAACCTGCGTCCAGTTAATTCCGTCTGAGCTATTCCAAACGTCATTATAAACGGTATCAATTGTATTTCCCCAACCGAGTATTTTTTGGCCACCCATCACCCACATTTTATTATTAAAAACACAGGTAATATGTGTCATGCGCTCACCCCATGGTACGTTATTTGCAACCTGTGTCCAGTTAATTCCGTCGGTTGAATTCCAAACATCTTTTTGAAAATGACCCTGTAATTGATCACCGCCAACAACCCACATTTTATTATTAAATACTAAATTGCCAAATGTGTGTCTGCGTTCCCATTGAGCTACTGTTTTTAATGTCCAGTTGGCACCATCTGCCGACACCCAAACTTCGCTGTTTGTTTTTTCGGGATAGTTTACATCATCAACATCTGTCCAACCACCCAATAAGAATAAAGAATCTTTAAAAACGTAAGCCCCCGAGCCATCTCTTGCCCCAAAAGAATTATAGCTGTTTATATGTTGCCATTGATAATTGCTAATTAAAAAAGGGCTGCTTATAGCAAATTGCTGAAGGTTTTGTTTGTTTGTTATTTTTAAGGTAAATGTGCTACCGGGATTATTGGGTATTATCCAATTGATAAAATTATCGTTTGCGTTTACCGAATCTGAAATAAGTTGCCAGTTGTTATTATTATTTATACAGTATTCAACTATTAATGAGTCAACTGTAATTGGTTTTTGCCAGAAAAATTTTGCAGTTGTTCCAACCTGGTAAGCGTCTGTTGTTTTTCTGAATAACACTTTAGGAATGGATATATTTGCGTCAACAACATTTCTAATTTCGCTATCGTTTAAGGCCCTGTTGTATATTAGTATATCGTCAACATCACCATAAAAAGGATATATCGAATCGCCTAAAAGTATTTTTTTATTTATATTAATATTTGCGTTGTTTACTAAGGATGATTTTAAATTACCGTCAATGAATAATTTGAATAATGAATCTTTTTGCGTGAACGTAACATTGTGCCAATACCCGTCAGAATATTCTGTGTATACACCGCTTGAAAGAGAATTCGTTCCACCGCTATTCCAAAAAGCCCACATACCCGAAAAGCCATCGTTCAAGTCAAAATTAAAATTTGAAACATATTGATTTGAGTCATTGATATTGAAAACATACATCGTTAATTCACTTAGTGTTTTAAACCAAAAAGAAACGGTAAAATTGTTGTTGCTTGTATTATAGTTATATGCTGGTATAGTTATGTTTTGATTCTTACCATGAAGATTGTATGCTTTATTGTTTACACCAAACCTGTCTTTTGTTAATGTTGCTCCATTTACAATACAGGTATTATTTGTAATTGTATTTAAACATGATCCATTAAAAGGAAATGAGCCAACTAAACCAAGTGTGGGAACACAAGAAGCTATTTGTGCGCAAAAATTTGAGCTAATCAAAAGTGAAATGATTATAATAATTGTTTTCATGCTTTTTTTCTTCAAAGTAAGTTCATTGAAAAAGGGCTTTCAACCTGGCTCTAACCCGGAAATTACGCATGTAAGAAAATCGAAAAAAAAGTAAATTCAGCTAAATTTGTTTTTTATTAGTGATAGCAAGGGAAATGAGACATAATGGCGGATAATTCTTCGGCTAATGATGTAAGAAAATGTAAGTATTTGTATACCCCGGATTTTAGATTATTTGCTCCTTTAACAGAAAAATAAAAAAAACGGCATTAGTTTTTGCTCTAAATTTCTTTTTTGATTAGCGTTATTAAAAATTTTCGATAGTAAAAACAGCGACAGTACTGTTTTAAAGGTGAGGTTTAAGGCAGATTCATTACTATTTTAGTTATTTTTAGGTAAACAAGGCAATTTATGTGACTTTTATATATGCAATGTATTATGTGTATATAAAAGCTTATTGATGATAATAACCCCCGGAATAATAGACACCGAAAACTACCATATCGATCAAAGTCAGCTCAATGCTGAAGAAAACGAGATACGGCGCGCAAAAAGCGATCCTAAGTTTTTTGAGCCACTTTATACAAGATATTTCGAGAGAATAAGCCGCTACGTATATCATAGGGTAGAGGATAAAGAAACCGCTTTTGATATCACATCCAACGTGTTTTATAAGGCGCTTAAAAATTTATCATCTTATAAGAATAAGGGGTTTCCTTTTTCTTCATGGCTTTACAAAATCGCTTTTAATGAAATTCAACAGCACTATCGCAAAACAAAATCTCGGCCTGTTTTATCTTTAAATACAAAAGGACTTTCAGAAATAATGGAAAGCATGCCAGAAGACAAATATCCAATTAACGATGCCCAGCTTTTTGAGGCCCTTGAATTATTAAAAGAAGATGAGGTTGAAATTATTAATATGCGTTATTTTGAGAATAGACCTTTTAAAGAAATAGCAAGCATTCTAGAGGTAGGCGAAAGCGCCTGCAAAATGAAATTGTACAGAATAATTGAAAAAATTAAAAACACATTTAATAAATAGATAATGAAAAGATTGAAAGTAATACGTGATCGTGAAGCCTTAGCTTCTTCGGAGATCGCAAAACAAATGAATTTTAATGATTTTATTTCGGGTTATACACCTGCTAAAACTATTTTGCTTTCTGTAAAATCATTAATGGTTATTGGGGTTAGTGCAATTTCTGTAGTTATTATTTCGATAATTTTAATACAATCACCACACAAACAAACTTTAATAGCGGGGCCATTTATTATTCCACCAATTTCACAACTCAATATTGCTGCAAATAATTTAGTAGTAAGCGGTAAAAGGGATACTGTAATTAATTACCCAAGTGGTACCAAATTATTTATTCCTGCTAATGCATTTATAAGAGCCGATAGTACTCCGGCAACAGGACCTTTTAGGATCAGTTTTCGCGAATTTCACGATCAGGTCGATCAATTGCTAAGTGGCATTCCTATGGTATATGATTCTTCCGGGGTTGTAATGCAATTTGAGTCTGCCGGTATGTTTGATTTAAGAGCCTACGAGAACGATAAGCCAGTATTTATAAAAGAAGGAAAAGACTTAATAGTTGATATGCAAAGTGAGAATCTTGATAACGATTTTAACGTGTATTATCTTGATACCATTCAAAAAAACTGGATATACGACAAAGATAATAGCGAAAATAATATTTTGCTTACCGCAGGTGTAGATACGCTATTGCATCGCAAATTTAATAGTGGGTTTGAATCTATTGTGTTTCCTGAAAAAGCTGATCCTTTAATGGATAATCTGCTAATTGATTTTGATAAAGAAGAATTTCCGGAACTTGCGTTTTTTGAGAATGTAAAATTTCAGTTTACGGATAAAAAAAATAATTACAGCAAGGCAGGAGCAAACACAACATGGGATGATGTAAAAATTACAAGACAAAACAACAAGCATTACCTCGTAACGTTTGCAAAAGGTAAATTCAAACAGAGCTTTGTAACAACACCCGTTTTAGAAGAAAAAGATCTTGAAAAAGCTTTAGCGGAATATGATCAGGTGAGAACAATTCGACTTTCGAAATTAAAAAGTGTAACGGATTCTTTAAATTCTCTAAGAAACAGGTATGATGCCCAGTTAATGCAAACAATGGTAAACTCTAATCAACGCATTAATGATCTTATACATCATGGAAAATTCCAGGAAGCGGCCAGGGATTACATAGACGCAGAGAGTTTGATTTTAATGTCGAAACAAAGAGGAGCACAAAGCCGAATTCTTTTTGTAAGACGATTTGGCATCTCAAATTCCGATCGTCCATTTAGATTTGCTAATGCATTTTCTTACGCAAAGCGAAATACAAGTGCAGAGAAAAAAGAAATACTGCCAAAAGCACATTATTACAGTGTAAAAAATAATACAAAGCTTGATGTTGAAAATGCCTATCTGATTAAAAGAAGTTTTAACGGCACTTATACACTTAACAAGAAAAGTATTTCCGAATTCCCGGTTAATGAGGCCAAAGGATCAGATATATTGATTGTAGTTACAACAACAAAAGAGATGTTATTTATTAAAGATAAAGAATTTAAAGCAACAGATTTTTCCGGATCGGAAGTTGAGTTCAAAATGCACGCAATGTTGTTAAATGCAAAAACATCAGAAGAAATAAAAAAATATCTTAATTTGTAAAGTTTAAACTTTCAATATGAAAATTGGAATTGTTGTTTTGGTTTTTTCTTTTTGCTTATGCTCTGCACAAGTTAAAACCGGCAATACACGAATTTATAAAGTAAGAGCTCCTTTGGCGAAATGCGAAATTATTTGTAAAGAACCTTTTTTCTTATTAGAAAAGGATAACTATGTAAAACTTAAAATTACCGGCAAAAATCCGAAAACAGAATTTAAAATTACCGGTGCAAAAATTCTATCCGAAAAAGATGGTGTTTATAAACTCAGAACTATGCAAACGGGCATGGCCATATTAAGTGTTTTTCAGAATGTGCATGGCAAATCTGTTTTAATTGCTGTAAAAAAAATGGAAATAAAACCTCCGTTAATTTATTTCTGTGGCATTGCTTTAGATTCTTCTTCTAAAATGTTACGGCTTGGCAAATGCCATATCTGGGCTTATTCTGATTACTATAAAACAAAACTACCGGTAAATAATTTTTCGATGTTGTTTTATGAAGATAAAATTGTTACAAAAAAAAACAGGAAACCAATAGCCGATACATTAACATCAGACACCTGCAAATTAACAAAAGAAATGCTTGTGCGCGTAAAAAATTTCCAACCAAATTATAATCGTATTTTCTTTTATAATGTGTATTGTAAATTGCCTGATGGTACAAGGCGGTTGCTTGAGCCCTTTGAGCTTTTTGGCACGAACGATACAATTATTAGCAGTAATACCGCAATTTTTACAATAAAAAAGAAGACTTAATTAGTTTTTCTTTGACAAAGGTTGTCACGTCGATCTCAGCCAAGACGCGATTACAAATTTCTTAATGCAGTCAAGATAGCCGAATAATCATTTTCGTTGCCAATACTCAAGGGTATATTCAATTTTTGTGATATTTCGTTCGCGTAATCTATTTCCTTATCCTGCATATCTTTAAGCAACTGGTAATTATAGGAGTTTTGATCACGTGATTCTAATCGTGATTTTATTTCAGTGATATCGCCAATTATTAGATGAAGTGAAATGGGGTTAATCGCTTCAAATGTCGAAAAAGGTACTTTTACGATTTCAGCGGATTTATTTAAAAGGCAATAATGCCCATCCAAAAGGTAGTGGTAGTTTTTATCGATTCTTTTTGTTAAGCCGTTAATTAATCTATCTTGTGTTAATGAAACATCGTGTACTTTTTTATTCTTAACATTCTGGTTCATTTCTAGCCACTTCAATACGTCACTCGCAGATAGATACTGAATATTTAATTCGCTACTTAATACTTTACAAATGGTACTTTTGCCTACACCATGAATGCCGCCAATAAAAGAAATATTTGAAAACATTTTTGTCATTCATTAAATTTTATCGCAATACATGTAAGATTGTGGCGCGACAAAATTTTTAAAGATCTCTTTAGGATTTTTTGATTTCCTAAATCTATTTACAGATTTTATTTTTATAGAATAGCCAATTTCTTTGTCAGCAAAGTATTCAAAAAAATCTTCTTCAGCTATTGAGCCTACTTTACTAAACTGCCTCCATAACTCTTCCGGAGTATCAGAAATAATATCTTCAATAGTGAAATAGCCAATGATCCTTTGTTCAGGCGAGCTAGAATAAATGTAAACCCGTTCAATTTCTTTTTTAAAAGTTAATTTTCTGAATTCAACTAATTTTTCTCCAGCCAGTATAGCGTTTGCATACTTAGGCTTAATTGATAATAAAACGTTCATCAAAGTATTTGTTTTTTTTTAATTGAGTATAATCTATTTCTGTAAGAGTAGTTATCGTTTGAAAATTATTTGAATAACTCTCTAGTGTTTTTATTGTTTTAAATTGGATTGGTTTTTCCATATAATTGATTAAGCGAAATACCAGAACAGTTATGTCTTTTTTACCTTGTACAAGCCGTTCAAGATCTGAATCTGAGTATACGGTTTTACGCTTTACAAGAGTTTTTATTTCATTAATATCTTTAGTATAAGTTACACTATCCAGAATTCCAATAGGTTCTATACTCTTAATTTTCTTAGAACCATAAAAGAAGAGAATATCACCAACTTTCATGCTTAATCGTTTTGATTTACATAAGTAAGCTTTTGATATGGTATTGCCTTCAATTTCATTTAAACTATCTTCGGCATCATCAAAAAGAGTTCTTACTCTGAAACTACCGTCTTTAAAAAGAGTGTTATAAAATTTTGGATCTATTGGAATTATAAATTTATTAAAATTCTCGCTATCAAAGTAAAAAGGATGAGCTGTAATTGCCTGCGGGGTATTCACGTAGTCCAATTTAACGAGAGATTTAATCATTCTTAATTCATCTAATCCATACTTGTTTTTAAACGCGTAACGAACAAAGCCATATTTACTAAGTAACTCAATTAATTGAACATGATGAGGGAATACAGTAAGATACAAATGCTTGATTTTACCTTTAATACATAAGTCAAACATTTTATTTAAAAACAATTCTCCTAATCTGAAACCAAAAACTGTTTCTGCAACTTTTAGAGTGCACATTTTAAGAGCATCACTATCAATGTTGGGTAATAAATGATCTACTTTTTTTTCACGATGAAAAATCAGAATAGCGGAGATTTTATTATCTACCCTAAGCAAGTAACACCGTCTATTTTCTTTTGCGCATTTCAAAAACCAATCATTAAAATCCTTATAACTTTCTCTAAGTGAATTAAAGAATTCATTATTCAGTTCATTTTCAATTTCACGGGTTGAGCACTCCTGCAACAAAGGGTGTTGAGGAATAATAAGCGTGTATTTGTCTTTAAGTATTTTTAGTCCATCCAAAATTGATAATACCTTGTCGCGTACATTAATTTTAGCAGCTTTATCCCAGATCCCATTATCTTCAGTAATAAAATAATCTACATACCCTTTAGTGACTTGAAATAACTGAATATTATCTATTTCATCATTATGTTTTTTCTGACCAACAAATGAAATGAATTCTGTTGTAGGAATTGCTGGGTCGGGCATTTTTGTATATTTATTAAGCTTAGATAAGGTAATCTGTTTTCTTTGATCATCTTTGTCTCGGTTTAAATCTCTTATACAAGCTGAATGATAATAGACGTCGCATTTATTTAAAATAGCAAATTGATAGAATTTCGCAAAAGGCTCATTAATGACTTTATTGTCTTCCAAATGAATCAGAATGTTAGTGTCTATTAATATTTTCATCACCTTACTCACAAAGCTATAAAATAAATTATTTTTGAATAAGCTATATGCTTTTTATTATCCTTTACTGATTGTTAATAAATTAGGCTAAGCTAACAAATTAAAACAAACTCAATTGCACATCGTTGGCTTTATAATTAAAGCTTTCGCAATTAAATTTAAAGCCCGAAGGTTTTATAAAACGTTGTTTGGAAAGTTTAAACAATTGATGGATGGATTCTGCTATTTTTCCCTGGCCACGCATGCGTACGCCTTTTCGGCTATCGCTTACTTTACCGCCATGGCATTCGCAGATCTGATTCCAAACCTTATCTGCCCTGTCAGGAAAATTTTTAACGAGCCAGTCTTTAAAGATCTGCTCCAAAGAACCGTTCAATCTTACGATCGTCATGCCTGCGCTTGTTGCACCGGCATTTCCAACCAATTCTAAAACTTCAGGAATCTCGTGATTATTAATGCCCGGAATAATTGGAGCTACCATAACACCACACGGAATATTATTTTTTGCTAAAGTTTCAATGGTATTTATTCTGCTTTTGTAAGAAGCTGTTCTTGGCTCTAACAGCTGACGAACTTTTTCATCGGTACCCGTAATAGAAACCATTACATGTACCAAATTATGTTTCGCCAGTTCTGTTAGAATATCAAGATCTCTTAATACTACCGCATTTTTTGTTATAATGCCAACAGGATGTTTGTATTTTAAACATACCTGCAAAATTTTTCGCGTTAATTCTAAATGTTTTTCTAAAGGTTGATAACAGTCGGTATTACCCGAAAGCATAATAGGAGCAGGCTTCCATTTTCTGTTACTTAATGTTTTTTCCAGTACTTCAACCACATTTTTTTTAACGATGATCTTGCGCTCAAAATCCAATCCCGCGCTAAAACCCCAATATTCGTGCGTGGGCCTGGCATAACAATAAATGCAGCCATGCTCGCAACCCTGATACGGATTTAAGGAGTATTCACGGCCAACGTCCTCGCTCTCAACCTTGTTAATGATCGTTTTGGGATAAGTATAAATGATCTCTGTTTTTTCTTTTTGAAGAAGATCTTCATCAAGCCCTTCCATGTGTTCTTGCGCATATTGCAGTTTATTAAATTTATTATTCGGGTTTAACTGAGCTCCGCGGCCTTTAAAGTAACTGGTTATTGGCGTTTCCATGTTTTTAGCTTAAAGTAAAGGTAGTACGCTTTATAGCAATGTAATGCTACAAATTATAGTATTCTTAAAAATTCATAATTCCATATGGAATTACTATTTTTATAACATCTAAACGTAAAAACCTTAACATGTATAGATTTAAAATAGCAGTCGTAGTTTTTTGCGTGATGGCAAATGTTATTTATTCGCAAACCAGCAAAAAGAAAACGGTTTTGTTTAATATTAGTGGCAAAGTAACCCACACGTCATCATATTGCGGAGGGGCGGCACCTTCTGAAGAAATCCTTGCAGAGTATTCAATAGCAAAACCTTATGCGGGTAAAACATTTTATATTAGAAAAGGAAATACTAATACTTTAAAAAGCAAAGTAATTTTAAGCTTTAAAGCCAACGAAAAAGGTAATTTTTCTTTTCAGCTCCCGCCTGGTGTTTATTCTATTATACAAGAGGCGCAGGTAAAAGAAGTTAATGCAAAGGAATATAATAAAAACGGAAATTTTCAGGCAGATGCTACCTGTTTAAAAAACTGGTGGCTTAAACCCTATTATATCTTAGAGATAAAAGATAACGATGTTAGCGAACTTCATTTTAAATTTCATCATCAATGTTTTGTTCCAGACGACATTCCATGTATCCGATATACCGGGCCAATGCCGCCATAGCTTTATTCAATTACAATATCATACCTGTATAATAGGTTTGGTAAGTCTTGCATCAGAAATTTTGCTTTTTTAATGTTATTAAGTTCCGGATCGATCAGGAAATTTTTGCAACCGGTAAAATCAACGGTACTTAAATTAGTATTGTCAAAAAGAGATTCAAAAAGATCACAATTTGTAAAAGTAGTTTTAGAAAGATCGGCCTGTGTAAAGTTTGCGTTATGAATTTTACAATTTTTAAAGGAGCTTTTATTTATTTTTTTTCTGTCAAAGGACGCATAATCCAAAATGCAATTCTCAAAATGTAACTCCAGCGCAAAATCAATAGCTCCCGAAAAATTAAGCCCTAACAATTTACAATCGTAAAACGAAACATTTTGTAACCGGCTATTCATTGTTTTTAAATTGCTGAGGTCGCAATTCCTGAAATCGCAATCTAAAAAACTAAGGTCGGATAAATTTGAAAAAATACTATTAATAAATTCGCAATTATCAAAGCGTTCTCTTTCTTCTTTTTGAGTAGAGAAGTTTATGTTCTTTAATTGTTCTTTCTGTTTTAATTTTGCCATAATTACCTTCCAAAACTATCGTAATATGCAGCCGCATAATCTTCGTATGATTTAATTAATTTAATGTTTTGTTTTTCAAGATCCGTTAATTCTTTCGAAACATCAATTGAAACGGGGATATACCAATCTATTTCAGAATCGAAAAAATAACGCATGATTCTGTTTTTAAACGAATAACCATGGCGTGCATAAATGGCATTGCGCATCACTTCTAAATCGCGTTTATACATGTTTTCAATATCCTTTGCTTCAAGCGCTACGGCAGATGCATTAAATTTTCCGGCATCTTCAGTAATAAACTCACCTTCAAAGTCGTTATTTGCTTTGGGATCGTATACGGCGAGACTTCTCCCTAAATTTAAATCTTGCTTAGGATCGTACTGAAATGTTTTTTTACTTAAAGAGTAACGTCTTTTTGTAACAGCTAATTTCTTATCATTGGCCAGCCATGTTCCGTTTATTTTACCGGGTTGGGTTAAAATAGTAAATGTAAACACACCGTCGTATTTATCATCACCCGGTTCTTTTAGTTCAGCAATATAATTAAAATCCTGCTGTGTTATACTTCCTTTAAACGGACGTTTGTTTCCTGCAACTACAGAGTGGCCAAACAAAATACCATTAATTACAGAATCAATCGAGATGTTTATCCGGTTAAAATACGATGGTGCTTTTTTTTCATCTGAAACAACCGCTTCAAAATCGCCCACGTAAAAACCAGGTAAAGAGTTTTTTTCGCTTAAAGCCGACGCCGTATTTTCTTTTTGAGCTAATTGCCCTTCATTAATTGCAGCGGTATCAATTATATGCATGGGTTCTTCTTCCGGTTTTTTAGCGTCGCCACAAGCACTTACAAAGAGTACGAGGAGCAAAAAATTAAAGACTAGTTTTATTTTCATATTTAAATTTATTTATAATTAGTATTTCTGCTATTGCTAAATTCAATGTCCAGCCCAGCCAGGCTACAATTTGATATACATCCAAAGGTTTTGGATGAAATGACGCTACTAAAATATATTTCCATGCACGTAATGTTATTGCTGATAAGGCCAGGGCAAAACTTCTTATCATCCATTTACGATGCGAAAGTACCTGTTTTTTTATGATCTTCAAAAGGGCCAATGCTGTAAATACTATCCAAAGAACCGACAATAAACAAAAAGCAATTTTTGAGCTGATACCACCATTGGCGTAAATACCAATAATAAATCCCGAGGGCCCTGCTAAAAGCAAAGTAACGATAACATACAGCCAGCCCATGCGTTTATGAATAAAAGAAAATTTAGTTCTTATTTTTTTCGAGAATTGTGTAAAGCCTGCCAGCAAAACAAAAATGGCGCTAAAAACATGAATAAAAAAAGCGATGCGGTAATGCGTAAGGTGAATGTAATTTTGTTTAATGGCTAAAAAAGCCGCGTCAGTTTTTATTGGAATATACTGAAGCGTGATCTTTAGCATCAGCCAGAAAAATAAAGTATAGAGTAGAAATAGACAATACAAAAAAAGCCTGCTTTTTTTTACAAATGGTATAAACATTTAAGCTGTTCTTTTTTTTTGGGATAAAATATGCTTTAGTATTTTGATTTTAAGCTATCAAGCGTTAGCTCGTATTTTTTAAGATCTTCTGCACTTAAATTGATACCGGTGCTGCTTTGATTTGTATTACCTTCCATTAAAGGTGTAATGTTAACCGATACCCTGTAATAAACGGTTTTCATATCCGGATATATTTTTGAAAGCTGCGCTAATGCCTTTTCAATAACACCCGGTAAATGTATAATATCGGTTGCATTAATAGCTATTAACTGTTCAGAAGTAGTTACGTTATTTTTATCAATAACATTTAAAATATCAAATTTTATCTTTTTATCGTCTATGATGAGTTCTTTTTCCATGTACTTAATTTTGTCAAATAAAGTTAACGCAATTTATTAGCTTAAGCAATAGCGTTAATATTTATTTAGCATTATAAGTTTACATAGCTAAATACTCCTTCATCCTCACTACTGTTTAACGAGCTTTATTGTTTTTGAAGTTTTGTTGTTGTAAACCGCCACAAAGTATATGCCCGATGAGAGACCTTTAAGATCTATGTTAGTTTCTGTTGTTTTCATTACAACATCGCCAAGTGTGTTGTAAATAATAACATTTACACTTTCGTTTGTTGTAATATTTGCAACGCCCGTTGTTGGATTTGGGTAAAGAGAAAAAACAGATTCTGTATTTATTTCTTTAATGCCTGATGTACCTGTTCTGTATCTCATATAAATTTCGTACAGGCTGCCATTCTTGCGATGATAATACATTTTTGTTTTATCTGTTGATAAGGTCGGGGCTTCTGGCGCTACGTATGGCGCGCCAATAAGTAATGTACCTGCGCTAAATGGCGAGGCCGTATTTGTTCTTGTGGCTACCATAATTTCGGTTTGGGTGCCATTCTTTAATAAGCGAGTGTAGTATAATTCTAAGCCATCTTTTGTTAAGGCAGGAGCATAAACAATGTAATTTAATGTGTCGTTTACGCTGGCCATTAAACTAGTAGTATTAGGATGTTTATTAAAAGTTGAATCGTTTACTTTGTTTGCTAAACCCAAAGAAGCTTTGCAAGGCAATCCGTTAGCACAGCCGTTAAATAATGCATTGCAATATATGAGTTGATTGCCCTGAAAATTTATGCCCGCATCCATAATTAACCAACCGGGTAGTGGAATGTAAAAATTGCCATGCAGCGGACCAAAATTCTCGTAGCCACTTGTAAGAAAGCGAACACGTTGAAGGTTTTCGATGTTGGTTGGATAGTTTCTGGTAGAAACCCAATAAAAATTGTTTAAGGTGTCAACAGAAGCTACGCCATCTAAACGTGGCGTAACGGTTTGGTTTACTACCGGCACGGGGCCAATATAATTAAAAGTAACATCATTAACTTTAGAAGCATAATACAAACTGGTGGTGATACCATCATTTAGATTATTAAAAAAAAGTGCGTTACCATCAGTTGATAAGAATGGTTCCATAGCATCAAACGTTAAACCGTTTATTGTTACGGGAAGCTCGCTGCCAAAAATAGGTGTTTGCGCATTTAAAGAATTTGTAACACTTAAAAGAAGTAAAAGAGTACCGCAGAGTAGTTTTTTCATGAGGTTATAAATGTAACGTTTTGGTTATATATATGAGTCGGGTAAGATCGAAAATACCCTATGAGTGTAATTTGTTATATAAAATAAAAGCTTTTAGGCTAAAGTTCCTGAGCTTGGATTGAATTCTTAATTTCGGTCCCGCCCCATTCAACTACTGTAAAGCCGCTACGCGTAAAGCTTTGTATTTTTTGCTCTTTTACAATTGTATTTTCATTTGCTTTAGACCATAACATACACACACGAAACAAATGGTTGGGTTTTGGGTTAATTGTTAACGGAGCATATTTACCAAATTCCTCATTAAAAATAAATTGAATATAATTAGTTTCATTTACATTCATTAAAGGGCACCAGTAGGTAATATAGTCTTGTGTCTCTTGCGAATTTAATCCCATAAGTTTTAATTTTTCTTCGAAGAAATTTACGAGGTTATTTTTAGTAACGATAAAACCTTCGTTAAGGTTTAATGTTGCCGTATTAATATTTAATTCAGCATCCCAGAATAAATAATTATATTTTTTTTCATTCATTTTAATTACACCTCCAGGTTCAGCAACAAAATTCCAACCGTTTTTATATTCAGGATAAGTAAAACCCAACTTACCGTTTACATTTAACTTGATGGAAACATTTTCAGTTTTAGTTGGATAAATATATATAACCGGTTTTTTTACAGGCCATGTTTCTTCCGCTGGCTGAAAGTACACAGATATCTCGGTTCTGTAACCCGGCCTAATTAAAATAGAATCTGTAGTTATTTCGAGATATAACAGGTTATAAAAGAATTGATAAGCGTATTTCCCGGGTTTTACCTGCTCTATTATTTTACCGTTTATATTTGCTTTTTGCTTTTTATTTTCACTGTTATGAGAAAAAGTGATCTCGTCTTTAATTAGCTGGCTTCTTGAATCGTAAAAAGTAAATTCAAAAGCTGCTTCTGTTTTTTTAAGGCTCTTATCTTCTGCAGACATAGTAATTGTATACGACACCGGCAATACATTCCCAAATAACGAAATACCGGTAAATATAAATAAAGAGCAAATAATGTTTTTCATAGAATAAATTTAATTAATAATATTTGTAATGTTTACTTCAGTGCCACCCCATTCAACAACAGTAAAGCCGCTACGGGTAAAGCTTTGTATTTTTTGCTCTTTTACAACTGTATTTTCGTTTGCTTTAGACCATAACATACACACGCGGAATAAATGATCCGGCTTTGGATCAACAGTTATTGAAGCATATTTATTATAATCTTCATTAAATATAAAATGAATGTAATTTTGTTCATTTACACTCATTCGCGGGCACCAGTAGGTTATAAAATCTTCTGTCTCCTGGGAATTTAGTCCCATATATTTTAATTTTTCTTCAAAGAAACTTACCATATTACTTTTATTAATTACAAAACCAGTTGAAAGATCCAGTTTTTCGGTTTCAATATTTAATTTACCGTCCCAAAATAAATAATGATATTTTTTATCGTTCATTAAAATTGTACCATCCGGATTAGCTGTGAAATTCCAGCCCTCAGAATATTGCGGGTAGGTAAATAAAAATTCACCTTTAAGATCTAGTTTTATAGAAATATTTTCAGCTTTTTCACTATAAGCGTATATTATCGGTTTTTCTACAAGCACAGGCATTTCGGTAGAATTGAGATCTACACGCATTTCGGTTCTATAACCCGGTTTAATTGCAATTGAATCGGTAATTACTTCCAAATGCTTTGCGTCGTAAAAGAATTTAAATAAATATTTGCCCGGAATTACTTTTAATTCAATTTTTCCATTTTTATCGGTTATCTGTTTTTTATTTATTTTGTTGTATGAATAGATAATTTGTTTTTCTGAGGAGCTCAAGCCGCCAATATTAAAAGTGATCACAAAAATTGATTCGTTTTTTTTAAGCGTTTTATCTTCTTCAGATCTTGTTATCTGATATTCGGGCACATATTCTTTTGCCGATAAAGAAATGCTAAAAGCAAACAGAATAAAAAGAAATAGATTTTTCATAGTTATAATTAATTAAATAAAATTTTCTCGCTTAATTCAGTTCCGCCCCATTCAACAACTGTAAAGCCGCTACGTGTAAAGCTTTGTATTTTTTGCTCTTTTACAACTGTATTTTCAGTTGCTTTAGACCATAACATACACACCCGAAATAAATGATCAGGCTTTGGATCAATAGAAATTGACGCGTACTTATTATAATCTTCATTAAATATAAAATGAATATAATTTTTTTCGTTTACGCTCATTCGCGGACACCAATAAGTAATGTAATCTTCGATCTCCTGCGAATTTAAACCCATTGCTTTTAATTTTTCTTCAAAAAAACCTACAAGCTTGTTTTTTTCAATAACAAAACCTGATGAAAGATCTAGTTTATCAGTTTCAATATTTAATTTACCGTCCCAAAATAAATAATGGTATTTTTTATCATTCATTAAAATTGTACCATCCGGATTAGCGGTAAAATTCCAACCCCCAGAATACTGCGGGTAGGTAAATAAAAATTCACCTTTAAGGTCTAGTTTTATAGAAACGTTTTCTTTTTGTTTACTATAAACATAAATAACCGGTTTATCCACGGTCATGATCATATTAGCGGTTCTAAAATTTACTATCATATCTGTAGCGTAACCGGGTTTAATTAATATGCTGTCAGTATATATTTCATAAAATTTACTGGAATTGAAGAATTGAAAAACATATTTTCCAGGCTTAAGTTTAAGTGAGAATTTCCCTTTTGCATCGGGCACTTTGGTTTTACTTATTCCGTTATAAGAAAACATAATAGCACTTTTTACGGGCTTGCGGAGCGTGTCAATAAACATAAAATTAAATAGTGCTTCAGTTTTTGAAAGTGTATTGTTGGGTACAGATTTGGTGATTATATAATCAGGACCAAGCTTTTCTCCAAAAATTAGAGTTGTGGTAAATAGTAAAAAGCTAAAAAAGAGAGTTCTCATATTGGTTTAGTTAAGATTTATTATTTAGATGCCCCGAGGGGGTAAATTCCATAAAGAAAGATAAGGAATTTAGGTATAAAAAAAAGGAGCCGATTCGGCTCCTTTAAATACGCTTTTAATTCGTCTTTACTGCATTTTAACCCACTTCATTCTAATTTTAGCACCATTTAAGCGATTTTTAGGGGTAAGTAAAAGGGTTTTGCCTTTTATTTCAAATTCGCGCTTTAAAATAGCGCCCACGCTTTCAGGATTGGTTGAAGATAAAATTTTATGCTCTATTACATTACCTTCAATTTTGCAATCTGCAAAATAAATGAGGTTGTTACTGTAGTAGTCTACAACTACTTTCCTGCCCAAACTATCTTTTTTATTTAAGTTAAAATCATAATAGTCTGCCGGCGTTATTTGTACTGCCATGTGGCCCGAGCCATCAAATAAGATATAGCCAACATAACCCATACGACTTGTTTCTGTGGCCCATTTCGCGGCAAGGGTATCATACACTTCATATTTATCAAGTATCCACAAGCCTTTAAATTGATCTTGAGTAATTTGTTTGGTTTTTTGGCTTTTACCACTAACGAATAATAATAAAAAAAATAAGCTGTAAAAAAATTGTTTAGTTTTCATAAAGAGTCTTGAATACTTTAAAGATAAAAATAATTTCTGACCAAACAAATCAAAAACAAAAAAGGCACGTACTTGCGGTACGTGCCCAAAATAAACTACTAAATAGAACAGGTAGTTTACCAATAAACAAGGGAGGTTAAGCGCTTGTTTAATATCAGATTATTTTACTGTTGATGTTTGCGCAGCTTTTTTCTTATCTTTATTATTGCCAATAACAGCGCCAGCACCGGCCCCGGCCCCTATTAAGCCTCCAACAACAGCTCCCTCAGCTTTTTTACCGTCTACCATTACACCAGTAACTGCCCCTAAAACAGCGCCGGTACCGGCACCAATTAAAGTGCCTTTGGTTTTATTATTCATTTTTTTCTTATCTTGAGGGTTAGCATTTGCGCTGCCTGAAGCAGAATTATTTTCGGAGTAGGACGCATTACGGCGACGTTGTTTTTCGGCTTCTACTATCAGGTTCATTGAATCGATACTTTTTTGTCTTTGCAAATTTGCTGTATTTAAATCATTCACAGCATTCATAGAATCAATGGTTGCGTTTGCGCGTTCCTGCGCATGTTTTACAGCCTGTTTTTGGCCACATGAGCCTAACAAAACAGAGAGTGCGATTAGTGAGAGTAAATTTTTCATAAGTGTTTTTTTAAGAATTAAAAAATTCTTAGTGTTACTTATGATAAAGAAAAAGTCGTGCCAGATCTAAAAGCCTATAATAGCAATGTTTTTGGAAGTTGTTGGATTTTTTTTACCGTATAAAATTTATGGCGCTGTGGGTAAGAATGTGCCCAAACAAATCATTTCTTGTTTTTAAGTACAGCTTCCTCTTTATATGCTTTAACACCTTTGCGTATCATCCAGCGGGCAATAGCAAGCAATAAAAGGGGGCCAAGCAGGGTGCCTAATGAATACACTATTCCTTCGCTATTAAATGTGATGGATGATAAGATCGCAAAACAGCTTACTAAAACCATTAAAGAATAAAGAACAACACAACTACCTGTTATGATTAATAAACAGGCTAAGAATTTTTTCATTTTATAATAATGAGCTAACTTTTAAAATATCGCTTTTTGTTTCGATGACTTTAAATTTATAAGCAAGTTTCTTTTTATCGTCTAAAACGGTAACAACTTTTGTTTTTGAATTGTATTTCCATTTGCCCTCAACAAAATAATGATTATCTGTTGGGCCGGCGTGCAAATATTTGCAATTTCCATTGCTGGTGAACTCTATTGATAAGCGAAACATACTTGGCCCGAATTCATTTGTACACGGACGATAGACCTGTGTTTTTGCTTTTTCGTCATTCTCTTCATAAGCAGCTTTCCAGCAGGTGAAGAATTCTTTTGGAAGTGGCGTTTTTTTAATGTTTGCCGCGCAATTAATTGAAATAAATAAAACGGCAGCAATGATAAAGTTTTTCATGTTGATATAGGTTTTACAATTCTCTTACAGGTTTTCCTTTTGGGAAATTTAAAACATCCTGTGTTAATTTTTTTGCTTCAATTTTTTCAAGTTCAAAAACAATACTGTATTTTATTGATTCCATAATAAGCTTGTAATAAGGCGCCTGCATTTTTAGCATCATTTTATTATAGAACATATCGTTAAAGTTGGCGTATAATTTCCAATCAATAAATTCTTTTCCTACGGGATAAAAATAATGTAAAGATGTAGGCTGTTTGCTTCTGGCGTCGCCCCCGGCTATGTAATAAGATTTGCAGGTAACACCATTTATTATCTCATCTGCCTTTTCGGTTTCCTCTTTTTGAATAAGTGTATTTTTTGAACAATCGGATGCTTTAATGGTGTCGTTATTCCGCATTTTTGTATATAGCCTGTTTAGTTGTTGCATGTAAATGCTAAAATCAGTGCCAAAAAACATACCACTAAATGGATATTCACGTTTAAAATTGCCGTTTTTATATAACGAGAGTATGAGAGTTTTACCAAATTTTTGTGATTGATGTTTCGTGTATTCTTCGTTACCCGCTTTGGGTAAAAACGTGATCTTATATGTAATAACACCCTCAAAAGATTCTTTTTCTTTTGGAGGCATAAAACTGGTAAACAGAAGAAAAACCAAAACGGCAGACAAGATCCTGATCATTTATTTTTTTTTAAAAACGGAAATAAAGATAAGAAACATTTTTAACTAAACTAGTTTTATTATAGAGTGGTTTTAAATCTAAGAAGGATGCTACAGTGGGTGTTATTTCTTCGAAGAAGATGAGCCGTAACGCCATTTTTTTAAATATGTACCCTGGGTTTTTAAACCAACAATTTCAATTAGTTGCTCATAGTAATGATAGATCCTGTCAAGATCCTCAGAAGTCAATTCCGAGTAAAGGGGGTCAAATCTTTCAAGTCCACTTTTAATTTTACTTTGATATTCTTCTTCACCGGCGTTAGCAGAAGCAAGTTGCATAAAATCGCGGGCAGATTCATTTATAAGATCTGTTAATTTTGTTTTGAGAGTTTTAGAAGTTATGCCGGGGTACATCAACGACTCATCTGCCTGGAATTTTTTTTCTTTAATAAATGATTCAAGCTTATTGATTACAACACTTTCATTGCCTTTCGTTGCCTGTTCATATTTGCCGTTGCTAAGCACTAAATTTGAGTTCAGACAAATGATCACAAAAAGGTAAAATAATTTTTTCATGGCAATTTTAGCAATTTTATTTACAAATTCTATAGTTATGAAGTTAGCTTTTTTAAGTACAGGTGGTTTTCTGATTTGTAAAGACTTATACACAAATAACGTTGTAAAATACTTAAGATTTGTTTAAGCAAAAACACTTAACCTATTTGAAGTCTGATATTTAAATTTTTTAGTAAGCATTGCGAACGTTGAATACTTTTTTAAATATTGCGGGATAATTGCTTCGAAATGTATTTTTCAGAAGGTAATAAGCTTTTTTGAATACGTTTAGCATAATGAATGCTGTCTAAGATTTCTTTTTGTTTTTCTTCGATAATTAATTTTTGGCGACGCGTTGTTTTTAATGATCTTAAAATAAATGCAGCAAAAATCACCACTAATAATAAGCCAATTAGAACAGATAAAATTACGATCTGCTGAAAGTTATTCTTTTCTTTAGCGATTGCTCTTTCCTTTTCCTGCTGTTCTTTGATTACTGCCTCCTTTTTATCGAATTCGTATTTTAACTGGTTCTTAATACTTAATTTTCTTGTAGTTTCATTGGCAATACTATCTCTGAATATTATAAATTGTTTTAAATGCTCAAAGGCGCCCGCGAAATTTCCAATAGATGAATCTACTTTAGCAGAAAGGCGCTCGGCCCTGCCAATGGCCGATGGAAAGCCGATCTCTTTAGCCATCTTTAATGAACTATCAGCATACGCCGATGCTAAACGGATCCTGCTTTTCTGATCTGTTGGTTTTATTTCTTTATAAAGCGGCAGCGCAGAGATCTTAAAATAAATTGAGCCTAAATTATTATAGGTATGTGAAAGACCATTTTTATCATTCAGTTCTTTTTTTATTATTAAACTTTTTTTATAAATATTTAGTGCGGTTAAATAATCTTCTTTTTTTTCGTAAATATTACCAATATTATTTAATGAGCGGGCAATGTCAATTTTATTACCGGTTTCTTCTTCTATTTTCAAACTTTTAGTATAATATTCAAGTGCTTTATCAGCATTTCCCTGTTGGCTGTAACAAGCACCAATATTATTGTATGCCGTTGAAACGCCTTCTTTACGGCCCATCTTTAAATGCATTTTTAAGCTCTTGTTAAAGTACTCCAATGCTTTTGGAATTTCATCTTGCGTCATATACACTGAGCCAATATTGCCCAGCGCTTGTGCAAGACTCTCGGTGTTACCTGTTTCTTCGTTTAACTGTATACTTTTGTTAAAGTAATAAAGCGATTTTTGAATATCGCCAAGCTGCTGGTAAGTGCCGCCAATGCAATTACACGTAACTGCCATGCCTTCTTTTTGATTTGTTTGTTCTTCTATCTTTAAGCCAGTAAAAAAGCAATCAAGTGCTTTGGCTGAATTTCCTTGGTCCTGGTAAATCATTCCAAGATTTCCGAGTGTGATGGATCTGCCGATTTCATCGCCAGCTTCTTCCTGGATCTTAAGTCCTTTTTCATAATAGTTTAGCGCTTTATTAAGATCGCCCATACTTTGCCACGATACAGCGAGATTATTATATGTTATTGCGGTCTCACTTTTTTGATTTATTTCTTCAAATATTTTTAAAGCTTTTTGATAGTGTGCAACAGCTGCCATATAATCACTGGTGCTTTGAGAGGCATAACCTATGTTACTAATGAACTGACCTTTTAATTTGAGAATAGAATTTTTATTTTGGACACTTAAATTTTTTGAGGTCTTTATAATAGCATCGGCCAGGCTAACTCCCGGCACGGCATACTTTAAAATATCCTGTTCATCACATTGATTGCTTAACACATAAAGCAGGCGAAGTTTTGTTGTATCGGCTTTGGCGGTTTTAAAAGCAGTGTTTAATGAATCAATATTTTGTGAAAACGAAGTGCGACAATACAAACAAAGGATTGGGCAGAGAATAAAATAACTAAATATCTTTTTAAATGTCGCCATGCAAATTGTTTAAGCCACCAGCTTTCTTTTGAAAAAGGATAGGAAAAGGCAGCCGAAAATTTATTTTTCCAGCAATAGCTTAAAGATACAACGTTTTTTAGCATTTTTTAAATTTTATCTGCCCCCCTTTTATTTATCTTCGAATAAATTAAGTATTTCTTATGAAAAAAATAGCTACTCTTTTTTTAGTTCTTGCGGGAACTATCGTTTCTTATAGTCAAACACCGCTTTGGAGTAAAGAACAATTAATGCCAACTAAAGATCTGGCAGATAAGATAAACACAAACGCTAAAGACAAACCTTTGATTTTAAATGTTGGTCCGATGGAATTAATAAAAGGTGCGGTTGATGTTGGAAGAGCAACGAGCGTTACAGGTATAGAAAAAATTAAATCTACTTTATCTATGGAAAATAAGAATAGAACGGTTGTAGTTTACTGCGGCTGTTGTTCTTATGCAAGTTGCCCAAATATTAAACCTGCTTATGATGCTGTTATATCGGCAGGGTTTAAAAATGCAAAAGTTTTAGAATTGCCCGAAGGCATTAAACCGGATTGGGTTGCCAAAGATTATCCGATGGAGCAATAAGCACTAAGATAATTTTATTCCAATTACAGTAACATCGTCTACCTGTTCTAATTTGCCTTGCCATTTTGTAAGCACATTTTCTAAATGTGTTTTTTGTTCCTTTAATGATAAGTGACAAACCGATGCTATCTGATGTTTTAATTGTTTGGACATAAATTTTTTTCCATTAGAGCCACCAAACTGATCGGCATAACCATCGGTATACATATAAATAATATCACCTTTTTCTGCGACGATCTCTTGCTGTGTAAAAGGTTTCATATGTGAATAATAACCTACGGGTTGCTTATCGCCTTTAAACTCAATTAATTTAGCATTATCTCTCTGGCCTGATACTAATTGAATTGCAGTATTTGCGCCTGAGAAATGAATTTTAATTTTGTTGTTTTCAGAATTTTTAAAAATAGAGATCAGCGAAATATCCATACCATCTTTGCCGCCGGTTTCTAATTTATCCGGATTAAGTGCGGTAATAATTCTGCTTCTTAATCCTTCTAAAATCTCCGATGCATTTAAAATTATTTTTGCGCGTGAAATTTCGTTCAATAAACTAATGCCTATCAAACTCATAAATGCCCCGGGAATACCATGACCTGTGCAATCTGCGCAAACAACTATGGTTCTGTCGGGCAAATCGAAGGCTAAATAAAAATCGCCGCTAACAATATCACGCGGCTTAAATAAAATAAAATGTTCTTTTAAAAACTGATCAATTATTTTTTCGGAAGTTAAAAAGCTCTGCTGAATACGTTTAGCGTAATTAATACTATCTGTGATATTTTGATTTTTTTCGGCGATCTCGTTATTGGCATGTTGAAGCGCTCCGTTTTTTTCTTCGATGATCTCGTTTTGTTTTAAGATCTTTATATTAGCGGTTCTTATTTTAAAATAAGAGTAAATTCCCATTAAAATAATTGCTGCAATTAGCGAATAGAACCACCAGGTTCGCCAAAATGGTGGGCGAATAGAGAACTTAAAAGTAATAGGTTCTTTATTCCAAACGCCTTCGCCATTACTTGCCATTAAGATAAATTCGTAAGCACCCGGAGGAATATTTGAATAAGAAGCTTCTGTTTTAAAAGAGGTACGCCAATCTTTGTCTATGCCTTTTAGCATGTATTTGTAACTTACTTTTTCGGGGGCAATTAAACTAACACCAATAAAATTAAAGGTGAGGTAATTTTTATCGTAAGGCAGGCCTAAATTAAACGGAATATTATTGTTGATCGAATCAGCGTATAGATCCCAACTCGTTTCCTGAAAAAAAAGATCTACACTTTTTAGTTTTGTGGCAGGCTCTAAATTATTTTCACGATCGTATTGCGCCTGGTAAACCATTAAACCTTTTGATGTGCCAATAATAATTTTGCCGGCATCATCCACTATCATTGCATTTTGGCTACAACCCTGGCCAATAAAACCATCTTCGTTTATATAGGAGCGAATTTTATATTCATTATTTTTTATTTCAATTTTTGCAACACCGTTAGATAGACCCGCCCAAATGTTTCCGGCCTTATCCTGTGTAATAGAATAAATTTCGTTAGAAGCCAGATTTAATTTATTGGTTATATTTTCAAACTTATTGTTGCTGTATTTGTAAACGCCTGAGCTTGTTGCCAACCAGTAATTATGACTGGCATCTTCAATAATATTGCGAACACGTTTTTTTTCAAAGCCATCTTTGTCGGTAAAGTGTTTTAAATTTAAGCCGGTGTATTTAAATAATCCATCATCAGTGCAAAACCAATAATCGCCTTTACTATCCTGAAAGATCTTATTTACATAATTTTTTGTAATGGCAATTCCATCTAAAGGTTTAATATAACCATCAGCAATTTTGGCCAAACCGGCGGGTGTGCCTAACCAGGTAATGCCTTTGTTATCAATAAATACATCAAAAATCGTATTTATTGGGCTGTCAAGATCTTTGCAGGTAAGGCGGCTAAAAGAACTGCCGTTGTAAATGAGCAAACCGTTACCTGTACCAATTAAATAATTTCCTTTTTTATCTTCCGCTATCGACCAGATATCTGCATTGCCTTTTAAATCTTTATTATTGTAATTAGTGATTTGGTTATTTTTAAAAACACTTAGGCCAAGCTTGGAGCCTATCCAATAAGTACCGCTTTTATTTTGGTAAATGTTTTTTATTTCATCAAATAATAAACCATCTTTTGTAGAGTACATTAAAAAACGCTCACTTACTAATTTTGAAACACCATTTTGATCGGAAGCAAACCATAAGTTGGCATCACGGTCCTGGAAAATTTTCCAGATGCTGTTATCAACTAAACCATTTTTCTTTTTAAAAACAATAATACTGCCGTCGCTGTTTTGTTTTATTAAACCATTACTGGTGCCTAACCAAATTGCATTTGTATTATCCTTGTAATAGCTATAATAAGTAGCATTGGTATCAATGTTTGCGGGATTTATTTTTTGAGCTTTTCCATTTTTTAATTCACAAAGTCCCTCACCTGTAAAGAACCAAAAGTTATTTACGGCAGTTTCCATCACCGAAAAAACCATGTTGTTTTGCAGGCCATCTGTTGTAGTATAATTTTTAATTGTGTTACCGTTAACGTTAAACACCCCGTTGCCCAAGGTGCTAAACCAAAATTGTTTTTTACTATCGCGTAAAACATTAAATACGGCCGAACTATCTAACTTTTTATCGAGTTTTAAAATACTGCAAACACCATTTTTATAAACAGATAAGCCTTTTGCTGTTCCAAGTATAGCATCGCCATTATCATCAATTAAAATAGAAAAGATGCGATTGTCGCAAAGACCATCTTTTGTTGTGTAATTTTTAAATTTTTTCGACTTATTTTTTAAGGATAGTTTTGGATCGTAAACGGATAAGCCATTATTAGTAGCAATAAGCACGCGGCCTGAATTATCTTTTTTAATGCAAAACACAACATTATCTGCAAGACCATCTTTATCTGTAATATATTCGTAAGAGCGGCCATCGTATTTAGTAATACCACCGCCACTGGTACCAAACCACATTACACCATCATCGGCCTGAAATACAGAAAGGATCTGCCCCTGCGATAAACCATTTTCAACTGTATGATTTGAGAAAGGATAGGTTTGCGCTTTAGAATTAAAAACTAAAACACATAACAAGAGAAGAAAGAAAACTGTATTTAAAAATCTATACATTAAACGCCAAATGGTTGCTAAAATTTGCAGGTCCTAAATTAGATATAAGAATTTGATTTTTATACAATTGGCCAATAAAAAACGCCCGGTTAACAGTTAACAGGGCGTTTTTTTAATCGTAAATAAATTTATTGTTCTACAATTTTTATTACGTCGGTTGTATTGCCAATTGTTAATTTAACAAAGTACATTCCCGAGCTGTAATTTAAGTTTTTAGCGCTAAAATTATATTTATGAACGCCTTGTTGTTTCTCTGAATTATCTAAGGTTTGAATTTTTTTACCAAGTACATCATAAACCTCTAAAAGTATTTTTGCAGACGAAGGTAAGTTAACTGCAATAGTAGCGTTAGAAGAATAAGGATTTGGATAGGCAGTCATAAAGCCGGTTGTAGACCTTTTAAGCTCTTTAATACCAACCGTTGCATTGATGGGATGAATGGAATCCGTACCAACTGTAAAATCCAGGCCATTTAAAACATTACCATTATTTACACTAAAGGTATAGGTGCCGGCATGGTGCAAGCCCGGAATATCAACAAACAAAGTGTAGTTACCATCATCTAATGCGCCAACGCTAAATGTACCGTTAGAGTTGGTAATGCCCATTCTGGCAGCGCTTGAACCCGGATTTTTTTTAACCACTACACCAATACTTGGAATAGGATTTGAAAATTGAGAATTCATAGTTTTGAAGATGGAATTATCCTGCCCAAGTGTACCTTCAATAACATTTAATCCTACTGGCGCACTATGGTATTGTAAATGGATCTTATGATTTGGAGAAGTTGTTGTAGTTGTGATGATAGCTGTTGCATCTATCCAGTTGGTAGTATCGCCAAAATAAGTAATGTTTGAATTAGGATATAATGTAAAGTTGGGGCGGCAGGCAATGCGGTATTCTCCATAGGGAATGCTATCAAATTTATAGTATCCGCTACTGTTTACAGTAGTTTTGGCAAGAATATCATTTTTTGCGAAGTTAGAATTTTCGCGGTACAGGAACATTTCTCCCGATGTTACAGGTGTTGCTTCTGTTGCATCAGTATAAACATTTCCACTAATAGATCCAAAGTCAACCGGCAAAGTATACCAGCCGTAGGATACCTGCGTGCTCGACGGGTTTGCAGCAAAATAAGCTAAATAGGCCGAGCCAAACGTGTTGTTTCTAAAGAACTGGTAAACATTAGTGGTGCTCGAAATTACCTGTCCGGTATTAATATAATTTCCATTGCTTGCAAAATCAACGTATACGCTATCTTTAATTACATAACTTTCTTTAATAAGGGCAACATTGTTATAGTCACCATTAGGCAACCTTAATGTTCCGTAACCAACATACTGCACTGTTTTTATTTTGCAACCTCTTAATTTAACGGCATACTCATTTGATAAATACATGTATTTTTTTGCGTAAGCAATATATCTTGCAGTATCTGTAAAAATTGCATTATACGTAATTTGTGATGGAGTGTAAAATTCAGAGTTTGAATAAGCTATTGTTGAATCAAATTTGTTTTGAATGTTAAAGCCACCTATAATGGAAATATCAGCAATAGTGTTTTTAAAATAATAGTATAAAGAGTCGGATACACTGCCTTTAAAGGGTGAGCGGATAAATGCGGCCTGGTTAGCTGTTGGAAAATACTGATGATATGGAGTATTTGCGGGGTCTAATATTTTAAACCTTAGCGTATCGCAAACATGTAAAAACTGATTATTTGAAAATCGGTAATCCCAAACCTGATTTGCACCTATTGATGGGATAGCTATAGAACCTGGAGTAGTGTCCCAAACCTGCTTAATAGATGTGTTTCTTACAGGATAGTAAGTGCCTTCAATAACCGGCGGACTTTGCGCAAAAAAGCTGAAGGAGCTTAATAATAAAACGATAGTAAATAGTTTTTTCATTTTTTTAATTTAATTGTTATTGCTCTACGATCTTAATAACATCGGTTGTATTACCAATAGTCAATTTAACAAAGTACATTCCGGTACTGTAATTTAAATTCTTTGCACTAAAATTATATTTATGAACGCCTTGCTGTTTTTCTGAATTATCCAATGTTTGAATTTTCTTGCCTAACACATCATACACTTCTAAAAGTATTTTTGAAGAACCTGGCAAATTTATTGCAATGGTTGCGGACGTAGTATAAGGATTTGGATACGCAGTCATAAAACCGGTTGTTGATCTTTTAAGTTCTTTGATACCAACAGTTGCATTAATAGGGTGAATTGAATCTGTACCAACCGTAAAATCAAGTCCGTTAAGAATACTGCCGTTATTTACGCTAAAGTTATATGTGCCCGCGTGGTGCAAGCCCGGAATATCAACAAACAATGTATAGTTTCCATCATCTAAAGCTGCAACGCTAAATGTACCGTTAGAGTCGGTAATGCCCATTCTGGCAGCGCTTGAACCCGGATTTTTCTTAACCACCACGCCAATACTTGGAATAGGATTTGAAAATTGAGAATTCATAGATTTAAAGATCGAATTATCCTGACCAAGTGTACCTTCAATAACATTTAAACCCGCAGGCGCACTGTGGTATTGCAAATGGATCTTGTGATTTGGAGAAGTTGTTGTAGTTGTGATGATAGCTGTTGCATCTATCCAGTTGGTTGTATCGCCATAATAAGTAATGTTAGCGTTTGGATAGGTTGCTGTATTAGGGCGAATACAAATACGGTATTCGCCATACGGAATGCTATCGAATTTATAATAACCGCTGCTATTTACAGTAGTTTTTGCAAGAATATCATTTTTTGCGAAGTTAGAATTTTCGCGGTACAGGAACATTTCTCCGTTTGTTACAGGTGTTGTTTCTGAGGCATCTGTGTATACATTGCCGCTTATTGATCCAATATCAACAGGGATCATGTACCAGCCAAATTCTCCGATTGTGTTAGCCGGATTACAATTTATCATCATCAAATAATTAGAGCCAAATGTATTGTTCCTTAAAAACTGATATACTTTAGAAGTACCGCTATTAGTTAAAAAATAGGTGTAATTGTTAGTGTTAAAAAGATCAACAAAAATACTGTCAATACGATTGTTGTTTTCGCGAAGCAGCGCAACGTTATTGTATGTACCATTCGGAAGTTTTAAAGTTCCGTAACCAACGTATGTTGTGGTTTTGATTTTTCTTCCTTTTGTTTTTGCCTTAAAACCTCCAACGTTTTTAGCATACCCAACATATACCGATGTATCTTTAATTACATCTCCGTACGAGATCAATTGCGGCGAAAAATATTCAGGATTGGAAAATACAATAGTAGAGTCAAACATATACGACTCATTAAATCCGCCAACCAAATAAGTGCCATTAGAGCCTTGATTCACAGCCCAAAAATTATATAACGAATCTGAACCGTTGGTTTTGAAAGGTGTACGCAAAAACCCCGCTAAATTAGCCTGAGGAAAATACTGATGATGCGGTGTTGTTTGAATATCTAAGACCTTATAAGGTAAGGTATCGCAAACATTCAAAAATTGGTTATTAGCAAATGTATAATCCCACACCTGGTTTGGCCCAATAGCAGGAACAGATAAAGAGTTAATAGTAGTATCCCAAACTTGCTTTACAGAGGTATTACGTACGGGAGCGTAAGTGCCTTCTATAACCGGCGGACTTTGAGCAAAAAAGTTTAATGCAATTGATACAAAAGCAAGTGTAAATAGTTTTCTCATTTTTTTATGTAATTATGTGATTTTGAAAGCCGTACCAAAATTACGATAAAATACGAGAATCCCAAACGGGCAAATGTTAACTATAAAACAAGAAATGGTTTTTGGGCTAAAGCCCTGATTATTAAACGGAAAAAGCGAATCTAAATTTTTTTTAGTTTTTCGGTTAATCCTTTTTATTTAAATGTTTTTGGATATATATTTCGGTTGGCAATAAACTGGTTTGAATGCGTTTTGCGTAATGAATACTATCAAGAATCTCTTTTTGTTTTTCTTCAATAATATGTTTTTGATGGCGGGTAACTTTTAATGACCGGTAAATAAAAAAGGCAAAAACGAGAACGAGCATCAGTCCAAATATTACAGCCCCGATAACAATTTTTTGAAAGCGGTCTTTTTCTTCTGCTATTATTTTTTCTTTTTCCCGCTGCTCTTTTATTACTGCTTCTTTTTTCTCGAACTCATAATTTAATTGGTTTTTGATAACTGCTTTTCTGTTCCCCTCATTGGCAAGGCTATCTCTGTAAATAATATACTGTTTGTAATGCTCAAAGGCACTTTTAAAATTGCCAAGGGCCGAATCTATTTTTGTTAATGTAAACGTTACATCTCTCATACTTTTTGGAAAGCCGAGCTCTTTTGCCAGCCTTAAAGAACTATCTGCATAAGCACCGGCTTTTGCATAATTTTTTTGCAGATAAAGAGTACTACCAATACTATTCATGAGTACAGCAACTACATCTTTTTGCCCAATAGCCCTGGCAATTTCTAAAGCTCTTTTATAAAACTCCATGGCTTTTACTAATTCGCCTTTCTTTACATAAATATTTCCAATCGACCCAAGCGATTCAGGTATTCCTTCTTTATTGTCTATTTCTTCCCTTATTTTTAAACTTTGTAAGTTTTGATCTAAAGCCAGGTCAAACTTTTTTTGCAGATAATATACATTGCCAATATTATGTAAAGTAATTGCAATACCTTTTCTACTGCCGAGTTGTTTTTGAAGGAACAAGCTTTTCTTATAATACTCTAACGCTTTATTTACCTCGCCATTATTTTTATAGATAGAAGCGATATTGGTAATTGCAAAAGCCATACCTCTTTTATCATGTATTTCTTCGCTTATCTTTAAACACCTGCTATACAGATCCAGACTGGTTTGAATATCTCCGACATCCTGATAAGTATAAGCCAGGTTATTTAAAGATCTTACAATTCCTAACTTATCATTTATTTCTTCACTGATTTTTAAACTTTTTTTGTAGGATTTTATCCCATTAGAAATATCTCCCTGGTTTATGTATAAGCTCGCTATACTGTTAAGGCTAATGGCAAGACCTTCTTTGTTACTTGTTTTTTCCCAGGTAGCTATGCTTTTTTCAAAATAATAAAACGCTTTTTTTGCGTTTCCATGTTCGGCGTAAAGGCCACCTATGTTATTATACGTAAACGCTATCTCTTCAAGATCATTTATTTCCTCGAGTATTTTTAAGCTTTTTTGATAGCATTCTAAAGCTTTTTCAACACTGCCAATATCGCTATAAAAAAAACCTTTAAGATTAAAAGCCGCGGCAATGCCTTTTTTACCTTTTAATGCAAATTGCGAATTAGTACTTTGAGATAATTTTTCGGCAAGGCTTAATGCGGTATCATTATAGAGTGTCCATACTTCCTCATCTTCAATACTCTCAATTAAAACAAATAAGGTATTAAGTTTAGTAGTATCGTTTATTGTTTTTTTTAATTCAAGCTTTAACGAATCTATGTTTTGCGATGCCAGGATACAAGACGTAATACCAAAGACAAAAGAGAATAAATATTTGACAGTAAATTCCAGCAAGTTTAAAGATACACATGTTTTTTGGCTGTGCAAGTAATAGGATGGCTAACAACGCTTCGATATTTTATACTGAGAGTTTTGCGAAGGCATGAATGTGCAGGATGTAAAACGAACTGCTCAAAGAGCAATTATTAAAGCCGCAATCGTAACCAAACAACGGCCACGATTATTAACTGACACGAGCTAATGTTATATTGCGAATAAACTCAAAACGTATTTGAAAGATAAGCATGGAATGCTACAGGTAAGCGGCAGGCCCATATACATGACACGGAACGATTAAAAATAGTGTTGTGTTTGATAACTACTATTCGACGGAAGAATTAATTGAGGCCATTGAAAAGTTCGTAGACAATTACAAAAACGCCCGTTAGGGTTAGTCGATACAAAAATCTGAAGTCCGCTGATGTTTATTTTTGCACGGTAGAAATTGATTTTAAAAGAGAGCGCAAAAAAAATCACTTAAAAAAAGAAGGGAATAATTTGAAACATCAAAAAATTATGAAACATCAAAAAACTAACTTAACTTTATATCCTACTTAAAATATGCTGTGGTAAAAAGTTCAAATTACTTTTACGAAATGTACGCTATAAAAAATAAAATTAACGGAAGATTAACGCTTGCTTCTGTTTTTAATTACGCGTAATACTATAGATCTTTATAGATTTTATGAATACTTATATCAGGCGAATTATCTTACTTTTTTTATTTCATTTTACTCTTCTTGTTTTTTGCAAAGCGCAAAATCCGTTATTTAAAAACTATGGCGTAAAAGAAGGTTTGCCAAGTTCAGAAGCCTATGAGGTTTTTCAAGACTCTAAAGGATATATATGGATTGCTACTGACGGAGGCGTGTCCAGATTTGATGGGTATGAATTTAAAACCTTTACAACAGAAGATGGTTTAGCGGATAACGTAAATTTCGGCTTTTATGAAGATCATAAAGGACGAATCTGGTTAAAATCTTATTCCAACAAATTATGCTATTATTCAAACGGAAATTTTCACGCTGTGCATTATAAAACGCAATTGCCAAGCAAACAAAAACATTTGATATGTCGTTCGATGTATGTTGACAAAACAGACACGCTTTGGGTTGGTTTTGATAGTGCTGTCGGATACATGAAAGCTGGTTTAAATGGATCTACAAATGAAATTGATCCCCGTATTATTTCTTTTGAAGCTGAAGGGGTATTGTATTTAAAAAAAATAAAAACGGATGGTCTTTTATTTGGAACCTCGGGTGGTAAGTCTGCCCGTTCAAAATCTCCTGAAATTGCATGCGTTTTTATTAAAGAGGATAATACACAAGTTGTAACCGCTAAAATATCTGGTGAGACTAGTATTGCAGCAGTCGCAATTAAAATGGCGAAGTCTAAGAGAAAAACTTTTTTTCTCTCTATTGGCCATACAGTGCATGAGTTCAGTGCCAATGCCGCAATTAGTTTAAAACATTTTCCGTATAATATTATTTCTTTGGCAGAAGACAAGGCCGGTAATTTTTGGATGGGAACAAGAAACAATGGCGTGTTCTTCTATAAAGACTACGAGTCTTGCATTTCCATCAATTTTTTAAAGCAACTTTCAGTTACGTCAATTATAGAAGACAACGAAGGAGGGTATTGGTTTTCTACATTAGAAAGTGGTATTTTTTATCTGGCTAATATAAATTTTAAAAATTATACCGTAGCCGAAGGATTATCTAATAATAAAATAAATTGCATCTCTATTTCGCCCAAGAATAAATTATGGTTAGGTTTAAATAATGGTAAGGTTAATAGTATTGAAAACGGAAAAATAATTAGTGAATTTAACTGTAATTTAATTCCTAATAATGTAAACAATATTTCAAGTATTCAATGTTTAAATAACGAATTGGTAGTGGTTGGTGGTGGGTGTTTATCTATAATTAAAAACAACAAACCGCCAGTTATAGTTAGGGATACGCAGAGTGTAGTTCTTTGTACCAGGATACTCCCACTTGATGGCAGGTTTATCATCGCCAATTATTCCAATTTTACAGAAATAACGCCTATTAATGGCGCGTATAAATTTCAAAGACATAAGCTCGAGAATAGGATTTATAGCTTAATGAAAAGTAAAACAGGAGGCGTATGGATGGGAACTACCAATGGATTATCAAAGTATGAAGATAACCAGGTTGAAAAATATTTGGATGGGAAATTGAATGTTAGAATTGATGATCTGAAAGAAGATAAGAATAATTATATCTGGGGCGCTTCAAAAGGAAAAGGACTTGTAGTTATAAACGATACAATGGTATTGTATTTGAACAAAAAAAACGGATTGGCAAATAATTTTTGTTCAAACATTTTTATTGATGATGAGAATATTATTTGGGCCGGAACTAATAATGGTATTAGCAAAATCAAAGTAAAAAGCTATCAGCCATTTACTTATGAAATAAAAAATTATAGCACAGCGGATGGGCTGATTTCGAATGAAGTAAATCAAATTATTGTAAATGGAGACTCTGTTTATGTTGCTACAAATAATGGACTAACAATATTTAATAAAAAGGAAAACAAGCCTGCTAACGCAAAATTGCCGCTATATATTACTAAATTTCAGGTTAAGGATAGTACGTATTCTTTGCAAAACGAATATCAACTTGAATATGATCAAAATTTTATTCGGGTTCATTTTATCGCCTTAAGTTATAAAGTGCCTGGTAGTGTTGATTATAAGTACAGATTAGTGGGCCTGGATACTTCCTGGCATATTATAAAAAACACGTTCGTTGATTTCACAACTTTGCCTTATGGTACATATAGTTTTGAAGTTCTGGCAAGGAATAACGGCAATGATTGGAACTCAAAACTTATAAAAATTAATTTTACAATTGCAACACCTTATTGGCATACCTGGTGGTTTAGAATAGTTTTGGGCATTTTTGCGCTGGTTGGCGTTCTTTTAGCCGTGAGGCATAGAATACGATTAATCGAAAATCGCGCAAATGAAAAAACCGATTTATATCAAAAAGCTGCCGAGGCTCAAAAAGAAAAACTAGAACTATATCAAAAGGCAACAGATATGGAGATTAAATTTTTGGCCAGTCAAATGAACCCTCATTTTACGTTTAATGCAATGAATTCTATTCAAAAATTTATTTTAAATAAAGAACCTCTTGCTGCACAGCGCTACCTGGCTCAATACTCCAAATTAATAAGGCGTGTGTTGGAAAATAATATGAAGCAATTTGTAAAATTTGAGCAGGAGATTGAAATGCTGGAATTGTATCTCGAAATAGAAGCAGCCAGATTTGAGAGAAAATTTGATTTTGAAATTGTGTTATCAGAAGAATTAGAAGAAATGGATGTTGAAATACCACCAATGATCATTCAACCTTATATTGAAAATGCTATTTGGCACGGATTGGCTAATAAAGAAGATGGTTCAGGGAAAATAGAATTGAGATTTTCTTTGGAAAAGGATTGTGTTAAATGTGTGGTAGAAGATAATGGCATTGGAAGAGAAAAAGCAGCCACCTTTAAATTCAAAAAAGAACATACCTCTTTAGGAATGCTGATTACGAGCCAACGTTTACAACACTTGCATTCAAACACGCATTTAGGCATACAAAACACTGTAAGTGATTTAAAAACCGCAGAAGGTATAGCATTGGGCACAAAAGTGGAAGTTTACCTGCCCATCTATAAAAAACATGAGTAAATAAAAAAGTCCCGCTAATTTGCAGGACTTCTGTATTAATTAGTACAAGTGATTTTTTTTACAACTTTCTTCATGACTATTTCTTTTTCCTTATGATACTCAATTTACAAGATGCCATAGGTAAAGTTTTTTTAGAAAAATAGAAATGTTTTTTTGTTTTGCTAGTATCAATTAATTTGTTTTTAGTAGGTCTTGCCAGAATTTTTAATCCGTAAGAATGATAAACAAAAAAGCAAGAGCATATGCCAATTGCATTCCTGCTCTTGCTTTTATTTTTTATTCCACAATTATTTTTTTAGAATAGCGATTAGAAGGCGTTGTAATGTTTACAATGTAGATGCCCTTTGGCTGTTCACTTAAATTTATTTGGTATTTGTCTGAAGTCGATTCAGTCGAAATTACATTTCCACCTTTCATATCATATACTTCAATTTTTGCTTTTTCATCTGATGGCAAATTGATTGTAAACAGACCATTGCTTGGGTTTGGCGCTATAACTATTTGATCGTTTAAATTGATTATATCTTTAAGAGAAGTAATGGTTGTGCCCTCAGGCGATGTTTGACTTGTTGGATCATAGTTCAATACGGTATAAATATTAGTATCTTCTGTTCCCGGCGCTTGTTTACATGTCTCATCAACTCTTAATAATACCGTTTTACACGCCCAGATTGGACCGGTACAAATTTTAACCCGATAATAACGGGCTGCGCCATTTGGTAAATTTCCTCCAAGTAAAATGTTCCCTTGTCTTGATGCCAGACCTGTAAAGTACGGTGGGTAGCTATAAGTTGAAGCCATAGTTTGAAGACTAATGTTATCTTGGGCTTGTCCTGCAAACCATACACCAAATGTATAAGCATTAGTAACGCTCCAGTATTGATCACACTCTTCAACACCAAGGTAATAAGCTGTTTCGCACGAAGTTGACGACGCATTTAATTTTATTTTGCTGATGCAGCCTATAACCGTTGAACCGTCTGGTGTAGAACCGCCATCGATATTGAAATTTGGTACTGGCGGAATCTGCGTTACTGTAATAATATTTGACATAACATTGCTTTGAAGGGTGGAGTAGGTGACACAACCAAAATCTTTGATGCGTGAAGTCACAGCTGCCTTGTAGCTTCCAGCTCCCATTGTGTATATATTCCAGTAAACATCTACTGAACCAGTTTGATCATTAACAACTTTGGTGCTAATTTTCACACCATTTTTATATAGGTCAACTGTGTATTCATAACGGTTGTTAAGGCAAAGCGAACTGCCACAGGTCTGGCAATCAAAATGCACCTGTAGATTTTTAACAGGATCTGCGCCGCAATAACTATAGTTTTGGTCAGAAAACACCTGTGGCAGAGGCGCACCATAGGTTGCCCACTTTAAAGTAGTACCTGCGGCAAAAATGTTGTTCGAAAATCCCAGGATCACCAAGAGTATTAAAATCGAATTTTTTAGTTTGATTTTTTTCATATTATCATTAATTAAATTTATTTACCTACTCTCTTGTAAGCTTTTCGGCAGCCGCTTTGTAAATTTTATTGAATTATTTACGACTACAAAAGTAAAGCCATAGCTGCGCCACAAAAGCACCATTTAGGATTAAGCAAGTTTGAACTAGAATTTGGTAGAAAATGGCAAGAATTTGGTTAGTAACTACTCTTGATGTGTTTTAGGAGTTCTTCTTTCTTTCGTCTTGATACATCTATAACCGACTGGTTTGAAAGTGTAATAGAGCCGCCATCGCCATTACTGTATTTTATAATAGATGAAAGATTTACCAAATGAGATTGATGTACTCTCAAAAAGCCTGAATTTGACAATAACTCCTCGTACACTTTAATGGTTTTAGTAATCAGAATTTTTTTACCACATTTTAAATGTACGTTAGTATAATTATTTTCCGAAGAAAATAAAATAATATCTTGTGTTTGAATAATTTCAAAACCATTCATGGTGGGAAACGAAATTCGTTCGAATTTTTTTTGGTGAAGGTTTTCGTAAAGAAGTTCAACTTTATGTTCGATGTTATCGAGCTTGCTTTTTTTTCTTACTTTTTGAACTGCATCTTCTAATTCATCCGGATCAATGGGTTTTAATAAATAATCAATGGCGCTGTATTTAAATGCCTTTATGGCATGATCATTATGAGCAGTTGTAAATACAAGGCTAAAATCGCTATTGGTCATATTCTCCAATACATTAAAGCCGGTTCCGTCCGGAAGATCAATATCTAAAAATAAAAGGTCAAATTTATTTTGATTCACTAGTGTGATGCCATCTTTAACATTCGCGGCTTCACCAATAATTTCAATATCAGTACTTACTAATTTCAATAAATTACTAATGGTATCTCTGCAGTCTTTCTCGTCATCTATAATTATTGCTCTCATCATTTCTCTGTAAAATACGTAACATTTTAAAAATTCAAATTTACGTTAAATAATTAAATTCAAACAAATACACCTAAAGTTAATAAGTTACACCAAAAACAGTATTATCGTTTCGTTTGAATTTTCCGGCGAAAATAATTGTTGCTTGCACTTTAAATCTGTTAGTGATACGCAACAATTAATTTATAAAAAGTGTAAGCGCACTAAGTATTATTGCTTGCGGCATAAACCACCCTACGATTTTTTTGGAGTGTAGTTGCAACAAGGTTAAAGTGGGCCGGCCAGCTTGTTTGGCTAAAGGTTCGTAAACTAATAGTAGTTATGGGTTAGCAAAAAGATGTTTGCAAATTAACCGGTGTTTTTAAGTGTCATAAAAATGATTTTTTAAGCCGAAACATGTAAAGAAACAAGAATTAAAATTGCGTTGAAATAGTTAAGACTTCAATTGTTTCTCAATATACTTCTCTGTTGGCAACAAACTGGTTTGAATACGTTTGGCGTAACGGATACTATCTAAAATTTCTTTTTGTTTTTCTTCTATAACGTGTTTTTGAAGTCGTGTAACTTTTAACGAGCGTAAAATAAAAACAGCAAAAATAATTACCAAAAGTAAACCAAATGCAACTGAAAATATTACAATTTTTTGAAACCTGTTTTTTTCTTCGGCAACTGCTCTTTCTTTTTCCTGCTGCTCTTTTATAACGGCCTCTTTTTTCTCATACTCATAATTCAGCTGATTTCGGATGCCTGCCTTTCGGTTGCCCTCATTATTAATGCTATCGCGATAAATAATAAATTGTTTAAAATGTTCAAATGCTCCGCCAAAATTTCCCGTAGCAGAATCTACTTTTGACCTAAAATATTCTGCCTCTTTTATATCAAAAGGGTAGCCCATTTCTTTTGCGAGCGTGAGCGAACTATCGGCATATAATTTTGCCAATGTGTATTTCCTGTTTTTTTCAGCTTCGTTACTTTGTTGAAAGGCCAACCTAAAATAGTTGCGGCCTATTTTACCAAATGCCTGTGTAACACCTTGTTTTTCTTTTGTTTCTTTTGATATTTTTAAAGCGCTATGATAATTTATCATTGCTTCATCATACTTGCCTTGTTTAGAATACACATCGCCAATATTGGCAATTAACCCTGCCCGAATTATTTCATCATCACTTTCTAATGCCGATTGTAAACCTTTATTGTAATAATCGAGTGCTTTCACATAATCCCGTTTATTATAGTATATAAGTCCAATATTATTGAGCGAGTAAGATATGGCGCGCTTATCGTTTAAGTTTTCCTGTATCTTTAAACTCCTTTTAAAATAGTCTAATGCTTTAGGGTCATTTAAACTACTATATACAAATCCAATATTATTAAGATTAGTTGCCACAGCATTTTTATCGTCAATCGCTTCACTTAATTTTAAACTCTTGCTCCAGCAATCTAAAGCAAGTGGTAAATTTCCCAGGATATTGTGTGCATAGGCAATGTTACTGATTGTATTTGCAATTTCTTTTTTATCACCAATTTGTTCCTGAATGAGCAGGCAGTTGTTTAGGTATTTTAAAGCGGTCTGAACTTTTCCTAAATTAATATATATCATAGCTATATTATATAGCGACTCGGAACTATTTTTTTTATTGCCTAATTCAAAACCTATCTTTAAGCACCTGTGATGTGCATTTAAGGCCTTTGTGTACTCTGCAATTTTCTCATAAGCCAAACCTATATTATTTAGTATGCTAAGTATGCTGGGTTTATCATTGGTTTCTTCGGCAATTTTTAAAGCCTTATAATAATACTCCAGGCCTTTAGAAATGTTTTTTTGGTTGTCATATAAATATCCTAAATTATTGAAAACCTCTCCCAGGCTTTTTTTTCCTTTTTGTTTTAGTTTTTCATTTGAGCTTAAAAGTAATTTTTCTGAAATTTTTTGCAGCTCATCATTATACGTTGGCCAGATTGAATCGTCGTCTATCGCATCTATAATTTCAATCAGTATGTTTACTTTAACTGTATCTTCTTTGGTATTTTTAAGCGCAAGCTTTAACGAATCAATATTTTGTGCGGATATAATAAAAGATCCAACACTGAAGACCAAAAAGAAAAAATATTTAAGATTTATTTTCAGCAAGTTTAAAGATACACATGTTTTTTGGCTGTGCAAATTTGGCTTAAAAGCACTTACAGAAAGGTATTTTACTTTTTAGTTGGCAGTTTATAACCAATTTGTTTACGGTTTTTTGGAGTTTCTTTTTTCTCCAGTAATTGGTCTAAGTATTGAAATACTATTTCCATATTTTCACCATGGTTATCAAGTTTCTTCTTTATTTTTTCTATTTCTAAACGTAACTCAGTATTATCCGTTAGCATCTGCCTGATTTTTGTAAAAATTCTGATTATTTGAATATTTACTTCGATTGCTTTTTTGCTGCTTAATACGCTCGAGAGCATGGCTACGCCCTGTTCCGTAAAAGCATAGGGAGTATATTTAGAATGCTGGCCTCTTTTAATGGTGCCAATTTGGCTCCTTAAAGATTCATATTCTATAGCGGTAAGTTCAAACATAAAATCGTCCGGAAACCGATCAATATTTCTTACTACTTGTCTTTTCAATTGTTTAGTTTCAACACCATAAAGTTCTGCCAGATCTCTATCCAGCATCACTTTTTGCCCGCGTATAAAATAGATCTTATTCATTACTATTTCATCAGGAACACTTATTTCATTGTTCGTTTTTATCATTTCAACAATGAAATTAAAAGAAAAAATAAAAGCCCATGGCTATAGTTTGTAATATTAAGCCTAATCCCCGCCTTCTCTCCTTCGGCTCCGCTAAGGATAAACTCGGAGAAGGAGCTTAACGCCCTTGATGTTTCAGTAAAATTTGTTAACTTTAATATAAGCCAAATGTTTCGCCATTTTTATAAACTGTTTTTAGTTGTTGTAATTGCAGCGCTGTTTTCTTCCTGTGCTATTCATGCGGGGTTTCCATTTGTTTGTTTTAAAAAAGATTGTATAAAAGCTGCTTGGTCTTTTCAAAAGCCACCGGCAGGTGGTAAAAGGGGCGTAAAACAAAAAGTAAATATTTTTATTGCCAAGGCTAGCGCAAAACAACGAAAAAGAAAAGGCAAAAATGCCGATCCATTAAAAGAACCGGTAAACGAAACGCAACTGGCCGAATTGCTTGCAGATACTACACAGGCCGATAAGTTTATTAAAATAGTTTTCTTTTATAAAACAAAAGCACCCGAAAAGAAAATAAATAACGACAGCCTGTATATAAAGTCATCTTTTATTACGCTTTCTAAAAACGATCGTGTTTTAATAAATTATTATTTAAATAAATTTTTGGTAAAAAATATAACAGAAATTTATATTTATTCCATTATCGAAAATAAAGAAGAAGAAGCGCAACATTCACGCATGGGCATTATGAAAATGAAAAAGGTAGAGCATTACCTTATAAGAACCAAAGTAAAAAAGACAAGAATTAAAATTGTGGTGATTAAGCCTCACCCTTAATCCCTCTCCAAAGGAGAGGGAGACGAACTGCGTACTTTTTTTCCTATGATTTTTTTTGGGCGCCCGGGCGGGCTGTCACTACTCGCTTTTTTCTTACGCTTTCGCAGGCCCGGCAAGCCGCTGGCTTACTATCCTGCTCAGCTGCATAAAAAGAGCTCAAACATGCCGTTCCATCCCTGGCGCAGTTCAGGTATTATCTTTGTTTAAATGCTTTTCTAAATACTTTTCGGTTGGCAACAAACTTTTTTGAATGCGTTTGGCATAATAAATACTGTCTAATATCTCTTTTTGTTTTGCCTCAATAATATCTTTTTGGTGTCGGGTATGTTTTAAGTTTCGTAAAATAACAACCGCAAAAATAACCACCATTAATAAACCAATTAACACCGAGCCAATAATTATTTTTTGAATCGTACTTTTCTCTTTAGCTACAGCACGTTCTTTTTCCTGCTCGGCTTTTATGAGCTTTATTTCTTTTTCTTTTTTATCGTTCTCGTAGCTCGCGTTCATCTCGGCAAATTTTTTATTGCTTTCCTCGTTAAACAAGCTGTCTTTAATGGCTGTAAATTTTTCATGAAATTCGTAAGCCTGCTTATAATCTTTCTTTTCTGCATATGCTCTTGCAAGTGATTTGTAAGATTCGCGCATCATATCTTTAAGACCAATTTCTGTAGCAAGGGCCAAACCTTTGTTTAAAAACTCTATGGCTTTGGCGTAATCTTTTTCATTCATATAAACTTCACCCGTGTAATTAAACGCATAAGTTAAACCATTTTTATCCTTTAACTCTTCGTACAATTTTAAACCGGTCAAATAATTTTCAAGCGATTCTTTATTTTTATTAAGGTTCAAATAAATACTGCCAATATTGCAATAGGTTTCGGCAAGGCCTTTTTTATCGCCGATCTCTTTTTTTATTTTTAACGACATTAACTGGTTCTCTAAAGCCTTTTGGTATTCTTTTCTGTCGGAATGGCTAACCCCTATGTTCATATAAGACATCGCAATTCCCGGCAGATTATTTATTTCCCGGTATTTTTTTAATCCGATCAAATAATGCTCAAGCGCAATATCAATTTTTCCGAGAATACGGTAGGTAGAGCCAAGGTTAACATGCATATCTGCCATGCCATTTACGTTACCAATTTCTTCGTACATTTTAGCGGCAGCTAAAAAATACTGAAGACATTTTTCGTAATTACCTAAAAAATAATAAATGGCGCCTATGTTTTGGTTGCAAACAGCAACACCACGCTTTTGATTTCCCTTTTTGTAGTAGGGGATGGCTGCAAGAAAATTTTCCCGGGCGTTTTCGTACTCGCTTCGGTAATAAAAACTTCTTGCGCGCGAGCTGTAGCTGTCTCCCGCGCCATTGTAGATTACGCTATAAACAGGAATTCCTTTTTCGGTATTACTTTTTATAAGCTCTGTTGCAAGAGCAAATTCTGTATCGCACACGAATGGTACGGTGTCGTATTTTCCCTTCACCACCAGCTCTGCGGCAAGTGCGCTTAAGTGCTTTAGCTTTAAAGTATCTTCTTTGTCGGCAGCTACTTTTTCAAAAAGCGAATCGAGCTTTGTTTTTTGACCAAATGCTATAGAAACACTAATTGTAAATAATGAAGTAAAAAATAACCGACAAAACAAATTCATGAATTAAAGATAACCTTTTTTTGAAAGAGGGCAATTTGAGATTGATTTTTCACCTTATATTTGGGCGCCTTAACGCGCTATTTCGGGCTCGGCTATCGCCTCGGTTTTTTGCCTTAGCAGGCAAAAGAACTAAACCCTACATATCGCTGGCGCGGGTTTAACGATTCTTTATCTATCTATT
>CALRPF020000024.1:0-82664 GCA_943369995.1 Chitinophaga pinensis
TTAATTCTGTTTTAATTTCTTCAGAAACTTTTAAGCCATCAATAAATTCAATTAATGACGCTTGCGTAATGTGCGTATTTGTTCTGGTAAGATCTTTTAATGCTTCGTATGGTTTTGGATATCCTTCACGCCTTAAAACAGTCTGTATGGCTTCTGCAACAACAGCCCAGTTATTTTCAAGATCGTGTTGCAATGCTTTTTCATTTAAAATTAGTTTATTCAATCCTTTTAAAATACTTGAATAAGCAATTAAAGAGTGGGCAAGAGGGTTTCCCAAATTCCTCAGAACAGTGCTATCAGTAAGATCTCTTTGTAATCTGGAAATAGGAAGTTTTGATGATAAATGTTCTAATAAAGCATTTGCAATTCCCAAATTACCTTCTGCGTTTTCAAAATCAATTGGGTTTACTTTATGCGGCATAGCCGAAGAACCGATCTCTCCTGCTTTCAATTTTTGCTTAAAATATTCCATGCTCACGTACGTCCACACATCACGGCTAAAATCTATTAAAATTGTGTTTATGCGTTTTAATGCATCGCAATATGCGCCAATATTATCGTAATGTTCTATTTGCGTTGTAAATTGAGAACGGTTCAATTGCAAAATATTATTCACAAAATTATTTCCAAATTCCACCCAGTTCTTTCCCGGATAAGAAATTTGATGGGCATTAAAATTACCGGTGGCGCCACCAAATTTTGCAGAGAAAGGAACGTTTTTTAACTGATTTAATTGCACGCTCATGCGCTCAACAAACACATACATCTCTTTTCCTAATTTTGTTGGAGAAGCAGGTTGTCCGTGGGTTTTGGCCAATAAAGAAACATCTTTCCATTCTTTACTCAACTCTGTTATTTTTTCAATAATGCCATTAATTGCCGGAAATAATTGTTGATTGGTTGCATCTTTTAGGGATAAAGGAATACTGGTATTATTTATATCCTGCGATGTTAGTCCAAAATGTACAAACTCAGTATAATCATATAAACCTATCTCTTCTAATTTATCTTTAATAAAATATTCAACTGCTTTTACGTCATGATTAGTGATTTTTTCGGTTTCCTTAATTTTTAACGCATCGGCAATAGAAAAATTCTGATAGATATTTTTTAAAGCTGTTTTTTTTGCAACATCAATTGCAGGTAATTGAGGTAAACCAAATTCTGATAATGCAATAAAATATTCTATCTCTACTAAAACGCGGTATTTTATCAAACCAAATTCCGAAAAATAAATATCCAGGGGCTCGGTAGTTTTTCTATAGCGGCCATCAATAGGTGATATTGCAGTTAAAGCTGTTAATTCCATAATTAATATAAAGAACAAATTTACTATAAAAACACGAGTTTTTGTTTATAAGGATATATCTTTTTTGGCTTATAATGGCTTTATAACAAAGATGTTGAGAATATTAAGCTAGAATTTTCTTATCTTTGCGCCCATGTCTTTTGCAAATAAAACGGTAGCCTTTCACACATTGGGTTGTAAACTGAATTTTTCAGAAACTTCTACTATTGCCCGTTTATTTTTTGAAAAAGGTTTTACAAAAAAAGATTTTTCTGAAGCTGCAGATGTTTATGTGATCAATACTTGTTCTGTTACAGAAAATGCAGATAAAGAGTGTAAGTCAATAGTAAAGAATGCGCTCTCTAAAAACCCGGAAGCCTTTGTAGCTGTTGTTGGCTGTTATGCACAGTTAAAGCCTGAAGAGATCTCGAAAATAGAAGGCGTAGATGTTGTTTTAGGGGCAACAGAAAAATTTAAATTATTGAATTACATAAATTTTTCAGGCAAAAGCACGCATACGCAAATTCATAATTGCGAAATTTCGGAAGCTGATTTTTTTGTGGATGCTTATAGTGTTGGCGATAGAACCCGTTCGTTTTTAAAAGTACAGGATGGTTGCGATTATAGTTGCACCTTTTGCACAATACCTTTAGCGAGAGGAAAGAGCAGGAGTGATACCATTGAAAATGTAATAGCGAATGCCAATAAAATTGCGGCAAGCGGTGTAAAAGAAATTGTTTTAACAGGGGTAAATATTGGCGATTTTGGTTATGGCCAAAACATTGATGGTGATGTTAAAAAAAGAAAAGAATATACTTTTTTAGATCTTGTTAAAGAATTAGATAAAGTAAATGGAATAGAACGTTTTCGTATTTCTTCTATTGAACCTAATTTATTAAAAGATGAAATTATCGAATTTGTTTGTACCTCAAATTTATTTGTACCTCATTTTCATATTCCTTTGCAAAGTGGCAGCAATGATGTTTTAAAACGCATGAAACGCCGTTACCAACGCGAATTGTATTCAGACAGAATTGTTAAAATAAAAAGCCTGATGCCCGATTGTTGTATTGGTGTTGATGTTATTGTTGGTTTTCCGGGCGAGACGGAAGAAGAATTTTTAGAGACCTATAATTTTATTAATGCCTTGGATGTTTCGTATTTACATGTATTTACATATAGTGAGCGTGATAATACAGAAGCTATTTTAATGGAAAATCCTGTTCCAATAGCCGAGCGTAAACGTAGAAATAAAATGCTGCGTATCTTATCTGCAAAAAAATTACGCGCCTTTTACGAAAAACAAAAAGGTAAAACGCTTAGCGTAATTTTTGAACACGAAAATAAAAATGGTTTTATGTTTGGCTTTACACAAAATTATGTGAAAGTGAAATCTCCTTTCGATCTTCGTTTATGCAGTATGCCTGTAACTATTACTGTTGGTGATTTTGATGAAGAAGGAAATATGAATTGCAAGATCGAAGAGCCTAGTTTGGTTTAACTGTATTTTTGTTTTATACTGGCACGTTGAGTGCATTTGGGACAGTCTTCATATTAATAAGCTTACAGACAATTAAACAAAAATTTTATGATTTTTTTGGGCGCCTTAACGGGCGCTTACACACCAGCCCGCTCAAATACCCACAGGGCATTTGCCGTGGGCTTCGCTATCGCTTCGGTTTTTTGCCTTAGCAGGCAAAAGAACTAAACCCTTCATATCCCTGGCGCAATAAAATTCCGAGCTTCTAAATAATAGATTGCCATATCAAATGCAGTAGAATCAAGTAAACGCTTCTTGACAGCCTTTGAAATGACAATTACGTCAAAAAGTTATTGCGCCTTGTAATATTTCTTTGCCTCCGGCATAAAGGCTTTCAGATCTTTTATGCGCGTTTCGTCACTTGGGTGAGTGCTTAAGAGTTCAGGTGGTTTTTGCCCGCCACCTTGCGACATTCTTGTCCAAAAATCTACTGCAACTTCAGGATTATAGCCTGCCATTGCTGCAAAGATCAGCCCCATTTTATCGGCCTCAGTCTCATGGCCACGACTATATTTTAACGTTCCCAGTGTAGAAGCAGCGCCAAATGATTGCATAAATAATTGTTGTGTTACTGCGGGTTTTTGAGAAAGGGCTACTGACAAAACAGCACCACCGGTTTGCACCAAAATACCCTGGCTCATACGCTGGTTACCATGACGTGCAACAGCATGGGCAATTTCATGTCCCATGACAACTGCCAAAGCTTCTTCTGTTTGTGTTACAGGCAAGATGCCTGTGTAAACAACAACCTTACCACCGGGCATGCACCAGGCATTAACAGTGTTTTCGTCAACAACATTAAAAGTCCAGTTAAAGCCTTGCAATTCTTTTGATAGTCCCTTATCAGCATAAAATTTTTCTACTGCTTTTTGAATTCTTAATCCACTGCGTTTTACCATTTGTACGCGATCGTCAGTATCAGGTAAAGGTGGGTGTTCTGCTAAAAATTTATCATATTCGGTAAAGCTCATAGCCATCATTTCACTTTCTGGTAATAAAGTAAACGCGCGCTTTCCTGTTACGGCATTTTTATGACAAGAAGTAAACAGTGAACAAACAACAAATGCAGAAATAATTATTTTATTCATATAAATTTAGTTTATACGGTACATGCAATTTATATACCAACAACGGTTTTTAATTTTCAATTTTCGCCGATAAGCCTCTCTCTAACAAGGCTTCGCAAAGAGGTTTTAATTTTTTAAAAGTCCCATTCTTTACAACACATTTGCCGGTATAATGCACGAGGTAAGTACATTGTTCTGCCTGAAGGGCATCGTGTTCGCAAACTTTAATCAGCGATTCAGTTACAAACTCAAAAGTATTTACATCATCGTTGTAAAGTATCAGCGCTTTTACGGCTTCTTCTTTTAAAACAATTTCAATTATTTCCTGTTCAAGAAGATCTGGTGATTCGAATGGATTCATGAATAAAAAATTTAGACAGCAAAGGTACAAAAAAACAAGTTAAAATGATAAAAACTCAATTTATTAACATGTTAATTTTCAAGACATTGATAGCTCAAAATTTAAGCTTTCACTAATAAGTGAAAGCCAATTTCTACTTGCTGAATTTTGCGGTTTTTCGCAGTATCTTGCTACTTGCCCTGGGCAGCTCTATCTTTTTGTTGTTTGAATTTCTGCTTCGAAGGATTTGTAATCCTTCAACACGAAAAGTAAATCAATACAACTGTTTTTTTACTTTAATCGTGCATTACAGCAGAATTTCAAATCCTTGGCAACAGGGGATATAAAAGCATAACATTCGAAATGATGGTATAAACAACAAACCCCAACATTTCTGTCGGGGCTTTTTATTTGCAATTTTTAATCTCTAATTTTTAGTTTCAAGACTAAGCTTTATCTTCTTTCTTACCTTTTTTTGCTTTTGGTTTGTGAGTAGAAACTACAACTTCATCTTTTTCTTTATTGTAATCTACTTCTATCTCATCACCTTCGGCAAGATTATTTTTAATGATCTCTTCTGCCATAGGATCTTCAAGATATTTTTGAATGGCACGTTTTAAAGGTCTTGCACCGTAGTTAGCATCATAACCTTTTTCAACAATATAATCTTTTGCAGCATCGGTTATTTTAATATTGTAACCTAAACCGGTAACTCTTCCAAATAAATGAGCTAATTCAATATCAATGATCTTATGAATGTCTGATTTCTCTAAAGAATTAAACATTACCACATCGTCAATACGGTTTAAGAACTCTGGCGCAAATGCTTTTTTCAAAGCATTTTCAATAACACCTTTCGAAGCATCTTCTTCACCTTCTTTTCTTGTAGCTGTTCCAAAACCAACACCGGTACCAAAATCTTTTAGCTGGCGAGCACCAATGTTAGAGGTCATGATTATGATTGTGTTCTTGAAATCAATTTTACGACCTAAGCTATCAGTTAACATACCGTCATCTAAAACCTGAAGCAACATGTTAAATACATCAGGATGCGCTTTTTCGATCTCATCCAATAATACAACAGAGTATGGACGACGACGTACTTTTTCTGTTAATTGTCCACCTTCTTCATAACCCACATATCCCGGAGGCGCTCCGATTAAGCGTGTTACAGCAAATTTTTCCATGTATTCGCTCATGTCGATACGAATTAATGCATCGTCATTATCAAATAAATGTCTTGCTAAAATTTTTGCCAGTTGCGTTTTACCAACACCTGTAGGGCCTAAAAATATAAACGAACCAATTGGTTTGTTTGGATCTTTTAAACCTGCGCGGTTACGTTGAATTGCTTTTACAACTTTAGCAACAGCTTTTTCCTGGCCAATAACTTTGCCGGTAATAAGCTCATTCATTTTAACCAGTTTATCGCCTTCGTTTTGGTTAACACGCTGAACAGGTACACCGCTCATCATACTAACAACTTCGGCCACATTATCTTCAGTAACTAAAATTCTGTTTTGCTTGGTTTCTTCTTCCCATGCTTTTTTTGCAGTTTCTAATTCTGTTTGTAATTGTTTTTCGGTATCACGTAATCTTGCAGCTTCCTCGTATTTTTGAGAACGTACTACCTGATTTTTTAGCTCCTTAATATCTTCGATCTTTTTCTCTATCTCTAAAATATTTTCAGGAACATTAATGTTTGTGATGTGCACACGACTACCAGCTTCATCTAAAGCATCAATAGCTTTATCCGGCAAGTGGCGATCCGTTATATATCTTGCAGTTAACAATACACAGGCTTTTAAGGCTTCTTCTGTGTAAGTAACATTGTGATGATCTTCGTATTTACCTTTAATATTATTTAAGATCTGTAAAGTTTCATCCGGTGTAGCAGGCTCAATTAATACTTTTTGAAAACGACGCTCCAGTGCACCGTCTTTCTCAATATATTGTCTGTACTCGTCTAATGTTGTAGCACCAATACATTGTATCTCACCACGTGCTAACGCAGGTTTAAACATATTGCTGGCATCTAAGCTTCCGCTTGCACCACCGGCACCAATAATTGTGTGGATCTCATCAATGAATAAAATAACATCGGGTGATTTTTCCAATTCGTTCATAACGGCTTTCATACGCTCTTCGAACTGGCCACGGTATTTTGTTCCCGCTACTAAAGACGCAAGATCTAAAGTAACAACACGTTTACCAAATAACACGCGTGATACCTTGCGCTGAACAATACGTAAAGCTAAACCTTCGGCAATACTTGATTTACCCACACCAGGCTCGCCAATTAAAATTGGATTGTTCTTTTTACGACGCGATAATATTTGCGATACACGTTCAATTTCTTTTTCACGACCAACAACAGGATCTAATTTTCCATCTTCCGCCATTTTGGTTAAGTCTCTGCCAAAATTGTCAAGAACCGGAGTTTTTGATTTACTCTCACCTTGTTTCTTTTGATTACCGGCATTACTTGCACCGCCAAAGTTTGATTCTTCACTATCATCTTCATCTCCACCGGCAGCAGAATTCTCTATCTTACCTGGGTTATCTAAAAAGCCTTCTAATTCGGCACGCACAGCATCGTAATCAACGCCAGATTTAATTAAGGTTTTGGTAACCACATTATCGTTATCCTTTAAAATGCATAACAATAAATGCTCTGTGCCAATTTGTATCGACTTAAAGGTTTTCGCCTCTAAATATGTCAGTTTTAATGTTTTTTCGGCTTGTTTTACCAATGGGATGTTTGCCAGGTTATTGGATTTGCGCAAACCCGGAGTTAAATTTTGTTCAATGTTTCTGCGAAGTTCAGTTACATCAACACCTAAGTTCTTTAATAAACGCATTCCTACACCATCTCCTTCTCTAATCATACCAAGCATGAGGTGTTCTAATCCAATATAATCGTGCCCTAATCTTAAAGCCTCCTCACGGCTGTAGGTAATAACATCTTTTACCCTGGGCGAAAATTTTGCTTCCATAAATTGTTCCTTTTAATAAGTGAAATTACATATATAATGCCAAACTCAAAAATAGATTAAAATAATCGGTTTGATAAATTTTACAAGTGGTTTTTTTAACAAAATTTTTGTTGATAAGTTTTGAGTGTATTTGTTGATTTTTCGGTACTTTCATGGGTTCAAAGTTCAATTTTACAGAGGTTTTTTTTTTAACTTTTGTAGCATAAAAACAGACTGACAAAACAGCATTAATTAAAGATAATAAATTAAAAATTAAATAAAGAAAACGAGTATGGCAGACGGAGGAAAAATTATTCCAATTAATATTGAAGATGAAATGAAAACAGCTTACATCGATTATTCGATGTCGGTTATTGTATCGCGTGCATTACCTGATGTGCGTGATGGCTTGAAACCCGTACACCGCAGGGTTTTATACGGAATGTTGGATCTTGGTGTTTTGCACAATCGTCCGTATAAAAAATCGGCGCGTATTGTTGGAGAGGTTTTAGGAAAGTACCATCCGCACGGCGATGCCAGTGTTTATGATACTATGGTGCGTATGGCCCAGGAATGGAGTTTACGTTATATGCTGGTTGACGGCCAGGGGAATTTTGGCTCGGTAGATGGCGATCCACCGGCAGCAATGCGTTACACTGAGGTGCGTTTCCGTAAAATTACTGAAGAAATGTTGGCAGATATCGAAAAAGATACTGTTGATTTTCGTCCCAACTTTGATGATTCGTTAACGGAGCCTACGGTTCTTCCTACACGTATCCCAAATTTATTAATGAATGGTGCTTCGGGTATTGCTGTTGGTATGGCCACTAACATGGCACCACACAATTTAACAGAATGTATCAACGCCACTTTAGCATATATTGATAATCGCGAAATTGATATCGACGGTTTAATGAAACATATTAAAGCTCCTGATTTTCCAACCGGTGGAACTATTTATGGTTTTGAAGGTGTAAAAGAAGCTTTCCACACCGGCCGTGGCCGCGTTGTAATGCGCGCTAAAGCAAATATTGAACCTGTTGGAAACCGAGAGAGAATTGTTGTTACAGAAATTCCTTATCAAATTAATAAGGCGGAAATGATAAAACGCCAATGGGAATTATGCAACGAGAAAAAAATTGAAGGTATTTCGGAAATTCGTGATGAGAGTAACCGTGAAGGTATGCGTATCGTTTACGAATTACGTTCAGATGCAATCTCGAACGTTGTATTAAATAATTTATATAAATTCTCGGCTTTACAAACTTCTTTCTCAATCAATAACGTTGTATTGGTTAAAGGGCGTCCTGAAATGTTGAATCTGAAAGATATGATTCATCATTTTGTGGAGCACAGACATGAGGTTGTTGTTCGCCGAACTAAATACGAATTAGCGCAGGCAGAAAAACGCGCACACATTTTACAGGGTTTATTAATTGCTATTGATCATTTAGATGAAGTAATTAAAATTATTCGCGAAAGCGAAAGCCCGGATCTTGCACGCGATGAGTTAATGGGTAAATTTACTTTATCTGAAATTCAGGCAAGAGCAATTTTAGATATGCGTTTAAGAACCTTAACCGGACTAGAGCGCGATAAAATTAAATCAGAATACGAAGAGTTGATGAAAACCATTGCTCATTTAAATGAGATCTTAAATAATGAAGCATTACGTTACACCATTATTAAAGATGAATTAGTTGAAGTAAGAGATAAATATGGCGATGAGCGCCGTACGGATATCGTTTATGCAGGAGATGATCTTAGAGTAGAAGATATGATTGCCGATGAAGATGTTGTAATTACAATATCGCACATGGGTTATATGAAACGTACTAATTTAGATGAGTACCGTGCGCAAGGTCGTGGTGGTAAAGGAAGCAAAGGCTCTAATACCCGCGAGGAAGATTTTATTGAGCACATGTTTATTGCAAGCACGCACAATTATTTATTATTGTTTACAGAAAAAGGACAATGTTATTGGTTGCGCGCATACGAGGTACCTGAAGGTACAAAAACAAGTAAAGGTAGAGCTATTCAAAATTTAATTAGCATTTCGCCGGACGATAAAGTAAAAGCATTTATTAATGTTACCAGTTTAAGCGATGAAACTTATATCAATAATAACTTCATTGTATTGGCAACTAAAAATGGTATTATCAAAAAAACAACTTTAGAAGCTTATACACGTCCGCGTGCTAACGGTATTAACGCTGTTACAATTCGCGAAGGAGATATTTTATTAGAAGCGGCTTTAACAAACGGTAAGAACGAAATTATGCTTGCTACCAAATTAGGCAAGGTATGTCGTTTTAACGAAGAAAAAGTGCGCCCAATGGGTAGAAATGCCAGTGGTGTAATTGGAATTGATCTGAACGATGAAGAAGGTGGAAATAACGAAGTAATTGGTATGATCTGTATTGATGATATGAATGCTAACGTTTTAGTTGTATCTGAAAAAGGTTACGGTAAGCGTTCGGATATTGAAGAGTACCGTGTTACTAACCGTGGTGGTAAAGGCGTTAAAACGATTAATATTACTGATAAAACAGGAAATTTAGTTGGTATTAAATCTGTTACCGATGCAAACGACTTAATGATCATTACTAAGAATGGTATTACCATCCGTTTAAATGTAAGCACACTTCGTGTAATGGGAAGAGCAACGCAAGGCGTTCGTTTAATTAATATTTCTGAAACTGATGAAATCGCAGCAGTTACAAAAGTAGATCACGAAGATGAAGAAGGAAGCGAAAGCGCAATTAACGGAGCGGATATAAATCTTAACGGGCAAAGTGATTCTGCTGAAGGCGATAACCAAACACCAACAGGAGAAACAGATGCCCCAACAGATATAAAAGAGTAAAAAATGTTAAATACCAAAATTTGGTATGTAAATTGAAAAAATAAACGTCTAAACAAAAAGACTATCTATGAAAAAAATATCAATATTAGCGGTAGCTGTCATTCCATTTTTTGGACTTGCGCAAAAATCTAAAGTGCAAACCGCCTGGAGATCATTAAACGATTACGAAACAACTGTAAAAGATGGTAAGCCCGATCTTGTTTATTTAAATAAAGCTAAAGAAGCAATTGATCTTGCCTTAGCAAGCGAAGAAACAAAAAATCAGGCTAAGACACATGCTTACAAAGCGCGTATCAGTTACGCTCAATACCAATATAATTTAGCGCAGGAATTAAAAAAGCTTGAAGCAACTACGCCAGATAAAAACGAAAGAGCCATGTTGGCTTATGGTAATACTTCTTTAACTGATTTTGAAGCGGCTGCTGAAGAGTTAAACAAGATTCAGGAGCTAGATCCAAAATACATGGAAACCATTAAAGAAGGTTTAACTAAAGGAACAGCCATGCTTGGCGAAGATGATGTAAAATTAGTTGCTGTTGCTATGCAATTAAAAATGGAATCAGGCAATATTGCCAGCGGAAAATACAAAGCAAAAAAGTATGATGAAGCGGCAGATTATTTTTACAAAACAGGTTTTATGAATACCTTATTGTATAAAGTAAAAGATACAGCTAATTTTTACAACGCCGCTGTATCTGCCGGTAAAGCTAAAAACACTGCCAAGATTCTTGAATACAATAAAAAAATGATCGATAGTAAGATCTCTTCTCCATACAATTACGAATCCATGTTTGGCGCTTATATCAGTAAAAATGATTCAACCGCTGCTATGGATATTTTGAAAAAAGGAAGGACCGCTTTTCCTAATGATATGGGTTTATTAAACCAGGAAACAAACCAATTCTTAGCTAAAGGAAAACAACAGGAAGCTTTGGCAAATTTAAAAGCTGCAAGCGAAAAAGATCCAAGCAATGCTTTATTCTTTTTAGTAGCCGGAAATATTTATGATAATATGGCCAACCCAAAAGATAAAACAACAGGTAAAGACATTGATAAACCTGCTGATTTTGAAGAGCTGTTTAAAAATGCAGAAACCAATTATGCAAAAGCTGTAGAATTAAAGCCAGCAAACGAATTACTTTACAATTCGCTTTATAACTTAGGTGCAATGTACAATAACTACGGTGGTTATTTACAAACCAAAGCATCTAATTTAACAATTGCCGAGGCTGCAAAAAAAGGTAAAGAAATGGAAGCAAAAAGCCAGGAGTTTTATAAAAAAGCTATTCCGCATTTAGAGCAAGCGTTAAGTGTTAAGCCCGATGACAAAGCTACCATGAGTGCATTACGTAAATTATATTTAATGACAGGTAATGAGGCAAAAGGAAAAGAGATGAATGAAAAATTAAAAGCAGGAAAATAAAATTTTAATATCATTTAAAAAGATCCTCCAAGGTTAACTTTGGGGGATCTTTTTTTGCTCTACTGGCATGGGTTTAAACACAGTTTAAATCATTTTTGATGTGGGCGTTGCCGCAGCCTGCGCTGAGCCTTACGAAGCGGCCCGGGCTTTCGCCACTCGCTTTTTTTATTCGCCTTCACAGGCTCTAAAAAAGAGCTCAAACAAAGGCTCAATCCCTAACGCATAGCTCGAAGATTCGCGTTAGGGATGCGAAGGGTTTAGTTCTTTTGCCTGTTAAGGCAAAAAACCGAGGCTTTAGCCGAGCCCGCAGCAGCCCGGGCCGAAGGCAACGCCAAAAAAAAGGAATTAGTAGATTAAAATCAGTTAATTCCTTGCCAATTTGTCATTTTTGCGGCATTGGTACTATCTTTGCAATTGAAGAATCACAATAAATAAAATATAGAAAGATGAGCACGACAACAGGAAAAATTAACGTACAGACAGAGAACATTTTCCCCATTATTAAAAAATTCCTTTACAGCGATAACGAAATATTTTTACGTGAGCTTGTAAGTAATGCCGTTGATGCTACCAAAAAGCTGAAAGCCCTTGCCAGTATGGGCGAAGTAAAAGGCGATCTGGGCGATACAAAAATAGAAGTTGTAGTTGATAAAGCCGCAAAAACCATTACCATAAAAGATAAAGGTATTGGTATGACGGCTGAAGAAATTGAAAAATATATTGCGCAAATTGCTTTTAGCGGCGCCGAAGAATTTGTAAATAAATACAAAGATAAAGTAGACAAAAATGTTGTGATAGGTCATTTTGGCTTAGGCTTTTATTCTGCTTTTATGGTGGCAAAAAAAGTTGAGATTTTTTCTTTATCTCACAAAGAAGGGGCTAAAGCCGTGCGTTGGGAATGTGACGGTAGTCCTGAATACCAGGTAGAAGAAATTACTTCTAAAACAGAGCGCGGTACTGATATTGTGTTACACATTGCAGATGATTGCGAGGAGTTTTTGGATGATCATAAAATTGAAGGTCTGTTAACTAAATACTGTAAATTTTTACCGGTTGAAATAAAATTTGGTACTAAAAAAGACAGAATTAAACCAGAGTTAAAAGAAGGCGAAAAAGAAGAAGAGGTAAAAGATGTTGAAATAGAAGTTGATAATATTATTAATAATCCTTCGCCGGCTTGGACTAAAAAACCAACCGAATTAAAAGAAGAAGATTACAAAGCTTTTTATCACGAATTGTATCCTATGCAATTTGAAGAGCCATTATTTCACATTCATTTAAATGTAGATTACCCTTTTAATTTAACGGGTATTTTATACTTTCCTAAGCTTTCTAATAAATTAGAGATGCCAAAGGATCGTATTCAATTATACAGCAACCAGGTTTTTGTAACAGATAATGTTGAGAATATTGTACCTGATTTTTTAACCTTGTTAAGAGGGGTTATTGATAGTCCGGATATTCCGTTAAACGTGAGTCGTAGCTATTTACAGGCAGATGGAAATGTAAAAAAGATATCAAGCCACATTACTAAAAAAGTAGCCGATAAATTAGAGGAGATCTTTAAAAAAGAACGCCCTGATTTTGAAAAGAAATGGGATGATATAAAAATATTTGTTCAATACGGCATGATTAGCGATGAAAAATTTTATGAGAAGGCCATAAAATTTGCTTTATTAAAAACCACAGATAATAAATATTACACCTTTGAAGAATTTGAAAATTTAGTAAAACCAGTTCAAACAAATAAAGACAATAAATTAATTTATTTATACGCAACAAATGTTCAGGAGCAGCACGCTTATATTGATGCCGCAAAGAGCAGGGGATACGAAGTGTTGTTAATGGAAACTATGTTAGATCCGCATTACATTAATCAATTAGAAAGTAAGTTAAAAGACATTTCTTTTGTGCGTGTGGATGCTGATACGATTGATAAACTAATTAAGAAAGATGAAAATACGGTAAGTAAAATTACTGAAGAGCAACAAAAACAATTGCAACCAATTATTGAAGGTACAGTAAGCAAAGAACAATTTCAGGTAACGTTTGAGAACTTAAGCGAGAAAGATGCACCAATGATTATTACCCGCCCCGAGTTTATGCGCCGTATGAAAGACATGAATCAAATGGGCGGTGGCGCTATGGGCTTTTATGGTAATATGCCGGATATGTATAATTTGGTTGTTAACTCCAACCATCCTTTAATTACAAAAATATTGGACGAGAAAAATGCAGAGAAACAAACAAACCTTGCAAGGCAAGCCACCGATCTTGCATTGCTTTCGCAGGGTTTATTAAAAGGCGAAAGCTTAACTAATTTTATTAAAAGAAGTGTTGAATTAATATAATTTTTTTTAACCACATAGGCACATAGAAAAAAGAAAATAGCTAAACGCCAAAAAGGTTCACATAAATTTTCTTTGCTTGCAAAGAAAATCCTATGTTTTACTTCAGGCAGGTTTAATCTATGAAAAACTATATTTCTATGTGGTTAATTTTTTTATTTATACTAATTCAGTAATTTTAATTAAAACTTAAAATCTCTTGCCATGAAAAAACTATTCGTTAATTCCATCGCTTTATTAATAAGCGCATTTTCAATCGCACAAAGCGACGCATTAATTGAATTTAAAATGAGCTCAACAAAAGGCCCAAGTGGTACCTTTACTGTTAAGCATTCAACCTACGGTTCGAGAGCACATATGAACATGATGGTGCCGCAAATGCCAAGCGGCGGTATTCAAATAACAACCTTAATAAAAAAAGATAATCCCGATGTTACCTATATATTAAACGAAGCAAACAAAACCTATACTGAGCATAAAAAATCAGAAACTAAAGAAACAACTAATAGTAACTATACAGTTAAAAAGATTGGCGAAGAAAAAGTAAATGGCTATAAATGCGTTCATGCACTGGTAACAACACAGGGCAAAGAAACCTATGATGTATGGAATACAAAAGATTTTGCTGATTACGCTAAGTATGCTGAAGCAATGAACGCTAACGAAAAAATGGGATCAAACAAGCGTTACCAGGCTTTAAAAGATGCCGGCTGCGAAGGATTTCCTGTTAAAACAGTTCACAAAGGCAATGAAAGAGAAGGCGAGATGACCATGGAATTAGTGAAAATGGAAAAGAAAAGTTTTTCTAAATCTGATTTTGAAATTCCGGCAGATTATAAAAAATCTGAAAGCAGTGGCTCTTCTACAATGCCGGCTGGTATGAAAACACCGCAAGAGCTTCAGGCTATGAGTCCGGAGGAAAGAGCAAAGTACATTGAAGAAATGAAAAAGAAATACGGTAAATGATAATAGAACGCGGATGACGCTTATTTTTTATGATATACGCAAGGTCATATTGAAGGGTGTTATCCAGGCTCTAAATAAATTTGAAGGTTAATTGAGAGATCAGTTAACCTTTTTTGTTTCCAAAAAATTTAAACACATAGTAACATAGAAAAAAGTTAAGCTAAATGCAAAAGAGTTGCACATAAATGTTCTTCGCTTGCGAAGAACATACTATGATTACCTGCTATAAATTTGTTTTGCTACGAAAGCACAATGTGTCTGCGTGGTTTATTAAACCAGGATAGTAATAGAGCACTTCTGCTTTGTGGCGTAGATCTCTTCAGGCGTTAAAAGCTTGGTGGATACATTCTCATCAAGATCTATGTTGATGGCATTGTAACAATGTTGCACAAAAGCCGAGCAAAAAAATGAGTTTTCACGCGCAAGGGCATTTTCTTCATTTCTTTTTTTATTGGCTAAAGAAATTAACACACCAAATATTTCACGAATGCTGTATTCTGTTTTTGCGGCTAGTAAACTCAAACCTTCGGCAATTATTTTTGTTTGATCTTCTTTACTTAAATTAAAATTTAAGACCGCAATATTTGGATAGGCTGCTTTATCAAAATATTTATCAGCGCGGTTTTCCTGCACGCCAACGCGTGTTTGTTTTTTATAGAACTCAAGATCCGATTCCAGGATCCACCATTTTTTATCTTCCCTTATATTATTGAAAATAAATGCGTGCGACCACAAACTTTCATTACCATGTGAGGTAATTTTTTTTTGAAATTTCTTGATCGATTTATCTATAAAGTGCGTACCTCCTACAAGACCAATACTTCCCGGAATGGCATGCCGCTCAATAAATTCCTGATTTGATAAACCTTTTATTTCAATAATGGCATTCACGTTTTACCTGTTTAGTAATGAGGTAGCCTCAGCACCATAAACCTTTTTACCGTCTTTATAAACCGTTATAAAAGCATCTGCAATGCCAATACTAACAGCCTGATCTTTTAACGTTTTTGCAAATTTGGCATCAGTAAAATTACCAATGTTGTAAATAAATAAACCGTTTATTTGTTTATTCTCAATTGGCCAGGTTTTAATAGCAGAGAATCTTGCAGCAACATCATTTGGAATTTGCTTGCTGTAAGCACCAATTTGTACTTTAAAGCTTACACCTTCTTCATTAGCTTTAACGCCATTTTCTGCAGTAGCCGCAGGGGAACTTGTAACACCATTTGTAAATGGTTGAACGGTTGAAGTAACCACTGGCGTATTATTTACAGTTGTAGTTATTACCGGGGTATTAACAACCGGCGTGTTGTTTACAGGAGTATTTGTAGCAGGCACTCCCAAAGGGAAAACAATTGGATTTTGCGTTTCTAATTTAATGGTTGAATCACTTGCTTTTTTGTTTTTACCATCGGCAAATGTAATACGTTTTCCATTTAAATACGCGCTAACAAAGGCATCACGAACATATCCTTCAGCCACTTTGCGTTTATCAGTCAATAATCTTTCAGGATCGTTATAAATACCCGCAGTATAACGGTACAAGCCGTTAGGTAATTTTTCGCTAAAAATCGGACCAAGGCCTCTTAACTGACCTTTAGTTACCTGCCTGTTATAAACGCCAATTTGCACGGTGAATAATAAATTGTTGGTTTGTTCCAGCTCTTTTGTAACAATTACAGGTTCTTGCGAGTTAAATACAGTGTTGTTTGGTGTAGTTACAGTGGTGTTTTTAGGCACGTTAGAGTTAGCGGTAATACCGGCCGTGTTTGGCGCATTGTTATCAATTGTTTTACCTTCTTTATTTAATAATGCAATTGCTTCGGCAACGGTTACGCGTTTGCCGTTAAAATACGCTACAACAAAAGCATCATTATATCCTAAATTGCGAAGATCGTTCTTAACTGCACTTGCATTCTCGAACTTAACGAAATTACCTGCGGTGTAACGGATATAGCCATTGCCAACTGTTTCACCATTAAGCGGACTTAAACCTTTAAAGGCATCGTTAGCCAATTGATTTTTAAATGCGCCTATCTGAACACGGAAAACCAGACCGTCCTGCATTTTAGCGTCTACAGGAATTGGTTTAGCGGCGTTGTAAGCATTACCCGCAACCACTTCAAGGCCTTCTATCTTAACAGTGCCTTTTGTGTTATTTACAGCAGGGTTTGTTGTGTTGTTATTAGAAGTGTTGTTATTGTTTCTTGGATTTGTTGTATTGTTGTTATTCCTTGGGTTAGTTGTATTGTTTGCAGTAGCATTATTATTTGCAGTATTATTATTGGTTGTATTATTGTTTGTAGTGTTGTTACTTGCAGTATTGTTGTTTCTTGGGTTAGTGTTATTTGCGGTTGTATTATTGTTTGCAGTATTATTTGTAACAACTTTATCACCCGTAATTTTATTTAGCTGGTTAACCGCCGCGTCTCCCGTTTTTGCAGCTAAGGTAAGCAGTTTAGCTTTTTCAGTTGGGTTTTGCTCTGTAGTAGATTTTATCAATAATTTTTTTGATTCAGTATTAAGATCATCTGCATTTTGTTTTACAACTTTTTGTTCTGGCGTCAGATTTTTTGGAACATATGTTTTTGCAGTTTCATATTCCAGACTTAATGCGTTGGTTAGATTAGTTAACTCTGTAGCTTGTTTATTCTGTACTTCTTTTTGTTTTTGAGCAAGGTTAGCGGGTAGAGTAGTAGTTGAGTTATTATTTTCAGGGTTTGCAGTTTTAACCACATAATCCGGGTATTGTTTTTTAAGCTCAGTAATTAATTGATTTTGTTTGATTAGTAACTCTGCTTCTTTTTCTTCTGCGTTGCTTAATGCACCTATTTTAGCTGCGGGGTTGGATTGTGCATTCGCTTCTTCTTTTAATTTTTTTGCCTGATCTTTTAAAACAGCAATCTCGTTATTTTTTTGTTCTAGTTCAGTATTCAGAGTTGGGTTATCTGCTTTTAATTTCGTTAATAGTTCGGTAATAGCATTGTTATTTGTTGTGTATTCTACCTCATTACTTTGTTGTATGATATTAGACGCCTCAATTTTTTTATCTATTGATTTATTTTCTTCCTCATTTGCTTTTGCAATCAGGTTATTTTTCTCTTCACCCGAAGCGTTGTTTGCCTTATTTTTCAATTCAGTGGCATTATTGCTTAACACTTCCGCTTCTACCAACAAGGCATCTGCCTTTGTTTTAAGCTCTTGAGGAGTTACCGTATTTGTAATTGTTGGATTTTGTTCTTTAAACGTTTTTATCTCGTTCTCAACAGCTTTGTTTTCTTCTTCAGTATTTTTTAGTTCGGTAAGCGCGTTGTTTTTTAAACGATTAGCATTTGGGTTTTTTAGTGTAGCGGGTTCTTTATTTTCAAAATAGCTCACAACCTGTGTTGCAGTTGTATCTTTTGTTTTTAATTCACTTACTGCAATAGTTTTAGTATCTATTGTTTTTGCAGTTGAATTTATAGCAGTTGAATTTGAGTTTGCAGCAGTGTTAGTAGTTGTGTTGTTTGTCGTGGTATTTTCTGTAACCGAATTTGTTGCATTAGCTATACCAGTTGTGTTTGTAGAATTTGCACTTGTATTTTCAGTAACTGTGTTGTTTGCCACACTTGTGTTTGTGTTGCTTGAAGTGGTATTTGCACTAGCTGTGTTTGTTGTTGCTGCGGTATTATTTTCGCCGGATGTATTGTTCGCGTTTGAAGCGTTATTTGTATTGTTAGCGATCTGGTTACCAATTTTTTTGTTTAAAATGTTCAACTGATTAATAGCTTCCAATTGTTTTTTTGTTGCGGCTATAAGATCATATAATTTATCGTTATTATTAACCGCAGCATCAGATTTTTGTTTTAATGTATTGGCGGTAAATATTTTATTTGCTGCGGCAATTGATTCACTTTTTAAGCTTGGTGTATTAGAAATAAGTGTTTCATTTAGTTTTAAATTAGCATTTAACTGATCGATCTCTAAATTATTTGCTTCGTATAATTTTTGATATGCGGCAACTTTTGTAGCAGCCAGATCATCCAGCCCTTTATTAACGGCTTCAAGTTTTGTGCCAATGGTATTATCTTCTTTAACAACTTTAATGGATGAAGTAGACGTGATGGCTGTTTTTAAACCAGCGGTTGGGTTTGATTTTTTAAGTAGATCAAGCGCTTGCTGCTGTTTGTTAATAGCCCATGCTTCTTTTTCTTCCGCATTGCTCATGCTACCAAGTTTGGCGCCAACGTTGGTAAGAGAATTTGCCTCTTCACGTATTGATGTTGCTTGTTTAAATGCAAGTATGGCTTCTTCATTCATTTTTTTAGCTTCATTAATATCTGCGGCTGAAGATTTACCTCCTGCAATCAGTGTATTAATATTCTCCATATTTGTATTGTACACGGCGTTGTTATCGTTCTTAGCTATTTCAGCAGCCTGTAAATTTTTTTCGTTGCCTTTTTCATCAAATGTTTTTGCTTCGCTTAAAAGCTTTTCTTTTTCGTCTCCGGTTTTTGTCTGAGCATCTGTTCTTAATTTTTGAGCTTTATTAAACAGTTCTTCAGCCTCAAGAATTAGCTGGTTAGTAGTAACATTGTTACTTGTATTAGCAATGGCGTCAGATTTTTGGATCTCTTCTTTGGCACTTGCAATCAGATCTTTTAATTTCTTTTGTTGCGCTGAGGCATCATTGATCTGGGTGTCTGCGTCTACTTTTGTTTTTTGCGCATCGGTGTTCTGATAAGAATTGTATTCAAAATTTGCATTATCATTTGTGTTTAATTGAATATTAAGCTCATCGAGATTTTTATTTGCTTCAGAACTGTTTTTAGCTGTAATAGGATTTAAATTAATTGATTTCTCAACGGTATTTGTGTTATTGTTTTTCGCGATATCTGCATTAATAGCCTGAATCTTTTTATTATTAGATGCTATTAACTGGTTGTTCTCTTTTTTAGATGTTTCAAGCTGTTTTATGTCGGTGCTGAATTGTTGTTTGGCTGCTGGTGTTTTTGCCTTTAATAATTCTTTTTTATCATTGGCAATTGCAAGATCAATTTCTTTATTGTAATTGATAAGTTGGTTGTTTACTTCTTTTATATTTTCAGCGCTGTTAACATCTGTAACTAAAATTTTATCTTTATATTTTTCTTCTAAAACCTTATCGTTAATTTTTTGAGTTGCATTTGAAGCAGTTGTAGTATTGTTGTTGATTGCAATACTATTAGTATTTGTTGCAGTACTGTTGTTGTTTATTGAATTTGTTTTAGCAGCCGCAATGGTTTCTGTTTTGATCTTTGTTGTAAGCTCTAATTCATTTTTTAATGCAGCCAGTTCATCATTTAATTTTTTAAGCTCTATATTGTTTTGCGCAATTTCATCTTCTTTTTGCTTTTGATCAGATTTTAGTTCGGTTATTGTTGTAGCTATAGCTTCTTTATCTTTTTTCTTTTTTGTTTTTTCAAGTTCAGCTTCGCTATTTGTAATTTCGGTTTTAATTTCATTTAAGTTAGTTGTTGTAGCAGCATTTTTCTTTTCAACAATAGCAATTTCTTTTTCTTTTTGCTCTACATTATCTTTTATAGATTTGTAAACATTGTCAGAATTATTTTCTTTTGTAGATAATTGATTTATTTGTTTTTGAAGCTCGTCAAGTTTCGCTAAAGATTCTTTATTGTCTTTATTTTTATTAGCATTTATTTTTTCTAGTTCATTCGCGTATTCGTCATTTAGAATTGCTTCTTTCTTTTTGTTGGCAGCATCCTCTTTTAAAGTGTTCGCAAAGTTTAAGATCTTATTTGCAACTACCAGCTCGTTTTCGCCTTCTGTTTTAATGGCATTTCCTTTTTCTATTTCTTTATTTTTTTCTTCTTCGTTAACAATCGTTTGAGCATTCTTTAAAATATCATCACCTTCTTTTATTTTTTTATCGGCTTCAATTTTTTTCTGTTCGCCTAATTGTTCAGCGTCCCAACTATCCTGATCAAGCTGGTTGGCTTCTTTTTTAGAATCGTTAGCATCCTGCTTTGCAATCTCAACCAGTTCTTTATTGCTTACACTTTTTGTTGTATAAGGCGTTACGGTTTTTGTTGCGGCAACTTTTGTTGTGGTATCAATACCTCCATCAATAATGGTTGGCCCAATGTTATCTGTAGATGTGTTTGTCGCATTTGTATTGTTGGCGGTAGAATTGTTACCTGTTTGCGCACCAAGCTTATTTAAGCCTTCATTAACATCGAGTTTAGATTTTTTCTCGATAAGCTTTAAATATTGTATGTAACTGTCGTCTGTTGGTGTTTCTTCGAAATAATTGATGATCTTTAAAATTCCACGGTCGTATGAAATGGTTTGCTTTAACGGTCTTGAGTTTGTAGCAAGCGGTAGGCCAACCCTTTCAGATTGTGTTTTTAGGCCGGGGGTTTCAACGGTGTATAATAATTTTGCTCCGTTGGGCAAATCCATCATGTAGTCTCCGTTATCACCTGCTTCAAAAACACCAACAATTTCGCCGTTTCCCATGTTTTTAACAGTGATCTTACTTCTTAAGCTTTGATCGGCGTTTTCTTTTACAACTGTTCCTTTTAAAGCGAGAATATCAATGATCTTGCGTTCGGTATTTATTTTTAAAACATCAATTTTGCCCGGAGGACTTTGCCTGCCCGTACTAAAATAAGCTACTTTTTCAAGCGAATCGGTAACAAATAAATAATCATCATCAGGTGAATTGATAGGGAACTCAAGGTTTACAGGCTGTGACCATGAATCGGTTGCATCTATATAATCTGATTTAAAAATATCATAACCACCCATGCTATTAAAACCTTTACTCGCAAAGTATAGTGTTTTGCCATTTGGATGCAGGAACGGATAGTCCTCATCGTAATCTGTATTAACGCCATTTAATTTTACAGGTTTTGCAAATTCGCCGTTGGCAAGCTTAACGGCATAATAAAGATCTTTGTTTCCGGTATTATCGCCATAACTGCTAAAAAAAACTTTATCAGCGGTACGCGGAAGAAATACTACCGATTTTTCTTTTTTTCTTTTATCTGACGGGGTTCTGAAAGCCTCTGGCTTTATTAATAATTTCCCTCCAATGTCTTTGAGATCGTAGCTTCTAAAATAATCGGCTTCGTTTAATTGTTTTTTACTTTTAACTTCAAGATCAGATAAATTACTAAGTAAACGTTTACCATAACCGCATGAAATAATTTCACGATCAACTTGTAACTTCTTTTGTTTGGCAGAGGATCCAACCTGTTTGTATTCATTATAATATTTTATAGCCTCGTCAAATAAATAATTAACATGGTAGGCTTTTCCTAAATAGAACTTTACTTCTTTTGATGTTTCATCTGGTTTGCTGTTAGCGAAAGTAAGGTATGGCAAACATTTTTTTTTGTCGGGCTCACTGTATATCATACAAACACCCAGCTTAAAATTGTATTCAGGATCTTTTGGATAATTGGAAACTAATTGGGAATAAAGCTTGTAAGCCTTTGTAAAATCATCTTCCTCAAACAATTTTTCAGCTTCTTTTTTTATGTCTTCAATTGAAACATTTTGAGAAAAAACAGGACACGAAAATACAAGTGTCAATAAAACAATCGTTTTTTTAACAATTTTCGGTTCCGGTAATAAAACGTTTAATAAGGTATAAAACCTTAATCTCATAAATTCAATTGCTGTAAATTTAATAATATTATTATAATTATTATATAGGTGCTATATCTAATAAAAATCCATACCTGCTATGTTAAAAATAAGATAAATTAACGTAATTTAAAATTAAAGATTTATATTTGCCCATTAACCTTTAAAAACTTAAAAAATGATTAAAAAATTACTTACCGTTGCTTCAGTAACCCTTACCGTTGCTGCTAGCGCTCAAATTGGTGGAAGAATTAACAACGTAGTGAACGTTCAACCGGTTTCTGAAATCAGCAAATCTATCACTTACAAAGCTGCAAGTTCAATGCCTGTAGGTTGTGATACTATTACAACAGCTCAAAATACTTCTTTAACTTTAAACACTGCAGGTTCTGATACAGCAACCCCTGGTTGTAGCCCTAAAGCAGGATTTGTTTATGGAACAAACTGCTATGGTGATAAAGAAAAAGCTAATTTTTTCCCTACTGCTACTTATAGCGCAATCGCTCAACCATCTGTTTCAGGTGTAATTGTAAGTTTCTTTAAAAACTTAACAAGAGGTACTGGTGGTGCAGCAGCTACAACTGTTGGAATGACTCTTTATAATGGTACCCAAACTACTGGTCCAACAACTGCAATTAGCCAAACTACAGCTACCATGGCTCAAATTTTAGCTGCACAGGTTGGTACTAACACTGTTATTAACTATTTATTTTCTTTTGCTGCGCCTGTTTCAATTCCTTCTACCGGATTTTTAGCTTCAGTTGTTGTTCCTTCAGTTGGAGCTACAGGCGATACAGCAGTTGTTTATAATTCACCTGCTTCTACGGCTAACTTTAGCTGGGAATTATGGTCTAACAACACATGGCATTCAATCAGCAGCGCATGGGGTACTAATGGGAATATTGCTGTTTACCCAGTTATTTGTGGTAACTTAGTAATTACTGGTATATCTAAAAACTTAGGTTTAAGCAAAGATGTTACAATTATGCCAAACCCTTCAACTGGTTTAGTTAATGTAGCAATTGCTTTACCAAATTCTCAAAATATTTCAGTTACTGTAACTAACGCTTTAGGCCAGGTTATTGTAAACAACAACTACAATTCAGTTATGACAGAAGTTGTTAATCTTGATCTTACAAACCAATCTAACGGTGTTTATTTTGTTACCGTTAGCAATGGTTCAGATAAAATGGTACAACGTTTGATCTTAAATAAATAATAGTTTAACTATTTAATTTACTTAAAGGCTGTCCTTAAAAGGACGGCCTTTTTTGTTTAAACGGATTTAGAATCCAGTCTTTTTTTTGTACTGTTAAAAATAAAATTTATTTGATTTTAATTTTACAAATAGCCTTTATTTTTTATATATTTGGTACTTAACATTAAAAAACTATTTAACATGAAAAAAATTACTTTAACTATTTTCGCTGTTGTGGCGTCTGTTTGCGCTGGTTTTAGCCAGGTAAACAATATCCACGTAGCGCCAACACCAAACACTGCTCCGGGAACTTCTGGTAACAGGGGGCCAAATGGTGGAGTGGGTCACACAGTTATGAGAGCGATGTACAATGTTCCATCCTCTAACATGACTCCCATTGCAACTTCAACTGCTATTACTTCTTTTGGTTTTGCTTTAACAAATACATTACAAACGGGTCCTGCAAGCGGAACTTTAACTGTTTATTTACAAAATACAAGTTCATCAACTTATACTAATGGTACTACTTGGACAACTGCCGGTATGACCCAGGTTTATACAGGCGTTTATACTATACCTACAGGTTCAGTAGCAACAAATGTTGATTTTGCTTTTCCATCTAATTTTGCATACACAGGTGGTGCATTAAACGTTGCTTATGAATACACAGCATCTGTTACAGCTGGTGGTGTTGCCGTTTACCAATGTGGCGTTGACGCTGCTGCTTCGGGAGCTACAGGTGCATCCTCAACAGTTGCAGTTCCTGCGTTAGGTACTACTTCTTTCCGCCCTTTATTCCGTTTTGGTACACCAAATACTTATACAAATGAGGTTAGCGTTGAACATTTAGGTTCTCCTGGTAAATTCCCACAAACTTTTGGTACACCGGTGGTTGTTACAGCTGATATCAGAAATAACAGTAACATTACAAAAACAAATTTCCCTGTAGGTTTAAGCGTTACAGGTGTTAATACATTTACTAACGTTCAGTTTATTGGTTCATTAGCTCCTGGTGCTGTTACAACAGTAACTTTTGCTTCTTACCCTGCATCTACACAAGGTGTAAACTCAGTTTCTGTTGGGCTTTTACCTGATGAGAACAACATAAACAATACAATTGTAAAATCACAAAGCATTACTTGCGATGTTTGGTCATACAACACACCAGGTGCTGCTGGTACTTATACTGCTGGTGTAGGTTTTGGTGCTGGTACAGGAATTATTTCAAACAGATTTCAAACGCCGGTGGCTTCTACTTTAATTAGCGTTCGTATTGCTATTTCTACCGATGCAAATAATACAAGCAAGCCTGCATATGGTGTTTTATTAAACTCTACAGGTGCTGTTATCGCTCAAACAAATACACTTACAATTGCTCCGGGTATGTTAGGTACATTCCAAAATTTTGTATTTACAACCCCACAATCTTTAACATCAGGTACAACTTATTACACAGGTTATGCTCAACAAGCTGTTTCAGGTTCTACGTATTTTCCAATCGGAACTCAAACTCCGGCAATTAATCCAAACAGTTACTATACATCTCCATTAGCTGGCGGTTCGGTTACTTTCTTAAGTTCTAACTTTGGTTATTTTGGAATTGAGCCAATGTTTACAAGCACTTGCTCGTCAGTTGGTGTAACTCTTAACGAGTTAACTTCAAGCAAACTTTCGGTATATCCAAACCCGGTTGTTAACGGTAAAGCTACTGTTTCTGGTTTAGAAGGAACAAATACAATTACTGTTTACAATATGTTAGGTCAAACGGTATTAACTTTAACTTCAGATAGAGAAGAAGTTTCTTTTGATCTTGCTAACCAACCAATAGGTAACTACCTGGTTAAAATAACAGATTCAAATAAAGCTACAAAAACGGTTAAGATCATTAATCAATAATCTTAATTAACATAATTTCTAAAAGCCCGGTTTTTCCGGGCTTTTTTTATGCTAAAATTATAGTATTTTTGCAGTTCTGAGAACCTTTAAAATAGTTATTTCTTTTGTTATTCTAATTAGTCTGTCTTCTTGCGACGGGTTTAATAAAATCCTTAAAAGTACCGACTATGAGCTTAAAATGACCAAAGCCAAAGAATATTACGATAAAGAACATTACATAAAGGCTTCGCAATTATATGAAGAGCTTATACCCGTTGTAAAAGGAACGGAAAAGGCAGAAGAGGTATATTACTATTACGCATGGAGCGAGTACAATATGGGCGATTTTATTATCAGCCAATACCATTTTAAGAATTTTACAAAACAATTTCCTTTAAGCAAACATTCAGAAGAGTGTTATTTTATGAATGCTTATTGTTATTTTTTAACCTCGGCTTATTATAAATTAGATCAAACAAGCACTAAAAGCGCTATTAAAGAATTTCAATCGTTTGTTGATATTTATCCGGAAAGCAATAGAATAGACAGCTGTAACACCCTTATAGATCAATTACATTATAAGCTTGAGAAAAAAGATTACGAGATCGTAAAACAGTACTTTAAAGTGGATGATTGGAAAGCCTCTATTGTTTCTACGAAGAATTTTATTAAAGAATATCCTGCCAGTCAGTACAACGAAGAGATGTTTTATTTAATGATAGATTCTTATTATTTACTGGCTATCAATAGTATAAAAGCTAAAAAAGAAGAGCGATTAGACCTTGCCATCGAAAATTATATAAAATTTGTAGATTTGTACCCAAAAAGTCCGTATCTTAGCGGCGCAGAATCTATTTATAGCAGCTGCAAAAAATTAAAAGAAAACTTAAATTAACCATGGATTTTAAAAAAACAAACGCAGAGCAAAGCATTGTAACCCGCGATATTCGCAGATTTGACGCGCCAACAGGTAATATTTACGAAGCAGTATCTATTATGAGCAAACGTGCTAATCAGATCAGTTCAGAGTTAAAAGAAGAGTTATCAGGTAAATTGCAGGAATTTAGCAGTCATACTGATAATTTAGAAGAAGTATTTGAGAACCGCGAGCAAATTGAAATTTCTAAACATTACGAAAAATTACCTAAACCAACTTTAATTTCTATTCAGGAGTTTTTAGAGGAAAAAGTTTATTTCCGTAACCCTACAAAAACTGTAGAATAATAAATCAAAAACCATTTAAAAGGCAGTAGGCTAAGGCTTTACTGCCTTTTTACTTTATAGGCTTTATGCTTTACAACAAAAAAATAATTCTTGGTATAACCGGTGGCATTGCAGCTTATAAATGCGCGCATCTGGTAAGATTATTGGTAAAGCAAGGCGCAGAGGTAAAGGTTATCTTAACCCCGGCCGCTAAAGAATTTATTACCCCTCAAACGCTTTCGGTTCTCAGTAAAAATGAAGTGACCGTTGATTTTTTTGACGCGGATTTTAATTGGAATAACCATGTGCATTTGGCCGAATGGGCCGATGTATTGCTTATTGCGCCGTTAACAGCCAATACGCTCGCTAAAATGGCGTCAGGGCTGTGCGATAATGTTTTAATGGCAACTTACCTTTCTGCAAAAAGTAAGTGTATTGTAGCGCCTGCCATGGATCTTGATATGTACCAGCATCCAACAGTAAAACAAAATCTTGAGAGCTTAAAAACAAACGGCAATTTAATTATCCCTGCCGAAACAGGCGAGCTTGCCAGTGGCCTAACCGGCGAAGGGCGTATGGCAGAACCTGAAAATATTGTAAGTTTTTTAATTTATTTTTTTAAACAAGGTTTGCCATTAAATGGTAAAATGGCTTTGGTAAACGCAGGCCCAACCTACGAAGCAATAGATCCTGTTAGGTTTATTGGTAACCGCAGTAGTGGCAAAATGGGTATTGCTGTTGCCGAAAGTCTTGCTGCTAAAGGGGCAGAGGTAACTCTTGTACTTGGCCCAAGTAACGAAAAAGTAAAGAATTCTTCTATTAAAGTGATAAATGTAGAAAGTGCCGATCAAATGTATGAGGCTATGCTTTCTAATTATGATAATAAGGATGTAGTTGTTTGTTCTGCTGCCGTGGCCGATTACAAGCCGGCCCAGATAAGCGATAAAAAGATAAAGAAAAAAGATGGCGAACTGAATCTTGAATTAATTAAAACTAAAGATATTTTAAGCGAGCTTGGCAAACAAAAAAAGAAACAATGTCTTGTTGGTTTTGCCCTCGAAACCGAAAATGTTTTGGAATACGCTCAGGAAAAGTTAAAAAAGAAAAATTTGGATGTAATTATAGCTAATTCGGCCAGCGAAAGAGGCTCCGGCTTTAGCGTGGATACTAATAAAATTACTATTATTGATAAACACAATAAAATCTCTAATTTTGAGTTAAAATCAAAACAAGAGGTGGCTTTGGATATTGTCAATTATCTTATCGATCTTATAAAATGAAAAAACTTATAATTCTTATAATATTAAATTTTTTAACCTTTAGTTTTATAGGGCAGGAATTGAACTGCCAGGTAAAGATCAATTACACACAAATTCAGGGTACTGCCAATAAACAGATCTTTGATCAGTTAGAGAAAGCTATTTTTGAATTTATGAATAATAAAAAATGGACAAAAGAAATTTATACCACTAACGAGCGTGTTGACTGTTCTGTTTTTATTAATATTAAAGAAGCTATTAGTACCGAAGATTTTTCAGCCTCTATACAGGTTCAAAGCCGTCGCCCGGTTTATAAAAGCTCTTATTACACGCAGGTATTTAATTTCGAAGATGATGATTTTGTTTTTAAATTTCAGCAGTTCTCACAACTGGAGTTTAATGAAACTACCTTTCAAAATAACTTAACCTCTGTTTTAGCTTTTTATGCCTACGTTATTTTAGCCGAAGATGCCGACTCATTCTCATTACTTGGTGGAACCGAGCACTGGCAAAAAGCACAGTTAATTGTAAATAACGCGCAAACTGCGGCCGAAAGAGGTTGGAGAAATAGCGAAAGCACGCGTAACCGTTACTGGATCGTTGAAAATCAATTACAGCCAGTGTTTAAAGGTATACGCGAATGTCATTACGAATATTGCCGCAATGGTTTGGATATTATGTTTGAGAAAGTAGACGAGGGTAGGGCAAACATTTTAAAATCATTAAATCTTTTAAAACCTGTTTACCAGTCAAGACCCGCTTCATTTAATATGCAGTTATTTTTTAATGCAAAGAAAGATGAGCTGGTAAATATCTTTAAAGGAGGATTACCTGAAGAAAAAAACGTTGCCGTTGAAACCCTTATGTTGATAGATCCCGCCAATACAACCAAGTATTTAAAAATACAGGAAGGGAAATAAATTTTACCATGCCGAAGTATTCCCGTTTGTTGTTTCTATTGCTTTAACCGGTTTTTGTTTGGGCAAATTTACTGTAATGTAAAGCAAAATTATTACCGTTATTATTAATGTGGCAATGCTTAATGGGTTTTTATAAAAGCCCTTTTTAATTTCTTTTGATCTGATTGCTTTCATTGGATTTAATTCATACTCATAATTCACGTTTTGTTTCTTGTAAAGGGTTTTAATTTTTACAAGGTAAAGGTGACGAAAATCAATGTAGATCTAAATACCCACTACAGGGTAAAATAATCAATGCCGCGTTTTTACAAAAAATGATCGTTTTGGGGCTACAAAACAGATTAAGAATTGAATTTTATTTACAATAAAATAATCAAAAGTATAATAATAAGAATCAACGCTCCTGTTGAAATATAAATTACACTTCCGGGGCCTCTATGCTTGTCTCTTATTGATAATACTTCGTTTCGTAATGCTTTTTTTTCAGATTTGCTAAGGTTGGTTTTAGAAAGAGCACGAATGGTTTTTAACCTTTCTAAACTTGCTTTTTCGTTAACATCTCTTAATAGTTCAGTTTTAACTGTACTTTCAATTTCTGTTGCCTTTAATTGCACCGGAGCAAATGGTATTAAGAACATTGCCGCCAATACATAATGCTTTAACGTTTTCATAATTTCATGTTTTTAATTATTAAAATAGTTTTGAGATGATCTTAATTTATAAGGCATCTAACTACAGTTAAATACATACAATCTTATGCCAGAAAATTTTCCTGTATCTTTTTAACCTTTTTTGTATTATAACGCTGAACTTTTAAAAACAACTCGTCTATCACCTTTAAAACAAAATGTAATTTTAACCCATTCACATGCCTGTATGACAAAAATCTATTCCCTGCTCATCACCTTATTTCTTAGTGTAGGCGCTTATTCTCAAAATGCAATTAAAGGCAGTGTTATTGATAGCACACAAAGTGCAGTGCCCTTTTGTTCGATGGTACTTTTAAATGCTAAAGACAGCAGCCAGGTTAAAGGTAATATTAGTGATAGCAGCGGCACATTTGTTTTTGAGAACATAAAGCCCGGTACATATTTTATAAAGTTTAATTCTGTAGGCTACAATCCTTCTGCCGGTTCTCTTTTCAGTGTCGATTCACTTTCACAGATCTCTTTACCCGCGCAGGTTTTAAGGCCTATGGGTGTTAATCTTAAAGAAGTATCAGTAGCAGTTTACAAGCCCACTATCGAATTTAAAAAAGGTGTAGTAATAATGAACGTTGAGAATGATCTTTTGGCAAGGGGTAATACTGTGTTCGATCTGCTAAGGCGCCTTCCGGGGGTAATTATAGATGCACAAAATAACATTACCATTAACGGTGCAAGTGGCGTGCGTTTTTTAATTGACGATCGCATGCAGCAAATGCCTACACCACAGGTTATGGATATGCTTGCCGGCATGAGCGCCGATGCGGTTACAAAAATTGAATTAATAAAAAATCCACCGGCGCGTTATGATGCTGCGGGTACCGGCGGACTCATTAATATTGTTACCAGGCGCGCTAAGATAAACGGTTACAACGGCAATATTGGCATTGGTGCCAGCCAGGGAAAAAGATTTCGCGTTGGGCCAAACGGCTCTTTTAATTATAAATCCAAAAAAATCAGTTTTTTTAGTAATTTTTCTTATGGACACTGGGATGGGCTGGACGTTATCACACTTAACAGAAATATTATTACTAATGGGAACACAGAAAGTATAAACTCCTATGGTACTAACGAAAGTTTTCAAAGTGTATTTTCAGGTGGTGGTGGTATTGAATATGATATTACCAAAACTACGCTTATTGGGCTTTATGTAAATGGCAGTAAAAATAACGATCTTTACTTAAACAACACCAGCACCAAAATAGGTAGTAGTACATTCTTTAATTACAATAAAACAAACTACAACATTTCAGATAAATATAATACGGGTTCTCCAAGTATTAATTTAAGTGTGTTACAAAAAATTGACACAACCGGAGGCGAAATAAAATTGAGATTTGGTTATGATAATTATACCGAAAAAGAGGTAAAGAATATTACGAATCACTTTTACGATGTAAATGATCTTGAGATTGCACCGCTTGGTGTTTATGATAACAACACCAAACGAACATTCGATGTTTACACAGGCAAGTTGGATCTAAACAAAACATTTAAAAACAAGCTTTCGCTCGAGAGCGGTCTTAGCGCAAATATTGAAGACGATTATTCGCATAGCAAATTGCAGTTCTCAAACCAGAGCACAGGTTTTTTTGTGGGCGATACTACGTTTTACCAAATTGGTACACTTAAACAAAACCTGTTAGCTGCATATACCACTGTTTCGCGCAACTGGGATAAATTTGGATTTAGCTTAGGTTTGCGCGCCGAAAATACAGATGTAACCATTGATTATATCAGCAACAACTATCTTTACAAACGTAATTACTTAAGCTTGTTTCCAAGTGCAAGTATTGATTTTACGTTGAATAAAAAAAACTCCATTACAACTGCCTACAGTTATCGTATTCGTCGTCCTCACGCGGGCATGCTTAATCCGGTAAGACAATTTAATGAACAACTAAATTATGGTGTAGGTAACCCGGAAATAGTACCACAGTTCTCACACGATTTTACTGTTGATTATAACTATAACAAATTTGTAACGGTAAGTTTGGGTTACGATCATGCTAAAGATTTCACCTTTTGGTATTCATACACTCCTGATTCTTCAAGGGTAAAGATCGACACTATTTCAAATTTGCCGCGTTTTACCAATGGATACCTAAGTGTGTCTGCGCAAAAACGAATCAAATGGTACAATTTCCAAACGTATATAGTGGTAACCCGCCAAACGTTTGAGGGTAAGTTAATAGGCCAGAACGTGAATTCTGAAACCTATCAGTTTTATTTTAACATGAACCAGGAATTTTATTTGCCAAAAAATTTTAAATTACAAATGTGGACAAGCTATGGCTCCCCATTCAGGCATGGCCCGCAGGTATATCTTGAAAGAAGTGCTGTTCATATTAGTATAAATAAATCTTTTTTAAACCAAAAATTAAATGTTACGCTTGCGTTTAACGACGTATTGTATAAAGATTATTTTTCTTACACAACAACATATACCGACCAGAATTTTTACCAGAAGGAACTTTCAGATTCTCGTCGTGTAAGATTAACAGTGAATTACCGTTTCGGAAAAATGCAAATACAGCGAAGAGTTAAACAAGAAGGCTCGGGTATAAATAAGTGATAGTATTGTTTATAAAAATTTAAAAAAATAGTAAAAAAACAAAAGTGAGATCATTCAAGGCATGCCGTATACGCCCCTCTTAAAAACCGATTTACTAAATTAATTTAGATTTGCTAAATGTAAAGAATTTGTTACCTTTAATGTAAATTAATTTACAAATGAAATTAAATAACTTTACTTTCAATAGAATAGGCTTGCAAAATAAGTTTACACTTCTTACACTAACATTAACTTTATTTTTTTGCAATTACAAGGCACAAGTTGTTATTAACGAGTATTCTGCCTCAAACTTAACTTCTTTTACTGATAATTTTGGTAGCACAGAAGATTGGATTGAATTATACAATACATCTGCTGCGCCAATAAATCTTGCGGGTTATCGTTTAAGTGATAAAGCAAGTAACCCTGGTAAATGGACTTTTGGTAACGTTACCATTAACGGCAACGGTTATTTAAGAATATGGGCGTCTGGCAGAGGCATTAATACCGGAGCTAACTTACACACCAACTTTAATTTAAAACAATGTAATAACGACAAGATAATTTTTTCTAATCCCTCTCTTACGGTTATAGATTCTCTAACCATGTTAAGAACACAGGTTGGCCATTCAAGAGGACGAACTACCAATGGCGCAACCACTTTTAGTTTATTTATTGCTCCCACACCTAATGCGTCAAACAATACAGCTACCCCTTACCTAGGCTATGCGCCAACTCCAACATTAAGCGTAGGCCCTGGCTTTTATGGTTCTGCACAAAATGTTAGTCTTCAAAATTTTGGCCCTACAGTTTCAGTTCGTTATACTACAAATGGAAGTACTCCAACAGCTGCATCTGCACTTTACGGCGCACCTATTGCGGTGCCAACTACTATGGTAATAAGAGCGCGTTCCTTCAGTTCAAACCCACTTATCTTACCAGGTTTTATTGAGAGTAATACATATTTTATAAATGTAAATCACTCGGTAAATGTGATCTCTGTTTTTGCCGACAACATCGCTAATTTAATGTCAGGATCAGTTATTGTGCCGCAAACCGGATTAGAATATTTTGATGAGTCTGGTGTATTTAAAACCGAAGGATTTGGTCAAACCAACAAACATGGTAACGATTCCTGGGCTTATGCTCAACGCGGCATTGATTTTGTTGCCAGAGATGAATTTGGTTATAGTGACGCCTTAAAACATCAAATTTTTAATAATAAATCAAGAAACAAATTCCAACGCTTAATTATTAAGGCGGCTGCTAATGATAATTATCCTTTCACTGGTAACTCAACTCCGGCAAGCTTAGGCGGTGCGCATATTCGCGATTCATATGTACACACCGTTTCGCAAAAGGCAAAACTACATTTAGATGAACGCACCTGGGCACCCGGCGTAGTATACGTTAACGGTCAATATTGGGGTGTTTACGATTTCAGAGAAAAAGTAGACGATCAGGATTTTACAGATTATTATTACAACACAAAAAGAGATTCGATGCAATTTTTACAAACCTGGGGCGGCACCTGGGCTGCATATGGCGGCCCACAGGCCATAACAGATTGGAATACCTTAAAAAATTACATTACCAGCAACAGTATGGTTAACATGGCTAACTATAACTATGTTGAATCTCAATATGACACTAAAAGTTTAGCAGATTATGTCATTCTAAATTCTTACGTAGTGTCAATGGACTGGCTTAACTGGAATACCGCCTGGTGGCGTGGAATAAATTATAATAGTAGTAAAAAGAAATGGCGTTATACTTTATGGGATTGTGATGCAACCTTTCATCATTACATCAACTACACCGGCATTCCAAATACAAACGCTAACGCCGATCCTTGCGATCCTGAATCACTAAACGATCCGGGCAATCAAGGGCATGTGCCTATTTTAAACGCCCTAATGACAAATCCTACGTTTAAACAATATTATGTAATGCGTTATTTTGACCTGTTAAACTCGGGTTTAAGTTGTACGCGCATGGTTCAAATTTTAGATAGTATGACATTAAAAATAGCACCCGAAATGCCAAGGCAAATTACCAAGTGGGGCGGCAATATGGGGCAATGGCAACAAAATGTTTCAGATTTAAAAAGTTTTATATTACAAAGATGTGATAGCGTACTTAACGGATTTAATAATTGTTATAACGTTACGGGGCCACACAAAGTTGTTATTAAAGTAATGCCGGCAAATAGCGGCTTGGTTACATTTAATTCTTTAACCTTAACTGCTTTTCCTTGGATAGGTAACTACCCTGGCACGTTACCTAATTTAGCGACAGCCATTCCAAACCCAAATTATTGTTTTACACATTGGAGTTCTAACACTAGCTCAATAACACCTAACACTTCAGCAACCAGCGTATCCATTACTTTAAATGCTGCAGATACAATTATTGCGCACTTTGCAATAAACCAAACGTTAACGCCAGTGCCGGAAACCGCAACTATTTGTTCGGGCAAAGGAGTTCAACTGGAGGTTTTGGATGGGTTTGAATATAATTGGACACCAACCGTTGGTTTAAGTTGTACTACCTGCTCAAACCCGATCGCATCACCAGTTGTTAGCACCATTTACACGGTTGGTCCGAGCAGCTGCACAAGCTTTAAACAAATTACAGTTACTGTTATACCATCGCCAACCATACAATTAACAACGGCTACACCAACGTTGTGCGAAGGTAAAACATTTACAACGCAAATAACCGCAACCGGCGCACAAACCTACACCTGGAGCCCGGGAAATACTATTAATTCTATTAATTCACCCGTGGTTATTGCTAATCCTTTAGGTAGCACTATTTACACCGTATCAGGAGCAAACGATTCGGGCACTACAACGTGTATCGAACAGGCAAGCATAAGCATTATCGTAGCGCCTCAAATAATACCTATTGTATCACCAAGCGTTAGTATTTGCGTTGGCGAAAAAGTAACGCTCACTGCATCCGGTGGTACTCATTACAATTGGTCGCCGCCTGAAGGACTAAATGTCACTAACCTGGCTTCTGTAGTGTCAAACCCAACAAGTAACATAGTATATACAGTAAATATTGATAAACAAGGTTATTGCAGCAATACCGCAACAACAGCAATTGTTGTGCATCAATTTCCAACGCTGAATGCTGGTCGCGATTCTATTTATAATGTAGATGAACAAATATTTATTACTGCAAAAGGAACAGGCACTATAACCTGGGTAGCCGGCGAATTTATTGCCTGTAAAGACTGTGCTGAATCTCAAATTCAGCCTAAGCGCGATGGTTGTTACGTTGCAGAAGCAGTAAACGAATTTGGCTGTAAAGTAACAGATGAGGTTTGTATTACAGTAACAAACAATTGGGGAATTTTTATTCCAAATAGTTTCACACCTAACGGTGATGGTTTAAATGATAAATTTTTAGTTTATGCCAACTCATTGCTTAACTATAAAATTGAAATTTTTGATCGTTGGGGTAAATTACTATTTACGTCCAACAACATTGAGAACGGCTGGGATGGCACTTACAAAGGCCAATTGTGTGGCCTTGGAGTTTATACCTGTAAAGTAAACTTTAAAGGGGTTGATGGCAAGGATCGCGAAAAAGTTGGCAGCATTAGTTTAATAAGATAATTTTTTAAACGCTACCGGATCGTATGAAGAGAACAAAGAACTTATTGCTTTTTTTTATTGCTTTTATTTTATGTAATAAAACTTTTTCGCAATGGAATTCAAACAGCACTGTTAACACGCCGCTATCAACAGCATTAAATATTCAGAAGGATATTTCAATTTCATCTGATAAAAAAAATGGTGCTATACTTATTTGGGAAGATCTTAGAAATGGAACCACTGAAGATATTTATGCCCAAAGAATTAACTCCGCAGGATATGTAAAGTGGGCGGCAAATGGCATAGCGGTTTCCACAGCAGTTAATAAACAAAATTCAGTGTCATCGGTTGAAGATGGCAATGGTGGTGTAATTGTAAGCTGGGATGATTTTAGAAGCGGTAACTCAGATATATATGCGCAAAAAATAGATTCTAACGGTGTTGTACAATGGGCCTTAAATGGCATTGCCGTATGTAGTAAAGCATTATCTCAAGAAAGTTCAAAAATAATTAGCGATGGCCTGGGTGGTGCAATTATTGTTTGGGAAGATTCAATTAATGGAGCAATAGATATTTATGCCCAACGAATTAATAGTGCCGGCAACGTTTTGTGGACAAGTGGTGGTGTGTCAATTTGCACAGCACCGCTAAAACAATCCAGACCCAGACTACAGTCTGATAATGCCGGAGGCGCATTTATTGTTTGGCAAGATAAAAGAAATGGAACTGATTACGATATTTATGCGCAACGCATAAATGCAAGCGGCAATGTTATGTGGGCTACAAACGGTATTTTAATTTGTAGTGCGGTAAACACTCAAAGTCACCCAAAACTCAGGGGTGACGGAGCTAATGGCGTAATTATTGCCTGGCAAGATAAAAGAAATGCATTGGATTTTGATCTTTATGCGCAACGCGTTGGCGCGAGTGGAAACATAAAATGGCAAACCAATGGCGTGGCTGTATGCACCGAGGCAGATAATCAGGAAGAATTAGACATGACCAACGAAAGTGTTTTAAACGGTGTTATATTATGCTGGACAGATCATCGCTCAATTGTAAGTAACAACAGCGATATTTATATTCAACGAATAGATTCGCTAGGTAACCAAATTTGGACATCAAATGGTATTGCTTTATCAAGTTCTTTTTTAGATCAAAAAAACTCAAACCTTGTTGGTGATGGCAGTGGTGGCGCAATTGTAGTTTGGCAGGATTCTATAGCAGGTAACCAATGGGATATTAAATCACAACGTGTAAATATAAATGGGCAAAAACAATGGGGTTTAAACGGTCTTTCAATTTGTGACCAAACAAGTTCTCAAACACAACCTGTCAATATTTCTGCAGGTAATGGCGCAAGTATTTTTGCATGGGAAGATAAACGCAATGCCATTGATGATATTTACGTTCAACGTTTTCCAACAACAATAACAGGCTTTGACACGCAATTTGAAGACCAATACACTAAAAAAAATTCAGGCTTTGCAATTTACCCCAACCCATTTATTACAACCGCACACATGTATTTTAAAGGCATTGAATTTTTTAATTATAAAAATGCTGAAATAAAATTTACCAATTCAATGGGGCAAGAAGTTGATTTTTTACCAGAATTAAATGAAGATGGAATAACTTTGCGAAAAAATAATTTACCGGCAGGTATTTATTTTTACCTGGTAAGTTTTGAAGGCCATAATTATTCAGGCAAAATTGTTATAGGTCGCTATGAATAAATACAAATTACGATCATTTATTTTAGTATTTTTTTTCTTAATTGTTAAGCTTAATTTATTTGCACAATCTTTTACTGAAATGGCTTTTAATGCCAGCAAAGCAACAGTCGACACATCAGAGACTTTTGAAAAAATAGAAGCCTGTCATAATACTTTTGATAGATTACTTTTAGGCGAACCAAATGATAGTTTACTAAATTTTTATTGGATTTTTAGTAAAACAAAAATGGCCTATTTATCTTTAAATAAAACACCAAAAAACAGTTTAATGTTAATTGAAAGTACCGCAGCAAAAATAAATTTTATTGATACTGCTTTTAAATTTGGTTATGAGCTGCAGATGGTGAAATTTTTGCAAAACATAATTACTAAAAAATTAAAGGAGGATAGAGTAACAAACGATCTTACACTGGAAAAGGAAATAGAACAATTTTATTTACTGAATAAAAATAACGCAAGAGCTAATTTAATTTACGCTTACTACCACTATTGTTTTAATAAGGTTAAAAAACAAAAGTTGGCTATAAGCCTGGTTAATAATTCGCTATTGCTTTTTAGCAACGAAATGTTAGGTCAACAAAAGATTAATTGGGGGCAAAATTTCGCAAAAGACATTAAGAAAAAGCTCTTGGCAAAGTAATAAATTCTGATTTAATCTTATTAGATAATCATTTTACGATCTCAAAATCTTTTCAAAAAAGGGATCTGTCAAAATTTGGATCAGAAGTCCCATTGTGTACCCTACGGGTTTGATTTACCGAATTTTATAGATAATTTTCAAGCAATTAGAATACTTGTGAATTCTCGTAATTGGAAGGCTATCCTTTAATTACTCCAAGAAGTGCATTTTTCCAGTTTCAATTTTACAAAGGTTTCCTAATGTAAGCTTTGAAACATCAATTCTAACACCTTCAACAAACCGTTTTATTCATAATTTTTTTCCGCCAAATAAAAAGAATTTGGGTTTATATTTGTTTAGTTAGGATTCCTTACTATATTTGTATCGTAATTGCAATTTACATTAATCAAATTATTAATCTTTAAAAACAAAAAAATGAGCAAATCAATCTTTTATCACGCTGGATGTCCAGTATGTGTAAGCGCAGAACAAGACATCCTTAGTTTAATCAATCCTGCAAATGTAGAGATAGTACATTTAGGTAATGACAAATCTAAAATTGCAGCAGCTGAAGCAGCAGGTGTAAAATCTGTTCCTGCTTTAGTAACCCCAAACGGTAATGTGCTTCACGTTAATTTTGGTGCATCTATGGCAGATGTAAAAGCTTAAAACCTAATGCCCCACTAAAACATAGTGGGGCTAATTATCAACTTTTAAAATGAAAAAAATGAAAAAATTAATTTTATCTATGTCATTTATCTCATCGCTATTTGCAATTCCAGCTTTTGCTTGCGATAAATGCGAAAAATTCAATAACGAAAACTTTGTTATAGTTTCCACGACAGCAACATATAATCCTAATCTGAAGGAATTGGTTATGTCAATCCAAGTAAAAGGAAAGGCTGGTGCTACAATGCCTGATTCAACAGGAAAATTAGACGGCGCAGGAGTTTTAGGTTATGTGTTTCCAACTACATTAAAAGCAGAAGACGTTGGATTTAATAAAACGGAGGGAATTTTAGCATTAGCATTAACTTCTCATCCTGACTTTGATGATTCACCTTTGTGGGATGAAAACAATAATGGTGTATATTCTGATGATGGCAGAGTATGGCATCCACATTGGGTGTTGCTTGTTAAAGATGAACGAGTTAAAGGTGGTTTGGCTGTAAAAGAATTTAAAAAAGAAGATAAATCAGTTAAACTGCCTCCCACCGCACCAAATATGCCTATGTATATGGATAGTCCAGGCTTTCAAGTTGTGACTAAAGGCAATACAATTCAAGTAAGTATTCCGGCTTATAGAATAAATAATAAAACTGATTTTAAATTTGATGCAGTTGCCTGTTATATGGCAGTAAATACTTCTGATATGATGATGCCCATGTTAGGCGTAATGAATGTATATAGTGTAGCATCGGGTAAATTAACTTTACCATACTCGGTAAAAGTAAAATAGTATTAACCAACTTTCCGAAATGCACTAACTATGTTTAGTGCATTTCGGGAAATAAAATATAATAGCATGGAAGTATCAGTATATGACACCGTATTTAAAAAAGATAATGGTAACATGGTAAAATTCGATATCATTGTTCCTGCATCTTTAAACGATTTAAATAAAATTTATACATATGGTAATGAGTTTTTAAAACAAGAAGGCATTCTAGCAAAGAAATTAATTAGTGCTGACGAGTGTGATTTTTGCCATATGGAAGTGGCATCAGATAGCATAATAAACCACATAAATAAAAAAGGTTATTTTATTTTAAGGCATTGGGGGTTCTAATGATGATGAATATTCTTATATTCTATCTAACAATGATAAATTGGTTTTACTCACCGCAAAAAACTCAAATAACGTTTAACAAATTAAAATCAAATAAAATGCAAGTAGCAGTTTGGGACACCTATGTAACAAAAAGAGACGGTAACATAATGCATTTTGACATTATAGCACCTGACCATATAAAAGATGAAAAAATAATTTATGCCTTTGGTAAGGACTACTTAAAATTAAAAAAACAAGAGAATCAACCATTAACATCTAAAGAATGTAAATTTTGTCATATTGAACAAGCAACAGACAAAATGGTTTTAAGTATTGAACAAAAAGGATATTACATTATAGAAATGCAAGGATGTGAATAGTATTGCAAAAAACATTGAAGTAACTAAAAAACGAATAGAGAACGTTTGTTTAAAAGTTGGAAAAAGTAGTGATGAGGTTAAACTTCTATTGGCTACTAAAACAGTTCCTGCCGAAATAATAAAACAAGCTTTAATATTTGAAAAAAATCTTATTGGGGAAAATAAAATCAAGGAGCTATGCCAAAAACACCCATTGCTTAAAAATGAAAGTGTTGAGTTTCATTTTATCGGTCATTTACAAACTAACAAAATTAAGGAAGTAGTAAAATACGCCAGTTGTATTCAATCTTTAGACCGAATAGAATTAGCAGAAAAACTTGACCAACGTTTGCAATTTGAGGGAAGAAGTATGGATGTTTTATTACAAGTAAACACTTCTTATGAAAAAAGTAAATTCGGCGTGAGTCCCGAAAAGGCTTTAGCGTTTGCAAAAGAAGTTTCTCATTATGATACTTTGAAAGTAAAAGGATTAATGACTATAGGTGTTTTTAATTCAGAGCAAGAAAAAATAAGAAAATGCTTTAGATTACTAAGTAACATAAGAAACGAAATTGCAGAACTAGCTTTAAGAAACGTTGATACGATGGAACTTTCAATGGGAATGAGTAACGATTTAGAAATTGCAATTGAAGAAGGTGCTACAATTGTAAGAGTAGGCACCGCGATTTTTGGGAGCCGAATTTACCCTGATTCTTATTATTGGGATGAAAAAAAAGACATTAAATGAACACATTTAGAATACACTATTTACAGCACGTTACCTATGAAGATTTAGGTTGCATTTCAAATTGGGCAATAGAAAAAGGGCATGAAATTACATCAACCAAGTTTTATGAAGACTATGTATTGCCTAATCATTCGGCTTATGATTGGTTAATTGTTTTGGGCGGTCCAATGGGCGTTTACCAGCAGGGAAAATATAATTGGTTAACAATAGAAAAAGAATTCATTAAACAATCCATTGATCAAAACAAAACTGTAATTGGCATTTGTTTAGGTTCTCAACTCATTGCTTCTGCATTAAAGGCAAAAGTATATCCAAATAAGGAAAAGGAAATTGGCTGGTTTCCTATAAATGTTTCAGAAGCCATCATAAATCCTTTATTCAATAACGAAAAATGTTACACAGTTTTTCATTGGCACGGAGACACATTTGATTTGCCACAAAACGCTGCACTTTTGGCCTCAAGTGAGGCTTGTGCGAATCAAGCATTTATATACAGTGACAAAGTGATAGGGCTTCAATTTCACTTAGAAGTTACTGAAAATTCTTTAAAACAAATGATTATCTTTGGAGGATCAGAATTAACAACAGAGAAGTACATTCAGACAGTTCAAGAAATGTCAAACCAAAAAGAATTTTTTAAAGATAATAATCAGAGAATGTTTCAATTATTAAACTACTTAGCCACAAAATAAGTATGTCAGTATTTAATTTAGATAATCAAAATGCAAGTCTCGACAATAAAATAGTTGCTGGTCTCGAACGCCTATCCCAAGTGTTTAGAATTCTACTTTGGGAGAAAGCCAAAGAATATAGTTTAAGCCCAATACAAATTCAATTACTCATCTTTATAAAACACCATTCGAAAGAAAAAACAACAATAAGCTATTTGGCTCAAGAGTTTAATTTCACTAAGCCAACCATCAGTGATGCAATAAAGGTTTTAGAACAAAAAAAACTAATCAAAAAATATACTGACAATACTGACACAAGAAGCTATAGTATACAACTTACAATAGAAGGGGAAAAAATTGTAATCCAAACTGAGAACTATGCTAATCCGCTTACAACAATAATTGCTAAGGCAAATGAAAAAGATAAAGTTGTATTATGGCAGAACATTTCTACACTAATAATTAAACTAAATAAACTAGAAGTTATTAGTGTTCAACGGACTTGTTTCAATTGTAAACATTACTCAATAAAAAGCAAAGCTAATTTTTGTAATTTACTCAACCAAAAACTAGACACAAAAGACATTAGAATTGATTGCGAAGAATTTGAACATGTTTAATTTTTTACACCAACTTGTCTACATCTTTAGTTTTAATTAATTCAAAACATCAAAGAACGACCAAAAGCTAAGAGTTACTTAGCCCCTTTTACCGAAAATATTTTTAATCTCTCCTGTTCTTGAATTTTTTTTGATAGTACTCATAAAACAAAATGGATAATGGTTCAAGGCTGGCTATTGTTTCTTCAGCCATTTCATCAATGTAATTTTCAAATCCTGGATAAGATTTTAATTCGTTAATATCTAATCGTTTTTTAGGTTTTGTTTTCATGATATTTTATTACGATTTTTGAGTGAACCTGACTCTAAATGCAATTGCTTCATTATCCATGCAACTGGAAATTCTGATTATTTAACCACTAAACTATCGAACTGATTTTTTATTTTAAATTTCTTTATTCTAATGGGGTTTAGAAACAAAAAAGCAGACTATTAAAAAATAGTCTGCTTTAGTAACCCTTCCAGGCCAAATAGGAACGATATCCTTGAAGATACCAGGGACTTTTCTCGGATTTTGGACTTGTACCACCATCTATTAAAAGCAAATTTTGGAGCATCAACACAAATTGAAACTACAAGCAGATAACGACCTTTATACTATTTAGCAAACACTCCAGCAAATAAATTACACGACTTGTAAATTACCAAGGAAATTAATTTACGATCGGTGTTATAGGGGAGAAGCTAAAATCGTTGATTGTAAAATCAGCACTCCAAAAGAATTACCAAAAGAGTCAACAAGATATCAAGAACAAAAAATAAGAGTGAAATTCAAGCGAAGAACTGCTATTTAAGCAATCAAAAGCATCTTAAATAACAACACTGAATGACAAAAAAAATTAAAGGGTCAAATTCACGATTTTATAAAATGTGTGTTAATGGCTGTGGCTTTAATCTACAGAGGATACTGCGAAAAATATAATTTTTTTTAAAACTGTTAATTAAATGTGGTTTTATATTTTTTATATACTGGTACTGAAAAAGGACATTTTTTGGAAATTTACTATATACACTCACATAATTTACGTTTAATAATTATTATATTTGTGTATCAAATTCACTTTTTATGAAACATTATTCAATAAGTAAAGAAACGTCTGATAAATATATTAATGCTTGGAAAAATGGAGGGTATTCTATTATTCCTTCATCACAAACTCCTATTGAAAATCAACTTCAATTAGATTCCTTTGTATTTTCGATCGAAGATTTTATAAGATTTGTTGAACGTGTTAAGAACGATCCTTCATGCGATGACATAACTGGTGTTGTGTGCCGAATTGGAATTAAGGATAATCCTATTGCAAATGATAAACCCTCTAAAGTACCCTGTTTGATATTTGAAGCAGTTGAAGGTTTTTCAGCTGGTCCGCCCGTAATACCCGGAACCTGTAAAGGCGATTTAAAACCATTGGCCGAAGAATTAGGGAGTACAGCAGGTGAAACAACTTCTGCTAGATATGATTTATCGTATCCTTGCCCACCAACTTGTCCTCAAAGCTAAAAATACGTAACGTGATTGAACACTTTATCGTTTTTTTTTTAAGTATGCCCCTGTTTTAGTTTTACTTCCGGGGCTACTATGTTGTTATTACTATCACAAAACTAAGTATAGTGGTTTGCTACCTCTTAGTTTATATTTTTTGCTATCTATATTTACGCAAGTACTTTCCTATGTATTATGGATGAACAGCAAAAACAATCTGCTGTTACACCATATCTATGTTCCAGTTGAGTTTTTTTTGCTTGTATGGTTTTACAATAAAAATACTACCTCCAAACCGTTAAAATACGGAAAGCATCTTTGTTTTGTTGTGGTAATAATTGAAATTGTAGAAATATTGTATATAAATGGTTTTGATAAGTTTAACACTATTACTAGATCGGTAGAAAGTTTGCTAGTCATTTTTTTTGCAATTTTATGGTACGCCAACTACATGAAAATAGATAAAGTTAAAAAATCAGAACAAGGTTTGTTTCTAATAAATACCGCTTTCTTTTTGTATTTTTTTGGGTCGGTACTGCTATTTTCATTGAGTGAATTAACAATGAAATTTGCATATAAAATTGCTATCAATGTATGGTCGTTACATACTTTATTGTTAACCGTAATGTATTGCATTATTTTAATGGGTATAATTAAATGGAAGAAGAATCAGTTATCTATTACGGGCTTATAATTGGCATTATAGCCATGATAATTTTAGCTGGCGGATTTATTTTAGTTTTTTCTAATTATCAAAGAGGAATAATGAAAAAGCAGCAACAATTACACCAACTGGAGATATTGCATAAGCAGGAATTAATTAATGAGTGTTTAAAATCATCGGAAGAAGAACGACTCAGAATTGCCAAAGATATTCATGATGAATTGGGTGGTATTTTTTCTACATTAATTCTGTCTCTCAACTTAAAGCAGGCAGAATTTACAAATACTAATTTTAATCCGATTAAAGAAATTGCGGAATCTGGACTCAAGAGTGTAAGACGAATTTCGCATTCAATAATACCGTTCGAACTGGAATTACTTGGGTTAAAAGGCATTTTAGCTAACCTCTTAAGTAATTTTGAAGAACATAGTAAAATAAAAGTAGATTCTATTTTGCATTTTTATGAGGATACATTTGACAAAGAAAGTCAATTAGCAATTTATAGAATTATACAAGAGCTACTTTCCAATTGTATTAAACACTCAGGCGCGGATAAAGTTGAGCTTACAATTACAAGCTCAGATAACTTCAGCAAACTATCCTATAAGGATAATGGTATTGGTAATAAAGGAAGTAAAATTACTAAGGCAGGTGTAGGACTAAAAAATATTGAGAGCCGAGCGTCATCGCTTGGTGGCAAAGTGGAGTTTAATATCGACGATACATTGCAAGGTTTTAATTGCGTTATAATATTTCCAGTAAAATAAAAAACATGATAAAAGTTGCTATTACAGAAGATCAGCTATTGTTTAGAAAAGGCTTTGTGCAGCTAATAGATAGCTTTAAAAATATGCGTGTGGAAATTGAAGTATCGAACGGCAGAGAGTTATTGGAAGCCTTGAGAAAAGATTCAGTTGATTTGGTTATACTTGATGTGAATATGCCGGTTATGGGGGGACTTGATAGTATTAAAATTTTAAAAAAAGAGTACCCCTCTGTTAAAGTAATTTTTTTAACTGTATTTGAAGACGAGGCAATTATAGCAAAGTTAATAGAGGCGGGGGCCAATGCGTATCTTGGAAAAAATAGCGAACTAAACGAAGTTGAAATAACCATCAGAAAAGTGATGGAAAACGACTATTACTTTAGTGAAAAAGCTATAAATGCTATGCATAGCAAATTGCAAAACAAAAAGAAAACAGAGTCAAACCCTTTATTGGCTTCTATTACAAAGCGTGAACGTGAAATCTTACAATTGATTTGTAAAGAGTACACCAGCGAAGAAATTTCTCGAAAATTATTTATTACTGAAAGCACCGTTAACGGACATAGAAACAATTTGCTACTTAAATTAAATTGCAAAAACACTGCGGGGCTCGTAATGTTTTCAGTTAAAAATGGCATCTTAGATTAACAATCTTCTACTTATTTATTTTAAACCGACATGCTAAATCGGTTACTCTATTATTTAAAACCAGATAAAAATATCTGTTTTTAAAATCAGATATTTTTATTTAAAAAAAAAAGCTTTTCATCAATTTACTTTGCGGTATAAGTACTAGTTCAAAGTAGAGTCCAGATACTATATAAAACGGGGCCAAACCGAAAAGCCATAGGAGTAGGAATTTAAAAAATTATTATGCCATCAACAATCCCTTACGACCCATCGTTAGTACTAGGTAATATCGTACCGCAAGCAAAGCTTGATAATGTACTAAAAATTGCTCAATTACAGGCTCCGGCCGATGCAGCAGAAAGTTCAATGAATTCACTTGTAACACTTAAACGTAGTATAGATATGACCATACAAGAAATGATTGATATGGGCATTGATGTAACCGATCTTGTTAATGAGTCGCAGGAAATAAATCAGACAGTACAAAAGGCTGCTGTTGATTATGGAAAGGCAAAGATTGCAGCCGAAAAAGCAATTCAGCCATTAAAAGCTCTAGTAACAGGTGTAGATGCCGAAGTTGAAAGCCCTATTGATTACAACAAAAGTGCTATAAAAACATTACCAATTTCGGCAGACACAATGCAAATGAGCGTGCAATATTTTTCGTTCGATCAAAATTCACAAAGCTCCGAATCACATGCTTCTTCTGTTTCAGCATTTGTAAGTGACTCTTTAAATATTTTTGGGGATAGTTATTCAGGAAGCGCTACTAGCTCCGTTCAAAGTCAGGTAAATAGCCAAGTATCAAATCATAGTATTGCAGGAACATTAGTAATATGCATTACTGCAACACATAAAAACGCGCAGGTTTTTGCACCATTTATTATGGATGTTGACAAAGCTGTGAGGGCATGGAATGCGATTTATCCTGATAACATGATAAAAACTAATGATATTGCCTCGATTGCTAAAATAGAAGCACAGCAAGAAACTAAGGAGGATAAATCATTTAGTATTCTTTCAGGCGCAACTTATGGCTCTTCATTTGTAGGCATGGTACACGTTTTAAATACAACAGAAACTTCGTCAAGTCAAAGTATGGAGTCAGTTGCTGCAAGCATACAAGGCTCCTTTAGCGTGGGAGGTTGGTTTGCGTCTGAAACTGGAGGGTTTGGAGTTGATAGTTCGTTTTCAGACAGTGCTAAGAGCCTATTAAGTACACAAAATATCACTTCACATTGTTCAGTTGTAACAATGGGTATTATTCCATCAATTAAGTCAAATCAGGTGAAAATTGGAGTGCAATCGTTCGCAAACTTTGATCCTGCTAGTGACATGGATTCTCTTGCTAAGTTACAGGGGGCAACAGCAACAGAACAAAATTCTGTAGCAAGTTCAGCAGATAAAGCTATGACCGGGGCTCAATTGCAAACTATGCAAACGGCTAAAATAACGGGTGTTCTTAGTGGCTTAGCTCCAATAGATGATGGTGCTAATAAAATAATTGATACCAACTCTATGATGACAGCTATGGATGATTATATCCAAAAGTGCATTGAAGGTGGTCAAAATTTAGGAGTGCCTATTAATTATTACCTAAAACCAATCACCCAATCAATGATTGCACGTGCCTGGTTAGCAAAATACTATCCAAACAAATGGAATCAAGCCGGTGCAGCTGATGATAGTAAAAGTGCCGCTACTAATTAATACTAATTAAAATATTAAACCGGGAAGCCGAAAACGGTAAATAGAGTAAGCAAAAAACAAACTAACTATGAATATAACAAATAATACAGGAGGCCAATTAACTCTAAACGATGTTAACACTAAAGCGAATCCTCCTCAATATATAATTGGAAATCCAGGTCAAGCCCTTGGCTTACCAATAACTATTGGGAGTGTAAGTCTAACTATTCAAGGGCAAGTACACGTTTTTTCAAATAGAACAAGTGGGTTTATTTTGAATTCTAATTATGGTGCAACATACAATCCAGCTACGCAAGGAGTTAATGCAAGCGTTAAATTCGATGGAGGTGGCACTAATGTCGTAATTTTTAGTTAAGGCCTTTATTTAAAAAAGAATATCAAAATTATAAGTACTAGCAATAATAAACCGGGAAGCCGAAAACAGTATAAAAGAGTAGGCAATAAACTGAAAACGAAAAATGAAAACCTTTAAAGTATTTATTTCAAGAACAAATCCTCCAGCAATTCAAGGTGTTTATGATTGGAGTGATACCATTTTAGCAACGGACGCTCCTTCAGCAGCATCAGCTTCTTATCAAAAATGGCTTACATCTCAACCCGCGGGAGCAGTATTGCCAGCTCTAACTGCTTGTTATGTTAAAGTAGACCAGATTTAAAGATTTAATAGAACGGACTTGATTCTGTTCTATTAATATTAAAAGACCCGCGAAGCCGAAAACGGAAAATAGAGTAGGTGAAAAATCTAATAATTACCAGTATGATAATTTTTGAAAACAGTAAACCATCTGATGTAGCAACCGATTTTGTAACAATTGCATTAGGCCTCATTAAAAAACTTACAGGGGAAAAAACAGTTTATAATTTTAACATGTTTCCACAAGAAGCTAAACTCAATCCAACAACTGAGTTAACTACAAAAAATATAATTTACCTAATTGCCCATGGCTCTCCTACAAGTATAGTTAATTGCAGTTCAGGGAGTGAACTTGGTGCAAAACTAGCGGGAATTTCGGGGATTACGAATAAAAATACAGGGAAAATTGTTTTAGTGAGTTGTAGCACAGGTCAGCTGGCTTCTACAAATCCCAGCAATTTTGCACAACAATTAGCTAACTTTATGAAAATACCAGTATATGGTGCAAATAATTTAATAACTGTTCATTATAATATGGTACAAGACTCCAATACTAATGAGCAATATGCCGTAGGTCAAAGCTTTTCGATTGGAGCAAATTCAGTTGCAGTATTAAACGGTGATGGTCTCACGCAGTTTAACCCGATTTAGCTTCAAACGTATGAATAAAATCTCAAAATCCGATTTTGTGTTATTGTTAACGTCACATTTTTAGTAATCAATTTTTTTAATGCCCTCTTCAATCCCATATAATCACCCATCTCTGGTGCTCGGCAATGTAGCCGACACCGGAGTGCTTGATTTGTGCAGTCAAATTCAGCAATGCAACAATCAAATTGATATTGCTCAGGATACTCTAAATTCATTAATTACAATGAAAAGGAGTCTTTCTATGACATTAAATGAAATTGCTGATATGGGAATTGAAACCGATAATATACTCAAAAGCTTGGAAACACTTGATGGGGAAATAACTCAGGCCGCATTAGTTTATATTACTACTAGAATTCAAAATGAGCAATCAATACAAGCCAAAAGAGTACAATTATCAAAACAACCAACCGGCAAATCTGTTGAAAGCCCAATTGATTTTACTAATAGTAAGCTAATTGATTTGCCACTGGCTTCCGAGTCTATCAAATTCGACTCACAATATTTTTCGTTTGGAAGCAATATGCAAGACGATGCTTTTGCTAATATCGAAAAATTTGTGAAACAGGGAACGAGTGAAACAGATAAAAGTAATAGTGTTGCATCTGCAGCATCCCAAGCGGTTCAAAATCAATTCAAAAATCATAGTATAGCAGGTACTTTAATTATTACCGCAAGTTGCACATTTAGCAAAGTAAAAGTCTTTAGCCCAATAATTGTTGATGCCGATAAAGCTGTTACCGCATGGAATACTTTAAATTCCGGTGATGCTATTAATACGGAGTTACTTGGCAATTCACAAAAAAGTGAATCAACCAGCGATGATAACACTGCGATAAGCAATTCACTTCCTCTTATAACCGGCGCCTGCTATGGTGCCAGCTTTGTAGGAATGATTCACATTTTGAAGTCAGAAACCAGTAATTCGAGTGATGTTGACTCGATAAAGAAAGATATGGAACAAAAATTAAAATTTGGTGGATGGCTCGAAAACGCAATAGGTGGTTATGGAGTGAACGCCCAATCACTGAATGAGGTTAAAGCAATGCTCGATACAAAAAAAGTATCTTCGCACATCAGTATTATTACAACAGGTAGCATTCCATCTTTCTCGTCATCAAAGCTTTCTCAAAATGTCAATCAAATAGTAAAAGCCGAAGTAAAAGTACCTGTTTTAGATTCCGACTCTAACACAACGCACAGCAGTACTGCCTCTGAAGCAAAAAAGGCCAGGGAATTTGCCCAATTACTTTCCGTGGAGAAATCACGAACACAAAGTGTTATGAACAGTTTGAGCAGAATTGATTATGAAGCGAATCAAAATTTTGACATTAATTCTTTAATAGACGCGTTCGACAATTTTGTTGCCGATAAGAATCCAAATAAAGGCGTTCCAATAGGTTTTTACTTAAAACATTTAAGCAAAAAGGAAATAGAAATTTTATGGAACAATAAGTATTACCCTGCCGATAACAGTTCAGTATCCAAACCAAATAAATAATAATGTATGCGTACGTTTAATGAAAGAGAAAAATACATCATTACTAGTCTTGCCGAGTATGCTAAAGGCGAATCTTTATATTTAGAAACCTTTTTAGAAAATTATTATTTCAAAGAAAGTTTAAACCGAGGGCTTATTATACAGAATCAAAGACAATATGCTGTACTTTTCATAAAACTTGAAAAATTCCAGGACACTACTCTTAAATCGGATGAAATTAACTACTTCTTCGAATGTATGTCGTTGTTAAAATGGCTGATTCAAGAGGGTATCATTAGAGTTTTTAGAGAGAAAACAGAAAATTTTTATTTTATACAAGACGACTTTAAAGAAGCCAAAATCATCAAAAACGGCACAATTATTTTAAATTCAAAAGGCTATTTTTCTTCTGCTCCTGACACAATTTGCGACGCACAAAAAAACGACATTTACAAGGGAATTCAATTTTCTGGCGAACAATTTCAATTAATTATAAATCATTGTGTCGGTAACCTAATTATCTCAGAAAGTATAAATAATCTATTAGTTGAAAATAATTTAATAAGACAATCAGAAAATAACAACAAGAATGAGGTGCAAAAAAGTAATGAAATACAAAATAAGATAACTTCAAAAAACACAGAGTTAAACTCCGAGAAAACAACAACTGCCGTTACTAAATCCGACATTTCACCCTCTCCCTTAGTCAATGAAAAAGGAAATCAAAATGTGATTCAAAAGCAATCTGACACAGAAAAAAGTAGTAGAAAAAAAAGTAATTTTGTGCCATTACTTTACTTTATATCAGCAATGGGTTTTATTATTTTATTTCTAATTTATATTTATTATAACCATAAAAAATTAAGTTCTTTTTCTAACGATTTAAAAATCATAACAACAAAAGCAAACATTATTATTGATAGTGTTAGTTCCATTAATGTCCAACTAGAAAATCTTAAAAAAAATAATCAAATATTGTCTGATACATCTGGTCAGAGTCTTGGGATATTTTACGGAATTGATATTTCAAAATGGAATGGAAATGAAATTTCAGAAATACCCACCAAGGATAGCCTTACATTCATTATTTGTAAGGCCACTGAGGGTATTTCATACATAGACAACGATTTTTACAGAAACTGGGATTTTATGCAAGCTCATCAGTACATCAAAGGAACATATCATTTCTATCACGTAAATCAGGATCCCTTGATTCAGGCAAATCATTTTTTATCTGTTCTAGCAACGAAAGAAGGGCCCGATATCGCACCTATAGTAGATATCGAACAAGCGAGCGTGCCTATAAATAACATAAAAACCAATACACAAATTCAAACAGATTTATTGACCTTTTTAAAACAGATAGAACTCAAAACAAAAAGAACTCCAATTATCTATACTGATCTGGCATTTGCAGATGAGTATCTTCTGAACCCGTCACTGAGCAATTATCCTATTTGGCTTGCAGAATATACTAACCAAACAACACCTAAAATTCCAATTACATGGGCAACAAGAGGATTTATGATATGGCAAAAAAGGGACAACTACTTTGTTGACTCTCATGCAACTGATTTTGATGTGTTTTATGGTATAAAAGAAAATTTATTAAGATGATTCATTATAAATTATTTAAGGATGTATTTAAAGTGGAACACTACTTTAAAATAGCATCATCTTTATATATTGTTGGAACAAGTATCTATGACATAAAAGAAGATATTACAAGTATAAAAAAAGAACATGGCTTACTAATTATAGGAATAGTAAGTTTAATGAAAGTCTTGCGTGAACTATTTATTAAGATTAGGGAACTTAAATCTGAAATGTTTTAATAAACTAATTGGTTGGTGATATAGTGACCTTTAGTTAAATTTAAAGAACAAAATTTCAAAGAACGATCAATAGTGGAGAAATGCTCCGCTAAATTTCAAACTATTAAAGACGCTTATTTTTTGATCTTCTGGATTAGAGCAGCTTTATTAAAGCCGAGTTATTTTCCTTTGGTTTATATTCACATAAAACAATTAACTGTATTTTAATTATTTTATAAGCTAATTAAAATATGGGATCATAAGAAACGAGTTTAAATAAATGTAAAACGATTTTACAAAGTGAAGAATCTGTTTATACTGATGAGGAAGTTTAGCAAATAATAGATTTCATTTACGTGTTTGCAGAATATAGGCCGTGATGTGTTTTTAAAGAAAAGCTCAAGAAAATCTACTGAAGATGATTGTTAGCTTAACCCGTCAAAACTCCCGAAGCCGAACATGTAACTAATTTAAAATAAAGAGTTTTGTGTTCCGAGGATATTTTATTGAACCAAAAACCCATGATAAATATTAATTATCAGGGGTTTTCTGGTTAAGTACCCTAAATGCTGAAATTATCGAACTTTGTGCGTGAAGCAGAACTCGTTCCTCGTTCGCTTCGGTACCATAAAGCGAAAAGCGACACCAAAATGAATGAGAAACCGCTTTTCTGCTTTCGCACCAACTCGCTCAAAAGTCCACCGGGCTCTTGCAGCATCCCCAATGGGACTGAAGTCGAATCAATATTACTTTGCATCAATAAGATATTAATGATTGTCCAGTAGTGATATTGTCCTTGAAGGTGAAGTGAAATTTAAAATTTATTACAAAATCTATATTCCTCGTCTTGGGTGAATATATTCACTTTAGGTGTAATTACAGATATTCAAATAATATTAATTAGAATTCATAAAAAATATCATTTCACATACAAAGTTCGGCATTTCACACCATTTTGAAAAAAAACCCCCATCTATAACTTAGGTTTACTCAAAAATTAAAATTCTATTTATTTTTTAAAATTAACTTATGCAAAAAAAGGTTTTAACCATCGCACTTGCACTCGGGCTAGTACTTAATTATTTGGCAAGCAATGAAACAAAATCAAAACTTTCGGAGGCTAATCTGCCTTCAACGAGCAAAGCACTCTGTTTTACCGAAAACAAAGGACAAGTAACTGACCAAAACCATCAGGCGCGCCCCGACGTATTGTTTGGCGGGCAAAGCAATGGCCTAGCTTTTCATTTACGAAATAATGGCATTAGCTATCAACTAAACCGAATTGATAAATGGAAGACCGACAAGTTAGACGCAACGTTGAAAAGCAAAAAAGCAACACAGCAAAAACAAATTGAAAAAAGTACCGTTTATAGGGTTGATATAAATTGGTTAAATGCTAATAAAAATGCAACTATTTTAAAAGACCAAGAGTTGCAGGGCTACTCAAATTATTTCGTTACCAACAATCAAGTTACAGTAAAAAGTTATGGACAAATTATTTATCAAAATTTGTATAAAGACATTGATTTAAAATGGTACGAAAAAGATGGCGAATTAAAATACGATTACCTCTGTGCTGCTGGTGCCGATTACAAAAAAATTAAATTACAAATAGAAGGTGCCCAACAACTAAGTATAAATTCTAAAGGTGAATTGGAAATTACCACACCATTAGGCACTATTACCGAAAAAGCACCAGTTGTGTTACAGGGCGGTGCGCAACTCATTAGTAAATGGGATTTAACAACGAATATACTTAGCTTTAAAATTGAGAATTTAAACAAACAACTTCCCTTTGTGATTGATCCTGCTGTTAGAGCATGGGGCACCTATTATGGTGGCAATAGTTTCGAATCTGCAAACGCCGTTGCCACTCATACGAATGGAGATGTTTATATAGCTGGTGGCACTTATTTAAATACAAGTACAATTATTGCTACCTCAGGAAGTCACCAATCTATATTAGGTGGTTTGGACGATGCCTTCTTAGTAAAATTTAATAGTAGCGGTGTTCGTCAGTGGTCAACCTATTATGGAGGTAGCGATTCTGATGTCGGACGCTCATGTGCAGTTGACGCTTCAGGCAATGTTTATATAAGCGGTATTACTAGTTCCACCAATGGTATTGCAACTCCCGGAGCACACCAATCGGCAATAGGTGGTGGTAATATGGCCGATGCTTTTTTAGTAAAATTTAATAGTAGTGGGGTGAGGCAATGGGGAACTTATTACGGAGGTAATAGCGTTGACGAAAGCCACCAATGTGCTTTAGATCCTGCGGGAAACATATACCTGAGTGGCACTACCGAATTAACAACTAGCACCGTAATTGCAACCACCGGAGCTGTGCATCAAAGCACCTTTGGTGGTGGATCTAACGATGCGTTTTTAGTGAAATTTAATTCCAGTGGTGTTCGTCAATGGGCTACGTATTATGGAGGCACAAATATTGATTTTGGATTTTCGTGTAGTGCCGATGCTAGTAGTGTTTACATGGCAGGTTCAACCTCATCTACCAATTCGGCAATGGTTTCGGTAGGTTGCCACCAAAGCACTAATGGCGGTAGTCTTTACGATGGCTATGTTGTAAAATTTAATAATACTACTGGGGCACGCATTTGGGCATCCTTTTATGGTGGCAGCGATATAGATCAAGCATACGGTTGCTCTGCAGATGCTTTGGGTAATGTGTATGTGTGTGGTGTAAGCAACTCGTCGTTAACTAACGTTATTGCTACAGCGGCTGCGCATCAAACCATTGGCGCTACTACCTCCGACGATGACGCTTTTTTGGTAAAATTTAATAACACTGGTTTTCGTCAATGGGGCACTTATTACGGAGGCGATGGATTTGATGTGGGCAACAAATGCATTGTAGATGCTACAAACAATGTTTATTTGGTTGGTTCAACTACTTCTACCTTAGGTAGTGCCATTGCAACTGCTGGCAGCCATCAAACAGTTGTTGGCTCATTGGTTGGTGGTATCAATGCATTTTTTGCTAAATTTAATTCCGGCGGTGTAAGGCAATGGGGAACTTATTATGGTGAAGACGCAGAAGAAGGAAACAGTTGCTCTATTAATACAAATGGAGAAATGTATATGTGTGGTTTATCAACTACTCCTAGTTCAACGGTTGTTTCTACTGTGGGTAGCCATCAAGTTAACCTTGGTGGTATAACCGACGCTTTTTTAGTTAAGTTTTTAGATTGCATTGCAACACCTCCAACTAGTGCAACCTCGGTTAGCAATCAAGCCATCTGCGCAGGAAACACAACTACACTCAGTGCTACAAGCGGAACAAACACCATTAATTGGTATGCCACACCTACCAGCACAACCATTTTAGGCACCGGCAACAATTATACAACACCTACTTTAAGTACAGGCACTTATACCTATTACGCTGAAGCTTCTTCAATTTGTGGTGCTAGTTTAAGAACAGGTATAACTTTAACAGTTAATCCAGGCCCAACCATTTCGGTTAACAGTGGCACGGTGTGTTCTGGCTCTACTTTTACCATACAAGCAAGTGGTGCCAACACTTATACCTATCAGGGCGGCAGTAATACCGTAACACCCACCAGTAATTCAACTTACACGGTAATAGGCCAAAACGCAGCAGGTTGCTTAGCGCAAAACGTGGCTACTTGTAACATCACTGTTTTAGCAACGCCAAGCATTAGCGCAAGCAATGGCAGTGTTTGTAGTGGGCAGTCGTTTACCATTGTGCCATCGGGGGCAGTTAGCTATAGTTTGATAAACAGTTCTGGCGATCCTTACACAAGTAATATGGTGGTTGCGCCGATAACAACTACTCTTTATGGAGTATCGGGTACTGGCAGCAATGGTTGCATTAGTTCTTTGTTTGGTGGTTCGGCAATAGTAAATGTAACAGTTACTTCAGCTAACATTGCGGTTAACAGCGGCACTATTTGTAGTGGTAATAGTTTTACCATAGTGCCAAGTGGCGGCCTAACTTATACTTACCAGGGCGGAAGCAACATTGTAAACCCTACGATAAGTAGCCAATACACCGTGGCAGGCATTGATAATACTGGCTGTACAGGCTTTGCTACTGCAACTGTAGTAATTGAAACCTCTCCAACTATTAGTGTAAACAGTGGCACTATTTGTTTAGGTCAATCATTTACAATTGTACCAATTGGTGGCAGTAGTTACACCATACAAGGTGGCAATGCGGTAGTAAGCCCAACAATAAGTACTAATTATACCGTTACAGGAAGAAGCTCAGCAGGCTGCGTCGTTGCAAACGATGTAACTTGTACTGTAATAGTTAAAGAAGGCCCAAGAATGCCGTTTCCAAATATTCTAACCGGATCTGACAATGCGTATTATTTGGGTGATAGCTACATAATTAAACCTAACTATGACCTTGAAGATTACTTTGTCGAACTTGTCCCTAATAAAAAACCGCTAACACTAGATGAAGCTGACAATGATCTCAATGAATTAAAGGTTAGTTATTATATTGGCCCCCCACTCATTTCCACACTTACAATAATTGATTACAAAAATACAGGTTGCAAATCAACCTTTACCATACAGCTAAATGAATCAGAAGATTTATCTAAATATTGGGTATTCCCTGATTTTATCAGCCCAAATGAGGATGGGAAAAATGATAATTGGGTTCCTACTTACAAAGGTAGAACCTGGTCTCCTAATGCATATGAAAATACAAATTTATCCGATGATCAACACCTAGCTTTGGGTAAGATATTTATTTATAGTGTAACCATAATAAAGTTCCCCAATAAAGAAATTCTTTTCAAATCCGACCTCGTTCAGCCAATAGATTGGATCGCTGACCAACAAGGGTTTACGACTCCTTTCTTTGCTGTGTATATTATACAATTTATTAACGGTAAAAAAACATCAGGCCTAATAACAGTTGACCCAACAAGTAAAACCAAATAGATTTATATATAAAGTAGTATGAAAAAAATAATCTTCCACATCGTTATAGTAATTATATTGTTAAATACGATTGCTATTAAAGCCCAGCAAAACACCAATTTTAATACCTACAGCTACGATTTAATGCAGGTAAACGTGGCAGCTATGGGTAGTAGTGCTTTTCAAGCCAATTTTAATTACCGTACACAGGCAGTTAAAATAAACAATCCGCCCAGCCTTTATCAGTTAAATGCGTTTATGCGTTTAGGGGATAAACAAGCAGTGGGCATAAAAGTGTATCATAGTAGCATACACCTTACGGCATTTAATAACATTACCGGCGCCTACAGCTACAAACTAAAGTTAAATAAAGATGCTACGCTTAATTTTGGTTTAGGCGTGTCGTATTACCAAGTACGTTTTAATGCTCACAAAGCCATTGTTAAAGATGAAAAGGATCCTAATTTAGAAAACGATGGCACGGCTTTGCGTTCTAATAACTTTGATGCCGAAGCGGGTACAGAGTTTAAATGGAAAGAATTTAAAGCCGGCCTTACAGTTAACCATTTATACAACACCAATAATAACTTAGGCAATAGTACAATAAACACCCCTCGCGAAGTAAATTTTTACGCCAGTTATAATTTTAAATTGTCTAAAGATTTTGAAATGATGCCCTGGGTATTAGACAGATATCGAGAAGGCCAGGGCTTTACACCAGAGGGAATTTTAAATTTACGGTTTAAAAAAGCAATAGGCTTGGGCTTAGGTTACAGGTATTCGAACATGCTAATTACTAATTTGATGGTCGAAGTAAAATCTTTCAAATTGGTGTATAGTTTCGAATACAGTTTAAGCGAAGTTGCTAAAACCCTTGGTACAACTCATCAAATAATGCTTGGCTTCGATTTACAAAAAGAGAAAAAAACTGAAATACCAACTGAAGAAGGTCAAAAATAATTCACTCAGTGAAATTTTAAACTTTAACTATTGAATTAAAAAAAATTATAAAAATCAAATTTCATGAAAAACAAACCATCAAACATAATAAAAGGCGTTTTGGCAATATTAGCGGTTAGTACTATTTTATTGACAAGCTTTGCTTGTACTAAACAACAAATAGATACCTTTACCACGGTAGGCTTTAATTACACGTTTGTAGCAGCAGTTCCGGCAAGCACAATTACGGCGAGCCAGCAAACTACCACTGCTGACTACATTACGCCCGAAATAGACACCAAATCGGCTGAACTAATAAAAGATGCCAAAAGCACCGCCGATTTGATAAGTGAAATTAAAATGACTCGCTTAACTGTTACCTGCGATGATGGAACTTCTAATTTAGATTATGTCAATACGATAAAAATTTACATTAGATCTGCTAGTAATCCAGAAGTTTTATTAATGGAAAAAGCAAACATTCCGGCCGGGGCCTATACTGTAAATATGGATTTAAAAGACGTGAACATTAAAAATTATGTTTTTGAAGACAAAATACAATTTCGCACTGCACTTACCTTTAAAACCACTACTACCATTGATGATCAAAAATTGAGGATGGATGCTAGCTTATTAGGCAAAGCAAAATTGACGAAATAGCAATTGCTATAGTATATAAAGTTTTTTATACTTTTATAAAGGCTGTTTAAAAATTAAATTAAGCAGCTTTTTTAATTTAATATAATGGAAATAGTAAAAATAAAATGGGTTTCTTGTAACAGGCGATTCATTAATATGATATTTCTCTTGGGGTTACTTTGTTCTCATTTAAAAGCACAAACTGATCTATTTGCAAAAGCGAAATCGTTTGAACAGATAGATTCTTCAATAAAATATTCTAAACTTTATTTTGAACAGTGTATGGCAAAAACCGACACAATAGCCATTATTGATGCTGGTCTTTATTTAAGTAAAAAATATTTTTTTAAATCAGAGTTTAGTCAAGCCACAAACATTATTCATAAAACATTGCCTTTAGCAGAATTAAAAAAACAGTTAAAGATGCAAGCTAACTTATATCAGGTTTTAGCTGCGTGCTACTCTTATGGCGGGGACATTAAAAAGGGACTTAAAATGGATTTTAAGGTGCTAAAATTGTATGAAAAATTAGATAATACTACAGGCGTATTATCGTGTTTGTCGAATATTGGAGAAGCCTACAGAAAGGTTAGAAATTTTAATGAATCAAAAAAATATTTAAATGCGGGATTGGTATTATGCAAAAATAAAAATGTAACAGATACGCCGGTTATTATAAATATTAATAATCGCCTGGCCGCGGTAATGTCCGAAACTGGCAACCTTGATTCATCCTTATATTATTCAAAAGAGGCACTTTTTCTATGCAAAAAATCTAATAATAAAGTTGGTGAGGCCACCTCATTAAATGAAATAGGATTTATTTATAAAAACTCATCCAAGCCTGATTCAGCATTAAAATATTACCGATTGGCAGAATCTATCTACACGCAAATGGGCTTAATTAACGACATGCTTTTCACCATCAATAACAGAGCTATGATTTATACTTCATACAACTATCCCAAAGAATTGATAATAGATACCTACTTAAAATTGATAGAAACTTCAGATAAAAACAAAGCCAATTTTCCTTTGGATGAAGCCTATTCTACATTATCGAAAGAATACCAAGCCAAAGGCTTATACAGTAAAGCTCTTGAATACTTTCAAAAATACCACGAACTCAGAACACTTACTTTAAAAAATGTGTACGATGCTGGTATAATGGAGATAAAAGAAAAATACGAAAACGAAAAAATAAAGGAAGAGATTAGCAGTGTGTCAACAAAACTAACTACATCCGAGCAATTGCTTAATCAAAAAGGTAAAGAAAATACAATCATCTATGTTTCTTTATTTGTGTTGGTATTATCAGTAAGTATTATTACCTATTTATTTTTTAAAAACAGAAAAGCAAACCAATTACTCAAACAAAAAAACACTGAAAAAGATGCTCTGATACAGGAAATACATCACCGTGTAAAAAACAATTTGCAGTTTGTGAGTTCGCTTATAAATATGCAGATTAACTCCAGTAACAGTGATGGCAGTGTATATTCCCTTAACGATGCGTCCCGCCGTATTCGTGCCATGGCATTGGTTCACGAAATGTTGTACAACCAAAATGAAGTAGTGGGAATTAATATTAAACTCTACATCAAAGAACTCATAGATTCGATTAATGACTTGGTTAACAATGATAATTTGCCCCTGGTTTTTCATGTGGATATGGACAATGTTATTTTTGATACCGAAAAGTCAATAGCCCTGGGCATGATAACCTCCGAATTGGTATCTAATGCTATCAAATATGCTTTTAAAAACAATGCAAATCCTCAAATCTTTATAAAATTAAAACAAATTTCTAAAAATGGTTTTTTAGAATTTATTGTAAAAGATAATGGCGTGGGAATGGTTGAGCAAACTAAAGATGAAAGTAAATTAGGCATGCGATTAATAAATATCTTTTCGCGTCAATTGAAAGGTGACTATAACTTCAAAAATGATAAAGGATTAATTTATACAATCACATTTAATAAATAAGATTTTGGAACAAATAAAAATATTGATTGTTGAAGACGAAGTGCTAATAGCCGAAGATTTAAAAGATATTTTAAAAACCTTTGGGCTAAAAAAAATAGAAATGGTACACGATAAAGCAAGTGCTTTAGAAAATTTACGACTCAACAAACCGGATATTGCTATACTCGACATCCGCATGGAAAAAGAATTAGATGGGTTAGAAATAGGCGAGCACATTCAAAATAATTATAAACTGCCTTTTATTTTTATTACAGCGCATTCGGATATAGAAATGATAAAAAAAATTATCAAAACAAAACCCGTAGGCTACATTACTAAACCATTTAAAAAATCGGATTTATTCGCAAATATAAATTTGGCCATAGAACAACTAACAACGAATAATAAATTATTTATAAAAGATGGATATAGTACCCATGTGATCAATATCAACGATATTGTATATATAGAAAGTGAAGGAAACTATATTACTATTTTTACGAGTGGCAAAAAATATTTGAGTAGACAAAATATGGAAAGCATTTTGTTAGATTTAGATTCAAGCGATTTTTTAAAAATCCACCGCTCCTACATCATTAATTTGAATAAAGTGAAAAAATATTCAAATAAAGAAGTCATTATTAATGAAATAACGCTTCCAATTTCAAAAACATTTTACGATGTGTTTATAGAGAAAATGAAGAAGATAGATTAGACGCTATAAAAAAATTCCGCGAAAGACTTTGTGCTGCCTGAACAAAAGTAATGAACCTATACAGATTTGATTTGAAATAACGTTTTATAACATGGGTTTGACAAACAGTGTAACAGATTTTAACGTTTCGCAAAATGTAACAGAAATGTGCATAGCACAAAACTTTTTGCACGAATGAAGATCGCCAAAGCAGACGCCTATTAATTAAAAGAACTTGCAAAGATAAAGAGACAACATTTATTATTAATTGACGATTTTGGAATACAACCTCTGGACGCTAAATCCCGCTCCACTTTAATGGAGATCATAGAAGATCGGCATGGAAAATCTTCAACTATTATAACATCCCAAGTTACGGTAAACATGTGGCATGAAATAATTGGAGAACAAACAATAGCGGATGCGACCCCGGATAGAATTGTTCACGACTCACACAGAAATGTAAGGCGAATCGTAAAAAAAACGGACACTTAAAAACGAAGAAATTATTGATTTACAAAATTTCAAAAACCAACTTAGCTAAATAAGGATCCATAAAGGCTGATCAACCCATTTCTGCTAATTCAGGAGCCGCAATAGAAGATAGATTATTAACACGCATTGGAGCTGTAACATTAAATGGAAGTACAGTTGTTACCCCATAAAAGCAAATTTTAAAAAAATTTAGCAATTAATAAGATAGGTGAGAAATTACCTATTTTTTTGTGCCCTTCCCAATTATACCATCTTGAATTGTAAAACAGTTCGGGCTAAGTAAATTAAGATAGTGAGTCGGGTAAAAGAGGTAATTCTGCCTAAAAGAGCTGTAGCGATATCACATTCTTTTTAAGAACATTTTAGGAGAAAAAAGGAATAAAGTCTATATTTGGTAAAACCTGACAAAAAGGCTGTAGTACAATAATTAAACTCTTTATTATGAAACTAAAAAACAAAATCATTGCTTTCTGTTGCATCTTATTCGGATCGGTCATGGCACAGACGACAGTATCTACCAACCATACAAATAACAATGGTAACGGATCAATTATTTTTAATATTCAGAACACTAACACGTTCGCTATCACCATTACGGATTTGAGTTGCCATTTGGGAAGCACCACTAACAATAACCTTCAGTTATTGTATAATCCGACGCCATACTTCGACAATGCTGCCCCTTGGAGTTTCGGTACCGTTGCAGCCGGTCAAAATGGTTGGATCTCAGCCGCAACCGGAACCATTAATTCAAACAGTTCTAACGGTGTTGTTACTGCACTATCCGGAATATGTTTAAGCATTCCTGCAGGAGTAACGTATCAATTTGGCTTTTCGGCTACAACATTGCAATATATGACCCTGACAAGCGGTACGAATACATTCAGTGCCGGGGGTGTAAATCTTATTACCGGCGACGGAATTGGCTGGGGAGGTGCTGTTTATCCTTCAACTCCGGGAAATCATCCCAGAGGTTTTATTGGCGGGGTTACATTTGTAACTACTACACCCGGCACTCCACCCACGGTGCCTTCTTTAGCTACCTCCAATGGAACGATTTGCAGCGGCGGCAGCACAACTTTAAGTATCTCGAGTGGCAGTCTTAACAGCGCTTTAAACTGGCAATGGTATAGTGCAAGCTGCGGGGGAACCAGCGTAGGCTCAGGAACAAGTATTGTTGTTTCACCTACGGTAAATACAAATTATTATGCACGCGGTGAGGGTGGATGTGGTTTTATTCCAGGTGCCTGCGGCAGTGTTTCTGTTGTTGTTGATTTACCTTTCATTACAGCAAATCCAGCCAGTACTATAATCTGCAATGGCCAGTCAGTTGTTCTAAATGGTGGCGGAGCCTCGACTTACACATGGAGCGGGGGCATTACGAACAATGTTGCATTCTCACCTACGGTAAGTGGTTCTTATACTGTAACCGGAACCAATACTCTTACCGGTTGCGCAGGCACTAATGTGGCTGTTACAAGCATTACTTTAAATCCTAATCCTACTGTTACAACTTTATCAAGCGCCAGTATTATTTGTGCAGGACAAACAGTAACTTTAACTGCCAGCGGTGCAAACACCTATACATGGAGTACTGCCACAACTGGCTCGGTGATCACGGATACTCCAATGATTACAACAACATATACCGTTACCGGCGAAGATACAAATGGTTGTATTGGTACAGATATTATCCAGCAAAGTGTGAGCCCTTGTACAGGTATTGAATTATTTAATTCTGAAATTATTGCGGTTAGGGTTTATCCGAATCCAGGAAATGGGCTTGTAATGATTGAGCTTCCTTATGATGCTACTGTTACAGTAATGAACGCTCTTGGAGAAATCATTAGTAATAGAAAACTATCTCAGGGAAATCATCAGCTTAATATCATAAACCATGTTAGTGGAATTTACTTTGTAAAAGTGCACCACGACGAATATCAACAAATCATCAGATTAATCAAAGAGTAAATAGTACTTCTTAAAGTATAAAAAGCCGCTGATTTTCAGCGGCTTTTTCATGTGTACCCAGGAGGAGACTCGAACTCCCACACCTTACGGCATACGCACCTCAAGCGTACTTGTATACCATTCCAACACCTGGGCATGTATACTTTCGAAAACAATCGAAACAAACGCTAAAGTTGCCGCAAAGATGCGATTTTTTAAATAAAATAGTAAATGAAATATTTAGTGTTCACTAAGCGCCAGGGATAAGAAGGGTTTAGTTCGGGCGAGGTTTTCGCTCGCCCAACCGCAGCGAAGCCCTTAGCAGCCCGCCCGGGCGCCCAAAAACAATTTATTTAGTCCTTTTGCATATATTTAAAGTCTGAAAATTGAAAAAAAGCCCTCTTTTTGCAGTTTTTAAACAATTTATTTGTATATTTGCGTCCCTATTTCAAAAGCCGCTGTTTACACAAGGTAGAGTATGCTTGAAATATTAAACTTAAAAATTTTACAAAATGAGCCTTTTATTAGACTACGTAAAAAAACAAATTACTAATGAAGTTAAGCATCCAAACTTCAAAGCAGGAGATACTATTACTGTATCATACAAAATTAAAGAGGGTGAAAAAGAACGTATACAGCAATTTAACGGTGTTGTAATTCAACGCAAGAATGAAGCTGCTACAGCATCTTTTACGGTTCGTAAGATCAGTAACGGTGTAGGTGTAGAGCGTATCTTCCCAATTACTTCTCCTTTTATCGAGAAAATTGAAGTAAATAAAATAGGTATCGTTCGTCGTGCTAAATTATTTTACTTACGCGATCTTACAGGTAAAGCGGCACGTATCCGCGAAAAAATTCAAAACAAAAAAGAAAAAGTTTAATCTTTTTAATATTATATTTCAAAGCCGCATCATTACAATGGTGCGGCTTTTTTTATGAGCGAAAAATGCGAATGAATTTTAACCACATAGAAACATAGAAAAAAGGCATAACTAAATGGAAAAAAGGTTCACATAAATTTTCTTCGCTTGCGAAGAAAATTCTATGCTTTACTTTGTATTTTTTCTTGCTTTGAAAACTATGTGTCTATGTGGTTGATTTATCCAGTAATCACCCTAAAAGGGGGTTGTTTAAGTTAAAATATTGTTCTATTTTTAGCCTCTAACTATCAAAAAAATATGGAACAATCAACAGCTCAAAAAGGACATCCAAAAGGACTCTGGGTATTATTTGGAACCGAAATGTGGGAACGTTTTAACTTCTATGGCATGCGTGCCATCCTCACGTTATTTATGGTTAATTCGTTAATGATGAAAGAAGCCGACTCATCATTAATATATGGTGGATTTTTAGGTTTATGCTATTTAACACCAATGTTGGGTGGTTTTATTGCCGATCGTTTTTTTGGGAACAGAAATTGCATTATGCTTGGTGGCCTAATGATGGCTGTTGGGCAATTAATTTTATTTGGAAGTGCTACCGTGTTTTCTACAAACTTAGAGTTGGCAAAAACACTTTTGTGGGTTGCTTTAACCATCATTATTTTTGGTAATGGTTTCTTTAAGCCCAATATCTCAAGTATGGTTGGGAGTTTATATCCTAAACAAGAAAAAAGTAAATTAGATACTGCTTTTACAATTTTTTATATGGGTATTAACTTAGGCGCTTTTTTAGGCCAGTTAATTTGCCCAATTCTGGGCGACGTAAAAGATGCCGGCGGTATTCGCGATATTCATGCTTTTAAATGGGGCTTTTTAGCAGCGTCGTTAGCCATGTTAATTGGTACCGCAGTTTTTTATTTTCTAAAAAATAAATACGTTGTTACACCCGAAGGAAAACCATTAGGTGGATTACCAAAACATAACGATGCTTCGCTTTATGAAGAAGGAGAGTCTCAAAAAGCTATTTTTTCGCCAATGTCATTGATATTGGCAGTTGTTTCTTTTGTTGTTTTATTTTTTGTATTTAGATATATGTTAGCTGGAACAAACCCGGTTAAAACTATTATCTATCCAATTATTTATTCTTTGGGTTTAACCTTAGCGGGATTAATTATCTCTGATAAATCTTTAACTAAAGTTGAGTTACAAAGAATTTTGGTAATTTATATCGTAGGATTTTTTATCATCTTTTTTTGGGCGGCCTTTGAACAAGCCGGTTCATCGCTAACATTCATTGCCGATAATCAAACCGACAGACATATTTTTGGTTGGGAAATGCCGCCAAGTATGGTACAGATCTTTAACGGGATATTTGTTTTTGGATTTGCTTTTCCGTTTAGTATGCTTTGGGATAAATTAAGGGCAAAAGGTAAAGAGCCTCTATCTACAGTAAAGCAAGCAATAGGCTTGGGCTTAATTGCAGTTAGTTATTTTATTATTGCCCACAATGTAAAAGATCTTGGCAACAGCGGTTTATTAGGCATTCAATGGTTAATTTTATTATACTTAATTCAAACTTTTGCAGAGCTTTGTTTATCACCAATTGGTTTATCATTGGTTGGTAAATTATCTCCTAAGCGCTTTGCTTCTTTATTATTTGGTGTGTTCTTTTTATCTAACGCTGCGGGTTATGCATTAGCAGGCTCTTTAGGTGCGTTAATTCCTGCAACAGGCGATAAATTTAAAAAAGCGCAGGAGCTAGGCATTGATCTTAAAGCTATTTTAGATAAAACCGTAACGCCAACCGCAGAGCAGATAAAATTATTGGATGAAAACCAGATTAGTGCTGCTAACCCGGTTTTTGTTGGTATGGAAATTCATAATTTATACGAATTCTTTATGGTGTTTGTTGTATTAACAGGTATTGCCGCAGTTGTATTATTTTTATTAACGCCCGCATTGAGAAAAATGATGCACGGTGTTAAATAATGGAACGCAGATAACGCTGATAGATATGATTTATTATGATCTTAAAACGTTTCGTTTTTTGATGGTTAAAAATTAATATATGATTAACTCAGATAATTATAAACATTCAGAAATTACTGAGAAAATTATAAGCGCTTTTTATAAAGTATATAATACTTTAGGTTATGGTTTTTTAGAGAAAGTGTATGAAAACGCCATGTTTATTGAACTTCAAGCGTTAGGCATGCAAGTTGAAAAACAAAAAAGAATTAAAGTGTTTTATGAAAATAAAGAAGTAGGAGACTATTTTGCTGATCTGACTATAAACAATTTTGTAATTGTTGAATTAAAGGCCGCTGAATCGTTATGTGAAGATCATGAATTTCAGCTGATCAATTATTTAAAAGCTACAGATCTGGAAGTTGGTTTAATTTAAATTTTGGAAAAAAACCTGAACTAAAAAGGAGAGTTTTTTCAAACGTTAAAAGTCTTCATAATAATTAAGAATCATATCTAATCATAAAAATCGGCGTCATCAGCGTTCAAAAATGGAATCATTAGAGCAAATACAAAATTTTAAAGGTAAGTACCCCAGGCAACTGTGGTACTTATTTTTTAGTGAGATGTGGGAACGTTTTAGTTTCTACGGTATGCGTGGCATGCTCGCTTTTTTTATGGTGCATGAGCTAATGCTCAACGAAAAAGTTGCCAACCTTCAGTATGGTGCCACACAGGCTTTTGTTTACGCTTTTACATTTGTTGGCGGTTTATTTGCCGATAAAATTTTAGGCTATCGTAAATCGCTTTTTTGGGGCGGATTATTAATGATCGTTGGAAGCATTATTCTTGCTATTGATCCTAAACAATTTTTCTTTTTAGGAATTGGATTTAATATTATTGGTACCGGTTTTTTTAAACCCAACATTTCTACAATGGTAGGTAGCCTATATAAAGAGGGCGATGCAAGAACGGATGCAGGTTTTTCTTTATTTTATGCAGGCGTAAATCTTGGCGCTTTATTAGGTGGTTATTTGTGTATTGCCATTGGTAAAGGCGAATTGTTTCAAAGCTTTATTCCTGAAAGTTTACACTGGAATGTTGCTTTTGGTTTAGCATCCATAGTGATGATTATAAGCTTACTAACATTCGTTAAAACTCAAAAAAGCTTAGGTCCTATCGGGCTCTCACCGTTATTAAAATACGCACCATCAAAACGTAAAATTGTTGAGGTAGTAACTTATGCAGGTTCTTTGGCAGTAATTCCATTCATTATACTTTTGGTATCTAACCCAAAGTATACAGATATATTTATGTTTATTATTGGTCCCGCTGCATTAATTTATTTTATCGTTGAAATGGTTATTAATTATTCCTGGGCCGAAAATAAAAAAATACTTGCAGCTTTAATCTTTATTATTTTCTCTATTTTCTTTTGGGCCTTTTTTGAGCAGAGTGGAGGATCGTTAAGTTTTTTTGCAGCAGATAATTTAGATAAGAACCTGGTTGGTTTGGAGCTGGATCCAAACGGCGTAAATAATTCTGCTAACTCTTTATTTGTAATTTCTTTTGCTGCTTTGCTTGGCATACTTTGGATATGGATGAACAAAAAGAAAATTGAGCCAAACACAACTGTAAAATTTGGCTTAGCCTTTTTATTCTTAGCCGGTGGTTTTTATGTCTTTTATTATACTAAGTTTTTTGCAAATGCTGCCGGCGTTACTTCTTTAAATGTTTTTACCTTAGGATGGCTTGTTATTACATTTGGTGAATTATGTTTATCTCCAATAGGCATGAGTGTTATGACCAAACTCTCTCCGGTAAAATTGCAAGCGGGTATGATGGGTATGTGGTTTTTAGCGAGTGCTTACGGGCAATATTTTGCAGGGATATTAGGCGCTAATATTGCAGAGGCTTCAGAAAATTCTACTAATCTCGAAAAACTGAATGTGTATGCAGATGGCTATAAACAATTGGCACTGTATGCATTAATAGCCGGTGTAGTTTTAATTGCTATTTCTCCATTGGTAAAAAAATTAATGGGAAACGTAAAGTAATTTTAGATTTAAAGAGGTCAGATTTAAGAAGTCGGAATTTTTAAATCTTAAATCTCAGATCTGAAATCTTACTTTTTTAGTTGCCAAGCTTCAAAAGATTTATTTAATGTTTCGGTAAAGATCTCAACCGGCTGGGCTCCCGAAACAGCATAGGCCCTGTTAAATACAAAAAAAGGAACGCCTCTTACTCCAATATTCTGCGCTTCTTCAATATCTACTCTTACTTCATCACCAAATTTATCTGAATCTAAAACTTGTTTTATTTCCTGTTCATCTTTTAATCCAATTTCTTTTGCAAGTAACATTAATGTTTCTTTATTGGCAATATTTTTTCCTTCGGTAAAATAAGATTTAAAAATTATTTCTTCTGCTTCATTACCAAGCTTATATTTTTTTGCAAGATGTATTAACCGGTGTGCATCATAAGAGTTGGCAAGTACTGCTTTTTCAAACTGATAATCCAAACCGTTTTCTTTTGCCATATTGGTTACATTCTTGTGCATCTCTATAGCCCATTCGCGTGTTTGCCCTTTACGTTGAGCAAGATAATCATACAGATCAACTCCGGGTTGCGATTTAGCTTCAGGATCTAACTGGTAACTGCGCCACTCTATTTCAACATCTTCTTTACCTTCAAAATTTTCTAAAGCTTTTTCAATTTTACGCTTACCTATATAACAAAACGGACATTGTATATCTGACCAGATCTCTATTTTGAAAGGTGTTGAATTTTTCATCAAAAATAATTTTGGCTAAAGTAACATTATCAAATAAATAAAGGTATAAGAATAATGCTAATTTATGTAAACAACTATTAGGAGTTATTCCTTAAAGCAATCTTTTATTTTCTTTTAAAGATCTTTTTTATTTTTTCGAAAATGCGGTTAGATGCTTTTCCTTCCTTTTGATCACCTATCAAATAGCCATAAGCACTAAGCTCAGGAACAGAATCGAAAATAATTTTAGCAACACCAAGCATTGGCAAGAACAGGATCATTCCCGCAACTCCCCAAATTAGACCTCCAACCAAGAGTATAAATATGGTAAAAAAGCCGCTAATACTAACCTCGCCACCAATAATATAAGGTTCAATAAAATAATTATCTATCGTTTGTATAATTCCTATAACGGCCAGGGCACCAATGGCTATGTTCATGTTATTTTCTGTAATCAAAGCTACTGCAAACGGAAAGAGCCCGCCAATAATCGAACCCACATAAGGCACAATAGTTAAAATGGCAGCCACAAAAGCAAGTAAAAATGCGTTCTTTAAACCAATGATCAAAAAGCCTAAGGTAAAAAGTAATGTAAATATGATTATTGATAAAGCGCGACCCGTTAGATAACTTTGCGAAACGGTACTTATTTTCCGGATGAGTTTTTTTGCTTCTTCGGGTTGTGTTTTAGTGCAGAGGCGAATAAAAAAAATTTCGTATTTATCGCGCTGGTATAGAAAAAGAAAAGTAAATATCAAGGTCATAACCGCCGATCCCATAATGCCAAAGATACCGGCAAAAAAAATCTTCACACCCTTTCCGGAAGATTCAAATATGGATTTAATTTTTTTACTGATGAGATCTTCTTGTTCTTCTTTTGGAATATCGAGTTTGTAGTTTATGTAAGTTTCGGCATAGACTTTAAATTTTTTTGCTTTCTCTTCTATTTGTGGGAGATCTTTAGCAAGTTTTTTCGCTTGCATAACTACCAACGTAACAATGCCAAAGCTTACGGCAACAATTATTAAAACAGAGATCAAAGCTGAAAAAACACGTTTAATACCTTTGCTTTCCATTTTATTTGACATTTTTGCAAACAACATTGCAAAAAATATGGCAAATGTTAAAGGAATTAAAACCTGTTTAGCGAAATATAAAATACCAACAGTTAAAACACTAAATAGCAAAAATGTGTTTACTTGCTTTAAAGATATTTTTTCTACCATATTTTTTATAGAAATAGTTCAAATGTAATACCACTAAAATGTGAGGCGTTTAGAATAGAGGGGTAGAGAAATATCCTCAAAGTGAGAAGTGGGTATTAGCCAAAAGCAATATCACTAAATTCAACAGAAACTTCATAACCTACCTCTTTATAAATTTTGTTTGAAGTTGGATTAGAACTTTCGGTAAATAAGCCGCAGTATTTATTTCCGGTGTTTAAAATGTGCTCGCTTAGTTTTTGAACGCAGCTTTTTGCATAGCCTTTGCCTCTAAAATGTTTTGGTGTATACACAAGGCCAACAATGCCAATATTGCTTGTGCCGCGTATAAGGCCCGCCATACTTACAAGCTCGTTCCTGCTATTGAACCAGTTAAATAAATGACCCTTAGAGATAAGGTTTTTTATATTAGAACGGATCTCTGTTTTTGTTTTTTTTGGAAAGGCATTAGCATCGTGTTGAAACTGATTGGCCCATTCAGCCAGGTAATCCAGCGCTTCCATTCTGGCAGGTTTAAATTCGCCATCGGCCAGTGCGTTGTTATTTACTTTGGTTAATTTATGTACAAGTAATTTTCTGTCGCTTATTTTGTTTCTTTGTAAATAGCTTGTAAATGCGTTTGCAAAAGCGGTTTCACCAACAACGCCTGCAACTTTTATTTTATTATCTGTAAAATAATCAGCAAGCATTTTAATGTCTTCTATATTTTTTGTAATGCCACTCAAAAATGCCTTTGGTAATGTTTTAATGACTGTAGCTTTAAATTCATTACCATCAAACACACTTAAAAAATAACAATCGGGCATTTGGACATCCTTATCCGGAAAACTGTTGCAAATGCCAAGTATCAGGTTGTTCTCTAATTCACGCTCTTCCAGTATAGCTTTGTTTTCGGCCACGTAAGCATTTACAGTTGTATATGTTCTTAATTGCAGAATAATGTTTTATTTTTTGCAGTAATGGTCTGATTCTTCGAGCGGATATTTTTTATCAAGATCAATATTATTCATGCTCTCCATAATACCCCATTTAAATAATTTTTCGAAGTAGGGCAGAAGCTTGTTTGTTTTTATTTGTTGTAAAAAATAAACTTCATGCTCTTTTTCTTTAATACCCATTTCGTAAAGTACTTTATCGTGTTCTTCAATGCCTAACGAATTAAAAAATTGTTTCATTCTAAAATATTCACAAACGTTGCCGCTTTCTAATCTGCCTGCAAAATAAAAAGGCATAAACCAGCCAATCACAAAACAGCTGGCAGAGATGATCTTGCCAACAATGTGAAACCTGAATTCATAATATTTTGAGACCGGAATGGTGTATTGTTTCATGATCTTCAATACTTCTTCCCGGTGTCCCCATTCGTCAAGTTCTATCTGGCGAATGGCTTTTTTTTCTTCGGGGTTCTTAACAGATCTGGCATGACCCTGGTAAGCAAATGCAGCCGCTTTCTCGGCTGAGTAAGCCTGTTTTAATAGGTCGGTTAATTCAGGATGATCTATCTGCATTTGGATGCACTAAAAGTAATAATTAACTTTTTAATAATGAAAGTATCTCAGTGTCTAAAAATGTGCCGTTATAAAAATAGTTCTCTTTAAAATATGCTTCTTTTTTAAAGCCAAATTTCTCAAGTATCTTTCTTGAAAGAGCATTGTTTGGATTAATATTTCCTTCAATACTGTGAAGTTTCATTTTATTAAAACCATATTCAATAACTTTGGGTATTGCTTCGCTTATAAGGCCTTTATTCCAATGCTCGGGTGTTAACATATAGCCTAGCTCAGCTCTGTGATTTTCTAATTCAATTCTGTGAAAAGAAATAGTACCTATCAGTTCTTCGGGCTTATCTTTTAATGTAATGGCCCATGAAATAGTTTCATTGTCTTTTGTTTTTTTATTGATCAGTTTTATAAAGGCTTTTATTTCGTCTGTATTAGAGGCCAATGGTTTGTCGATAAATTTCATAGCCTGCTTATTGCTTCTTAAAAGAAATAAGGCGTTAACATCTTTTTTGTTTACCTCGCGCAATAATAAGCGGTTAGTTACGATTTCAGGAAAAGGTTTAAAGTTTAGTTTTAGCATAATTATTCAGGGGCAAGCATAACGGTATCCGTTTTTTACATATGCAAATTTATCATTTTCTATGGTAAAATTATTTTTCATATAGCTCAATTGGCAGGTTATCGGGATCGCGAATAAATGTAAACCTTTTATTGGTATACTCATCTATTCTTAAGTCTTCAACTGCAATATTATTAGCCTTTAAATGCATTATCGTTGCCTCTATATTATCTACTTCAAATGCAATATGTCTTAAACCTGTTGCTTCCGGTCTGCTAATACGTTTAGGGGGATTCGGAAAAGAAAACAATTCAATAACATATTCGCCATGGAGCATCAGATCCAGCTTAAATGAATCGCGTTCTTTTCTATAAGCCTCATTTCTGATAGAAAGTCCAAGTATTTGAGTATAAAATTTTTTAGAGTTTTCGTAATCAGAGCAAATTATAGCAACATGATGGATCTTTTTTAATAGCTTCATTTGCTAAAATTAGATAATTGTTTATATTTATAATAGCATTTATATATTTTAATGCGCGCCTGTTTTTGAAATGAGCTATACAATAGATATGTACCGAGATGTTGCTCTTTCTGAGATCCATGAATTTAATGGCTATTATATTTTTATGCGAAAAGATGGCATTATGCAGCTTTTGTTTAAACCGGGCTTTAGCGGCGATGTAAGCGATACCAGAAATATGATGGAGACGTTTCGTAAACTGAGCCCGGATAAAAAGGTACTGGCGCTTGTAATTTACCAGGATGACAATACGTTTACTAAAGAAACCCGCGAGTTTATTGCCGGCTAAGAAGCTTCGAAAGTGGTTGCCGTTGATGCTTTGATCATTAAAGGCCTGGCTTTAAAAATAATTAGCAATGGTTATTTAAGAATAAACAAACCCAAACGTCCCACACGAATATTTAATGGTGTAGAAAGTGGTTTAAAATGGCTGGAACAGTTTTTGAATGGGTAAACGATAGTATTTTATCGTTTTGACTAATGTGTTTGAAAAAAATTAAAAAGCCCGTATTAATTTTTGTTGTTTCTGTTTTAATGGCGTCCTGTATTGTAAAAGCACCAAAATATACCACTGTAGAAAAAGTATTTGATTTAAAGCTTGGTATGTCTAAAGAAGAAGTGTCGGGCACTTTAAATATAAAACCATATTATTTAAAAACCTTAACCGACACGCAAAGTGTTTTGCTTTACAAATATAGGGTAAACGATAGAGCGGTAGCGCCTTTTCTTATTAAAGAGAACAACGGCAAAACGGTGAAGGGAAAGTACGTGAATTTAATGGTTACTTATAATATTTATGATAAGGCGATAAAATTAGAAAGCTGCAATAAATGTGATGAAAGCGCCATTGAAGAAAAGAAGTTTGATGTTAACAAACTCGCTACTTTTTTAACCGTAACGTTGCCTTTAGTTTTGGTGTTTCTAGGAATTACTTACGGTGCATCTGCACCCTGATCACTTTACAATTTCAACAACACCATCCATTGTTAGATCACTCATGTTAGAGGATACTTTAATGTTGTAGGATTTAAGATTAACTTTCGTGATCTCTACAATAACAACAAGGTTTTCAAGTCCGTTTGCAGTAGACTCGCCTTCCAGTTGCACCCTGTTCTTTAATTCATATTTACATTCGCTAACCCAAACAATATCGCATTTTGACTTAAGCCCTAATTTTGGTACTTCTTCAATCTGGTAAGTTTTTGTTCTTGTAATATATGTAGGCCCGTAATCATCGCTGTTCATTTTAAATTTACCTTTTTGTAATGCCAAACAGCCCGAAGTTTGAGCCGTTGTATATTGCGCTATAAAGATGATGGCGAAAAAAAGTATCTTTTTCATTGGTTTAGTTTTCTTTTTTAAATAAAAAGTATTTTGTTTTTCCAGCGGTTAATAAATAGATGGATGAAATGGCGCCAGGCAATAATATTAATGCCCCGTAAGATAATGGTAATTTATAAAGGAATAGTAAGCCAAAAGCAATTAATGGCGATGCCACCGTAACTATGCTTAATAAATTTGGTGTAAATGAATATTTTACGATTTTATTTTCTTCGATAATTATTTGTTTTTCGCCGCTTTTTATATTTTGCTTTACTTTTAATTGATATGTGCCAGGCTCTAATTCAATTTCTTTTTCTTCGCCATTGCTAATTTTTCCATAAGAAATGTCATTTATAAAAACATCCATGGAAACAGCCATACCATTAAAATTTTTTTTGCGATGTAATATTAATTTTCCTTTCATTAAGCAGATGTTTGAGATAACAGTGTAAATAACATGGCCAGGCCCGCCGGGATAGTTTGAACAAATAAGATAGAACGTTGAACAGTTGCTGCGCCATAAATACCGGCGATCATTACACATCCCTGGAAAAAATATGCTACGTAACAACTCCAGGCCGGATCACAAATAAATAAAGACCATATTAAGCCCGCAGCTAAAAAGCCATTGTACAAGCCTTGGTTAGCAGCCATGCCTTTGGTTTCTTCAAACAAGTGTTTTGGAAATGATTTAAAGGTTTCTTTGCCTTTGGTGGTCCATGCAAACATTTCTAAATACATGATGTATAAATGAATGGCGGCTACAAGACCTGTAAGTATTTGTGCTATTAAATGCATGGTTTGATTTTAATGCAAAAATAGCATTTAATAAGTAAACCATAAAAGATGCTATTGCTTTACTTTATGGATCTTTGAAATATCATATCCTTTTCTTGCGCAACGGCCAATTATTTCAGTTAACTGATTTTCTTCCATTTTACCACTGCGGTTCATAATGTAAAGGAAATTCTTTTTTGGATGACCAACAACTACGTAAAAATAATCGGGGTCTATTTCTTCAATTAAATAATCGGCTTTAAAAGGCCAGACAAATTGAACTTTCCATTCTACATTATTTGTCCCTTTTACAGGAAACCCTTTAGATCCTACCGATCTTTCTTTGGGATCGGAACCTTTTACATAGGTGGTATAAATATCAATATTGCCTTTTTTATTTATAGTATACGTTTCTGTAACATAATTCCAACTCTTATCAAACTTTGTTGGAATTTCGGCTATTACAAACCACTTGCCCGAATATTTTTCAAGGTCGATACTCTTTACTTTTGTTTGCGCAGGTACTGAATTAACTAAAAGTGTTGCCATGATTAAGAATTTAAAAAATTTCATATAAGAAGTGCTCTACTTAATACATGCAAAAACAATTCCACTAGCATGAATAAAGAAACGGGTAAGAAAATAATTTTAATAGAAGATTGTGAGGAGTATTTTCCTCAAAAAAATATGAAACGAATTATTTTACGCGTTCTACGTATTCACTTGTTTCAATATTAATTCTTAGCTTATCACCTGTAACAACAAATAAAGGTACCTGTATCTTAATGCCACCTTCAACCTCGGCAGGTTTTAGTAATTTACCTTTTACACCTTCTTCTGTGTAAGTAACAACCAGTTCAGCATACTTAGGTAAGTTACCGCTCAAAGGTTTTTCGTTCTCATCAAAACGAATGGTAAGCACCATACCTTCCTGTAAAAATTTGATGGATTCGCCAAATATTATTTTTGGAATATGTACCTGATCATAAGTTTCCTGATTCATGCAAACAAGGTCTTCGCCTTCAGTAAAAAGATACTGCATATCATGCTCATCAACACGGATAAAATCTATTTTCTCTCCAGAGCGAAAACGGATCTCACTTTGTTTGCCGGTTTCAACGTTACGGCATTTTACAGAGTAAATGGCATTACCTTTACCCGGCGTAATATGATCATAATCTAAAACCTGCACTAATTCATTATTGTGTCTGAAGAATGCGCCTCTTGAAATATCCGATGTTGTAGCCATATTAATAATTTATGTAAAATGGAAGAGGTAAGATGGCAAAGGAAGTAATACATTTTCGGTTTTACTCCCGATAGCTATCGGGATTACATTTTCCATGAGGCGCAAGATACTATCAAGTATTGAAATGGCAAAATAAATTTAATTTTCAAGAGCGCTCTCGGGATGTGTTTTTTAATTGATCTAAATACTATTTATTCAATTGTTATTTTTCCCGTGCGTTTCTTCTCCCCATTCTCAAGATATAAATAGGTGTAAAAACCTTTTGTAAGTTCGGTAACATTCACCTCATTTATTCCTTCATTTAGGTTCTGTTGAAAGACGTTTCTTCCTAAAGCATCTATTAAAATAATTTCAGAACGGTTTGCTTCTTTATCTAATTGAAATTTGAAATTTCCCTGGTTTGGGTTAGGGTATATTAGTAAGCCACTAGCACCGTAATCGTTAGCAGCAAGGCCAGTTATAATCGAAACACAATTTCCGGGGCAAATTACCCTTACGCGTTGCCCCGTGATCTCACTTACATAAATATAACCGTTAGTTCCCTGTGTTACTGCGGCGGGATAGTACATAGAAGCATTTATCGCCAGACCTCCATCACCCAAAGAGTTCGGAGATCCATTACCGCTAATAGTGCTGATAATACCCGAAGGGCTAATCAACCTTAAACGGTTATTATAAGTATCAGGCACATAGATGTTTTTGGAAGCATCTACAAAAATGCCATAAGGATAATTTAATTGCGCCGCAGTTGCCGGACCACCGTCACCGCTAAACCCTACAGTGTTAGTTCCGGCAATTGTAGTTATAATGCCACTAGCATCAACTTTACGAATAACCTGTGCAGTAAGATCTGAAATATACATGTTATTAGATCCGTCAAAGCAAATTCCATAAGGACAAGTCAGTTGCGCGCTTGTTGCAGGGCCCCCGTCTCCCGAAAAGCCATTAGTTCCGTTTCCGGCAACCGTAGTTATAATGCCGGCGGTACTGATTTTTCTTATACGCGCATTAAGGCAATCAGAAATATAGATATTTCCTGCCGCGTCTATTCCAATTCCGCGCGGCGTATCAAATGATGCTGCAAGCGCGGGGCCATTATCGCCACTTGATACCGGATTTCCATTACCTGCAATAGTAGTAATTATACCTAAGGTATTTATTTTCCTTATTCTATTATTATTACAATCACTAAAGTACATATTGCCAGCTGCGTCAAAAACCATTCCGTATGGTTTGTAAAGATCGGCCGATGTAGCCGGACCATTATCTCCCGAAAAGCCTTGTGTACCTGTACCGGCAAATGTTGTAATTATACCCGCAGGAGTTATTTTTCTGATACGATGATTAAGCACATCGGCAAAATAAACATTGCCCGATTGGTCAACAGCTATTCCAAAAGGATTTTGTATTTGTGCGAGTTGACCTTGTCCTCCGTCTCCACTGTAACCTGATGTTCCGTTTCCTGCAATTGTGAAAATATTTTGGGCTCTAAAAGGCTCTTGCGATAATAAAAAGAGACCGGCAAATAAGGAAAATATAAATTTATCATTCATTTGGAAAGATTTTAAATTTTTGATTAAAGTTATCTGTTTTTTATTTCATTATTTAAACAGGTATGAATAAAAATCGACCAGTTATAAGAAAAAGGGTGGCTTCGAGCTGCTGATGTTAATTGGTTTTTACATTTGCCGGTTTCAATGAAATTTAATTTTTCATTTTTATAGGTATCCATATCTCTTCTTCTGAAGTGGGATCGTTTCTCTTATATTTTTCTCCCAGTACCTGGAAATGCGGTCTGTTATCTAAAATATAATTAGAGTTTGGTAACCAAGTGCCAAAAATATAAATAAAGATCTGTATATCTGTATCGAGTCCTTTATAATCAAAAACAGCATATAAGCCGCCTTTTAAATCAAAGCTTGTCAAGTCATCAGGAGTGTTTTCAATATCGCTTACTTCAACAGCCGCCCACTTTTCAAATTCCTGGTTCAAGTCACCCAAACGCAAAGGTTCTTTATAAACTTCCATTGAAATTAACTCATTGTTAAGTTTATCCTTAATTTCATTTCGCCCTGGCATAAAACCACGCCAGAGCTCGGCTGTTTTATTATTGGCTAATGACATGGTAACGAATTTACCAAGTAGTTTTTTTTCTGAAATAGTTTGAATTCTCGGCTGTATTTTCATTAGTTAAAAATACAAATGTTTTAAATATAATTAAATAGAATAGGGTGTTATTTACGCCTTTATAGCCCAGCGTAATTTTGCCGAACGGGCACGCGGGTTTGTGTTACATTCTTCAGCTGATGCACGGATAGGATCGGGCGCAACTTCTACATAAATGCCTTCGCGAAATAAACTTTGAAACGATTTTTTAACGCGTCTGTCTTCTCCCGAATGAAATGAAAGAATGGCCACGCGGCCACCTTTTGCAAGTGCTTCGGGCAATTTATCTAAAAATTTATCCAAAACACCAAATTCATCATTCACTTCAATACGTAATGCCTGGAAACAACGTTGACACGTTTTTTTTATTTCTTCTTTACGCGTGTTTTCAGGAATAAAATTAAGAGCTTCTTTAATTATTTCCTGCAATTGCGTTGTTGTTTCTATAATGCCACCTTTTTTAATTTTAGAGATAATAGCTTCTGCTATTTCCTCGGCATAGGGTTCATCAGAATTTATAGTAAATAGTTCTTCTAACGCTTCTTGTGAGATCTTTTTTAACAGCATGGCCGCTGATTTGCCGCTTTTAGGATTTAGTCGCAGATCTAAAGGACCTTCTACTTTGAAGGAAAAACCCCTTTCCGGATTATCTATTTGCATAGATGAAACACCAAGGTCTGCCAAAACAAAATTTAACGGTCCCGATTCTGCCGCAATAATGTCAATTCCCGAAAAATTCATTTTCTTAATGGTTAATACATCTTCGCCATAACCTAATGCAGTTAAACGCTCTTTTGTTCTTGGTAATTCAAAGGGGTCAACGTCTGTTGCGTATAAATGGCCGCCGGGTGTTAAACATTTAAGCATTTCTAAACTATGTCCACCGTAACCTAAAGTAGCGTCCATACCAATTTGGCCGGGTGTTATTTTTAAGATATCTAATATTTCTTTAACGCAAATAGAACGGTGCATGCCAGCGGGAGTGCGACCTTGCTGTATTACCTTTGTTACATCCTCTGCATAATTTTCGGGCTGCAACTCTTTGTACTTTTCTTTAAAAGATTTTGGGTGCGTGCCTTTGTATCTTACACGACGCGGTTTTTTTGGCTCCTGGTCATCCATATTGTAAAGTTAACACAAATAACCAATTGCTTTATAAACGATCACTTTTATTTAATCGTCATGATCCATAGTTATAATTACATTTCCGATCTTCTGACCGCTCTCAACATATTTATAGGCTTCAACAATATCGTGTAATTTATAATGCCTGTCAATAACAGGTTTAAAGCTTCCGGCTATGGCTAACTCTTTTAAAAACTCAACATCGGCTTTGCTAATTGTAGGAATTGGAAATAAAACTTTTTTATGATTGAAAACGGGTGTTAAAATCGCAAGATAAATGTTCTCTCCATTTTTGCCCAGCTCAGTAGAAATATAGATACCATTTTTATTCAATACAGGTTTGCATTTACCAAACGATGTTTTTCCTACAGCATCAAAAACAAGATCATATGTTTGGTTCATGGTAGCATAATCTTGTTTTAAATAATCAACAACCGTATCAGCGCCTAAAGAACTTACAAGATCAACCTGTTTAGTGCTACAAACTGCAGTTACAGTCATGCCGAAATATTTTAATAATTGAACGGCGGCAGAGCCAATAGCACCGCTGGCTCCATAAACTAAAACATGTTGCCCTGCTTTTAATTTGGCAGCTCTTATATCGCATAAAGCATAATGCGCGCCTTCTGTTAAAGCTGCTGCCTCCTCAAAATTTAGATTACCTGGCATTATTGCAATAGGTGCGTTTTCGTTTATGGCTAGGTATTCTGCATGGGTACCAAATGTTTTATCGTTGTATCCAAATACTTTGTCCCCAACTTTAAATAAAGTCACGTTTTGTCCAACCGCTTCAATCACTCCTGCAAATTCGTTACCTAAAATTTTATTTTTGGGCTTTAATAGGCCGCTAAAAAAGCGCGATACAAAATACTCCGCACTTCTAAATCCACAATCTGTTCTGTTAACAGTACTTGCCTGGATTTTTATAAGAATTTCGTTTTCTTTGGCTATTGGTTTTTCAACTTCGGTTACTTTTATAACTTCCGGCGGACCATAAATTGTATTTACACTTGCTTTCATAATCTTGAATATGAAGGTAAATGTTTTTTAAAGAAATGCTGAAAATACACAGACCTTATATTACCGTTTAATACAACAAAACTCCGTTCCTGTAATTTAATCTTTTAACGGAGTAGGGTACAAAATCCTAAAGGTATTAGTTGTTACAAATGCGTAGATCTTTATTTATTTTTTTTCGGAAAATTTAAGAGTAGCGAACTAAGAATTGGTACTACAAAAATACCAATGGTTGCCAACGAAAATGCATAAGCTTTTAAACCCGAATGTTCTTGTGCGGCCTCATGATGTTCTGGATAAAAATACTCATACACTAGTTTTATACCCAACATAGCAATAACAATAAACGCGGCAAAATCTAAAAAAGGAAAACGCGCCATTAATTTTACGAAATAACTTGCAACTACGCGCATGGTAATAATGCCAATAAAAACGCCGGTACAAACAATGTACATATTTTGCGAAAAAGCTCCTGCTGCTAAAACGTTATCAATCGAAAAAACAAGATCCATTGCCTCCACCATAATAACGGTTGACCAAAATTGATTTAATCCAAACAAACGTTTTTTTGGTACATGTTCGGCAACTTCCTCCGCAGCTTCGTCCATAATAGTTTTATGCGTCACTATTTTTTCGTAAAAGAATTTTATTGCCAAAAATAAAAGATAACCGCCACCAATAATCTTTACCCAGTCTATCTGCAATAAATAAACGGCCAGTAAAAGTGCAGCACCTCTAAAAATATAAGCGAAAACTAAGCCTATGCGCAAAGCTTTTGCTCTTTGATTTTCGGGCAAAGGCATAACTAAAGTGGCCAGCACTGCAGCGTTATCAACCGACAAAAGGCCTTCCACAAAAATTATGTTAAGGATGGTAAAAAAAGCCTTATTAAGATCGGGGCCAAGTATGCTGTGTAAAAAATCCATATTTAATTGCGCTATCTAAATTAAGATTAATATCGATAGGATGATCTTTATTTGTAAGAGTAATTATTTTTTGGTTGTTGGCTTCGCAGATACTTAATTTACAATTAACAGATCATGAGTAATCGCATCTCACCATTTTTTTCCTTTGGCGCGCGGTGAACACAAGGAAGAGATTTACTTTCGGGATGATCAACGGCCAATCGCCATAAGTTTCCCTGGCCTAATCCAATAGTAAGTGCATTAGGTTTAGCCTGGTAATGCAGATCAAAAAAATGTTCACTTAAAAAAGATTCAAATCCATCCTCTTCACCCTGATATAGTTTTTTGAGTTCATTGCGTATTTCAGCAACAAGCACTTTTTGCTCTGCCTGCGAATTTGCCAATATCTCACTAGGCTCGCCATGGTAGGTGCATAAAAAAGTTGCGGTTGGTAAAGGAGAGCGATCTACGTGAAAAGAATAAACATCGGTTGGAAAGAAAGGGTAGGCATGATCTCTTTCGTAGTATTTGATCAGGTTAAGGCTAGGGGATGCGCCATGATCTCTCAACATTTTAAGATCATTTAAAAGAATTTCGCGTGCAAGCTGTCCCTGTTCACTTAATTGTAGTTCAAAAAGATCTTCCTGCTCAATTACCAGTATATTTTCGCTTGGTTCTAACTTTTTTACGATCTCATAAAAATCACCCTGTAACTTACGTGACCAGCAAATAGCATTCATTTCTCCATGAAAAGATGTGGAGACAAGATCATGAAAATTTGTGACAAGTTGTATTTGATTCAAATTAGCAGATAGATCCTTCATAAAGTTTAATAGTAAGTATTGTTGGTTTCAATTTTACTTTTTTTCTAAATCCAAATTACGCATTTGGTCGTTAAACAGCAAAAAAATCAAGTGTCGCTGCTGTTCGTTATTTAAGTTGTGTTTTTCTT
>CALRPF020000025.1:0-82660 GCA_943369995.1 Chitinophaga pinensis
CAGAATTAAAAAATATTACACCACATAATTACACCGGCATTCACCCAATATTTTAGATCATGAGCAGAGTTTGGGCATATATCATTAGTAAAAAACTTTCAACAGAAGAATTAAATTCATTAAAAGCATCTGGCAATACATTTGTGATGGGTTGGACAGCTCATGAACAACAATTAACCGCAAGCTTCGAAATTTTTAAGGATAGAATTATTGTTGTGAAGGTAAATGAAGATGTTACAGGTGCCAGTGGTTGCAGTATTGATAAGCTTACTCGCTTTATTAAAGACACTGAAAAACAGTTTGACATTGAATTGTTAAATCGTTTACTAGTGGCTTACAAAAATGAAAATGACCTTGAAATAGTTCATTCATCAAAAATAAAAGAATTGCTTGCGGAAAATAAGATCTCTGAAAACACTATTGTTTACAATACTTCTATTCTCACACAAAACGAATTAAATGATTGGGAGCAACCGTTGAAAGAAACATGGTTGAATAAATATTTGGTCAAGAGTATTTAATGCTTTTTGCCACTAATTTCACCAATCACACTAAATTTATTTTTATTTTGCTCACCAATTAGCGAAATTTATTTTTAAATCAATTAATGATTTAAAATAAAAATTACACCAAATAAACTCATTGTTTACATTCTAATGATTTTGTGAAATTCGTGTAATTAGTGGCTTATTTTCTTCATCAATATTCCAAAAAACCCTCTATTTGCTGTTCGCTCGCTGCTAGCTGGGCTTCATTATTAAAGTCACCTTCTGCGTTCATTAATTTGTCAATCACCGAAATTGGTAAACGGTTATAAAAAACATGCATTTTTAAATAACTTAAAATACCACTTAAATGCTCTAAACCCCTTAAATTTCCTGCCCTACCGGTAGATACCCCAACTAAACAGGCAGCCTTAAAATTCCAGTCTTTCGGATGTAAACTATCTAAAAACGTTTTTAAAATGCCGGGGAAACTGCCGTTATACTCAGGTACTACAAAAATAAATTTGCGTTTACTGATCACAAATTCATTCAAAAAAGCAGCATAATTTTCTGTTCTTTTTCCAAAAACTTCGCCAAAAGCAATGTTTTCGGGCAAATCACAAAGATCTAAAATTTTAACATCTACGTTTTTAGACTTAAGTATCTTCTCATATATTTTACTCACCTTTAAGGTGTTACTGTTTGGGCGATTGGTACAGCTTACTACAACTATTTCTTCCATAAAAATTTATTAACACAATACTCTTTTCTTTCAACGCATTGTTAAAAACTAACACCGCTAAAAGTGCCTAATTATCTTAATTTTACAAACAACAATTTTACTCAATTATTTGCATTTTATGAACATTACGTATTACGGACATTCCTGCTTTGGTGTTGAAATAAACGGAAAGCATCTTTTGTTTGACCCTTTTATCAGTGCTAACGAGCTGGCCAGAGGAATTGACGTAAATACAGTACCTGCAGATTATATTTTGATAACGCATGGACATAACGATCATATTGCAGATGCGGAAAGCATTGCAAAACGAACAGGCGCTAAAGTTGTTTGTAACTGGGAGATCTACGTTTGGCTTGAGAAAAAAGGCATTGAAAATATCCGCCCAATGAATATTGGCGGTAAAATGAAGTTTGATTTTGGAAGCGTTAAGTGCGTTGTAGCCCAACATAGTAGTAGTTTGCCGGATGGAACTTATGGTGGTAACCCAATGGGGTTTGTGATTGAAAGCAGCGAAGGGAATTTTTATTATGCCGGAGATACAGCGCTAACGTACGATATGAAATTGATTGGTGATTACAGAAGCATTGACTTTGCGTTTTTACCAATTGGCGATAATTTTACAATGGGTGTTGATAATGCTATCATTGCAAGCGATTTTATAAAATGTAACGATATCATAGGAATGCATTATGATACATTTGGTTACATTATGATCGATCAGCAGGAAGCGATCTCAAAATTTGACAGATCAGGAAAAGACCTTAGCCTGATGGAAATTGGAAGTACTTTAAAAAAATAATAACGGAACATAAATACAGAGCACCATGGGAAAAGTAATAGCAATAGCAAATCAAAAAGGTGGCGTTGGAAAAACTACAACCGCAATTAATTTAGCAGCCAGCCTTGCTGTTTTAGAGTACAAAACATTATTGGTAGATGCTGATCCGCAATCGAATGCTACGTCGGGTGTTGGTATCGATCCTGCAAACGTAAAAGCAGGTTTATATGAATGCATTATTGATAGCGTTCACCCTAAAGATGTGATCCTGAAAACCGAAACACCAAATTTATTCTTGTTACCAACCAATGCAGATCTTGTTGGTGTTGAATTAGAATTAGTGAACCTTACCAATCGTGAATACATGATGAAGAAGGCCATTGATAAAATAAAAGATAAATACGATTTTATTATTTTAGATTGCTGTCCTTCGCTAGGCTTAACCGTTATCAATGCGCTATCAGCATCTGACAGTGTTATTATACCTGTGCAATGCGAGTATTTTGCGCTAGAAGGAATGGGAAAATTATTACAAACCATTAAAATTATCCAGGCACACTTGAATACAAGTTTAGACATAGAGGGTGTATTGTTAACGATGTTTGATGGACGTTTACGCTTAGCAAATCAGGTGGTAGAGGAAGTAAAAACACATTTTCAGGATATGGTTTTTGATACTTTAATTCATCGTAATACAAAATTAGCAGAAGCGCCAAGCTTTGGTAAAACCGTTATTATGCACGATGCCATTGGTAAAGGATCTACAAGCTATTTGAATTTAGCGCGTGAAATTTTACAACGCAATGGCTTAACCAAAATAAGCGATAGCGACAGAATGATAAACATACAGGAATCAGAAGAAGAATTAAGCGAAGACATGTAACATTAAGTTTAGAAAGTTAAAAGGTTCAGAAAGTTAGAAGAACTTTCAACTTTCGTAACTTTCAAACTTTTATAACTAAAGAAAATGAGCAACAATAAAAAACCGGCATTAGGAAGAGGATTAAGCGCATTGTTAGAAAATGCCAAAACAGATATTACATCAAAGCATGTTGGCGATGGCGCACCCACTGTAAATTCAGTTTCTAATATCAAAATAAAAAGTATTGAGGTTAACCCTTTTCAACCACGTACAAATTTTGAAGAAACAGCATTACAGGAGTTAAGCGATAGCATTAAACAACATGGTATCATTCAACCTTTAACTGTAAGAAAACTAGGATACGACCGTTACCAGTTAATTTCAGGCGAACGTCGTTTTCGTGCTTCGCAATTGGCGGGCTTAACCGATGTACCTGCTTACATCCGTGTAGCTGATGACCAAGCAATGTTAGAAATGGCGTTGGTAGAAAACATTCAACGCGAAGACCTTGATCCAATCGAAGTTTCGTTAAGCTACAAACGTTTAATTGATGAGTGTGATTTGACGCAAGAACAATTAAGCGAAAAAGTTGGTAAGCAACGTAGCACCGTAACAAATTTTTTACGTTTATTAAAGCTACCGGCTCCAATTCAAAAAGCGTTACGCGATCGCGAAATAACAATGGGCCATGCCAAAGCATTGATCAATATTGATAACGAAGACCGTCAGCTGGCTATTTTTGCTTTAGCGCTGGAACAAGATCTTTCAGTTAGACAAATTGAAGACCTTGCCCGCGGCGAAAAAATTAAAGTAACACCAAAAGTTACCCGCGTTGAAAAACCTTTAACCATAGAAGATAAAACTATCGCAAAAAAGTTAGAAAAGATCTTTAACAAATCTTATAGCTTTAAGCGTAATGCAAAAGGTGGTGGCAATTTAACTTTAAGCTTTAGCAACGATAAAGAATTACAACACATTATTTCCTTTTTCGGAATCGAATAATAATTGAACACGGATGATGCTGATCTATATGATGGATTAAGATATTTTCAACGATCATGTTAACTATCGGTGTCATCAGCGTTCCACAATCACACAGTGAAGAAAATACTGCTTATATCTGATACGCACAGTTATTTAGAGCCAAAATTAATTAAGCATATCCGCGAAGCCGATGAAGTATGGCACGCCGGAGATATTGGTGATGTTAAAATTTGTTTGGAAATAGAAAAAATAAAACCTTTTAAAGCAGTTTTTGGAAATATTGATGACAGCGGAATTCGCGTAACTTATCCTGAAAATTTATTTTTTAATTGCGAATCTGTTCCTGTGTTTATTACGCACATTGGTGGTTACCCGGGAAAATATCCCGCAAGAATTAAAGACTTGATCTTAGAACATAAACCTAAATTATTTATCTGCGGTCACTCGCACATTTTAAAAGTAATGTATGATAAAGAAAATGATCTTTTACATATTAACCCGGGAGCTTGCGGTAAACATGGTTTTCATCAGGTTAAAACAGTTGTGAGATTTGAAATTGAGAAAAGCGAAATAAAAAATTTAGCAGTAATAGAATTAGGAAGCAGAACAGATCTAAATTAAAGAACATGGAAAACGACGACATAAAAACATATTTTTCTACTGAGGCTTTAGCAAGATTTGCCTCTGCACAAGGTAAAGTTGTAGAAAAAATAGTTTGTCATTTATGGCAAAATAAATCGCAACCAACCGAGGTTGTTGAAGTAATTGATAATGTTGAATTACATTTTACCGATAAACAAAAACTCACCATTGGCTGCAATGCAGATGGTGACGGACTTGACGCAATAACCTATGATTATAAAGAAGCTGCAAGAGCACTTGAAAAAGAATTTGAAGGAAAGATAAGGGTTTATGCAATTGATGCCTCTACCACAAAAATGTGGAAAGATGTAATTGGAAAAACATTAAAGCTTGTAAAGATCGAAAAAGACGGACAGCAGTATAAAGCAAACGCCCTTTTACTTGATTTTAATGACGAAAAAAGAGAAATAGAGATAAACCCTTTAGATGGAATTATAATTGATTACTACGACGAGGAAGGTGTTTATCAGCCTTTTGTTGATGATGATCCAATAAACTAATAAATAATTCAGAAAAATTATGGAATGTATTCTTTAATTGGGCGTTGCCTTCGGCCCGCGCTTTCCGTTACAATCTTTTTGCTCGTACCTCTCAAAAAGGATTTTCGCTACAATCGCTAACGCAAATTCCGGAATTTTTGTATACGATTAGCGTTAGGGATGGAACGCGTGTTTGAGCTCTTTTATCTGTAGCGGAGCGGAAGATAAAAAGCGAGTAGTGACAGCCCGGGCCGCAGGCAACGCCCAAACCGAGAAATTAACGGATTTCAATTAAATTTATTATGAAGAAAACGTATCTAAACCTTTGCAGATGATGGAATTTAGAATTTCAGATCCACTTTGTTTTAAGATCTTCTCGTGTAATGTAAAGAAAGTTCAGGTATAAATACTGATCCGAGTGAACACGTTTTGGTGACATAGATTCAAATTTGTATTTCGAATAAATTCCTGTAGAACTGCCCGTAAAAAGATTTGTAAATATTCTATACTTATTGTTACTTAAGATCTCGCCAAAAAATATTAAAGCGCTTGACGAATCAAGTATCATTAAAATTCTTTCGTTTACATCCGGCCAATACGAATTCGTACTTCCTACATCACTCTTTTGTTTCTTAAAATATTTTCTTGGAAAAGACCAAAACTGATCGGGTACCATTTTAGTAACAGAAAAAATACTATCAGGTTTACTATACAAAGCAACCTGTATTGATCTTATAGTACTGTCTGCATTTAAAATATATTCTTTAATGAATATCTCTCCTTTAAATTTTGAGGTTTTAAGTACGTTATCTAAATAAACTTCGTTTGCTTTTGATTCAAAAAAACCAAAAACTAAAACAAAAAAAATAAACACACATTTTTTCATCTGGTGTATAATTAAAAACACAATAATCAGTCCACTTCACCAGCGTTGATGACCTCAACATCAAGTACACCAATAATTTTAAAATCAGTTCGTCTGTTTTGCGCTCTACCTTCAGGATTATCGCTTCCATCAGAGTTTTCATTCGGAGCAATAGGCTTACTTTCGCCATAACCTTTGGCTTTTAACCGCTCTGCGCTAATACCTTTGCTTATTAAATAATTTACAACACTTTCTGCGCGTTGTTGCGATAATTTTTCGTTATACTTATCGCTACCTTTGCTATCCGTATGGGACTGAATTTCAACAATTACTTCTGGATTAGCTTCCATTAATCCTAACACAGTTGTATCAATGGCAATTTTACTTCCTTCTAAGATATTTGATTTATCAAATTCGTATTGAATGTTCGGGATACGTATTGGTTCTTTTGGTTTTTTTGCAAGTAAAACATTTTTAGCAATATCCTGCGAGGTCGTAATTCCTTTTGTAGTTATATCTGCATTGGTTCCTAAAAAATCATTCTTTTTTACAATAATTGCGTAATCCTGATTTGCCTCAACAGTAGTTTTAAAATTACCTTCTTTATCGCTTTGTACTATTTTTACAAGAAACTTTTCTTTTGTTTTTTTATCTACTAAATAAATTTCCACTGTAGCTTGCGAAATAGCAAGGTTAGGGTCGATCATCTCGCTAACATTTCCCAACAAATTAATTTTAATGTATTCAGTATGCTTGTAGGTATAAATATCATCGCAACAAGTGCTGTTCTTTAACGAATTACCGCCTTTGCGGTTACTCACAAAAAATCCTTCTTCTCGATTAGTTGAAATGGTATAAAAAATATCATCAGCTCCGGTGTTTACAGGCTGACCAATGTTTTCGGTACTCATCCATTTTTTTCCGTCACCTATAGCTTTAAAAACATCATAACCGCCAAGTCCGCCCATACCATCCGAACTATAATAAAGCGTACGCGTTTCATTATCAAAAAAAGGCGTTATCTCGTTTTGTGCAGTGTTTATTTTGTTTCCGGCATTTTTTGGAGTTTTGTAAATTTTATTTTTCGCATCATAAACCGTATACCAAATATCTAAACCTCCTCTACCCTCTTTATTATTGCTTACAAAATAAATTACATCATTACCTTTTGCAGGGTCGGTAGTAACAGCCGGCATGGTTGATGTGAATTTAGGATTATTTACATTCTTAGGTAATTTTACCGGCTCGCTCCAATCGTCTCCATTCTTTTCAGACATATAAATAGCGCAAATCATTTCTTCTTTAAAATTTAATTTACAACGCGTAAAGTATAAACGTTTTCTGTCCGGACTAAAACAGGCGTTACCATTATTAAAATCAACATCGTTTAAATTGCTGCCGTATTCTCCGCCAAATTTCCACTCGTTATTCTCACGCCTGGCAACATAAAGTTTTCGCTTAATGGTTTTTGAAGTATCGTCTTCAATAATAAATTCTTTTTTATCTGTTCTTAAAGATGTAAATACAAGCGTATTATCATCAATATTAACAGGTGCGCCTTCAGTATTTACTTTATTAATAGTAGAATCCAAATGCGTAATAACTACTTTCTTCTCTGTATTTACTATCTTCTGGACAGAATCACAAAACACAATTTCTTTAGTAGCCTGTTTCTTTAAACCTTTTTCGTCGCCTTTATATTCTTTCTTAAATTTTTGAAAATTTATTTTTGCGCTATCATATAATCCGTTTGATTTTTGCATTTGCGCATGATAATATAAAGAGGTTGGCGCTTTTTCAACATCTTGTTCGTAAGCATTTAAGAACATACGTTGCGCACGATCATAATCTCTTATTTGCAAATAAGCCTGCGCCAGGTTATCCATTACTTTAGCATCACGGCTATTCTTCTTTAATGCAGCTTCATAAAAAGTGATAGCGCTCGTTGGATCGTTTTGCGCCATTGCACTTTTACCCAAACGTTTTAAAGTTTTAAGAGATGATCGGCTAACCAAACTGGAGTCAGATTGCGACTTCGCCACAAAAGCAAATAAAAGAAAAATAACTATGTATTTAATATCTCTCACAAGGAACTGCTTTTTTACTTAATCGTGTATTTTTGCCTTTGTAAATAAGTGCAATTTCAAAAGCACCTTTACTTTCAACTGCAGTTTTTAGCTGTGAAAATGTAATATCATAACTAAAACCAATTGTATAATTTTGATAATTCATACCTGCGGTTACAATTCCAGCATCAGGATTTCTTTTAAACCCATCGCGCCACATAAAACCCGCAAATACCGAATTGGTAAAGAATACATTTTTAGATAAAACATATTCTAAGTTTAAGCCACTAACCCAATCGCTTACTTTTGTTGTATAACCATACATTGTATACCCGCGTAAAATAATTTTCGGATTTAAATAATAATTCAAACCTAAATTATAAGCCTGACGTACAGGTAATTTATTTACCAGGCTCAAAAAACTTTCTTTTGGTTTATTTACATGAAACAAAGTATAACCAATCTCCGGTTCAATTTTTCCAAACTTTTTTGAAGCTGCAAAACCGGTATTAAGGTCAAAATAAGTAAACCGTTGATTTACTCCCGTTTCGGTATTGGCTAATGTATTATCAAATTTCCCAGTGTTCCAGTTCAATTGATTTGGAAATGAATGTGAATAAAAATCAATTGATTTAATTACTACGCCCGGCTGTATGCCAATATGTAAATTGTATCCTGCAATTTTTTTATGAAATGCCGCAGATGGCATAATCTTCATGATCTTTAAATTACCGCCCGATTTATCATTAATAAAAATTAAACCACCACTTACGTTTTGATTGCTTGGATGAATATTAAAATCGCCACCTGCGCTAAATGTATTATAGGCCTTAGAAATATCGCGCCATTGGCTTCTGTAATTTCCGAAAAAACGGTAATCTCCTTTGTAATTTCCGGTATTTGCAGGATTTAAAGAAAGTGGCGAGAAATAAAATTGGCTAAAATGAATATCCTGTGCATTCACATTTTTGAATAACAAAAAACAAAAGAAATATAGTACCGCTTTTTTCAAAAATTTATCGGATCAATTTAAAAGTTCCTGTGGTTAGTAACGCATCTTTATCAATATATGTTTCTGCCGAAACCTGGTAAACATATGTTTCCATATTTTGTGGTATGCCATTAAATGTTCCGTCCCAACCTACTTTAATGTCAGTAGATTCAAATAACAATTGTCCCCAACGGTTAAACACACGGAAATAATTTAATTTTTTTATTCCCCAACCATCCACATAAATAACGTCATTGGTTCCATCTCCGTTTGGTGTAAAAGCTGTTGGTACATCTACGCTGCTTTTTGGAAGAATCTCAACCGTATGTGTGTTTTGTATCATAAAACAACCCATGTTATCTGCAACGGTAATGGTGTAAGTTATATTAACTGTTGAATTCGATATTGGATTCGGGCAATTGATACAACTCAGATCTGTTGGCGGACTCCATGTATAAGAAAAATTACTTCCCGAATAATTATTTAAATAAGCCAACTGCCCAATAACAATTGCCGTATCCCACTGAAAACTTAACGGCGCCTGAACTATATTAACCAAATGGCTTGTAGAATTTTTACAACCATTAACATCGGTAACATCTAAAGTATAAGTAGTATTTATAGACGCGGTTGCAATTGTAGAAGCGCTGTTTATACTGTTAACGCCTGTAGTTGGAGACCATGTGTAAGTGTACGGACCGTTGGCCGTAACTGTTGAGCTTAAAATAAATGGTCTGTTTGCGCATGTATCCCTGGCATACGCCATTGCATTTGGCAACGCATTAATGGTCATGTTTTTTATTGCAAGACCTTTACAATTATTTATAGGATCGGTTATATTTAATGTTACGGTATAAATTCCCGAATTGGTATAGGTATAACTTGGATTTTGGGTGTTGGCGGTTCCTCCATCGCCAAAATTCCAACTAAAAACATAACCACTGGAGTTTGGTGTTTGATTACTGAATTGATCTATTATACCAATACAATGCACACTATCTTTTTTACTAACTTCATTGTTCCGGTCAAAATCGCCATCAATTTTCACAACCTGTATTGGACGGGTTGTTGCAAAACGACAAGCGTTTAAAGAAGAATAATAAACCAGCGATACAAATGTTTGCCCGTTTGGTTGAGGATAATTAGTATAACTGTGTGTAATAGTTGCGGGAGCAGATCCTGCGAAAAGCTTCAAGGTATCACCATCTCCAAAACCCCAAACCCATGAGTATAAGGTAGAAGTATCTTTTACATTAAATGTAATAGCGCCACCTAAACAAACCGTATACTTATCGAGATTGAGATCTGCCTTAACACCAAAAATAGAAATGGTTTTTGTAATAACTGCAGGGCAACCATTAGGGGTAGTAACGGTTAACGTTATGGGAATAGTACCTGTATTTGTATAGGTTGCTACAACAGTATTTTGAGGAATTACAGGACTTCCTGTATTTAAATTCCAATTTGGCGTTAATGTATAAGGCGATGACGATGTATTTATAAATGTAACCGGTGAGCCCGTACAAACATTATTTCCGCCTGTTGAATTAGAATTGGTAAAAGTAAAATTAGCCGTTGGTGTAGTTTCTGCATTTAGTGAAACAACACCACTGCTTTTACATCCGCCTGCATCCATAATATTTAATGTTGCTGTAAACGAGCCGCCGGTTGTATAAGTATAAGCGGCTGTATTAGAAGTGGTAGCTAAAGAAGCGCTTGGCGCAGTGCCATAACTAAATGTATAACTGGTATAACCTGTAGGCGCCGTAAACGTTACTGTTTGAGGCGCGCATAAAAAGTAATCATCAGGTACTAATGCAGCGCTCGGATTATTAACCTGTATAACAAGCGGTTTGGTATCTGTACAGCCTTGTGAGTTGGTAGCAGTTAAAGTAACCGTAAAGCTTTGACTTGGCACCGTTGCATTTAAGTAAGTGTGCGATGGTGCAGTTTGATTTGATAATGGCGAACCATCACCAAAATCCCATGTATAATTTGTTATAGGATCAGGCGTTTGTGAAGTCAGATTCACCATCTGTACTGTACCGCTTGATAAACAAATTGGATTGGCACTAAATGTAAAATCAGGGGCAGCGCTGCTGATGCGCATGGTATGCATGGTTGTATCAATACAACTATTTTCATCTTTTACCATTAAAAAAACAGTGTGTGTGCCAGGTGTTGTAAACGTATGCGTCACAACGGCGGCCGTTGTATCATTTGGAGGCAAATTATCAAAATACCAAACGTAACCGCGTCTGCATCCTATAAGTTCATCTACCGACGGAGAGCCGTCAAATGTTTGACTTACGCTTGCGCAACCAACTGCGGGTAAATTAAAATTAGCCTGGATATCTCTAACGGTTACCAGCATGGTGTATGTATGAGGCGAACAGGCGTTAGGGCCGTTTTGGCTGATCAAAGTAGCTGTGTAATTTCCAGAAGCTGCATATGTGTGGCTTAAAACACTTGAAGCATTGCCGCCGGGATTACCTGTAATATTAGCTAAAGGGGAGCCATCACCATAATTTAAAGTAGCGCTCACAGCGTCCTGTAGATATGAATAAAACTTAACAACCTTTCGGGTACCGGGGGTACAATTCGTTTCATACCTGGCTTGCGAAATAGGACCTTTAACTAAGACGGATTGAGTTGTTGTAGCTACGCCTTTACAGGAATGGAGATAACCACTCATTGTAAACGTATGCACGCCCGGATGTGTAAAATTCCATTGCGGATTCGGATTGTTTACACAGCCTGAAAAGAAACCGTTATCGCTTTCTACATGCCAATGTTGAATTGCCGGTGTAGTTGTAGGCGAAGTATTTGTTATGATGACGGGATTATTCCAGCAGACCGTACTTGGTGACACCGAAAAACTAACGGTTGGTGGATTGACAACATTAACTGTATCAATAAATGAGGTATCAATACAACCAGTTGCTGTTTGTATAATTAAATAAGGTGTATATGTTCCCGGAGAAGAATATGTAAATGTAGGATTTACCATTGGTGGTGGAATATTACCTGTAATTATTGTAGCCGGGCTTCCGCCATTATTCCAGGTGTAACTTGTTACGGGAAAAGCGGAAGACGTAAAACTCGAATCTCTGAATTTAACTACCAAAGGCGCACAACCTTCTTTTTTATCTTTATTAAACCAGGCTGTTGGCCTCCTGATTGAATCATAAGTATGTACTGTGGCAGTTGATATACAGCCATTGGCAGATTGGGCGATTAAGCTAACCTGCGCAGCAAAAGTATTATATATAGTATATGGATTTAAGCTTCCTTGTACAAATGTAAAAGTTGGATTGGTTGCGGTACTTGTTTGAGTTACGTTTCCGTTAAAAGTTGTCCACGTATAAGAAACTGCGTTTGATGAAGATAAGTTAATATAAGAAGCCGTAAATGTAGGACTGCATGTAAAAGACGGAGGTGTAAGTGTAAAATTAGCTGTAACCTGCTCTACAAATACAGTTTTTGTTTGTTGCGCCGTGCATGGAAAAGAACCTGCTGTTATATTAATAGTATAAATGCCGGGAGATGTATAACCCGGAAATATACTGGTGGTTACAGGACCACCGGTGGTAAGAATTGTTGGCGAAGGCGCGGCTCCAAAATTCCAAAAGGTTGTTGGCTGATTAGTTTGAAAAGAAAAACTAAATGGTGCGTTTAAACAAACCGTTGCCGGAACTGTAGCTTGTAAAGTTGGTTGTGAAACGGTAACCGGTTTTATAGTTGTTGCGCTACAATTATTATTGTCTGTTACTGTAAGCGTTACATTGTAAGAGCCCGGAGTATTAAAAGTAACGTTACCAGGAGTTTGTTGCGTTGAGCTTGCGGGTGAGCCACCCTGAAAAGTCCAGTTGTAAGTTAAGCCGCCGCCTAGCGGAGAACCTGTTACACAATTACTTCCGCTAAACGCTGCGGTAAACGGAGCGGTACAGGAAGATAAAGCCAGTGGATTGGAACTGATAATAACAGTTGGAGGTGCAGAAACATTTACAGTTCCTTTTACAACATTTGCCCCGCAACCGTTTGCATCGGTAACCTGTAATGTAATACTATAACTACCGGGCAAAGTATAAGCATAAGTTGGATTACAGCTTGTATTATTTTGCCCACCATCACCAAAAGACCATGAGCAATTTGTAAAAGAAGCCGGTCCTGTACTTGTATTTGTAAAACTAACCGTTTGTGGTGCACATTTTATTGTGGGAACAGTAAAGGTAAAATTTGCAGTTGGAGCAGGATGTAAAACAATAGTTTGCGAAAAGGTGCCAATATTAGTAGCAACTGTTACCACAGTGGTACCCGGCGTTGTATAAATATTTGAAGGATTTTGCAATACAGAAGATCCATTACCAAAATTCCAGGTATAAGATGTAGCGCCTGCGGGAGCTGTAAAACTTATAGTTGCAGGCACACAACCAATGGTTTGGCTGGTAGCTATCTGAGAAAATGAATTGTAAATTGCACAAATCAAAAAAAGAAAAATGAAATGTTTTATTTTTTGAATGCGCATTATTGGCGGAAATTTTATAAATTTGGTAATCAAATATAGTTAATTAAACTTAAAATATTTTAGTAATTTGAAAAAACTTCTCTTCATAATTTCTCTTTTTAACGTTTTATTTTTTTCAGCACAAAAAAATATTAGCACCGGCAATACTTCTGTTCAAAATATGGTGACTACCTTAAAGCATGACACATGTTTAAATAAAACGTTTTCAATTGTTTTTTATGTAGTGCTTGACAGCGGCCAGCTGCCATCTGTTCTTCCGGGGCCGGGCAACGCAACACCCGGCGCTTTAAATACAATGATCTCTTCTTTAAATACAGCGTTTAAAAAAATATGTGTTCAATTTTTAAATTGCAGTACCGTTTATATTCCGCATCATCCATTTGATAACTGGACTAAAAATATTGTAGACCCAATTGTTACATCTAACTGGTATACAGATAAAACTATTAATGTTTATTTTGTTAACCAGGTAAGTGGGCAGCCTGCGAATGAAATTGGTGGTTATGCTTATCCGCCGCCGCCAAATCTTACTACAAACGCAAAAGATGTAATTGTGTTAACGAAAGGTTCTTTAAATGCAACAAATACTGCCGGTACTTTAAACCATAGTATACTTCACCAGTTTGGCCATTTTTTTGGTTTACCAAATACCTTTGACGAGATAGGATCGCCTATTACACCTGCTCCGCCACCGGGAGTTTTAAATTACGAATTTTTTAAGCGTACAAATTGCTACTCGCAGGGCGATGGATTTTGTGATACCGAAGCAGATTGCTGGCCACTAAATCCACCACCTTCACCGCTTACTTCACCTTGTGGCTATTACCGTTATCCAGGTATGCAGGATGGTAATGGAGATTTTTATGTTCCACCGGTAGATAATATGATGTCGAACTGGTCATGCCGTTGCCGCTTCTCGCAAGAGCAATACAATTACATGGCTTACATCATTCTTACCAGACGTTTATACCTGCATTGATTTTACTTTTTTTAGTTTCGCAAGCCCGCGTGAGCGATTGTAATGGAAATCTTTTTTGTGAGTGTGCGAACAAAAAAATTGGAATGTAAAGCGCGACCCGGAGGGGCACGCCCAAGTAATTTATATAACTTCTGCGGGAACCATCTTCGTTTAATTATTTACTGAATAAGTTGTTAATTGAATATTTAAAAGAATATTTACTTTTATCTCGTAATTTTTAATTCTGTAAAATGTCACACTTAATTGCACCCTCTGTTTTATCGGCAAATTTTGCAAACCTGCAAGCTGATCTTGAAATGATAAATAACAGTGAGGCAGATTGGTTTCATGTGGATGTGATGGATGGTGTTTTTGTTCCAAACATTTCTTTTGGATTTCCGGTAATAAAGGCCATACAAAAAATTGCTAAAAAGCCTTTGGATGTTCATTTAATGATTGTTAATCCTGATCAATACGTTCAGGCGTTTAAAGATGTTGGCGCTGAAATTTTAACTGTTCATATTGAGGCTTGCACACATTTACACCGCAGCATTCAAAATATAAAAAATTCAGGAATGAGAGCCGGTGTGGCCATCAATCCACATACGTCTATAAGTTTATTGGAAGACACAATCTCGGATATTGACCTTATTTGTTTGATGAGTGTTAACCCCGGTTTTGGCGGACAAAAATTTATTGAAAATACTTATGAAAAAATTAAAAAATTAAAAACGCTGATTCAGCAAAAAAATTCTAAAGCCTTAATAGAAATTGATGGCGGTGTTGATCTTAATAATTATAAAAAGTTACTAGATTGCGGTGCAAACGTTTTAGTTGCCGGAAATACCGTTTTTTCATCAAAAGACCCTATCGAAACTATAAGCCAGCTAAAGCGCTAATTGTTTTTTGCTATTTATTTAAATTTTGAAGGGTGTTATATTTTAACATTCATAAAAAAAAGCCTCTAAAAAGAGGCTTTTTTATTACAACATTGATTTTCAATGCTTTGTAGCGGAATCGGGAGTTGAACCCGAGACCTCAGGGTTATGAATCCTGCGCTCTAACCATCTGAGCTATCCCGCCATTTTTATAGGGGTGCAAATATAAACATTCGTTTATAATGGCCAAAACAAAATATTTATTTAATTTTTATTTGCTTTCATGTTAAAAATTTATATATTTCCGAAAATTTTGGAGATATGTCGAATAAAAAGAAGGTTTCGTCTGTAAAAAAAACCAAGCCGAAAAAAACTACCAAACCTGCCAAATCGGCGGCGAAAAAAGTTGTTGCTAAACAAGCGGCTTCAAAATCTGCACCTAAAAAGAAATCTGTGAAACCTGTAAATAAGAAAGCAAAAGTTGTTACAAAAAAAATTACTAAACCTGCTAAAAAAGTTGCTCCAAAAAAGATAGCTCCTAAAAAAGCTGTAAAACCCACTAAAACCGTTGCTTCGAAAAAACCGGTAAAAAAAGTTGAAGTAAAAAAAGCAGTTGTGAAAGTAATTCCTAAAAAAATTGAGGCAAAAAAAGCAGAAGTAAAAAAGGAAATAGTTAAAACTTTACCGATATTAAAAAAAGAAATACCATTAGTAAAAGAAGAAAAAACTAATGAGCCTGCCAAAAAAGCTTTAAAAGAACAAACTGCAAGTACAGAAGTATTAGCTATTACAAATACTATCCCTAAAAAAGAAAAAGTAGAGATCTCTCTTTCTAAAATAGCTTCTATCTCCAGCTCCATAACAAATCCTGTTAAAAAAACAGATTCTTATGCCATTAAACCAGAAAAAGAACCTAATGGGAAATTTGAATTAGAATTTATCATTCATGCTTCGGCAGATATGCTTTATGAATTCCTATCTACGCCAAGCGGTTTATCTGAATGGTTTTGCGACGATGTAAATATTCGTAACGGTATCTATACTTTTATCTGGGACGGACAAATGCAACAAGCACGTTTATTAAAAACCGTTGATGTATTGCTGGTGCGTTTTCAATGGGTAGATAAAAACGACGGAAGTTATTTTGAATTCCGTATTCAACGCGATGACCTTACAAACGACATTTCTTTAATTATTACCGACTTTGCCGATACAAATTCTGAAAGAGAATCTTCAAAATTATTATGGGGCAGCCAGGTAGAAAAATTAATGCATGTTATTGGTTCTATTTTCTAATCAATAAAATCCAAATACAAAATTTAAAAGAGAGAATCTAAATGAATCTCTCTTTTTTTTTGTAGATTAGATTATGATTTTAAAATAATGAAGGAAGACCTTAAAGAGATTTTTCAAAATGTTAATGAATGGCTAAAATTCGGAGAGGCAAAACATGCCGGACTAATTGTTCTAAATAGCGGACTGGTATTTGGCATTCTCTCTGTTTACAGTAATTTCTCAAAACATTTACATTGGTCGCTCATTATTTTGTCATTTCTGTTTCTTGGAGCATCTATTTTTTTTACCCTTGTATCTCTTTTTCCAAGAACATATAAAAAAACTATTCCTTTAATAAAAAATAAAACAGCAAATTTGTATTTTAATGGAAGCATTGCCTGTTTAAGCAGAGATGAATTCAAATCTGAACTTTTGAAAACACATCCTGAACATATTTTTACGCCTTTAGAAGAGAACCTGATCGATCAAACCATTCTTAATTCCAGAATAGCATCTGCAAAATACACGCTGTTTAAATATGCTATTATTTGTACCAGCAGGGGTATTAGCCTTCCACTCCTTCGCATTATGTTTAAGGCACTTTTCGGTTTTTAACAACGTATATTTAAACCTACCTAATTCGGAAAGATATACATGTAAAACACGCGCGACCATTTATAATTACGCATGGATAGAATTACAACGGTAATGCAAGGAATTAATGCAGTATAAAACGTTTCCATTTTGGGAAAGAAAAAATAACATATTAAAAATGTAATTATCCCTTCAAAAACGGCTAATCCGTAACTAATATACATAGCTCCCAAAAAATAACCCGGCTCTCTGTCAAAATGATAGTTACAAACATCGCAGTCCTCCTTCATTACAGGTAAAGTAAAAAAGGGTTTATCTTTTACAAAAACATCTCCTTTACCACAATTCGGACATTTACCTTTTACCATATTCACAATTTTATTTCCTTCTGCTTTCATGGTATTAAATTTTATTTAAAGGTCGCAAATTATTCAGGATCTGAATATGACAAAAGTCACTAAAAATAGCACAATAAGGACATTTTTATTAATTTTGAGCATGGCAAAAAAAAACCTTCCAGTTTATAATATAAAGGATTTTCAGAACCCCGAACACGCACACGATTTTTATGCCAATAGCATGAAAAAACATCTGCAAGATCATCATATTATTTTAACACCACATAAACACGATTTTTTTCTCACGGTGTTATTTACAAAAGGAAGCGGCATCCATGAAATAGATTTTACGAATTACAAAGTCGAAACCGGTTCTGTATTTATGCTAAGGCCCGGCCAAACACACAACTGGAAATTATCCAAAGAAACAGATGGATTTGTTTTTTTTCACACTAAAGATTTTTACGATAGCAGATCGGTAACTGAAAAATTACAGGATCTTCCGTTCTTCAATTCTATACATAATCCACCACTTCTTTTACTAAAAGATAAAACAAGAAAAAAAATTGAAACTCTGTTTTCGGAAATAAAAACAGAATACGAAGAAAATAATTTGCTGAAATTTCAAAAGTTACATTCACTTGTTACCTTAACATATATAGAACTTGCGCGCTGTTATCAGCCTAAAAAACAAATTAAAAGCGAAACTTATCTTTTAAAATTACGTCAGCTGGAAGATCTGATCGAAAAAAATTACAAAAGTATAAAAGCGCCTCATCAATATGCTAAAATGATGGCAATTACAGAGAAGCACTTAAACAGGATAAGCAACACCTGCTTAAATAAAACTACAACCGAACTTATTTCAGACAGAGTGATACTGGAGGCAAAACGGCTTTTAACACATTCTAAACTTCCGATTAATATCATTTCAAGCGAATTGGGTTTTGAAGATAATTCTTATTTCGCCAGGCTATTTAAGAAAAAAACAGGTCTAACAGCTTTAGAGTTTATCCATACCAACCTTTGACAATTAACAAATCTTACTTGTTAAACTACCTCCTTCAAAAAGCCTTTTTTCTTAAAAACAAGCGTTTGTTCCCTTCACAAAAGCGTTAGTTAAGAAGATTCTGCCAGCATAGTTGATTTTGTATTTTTAAAAATAATTTGAAAATCAACATTTTACAAAAAAATAAAATCAATATGAAAAATTTATTATTTTCTTCATTATTTATCTTCTTTTATACCTTCGCAACCGCACAAAACTTTGTTTGGGCAAAATCGTTTGGAAGTACAACTTATGATGATGGCTATGCGGTGTGTACTGACCCAAGCGGTAATGTTATAAACGTTGGCTCATTTAATGGCACTGTTGATTTTGATCCGGGGCCTGGTGTTTTTAATTTAACCTCTACATCCGGCACAGATGATATTTACATAGTGAAATTAACTTCAGCCGGAGCATTTGTATGGGCAAAACGTATTGGCGGCACGGGTAACGAAGTTGGCAGTGATGTTACAACAGATGCGAGTGGAAACATTTATACCATAGGTAGCTTTACAGGAACGGTAGATTTTGATCCAAATGCAACAACTGTAAATGTAACATCAGCGGGTAAAAGAGATGTTTTTATTTTAAAGCTCAGTTCGGCAGGAAATTATGTTTGGGCGAAACAAATGGGTGGCATTAACGATGATTGGGGTAATGCGCTCGACCTTGATGCCTCTGCAAATATTTACGCTACCGGAACTTTTAGCGGTAGCTGCGATTTTAATCCAACAGCAACAACAAATACCGCAACTGTTTATGGCGCGCAAGATGCGTTCATTTGCAAATGGGATTTGAATGGAACTTATCAATGGGCCTTTTCGATGGGCGGAGCTTCTGACGATTATGGTTACGATGTAGCGGTAAACGCCGCAGGCACAAGTGTATTTACAACAGGTACGTTTAAAGGAAACACCGTTGATATTTCGCCACAATGTAGTTGTGGCACAGTAAACTCTTTAGGACAAAGCGATATTTTTATAGTTAAACAGGCCGCTGCTTCGGGAGGATTTCAAAACAGTGCTGTTTTTGGCGGTACCGGTTATGATTCACCCGGGGGTATTGCCTTGGATGCTTTAGATAATGTTTATACCACCGGAAGCTTTGACGCGGCATGTGATTTTGATCCTGGACCACTAAACGTAAGCCTCGGTGCGGTTGGTTCGAATGATGGATTTATAAGTAAATTAAATTCTTCACTCGCCTACGTTTTTGTAAAACAAATCAGTGGTTCGAGTTCTGAAAGTGGAAGTGATATCGCACTTGATCCAACAGGAAACATTTATGTAACAGGTAGTTTTAACGATGTTGTTGATTTTGACCCATCGGCTACAAGCTACACGGTATCTTGTGTTGGCGGAACAAATAGTGATGCGTATGTTCTTAAATTAAATCCAAGCGGAAATTTTGTGTATGTGCAAACATGGGGAAGCAGTAATATCGGCGATTATTCCTCTGACATTGCATTAGATGCATCCGATAATATTTATACAACAGGTTCTTATTGGACAACCTGTGATTTTGATCCGGGTGCTGCTGTTTTTAATATTACCACAAACGGGCAAACAGATGCTTTCTTACATAAACTAAGTTGCACAATGCCCACAACCGTTAGTACAAATGCAAGTAATTATACTTTATGTGCCAATACTGCCACATCAATTTCGATGAATATTACCTCAACCGATCTCGGAACAGGTTATACCTGGAGCGCAGTAGGTGCCAGTGGTGTTGTGTTTAGTCCCTCTACAGGAACAACAACAGCGATGAGTTTTACTGCCTCATCAACATTTAGTATAGTTGTAACGGCAACAAACGCTTGCGGAACAACTACTACGCAAGTTAGCATGGTAAACGTTAACAGTTTACCAACACTTACAGCTACAGCATCGCCAACCGCAGTTTGTTCAGGTAGCTTACTAACATTAAGCGGTGCCGGTGCATTAACTTATACATGGACGAATGGCGCAACTAACAACTTGGCCTTTACACCTCCGGCTTCGCAGGTATACACCCTTAGCGGAACAAATTCAAATGGTTGTACTGGCACAAAAACAATTAACGTAAATGTTTTAAGCAATCCAACAGTCAGCGTTACCGGTAAAAATCTCATTTGCCTTAACAAAGCAACTCTTCTTAACGCGAGCGGTGCCAGCAGTTATTTATGGAATCCTTCATCACAAACAACAAATAGTATAATTGCACAACCCACGGCAAATACAAATTACACTGTAACAGGCACGGGAGCAAACGGTTGTACGAATTTTGCAACATTTTCAGTTACGCTTGTTGTACCTCAAACTCCCGCTATTTGTATGGTAACAGTGGATAGCTTAAGTATCAATAACGAAATTTTTTGGGAAAAAACTTTATATGCCAATGCAGATAGTTTTATTGTACACCGCGAAGTTTCAACAAATATTTACAAACGCATTGGCGCTGTAAGCAAAAATAGCTTTAGTATGTATGTGGATACGAACAGAGTTATAGGACCCGCAAATGGCAATCCGAATTTAACGTCGTATAAATATAAATTACAAATAAGGGATACCTGTGGAAATTATAGCCCGTTAAGCTTATACCATCAAACAATATTTATCCAGGATCAACAAAACGGTAATTTTAACTGGAACAGTTATGCCATTGAAGCAAGTCCCTCGCCGGTTACTAACTATGTGTTATCGCGCCAAAACGTATTAACTGGTATTACCACCACCGTTGGCGCAACAACAGCAAATCTTTTGAGTGATCCTCAATATTCGGTTTTAGCAACAAATGGCAATGTTAAGTGGTTTGTAGACGCACAGGGCTTTAATTGCAATCCCACATTAAAAACATCAGCACTAGTGCAAAAAACCCGCACAAAAAGTAACAACTCTAACGATAAACAATTTCCAAATACAAGCGGTATAAATGAAATTAATTTCAATGCTCAAAACATTACTATTTATCCAAACCCAACAAGTGGCAAAATAAATGTTGATGCCTTGGTATTTGATGGCCTGGATTACGCGATTGAAATAAAAAACGTACTCGGACAAACACTGTTTGTTAAAACAATAGAAAATGCTTCAGAAGCTTCAGAAACATTGGATATGAGCGCCCTAGGAAAAGGTATTTATTTTATGAATTTTATATATAACAACAAATCTTTAGCATCCAAAAAAATAATTATAGAATAAATTTTTTTGGCTAAATAATTATTTATAAAAGCAGAATTTCATTCTGCTTTTATAGTTTAGATCGGGATGTGAAATTTGCCATTTTAAAAGGTAAAAAAAGGGTTATTTGTTACTAAATATAATTTAGATTTTAAAAATGATTTTGTATATTTAAAATTGATTTAAAAAACGAAAAAAAATTTCTTAGAGTCTTAAAACATAATTTTTAAAACAAAAACATGAAAAGAACATCTACAAAAGATCTGATAAAAAAAGTAACGCTTGTTTTAGCTATTATAATTGGGGCGGCTTTTAGCAACTCAGGTAATTTTTATTCACAAGGTTGGTTATGGGCTAAAGGCCATGGCGGGCTTAATAATGATGCAGGAAGATCCGTTTGCACAGATCCTTCGGGAAATGTAATTGTTGCAGGAGGCTTTACTGCTCCTTCTATGCAGGTTGGTACTGTTACAGTTAACAGTATGGGCAGTGGCGATATTTATCTTGCTAAGTTCGATCCCCAGGGAAATATGATCTGGATACAAACCATTGGTGGTACAGGTTTAGATATTGTTGGAAGCGTTTGTACAGGAACAAATGGTAATATTTACATTTGCGGATATTACGATAGCCCGGCACTAAGTATAGGTACGGGTACTCTTGGTCAAGCCAGTACTGCGGGTAATTATGATATGTTCGTAGCGCAATACAGCACAGGTGGTGCATGCTTATGGTCTTTAAAATATGGAGGCGCGTCATCAGAACAAGCGCGAGGCATTGCTTACTCAAGTGCATTAAACAATGTAATCGTAACAGGTCATTTTAACACCGCTACTTTTGCCTTTGGCACATATAATGTTTCCAATTCTGCAACCAGCGGAGCTTCACAAGATGTGTTCGTTGCAAGATTTAGTGCGGCTTTTGGAACTCCGCAAGGTGCATTTTCAACAGGTGGAGTTAACTCTAATGATTATGGATATTCTGTTGTAACTGATGCTTCAAATATCTATATAGGAGGTGCATTTTCTCCTATCACAGGTAGCGCAAGTACTATTGGGTCCGCAGTTACAAGCCTTGGCTCGCAGGATGTTTTTATTGCAAAATATAATAATGCACAAACTTTTCAATGGGTAAGAACGGGCGGGTCTGCTTCATCAAGCGCAGATTATTTTTTAAATATGGATATTGACGCTTCAAGTAATATTTATTTTTGCGGATCTTATTTTGGATTGCCAATGACGATTGGTACCGCAAGTTTACCAAATAGTGGTCAGGGCGATGCTTTCATTGCGAAATATAATAGCAGTGGTACTTTCCAATGGGCAAACAAAATAGGAAGTCCTCTAGCTGAAATGGCAAATGCCGTAGCGGTGGATGGGAATAACAATGTTTATTTGACGGGCTATTTTTCAGGAACCGTTATACCTGTTGGCTCTTACTCTTTAACCAATTCTACAGCGGGTGCAACACAGGATATTTTTGTGGTAAAATATAATCCAAGCGGTACGCCGCAGTGGGTATCTTCGGCAGCATGTATCGGCTATGAAAGTGCTAATGGTATTACCGCCGATGCAATTGGAAATGTATATGTAACCGGAGCTTACAATGTTAGCGGCGCAATGGCCTTTGGAACAACAACCATTAGCAGTAATGGTAATAATGATTCTTTCCTTGCAAAAATAGGTTGCTTAACAGCTACAATTGGTGGTCTTTCAAATATATGTACGGGTGCAACGGCAACTTTAACAGCGGGCGGTGCAACGAGTTATACCTGGAGCACAGGCGCAACAACTTCTACCATTGCCATTACTCCAACAGCTAATGCAACTTATACCGTAATTGGTGTAACAGGCTCATGTAGCGGCACAAGCGGCAATTTTAATGTTACACTTTTACCGGCAAGTATAAATGCAGGAGGAAATTTAAATTTAATGTGTAATCAATCTCAACAAATAAATGCAACTTCTAATCCAGCTGCAACAACAGTAACATGGGCTCCCGCTGCGGGTTTAAGCAGCGCATCTGTTCTTACACCAACAGTAACTCCGCCTTCTGCTTCAACACAATATACCGTAACAGCAAATTTAAATAACGGCTGTACCGCCACTTCAACTTTACTTGTAACACAGTATGCCCAGGTTCCGGATATTTGTATGATAACAGTAGACAGCTTAAGTATAAACAACGAGATTTATTGGGAAAAGACCTTGTATTCTAATGTAGACAGTTTTATTGTTTATCGCGAAGTATCAACTAATGTATACAAGCGCATTGGTGCTGTAGACTATAGTAATTTTAGCATGTATTTAGACACTAACCGCTCTATTGGGCCCGCTAATGGTAATCCGAATTTAACATCATACAGGTATAAATTACAGATAAGAGATAATTGTGGTAACTACAGTAATAATAGTTTATTTCATCAAACGATATTTATCCAGGATCAACAAAACGGCAATTTTAATTGGAATCCTTACACTATCGAATCAACACCTACTCTTGTTTCCAATTATATTTTATCACGCCAAAGCGTTTTAACAGGTATTACAACAACTGTTGGCGCTACAACAGCAAATCTTTTAAGTGATCCTCAATACACAACTTTAGCAACAAATGGTAACGTTAAATGGTATGTAAATGCGCAAGGTTTTAATTGTAATCCTACTGCAAAAACAGCATTGGTGCAAAAAACCCGTACAAAAAGTAATAACTCTAACGATAAGCAATTCCCTAACCCAATTGGCATCAAAGAAAATGTAAACTACTCTCAACACATCAGCCTATATCCAAATCCAACCAAGGGTAATGTGATCATCAATGCAGATGAATTAAACAGCCTGAATTATACTATGGAAGTGAAAAATTTACTTGGGCAAACACTTTTAGTTAAAGCAGCAAAAAATGCGGGTAATACAAACGAAACGCTCGATCTTAGTTCTTTAAACAAAGGTGTTTATTTTATAAATTTTATATACAACAGCAAAACACTCGCTACTAAAAAGGTAGTAGTAGAGTAAACAGTTATTACATATTTATCATTAAAAAGCAGAATTTAATTCTGCTTTTTTTATATTAGAGGTCTTGAAAAAAGCCCTGAAATACCTATTTATCACCATTTTATTTTGCCGTGTTTTATGCGCGCAGAACGAAAACTATTTTTCAAGAAATTATGTTCCAAAAGATTATAGCGCAGGCGCAAATAATTTTGGTGTAGTTCAGGATAAAAAAGGTCTTATTTATGTGGCAAACGATAATGGTATTTTAGTTTACAACGGTTTACATTGGATACTTTGCAGCAGAAATGACGAAGTTACTATTACAAGTATTTTTAGCAGCAAAACCGGCGAGATCTATTTCGGTTCTAAAGATGGCGATTTTGGAATGGTGCAACAGGCACAAAATGGTAAATTTATTTATTATTCGCTTGCCAATAATTTAAAAGAAGCAGAAAAGCCACAGGAATCTATTAAACACATTCTAAGTTTAAACGACGCGGTTTATTTTTTATCAGCCGATAAACTAATAGAATATAAAAATGGTTTGTTTAAAGCTTTAAATCCCACAAACGCGTTTCACATAAGAGCTTTTGTTTGTGGCAGTCACTTATTTGTTTGTGATATTGATAATAGTTTTTTGGTGTTGGAGAATGGAGTTTTAAATCCCGTTTTAAATACCGAAACGCTTTCATCTAAAAAACCTTTTTTTAACTACCCTATCTCTTCAACCGAATTTGCTTTTGGAATACGTGAAGAAGGTATATATAAAATGGATTATAATACCAAAGAACCTTCCAAATCTGTTTTTAAAAAATATGCCGCACCCTGCGATACTGAATTAAGTGATGTAGAAATAAATAATGGCACTTTATTAAAAAACGGAAATTACATTGCAACCACAAATAAAAAAGGCGCATTTGTTTTAAATAAAAATTTAGAAATTGTAACACGTTATAATACCAAAAATGGTTTAAACGATGAAAATGTAAAATCTGTCTTTGAAGATCTTAACGGAAATCTTTGGTTCTCTTTGTTCTATGGCATTAGTTATATTGAAGCTAATTCGGGATTAAATAAGTATACCAGGGCCCAGGGAATTAACGGCCCGGTGCAATCTGCCACTTATTTTAATGGCGTTTTATACATTGCAACAGACAAAGGTTTACAGTATTTTAATAAAGTTGACAACCATTTTGAAGAATTGCTTGGCTTTAATAAGCAAACCTGGTATCTGTTAAATTACAATAATAATTTATTTATCAGCACAGACAAGGGAATCTTTATTTACAATGGTAAAACCATTACACAGGTTTCTGATAAGAATACACAATACCTTCTAAACGATCCGTATCAAAACAATGTTATTTATGCAGCTACAGAGGACGGTGTAGACGTTTACAATTTAAGCGGAAACATTTTGATGTACGTAAAATCGTACACCTTAAACAGTAAAGTAATTTGTTTGGCGGCAGATGAACACAAGAACATTTATTTTGGAACAGAAAACACGGGCATCTACTTTTTAAATTACAGTCGTTCTTACTTATTAGATTCAATAAGGGTTAAAGACGGCTTACCAAGTGATGACCGTGAGAATTTTTTATTTACCATAAATAATAAATTATTTGTTGGCACTAATGATGGCATTTATTCCCTAATAAAAAAAGGCGAAAATAAATTTGTGTTTACCAATAATAATGAGCTTTACGGGTTGACTAAAAAGATAGAAATCTTTAGAGCGTCAGAGTTAGATGGTGATATTCTTTGCAACAAGAATTTTGAGAACAGGCAAAAGAATATTATTGAAAAAGGGCTTATTTATCTCGAAAAGAAAAATGGAAAATATAGTATTAATAATAAAGGTATCACTCATTTAAAAGACGTTAAACCCAACAATATCACATTTGATAAACAAAACAACATTGCCTTTATTGCAAGCGATGAAGGTTTGTTCATTCTAAAAAAACAAGTTGATACAGTAAAAAAAGAATTCAGCTTGTTTTTAAGAAGTGCACTTTCCAATAACGATACTATTGCTTTAAACAGGCCATCCACCTACCCTTTTGCACAAAATAAACATGAGTTAGCATATTCCGATAACGACATTAAGTTTTCGTTAGCAGTAAACTGTTATGAGAATTTAAATAATATCAGTATTAGTTATTACCTGGAAGGAAAAGATAAAGACTTTGGTATTAATGAAAAGAAATTTGAGATCAACTACGGTAACCTTTATGAAGGCGATTATGTTTTTCATGTGAAAGCATATAATGAATTAACAGATGAAATACTTGAATTAAACTTTCCGTTTAAGATCCTATCGCCATGGTATCGGTCTGTTTGGGCCTATATTGCTTATGCAATTATTTTTATTGCTTTAGTATACATTATTGTTAAATTAAACATAAAACGCCTTAAAGCGCAAAATATAAAATTGGAAGGCATTATTACGCAACGTACAGCTACTATTGAAGAACAAAAAATTATTGTTGAATTAAAACATAAAGAAATAACTGATAGTATAAACTATGCCGAACGTATCCAACGCTCCATGCTGGCGAGCAAAAAACTATTAAGCGAAAATTTAAATACACGCGCTAATAAAGACAGTTATTTTATTTTGTTTAAACCTAAAGATATTGTAAGTGGTGATTTTTATTGGGCAAGTAAACTGCCAAATAATAAATTTTGTCTGGTTACGGCTGATAGCACCGGCCATGGGGTTCCTGGCGCCATTATGAGTATGTTAAACATGAACAGCCTAAAAGAAGCCGTTATAAAAAATTTACTTGAGCCTGCAGATATTTTAAATTATACGCGGCAGCAAATTATTGAAACACTTGCCAACGACGGAAGTGAAACCGGTGGTAAAGATGGAATGGATTGCAGTTGCTTGGTATTTGATTTTACAACGAGTACATTAACATGGACAGCCGCAAACAATCCTGTTTATATTGTAAGAGGATCAACCGAAAACGAAACAACACTATTAGAATTAAAGCCACAAAAAATGCCGGTAGGTAAGCACGAAAGACAGAATGAAAGTTTTATACAGCAAACATTAAAACTTGAAAAGGGAGATATGATCTATGCCATTACCGATGGTTTCCCTGACCAGTTTGGTGGCGATAAAGGCAAGAAATTTATGAGTAAGAATTTGAAGGAGTTGCTTCGTTTAAATTCGCAGTTACCCGTTCAGGAACAAAAAGATATTTTAGAAATAACTTTTAAAGATTGGGTAGGCGACCTTGAACAAATTGATGATGTTACGATAATTGGAATAAGAGTTTAATTTAAACTTTCTTTACTTCAATCGTATCTATCTTATTTATTTCCAAAAAGCTTACTGTGCTTCCAACTACACCAACCGAAGGGCCAAACATAATTCCGACAATTGAGCCCGGAAAGAAAGGTAAAGCCATAAAAAAACTGTATACAAAGCCAATTCCGCAAGCAGTGCCCCTGTTTTCCTTTATAAATTTAATACTTTTTGATACGCCGTATTTATGGCGTTCGCTATTGTAATCCAGCAAAGCAAAACCAACATAATACCAACCCAAAAACAATAAAAACGGTGTAGTAATAATAAATAATGGAGGGAAAAATAAGGAAACAAAAAAGCAGGTAACAATAAAAAAGTATTCCAACAACATATTGCGTAAGCTAATAGCAATCCCTCTTAAAATATCTTTTAATAATTGTTTAAAATTGAATGGGAAAGTTTTGCCGGTTAATTTTTCTTCTGCTTTTTCTGAAAGCAAGGCAAACACCGGCGATAAGATCATTAACAAAACATATTTAATAAGCGTGCTGGTTGTAAACCACAATACAAGCTTAAATAGTATTTTTACTAAAAAAGAAAAGGTGCCTATCAAATAAGGTTTGGCAAACGAAAGCCAGTGGCCACTATCGGGAATAGCGGTAAACTCAACATAATTGCTGAGATAATCAGATAAGCCATCGGCTAAAATAAACAAGCCATAAATACTCAATATCCAAAGCGCTAACCAAAAGCCTAAAAAAATAAACATATAAGGCCATAAACCTTTCTCGAAAATTAAAGAGAAAGCTTTAAAACAATTACCTATGGCTTTAAAAAAATCGCTGAAGAATTTCATATTTTATTGTTGTATTGTAATTTTTTTGGTTAGTATAAGATTAAAAACGTGTGATCAGCTTTTTTTATAATTCAATTTTGGCGTGCCCCTTCGGGTCGGGCTGTCGCTACTCGCTCTTTATTCCACTAACGCTTCATAAAGGAGCTCAAACATCCCGATAGCTATCGGGAGCTTCATCCCTCACGCAACATACAAACAAATTACATTTTTTCAGGAACATTAATACCCAATAAATTCATAGCATTGGCAATAGCCTGCGCACATAATTTAGAAAGCTGTAATCTGAATACTTTTACATTTGCATCTTCTTCTTTTAAGATCGGGCATTCATGATAAAAACGATTATAAAGTTTTGTAACTTCGTAAATATAATTGGCTACCAAAGCAGGATTAAATGCAGCTCCTGCTTCATCAACAACCGAATCAAAATCATAAATAAATTTAACCAATTCTTTTTCAATCGCGCTCATTTCTATTTTACTTTCGACTTTTTCGAAATCAAATGCGGCTTTACGCAAAACCGATTTTATACGCGCGTGCGTGTATTGAATAAATGGCCCTGTGTGTCCGTTAAAATCAATACTTTCTTTAGGATCAAACAACATTTTCTTTTTAGGATCAACTTTTAAAATAAAATACTTTAAAGCGCCTAAACCAATTGTTTTATTTAGTTCTTTAAGATCTGTTTCATTAAAATCGTCTACTTTGCCTAATTCTTTTGTTGTAGCAGTAGCTGTTGCCAGCATTTCGTCTACCAATTCATCAGCATCTACAACGGTGCCTTCACGGCTTTTCATTTTACCTTCGGGTAACTCTACCATTCCATAACTTAAATGATAACATTCTTTAGCCCAATCGTAGCCAAGCTTTTCGAGGATCTTAAACAACACTTTAAAATGATAATCCTGCTCATTACCCACCGTATAAATCAATTGGCTAAGCTGTGGAAATTCTTTAAAACGTTCAATAGCGGTTCCAATATCCTGCGTAATATAAACGCTTGTACCATCGCTACGCAAAACTATCTTCTCATCCAAACCTTCCTTACTAAGATCAATAGCAACGCTGCCATTTTCTTTTTTATAAAAAACTCCTTTTTTTAATCCTTCTTCAATAATTTCTTTGCCTAATAAATACGTATTGCTTTCGTAATACATTTTATCAAAATCAACACCTAAGGTTTTATAGCTTACTGCAAAACCTTCATAAACCCAGTTGTTCATGGTCTTCCACAGATCTACCACTTCTTTATCTCCCGCTTCCCATTTACGAAGCATCTCTTGCGCTTCTAAAATTAATGGGGCGTTCTTTTCTGCTTCTTCTTTTGTTTTTCCTGCGGTAATTAATTCTTGAATTTGTTTTTTGTATGCTTTATCAAACTCCACGTAATATTTCCCCACAAAAAAATCGCCTTTTAAACCGGTGCTTGCAGGCGTTTCGCTATTACCAAATTTTTGCCAGGCCAACATACTTTTACAAATATGAATTCCTCTGTCATTAATAATATTGGCCTTAATAACTTTATGTCCGTTTGCTTTTAAAACCTGCGCTACCGAAAAACCTAATAAATTATTACGCACATGGCCTAAATGCAGAGGTTTGTTTGTGTTTGGCGATGAATACTCGAGCATAATAGTTTTACCCGAGCTGTTCTCTTTTTTATAGCCAATGGTTTTTGAATCTTTTACAGAATTAAAATAACCTAACCAAAATGCATTGGTTAAAGAAATATTTAAAAAACCTTTTACAACATTGTATGCCGATACGTTTGTATTATTCTTTACAAGAAAATCTCCTATCTCCTGCCCTGCCTGTTCGGGAGATTTTTTTGCTTCTTTAATAAATGGAAAAGTTACCAAAGTAAAATCGCCTTCAAATTCTTTTCGTGTTTTTTGAAAAGTAATTGCAGCGTTGTTTATATTATAAAGTTGTGTTAGCGCCTGTTTAACGGTTTCTAATAAAATAGTTTGTGCGTTTATCATGTTTTAAAATTACGTATAAAATAAAAAAGCCAAACAAATTTGTTTGGCTCTTAAAATTAATTTATTTAAAAATTACATCTTATCAACCTCAACAATGGGGTTGTTATTAATTCGGACGTTGTTTAAGCCTGCTTTTTTAAATTCTGAAGCAAACCATGCTTTATTTTTAGCAGCTTTTAGTGTTATTGTAATTTGTTGGTAGTCACCATTTAACTTACCTTCTGTAACGCTTTCGATACCATTAGCTTTCTTTAAAGAACTAATAATGTTTGCCAGCTCTTCTTTTGAACCAGGTTTATATACTTCAAAAGAAAGAAGTGTAGCCTGTGAAAAGAAATTATTAGCATCTGATGCGGCAGGATGTTTAATACAAACTGTTTTTAAAGGAATCTCTGAAAAATTAACAGAAACTACAGGGTTTTTACCAAATGCAGCAGAATTAAGTACCGAAACTCCTAATAAAAATGAAACAGATAAAGTCTTTAAAATTTTCATGTTATGTAGTTTTAATGATTGTATGATTTATATTCAAAGTTATCCAAAAATAATGCCAAAAACAATTATTTACGCTTCTTAACAAAAAAATCCTTCATAATTTTTTCGCAATCGTTGGCTAAAACACCTTTTAAGACCACGGTTTTTGGGTGAAGTAACGCCTTTTCTAAAACAGAGAAGCCTTTTTTAGTTTCGGCAGCGCCGTACACAATTTTGGTAATATGGCTCCAGGCCAGAGCGCCGGCGCACATCACGCAGGGTTCAATGGTTACATAAAGCGTGCAATCATTCAGGTATTTACCTCCAATATAGTTAGCTGCGGCAGTAATTGCCTGCATTTCGGCGTGCGCCGTTACATCGTTAAGCGTTTCTGTTAAATTGTGGGCACGGGCTATTATTTTATTATCTGCTACAATAACGGCACCAATGGGTACCTCATCCTTATCAAAAGCTTTTTGGGCTTCCTTTAAAGCCTCACGCATAAAGCTTTCGTCGTTATATAATGGTACTATTGACAATTGCAGGTAAAAGTTGCAGGAATGCTGATATCATCAATTTTTGAGATGGTATCACAATCGTTTATAATCAGTTTATAGTTGTATTGGGTTTCAAATTCTTTTTTAGGCTGGATAAAGTACTCGCCGCATGGTTCTTTATGAATATTGCTTACATCATAATTCACTTCAAAATGTCTTAATTCTATTTTAAGCAGCATTTCGTTCTTCATAATGCACTTTAATTTACAAGCTGCTTTCTCAGATAATTTAAAATCCTGGAAAACGAGTTCCTGCATTTTTTGTTCGTTTGGCGAAACACAGCTGCGTGTACCAAACATGGCAAATACAATTAATAATCCTAATCCAAAACCAAACCCGTAGAACTTAAGTCGCTGTATAAATTTCATGCGTCAAAATTAATACCTTTTAATGGGGAAATAAAATATTATTATACACCAAATAAAAAAGCCTTCTGCTTAAGGCAAAAGGCTTTTAATTTTTAAACAAAACGATCTAAGAGATCGGAGGAGGAACGTTATTAAACAATCCCTGTAATTCAACTTGTGTTTCAGCGGCTAACCAATTTGGCATACCGGCTTTCCAAACTAAGCTTGTTCTAGTTAACTGTCCGGAGCTTGCCATGATCTGAAGTTGCTCTAAGTTAAACGGCCCTGCTTGTGCACCATTAACAACAACGTGAAATTGAGTTATTGGAGGAGGTGGTACAACTCCATTATTTTGGTTTTGATTTTGGTTGTTGGCATTGTTGAACATATTCGTCATCATATTACCCATCCCCATACCAACACCCATGCCTACTCCAGCTCCACCCAAACCTTGGTTTTTAGCAGCATCGCCAATAGCATTGGCCGTATTGAATTGCGCTAATTTATTCATATCAATAGCATTTAAACGCGAGTAATTGAAAATTTCTTTTTTCAATTCTTCAGGCATTGAAACATTCTCCACTAAAAACTTAGTGATCGTTAAACCGTACTCTGCAAAATCTGCATTTAATTTATCGTGTCCCAGCTTAGAAAGCTCATCCATGTTTGCGGCAAATTTTTCTACCGGAATGTTACCTTCGCCAACAGCATCGGTAAACTTGGTTACGATCATGCTGCGTAATTGCTCAGTTACTTCTTCGGTCGTAAAATTCTCATCCGTGCCTGCAATTTCTTTAATAAATTTAGCGCCATCGGTTACTCTAAATGCAAATGAGCCAAAGCTTCTTAATTCAATAAAACCAAAACGCGGATCGCTTAACGTGATAGGATTTTTGGTTCCCCATTTTTGATCAATGAATTGTCTGGTGCTAATAAAAAATATATCTGCTTTAAAAGGGCTGTTAAATCCATACTTCCAGCCTTTTAATGTTGCAAGTAGGGGTGTGTTCTCAGTACTTAAAGTATACATGCCGGGTTGAAATACATCGGCAATTTTACCTTCGTTCATGAATACTGCTATCTGGCTTTCACGCACAGTAAGCTTTGCACCCATTTTTATCTCGTTCTGGTAACGTGGAAATTTCCACACGATCGTATCATTTGTATTATCAACCCAATCGATAATATCAATGAATTCATTTTTCAATTTATCAAATAATCCCATGACTTTTAAATTTAGAATATAAAAATAACAATTTTAGAATTAGATTGCATCTAAAACCACCTTAATTTTTTGTAAAGCCGAAATTAACTCATCATTTTTAATGGTTAAAGGCGGCGCAAGGCGCATGGCTGTTGAACAGAATAGAAACCAATCGGTTATTACACCGGTTTCAATACAGTTTTTTATAACGCGCATATTTAATTCTTCGCTACCATAATCAACAGCGCCCAAAGCGCCATACACCCGCATTTCTTTTATTAATTTATGCTGCAAATTATCTTTAATTATTTTTTCAATTTCTTTAGCGCGCGCAGGTAGTTTTTCGTCTATTATAACTTCCAGAGTTGCTTTTGCGGCTGCAACACAAACAGCATTGCCGCCAAATGTATTTATATGTCCTAATACCGGATCGTTTGTTAAACAGCCCATTAATTTATTGGAAGAAACAAAGGCGCCAATTGGCAACCCACCCCCCATGCCTTTGGCGATCAATAAAATATCGGGCAACACCTTAGCCTGCTCAAATGCAAATAAAGATCCAGTTCGGCCAAACCCCGTCTGTATCTCATCAAAAATTAAAAGTGCGCAATGCGTATCGCATTTATCGCGAAGTAATTTTAAAAACTCATTATCTGCTTTTCTAACACCTGCTTCGCCTTGAATAGGTTCGATAATAACAGCAGCTGTTTTGGAAGAGATTTGTTCAAGATTGCTGAAATTATTTAGTTCTAAAATTTTAATATCAGGTAACAACGGACGAAAACTATTCTTAAAAAATTCATCGCCCATTACACTTAAAGCACCGTGTGTACTGCCATGGTATGCATTTTTAAAACAGATTATTTCAGTTCTTCCGGTTACACGTTTGGCTAATTTTAAAGCGCCTTCTGTAGCCTCGCTACCTGAAGTTGTAAAGTAAACTGAGTTTAATTGTGCTGGTAAAAGATCGGTTAATTGTTTGGCATATTGCACCTGTGGACTTTGATTGAACTCGCCATACACCATTAAGTGCATGAATTTTTGTGTTTGATCATTAATTGCTTTTACGACTTTTGGATGGCAATGCCCAATGTTGCTAACAGAAATACCAGAGATAAGATCGATATACTTTTTACCATTCTCATCGGTTAAAACAACACCTTTTGCTTCTTTAATGTTTACATCAACGCCAAGCAAAGGCAGATCAGAGGTCTGCGCTACATGCCTTAAAAATAATTCGCGTTGGTTCATACTACATTTGTTAGAATTAAGATTTTAGTTGTTAGTCTTTAAATATTAACCACAAAGGTCACAAAAAAAATTTGTGTGCCTGGTGCTTTTTTAGTTTTCTTAGTGCTTAGGTTTTATTAAATTAATAAATAATTCTCTTCCTGATCTTGGTTTTAAAGAATTGTAAGCTGTTTCGTAAACTTTTGGGGTGAACAGATCTTTAAAATATTCTTGGTATTCTTCTTTGGTTCCACCAAACGGAGGATGATCTTCATTTAATTTGTCGTTAAATAAAAGTCCAACTAATTTACCATTTGCATTTAAAAGCTCATACATCTTTTTAAAATATTCTTTTCTTAAAGACTTATCTATCGCACAAAAAAAAGTCTGTTCAATAATAAGATCGAATTTCTTATTTTCCATCTTAAAAAAATCTATCTGCAATAAATTTTCGGGTTTTATTTTCGGACAACGTTTTAAAAGATTTTGTAAAGGAGCAGCGGCGTAATCGCAAACAAAAACATTTGTAAAGCCATTGTTTACAAGATATTCAGCTTCGTAGGCATTACCCGCGCCGGGAATTAAAATAGAACTGTTTTTATTTGTAAGCTGATCAAAATAGGCTTTAAGCGGTGGAGAAACCTGGCCCATATCCCAGGGTTTGTCGTTATTAAGGTACAGATCGTTCCAATATTTAGCGTTTAAGCTTTGGCTCATTCTTCTTGCTCTTCTAACATTTTTAATCTAACGGTATCAACACTTTGGCGTGTACGTTTTAAGATAGTTAATTCATAACCGTCTTTTTTACGCTTATCATTCACAGCCGGAATTCTCCCAAAAATATAATTAATGTAGCCTGAAACCGTTTCGTAATGAGCGTTCTCGGGTAATGCTATAGGCAATGCTTCATTAACATCAGCAATGGTTGCCTGCGCATTTACAATAAATTCCGTATCGCTTTTTTTCTCGACGTTTGGTTTTTCTTCATCGTGCTCATCCTGAATCTCACCAACCAATTCTTCAATAATATCTTCCATGGTAATTAAACCGGCAGTGGATCCAAACTCATTGGTAACAATGGCCATTTGAATATGGTGCTTTTGAAAATCGCGCAACAATTCGTTGATTTTCATACTCTCGGGAATAAAATGTACCGGGCGCATAATATCTTTCAATGTTCTGAAGCGGTTCTCTATCAAGGCTTTTAAAAGATCCTTACTATGAACAATACCAATAACATTATCAATATCTCCCATGTAAATTGGTATGCGCGAAAAACCTTCTTCAATAACACGTTTTGTAATTTCGCCTCTACCTAACTCTACATCCAGAGCCACTACTCTATTCTGCGGCACCATAATTTGTTTTACGATACGATCATCAAAATCAAAAACGTTTTGTATCAATTCATTTTCACTTGGTTTAATGGCCCCGCCCTCTTCACTTTCGGTTAATATTAAACGTAATTCTTCTTCTGTATGCACCTCATCATCGCCTACTTTTTTAACACCAATTACACGCAGCACAATACTTGACGTTTTATTTAATAACCAGATAAAAGGGGAGAAAATAAAATAAAAGATGCGTAACGGCCAGGCGAATAATAGTAAGGTATCCATACTAAACTTTATACCTATCATTTTAGGAATTTGTTCGCCTAACGTAACGTGAAAAAATGTTAGTAATGTTAAAGCAATTGGTAAAGAAATGCTGTGAATCGTTAATGGATTTGTTACCATCCCGGTTTTTGCGAATACACCTATCACAAAATGCGAAATAACCTCTTCGCCAACAGCACCAAGGGCTAATGAAGCAAGCGTAATGCCCAATTGCGTAGCAGAAAGATAAGCGTCTAGTTTTTCTAAAAGAGTTTTAGCGAGTTTAGCGCGCGAGCTTCCTTTTTGCGCTTTAACATCTAATTGAGAAGCGCGCACCTTTACTAAAGCAAACTCGGCGGCAACAAAAAAACCATTAATTAAGATCAGTAAAAAGGTAATAAAAAGCTCGGATGCCATATTAAATTATAATACAAATATACTCATTAAGAGCAAATAGCTTATTTAGCTACCTTAAGTCTTTTTAGCTGCTCTTCTTTTAAATAAATAATTTGCTTTAAAAGATCAATTTCTCCCTGAAGCGAATTTGCATCTTTATTTGCATCTTCTTCTGTTAAAAGTTTGTTTATGTAGTAAGGCTTTTCTTTGTAATCGATCTTAAAGTTCTCTGATCTGAAAAAACTATATAAAGGAACTCTAAGTGCTTTTGAAATTAACTCCAGGTTTCTTAATTCTAAGGTCTTATTATTTAAAGCATTTGTCAATTCTTCTTCACTCATGCCAAGGTATTCGGCCAACTGGTTAAAAGTATAATCTTCTTTCTTTAGGATCTCTACTAATTGCGATTTTACATCCATACATTTTGATTGTATATGTAAAGATAGTGAAATTTTGCGTTTAGGCTTTAAAGCAATAATTCATTTTAACCAAAATGTTTAAAATATTAGAAAAAACGAGGGTTTATTGACTAAAATTCAATTGTAATTAGAGATTTTATTTTATATTTTTGCAACTCTTTAAAAATTAATTGTTTTACATATGAAGATTTTAGTAGCAATAAGCAATGTACCTGATACAACTTCAAAAATTCAGTTTACAGACGGCGATACGAAATTTAACAATGCGGGAATTACTTTTGTGATCAATCCGTACGACGAATGGTATGCTTTAGTAAGAGCTTTAGAATTAAAAGAAGCAAATCTTGCAGAAAAAGTTACCCTTATTCACGTTGGTTTAGCCGATAGCGAAGCCACTATCCGTAAGGGTTTAGCCTTAGGCGCAGATGATGCGGTAAGAATTGATGGCGAGGGTCCTGATGCTTTTTTTGTTGCCGAACAAATTGCCAATTACGCCAAAGCAAACGGTTACGATCTTATTTTGGTTGGTAAAGAAACTATTAATTATAATGGAGCGTCGGTTGGTGGAATGATAGCGGGTGTATTAGATCTGCCTTTTATATCACTGGCTACAAAGCTTGATATTGCTGGAAACAAAGCAACCATTGAACAAGATGTTGATGGTGGTACGCAGGTTGTAGAATGCGAATTGCCATTGGTAGTTAGCTGTGCAAAAGGTATGGCAGAGCAACGTATTCCAAATATGCGCGGTATTATGGCAGCAAGAACAAAGCCTTTAACGGTTGTACCCGCAGGTACTTCCACACCTTTAACTTCTATTAAGTCTTATGTTCTAAATCCCGGTCGCACAACCGTTAAGATGATCAGCGAAGACAACCTGGATGAATTAGTACAATTATTGCATACAGAAGCTAAAGTAATTTAATTAATAATTTTACAAACTAAAACTTATATAAAATGTCAGTACTGGTTTATACAGAAATTAATAAAGGCCGTGTAAAAAAAGCATCGCTAGAGTGTGTTAATTACGCGGCAAAGGTGGCAGAGCTTACAGGATCAAGCGTTACAGCAATTGTAAACAATGCGTCTGCCGAGCAATTAGAAGAAATCGGCAAAGCAGGTGCTTCAAAAATTTTATCAGTTAAAAACGATAAGATGAACGCAGATGCTATGTTCATTAGCGCTGTTGTTGAACAAGCAGCCAAAGCAGAAAATGCCAAAATAATCATTTTTGCTTTTGACATTGTTGGGAAAGCTGTAGCACCAAGATTAGCCGCTAAATTAAAAGCAGGTTTAGTTGCGGGTGCAGTGGATTATCCGGCGGTAAACGGTGGAAGTTTTGAAGTAAAGAAAAATGTTTTTTCCGGAAAAGCCTCCGCGGTTTACAGCATTTCAAGCGATATAAAAATTATTTCATTATTGCCAAACAGCTTTCCTGTTAAATTAGGAGAGAATAAAGCTACAGTTGCAGATTTTAACGCAGATCTTTCTGCCGTTGCATCTAAAATCGTGATAAAAGAAACTAAAGCTAACGATGTTGGCGGCGCCATTCCTTTACCGGAAGCTGAACTAGTAGTAAGCGCTGGCCGCGGGTTAAAAGGACCTGAAAACTGGAAAATAGTTGAGGATCTTGCTACTGCTTTAGGTGCTACAACTGCTTGTTCGCGCCCGGTTGCCGATATGCACTGGAGGCCACATCATGAGCATGTTGGACAAACCGGTGTTGCTATTCGTCCTAATTTATACATTGCCATTGGTATTTCGGGAGCTATTCAGCATTTAGCGGGTGTTAATGGTAGCAAAACTATCGTTGTAATAAACAATGATAAAGAGGCTCCTTTCTTCAAATCAGCTGATTATGGAGTAATTGGAGACGCTTTTAGTATTCTTCCTAAATTAACTGAGGCCGTTAAAAAATTTAAGGCAAATCAGAATTAAATAAAATTTTATTCTTAAATTAGAATCAACAAGTTCTTGATGAAGAAAGTCCGTTTAGAAATAGTGGGATTGTCCTATAGCCAAACACAAAGTGGTGCTTATGCACTGGTGTTGGGCGAAACAACAGGCAGCCGAAGATTACCCATAATTATTGGAGGTTTTGAGGCTCAGGCCATTGCGATAGAACTTGAAAAAATGAGCCCAAGCAGACCTTTAACCCACGATCTTTTTAAAACATTTTCTCAAACCTTTGATATTACTGTAAGCGAAGTATTGATCTATAACCTTGTAGAAGGCATTTTTTACGCAAAATTATTATGTAACGATGGTACAAAAGAAGTGGAGATCGATGCCCGCACAAGCGATGCTATTGCTATTGCCGTTAGATTCAAATGCCCTATCTCTACCTACGAGTTTATTCTAAAGAGCGCGGGTATTGTATTAGATGATGAGCCGGCTATTTCAAATGAAGAAAACGAAACGGTTGCCGAATTATCAGAAACACCCGTTTCAGCCGGTATGGACGATTACAAAGGCAAAAGTACCGAGGAGTTAAAAAATTTGCTACAAACGGCATTGGATGAAGAGCAATATGAACTAGCTTCAAAGATCCGCGATGAATTGAACCAACGTAAAAAATCCTGACTAAATAAAAAATTTTAAATAAAAAAGCCCCGCAAATTGCAGGGCTTTTTTTATAGTATTAATAGAAGATTAGTGAGGCTTTGTTGTTGGGCCTGTTGGGCTTGCGGTAGACTCACCCTTTACTTCTTTAGTGGTCGTTTTTTTAGTATCGTTAGTTCCGGCAGTACCTTTTTGATTAATTGCCATTCTTGTTCCTGATTTTTTAGGTTCTTCTTTTTTAGTTGGTTGAGTAGTTGTACTCTCTTCAACAACAGAAGTTGTACCATCCGGATTAACTACTTCTTTTTTAGTAGATTTATTTTTTACAGGTTCCTGTGCTTTAGTTACACCAGCAAACAAAGCAACTAATGAAAGAGTTAATAATATTTTTTTCATGGTTTTTAAATTTTAATTAAAGGTAAAGCAATTTTAATACAAATAAAACAATAATAACATTTTTTTTGAATAACTGAGTGAAGCCTCTATAATTGTGAGTCAAGGCCTTTTAATTCCTCCACTTTTTCAACATAACCCAATTTTTCGTAAGAAAAAATAAGGTTATTTATGCAGCGTTTTATAATATCGATATTGCTACACGGCAAATAATATTTTGGCTCAAGATCCAGATTTAATTGCTTTAAGAACTGGTCAATATCTTTTTGATTAAATAATAAACCTTTGCTAAAAGGGTTGATATAAAATAAAATGTTATTTGAGAGTGTTTTATTATTTACATCAATCAGATTTGCTTCTTCGTTCAAATAAGCTAATACAAAGTGTTGCGGCAGGTTAATACCATACACAGGTATCTTTAATTCGTTACATATTAAAAGATAAACAACGCTTAACATAAGCGGGTTTCCTTTTTTACTCTCTAAAACATTATTGATAAAAGAATTTTGCGGCGCATGATAGTTTGTGATATTACCACTAAACTGATGCACTTCAAATAAAATATGATTAATGATTTTTACTTTTTCAAGCGCGGTAAGATCTTCATGCAGTTCTAACCAAACATCCTGCTTAATAGTAGCAAGCTGTTTTCTGATTTTATTTTCATCTAAATCGGGATACTGATATCTTGCAAGAATTAAAATTCCTTTTAAAAGATCGTCCTGATCTGTTTTAGCCCAGCCTTTTAAAGCCTTTTGAAGTGTTTCGAATTGAATAGTATGTATAATATTCTCAATTCTTTTTTGCATAATAGCATCAAAACTATTTTCCCATGCAGTTTCGAGATGAGGAATGGCAGGCGGCCCTAGCACAACAAAGCGATCTTTTACCTGGTCATAAATTACTTCATCAGGATCATCTAATAATGTAATTAAGGCAATTACCTCCTTTAAGCTCATTTCCGTATGTCGTTTTGCTGCTGCCATTGTACATCTCAAAAATAAAGCTATTAAGAGGGGCTTTTTGTTTTATTACTGTGATTTTTTAACAATGGCTGTGTTTATTGAATTTAACAATGGAGTATTAATAAAAAAGGCCCCTAAATAAGGGGCCTTCTTAAAAAGTATGTCGCAAATTTTATTTACTTAAAATTAAGCGCTTAACGATCTTCTCTTCACCATTATTAATGGTTACAAAGTAAACACCGTTTGAATAATCTGTAAGATCCATGTTAAATACATTACTTGTAACGCCTGAGTGTTTGCTGTTTGAGATCAATTGACCTAAAGAGTTATGAACACTAATCTCTAAATTTTGAGAGTTTGGTAACGTAGCAATAATGTTAACCATACCGGTTGAAGGGTTTGGGTGTAAGCTAACGTTAGCATCTAAAACCGAGTTTTTATTAATACCGGTTACAGCGCATTGTATTTCAGGTAAAATAGCCATACTTGCATCGTAACCACCCCAAGCCACAGAGATACTGTGCCATGAGTTATCGCTCCATAATTCCCAGTTCGTACCGGCTGCAACACTGGCATCATCCATAATAACTGCTGTATCACCGGCAGCTGTAGGCACAGTAATTGACGCAAAGAAACCATTAGTTGCAGGCGCATTTACCGGGGAAGCTAATAAATATCTGTATGGTCTTAATATAGGGTTAGTGTAAACTATTGGTTGCGAACCAACATAAGTAACAGAATTAGTAGCTGTAACAGCAGTAATATTTGCCATTGTTGCATTTACTTGTCCAAACGGTGACGCGGTGCCTGTAGGTCCGCCAGCCATTGTTCCATTGTATAACTTTAAATTAACGGCGGCCGAAGCTGAACCCGTTGTTCCTTTAGTTCCTTCTTTATAAAAAATAACGAGTACGCTCTTAATTTGAGGAGATGTAATTGTATTATATAAACTTACAGGGAAGAATTCAGCTTTTTCTTTATCATCGTAACAGTTAGAACCCATGATGTAACCAGCTTTTGGGCTACAACCCGGAGTTGCTGTGTCAGATCCTGCGGCACCAACTAATAGAGTTCCTGTTGGCGAAACATTTGTAATAGTATCTGCGCATAACGCAGCGCAATTAGAAATTACAATGCTATGACCAACAGAGTTTGTGCCAAGTGAGTTTGTTGCAGCAACCGAAATACTATATGTACCCGGAGTTGTAAAATTAATTGTTGGAGCTGAAGCGGCATTGTTTGGGCTAAAAGAAACACCGGTTGCAGGACTTGAAGTCCAAACATAAGTTGGAGGGGGTGTTCCATTTGTTGTATTATTTACTGTAACGCCGCTACCGATACAACCTGTAGACGCCATAGTAAACGCAGCCGTAGGTGTGGCCGGCGCAATTGTACATAATGTAGCTGCACTTGTGCTTAATTGGCTACGGTAAGTGCCTTGACTCATAGCTGTTTGAATACGTGTGTTTTGATCGTTAGTGAACATATACATACAAGGATCATCAGTGTAATCCATAAAGTTCATTGCCATATCACCAGCATTGCTGCAAGAGGTATTAGTTGCAAAATTAGGGCAACCATAGTTCTCATCGGCCTGGTTTGGCGTATCATTGCAAAAATCAGATCCTGTACAGGCGGTACCATCGTCTCCCCAAATATGACGCAAACCTACCCAATGACCAATTTCATGAGTTGCTGTTCTGCCTTTATTATAAATTGGATCGTAAGTGCCGCCCGGGAAAATTGAATTTGATCCAAAAGCACGAGCCCAGCACCATAAACCATCTGTCGTTGCTGTTCCCAAATTCGACATACCGGTTAAAGTGGTGCCTGCAGGAAATGTGGCATAGCCTAATAAACCTGTAGCGGCATTTTCGTCAGTGATCCAGATATTCATATATTTTGTAGGATCCCAGATACTACCTGGTTTAATAGTACCGTTTACATAGGCCTGAAATGTTGCGGGTGTGTTGTAAGCAGCGCCTGCAGGATTATTCCAGCCTTTTGAAATATAATTGATCCTGTCAATACCCGGTTCTGCAAGGGTTACGCCATTTGGATCTTTTTGTGCAAGACAAAACGAAACTCCTGTATTGGATATTAATGATGTGAATACGGATGGGCAGTTACCCACGTTTAAACCTGTACCGCTAAAATCCTGGTTTAAAACGGTTATTTGTGAGTTAATTTGACCTTGCGCAATATTTGGAAATGTTCCAACTGCTTGCCCGCCATGAATAACGTGTACAATTACCGGAATTGTATAGTTAAGCGCTTGTGTTTTACCGCTGGCTTGAGCCGCTTTAAATTTTTCTACTTCTTTATTAAACCATGTATCCCATGCTGCATTTGGCTGCTCGGTACCACAAGTTCTTTTAGTAATTGTATTTATTTTGGTTTCTTGTGGCTGAGCAGCATTACTTTTTAATGCTATCTTGCCTGTTTGCGCGTTTGTGCCATAAGAAAGGCAAAAAGCTGCTGCAATTAAGGGTAATTTTAATTTCATATTTTGTGTGTTTTTGCTAATTATTTAGCTAACATAATAATTTAGAATTTTAGATACAACTTTTTGAGGTAAAGTTTCCCCTAAATGCGATTAATTTTAACAATTAAATCTTAATGGCTATTACTAACAAGTCATCCAATTGTTCATTCTTGCCTTTCCATGAGATAAAAAATTCTTCGAGTTTGTCTTTTTGCACCGCAGCACTTAAATTTTGAAGAGAAATTAAAAGTTCTTTAAATCTTTTAGTTGTCAATTTTTTATTTTTCTCACTTCCAAACTGATCGGCATAACCATCTGTTGAAATAAAAATAGAATCACCCTTTTCAAGCAGCAATTCGTGTTCTTCAAATTCCTGATTATCTTCAGTAAACCCTCCAATTGCTTGTTTGGTGGCTTTTATTTCTAGTATTCCCGCCCCTCCTTTTCTAAGTATCCAAAAAGGCCTGTTAGCTCCCGCATAAAAAACCTTTGCTTTTCCGTCGGCCTGATCTTCAATTCGTATAATCGCGGCATCCATCCCATCCCTATTGCCATTGCCACTATTTTGATTAAGCGATCTTTTTACACCTTTATTTAGTTCGCTTAATATTTGTTTAGGGCTATTGGTTGAAACAATTGCTTTATCCAGATTTTCTTTTCCGATTAAACTCATAAAAGCGCCGGGAACCCCATGTCCAGTACAATCTACACAGGCTAATAAAAAGCCTTTGTTTGTTTCGGCCGCCCAATAAAAATCGCCGCTTACAATATCTTTTGGTATATATAAAATAAAATATTCTTTCAGATTTTTATTTAGCATCGTTTCTGATGCTAATAAACTCTGCTGAATTAAACGCGCATAATTAATACTATCTGTAATTTCTTTATTTTTTTCTTCAATCAAATGATTTTTAAACGCCAGTTGAACTGCGTTTTTTTTATTTAACCTAAAACTTCTGTAAATAAAAAACACAGCAATTAGCGACATTAATAAAGCAATTACAGAAGCCATTATTAAAATTTGTTGTTTTGAATTTTGAGCAGTTTTAGATTTTATCTGTTCTTCCTGAAGCTTAAGATCAACATCTTTTCTGTCGCTTTCATACTTCGTTTCCAGCTCTATAATATCTTTTTTTATCTTTTCGGCTTTTACAGAGTCTGATGCTTGTTTATAGGCATCCCAGGCAAAAGAACACTCTTTCCATTTTTGTAAGCCCGCGTAAGAATTTTTTATACCCAACAATCCATTGCAATAAAATTCGGCCTGTTTTACATCATAAGCAATTTTTGCTCCTTCATTTAAATATACCAAAGCTTGTAGATAATCTTTTTTGAGATTCAAAACATTCCCAATATTTATTTTTGAGCCAGCAATACCCTTTTTATCCTTTATTTCAGTTCTGATATTTAATGCCTTAATTAAAAAATCGGTTGCTTTTTCATAATCTTTTAGGCCCTTGTAAACCAGGCCAATATTATTATATGTATTTGCAAGGTTCTTTTTATTGGATTTTTTTAACCTTATATCTAAAGATTTTAAATGATACAATAAAGATGAATCGTAATTTTTTTTATTCGTATACGCTGTGCCTAATGAAGAATAATTTTCTGAAAGATCATCACTATCATTTATTGCTATTGCTAGCGGAACAGAATAGTGATATTGTTTGATAGCCAGATCATTGTTTTTATCATCAAGATATATAGCTCCTATTCTATTATGCGCAATAATACGCCCATACATGTAATTTATTTTTTCTGATTCTTTAAGCGCTGCAAAGTGTTTTTCAAGTGCCTGGCTATATTCTTTTCGTATATGATGCCATCTGCCCTGCTGCACAAGAGCATAAGCAAGCATTCGCTTTTCTTTCGAATTCCGCCCGGTTTCGAGCATAAGGTTATAAACGGAATCCAACTGTTTTGTATTTAGTTTTTCCGTTGAAATGGAAGCTCTGTAATAAATATTGATCTTTATACTGTCGTTCTTCGCTTCATTTATTTTAATTGAAAGTGTATCAATGTAATTCTGTCCAAAAAAATAATTAGCAGAAAGAATAAATAATATGATAAAAATACGTCTAATAATTTCCTGTTTTATTTTAGAAAAATACAGATTAAAATTATCAATAACCACTTAATTTACACAAAATTTTTGTTTTTGATTATTAACGTAATGCAATTTGGTGCTATCGTGCAATTTAAACTCATACTAAATTTCACAGCTATCATTAAAGAAAAAAGGCAAGAATTTATCTTGCCTTTGTTTAAGAATACTAATCTGCCTGTAGGAATGGATATTTATAATCTGTTGGCGGTGTAAATGTTTCTTTAATTGTTCGTGGCGAAACCCAGCGCAATAAATTAATTTTTGCTCCTGCCTTATCATTTGTTCCGCTACCGCGTGCTCCGCCAAAAGGCTGCTGGCCAACCACAGCACCTGTACATTTATCGTTAATATAAAAATTACCGGCTGCATTGCTTAATTTTTTTGTGGCCAGTTCAATTGCATAGCGATCTTGCGAAAGTATTGCACCTGTTAAGGCATAAATAGAAGTAGTGTCAACGATCTCCAATGTTTCTTCAAATTTATTTTCATCATAAACATAAAGTGTTAACACCGGCCCAAATAACTCTTCACACATTGTTACATATTTAGGGTCTTTAGTAACAATAATGGTTGGTTCAATAAAATAACCTTTGCTCTTATCGTAATTTCCGCCGGCAATTATTTCAACACTGCTGTCTTTTTTAGCGGCATCAATATATTTAGCCAGCTTGTCAAAACTCTTTTCATCAATAACAGCATTTATAAAATTGGTAAAATCCTCGGTTGGGCCCATTTTCATAGACTTAAGATCGATTATCAAATACGCTTTTACTTCATTCCATAAATTAGAAGGAACATAAGCGCGGGAGGCTGCCGAACATTTTTGCCCCTGGTACTCAAACGCTCCACGGGAAATAGCAACCGATAAAACCTTAGCGTCGGCCGACTTATGCGCCATAATAAAATCTTTACCACCTGTTTCTCCAACAATGCGCGGGTACGAACGGTATTTATGGATATTGTTGCCAATTGTTTGCCAGATATTTTGAAAAACTTCAGTACTGCCGGTAAAGTGTATCCCGGCAAAATCTTTATGATTAAATACAACTTCTGCTGCATCGGGGCCACTTGGGTAAATTAAATTAATTACGCCATCAGGCACACCTGCGGCTTTAAAAACTTCCATTAGCACATTTGCACTGTAAACCTGCGTGTTGCTTGGTTTCCAAACAACCACATTACCCATCATTGCACAGCTTGTAGGTAAATTTCCGGCAATAGCTGTAAAATTAAATGGCGTTAAGGCATAAATAAATCCTTCTAATGGCCTCCACTCTAGCCTGTTCCATACACCGGGGCCGGAAATAGGCTGCTCGGCATAGATCTCCATCATGTAATGTACGTTAAACCTTAAAAAATCAATAATCTCGCAGGCACTGTCAATCTCGGCCTGGAAAGCATTTTTACTTTGGCCAAGCATTGTTGCTGCATTTAATTTAGCACGAAAAGGACCTGCAATTAATTCGGCCGCTTTTAAGAAAATACTGGCGCGGTGCTCCCAGCTTAGGTTTTGCCATTTTTCTTTTGCTGCTAAAGCCGCCTTTATAGCTTGCTCAACATGTTGTTTTTCGCTCTTATAAAAATGCCCCAATGTATGCTTATGATCGTGTGGTGGCGAAAGGCGCACCTTTACAGCTCCACGCACTTCTTCGCTGCCAATATACATTGGAATATCAATTTCTTTACTGCGTAACTCTTTTAACATTGCCTGCAATTCCTTGCGTTCAGCGCTTCCTGATGCATAGCTTTTAATCGGTTCGTTTACCGGTGTCGGGATTCTGTAAATTCCTTTTGGCATATTTTCTTTATTTATTATTGAATGTTAAACTTTAATTAAAGAACATTCAAATATAAGTTTTTATTTATTGAAAGTGTGTAAATTTACGTTCTATCAGAACTCAAAAAACATATAATTTAATAATAATTGTCTTTGTTCTTGCATTCTCTCTTTTTTGCGTTTACAAGCTTCAGCATATTAAGTTTGACTATGATTTTGAGGCCTTTTTTCCGAACGAAGATCATGAATTAGAGGTGTATAATAACTATCGCAAAACCTTTGAATATGATAACGAATTCGCACTTGTTGCAGTTGAAAATAAAGCAGGCATTTTTAAAAAAGATTTCTTAAAAAAGGTTGACAGCTTAACAAATGAGTTAGCTAAACTTCGATATGTTCAACGCGTAACCTCACCCACAAATTTAAAAACACTTTCACTCGGAGGTCTTGTGCCAATGCAAACCAGCGTTATGCATTTTAAAGATGAAGGTTTGTATAAAGATGACAGCATTGCCATTTATCAATCGCCGCACCTGGTAGGTTCTTTCTTTCCTCTTAATGCAAAGTCGGTAAGCATTTACATTAAAACGGATGATATTCTTACGAAAAATAAGTGCGATTCTTTAGCCAACGACATTGAAACAACCTTAAAGGATTTTAAGTTTGATGATATACATTTTGTTGGCAGGATTTTTGCGCAAAATGTATACTTAAAAAATCTGCAAAAAGAATTCATCATTTTTATTTGTCTTTCATTTGTAGTTATTGTCATTTTTTTGTGGTTTAGCTTCAGAAGCCTTTACGGCATTATTGTTCCCGTTGTAATTGTGCTTATCTCTATTTTGTGGACGCTGGGTGTAATGAAACTCTGCGGCAAATCAATAGATATTATGTCAGCCATGCTGCCTACTATGATCTTTATTGCGGGCATGAGCGATGTAGTGCATTTTTTCTCTAAATATTTTGAAGAAGTTGCAAAAGGAACGGAGAAAGGAAAAATTTACCCACTCATTTTAAAAGAAGTTGGTTTTCCAACCTTCTTAACTTTACTTACTACGGTAGTAGGCTTTTTATCTTTACTATTTTCAAGCATCAAACCTATTAAAGAATTTGGAATTTACACTTCGGTTGGTGTTACAATTGCTTTTATTTTAACCTATACTTTATTACCGGCCTTGCTTTATTTTTTCACACCTAAAAAATTGGTTACGGTGCATGGCACCAATAACCGCACCTACAATTTAATGCGCACGGGTTTGTTCTGGATCTTCAGACATCAAAAAACAATTTTAGTTACCACAAGTATTATTTTAATATTATCTGTGGTTGGGATCTTTAATATTAAAGTGAATAATATTTTATTGGAAGATCTTAACGATAAAGTAAAAATAAAACAAGATTTTAATTTTTTTGACGAGAATTACAGCGGGGTTAGGCCGTTTGAAATGCTTATTACCATAAAAGACAAAAATAAAACCGTTTGGGATTACGAGGTAATAAGCGAATTAAATAAAGTAGATGATTTTATTCGTAAAGAATATGATGCAGGGTTTTTATTATCTCCATCCAGTCTTGTAAAGTCTATCTATCAGAATTCGAATAACGATTTTAAACTAAATTTTCCGGCGCAAGATGATTACGAACCAATCTCAAAACAACTAAAAAGCAACAAAAAAAATAAAGATGTAAAACGCTTAATAACTACTGATGGCCTAAAAACAAGAATCAGCGCAAAAATCCGCGATATGGGAAGTTTGAAGGCAACGCAACATAATTTGAACTTAATTGCTTTTATAGATAAAAATATTAATCAGAACTTATTACAGTTCGAAATTACAGGGGCTGCCCATTTAATCGACCGCAATAATGAATACATGGTAAATAACATGACACAGGGCTTTGTATTTTCACTGATCGTTATTGGATTACTCACTTTTTTCTTACACCGCAGCTGGCGCATGGTGCTGGTATTTATTTTACCAAATGTTATTCCATTAATTATAATTGGCGGCATTATGGGTTTTGCAGGCATTGAATTAAAAGCCGCTACGTCGCTGGTGTTTAGCATCGCGTTTGGAATTGCTACTGATGATACAATACATTTTATTTCGCGTTTAAAAATAGAATTGGGTTATGGCAAAAGCCTTATGTACGCATTTAAACGCACCTATTTTGAAACAGGCAAACCCATTATCTTAACCACATTTATTTTATTAGGAGGTTTTATGACACTTATGATCAGCAACTTTCAGAGTACCTTTTATTTTGGTTTCTTAATTTGCATAACTGTTATAATTGCGGTTTTAGCAGATATTTTTGTATTACCGGTTCTTTTATTTTTAATTTACGGAAGAAAAAAGAAAAAGTAAATGTTGGAAATTATAAATACAGCTGATGGCTCAACAACGCTTTTAAATAAAGAACTAAACGCTACGTATCATTCAAAATATGGCGCTGTGCAAGAAAGTAAACATATTTTTATTAAGAATGGCTTAAATAAAGCCCTTGATACGTTTGGAAAAGATTTACTGGTTTTGGAGATTGGCTTTGGTACTGGCCTCAACGCTTTTTTAACTTTACAGGAGGCAACGTTAAAAAAATTACACATTTATTATTTTACGATCGAAAAATTTCCCGTTCCTGAAAATTTATTTGATAAATTAAATTACCCGGACTTAATTACAGAAATAGAAAAAAAATATTTTAGTGATATCTTAAAATGTAATTGGGAAGAAGCTGTTAAGATCAATCCTTATTTTACAATTACAAAGTATAAAGGCGATGTAAAAGAAATAGAGCTTAGCGAAAAAGCTCACGTTATTTATTACGACGCTTTTGGCCCGGGTGTTGCGCCTGACATGTGGCAACCCGCGATTTTTAAAAAATTACACAACGCTCTTTTACAAAAGGGAAATCTTATTACATTTTGCGCTAAAGGAGAAGTTAAACGTACCTTAAAGCAAATTGGTTTTTTGATAGAATCGTTGCAAGGGCCGCCGGGGAAAAGAGAAATAACGAGGGCCGTAAAAATTTAGATCATCAGTAAACAAAAAAACATAATTATTATTGGGGGTGGCGCTGCTGGTTTTTTTGCAGCAATAAATCTTGCTAAGAAAAATCCGTCTTTTAAGATTTCTATTTTAGAAAAAACAAATAAACTTTTATCCAAGGTAAAAGTATCTGGTGGCGGGCGCTGCAATGTTACGCATCATTGTTTTGAGAATTCTGAACTTGTAAAAAATTATCCTCGAGGTAATAAAGAGTTGCAACAGGTTTTTTCAAAATTCAGTGTTCAGGATACAATAGATTGGTTTAAACAATACGGCGTTATTCTAAAAACAGAAGAAGACGGCAGGATGTTCCCTTACTCTAACGATAGTCAAACCATTATTGACTGCTTTTTAAAATTGGCAAATGAGTTAAACATCGGGATAAAAACACAATGCGAGGTTCTTTCCATTCAAAAAAAAGAAGCTGCTTTCTTAATAAAAACGAATAATAGCTCTATAAACGCTGATATAATTATTTGTGCATTGGGAGGCCATAACAAAACCTCAGCCTATCAAATTATAAAAGATCTTGGTCATACAATTGATGAGCCCATTCCAAGCTTATTCACATTAAATTTTCCTAACGAGCCAATAAAAAAAGAACTGCAGGGTATTAGTGTGCAAAATGCACAGGTAAAAATTGCCAATAGCAAATTAAATTATAATGGTCCGGTTTTAATTACGCATTGGGGCTTAAGCGGGCCTGCGGTTTTAAAGCTTTCTGCATTTGCCGCAAAAGAATTTTATACACTTAATTATAATTCAACCATTTTTGTGAGCTGGGTTTTTCCTTTAAAACCAAATGAAATAGAAATTGAATTAAAAAAAATTCAAAAAGAAAAACATAAAGCTTTTCCTCAAACACAGCCAAACTTTGATCTGCCAAAAAGATTGTGGGAATTTTTATGTATTGCCTCTGGTATTGATAATACAAAGCCGTGGGCCGAGATCAGTAATAAACAATTAAATAAACTAACAGAAAATCTTTGCAACAGTACCTTTAAAATGGAAGGCAAAACCACTTTTAAAGAAGAATTTGTTACTTGTGGTGGTGTTAATTTAAAAGAAATTGATTTTAAAACCATGCAAAGTAAGTTGGTACCAAATTTATTTTTTTGTGGCGAAGTATTAAATATTGATGGGATAACGGGTGGTTTTAATTTTCAAAGTGCATGGAGCACTGCCTGGGTTTGTTCGCAAAACATTACGGTATAGTTTATTCTGGTTTATTTTTTATATTTTTATATCTATAAAACACGTATCATGAAAAAAATCAAGCTTTTTATATTTTTAAGCGCAGCTTTATTTGCCATACTTTCGTCATTTTACATTATAAAAAATAATTTTTTTAGTGATAAAAACGTAAAGAACCCTGCAAAACCTTACGATTTTTTTGCAGAATCAAGAGCATATCCCGACAATACGTTTGATCTAAAAGCTTTTGAAGCAGTTCGCAGCGAAGCATTGCTTCAGAATCAAAATTTACGCACTGCCTCTCCTACACTTTGGCAGCAAGAAGGCCCGCATAACATTGGCGGAAGGATAACCTGCATGGCGGTTAGCCCAACCAACTCTAATGTTATTTTTATTGGTACGCCCGGCGCAGGTATTTATAAAAGCACAAATGGCGGCACCAGCTGGACAGCGGTGTTTGACAGCCAAAGCTCATTATACATTGGCTCCATTGCCATTGACCCTAATAATACAAACATTATATATGCAGGCACCGGCGATCCTGATATTCCGTTTACCGTGTTTGTTGGCGATGGTATTTACAAAAGTACAGATGGTGGTAATACGTGGACAAATATTGGCCTTGCAAATACTAAGATTATTAGCAAAATTATTGTAAGCCCAAATAATTCAAACGAGATCTATGTTTCTGCTAATGGAAACCCAATAATAGCCGACAATAATCGTGGCGTATATAAAAGTACGAATGGTGGTTTAAACTGGAGCCAGGTTTTATTTATAAATAATCAAACCGGAGTAAGCGATATTGTTATGAACCCGGTTAACAATAATGAAGTTTATGCCACATCTTATACATGCATAAGAAATGCAACTGTTAATATAAGATACTCTAATGCTTCAAGAGTTTATAAAACAATTAATGGTGGTGCCAGCTGGAATATTTTATTGAATGGCTTGCCTAACACAAAGATTAACAGATATTCAATTTGCATGAGCAAACAAAATACCAATAAATTATATGTTGCAGTAAGTGATAGCACTTATAATATGGCAGGAGTTTATGTAACAACAAACGGCGGCACATCATTTACAAATATGGGCAATAGTGGTATATCGGGCAATTACGGTGGCTTTGGCTGGTATTTTAGCGAAATAGAAGTTAGCCCAACAAATGATAATGACGTTTACATTGCAGGTATTGAATTATACAAATCAACAGATGGTGGCAGCAACTGGAATATAAACATGCCGCCTTGGTGGAATTACATTGTGCACGCCGACATACATTGTATAAACTTTGTTGGCACAGGAAAGTATTATTTAGGCACAGATGGCGGCACCTATCTTACAGGCGATGATGGCGCAAATTATACAGACGTGGATGATATACCTAACACCCAATTTTACAGAGTTGAATATAACCCGCACGAGCCTAATAATTATTTTGGCGGAACGCAGGATAATGGAACTATAAAAGGTAATAATACAACTATTTCAAATTGGATAAGAATATATGGCGGAGATGGCTTTCAGCCAAGATTCGATCCTACAGATGCCAATACGTTTTATGCTGAAACCCAAAACGGAGGCCTTGTTGCGACAACAGACGGAGGCCTTTCGTTTAATGCTAATGATAATAATATAAATTTTAGTGATCGTAGAAATTGGGATATGCCTTATGTATTAAATAAATTTAATCCTAATACACAATACACAGGTACTTACCGTGTGTATAAAAATACAGCCGGACCATCTGATAATTGGACGCCTATCAGCCCGGATCTTACTGATGGAATTATATTAGAACCTCGCTTCCATAATATTTCCGCCATTGATAATTCAGATCTCAATGCGCAAAAAATATATGTTGGCACATCAGATGCTAATGTATGGGTTACACAAAACGATGGTGGCAGCTGGACAAACATTACTGGCACCTTGCCAAATAGATACGTCACTTCTATTCACGCATCACCAAATGTTTCAAACAATGTGTATGTAACGCATACAGGATATAAATACAATTCTTACATACCACATATACACAGGTCGAGTAACAATGGTACAACGTGGACTGATATTAGCGGAAATTTGCCTCAGGCAGGAATTAATGATGTTTTGATATACCCCGGAAATGAGAACATATTATTTGTTGCAAATGACATTGGCGTTTATGTTACTTATGACGCAGGCGTTAATTGGACACGGTTAGGAACCAACATGCCAATTATTCCTGTTTTCGATATTGCTTATAATTCATCTACTCAAAAATTAGTTGCAGGCACTTATGCAAAATCACTTCAAACAATAGATATAACATCAGTAATTGCCAATGTAGGCTCAAACACCAGGGATAAAAAAGAAATTGCACAGATTTATCCAAGCATAATTACAAACAATACTTTTTTTGTGGAACTAAATTCACTAAACCCAAAAACAAGCTTGCACATATACGGTTCAAACGGACAAGTAATTAAAGAGATAAAAGAAATAAACGCTGTTAAAACAGACGTTGATATAAGTGAGCTAGCGCAAGGATTATATTTCGTGGAGATCAGATCCGGTAAAGAAATTACTTTAAAAAAAATAATTAAAAACTAAACGCAATATATTATTTATGTTTAAAATTCGCGGCAACTGTTAATAGTATTATATAAAAAGAACATACATATACCCTAACTTTACGCACTTAAATAAACTAAAATGAAATTTTTTATTGATACAGCCAACCTGGCTCAAATTAAGGAAGCACAAGATCTTGGTGTTTTAGATGGTGTTACAACTAACCCTTCGTTAATGGCTAAAGAAGGCATTAAAGGCCAGGAAAATATTTTAAAACATTATGTAGACATCTGTAATATTGTTACCGGAGATGTTAGCGCGGAAGTTATTTCTACTGATTTTGACGGAATGGTTAAAGAAGGCGAAACTCTGGCAAAATTGCACCCGCGTATTGTTGTAAAAATTCCGATGATAAAAGATGGAATAAAAGCCATTAAATATTTTACAGAACAAGGCATTAAAACAAATTGCACATTGGTATTTTCTGCCGGACAAGCTTTATTAGCTGCAAAAGCAGGAGCAACCTATATGTCTCCTTTTATTGGAAGATTAGACGATGTAAGCACTGATGGATTAAAATTAATTGAAGATATCCGAATCATTTACGATAATTACGGATATGAAACTGAGATCTTAGCCGCAAGCGTGCGCCACCCAATGCACATTATTGAGTGCGCAAAAATTGGTGCAGACGTTATAACTGCTCCGTTAAGTGCAATAACAGCTTTATTAAAACATCCTTTAACGGATAGCGGACTAGCACAATTTTTAGCAGACGCTAAAAAATAAAAACAGATTTTTACTTTAAAGCCTCCGCAAAACGGGGGCTTTTTTATGTCTTGACTTAAAAATTCCGGTTAATTTGTTTAAAAACAAGGCGTTAAATTAATAAAAAGCTATAAAAGCGGCTAAAATAGCGAAGAATTAAGAAAAATAATTTTTGAACTTCTTTAAATAATACTATCTTTGTATCCTTAAAAAAAACAATACAATGTATTTAACATCACAAGTAAAGAAAGACATTTTCAAAAAACACGGAGGAGCTGAAAAAAACACTGGGAGCTCAGAATCGCAAATTGCGTTATTTACTCTACGTATTGATCACTTAACTGGTCATTTAAAAAATAATAAAAAAGATTTTGGTACACAACGTTCTCTATTAAATTTAGTAGGTAAACGTCGTGCGTTATTAGATTATTTAAAGAAAACTGATCTAATGCGTTACCGTGCTATCATCAAAACATTAGATATCCGTAAATAATTTTGCGGGGCTGAATTATTAAAAGGGGGCATTTCGAAACACATTCGAAATGCCTTTTTTATTAAGACAAAAAATAAAACAATAAATATAAATCCGTTCCGAAAACGTCGGAACACAAAAACAAACAAATATGTCACAAATAGGAACAACACACACATTTGATATCGGCGATGGTCGTATGATGTCATTAGAAACCGGAAAATTAGCAAAACAAGCTGACGGAGCGGTAGTATTAAGATTTGGTGATACCATGATCTTAGCAACCATTGTAAGTAATAAAGATGCTAAAGAAGGTGTAGACTTTTTACCCTTAACAGTAGATTACCAGGAAAAATATGCCTCTACAGGCCGCTTCCCGGGAGGATTTTTTAAGCGTGAAGCAAAATTATCTGACTATGAAGTTTTAATTTCTCGCATCGTGGATCGTGCATTACGCCCGCAATTTCCAGATGATTATCATGCAGATACTCAATTGATGTTATCATTAATTTCATCAGACAAAGAAAACTTACCCGATGCTTTAGTTGGCTTAGCAGCTTCTGCTGCAATTGCAGTAAGTGATATTCCATTTAATGGCGGCATTAGTGAAGTTCGCGTTGCTAAAATTGATGGTAAATTAGTTATCAATCCAACAAAATCTCAATTAGCAGTTGGTTGCACACTTGAAATGATTGTTGCGGCTTCTGCTACAGACATTGCAATGGTTGAAGGTGAAATGGCTGAAGTTAGCGAAGCAGAAATGTTAGAAGCTATAAAATTTGCTCATGAAGCTATTAAAATTCAAATTAAAGAAGTTGCCGCCTTTGCAGCAAAAGCAGGTTTAAAAACAAAACGTGAATATAACCACGAAACTAATGATGCGGACTTAAGAGCAAAAGTAATGAAAGAAACTTACGATGCTGTTTATGCTGCCGCTAAAAAATTAGACCCGAATAAACACAATCGTAAAGCTAATTTCAAAGCACCTTTAGAAGAATTTAAAAAACAATATTCGCCTGAAGAGTTAAAAGAAAAAGAATCTTTAATTAATAAATATTATCACGAAGTGGAATATGTAGCTGTTCGCCGTTTAGCAATAGATGAGAAAGTACGTTTAGATGGTCGTAAAACGGATCAGATACGTCCTATCTGGGCTGAAGTTGGGTACTTGCCCACTCCGCACGGTAGCGCTGTATTTACACGTGGCGAAACACAATCTTTAACTACCGTAACTTTAGGTACACCATTAGACAAATTAAGAATTGACGGTGCATTTAATAGTGGCGAAGAAACCTTTATCTTACATTATAATTTCCCGGGCTTTAGCACAGGTGAAGCAAAACCTAACCGTGGAGTTGGCCGTAGAGAAGTTGGGCATGGTAATTTAGCATTACGTGCTTTGAAAAAAGTGGTACCAATGGATACTGGCTACACCATTCGTGTGGTAAGTGATATTTTAGAAAGTAATGGTTCTTCATCTATGGCAACTGTTTGTGCAGGAACCTTAGCTTTAATGGATGCAGGTGTAAAAATCAAAAAACCGGTTGCAGGTATTGCCATGGGTTTAATTACTGATGAAAAAGGACAGTATGCTATCTTATCTGATATTTTAGGTGATGAAGATCATTTAGGAGATATGGATTTTAAAGTGTGTGGTACTAAAGATGGTATTACTGCTGTACAAATGGATCTTAAAGTAAATGGCTTACCTTACGAAGTAATGGAAAAAGCTATGGAACAAGCTAAACAAGGTCGCTTACACATTATGGGCGAAATGCTTAAAGCATTAGATACGCCACGTGCTGATTACAAAGAACACGCACCACGTTTTGAAAGAATCGTTATTGCTGGTGAATTTATTGGCGCTATTATCGGACCAGGTGGAAAAGTGATTCAGGAAATGCAAAAAGCAACCAACACAACAATTGTAATTACAGAAGTTGATAAAACGGGTGTTGTTGAAATTTTCGGAACTAACCTTACAGATGTTACGGCGGCTAAACAACGCATTAAAGGCATTGTAACGGTTCCGGAAGTTGGAGACATTTACCAGGCTAAAGTAAAAACAATTATGCCTTACGGTGCATTTGTTGAGATAATGCCGGGCAAAGATGGTTTATTACACATTAGCGAATACGATTGGAAACGTATTGACACTTTAGAAGGTGTTTTAAAAGAAGGCGATGTTATTGAAGTAAAATACGTTGGTGATGATCCTAAGACCAAAAAAATAAAATTAAGCCGTAAAGTTCTTTTACCAAAACCAGAAGGAATGGTAGAAAAGAAAGAAGCTTAATAAATGTTTAAATAATTATAAAAACCCCGGTAGAAATATCGGGGTTTTTTGTTAAAAACCTGTTCACCGCCTGTTTAAAACCCAACACCCAACCCTGCTGCCATAATTTTCGTATTATTTAACGATGACAGAGATTGCGTTAAAAAGACTAAGGATAAATAATATTAAAAAGGCAATTGCATTTATTATTTTATGCATTCTTTTGATTGCACTTGATAAAGTTTATTCTTTATCGCCCCGCACAACGCTTGCTCATAAAATCACCATTCAAAAATAAATTACCAGTTTCTTTCCTGGCTCAGATTTTTGCGATGCACCCACTTATAACGTGGCCTGATGAAAGGGTTTTTGCCACCTTTTTCTAATTTTAAAACAAAACTAAGCGAGTGCTGTAAATAATTTTGCGATGTTTTTAAAAATCGTGTCGGGCTCAATCCAAATTTGGCTACACTTTGGATGTTGATGCCAAAGGCCCTTGTTATCCAAAAATTAGATCCCAAGCCTAAATTTATATTTGCACCAATTGGTAGTGAGCGAACGCTTCTAAAAGTTCCTCCTAGTCCATATATCACATAAGGGTCAAATCGTTTATCTTTTCCTAAAAGCTTATTAATGCTGTTTTTAAAATTTATATCTAAAGAAAGAAAGATACCGGCTTTACCTACTTCGTTATTAATGATCTTAAATCCTTTATAAGTATTGAAATTAAATGCGCCTTCAATACTCAAACTTTTTCTTAATGATTTCTCTACCGTAAGCCTTGTTGGATAGGGTTTTACATTCCACCTGGGTAAAGCATTAAATAAATATTTAACCGGGCTACCATCATCATCAACAACATTACCGCCAATACCTATCATCCAATAAGGTTTCGATCCTCTTTTTTTACCACCGCTTTGTTTCATAGTAGCAGACCTGCCCCTATTATCTTTTTCTTTATTGGTTATTGTGGTAGATTTTTTTTTTGTTTTTTGCGCAAACGCATTATCCGCGCTTAGCACGCTTAATACAAACGCCAATAAATATGAAAATATCCTAACTTTAAATTGCACCCGCTATATAATGTATTTTATTATCTCAGAGCAAATAAATTCAGCAGCATGGCCATTGCCATACAGCTTAGGAAATTTAAGATCAGTTTTATTATTTAACGTTTCGAATGCCTTTTTGATTTTATCTTCATTAGCATCTGCAATAATAGCTGTACCACATTCAACCAATTCTACCCACTCTGTTTCGGGACGAAGAATAACACAAGGCTTTTCAAAATAAAACGCCTCTTTCTGAACACCGCCACTATCGGTCATAACCAACTTACAGTTTTTTTCTAATGATACCATTTCTAAAAAAGAAGCAGGATCACAAATTTTAAATTGCGGGTTGTTTTTAATTTCAGAATATAATTCTTTATCTAAATTTGTTTCTAAAAGCTTAGCAGTTCTTGGATGCAAAGGTAATACAACATCCAGTTTACTTTCTTTACAAATATCATTTAACGCTTTAAATAAAGCATTTAAACGTTTTGGTTCATCTGTATTATTATTACGATGAATGGTTGCTAAAATAAATTTATTTTTTTGCAACTTTAATTTATCTAGAATATCTGTTTTTGTTTCGGCAACTTCACTAAAAAATAAACTGTTATCATACATTACATCACCGCAATGATAAATCTTAGGGTTGTTTGCATTGTAAGGAGGAAGTGAATTATTCTTAAATCCCTCTTTTATTAAATTATTTAAACCTGTTTTAGTTGGTGAAAATAAAAAAGAGCTTACATGATCGCACATAATGCGGTTTACTTCTTCGGGCATGGCTTTATTAAAAGAACGCAAGCCTGCCTCAATATGAACTACAGGCACATGAATTTTAACGGCTGCTAATGCGCCCGCCAATGTAGAATTGGTATCGCCATACAACACAATAGCGTTTGGCTTTTCTTTTATTAAAATTTCTTCAATGCCGGTTATCATAGACGCCGTCTGACTTCCATGGCCACCGCTACCAACATTTAAATTATAGTCAGGCGTAGGAATGCCAAGCTCATCAAAAAATACCTGGCTCATATTAGCATCGTAATGTTGGCCGGTATGAACAATAATTTCGTTTAGCTGCCCGCCATATTTATTTTTTATTGCCCTGCTTAAAGCCGCTGCTTTAATGATCTGCGGCCTGGCGCCAATAATAGTAACTATCTTAATCATTTTACTTTCTATATTTTAATAACCAGGCTTTCTTGACCATTGAGTCCTGCATCATTCGTCTCTTTTACAATAGTCCTTCATCAGCAAAACTGAAATATTTTTGATCCCCAATAATTAAATGGTCATGTAAAGGAATCTCAAATGTTTTCAGCGCCTCTTTTAATTTATTCGTAATTGTTTTATCTTCTGTACTCGGAGCTATTTGCCCACTGGGATGATTGTGTGCTATAATTATTCCGCTGGCATTATTTTCGATAGCAGATTTGCAGATAAGTCTTATATCTACAACTGTTCCGGATATGCCGCCTTTACTTAAATTTTCTTCTTTAATTACCTGGTTGGCGCGGTTCATTATCAATACCCAAAATTCTTCATGTGGCAAATCACTTAATCGCTTTTGCAGAATCTGGTAAGCCACGTTGCTTGAAGTTATTTTTACCTTTTGGGGAGTGTCCAAATCAGTTCTTCTTCGCCCCAATTCAAATGCCGCTGCAATGTTTACTGCTTTTGCCTCGCCAACTCCTTTATATTTTTTAAGCTCAGCCAGGCTTAATTTGGCCAATACGTTAATATTATTTTGATTTTCAGAAAGCATGCGCTGCGCCAATTGCACCGCAGTTTCCTTTCTATTACCCGAACCTAAAATAATAGCAATTAACTCTGCATCGCTCAAATTCTGACGGCCAAGTGTTGCTAACTTCTCTCTCGGACGATCATCTTCCGACAAAGATTTAATATTAATATGTTTCAGGTCGTTTTCCACGGGATGCTAAAATACAAAATTGATTGGCTTTACAAAGGCTATTTATTAGAAACTGTTAATTTTCTTCACTAATTTTGAACAGTTTATGGCACTAGTAAAATCTGAGTCTTTAGAGATCTTTAACATAAAAGAGTTTCGCCTTTTTATAATGGTACGGCTTTTCTTAACATTGGCTATACAAATGCAGTTTAGCACTATTTACCTACAGATTTATTACGAGCATTCTAAACAAGAAATAGTTTTAGGCTTAATTGGTTTAACAGAGGCAATACCTTTTATTATTACTTCTTTTTTTAGCGGGCACGTTGCCGACATTCTTCATAAAAAGAAAATATTATTAACCGGCACAATTTTACTTTTGTTAGGTGCTTTGTTTTTGTATTTAAATTCTGAACCACTTATTTATTTATTTAAAGAAATGGGTATGATAGCCTTGTTTGCTATTGTATTTGCATTTGGAATAATAAGAGCATTTTTAGGCGCAGTTACAAATCCGTTTATGAGCCAAATTGTACCGCGTAAATATTACACACATTCTGCCACCTGGAACAGCACCGCATGGCATACAGGCGCCATACTTGGTCCCGTTTTAGCAGGATTGGTGTACGGGAGCGGCGGCACACTAAATGCAAATTATTGCCATTTACTGGAAGTTGTTTTTTTTATGCTTGCTTTATTTTTTATCTGGCAAATTAAAAATACAGGTGCGCCCGAAAAACGTGAGAAAAAAGAATCTGTTTTTGAAAGCATGAAAATTGGCTTGAATTTTGTGTTCAAACAAAAAATGGTTTTAAGCGCCATTACTTTAGACCTTTTTGCCGTTTTATTTGGAGGCGCTGTTGCATTAATTCCTGCATTTACAGATAAGATTTTACATCTTGGACCAGAAGCTTACGGTTTGCTTAGAACAGCGCCTGCTATTGGCGCAGTTATCTCGGCATTTATTATGGTGGCATACCCGCCGGCGAAAAAAGCAGGTGTTGCGTTGTTATGGTCGGTTGTTGCATTTGGTGTGTTTACTATTTTATTTGCACTAAGCACAAATTACTGGTTAGCGTGCGCCATGTTATTTTTTACGGGTGCATTTGATAATGTGAGCGTTGTTGTGCGCCATAGCATTTTACAATTAATGACGCCCGATAATATGCGTGGAAGAGTAAGTGCTATCAATAATATTTTTGTAGGAAGCAGTAACGAAATTGGTGCATTTGAAAGCGGCTTTGCAGCTAAATTAATGGGACTTGTACCTTCTATTGCCTTTGGAGGAACTATGACAATATTAACTGTATTGGGAATTGACAGAATAAATCCGAAATTAAAAAAACTGGATATTAATAAGCTTCAGTAGCCATTAGATTAAGGTCATTAGAGGCTAGTCAATAAAACAGAGCAATGGGAAATGTCAGAAATAAAAACATTTTAAATATTAGAGACCTTTTAGATGAGAGTTATTTAAAATACAATAACCGTTCTTTTATTGAGCATGATCCTGTTTGTATTCCACACCTATTCACTAAAAAAGAAGATATTGAAATTGCGGCTTTCCTGGCTGCAACAATAGCCTGGGGCAACCGAAAATCAATCATTACCAATGCCAGTAAATTAATGCAGTGGATGGATCATGCTCCTCATGATTTTATTTTAAACCATTCGAGAAAAGAATTAAAGCCTTTTGAAAAATTTGTTCACCGTACATTTAATGGAACAGATTGCATTTTCTTTTTACAATCGCTAAAAAACATTTACACCAATCATTCGGATCTTGAAACTGCTTTTAAGAATACGGTGGATGCGACGGATCTTAATTTAAAACACAACATTGTAAGCTTTCGTAATTTATTTTTAGAAACAAAACATCTTTCGCGTTCAGAAAAACATATTTCAGATCCTTCAAAAAAATCAAGTGCCAAGCGTTTATGCATGTTCTTGAGATGGATGGTACGTGATGATAAAAAAGGAGTTGATTTTGGCATCTGGAAAAGCATTTCGCCAAAAGATCTTTGTTTGCCGCTTGACATTCATACCGGCAATGTTAGCCGCACCTTAGGCTTATTAAAACGCACGCAAAACGATTGGCAAGCCGTTGAAGAAATAACTTCTGTATTAAGGCAATTAGATCCAATAGATCCAATAAAATACGATTTTTCTTTGTTTGGTATTGGAGTGAATAAAGATCTTTGATATGCGGTTTGTCATGGTGAGCCAGTCGAACCATTATAGCAAACACCCTTCTACTCAGATCAGGATGACAGTTACAACCTTATCCCAATCAAACACACATTCCTTCGACTCCGCTCTGGATAAACTGACTTGTTTGCTTTTTATAATCTTATTCCAATTAAGCAAACGTCGTCAACTTGTTCCAAAGATCCTTTCCAATCAGTAAATCTTTGCTCCAGTATTTTTGATTGCTCTGCCATTGGTTGATCGCAGATAGATGAAATAATTTCCTCCAGCTTTTTAAATTTCATCTTCTTACCATTGCTTCCGCCAAACTGATCGGCATAACCATCTGTGAATAAATATAAAGTATCTCCGGATTTATAATCTAATTCACGCAATGTAAATGATTCGTCTTTTTCTCCTTTACCAACGGGCATTTTATCGGCAGGTAAAATTTTAATGGTATGATTGCTTATTAAAATTGGTTTTGTATTTGCTGCGGCGTACATAAATTTATTATTTGTTTTATCAAAACAAACCATTGTTCCATCAAAGCCATCGCTCTGCCCTTCTTTACTAATAACGCTTACCAATTCGTTCCTTACATAATTAAAGATCTCGTTTGGTTTATGAATATTCTTTTCGTTTACAGCCTCATTAATAAAATTTAAATTCAGTAAGCTCATAAAAGCGCCGGGAACTCCATGCCCTGTGCTATCACAAACTGCTAAATAAAAACTATCGCCTTTTTGTTCTGCCCAATAAAAGTCGCCGCTTACTATATCTTTTGGTTTAAACAAAATAAAGTAATCCTTTGCTAAGTATTTGATATCTTCTTGCGATGGCAACAAGGCAATTTGAATTTTACTGGCATAATTAATACTATCTGTAATTTCTTTATTTTTTGCACCTATCTCATCAAAAGCTTTTTTTAACTGTTCTGTACGCTGATCTACTTTTTGTTCAAGAACGGCTTTTTCTCTCTGCAATTTTTTCTCGCGCGATTTTACGAAAAAATAAAATGCTACCATTAATATAACGCCGCAAATTGTATAAAACCAAATTGTCTTCCAAAACGGCGGGGTTATGGTGAATACAAAAGTTTGTGGTTCTTTGTTCCACACCCCATTATTATTACAACTCCTTACCATAAATGTATAGGTGCCAGGCGGTATACTCGAATAATCCGCTTCACTTTTATTTATTTCGGGCGACCAGTCTTTATCCAAGCCTTCTAATTTGTATTGATATAATACTTTAGCTGGCGCTACTAAATTGATACCAATAAATTTAAACGTAAGATGATTTTTTTGATACGATAGTTTAAGATCGATGGGTAAACCATTTTCATCCGTTTCAGAAACATAGTCTAACCAATTTACATCTTTAAAAAACAAATTAATTTGAGTGATGTATGTTCTTGTTTCTTTAGTGTTTGTTTTTGTTTGAGAAGCATTAAACGCATAAATACCTCCCGTTGTTGAAAGCCATATATTTCCTTTAACATCAATGGTTGCAAGGTTACAGTCAGGATTTACCAAACCATCTTCTTTGTTATAATAATTTAATTTTTTTTGCCCCTTCGCATATAAATTTAAATCCATTACACATAAACCATATTTTGTGCCCATGTATAATTTATCATTTATAACGCAAACAGAGCGTACATTATCTGAAATTAAACCACAGGCAGCAACAAGCGAATCAACAATTTTAAGATTATCGTTTTTATCTAAACTGCATTTATAAACACCTTTTGTTGGTACCGAGAACCAATAAAAACCAAGACTATCTTCGGTCATATTAGCGGCAGGTTCGTTCACAAAACCATTTGTACGGTTAAAATTCTTAAGCACATTATTTTTATAAAAGTGAATACCTTTATATTCGTTAATGAACCAAAAGTTGTGCTTTGTGTCCTCAAAAACGGATATGATCCTGTTATCAGGCTGCACACCACTTACATTTACAAACGATCTGTCAGTACCCGAGATTTTCATTGCACCGTTTTTATCAGTACCAACCCAGACATTTCCTTTGCTATCCTTAATAGCACTAAAGCCCGTCAAATCTTTATCTACACTTATTTTATCATCAATAATTTTATAACCCTGGCCAACATAGCCTAAAGCCCATATCTCATTGGGCTTGTGGTTATACATAGAAATTACGAGCGATAAATTTTCGTTATTACATTTAGTAATGTTGTTTAATTCTCCGGTTTCTGAATTGTAAGAAGAGATACTTTGCTCTGAAGAGATCCAGAGTTTATTTGGAGAAGATTCTAATATGCCGGTAATATTATTACTTGGCAACCCCGATTTTTCCGACAGGCGCGTAAAACTTTCTCCTGAAAATTTAAACAGACCTCTACCCCATGAGCTCAGCCATAAATTACCACCTGAGTCTTCATCAATACCCCAAAACGAATTAAACGGTAAACCTTCTTTCGCAGAATAATTAATAAAATCTTTGCCGTTAAATTTAAAAAGTCCTTTGTCCCAGGTAACAAGCCAAATGTTATCATTTGCATCGCGCAACATATCTAATGCAAAAGAACCAAGCTTAATTTCTCTTTCTAATTTTCCGTTTCTATAAATACTTATTGGCCTGTCCCAACCGGTAAACCATTCTGTTCCATCTTCAAATTCAAGCATGGTATAAACAGGTCCGGGTACATCGTTATACCTTACTAATGAATCATTCTTAATAATAAAGCAGCCCGATTCGCCGCCGCCCATAATATCACCTTTTTTGTTTTGCCAAAGATTTCTGAAAGCCGTATTTTCTACTTTTTCGCCAAGAATATATTTTTTAAGTAAAGGTTTTTCGAGGTTTGATGGATCTATATGTAAAAGACCTTCAGCGCCACCTACCCAAATAGTGCCATCTTTTGCTTTAATTAAATTAATGGCCTGAATTTTTTTTAAGTTTGGAACAGTATCAAAACGGTTATTCTTTAAAACAGCTAAACCTTTTATGGTACTTATCCATAAATTGCCTTTATTGTCTTCGCAGGCACCGGTAACAATAGACGAAGGCAAACCGTCATTAACTGTAAAATTTTTAAAATTAATGCCGTCAAAACGGCTTAAGCCTTCTTTTGTACAAAACCATAAGTAGCCTTTCTTATCTTCATAAACCCTAAAGCCGTTTACATAATCAAGACCCTGCTCGGTAGTATAATTTACAAAATTTGCTTCTCGTGGTGCGGAAATAATGTTTTGCCCGCAAACAGGCTTACAAAACAACTGCATTACAATAAGCAAAAGGCTTATTTTTTTAAACATACAGAATTTTAGATTTTGTAAAGTTAATTTTAAATTCCAAATGAACGCTATTTGGCTGCCATTAGGCGTATTTAGGCCTTTTTTGCATTATTCTTCGAAAAATTTAGCTGCCTTTACTTTTAAATTTCACAATAAATCTATAACTTAGAAGTCTATTTTTAAATTTACAAACATCAACAACCTATACTATGGCATTTGACATTGAAATGATCAGGGAAGTTTATAAGAACCTTCCATCAAAAGTAGAAGCAGCCCGCAAATTAATTGGCCGTCCGCTTACACTTACTGAAAAAATATTGTATTCGCATTTACATGCTGATCAAAAATCAGGAAATTTTGAAAGAGGAAAATCTTATGTGGATTTTGCTCCGGACAGAGTAGCCATGCAGGATGCAACGGCGCAAATGGCTTTATTGCAATTTATGCAATCGGGTCGCCCTAAAGTGGCGGTGCCTTCAACCGTGCATTGTGATCACTTAATTACCGCTAAAAATGGCGCTAACGAAGATCTTGCATTTGCCAATAAAGAAAGTAAAGAAGTATTTGATTTTTTAGGATCAGTAGCAAATAAATATGGTATTGGTTTTTGGAAACCGGGCGCTGGTATTATTCACCAGGTTGTATTAGAAAATTATGCTTTCCCGGGTGGAATGATGATAGGTACCGACTCACATACTGTAAATGCAGGTGGTTTAGGGATGATCGCTATTGGTGTTGGTGGAGCTGATGCTTGTGATGTAATGGCAGGCTTAGCATGGGAATTAAAAATGCCAAAATTAATTGGTGTAAAATTAACAGGAAAACTTAGCGGATGGACTGCTCCAAAAGATGTGATCTTAAAAGTGGCAGGCATCTTAACTGTAAAAGGTGGAACCGATGCCGTTGTTGAATATTTTGGCGAAGGCGCCATATCCATGAGCTGCACAGGCAAAGGAACAATTTGTAATATGGGTGCGGAAATTGGTGCTACCACTTCTACATTTGGTTATGATGACAGCATGAGCCGTTATTTAAAAGCTACAGGACGCGCCGATGTTGCAGCTTTAGCAGATGCAGTAAAAGAACATTTAACAGCAGATAAAGAAGTGTATGAAAACCCTGAGAAATATTTTGATCAGGTAATTGAAATTGATCTTTCTACTTTAGAGCCGCATGTTAACGGACCATTTACTCCGGATTTGGCTACGCCCATTTCTAAATTAAAAGAAGCTGCTTTAGCAAATGGTTGGCCAACAAAAATTTCGGTTGGTTTGTTGGGATCTTGTACTAATTCTTCTTACGAAGATATTTCTCGTGCGGTTAGTTTAGCAAAACAGGTTTCTTCAAAAAATTTAAAATCAAAATCAGAATATTTGATTAACCCAGGATCGGAACAAATTCGTTTCACCATTAAACGTGATGGATTTTTAGATGTGTTCGATCAAATTGGTGCAAAAGTATTTACTAACGCTTGTGGACCATGTATTGGCATGTGGGACAGAATGGGTGCCGAGAAGCAAGAGAAAAATACGATCATCCACTCATTCAACAGGAACTTTGCGAAACGTGCAGATGGAAATCCAAATACGTATGCATTTGTTGCTTCGCCTGAAATTGTAACAGCAATGGCTATTGCGGGCGACTTAACCTTTAATCCTTTAACTGATTATTTGACGAATGAAAAAGGAGAGAAAGTAAAATTAGACGCACCAAGCGGAGATGAATTACCACAAAAAGGATTTGCAGTTGACGATCCGGGTTACCAGGCTCCTGCAGCAGACGGAAGCAAAGTAAGTGTTAACGTTTCGCCTACAAGCGATCGTTTACAATTATTAGATCCTTTTGCAGCATGGGAAGGCGTTAACTTAAAAGGATTAAAATTATTAATTAAAGCCAAAGGAAAATGTACAACCGATCATATTAGTATGGCCGGCCCATGGTTAAAATTCCGTGGACATTTAGATAATATCTCTAACAACATGTTAATTGGCGCTGTTAACTTCTTTAACGAAAAAACAGACACGGTAAAAAATCAATTAACAGGTGCTTACGATTCGGTACCAAAAGTACAACGCGATTATAAAGCAAACGGTATTGGCTCTATTGTTGTTGGTGACGAGAATTATGGTGAAGGTTCATCTCGTGAGCACGCGGCCATGGAGCCCCGTCACTTAGGTGTACGCGCCGTATTGGTAAAATCGTTTGCACGTATTCACGAAACAAACCTTAAAAAACAAGGTATGTTAGGTTTAACATTTGCTAATAAAGCAGATTACGATAAGATTCAGGAAAATGATATCATTGATATTATTGGCTTAACAGAATTTGAACCCGGCAAACCGCTAACCGTTGTGTTAAACCATGCCGATGGAAGCTCGGAAGAAATTAAAGCTAACCATACTTATAATGCTCAGCAAATTGAGTGGTTTAAAGCCGGTGGCGCTTTAAATATCATCAGGGCAAATGTAAAAGCTTAAAATTGTTTTCTAAATAAAAAAGCCTCTCAGAAATGAGGGGCTTTTTTATTATATTTGATTAAAGGAATTTTACCAATGAAAAATCTGACTAAATATCTTCTTATCTTTTTAATACTCTTCAGCCTTATAGCCGAATCGTGCAAAACACGTAAAGATTGCGGTGGCAGAAGAAAAAAGAAAATAAAGACCCAAATGGGCGGTTACATGTAATAAATTAGTTTATTTTGAAAGTTAAAAACACACCTATACTTATCTTGCTTTGCACAACTTTGCTAAGCATAAATGTATTTGCGCAAAATAAAATTGTAGATTCTTTAGAGTTATGTCTTAAAAATGCGCAGCACGATTCTACGCGATTACGGCTTCATCTTTCTCTTTGCGTTGCCTGCGATCTTAACGACAATTTAAAATACGGAGAACCTGGCATAAAAGTAGCCGAAAAATTAGTTAAGAACACCAGCAATGAGGAACTAAAAAGGCGGTATTTAAAGCAAAAAGCCGAGATATATGCCCTTATGGCGGTTTACTATGAAAGAACAGAAAAATCCGGCTCAAAAAATCATTTTAATTATTTAGAAAAAACACTTGCCGCATTTAAAGAAGCTCAGGACACAGCAGGAATAACAAATACAATTGTTTCTTTTGCCAATTATTATTTTAGAGATGGTAATATCATCCGTCAGTTGGAAGAATTACAAAAAGGCTTGAGCATGTGGGAAAAAGCAAACTACAAAAAGGGCAAAACAAGATTCATAAAAGAAATTGGTTTTTTATATGCCGACCAGGGTGATACCGCCCGAGCAAAAGAATACCTTGAAAAAGGATTAGAAGTTGAAAAAGAAATTGGCGATAAAAGCAGGATCTCGAGGGGCCATTACCTGATGGGTTCACTGTACGCAAGGTTAAAATACTACAATAAAGCAATTTATTATTATTTAAAAGCGATTGAACGGTATAACTCACTTAAACAAATAAATACACTACCCGAGATCTACCTGAGTTTAGGAGAAGCGTACCAGGCAAATGAAAATTTTAGCGAAGCTTTGCGTATTTATAATGAAGGCTACGCTTTAGCCGAACAAACAAATGACTCAAGAGTTAAGTTTTTGATCACTATTGCCATTGGCTCTGTAGATGCTGAATTAGGCAACTATGATAAAGCCATACAACAACATCAAAAAAACTATGATCTGGCTTTAAAAATACCAGATAATTATCTGGCTCTATGGTTGGCAAGTAGCTCGTTAGCAAAAGATCACTTTGAAATAACTGACTACAAAAAAGCAAAGATCTATTCAGATAAGGCGCTGATAACAATCAATAAAAGCGGTGCTGCAAATGAAATTCTAAACACCGAAAAAATGGCTTATAGAATAGACTCTGCCTTAAACAATTATAAAGAAGCGCATCTACATTACCTTAATTATATTAAACTTCGTGATCAGTTAAACGGCGAGGAAGTTAAGAAGGCGGCTATTCGTGAAAAATTTCAACACGCGTTAGATAAGCAGGCACAGAAAGCCCAGGCGGAGCAACAGCAAAAAGATCTGATAAATAAAAAAGAAAATCAAAATAAAAATAACATTATTACTGCAATAAGTTTAGGCTTGATAGTTGTTCTGGCATTAGCGCTCTTAATTTTTAGAGGTTTAAAACAAAAGCAAAAAATAAACGAAGAACTATTATACAAAAATAAATTAATTGAAAATCAAAAAAAACTCGTTGAAGAACAAAAGCAATTGGTTGATAATAAACAAAAAGAAATACTTGATTCTATTAATTACGCCAGCCGAATACAAAAGGCATTGCTACCAAGCGACAAGTATTTAGAGAAACATATTAAAAAAAATTAGATCTATTTATTTACGAAGTATTTATTTTGGATATGAAGCGGCAAACTATCTATTTTTACAATTTACTACAATCTTTAAAAAAACAAGCGTATCCAATTCTAATTGCTATAAATTTTTTATCGCCAATCTATTTGAAAGCACAGCAAGTAAAAGATTCCATTCCTAAATCATACGAGCTTAAAGAACCACAAAACAGCGTCTTTCGAAAGATCGAACAGGAATGGTTTGCAAAAGAATACCACAAGATCTTAAAAGAAAACAAATTAAAAATGAATTGCAGTGGTTGCGAAAGCATTTTTATGAATACCATTTTTGTAATTGACAGTGCAGGGAAATTAAAGAATTACAAAGTAGTGAATAGTCGCAAATGCGCCGGCAGCGTATTTTCTAAAAAGCTTGAAGAGCTATTTATAAAATGGTTCTTAACCTATCCTTTTCCTAAAGAGCTTTATAACATTAAGTTTGAAGCAAGGCTTGGCACCGAGCTTAAGTGCTGATGTGTATAAGTTTTTAACCGCTTAGCCACATAATTGCAAATTAAAAAAAAGGGAACATCGTAAAGAAAGCTTTGCTTTCTTTTTCATAATTACATACTGATTTTCTTCAAAAACCAATCCTCTATTTTGCCCGCAAATTTAAGTGCGGGCTTGTCGATGATAAGTTCTGCCAGATAACTCAACACCAGGATTAAAGGCATTGAAACAGCAAATACAATAACAACACAAAACAAATAATTTGAGCTTGTAAACAAAGAATTAAAAACTATTTGCGATACCAATACTAAAATAATAAGATGAAACAGGTACATTGAAAAAGAAATCCTTCCTAAAAACAAAACAGGCTTCAACGAAAAAATTTTTTTTAAAGTGTTGCTTTGGGTGATAAGCAGTAATAAAACACCTGCGCCTAAAACATGGTAAAAAGAATAAAGGTCAATTCCTTCGAAAGTCATAAAAGCATATATAGACGTATTCCAGTGCTGCCAATCTGCAGGATACGAAGCACACATGATACCCGCAAGCAGGAGAACGAATTTAAAAATAACTGGTCCGATGCGAAACAATTCCTTCTGATCGAGATAACATAAACCATAACCAAATAAAAAGGCGATATAATAATAGCGCTTAAAATATAACGCGAGAAAAAGCAGTGCTGTAAACAGTACCCATTTTGCTTTTATTTTATGACCAAGCAATAAAAAAACAAACAATAACATGGAGCCAATAAATTCAATGCCCATACTCCACACCACCGGGTTATAACTGTTATCACCAAATAAGAAAATACCATAAAAAATATTTTTAAGCACAGCGCCAATTGATGGATCGCCATTGAACATACTTGTAAGCCAATCACCCAAATGCAGCTGCTCGTTAAGTTGTTGTGTATGAAATAATCTCAGGCTACTAAATAAAAATATAAATAAAACCGAGCTTGCAATTAATGGCATTAGCCTGAAATAGCGTTTAAAAGCGTAACCTGCAAGAATATGAGCATTATTAGTAAGAATATATTTATAACTTAAAACATAACCGCTTAATACAAAAAACAAACACACAGCAAAATCGCCATTATAAAAAATATTTAATGGCGTTACCGCAATTTTGTTTAATGTTGAGTTAATTCCATTACCGTAATTTAAAGCAGGATAAAATAATAATACAAGGTGATGAAAAACAACTATGAGTGCTGCAATGCCTCTTAAACCATCTAAATAAGCGAGTTTTTTCAAATCCGGTTTATTTAAAAATCTTTCCGTTTACAAAAACACTTTCAATATGATTGTTTGAGAACGAATATGGAATAAATCCATATGAATTTATTTTTTTTGTAATAATAAAGTTTGCTAATTTTCCACGCGTAATGCTTCCAACTTTGTGTCCCATATGCATTGCATACGCAGAGTTAATAGTAGAGGCATTAATAACTTCTTCGGGTGTTAATTTGTATTGAATACAACCCAGGCTCATCATAAAGTTCATATTACCACTTGGACTGCTACCCGGGTTATAATCGCTTGCAAATGCAACAGGTAAACCCGCAGTTATCATTTTACGCGCGGGTGGCAAAGGCAATCCTAAAAAGAAAGCCGCACCGGGTAATACAGTTGGCATGGTTTTGCTTTTTAATAATTCTTCAATATCCGAATCGCTACAATATTCTAAATGATCAACGCTAATAGCATCGCATTTAACAGCAGTTTTAATACCGTTACTGTGGCTTAGTTGTTCTGCATGCACTTTGCCAATAAGAGCATATTTTTTTCCTGCCATTAAAATTTTTTCCGTTTCTTCCGCGGTGAAATAATCTTTTTCGCAAAACACATCAATATAATCTGCCAGTTTTTCTTTAGCAATGGCTGGGATCATTTCATTTATTAAAAGATCAATATAACCTTCTTTATTACCTTTCAACTCAGGCGGAATAGCATGTGCACCAAGGAATGTAGCTTTTACAGGAATAATATTAAGATCTTTAATACGTTTAATAACACGCAATATTTTTAATTCTGATTCTAAATTTAATCCGTAGCCACTTTTAATTTCAACAGCACCTGTACCTAACTTAATTATTTCGTTAAAGCGAACCATCGCTTGTTGAAACAGATCTTCTTCGCTTGTATTTCTTAATAGCTCAACAGAATTAATGATCCCACCGCCTCTTTTAGCTATTTCTTCATACGAAAGACCTTTGATACGATCTACAAATTCGCCTTCACGGTTACCCGCATAAACAATATGGGTATGACTATCGGCGTAACAAGGTAAAATGATCCTGTCTGAAGCGTCTATTACTTCCAGGTCTTTCCAATCTGTAATTCCCGGAAAGTCATCCATAGAGCCATAATCGGCAATAAGTCCATCATCAATGGCAAGCCATGCATTATCAATACAGGGCAATATTGCCATATCTTTTCCACAAACCCTTTCAGGAGCTTCATCATATACCTGCACAAGAGTTTTTATATTTTTAATCAGAAGTTTACTCATACTATTTTTAACGTTTTAAAATTATCAAAAACTATCGGCTTTACCTAAAATATAAAATACCTTAAACCGTAACACAATATTTTTTTTTTATTGCGTTATTAAGATAATTTGAATGCAATGAAAAAATATCTTTTACTTTTTTTAATTCTTTTGATTAACCTATTAATGGTATCGCAATCAAAGTTTACCATTAGTGGTTATGTTACAGAGCAAGGCAGTAAAGAAAATTTGCCGGGCGTTTATATCGTTGTTCCGAAATTAAAAACAGGTACTACAACAAATAACTATGGTTTTTACTCATTAACGCTTGCGCAAGATTCGGTAGAGATACTGGTAAGTTATACAGGCTTTAAATCAAAAAAACTTAAATTTTATCTTAATAAGAACATCTCTGTTAATGTAGAACTTGCAGCCGAACAATTGCAAGAAGTTGAAGTAACAGCCGAACAGAATTATAAAGTAAGTGATGATGTTCAAATGAGCACCATTGATATTCCTATTGAGCAAATAAAACAAATACCCGCTTTACTAGGAGAAAAAGATGTTTTAAAGGTTATACAGTTAATGCCGGGTGTGCAAAAAGGCAGTGAAGGAAGTTCGGGAATATATGTTCGCGGTGGTGGACCAGATCAAAACTTAATTATTTTAGATGAAGCGCCTGTTTACAACGCAACACACTTATTTGGTTTCTTTTCGGTTTTTAATGGCGATGCGTTAAAAAGCGTAGAACTTATCAAGGGTGGATTTCCATCGCGCTATGGCGGCCGTCTATCTTCTGTCATCGATCTGCAAATGAAAGATGGTAATAAAGAAAAGATTCACGGCGAAGGAGGTATTGGTATTATTTCATCGCGATTAACACTGGAAGGCCCAATTTTAAAAGATAAATGTTCGTTCCTCGTATCCGGCCGAAGAACTTATATAGATGCTTTGATCTATCCTTTTTTACCTGAAAAAAATCGCGGCGGTTATTACTTTTATGACTTTAATGCAAAATTAAATTACGTTTTTAATGATAAAGATAAACTGTATTTAAGTGGATATTTTGGCCGCGATAAATTTTATTTTAATACAAAAAGCAGTAATAACGAAAGCAAATCAAAGCTTAACTGGGGTAATGCAACCGGCACGCTTAGATGGAATCATCTTTTTGGTAGCAGGTTATTTTCAAATGCATCGCTTATTTTTACCAACTACAAATTAGGTATTGGCGCCAGCGAAAAATATGGTACTGATTTTTTTAATTTGACTTACAACTCTACCATCCGCGATCTTGGCTTTAAATACAATTTTGATTTTATGCCAACACCAAACCATTATATCCGTTACGGTGTAAACAGCACCTGGCATTACTTTGTACCTCAGGCCATTGTTATAAAATCATCATCACCTTCGGGCAATTCAAACAACGCGTCAAAACCGATAAACACTTTTGAGAGCGGAATTTTTATTGAAGATGACTGGAAAATGACACAACATTTACGTGGTAATTTTGGGGTTCGCTTAAGCAGTTTCAATAGCAATGGCGATAATTTTTTTAATCCGGAGCCACGTGCGGCACTTCGCTACTTATTTAAAAATGATTTTTCATTAAAGGCATCTTATGCATTAATGAATCAATATCTTCATTTATTATCAAATACTGGCATTGGTTTACCAACCGATCTTTGGGTACCGGCAACAAATAAAACCAAACCACAGCAGTCGCAACAAATTGCAATTGGCGCAGCTAAAGATCTGCCAAAACAAAAACTAACCATTACGCTTGAAGGTTATTATAAATGGATGAAAAATGTTTTGAGTTATAAAGAAGGCGCTAGTTTTTTACAGATAAACGATAACGACCCCGATGACAATGGAACAGACTGGCAGAATAACGTTACTTCCGGCAACGGATTAAGTTATGGTGCTGAAGTTTTTATTCAAAAAAAATCAGGCAATTTTACCGGCTGGATAGGTTATACATTATCCTGGACATGGTTACAATTTGACTCTTTAAATTTTGGAAAAAGATATCCTGCGCGTTACGATCGCAGGCACGATCTTTCTGTAGTGGGTATGTATAAAATAAACGATCACATCAATATTTCAGCAACCTGGGTTTACGGTACTGGCAACGCCATTACTTTGCCACTTGCCGCGTATAGCGTAGGACAAAACATGATAAACAACAATCCAAATTATATTTACGAGCAAATTGTAAGTGATTATGGTGAGAAAAATTCCTTCCGAATGGCGGCTTATCATCGTGCAGACATAGGTATTCAATTTCATAAAAAATTAAAACGCTGCGAACGTATTTTTGAGCTGAGCTTTTATAATTTTTATAACCGAAAAAATCCTTTTTTCTATTACACACAATATGATGCCCAGCAAAATAGAACCAAACTTATGCAGGTATCGCTATTTCCAATATTACCAAGTGTTTCATGGACCTACAAATTTTAAAAACAATGAAAGGATCTATCATATTTATCGCCTTGCTTTTTTTGTTCGCTTGCGAAAAAGAAGCAAATATAAAATTACCTGATACCAAATCTCAACCTGTTGTTTTTTGTTATTTGAGTCCGCAGGATACCGTTATCAGGGTAAGATTAACCATGTCTCAACCTTTATTTGATGAAGAAAATACTGATATTACACGTCCTGTTTCGGATGCAACAATTATTTTATCTTCATCGCAGGGAAATATCACTCTTCCATTCGATCCTCAAAGTGGCTATTATCAAACACTATCCGCTAATTACCCAATACATTTTGGAGAAACATACAAACTATCCATTAATTTAAGTAATGGCAGTTACGCAGAAGCAATTACAAAAATGCCGGATAACGCTGTTACCATTTCCAACGCATCTTTTCAAATAATAAAAGAGAATTATACTGAATATAAACGATTTAAAGTTAGTTTTATTGATGATCCGTCGGCGGTAAATTTTTACCGCATCTCTGCCGTAAAACTACAGGTATACTCTTGGCAAAACGATACAATACGAACTGAGACATTTGCAGCATCGCTTTATACGGATGAAGGTCATAATGGCGAGCTGCTGGAAACAGGTTTTAATACCTATTTTGCAGGCACAAAAAATGATAGCATTGTAGCGCATGATGTTTTACTAATAAATTGCAATAAAGATTATTATTTGTTTTACAAATCTTTGAATAATTACCAGGAGGGAAACCCGTTTGCAGAACCATCACTTATTTACACAAATATGAAAGGTGGTTTAGGTGTTTTTGCAGCTTACAGCAGGAGTAAATACAGAATAAATATCTAGTTATTTATACTTACTATTTCTTAATTATTTGCTAATTTTAGATCATGGCAGGTAATTCTTTTGGCTCCCTTTTTAAATTAAGCACTTTTGGCGAAAGCCATGGCATTGCCATTGGCGGAACAATTGATGGATGTCCGGCGGGTTTAAAAATAGATCTTGATTTTATACAAAAAGAACTGAACCGCAGAAAACCCGGACAGTCACACATTACCACACAACGTAAAGAAGATGATTCGGTTGAATTCCTGTCTGGTATTTTTGAAGGTTTTACTACCGGTACACCCATTGGTTTTATTATAAGGAACGAAGATCAAAAACCAAAAGATTATTCGCATTTAAAAGACGCATACAGACCATCACATGCTGATCTTACTTATGAAGAAAAATTTGGCATAAGAGATTACCGCGGCGGTGGCAGAAGCAGTGCCCGCGAAACGGCCTGCAGGATTGTTGCCGGAGCCATTGCAAAATTAATTTTAAAGCAAAAGAATATTTCTATCAATGCATTTGTAAAACAAGTTGGAGAAATTAAACTGGACAAAACTTTTGAGCAACTTGATCTTTCAAAAACGGAAAATAGTATTGTAAGATGTCCCGATGAAAATACATCTGAAAAAATGATTGCTTATATTGAAGATATAAAAAAGCAAGGTGATACCGTTGGCGGTGTGGTACAATGTGTTATTCAAAATACTCCAATTGGTTTGGGAGAGCCCGTGTTCGATAAGCTTCATGCCGTTTTAGGTCATGCCATGTTAAGCATTAACGCTGTTAAAGGCTTTGAAATTGGAAGTGGTTTTGACAGTATTCATTTTAAAGGTTCTGAATTGAACGATACTTTCCTACCCTCCGACTCCGCTCAAGATGACAAGCAAATAAAAACAAAAACAAATAACAGTGGTGGCATACAAGGTGGTATTAGTAACGGTATGCCAATTTATTTTAATGTTGCTTTTAAACCTGTTGCCACTATTTTACAAAAACAAAATTCGGTAAATAATAAAGGCGAAGAGATTATTTTAGAAGGAAAAGGCAGGCACGACCCATGTGTACTGCCGCGTGCTGTGCCAATTGTTGAAAGTATGGCAGCATTGGTTTTGGTTGATTTTTTGTTGTTAGCAAGGTGTAACCGATTATAAATCTTAACTAAAAATTGATCGGGGTTTTAAGAATTTCACAAATGAACTATCTTAGCGCCTTCTTTGAGTAATTTGTGATAAAAATCTACTTCTTCTTAGGCACGATCATACAGGTAAACCTGCTAATACAACATAACTCCTGCCTTTGGTTGTAGATCTTAATTTCCCAAATATGCAACTTACCCGAAACTTTTATTGGCGCACAAATAGCGGTTACATTACCTTCTGTTACCGAAATTAAATGGTTGGCATTTATTTCTATACCAACACCTATGAACAAATCGCGGTTAACACAACACCAGCTGGCAACACTGCCAATAGTCTCGGCTAAAGCCACAGAAGCGCCGCCGTGTAACAAACCAAAGGGTTGTTTAGTTTTGTTATTTACCGGCATAGTTGCTTTTAAATAGTCTGCTCCTACTTCGGTAAATTCAATTTCAAAAAATTCACCTAAAGTATTTTTATTTAAATTGTTTAATAAGTCTGTAGTAATTTCTCCGTTCCAAATGCTCATAATGAACTATTATCCGATTTATTGGTTTAAATTTAAACAATCAAAATGAAATATTTTATTTTAAAAATTATTATGACTTTCTCATTATTTTTCCCAACGTTGTTTAAAGGACAAGCAACAAGCAGTATTCATCAATTTACAGCTACCAGTATTGAAGGAAAGCAGATAGATCTTAAAGACTTTAAAGGCAAGAAAATACTTGTTGTTAATACTGCCAGCGAATGCGGCCTAACACCACAATTTAAAGAATTGCAGCAGCTTTACACCACTTATAAAGATTCGGGTTTGATTATTATTGGTTTTCCTACAAACGATTTTGCACACCAGGATCCCGGCACAAATGATGAGATACATTCTTTTTGCGAACGCAATTACGGCGTTACTTTTTTAATGATGCAAAAGATCTCCGTAAAGGGGGATGAAATACATCCTATCTACAAGTGGCTTACGCAAAAATCTCAAAACGGGGTGATGAGCTCAACTGTAAAATGGAATTTTCAAAAATACCTTTTAGATGAAAAAGGTTTTTTAGTGAATGTTGTTTCGCCTTGGAAAAAACCAGATTGCAAAACAATAATTAAGTGGCTGAATAAAAACTAGAAATTTTGAGATTTTAATATAACAGCAATCGAGGTATTAATAGTTGAGCTTATGTTCAATTATGCAAAAAGAAATGTTAGAAAAGAGCAAAAAAGAAAATAAGACTTGCTTCAATTTAAATATTTTTATAATGTAAGTGTATAAGCAATGCCTGCTATATAAATGCTTTCGCGGTTTGCAATATTAAATTCTGATTGCACCAGGTAATAAAGATTAATAGCATTATTTTTATTGAACTGATACTCAAAACCAGCTACATTTCGTATTCTATGAAAACTGTAGTTGTATAATGGTCCATCTCCTCTGGGAGAAGCGATCTGGTATCTTAATTCGCATGAAATATATGGTGTTATTTTTTCGTTAACCGAATATTTAAGATCTGTTTTAAATCGCAAAAATTGTTCCGGCAATTTTCCTTTTCTGCTCGTGTATAGATCTTGTACTTCTATTTGATAGCGGATTCTTTCGCTTAAAGTAATTTTTTGAATTCTCTTTTTCAGCGTCATATCAAGCGTTAAACGGTGCCTGTAACTATATGTGCCATCCAAACGTTTTTTTTGTATCAGGCGGTAACTTGGGCTGATCTTTAACCATTTAGTTGCTTTGTAATCAATACCAATGTTTGTGTAGAATAAGTTTATTCTTTGGTAATTTTCTCTTAGCCTGAATTCCTGATCAATAACAAAATTTATTCTTTTGGTTATTTTTTTTTGTACCGTAAAAGTTGTCCATAAGCCCGCATCTTTTGTATCCTGGGCGTTTATAGCGGCCACAAAAAATATAAAACAATAAACGAATATTTTATTTCTGAGCGTCAATTTAATCGATGATTACGATATCTTCCAGAATCATTTTTTGCTTCTTTTCAGTAATGGTAACTTCGAACAGGCTTTCTTTCGGAACCGACAGATATGGCTGTGCTGAATCCTTACCAAGTGCATAAACTTTGTATTTTCCTTTTCTTAAAAAGTTAAATACAAATGAGCCGTCATAAGATGTTTTTACGGTATTGCCAATTTCTTTTCCATCACCATAAATGATGTAAATTGTTTCGCCTGCCATATAATACTCTGAAATTAAAACGGTAAACGTTTCATCATAATTCTTAGCGTACAGTTTTCCTGAAATACTGGCAAAACCGCCTTCTCCCGGAGGCTTTTTGCACGAAGCTAATGCGAATACAATCGCTAAATAAAAAACAGATCTTAGGTACTTTTTTGTAAACATAATTTTTTCTTTATACTTTTTTTGGTCTTACATTTTGCTGAGATTAAATATTAAAAACTGTGAGAGTAAGTCAGACCAAAAATAAAATCTCTTTTGGGCTGGTTCACGTATTTAAATTTTTTTTGAAACATAAAATACGCCTCTACACTGCTCTTTTTTGAAAGGTTATAAATAGTACCTATATAGGTTCTTGACCTTGCAATATTGTCATAATCTGCCTGATTGTAAGATAAATTTAACTCCTGCGCGGTATAAAATTCAATCCGTTTATTTAATTCGTATTTAACTGTGATCTTGTTCCTGTTAAAATACAATGGCACGGCACCTTTTTCACTTGTATTAATATTCTTTACAGAAGCCTGAAAAATATTGCGGTAAGAAAATAAAAGATTCTTTACTCTTTTTCTTAAAATAAAACCAGCGTAAGAGCGGTGACGATCTCCGTATGAGCCGTCCAGCCGGTCATTTTTCCCATAACCATATCCAGCAATTAGCCTGAAGTTTTTATTTATTTTATAGGAAAGCTGCAAGTTGCCATACATTTTACTGTATTGTGAGATGTTATCTTCTATTCTGTTTTGAATACTCAATTCGGCATTTAATTTTGAAGAAAGGTCTTTATCCAGCTTTACAAATAACCATAATTTAGCATCGTCATCATAATACTGTGCTTTTGCAGCAAAAAAACAAACACACATTGCTAAAATAAAAATATGAAAACGCATTAACTTCATTAAATTTTTTCTTCGTAATAATAAATTTTTATTTGAGCAGCATCTTTTAAAAAATCTATTTTACCAATAGAAATACGGTGTACATTTAAACCTGTGCGCAATCTAATATCTTCTATCAATTCTGCATGGCGTTCTTTTTTTATCAACTCTATATTCTCATAATTTACAATTTGAACGGCTTCTTTTTTAAAGAATAAATTAGTTTCGAATATAAAAGCAACGCCTATAATTACAAGATTTATCAAGCCAAGAAATAAATATTCGTAAGCATCGCTGGTATCTTTTATTTTAGTTACTGCAGCAATTAAGCCAATTGCAATTACCAAAAACAGATAACTCATATCTTTAATACTTATATCTTCGGTACGGTAACGCAACATACTAAACACAGCAAAGAGGCCAAAAGCCGCGCCCATACTTAGCTCTACCTTGTTTAATAAAAAACAGATCAAAAATATAACAACATTAAAAATAAAGAAAGTAAAGAAAAGATCACTGCGTTTATAAACACGGTAATACACCAAACGGATCAAAATAAATACCGAAACGATATCTATAAGAAACCTGAAAGAGAATTTACTTAGTATTTTTATCAGCTCAGCTGTACTATTATCAGCTATGGCGTCCGTAGATATTTGTAATAGTGTCATAATTAATGATGTGTTTTAATGCCAGTAATTTTTCTTTAAAATTATTTTTCTTTGCGCCATCGTGCATAAAAGCAATTGCAAAACAGTATTTACTAATAGATCCTTCGCGGACCCTTAGCTTTTTCATAGTTTTAATAAACGGTGACGGTTTTTTCTTTTCCTGTTTCACTTCCGCAATTACCAGGTTATTTAAGACTGTGGCTTGTTCATCTTTTTTAAACTCAAGATCAATATCTATCGTTACTCGCTCTGCACTGAGTTTATTTACAAGCGTAATACGACTATAGTTAACCCAAACAACAGGTACAAGAATACCTGGATTGAACGGCAATTCGCCTTCTAAAAAGCTATAAGATTTCTCGTTAAAAACCGTAGCCGGATCTTTTTCTTTTATTCGCTCTTTAATAGTTCGGCCTTTGTTGTTCTTAAATTTCACCTCCAAATATCCGAGGTTTGAATCCACATAGGTTCTGTGCCTTATTTTATACCTGTTCAATTCGCCGTTGTGATGCTTATTATAAAGCATGAGGCTACTTGTGTCGTAGTATAAGGTTTTGTAACTGCTCATTAACCTCGATTCTATTTTCAAGCAGGTGTAAAACGGCTCAATTGCCTTCAATATTTCCGGCAATAATTCCATTTTAAAAGTAAACTTGGTGTCGGTTCTATCCATCAATTTCACACCATCCATTTCCTGTAAAGTAATGGTGGTAAATGAATTTAATATGTCGTTTATCTTATTCAAACTTATTTGTAACCGTAAGTGTATTTTTTTGACGTTACTAAATTATTATTACCGTCGTAAGTTTTACGCTCGCTCTTTAAACCTTTAGCATCATAAGTATAAACATTCTTTTTTAATTGTTTGTTATTTGCATCGGTTATCAATTCTTCTGTTTTTTCTTTTAAAGCATTGTACTTGAACAAACGTTTTTCTTTTAAAACATTCTTTTCATCATACTCGAGCTCTTCTATTACATCATCATCACTATTGTATTTGTACTTTGTGGTTGACTTTAAAAGACCTTCCTTATCATAATTAATTTCTTCAATCATTAATCCGCTTGAATTATACGTAGATTTTGAATCGGTAACCGTTTTAGTGCCATGTGTTTCAAGTGAGGTGATTGTTTTAATACCCAGTTTTTTTATTTAATTATTTTTTTGAGC
>CALRPF020000026.1:0-77163 GCA_943369995.1 Chitinophaga pinensis
GTAAAAAATTATCTTTACCAATCAAACTATTGCACTAAAGTGGCGGCTAAATTCACAAAAGAGGAAAGATTATGTAGCAAAAAACAGATCGATCTGTTGTTTCTTAAAGGAAGCTCAGCCACAGCTTTCCCCTTAAAGTTGATGTATATGGAAACCGATGCAAGCTATGTAGACCCTTGCCAGGCAATGTTTGTAGTGCCTAAGCGTACTTTTAAAAGAGCGCACGATCGCAATAAATTAAAACGACGGATGCGGGAAGCTTACCGTTTAAATAAAGCACCCTTTTATGAATTGGTGAGTTCAAAAAATAAAAAAATGCTGTTGTGTTTTTTGTTTGTGGGGAAAAAGATAGAAGAATACAAAGCCATCGAAACAGCCTTACTTCAACACCTTAAAAAAGCAGAAGCTTTTCTTAATAAATAAATTTAGCGTTTATTAGAGTCTCTTAAGTAAGACTCAATTGCTCCCGACATGCTTGGATTTTGCGGGTTTGGCGCAAAAATATCCAAACGGTAACCCAGGTCTTTTACTGTTTGCGCCGCCACATGGCCAAATGCTGCGATACGTGTATTGCCCTGTTTAAAGTTGGGGAAGTTTTGTTTTAATGACTTAATACCCGCAGGAGTAAAGAATACAAGCAGATCAAAATCACTCAGTGTTTTTATATCGCTTAAGTTAGCGCTTACTGTTCTGTAAAAAGTTGCTTTTGTGTAGGTGATCTTTAACTCATCTAAAAAATCTACGATCTGTTCTTTGGTAACGTCACTTGCGGGCAATAAAAATTTCTCGTCCTTATTTTTGCGGATCACATCAACTAGATCCAGGATAGTACCGTGACCAAAAAATATTTTACGCTTACGGTACTGAATGTATTTTTGCAGGTAATAGGCTGTTTGTTCGTTAATGCAAAAGTATTTCATGCTTTCGGGCACGGTAATACGCATTTCGTTACATAATCTAAAGTAATGATCAACAGAAAGACGGCTGGTTAAAATTACTGCACCGTGTTCTAAAATATCTACACGTTGCGTTCTGAAATCCTGTGAGTTTAATCCTTCAATCTTAATGAACTGACGAAAGGTTGGATTTAAATTATATTTTTTTGCAAGATCAATATATGGGTTTTTATCTCCCTCGCCCGGTTTTGGTTGAGAGATAAGAAAATTTTTGATCTTGTTTTTTGGATAATTACTTATTTCAATAACGGGAGGCGGAGGTAAAGTAATTACAGCTTTTTTAGATGATTTACGTGGACGTTTTACCGAAACCACTTTTTCAATATTCTCCTTATCGTTACTTACTAAAACCTTTTTTTCTTTAAGCGGTTTTACTTTTACAACTTCAACAGGTTTTGCCTGCTTCTTAATTATTTTTTTAGCCGCAGCTTTTTTAATAACTTTTTTTGAGAGCGCTTTAGCTTTTTTAGCAACCGGTTTTGGTTTACTTTTTTGTTTAGTTGAAGAAGCTTTTTTAGAAGATGCTTTAGATTTTTTAATGAGCTTTTTAACTAACTTTTTTTTAACTAACTTTTTTTTCGCTGACATTAATTAAGCCTTAAAATGTTTCAATTATATATTTTACAAGCACAACTACCGGTAAAATTTCTAAGCCGCAAAAGTAGGTAAAAGTTTGTAATAATCCTACTCTTTCCTCTATAAGACCAATTATTACGCCACGATACCATCTGTAAATTAAAGAGACAGCCAGTACAACAAACGCTCCTGAAACAAAAATAAGTGCATTAAACTTGGTAAGTTCGGCTAAGATAAGCCATGGAAACAGGAAGATGCCAAAAGTTTGATTGATCTTTACAGAATTATACGCATACTCTGAAATTGTTTTTTTATCGTTTGACAGAAATGATATAAATTGATTTAGGAAAGTTTTGAGGCCAATAAATATTAATAAGATTAAAAAGATATAAGTGAATTGCATAAACAAAGGGCTTTCTGTAAAAACGAGATTATAAAAGCTGTTTACTTTATAAAGAAGGAAAGAAACGTTTAACAAGAAAAACAACGAAAGTAATACCGAATGAAGCTTAAAACTTTTGCCTTCTTCCCTTTCGAGCTCATGTAAGGCATTCGAGCTAAAGGTGGATTGAATTATTTTAAGAACCTTTGAGTAAGAAGTAACTTTTACAAAAACGATCAAAGCCAGGCAAAATAAAAAGAAAACAGAGGTCCATATTACCTCATTGTGATTTTTTAAAAGAGGCGTTAAATGTTGTTTTTGTAAGAGATGATCGTAGAAGATATCGGTATTGACCACTTTATGCAAATTTTACAGAGCAAAGGTACGCGAAATACAAAAGCCAAATTTTACCTGTCCTTTGGTCCATGTTTCATTTGTATACGGAATAAAATTATTTTCAATTAAACCGCCTGCATTTGTAAAGAATAAGCTAAAAACGTGGCCGCCTGTTTCTATTTCAAAACCTAACGATAAAGGATTAAAAGCATTGTCGTTATTGGTATAAAAAGGACTTAGGTTATAAAAGTAATCACCAATAATGCTGGTGCGTTTATTTAATTTTATTCTTCCGCCAAAACCAATACTAAAAAAACCATTTACATCTGCTTCACCCTTGTTATTATAGCGTTCTTTAATAAAATTGCGGTGCATATAGCTTGGTAATAATTCTAACGATAGCCAATCGGTAACTTTACTGGCAATAATTAGTTGGTTAAAATAATTAAAACGGTGCATTTCGTTTGTTTCAAAATCTTTAATAATACCGCTGTAAATAGTAGACGGCAGATCATGAGTATAACCCGTACTTGAAAAGAACGAAATAGAAACCGGTTTGCTAAAGTTTGCGGTTTGTCGCATAAAGGTCCACTTAATGCTTCCATCAATAATGTGGTTCATACGGCTTCTGCCAATACCAATAGTAATATCATCTGTTAAGCCATAATCAAAACTAAAACGAATATCGTTTGCGCCTTCAAAACCTACAAAGGTTTGGCCGGTATTATTAATTGGGTTAGAAAGATCGCTATTGTAAATGTTTCCAAAACGATGGCTGGTTCTAAAATCAAGATGTTTTTTCTTTACCGTTTCAATAGTTTGCGCATTACCAATACGCACGGTTTTAAACGTAGCGTATACTTTTTGAGGCTTTTCGTCTTTTTTGTCGGTTACAAGATCTAAAAGATCATCTTGTGAAAATGCCGTGTTTGCAGATAAAGCAAGACCAAGAATAAAAAGTGATTTTTTAAAAACGTTCATAGTTTGAGGCGGATTATTTTTTAACGAATGGCTCTAAAGTGCTTACTAATGTAACATCTACAACTTCCGCAATATTTTTAACGTATAATGATGGTACCTGAATGTTATAGTCTGCCACCTTAATTTTAAACTTAGTATCTAATAAAATGTCAGCACCTTTTTTTGTAATTGTTCCGTCTAAAGTTACATCTTTGGTAACACCGTGTAATTCCATTTTACCGGTTACCGTCACTTTGTGTTCGCCATCAACAGTATAATCAATCTTTTCGTTAATCTTACCTTTAAAAACACAGTTAGGGTATTTTGTTGACTCCAAATAATTTTCATTAAAATGCTCTTCCATTAAGGCATTTTTAAATTTAAAATTTTGGATTGTAACACGCACTTGCAGATCGCTGCTGTTTGTATTTAAAACTATTACAGCGCCTTTATTGGCAGCATCAATATCCTCAAGAGGCGATTTAGAATAAAAATGAATTAACGTGGTACCGTCTTTTGCTTTATAAATTTGCGAGAAACCTGTTAAACTAAAAAACAATACCGAAGCAAGTAATAATTTTTTCATATGACTAATTTTAATCAAATTTAAACTATTTCTTTCAAAATGCAATCATTTAAGAATTTTTCGCTTAAACGGGCAAAGGCAAAATCTGTTAAATTTTTCAAACTAGTTTTTGTTTGTTTTTTTGAGAAGGGAGTATTTGTTTTTACAACATAAAACCTGGCGTATAAATGTTGATGACTTAAAATATGTTTATACAGCTTTGATGTATAAAGGAGTTTAAATTTTTCTCCTGCATTGTCCTTAAATGTTTTATGTTTTAAAAGTTGAGGCGCCGTAATTTTTTTATCGCTTTCAATTAGTAAGAACTCGTAAAGGCCCTTCCAAATGTCGTTTCCGGAGCGTTTGTTTAAATAAATGTTATTGTTATTATCTACCAAAACAACGTAATTTAAAAAGCGGTCTTTTACTTTTGTTTTTTTTGCTTTCACCGGTAATTCATTTACTCGCGAAGTTTTAAAAGCATAACATTTTGAAGAAAAAATACAATGATGACAATCGGGATTAACAGGTTTACAATATTGAGATCCAAACTCCATAATGGCCTGGTTGTGTTGTCCGGGCTCCTTTTTATCTAATAATTCAGTTGCCAGTTGTTGAAATTCCTTTTTGCCTGTGCCCGAATCTATAGGCGTTTCAATACCAAATAAACGGCTCAAAACCCTGTAAACATTACCGTCTACAACAGCATGGGGCAAATTATAGGCAAAACTGCTAATAGCGGCAGCCGTATAATCGCCAATACCTTTTAGCGCTTTAATATCTTCATACTTTGAAGGGAATATACCTTTAAATTGTTCGTTTACCACTTTTGCCGTGGCATGAAGGTTCCGCGCTCGCGAGTAATAGCCTAAACCCTGCCATAGTTTTAACACTTCATCCTCTTTAGCAGCGGCCAATAGCCCAATTTTAGGGTATTTTTGAGTGAATTTTACATAATAGCTGGTGCCCTGAACCACTTGTGTTTGCTGTAAAATGATTTCAGAAAGCCAGATCTTGTAAGGGTCTTTATGATTACGCCAGGGTAAATCGCGCTTGTTTGTTTTATACCATGTAATTAGCCCCCGGCTAAACCAATTTTCCATATTTTGGTAAAATTAAGGCTAAAACCCTTATTAACCCTTAAAAACATAAATTCTTAAAAAAATTTTCAATTAATAATAATAATACTATCTTTGCTGCCCGTTTTAAAATACAATTAATTGATTTTAAATAGTTTGTAAAATGACCAAAGCAGATATTGTTAACGAAATTTCAGAAAAAACAGGCATAGAAAAAATGGCTGTACAAGCCACGGTAGAAGCGTTTATGAAGACCATTCGCAACTCCATGGTAGAAGGTAAAAATGTTTATTTAAGAGGTTTTGGAACCTTTGTAGTAAAAAAACGCGCCGAAAAAATTGGCCGTAACATTTCAAAAAACACAACAGTAGTAATTCCAGCGCATTATATTCCGGCATTTAAAGCTTCAAAAACTTTTGCCGACAGGGTAAAACGCAACGTAAAAACTGCAGAACCCATACAAAAAAACATGGATTAATAAATAAAACATGAGCGTTAAAAAAACACAGTTAATTTTAGTTGTTAGCGCTTTAGTTTTATTCGTTCTTTTATTTATTGCACCTAAAGTTGCCCCAAAGCACAGTGATGATGACGGGCACGATCACTCAACAGGCAAATCAAATTTAGCTGTTGGTAATGCTAATTTAGAAGTGTATTTGAACATGGCTGTTAAAGGCCTTGATCTTTCTAAAAAAGCACAATACGATAAATTGCTTGCCGCGCAACAGCTGGATAGTGTTGTTGTTTTTTGGGATAAGGCCAAACGCCCCGATCTTGCATCTCACTTTACCGAAGCGTTGGCAAAAAAGCAAAATACCGCAGCCGCCTGGTCAAAAGCCGGCAACCGTTATTATTATGCCATCCAGTTCATTCAGGATAAATCAGCTATACCTGCTTTGTATCAATCTGCAAGCCGTTGTTTTGCAAAAAGCTTAGAACTTGATCCAAACAATACAGACACTAAAATTATGTTAGCATCCTGTTATGTAGAAGGTTCTGAAGATCCGATGGAAGGTATAAAACGTTTGAAAGAAGTTGAAAAGACCGATAGTAACAATGTAAAACTGCAATTAACCTTTGCGTTTTTCTCTGTAAAAAGCGGACAGATCGATAAAGCAATTGTAAGATTTAACAATGTAATTAAAATAGACAGCAATTATATTGAAGCTTATTTGCATTTGGCAGACGCTTACGAGCAACAAGGTGAAACTGATAAAACAATAATTATGTTGGAAAAGTATTCGGCAAAGGCTACCGATCCAACAGCAAGGATAGAAATAAACAAGTATATCCAACAATTAAAAAGTAATAAATAAGTATTAATAATAATTAAAAAGTAAAATTATGCCAAGCGGAAAGAAAAGAAAAAGACATAAAATGGCGACACACAAACGCAAAAAACGTTTGAGAAAAAATCGTCATAAGAAAAAATAATTAGCAGGTAGCTAATCGTTTTAGTAAAAAATTCCCAAAACGGAAGGCAGCATTGCTTGTTCCGTTTTGGTTATTTAGTTAAGTATAATAAATAGTGCAATGCAAATTGCAGGCAGGTCAGTGGTTTTTTAAATGGATCTGTTTGATGCTATATGTTATTTATTAAACCCTCATACTATTAATAATTTAAAATATTACGCGCGTGAACCAAGAATTAATAATTAATTCCACGCCTAACGAAGTTGTTATAGCCCTGTTACACGATAAACGTTTAGTAGAGCTACACCGCGAAAAAAATAACTCAAAATTTTCGGTAGGCGATATTTACTTAGGCAAAGCTAAAAAGGTTATGACAGGCCTTAATGCAGCTTTTGTGGATGTAGGATATGAAAAAGATGCATTTTTGCATTACCTCGACCTGGGGCCACAGGCCAACTCACTTATAAAATACGTTAACACATCGCAAAACGGTAAACAAAACGTGAGCAACCTCATGTACTTTAAAAATGAGCCCGAGATTAAAAAAGACGGCAAAATTAATGAAGTTATAAAATCAGGACAAAATGTTTTGGTACAAGTTGCTAAAGAACCAATAAGTGCCAAAGGACCAAGAATTACTACCGAAATTAGTTTAGCTGGGCGTTACCTTGTTCTTATTCCTTTCTCTGATAAAATTTCTGTTTCTTCCAAGATCAGAAACTTTGATGAAAAGAAACGTTTAAAAGATCTGATGCAAACAATAAAACCGAAAAATTTCGGAGTTATCGTGCGCACAGTTGCCGAAAATAAACCGGTAGCCGATCTCGAAGCAGATTTAAACGATCTTGTAAAACGCTGGGACGAATGTTTTAATATGCTCAAAACCGGTCAGCCGCCCTTGCGCGTGTTGGGCGAGGTTGACAGAACTAATGCTATTCTCCGCGATTTTTTAAATGCATCCTTCAACGCTATTCATGTTAACGATGCAAAAGTTTACGAAGATCTTAAGCAATATATTAAAACGATCTCTCCTGATAAAGTAGATATTTTAAAACATTACAATGGCAAGCTGCCAATTTTTGATGCTTATGGAATTGAAAAACAAATAAAAAGTTTGTTTGGTAAAACCGTGCACATGAAAAGTGGCGCTTATTTAGTTGTTGAACATACCGAAGCCTTGCATGTGTTTGATGTTAACAGTGGTAACCGTGCAAAAAGCGATAGCAGCCAGGAAGAAAATGCATTAGAAGTAAACTTAGAATCTGCTGTTGAGGTGGCGCGTCAATTACGTTTGCGTGATATGGGCGGTATTATTGTTGTTGATTTTATCGACATGCACAATGCCGATAACCGTAAGTTGCTTTATGATAAATTAAAAGAGGAGATGAAAAGTGATCGTGCGAAGCACAACATTTTACCTCCAAGCAAATTCGGTTTAATACAAATTACACGTCAGCGTTTACGCCCTGAAGTGAATGTAGAAGTTTTAGAAACCTGCCCAAGTTGCGGTGGAACAGGTAAAGTACAGCCAAGTATTTTATTTGTTGACCAAATTGAAAACACATTGCGCTTTATTATTAAAGAGCAAAATCAAAAAAATATTACATTAAACGTTCATCCATACATTGAAGCTTTTATTAAAAAAGGAAGTTGGTTTAAAAGCAAACAATGGAACTGGTATTTTGAACATAAGCAATGGATAAAAGTACAAAGTATGGCCAGCCAGGGCTTTATGGAGTTTAAATTCTTTAATAAAGATGGTGACGAGATCGTAGTTTAAACATTCAATAAAATTTAAGAAGCCTCTGTAAAGAGGCTTTTTTATTTTACTACAAACAAATTTGTACTTTTATAAATATTCCAATTAAATAGTATCAGAAATTTTAATCAAATAAAATTTTCAAGATCGCAGTTTCAATTTATAAAAATAATTGGTTTACTGTTTCATTTCTTTTTTTCAGGTAACGTATCTGCGCAACAGCCCGCGTATTTTATTCTTGCAGAAAATGAGTTTAGGGGCATCCAGGTATATGATGTAATACAAGATAAAGAACAAAATTATTGGTTCGCAACAAACGAAGGTATTTATAAATATGATTTTTATACCTACCAAAAAATTGAATGCGATAAAGCCAAAAGTAACTCTATATTCAATTTCATCATTGACAGTGAAGGAATTATTTATTGCCACAACCTAAACAACCAGATTTTTCAAATAAAAGAAAAAAAGTGTAATTTATTTTATGAGCTTGGCAATGACGAAATAAGCTCAGACATAAGCCTGGCAATTGCAAATGATAATAATATATTGGTAGGCGCAAAAAAAATAATTGTATTAAATAAAACCGGTAATAAAATTAAAGAATACAAGGGGGTTAAAAGATATTTAGGCCCGGGATATAAAATAAGAAATGGGGAAGTTCATTATCATATAAGCAGCAGCGATTTCATTATAACATATTCAAAAGGGCGTTTTTCAGAACAAGCGATCAGGTATTCAAAAGATGAATGGAAAGAAATAGGTGTATTAAAATTCTTTGCAATAAACAACTTAACCTACGCCATAGATTTAAAGAGCAAATTAACTTTTAGATACGATCCTTTAAAATTTGAATTGGCGGCTTTACCGCAAAATATAATTTTTCAAAGAACAGAATCGTTACGTATTTACGAAACGGGCAATGAATTATGGAAAGCCGGTTCTTTGCCAGGCGTTAATAGTATTAAAGACACCCTGGCATTATCAGATACAACAGTTTATTATAAAGATTATTTTGTGTCAGATGTGTTTAAAGATAATGAAGGGAATATTCTTCTTAGCACATTTGATAAAGGAGTACTGGTTATTAGCGATCTTAAAATCCCCGACGTCATCCATTCTTTTCGCGACGACCTGGTTGCATCTATGTATGCAGATGAAGAGTTTGACCTGCTGCTGGGTTCAACAAAAGGTAAATTGATGAGTTATTCATCCGGCAAACTAAGCCTGATAAATAAAAATGGTAAACGGCCAATAGAAGGAATTTACGGCGATAAAAAAAGCAAACTAATAGTGTTTGACGATGGACTTATTCGGGCCTATAATAAACAAACTAAACAAATAATAAACGTAGTAGAATCTTCTTTAAAAGACGCCGTGTTTATTTCCGAAAACGAGTTTTTTCTCGGAACAAATAATGGCATTATAAAATGCAATCTTAAAAACAGTAAAGTTAATGTAGAATGGATAAAAGATCTTAATGTAAGGATCTATTCGTTGGAATATGACCATGAAAAACAAAAACTTTACGCTGCAACTGTTAACGGTTTACTTGCAATAGATAATTTTGGGGCTATTAAAAAGATAAAATATAAAAACGAAGATGTTTTTTCAAAAAGTTTATGTTTTAATAAGGGTAAACTATATGTTACCACTGCTAAAGCCGGTGTTTTGGTTATCGTAAACAATAATGTTGCAGAGGTTATTTTACCAACGATATTAGGCAAAACAGAAGACCTAAGTAAAATGATCATTTATAACAATAACATTTTTGGAAGATCATCTAACGGCTTTTTTAGATTTAACATGAAAGGCGAATTGTTACAAGCACTTCAACCTGCTTTCGGTTTTTCATCGCAGCGCGTAATTGATTTTGTTTTTCAGAACGATCAACTCTGGGTTAGCCATTCGGGTGGTGTGCAACAAATAGATCTGAAATATAAAAAAGAGGAGCGTTCAAAGCTTATTATAAAACTAAGCGAAGTTTCGGTAAACGATCAAACCGTGAGCTCAGCAAATAAAGGCCAGTTTAACAGTAGCCAGCGCAAAATTCAATTCCGGCTTTCTGCACCAACATTGCGCAACCGCGAAACTATTCACTATTATTACAAACTTGTTGGCTATGATACAAAATGGAATATTAATGATTATTCTTCTAACCTAATTACCTACAATGCGCTTGCGCCAGGTAAATACACTTTTTTAGTTAAGTTGGAAGATCAGAATACTTTTAGTAAAGAATTATCCTATTCTTTTAGCATTGCTGAGCCGTTTTATAACCGTTGGTGGTTTATTGTTTGTGTTGTTTCTTTATTTGTTGTATTAGTGTTAATTATCTATCGGTGGCAGCTAAATGTTCAACGTAAAAAATCAGAACAGATAAATGAATTAAATGCTTCCAAGCTTATTGCTATTCAATCGCAAATGAATCCTCATTTTATATTTAACGCGCTTAACTCTATCCAGGATCTTGTATTAAAGGGTGATGTTGAGCATTCTTATTCTTACATCACTACGTTTTCAAACCTTGTGCGCCGAACTTTAAATTACTCTGAAAAAGATTTTATTGATTTTGATCAGGAAATTAAATTGTTGGAATTGTATCTATCCTTAGAAAAATTAAGATTTAAAAAAGAATTAAATTATTACATTGATCTTAAAAATGTCGAAGACATTATGCTTCCTCCACTATTAATTCAGCCATTTATTGAGAATGCATTAATTCATGGCTTGCTTCATAAAGAAGGCGAGAAGAATTTAAAAATTACGTTTGAATTGAAGGAAATGCTGGTATGCACAATTGAGGATAACGGCATTGGCCGCGAAAAAGCAAAAGCCATTAAACTACGGCAGCGTTCTGAACATGAATCTTTTTCAGGGAAAGCAATTCATAAACGTTTCGAGATTCTGAGTAATGTGTTTGAGGGAAATTTTGGCTATATATACGAAGATTTGTATGAGAATAATGAGGCTATTGGTACAAAAGTAATTTTAAGCATGCCTATAAAACGTAAGTTTTGAGCCATTGCTAAAATAAATGATGTGATTGCTAAAGTAAAAAGCAATTAGTTTAAAGAGAAAATTAAGTTTACAAAAAATGAACAAGCTAAGGGCAATATTGGTAGATGATGAAGAAGGCGCACGCGATGTGCTTCAAAATCTTTTATTGCGTTTTTGCCCGGAAGTTGAGCTTATTGCAAAATGTGAAAATGTAACAAAAGCTGTTGAGGTTATTAATAGAGAAAAACCTGACCTTGTTTTTTTAGATATTGAAATGCCGAATTATGCCGGCTATGAAATAGTAAATTTTTTTAAGGAAATAAATTTCGAGATTATTTTTGTAACAGCTTACGATCAATATGCCATTCGCGCATTTGAAATTGCGGCTATTGATTATTTACTAAAGCCAATTGATATTGAGCGATTACAACTTGCTGTTATACGGGTTATACAACAGCGTAATATCCAGCAACAAGCGCAACGCCTAAATTTATTAAGCAATACCTTAGAAAGTAAAGCGCTTAAAAATATTGTTGTAAGCGATAAAGGCGAGCAGCACATAATTACCATCGAAAAAATAATTGCTATTGAAGCGCAGGAATCGTATTGCATTATTTATACAGGAGATAAACAAATTGTGGCCAGTAAAAATTTAAAGCATTTTGAAACTGTTTTACAAAGCTTACCGAAATTTTTTAGAGTTCATAAATCGTGGCTGGTAAATAAAGAATACATAAAACACTATTCCAAATCAAATCTTACTATTCAACTCTCAAATGGCTTAACAACCAAGCTTTCTAAATACAAAAAAGCTGAGTTTGAAGAGTCTCTTTCCTCTTAAGAACTCCCATTCCTGAACTTAATTGTCTGTTGCTGAACAATAAAAACGGCTTTGGCCCAGAAGCTATACGTTTGTATAAATTAAATTACTATGAAAAAATTATTACTATCACTAGCAGCCTTGGTTGCTAGCACAATTTATGCACAATTGCCAAACTATAATTGGGCTAAACCAATTGGTGGAGGCAGTGGAGACGAAGGTAGATCTGTTGTTACGGACGCTAACGGCAATGTTTATAGTACCGGTGTTTTTGCAGGAACCGTAGATTTTGATCCTGGTGTGGCAGTTTTTAATCTAAGTAGTGCTGGTGCGTTTGATGTTTATATTTCTAAAGTAGATGCTGCCGGAAATTTTGTTTGGGCAAAAAAAATTGGTGGTACTGCAAATGATAACAGTTGGGGCATTGCTCTTGATAACTCCGGTAACGTTTTTGTATCCGGAAATTTTAATGGCACTTGCGATATGGATCCTGGCCCAGCTCTTAATAACTCTTTCTCTGCCGGGCAAACAGATGTATTTATATTAAAACTTGATGGCGCCGGAAATTTTGTTTGGGCAAAAACCATGGGTGGTACAGATTTTGATGGCGCGGTAGGAATAGCAATTGATGCAAATGGAAATGTTGTTACAACGGGAAGCTATCGCGGCACAGCTGATTTTGATCCGGGTGCAGGAACAGCCAATGTTACTTCAAATGGTTTGGATGATATTTTTATTTCTCAATTAGATAACAATGGTAATTTTGTGATGGTCAAAAGTATTGGTGGAACAGGCACAGATTATGGAAATGCTATTGCAACCTATGCAAGTATGACTTTGTTTATTACCGGTACATTTCAAAATACTGCAGATTTTGATCCGGGTGTTGGAACAACTACTTTAACTTCTGTTGGTTCCTGGGATGCTTTTGTTTTACGTTTGGACGCTGGTGTTTTTAACTGGGCAAAAAGCATGGGCGGAATTGGCACCGAACAAGGACGCTCCATATCTGTTGACAATTCCGGGTCTGTATTAACGTGTGGCGAGTTTTTTTCAACTGTTGATTTTGATCCAGGAGCAGGAACCTACACACTAACATCTGCGGGAAATTATGATGTATTCATTTCAAAATTAGATGGTGGTAACGGTAATTTTTTAATGGCCAAACAAATAGGAGGAAGCGGGCCGGATTATAGTTATAGTATTAAAACAACCATAAGCGATATATATGTATCGGGAACTTTTCAAAACACTCCCGATTTTGATCCGGGTCCGGGCACATTCACAATTACTTCAGCAGGCACAAATGATTGCTTTATTGTAAAGTTAAACAACATTGGCAATTTTAATTGGGCTTTTAGTTTTGGAAGTACTCTTAACGATGGTGTTTATGGAATAAATATAGATGGCAATGGAGGCTTGTATGCTACAGGTTGGTTTAGTAGTACAGTAGATTTTAACCCTTCAGCAGCTACTGCAACATTAACATCACTTGGTGGAACAGATGCTTATGTTGCAAAATATGTTTCGTGTATTGCTCCGGCCGACCCAACTAATACCACACCGCCTGCAAGCCAAACTATTTGTGCAGGCAGTTCAACAACACTAAGTGCTAATAGCGGCACTAATACAATTAACTGGTTTGCTACATCCACTTCAACCAATGTAATTGGTACCGGAGTTTCATTTGCAACTCCTGCATTAGCAACCGGCACCTACTCTTACTATGCAGAAGCAAACGGGTGTACAACAAGTTTTTCAAGAACAGAAATTACAGTTAACGTTCAGTTATGTACAGGCATAAATGAATCTAATAGTAATTCTGATCAATTAATTAAAGTGTATCCTAATCCCGCTCATTCTATCATTTACGTTGATGTTGAAAATGTAGAGGAAAACACACACGTGTTTGTAACTAATATGTTAGGACAAATTGTAATGAATGAAAAAATTAATAATAAACACACACCACTAAATATTCAGGATTTGCCAAGCGCAGTTTACTTTATTCAATTAATAAACAACAGCAATATACTAAGCACACATAAATTTGTAAAAGAATAATCCCAAAAACATTTTATATTATTTAAAAGTCCGAACTATTGTTTGGACTTTTTTGTCTATTGCTAAAGCAGTTTGTCTGTTGCTGAATCTTTAAAATTACCGCCTCGCACTTTTTGTACTATTGCATTATTATTAATCAAACAAAAAACACAATGAAAAACTTTTTACTATCGATTTCTTTTTTAATCAGCGCATCAACGCTATCTGCTCAAACGTTTACCTGGGCAAAAAACATGGGGGGCACTTCTCTTGATAACGGCCTATCCATAGCGATAGATGCTTCCGGTAACGTTTACACTACCGGTTACTTTCAAGGCACAGCCGATTTTGATCCGGGTGCCGGAGTTTCTAATCTAACCTCGCTTGGTAGTACAGATATTTTTATAAGTAAAGTAAATGCTGCCGGTAATTTTGTTTGGGCAAAACAAATAGGAGGTGCCAATAGTGACATTGGACGAAGCATAAAGGTGGACGCATCCGGTAATGTATACACAACAGGTCATTTCAGCGGCTCGGTTGATTTTAATCCCGGAGCAGGAACTTTTAGTTTAACCTCATTTGGTTCAAACGATATTTATGTAAGTAAGTTAGATGCATCTGGTAATTTTGTTTGGGCAAAACAAATGGGAGGAATAAATAATGACCAGGGTTACTCTATAGCTTTAGACGCTTCTTCAAATGTTTACACCACAGGGGCTTTTGAAGGCACCGCAGATTTTGACCCAAGTGCAGGAGTTTCTAATTCAATTTCAGCAGGAAGTTTTGATATTTTTATAAGTAAACTGGATGTTAATGGTAATTTTGTTTGGGCAAAAAGCATCGGTTCTACTTCCGATGATTTTGGACTATGCATAACGATAGATGCTCCGGGAAACGTTTTGACTTCAGGTTATTTTAAAGCTACAGCAGATTTTGATCCAAGTGCGGCAACTTATACTTTAACTTCAGTAAATGCACGCGATATTTTTATAAGTAAATTAAATGCCGCAGGTAATTTTGTTTGGGCAAAGCAAATTGGTGGCAGTGGCGATCAAACTGCTAATGCTTTAGTAACTGATGCATCTGGCAATGTATATGCAACTGGTAGTTTTGCAGGCGCAACAGATTTTGATCCTAGCGCCGGAGTTTTTTCATTAAATAATATTGGCGCAGACGATATTTTTATATGCGCATTAAACCAATCAGGATTGTTTAATTGGGCAAAAGGCATTGGTTCATCAGGTTTCGATTATGGTCGTGGTATAACGCTTGATGGCTCCGGAAATGTATTAACAACTGGAGAATTTTCCGGAACAGCAGACTTTGATCCGGGTGTTGGCATAAATAGTTTGGTTGCTTTTAGTTCTAGTTCTGATTCTTATATAAGCAAATTGAATGCCAATGGAAATTTTATTTCTGCAAAAAACATTGGAAGTTCAGTCGGCGCCGCTGTAGGAAGTGGAATAGTTTCTGATGCGTTAAGTAATATATATACTACAGGGTATTTTTCGGGCACAACAGATTTTGACCCAAATACTGGTGTTTTTAATTTAGCTTCACCGGGTACTCAGGCAGATGTGTTTGTTTTAAAATTATCCAGCTGTGTTTCATTAAACCCGGTTGCAATAGTTAACAATACAGTCTGCGTAGGATCTAGTATAAACTTTAGTGTAAGCACAAGCGGAACTGTAACACCAACTTATAGTTGGAACGGACCAAATTCTTTTACGGCAAATACTCAAACGCCAAGCATAGCAACATCAGCGATTATTAACAGCGGTGTTTATTCAGTTACGGTTACCAATGGTGCATGTATCGAAACTGCTACAACACAAGTTAATGTAACAACTTGCACTGGTTTACCATCTATGTTAAATGCCAATATAAACTCTGTTTTAATTTATCCTAACCCTACTCAATCAATTTTAAATATTAAAACAGAGGAGCCGGTTCAATTCATTTACGTGTGTAACGCATTAGGCACTGTTATAATGGAAGAAAAAACAAAAACATTTTCTGTAGAGCACTTATCTTCGGGCATATATTTTATTCAAATTAAAACCGAAAAAGGAAATAGCACTACTCGTTTTATAAAAGAATAATTTTAAACTGTTTAATTTAAAAGAACTCATTCTTTTGAATGGGTTCTTTTTTTTGTCCATTACTAAACTAGTTTGGCTGTTGCTGAAAATTTAAATACCAATCGTCAGATTCTTGGTATCATTATCTTAAAATAATTTTATGAAGAAGTTAAGCTTACTCGTGTTAATACTTAACACACTTATTTTTGTTGCTCAAGAAAGCCAGGAGGTTGCCGCTTCTAAGTGGAAGGACGGAGTTTATGAATATTATTATCCAAAGGATTATGGAAATTTAACGAAGTGGGGATTATTTAATGTCAAACATAAACTTGTAATAACTAGAAATGCTAAAAAGAAAATCTCAAAAATTAGCTTAACTGGAGACCCATCTATTGGCAATTATGTGCACCATGATTCTTTAGCCACAGAGTTTGTTAGATATTATACACACTCAACTTCATTGGACACTAAATTGTATTTTAATGAGAACTCCATTATCGCGTATCGTTTGAAACAAATAAGTCCAAAGCCTGAAATAGAATTTAATTATTGCATAGGAAAAATGGCAGGTGATGGCATTAAAGAAGAAATTATTGCTTATTTAGAAAAGACGATGTCTTATTACATTCCTTCTTCAGTTTCTAAACCAAACGAAATTGAAAAGATTACAGCTGTAATTATTTCGGATGTTGACGAGCTTTCATCAGGCACTTATGTAGATTTGGGCTTGGTTTTTAAAATGAAATGGGGTGTGGAAGTAAAGTCTAAAAATTTGGGAGGAAATATTGATATTAAAAATTTCGTAATAAGTTCGAGTCAATTGGAAAAAGACAAAATAAAGAACCTGTGGAAAATAGATTGCAGTAAAACAATAAATAAAGAAATGGAAGTAGAGGCGTGGTTAAGCTATTATCCGGAAACTAAGTTTAAAACCCTTATTCCAGTCAAATGTGATACTGAAAATTCACCCGTTGTTAAGATGTCTAAAATCTTTAGTGACTATGAGGAAGTTAGATATTCAGAATCATGGAATGGGAAAAAGGAAATTAAAGCACTAAAAAAATTACCGGAAACTGGTTATAGTACTTATCCAGTTGAACTTTTAAGGATCTATAGGAAAAAGGAAATCGCTACGGATTTAATGAGAGTAAAAAAGGATAATAAGATAGGATATATAGATAAAAATGGTAAAATAATTTTACCATTAGAGTTTGATGATGGTACTGTAGATAATTTTACATCGGGTCTTATTGGCGTAAAAAAAGGCAATAAGTGTGGCTTTATGACTTTAAAGAATACCATTGGCGTACCTTTTGACTATGATATGGTTTGGTCTTACAATGGTAATATTGCAAGAATTAAAAACGAAGGGAAATTTGGCTATATTAATTTACAGGGCAAAGTAATAGCAAAACCTATTTATGATGAAGTTTGGGGCTTAACCAATGGCGTTATTTTGGTTAAAAAGGATTCAAAGTATGGTTATATTACCGAAACAGGTGTTGTTGTTGCGAACACAATTTATGATGACGCCGCTGAGTTTTCGTTTGCAGAATTTGGAACAGTTGTTTTAAATAATAAAATAGGCTGTATTGATAAAACAGGAAAAATAGTTGTGCCTATTGAATTTCAAAAAAGCCCAGTTTCTTTAAATAAAGATTTATTTAAAGTGTATAAAGATGGCAAATGGGGGATACTTAAAAAAGACGGGAAAATGTTATTTGATTATACGTACGATGAAATTTCAGTTTGTGGAACAGACAATTCGAAGAATCCCGGGGAATGTGTGAAATATATAAGGGTTAAAAAAGATGGGCTGTTTGGTTTTGTTTCAACGGAAGGTAAAGTGTTTAAGGAGTGTATTTATAACACTGCCGAAGATTTTTACGGCAATATGGCTGCAATTACAAAAACTGAAAATGGAGTTGAAAAAAAGGGACATTTGCTTCTTAATGCAAGTGATGGAAAAGGTAATATATACAAAGGTGGGTATGAATCTTTGCAGGAGTTAGAGCAAGAAAAAAGTGAAGAGGTGGCCTCTTATTCCACTGGCAATAAAAGCGGAAAAAAGGCATCATCCGATAAAAAAACGCTAAAAAACACAGGTAAAAACCCTCTGTATTATAGAACCAGTAAAGGTGGCAGTGCCTCACATTTAAATGGAGGTAGTTCAACAAGTGTATCATGTAGTAGCCCTATTTATTATTGTAATGATGATGGGAAAGGAAACCATACAATTACCGGGCAATTAATTTCAGGCGCTAATCAAGATTGTGGAAGCACAGTTACTGCACAGGGAGGAAATTAAGTAGAATTACCATTGCTAAATCCAAACGTCCATTGCTAAAGAATAAATATTATTAAAGCAACAAGCTATTACTTTTATAAAAAATTAAATTTATGAAAACTAAAAACCTTTTATTTTATACCTGCCTTTTATTTGGAGCTTTATTAAATGCGCAGGAAGATCAAACTGCTAAAGCCACCAAAATGGGCGATGGACCATTTATGAGTTATGTTATTAATGAGAGTGGCGGCTCTTACACTTACGCTGGCATTAATAAAGAAGTTTGGACGTTTACGTTTAAACCGTATGAGGTAAATTTTAAAGAAGTAGAAATTAAGCAAGCCGAAAAAACTTCAACCGACAATTATTATCCTGATGAAGAAGCTTTTCCTGCAACATACGTTTGGGGAAGATTAAATACCGAAACATGTATGAGAGGCTGGGATTATATTGAAAGAAGAGAGCAGCATAGAATGGTGATACTCGATGAGTGGATTTACATTCTAGACAAATGGAAAAATAAAGATAGTTATGTTATAGAAAAATGTTTTAAGAAAGGACAACTATCAGGATTTGGCCTGACAAAAAAAGCATTCGGCGCGGCAAAAGAAATGGAAAAAGCGAATCACAAAGAAACCCTTCAGAAATATTTAGACGAAGCTTTTAAAAAACAAAGCGAATTATTACCAGCATGGCAGGCAAATAATAAATCAAAAATTGATAAACGTATCGCTGCAAAAGAAAGATACCAATTTACTATAGATTCTGTAAACGGTAATTATTGGAATACCGCAGAAGGGAAAAGGGTAAAAGCTCAACTTGACAGAAAGGCTGGTCAAGCAAAAATTACGCTTGTAAATGATTTAGGTATAGACTTATTATTACGCCATGGTCAAGGTGTATCTACTCGATTAAAACCGGGAGAAAAAAAACAATTTGATTGTTCTGGGGACAAAGTAAGAAAAGGTAAACTACGTGCAAATAATACAATCCAGTTCGATGACACTGATGTAATTTTAATTGAATCAGATGGAAAAGGATGTGGGCAGACAGTCAATGCATCAACTGTATATAAATAAAGCATTCATTTAAATAAGAAAATATTTTTAAACTAAAAGAGCCTCATTCACAGAGGCTCTTTTTTTTATGTTTTTCTCGGCAAAGCCAATTGTTTTACAAATAATTTTTTCATAAGCGGCAAGCACAATAAAAAAAGCACTATTGGCGCCCATTTGCAAATCATAAACCAAAAATCATATTGTTCTTGCCAGTAAGAATATAAATACTGATCTAAATAATAACGGTAATCATAAACATAAACGGTTTGTCCGTTTACTTTAGCTATGGTTGCTTGTGCCGCTTCATAGTTATAGTCATAATCACTATTATAATAATGCGAATAATGAAATGTGTCGGTATGTCTTCTTAAATAATATACAATTATCATTGGCATATAAATAAAAAGAATAAAAAACAGTTGATTTAGAATATTATAAAATGGCCTAAATACGTTTTTCTGCTTTGCTGTAATAAATAAACTGACGATGGTTAACAGGAATAATAAAAACACAAACCAATGAAAAGCAACTTCCGAATCGGAGTGGCTGAAAAGTATTTGCGTTAGTATAAATGCTACCAAGGGATACAAAGCCATTACAATGGCCATGATAAGATATTGTTTCCAATGGTTTAATTTAAATAACACTAATAATAAGCTAAGTGAAAAAGTAGCATAGAACATGCCCCATAAAAAATCTTTATCCCATATAAAAAGTTTGCCAAACTTGGCGTCAAACACATTGTTAAAAGCCGTGCGAATTTGCTCTTTATAATAGTCGCCATTTAGTTGAACTTCTTGTATATCTATCCACCCGGCTTTTTGCGCTTTTACATAACTTCTTGCTATTTCATCAGCACTGAATTGTGGAAATACGCCATACTTGCGGCAAACAGCAATGTGCTTTTCTGCTTTTGCTTTAACAACATTATAATCAGAAGTAGGTTGATAGGCTAAACGCAATTTGTAATTACTTTTTATTTGCGGATAGTTGATGCTATCATTCAAAAAGCGCCAGGGTGTATAATTATTATAACCGTTAATTTTGTTTACGTTAAAGTAAGTTGCCTTTTTTAAGGTATCGTAAGTGTTTTCATACGAATAATAACTTGTTGGAATAAAAGGCTCCACTTCATTTAATGTATTTATATCTTCAATAATTTCTTTATCGGTAAACATGTTAGCCACTTTGGTATTGTAGCTTAAAACAAACGGCGAACCAAACCAGGCAAAAATAGTGACACACAAAAACACTAAAAAGAAATTCTTGTATTCATCGCTTGCCTTCAAATTACCAAAATTCTTTTCTTTGTTAAAGATCAAATACCGGTAACCCCAAAACCACGATAGTATAAAAGAGAGAACCGTTAGCAACAAGAACCACAAGCCGGAGTCGGCCCTGCTGGTAAGATCTATCGGCACAAAAAAACCAATGAGGGTAGAAATTGCATATAATAAAATACCAAACCATAAAACGTAATGGATCTTGCTGATCCATAGTATTGGATATTTTGTAAGCAAATGTGTATCAAGTTGGTTTAAAAAACCAGGCGCTATTTTTTTAAACATATTAAATATCTTTATGAAATAATTGACGGGTACTTTGACTGATATCCCTGTAATAATTTAATTCTAATCCGTTCTTTTGAATGGTCGATAGAACATCAAACCATTTTACATCAATACCGCAGCTAATAATAAATGCGGTACCGGCATCCTCAATTTTATAACCATTTGTTTCGGTTAAACAGTTTTGCAATTGTTGTAATGTAAAGTTACCGGCCACTTCATAATTATTTACAGCCCTGTTAATACCAAAGTTAATTTGTTTGCCATTGTAAATTGTTTTTCCCTGGCGTATAAAAATAATATTATCTGCAATGCGCTCTATTTCATGAAGCTGTTGTGAGCTTAAGATAATGGAGATAGGATTGCTTTGCGATTGCGCAAAAAATTTAAGATCCTGCAAGAATAATTGCTGCGCATTAATATCTAAATTCGCTAACGGCTCATCCAATATTAATAAATGCGGGCGCCATAATAACATCTTGGCCAGTTCAAAACGCATACGGTAACCACTTGATATCTGGCTCCAGGTTAGGTCGCGAAATTTATCTAAACCTAAACGAAATAAAATATAATCTATCTGTTTTAAATTTTGCTCTCCTGTAATGCCATGCATGGTAGCAAAAAATAATAAGTTTTCTAATAAAGTACCATGCCATTTTGGAATACGCTGTGGGATGAACGCAAATTTATTTTTAGCGCTATACCAGTTATTCGAAAAATTGCCGAGTGCCGGAAACTCTATAACGCCGGTGTCTGAAGACAATTGTCCTGAAACAATTCTTAACAAAGTTGTTTTACCATTTCCGTTCTCGCCAACCACACCGGTAATTTCTCCTAGTTTTAATTCAAAAGAAATAGGATGCAGTTTAAAAGGATTACGACCGCTGTGAAATTGTTTGGTAATATCCTGCGCTTTAAAAACAATATCAGACGTTATAGCTTCTTTACTTGCTAAAGCAGCATCCTGCAGTTTTATTTTTGCGAGAAGCTGCGAAGCTGCACCGTTAATGCCTTCCTGCTCACTTGGATTAACATCAATAATACTTAAATAATTTTTTCTTAATTCAAAGATCTCGCTTACCAGGCTATCTGGTAATGTGTAATCGTTTGTAAGATCGAGGCTGCGCCGCGTAAACAAACTGTAATCTTTTGAGTTAAAAGATTCTTCCAGTTGCTGAATGAATTTATTTTCGACCATAGTTTTTACTGTATATAATTTGTCATTTCGGGCGCAGTCGGGTCACATTATGCTTCTCAACTGCGTTCGAAGTAACAGAAATGAAAAAAGTCTTTACTTTCTCAAATATTAATATTAAATTTAATGAAACGTTTTGGATATAACAAAACAATAAAGGATAGAATACAGGAATTAAACTTCTAAACATTTAACCTTAAATCTCTCACCCATGAAAAATAAATTTTATTTCTTAACGTTTATCGTGCTTTTAAACGCGGTCGTTTTCGCATCGCCTACAGTTACGGTCCAATTTATTAAAACCGATCAATTTGGCTACAAACCCGCTGCACAAAAAATTGCAGTTATTTCTAATCCAATAACAGGCTACAATAATGGTACACCTTTTACACCCGGTGCAACTTACCAGGTTAGAGACTGGTTAACAGATGCTGTTGTGTATACTTCCAGCATTACAGCGTGGAATGGTGGCGCTACACAAACACAAAGCGGTGATAAGGTATGGTGGTTCGATTTCTCATCTGTAAACGCAACAGGTTCTTATTATATTTTTGATGTTACCAATAACGTTGGCTCTTACCGTTTCGAAATTAATAACTGCGTGTATAACGATGTGTTAACGCAGGCTGTGCGTATGTTTTATTACGCGCGTTGTGGTGTGCCTAAATTGGCGGCTAACGCAACAACAGCGTGGTCTGATGCCGCCTGCCATGTGGGCACGCAACAGGACACGGATTGCAGGTTGTATAATAATTCAAATGTTTCTACATCTAAAAATTTAAGCGGTGGCTGGCACGATGCCGGTGATTACAATAAGTATGTGAATTTTACCTGGAGCGCATTAACAGACCTTTTATTGGCTTATGAAGAAAACCCAACCGTGTGGATGGATAATTATAATATTCCGGAAAGCGGTAACGGAATTCCGGATATTTTAGATGAAATAAAATTTGAATTAGACTGGCTTTTAAAAATGCAACAAACTAACGGTTCGGTGCTTTCCGTAGTTGGGGGCGGTGGTGTTAGTCCACCAAGTGGCGATGTCGCTTATAGAAAATACGGCCCTGCAAATACGTCTGCGGCATTAACAAGCGCGGCTATGTTTGCTTTAGCCGCCATGCAATATACAGCAGCCAGTCAAATAGCCTATTCTAATACATTAAAAACAGCAGCAATAAATGCTTACAATTGGGCGATAGCCAATCCAAACGTTACATTTAATAATACAGGCTTACTTGCGGCGGGCGAGCAAGAGGTAAGCGCTTACGATCTTGTAGCAAGAAAAGTGTGTGCCAGTATTTATTTATATGCTTTAACCGGAACAGCTTCTTACAAAACTTTTGTGGATGCAAATTATACGAGCATACATTTATTGCAATGGACATTTGCTTATCCTTTTGAAGGGACTGAACAAGATGCGCTCTTATACTATACAAAAATACCCGGAGCAACGCCGGCGGTAAAAACTGCTATTTTAAACGCTTACACAGGTTCTATGCAAACCAACAATGCCGATAACCTGCCTGCGTATACCAATAAAACAGATGCTTACAGGGCATGGCTGGCAAACAATAATTATACCTGGAACAGCAATCAGACAAAATCCAAACAAGGCAATATGTTTTTAGCAATGAACCAATATTCTTTAAATGCAGCTAATGCCGCTAACTATACAAATGCAGCTTCGGGTTTTGTGCATTATTTCCATGGCGTTAATCCAATTTCGAAAACCTATTTAAGTAATATGGCAGCTTATGGTGCAGAAAATTCTGTAACGCAATTTTATCACGGTTGGTTTCACAATGGCAGCGCCTTATGGGATGAAGTAGGCGTATCTACCTATGGTCCGCCTCCGGGCTATATTCCCGGTGGCCCAAATCCGGGATACGCTTTAGATGCTTGTTGCCCGGGCTCTTGCGGTAACCCAAGCGTAAATGCAATTTGCGCTACCAATGTTACACCACCAATGGGGCAGCCTATTCAAAAATCGTATAAGGATTTTAACGACAGCTGGCCTTTAAACTCATGGACAATAAGTGAGGCAGGTATTTATACCAACGCTGCTTATGTAAGATTACTTTCTAAATTTTGTACCAATGTAATTTGCACAACTACGCTAACTACAGGAGTTAAAAATAACGAGGTAACGGGTGGCAATTTGGTGCAAACTATTTACCCACAACCCGCTGAAGATAAAATGACCGTTAAGTTTTATAATAGCGAAAGTACGGTTGCTTTATTTTTATACGATGTAAGCGGTAAACAACTGATCTCGAAAAACGAGAACATCACTAATGGTTTGGTAGAAATTGATCTTAACAACATTGCGCCCGGTGTATACTTTTTAAAAGTAAGCGCCAAGAATAAGACGGAGGTGAGGAAGGTTGTGAAGGAATAAAGTGTAAGGTAAATAAGTTGTCATGGATAATAAAGAAAAAGATATTGTTTTAAGTAACAACAAAGAAATCACTAAGCATCAACATACTATTCCGGAATGTTATTTGAAAAATTTTATTGACGATGATTCTCTTCTGTATCAAAGAGATAAAACATTAGATAATTCAAAAAACACAAGAATCGTTTCAGTTGATAACGCAACTGTAAAAAGGAAATTTTATACTTTGAAGGGTTCTCATCCAATGCTTATGGAAACCGATATTTATGGAAATCTCTTGGAAAAAGATTATCCAAAAATGTATAATTATCTTATTAGCAAGAATCCTGAAGATTTGGATTTAAGCACAAAAGAGAGCATTTTGATTTTTTTCTTTTCTCTATATTGTAGGACCCCAAAACATTTTAATATTTTTCTAAAAAGTGTGCCAAATGAGTACTTATTTGAATTAGATAAGATAAAAGAGGACTATAAAATTGCACACTTTAAAGATGTGGTCATGGGAATGGTTGATGCGCATAAATGGAAAAAATTTACTATGATTACAAGTGTTGACAGTTCAGAGTTTATTACTTGTGACAATCCATTAATTATTCAAAACAAACTCGGCCAATTGGAAACACACACTTTCGGTAGCCAAAGAATAGTCGATTATAATATTGCAATCCCATTAAATAGAAAAAAATGCCTTTTATTGACAAATTTTATTGATCATAACAATCAGATAATATATAATCATTCCGGTAATTTTAGAATCTATCAAGGAACTGCCAACCAAGAATATGTTGATAATATTAACCTTCTGCTCCAAGGAACATCTGAAAGATATATTTACGGATCGAAGAAAGGGCTTAACATAGATCTATAATTTTTAACTTATTCAGTTTGTCATTTCGAGAGCAGTCGAAAAACTTAGGTGCGCTTCTGCTCCGCTCGGCACGTACCCGTTACCCTGAGCGGAGTCGAAGGTTTGGTTCTTAAGTGCGGTTAGTAAATTATTTAGTGAAAATGGTTTCGGAGATTGAGCGTTTTTAGTTTAATTAATTGTTTTTCTCATGGAGGTATCCATAAAAGCAATTCTAAACTTTGTTCCCTTCGTGGCATCAATCTCCACAACCCCGCCAAGTTGCCTGGCTAATAATTTTATTAAATTGAGCCCTAAACCTTCAATAGTAGTCTTTGTATCAAAGCCCGAACCGTTATCTGAATAAGAAAACTCATACATTTTGTCGGCACGCACTTCTAAACTCACACTAATAGCGCAATGTTCATAGCCATTAAAGGCGTATTTTATTGAATTGGTAACCAGCTCGTTTAGAATTAAACCCAAGGGTACTGAAGTATCTATATCAAAATACAGATCTGATTTTTTATAAATAAACTCTATGTTATTTGCTTTAACTTCAAGAATAGAGATGATTGAACTATAAAGACTCGTTAGATAATCGTCGATATTTACTTCAGATAAATTATCACTTTGATAGAGTTTTTCATGAACCTGTGCAATTGCAGATATTTTACTTCTACTTTCAGAAAACAGTAACTTAAGATCGTCAGCTTTTATTTTGTTAGACTGAAGGCCAAGTAAGCTTGAAATAATTTGTAGATTATTTTTAACTCTATGATGGATTTCTTTTAATAAAACTTCTTTTTCTTTTAAACTTTTTCTGATTTGATTAGAGTTGGCAATTAACTCTACGTTTTTAATATTTATCTCTTCTTTTTGCTTAATCACCTCTTTGGTTCTTTCAAGTACGGTTTCTTCAAGATTTTCATACAAATAGGCGTTTTCAAGTGCAATGGCGGTATAAGTTGCAAGGGTTCTTAACATATCTATATGATACTCTTTATAAGCATATTTTCTAAAACTTTGAACCGTGATAACCCCTAAAATTTTTTCTCCTATCATGATTGGCGTAAACAGCAATGAACTTGGCATGTCGCCTGATACCACGCGAATCTCATTTACATATTTTTTAAATTCTTTTTCATTGTCGTTTAAAAAAATATCGGTTTTATTTTTTAAACACCATACAGTGTAGTTGTTGTCATCTGTTAGAGGAATTATTTCATTTTTATCACTTAAAATATTTCTTTCAATTTCATATTTATATTCAATAGCATTTAATTCTGGTTTGTATATGCGCACGCCAAAGCAATCGGCTTCCATTATTTCATTTATTGATAAATGAAGTTTTTTGAAAATTTTTCCGAGATTTAAATTTGAGGTAATTTCTTTTCCAATTTCGCTGAGCTTTTTGTTGTTAACGTAAGTCCGTTCTATTTGTTCCTTACTTATGGTTAACTCTTTGGTACGCTCAATGATTTTAAACTCCTGCTCTTCGTACATTTTTGCATTTTCAATAGCGATGGCGGTATACGTAGCAAGATTTTTAAAAATGTTGATGTGATAATTGCTGTAAGCGTTTTTTTTGAAGCTTTGAACGGTCATAACACCTAAAACAGAATCTTTATAAAAAAGCGGAAGGTACATTGCCGAAACGCCAAATTTGCCTGCTTTTGGCTCAGTGTTTTCTTTTATGAAATTTGATATATCTTTATCAAAATCATTAATGATAATTTCGCGCGACTCGTTAAAGCAAATGGCTGTTAGCCGGTTAGTTTCTTCCAGGTTAAACTTTAAATTCTCGAACCTTTCTTCGGCTTCTATAACCAGGGGATAGATAATAGCATTTTCTTCTTCTTTAAAAATGCCAATACCAAATCCTGTGGCATCCATCAGTTCGTTTACATTTTTATAAACGGTGTTTACAATAGTGGCAACCGATAAACTGGAAATAATTTTTTGCCCGATCTCACTCATGAGGATCAAACTCTCTGAAAAGTTTTGCAGTTCTTTTGCTTTTTCTTCCAATATGATTTTATCAGATTGCGATTTTATAACCTTGCTTTGAAGATCCAGGCTTTTTAAGAGTTGAACGGTTCTAAAATTACGAACATCTTCTTTTGTACTATGAAAGATTTTATAAAATCTAAGGGCTTCTGCGGGGTTATTTATAAATTCAAAAAGTTCGGCTAGTTTTTCACTGGCTTGAAAAACCCCTTCTTTGTTATTTATCTTATTGCAAATGTCATAAACTTCCTTCAAGTTGATAATTGCACTCTGATAATCCGTTTTCTTAATGTATAAAATTCCAATATTTTTAAGAGTTGTTGCTACCCCAAACTTAAAATCAATTTTTTTCCGAATTATTAAGCTTTCATTAAATTTTGCAAGTGCTTTTTCATAGTCATTTTTCCCCGTGTACGCCCTTCCAAGACCATCTAAGGCAAAGGCCCTCACCCGCAGATTACCAGTTAATTCATCAATTATTTTTATACATTCAGTATAATATTTGATCGCAACATCATATTCTTTAAGGTTGATATGTGTTTCACCTAAACCATCTAAAACTCTGATAAGTATTCCATTTAGATTATACTTTTCGCAAATCACTTTACTTTTTGTTAAAGAGATTAATGCTTCTTCGTTTTGGTCTATGGTGTATAAGACGGTGCCAACGCCATTCAAACCATCTGCAATGCCAAACTTATAATTTATTTCGGTACTTAATTGCAAACAGTTTTGATAGTATTTTAATGACGTGTCATAGTCTGACAAGTAAAAAAAATTACTCCCGAGTATATAATTAACATCGGCTTCATTTTGTTTATCTTTTAAATTTTGGAATAGAGCAATGGCTTGAAAACAGAGATTAGCAGACTCATCATTTCTGGAATTCCAAACATAGCAAGCCGAGAGTGTTTTTTTTGCGCAGGCAATACCAAACACATACTCACATTTTTCAGAATCTTCAAGCGCTTTGTTTGCGAGTTCAATGGATTCGTGCGAGTCTTCCCTGTTCATACTCCAGGCAAGTTCATTTAAATGATCAATAGCTTTATATGCTGTTATATCAACCCCTTTGTTTTGCACAGTTAATGATTTAAATAGATTAGATCAATTACAACATTTTTTGGAAAGTTGCCGACACATCGTTACGGTATAATTTACTAATAGGCACTTCTATATTATCGCTCAGTATTATTTTGTTTAGATTGAATGATTGTACCTGCTTAATGTTAATTATATAAGACTTATGCGTTCTTAAAAAGTTTTCTTTAAGGTTATTATCCAAAATACCCCCAATGTTAGTGCGCAGTGTGAATTTTTTCTGTTTTGTAAAAACTTCTGTGTAATTGCCAACACCTTTTAAGTATATAACATCATTAACAGATACTTTTACAAACATATCTTTTTCCCTTATAAATAAAGAATCGGTAAACCTGATTATTGGTGACGCTTTTTCGCTAAGTCCCGAAATTGCTATTTCGAGCGCCGAATATATCGATGCTCTGTTAATAGGTTTTGGCAAGTAAGCATTTGGTTTTGTTTTTAAAGCAATATCAATTGTGCTTCTGTCTGTATTTGAAGTAAGATATATAAATGGAGTTGTTCCATTCTTATTTAGATAATTTGCAAAGTCGATACCCGTTTTATTGCCGCTTAAATTAATATCAATAATCGCAATATCGGGTTTTATTTTTTCTGATTGCTCAACCGCTTCAGTATAATTTATTGCAGTATAAAAGTTTTGGTATCCAAAGTCTTTTAAAATTTGAATTATTTCATAGCTAATGATTAATTCATCCTCTAAAATCAGAATATTCATAAAGATATTTTTTTTAAATATATATAAATATCGGCATAATAAAACTACTAAATCAATCAATAAAAGCATAGCGAGGTCGTTTGTTTGGCTTTAAATTGAAAAAAAATTAAGTCAGTATCGTAAAAAAGGCTTGCGAAACTTAAAACCGGCTAATCCGATTTAGACATCATTAAACAAAACTGCTTACATTTTGAAGGATTAAAGATCTAATTTTGCTCATAGAGTTGGCGCAGTAAGGTCCATTGTAAAATAGTTTTTTAATTGAATACGCTTTGAATTTACTGCTGGCAAGTTTAACAATAATGTCAAATTCTTTTTATTCTTCATTTTAAGAACTTGGCAATGGCAAAGATTAAAGTAGTCTATCTGGGTTAGATTACTTTTAATCCTTGCCAAATAAAAATAGTAATAGGTTAATATAAATAGAGTATAAAAGTGGCTAATAGTTTTTTAAGTTTTTAACTGTTAGTAAACACGAACGGGGCGCGTCTTGTGTTCGTTGCCCCGTTCTTTCACTAAATAATAAAAATACATATGAAAAAAACAATAGTTGTTACAGGCGCGTCAAGCGGTTTAGGGTTTCATACTGCCTTATTCATGGCCGAAAAAGGACATAAGGTTTATGCAACCATGTTCCGTATCGAAAAAAAGGATGAGTTATTAAATGCTGCTAAAGACAGGAACGTTGAAATAAATATTTTGAAATTGGATGTAACCAATCAAAAGAGTATAGATAACTGTATCGAGGAAATAATTGAGCTGGAAGGAAAAATAGATGTACTTATTAATACAACCGGCACTTATTTTTTTAAGCCTAGCGAATTATCTTCTGATGCAGAAATACAACATTTAATGAACGTTAATTATTATGGAGTAATTAGAATTACAAACTCAGTGTTGCCTTGCATGAAAACATCCAGATCCGGGCACATTATCAACATCAGTTCTGTGTGTGGCCTTGTTGGTAAGCCGTTTAATGAAATTTATTGTGCAACTAAATTTGCTGTTGAGGGCTATACAGAAGCCTTGTCTAGTTATTTAACACCTTTTTTTAATATAAAATTTACCATTGTAGAACCGGAAGAATTTGCCGGTTGGCTTAAAAACAAAAATGTTTCTGATATTTTAAGCGCCAACATAAATTCGAAAAGCGAGTACTATGAAATTATAGAAAAATATGTTGCTTCGAATAAAACAAAGTTGAAAGAAGATGAAGCTGCCTTTACGCAAAGTTCAAACCAGGTTGCCGAAATAATTAATTACTGTATTGAAACAGAAACCCCTCCCTTACGAATAAGAACTTCAAGCTGGTCTGAAGAATTTTGTAGTTTAAAAACGCTGGCGGATCCTAGCGGACTAAAGTCTGCAAAAAAGGTAAGCTCTTATTTTTTTGATTAACGGCTTTATATATTTAATAAAAAGCGTTTAATTTTTCTTAATATTTCATTAATGCGTTTATAAGTTAAGCGCATTTATATTCATTATTTTTCCGGTACAACTACAAATATCCGTTAAGAACTAAAACAACTTACTAGCTCACAAGTATTTCATTTTTAGTAGTTATTTGAAGTTGTAAATAACTAATCCGTTTTAGGCAACTTAAACAATAGTTAGGGCCTGGTCTTATGGTTATTGTTTTATATTTGTTTCAATATCCAAAATCTTAAATAAATAAATTATGAAAAAAATCTTTACTAATTTCCTGCTTGCTTTAGCGGTTATTATGACTAGTCAAACGCTGAAGGCACAACTTATTCCCTTGTATACATTTTCATCTTCTGCAATAAGCTATAGTGCAATTATCGGGGGTACCGTTTTAGGAACTAATGCCAATGACGATGAGATTTTTGATAACGTTCCTATCGGATTTAATTTTAATTATGGAGGAACTAGCTTCAGCCAACTATCTGTATGCGCAAACGGATTTTTAAAGTTTGGCGTTTTGTTAAACAGCAGTAGCTACAATGCAATTAGCGATAATTTTGGCGACGATACAATTGTAGCAGCTCTTAGTAGAGATCTTGCCTCGAATACCAATGGAGTTTTGCGCTACAGAACTAACGGAACCGCTCCTAACAGAATTTTTATTGTTCAATGGAGAGATTATTCTTCTTATAGTAATATAGACACGATGAATTTTCAAATACGTTTATTTGAAACAAGTAACAGAATAGAAGTTCACTATGGATCTTTTTATGTAGATGTAAATAATTTTTATGAAGTAGGCTTGCGCGGTATTAATGCAAATAACGAATTCAATAACCGCTCGGTTTTAAATTTAACTAATACCTGGGCTACCTCCACAGCAGGAACTTTAATTACTGATAATTGTGAGTTAGACCCCGGACCTCCGGCATTTAAGCCAGTAAACGGACAGAAATATGTTTGGTCGCCACCGCCACCTTGCTCTGGCCCTCCAACAGCGGGAACATTAACAATTCCCGCAGTGGGAACTGTTGTTTGCATTGGCACATCAATAAATTTAAATGTAACAGGAAGTACTGCAGCTTTTGGTATAACCTATCAGTGGCAGTCTTCACCAAATGGTGTTACCTGGACATCGGTGGCTTCTGCAACAAATTCTGGTTTTAGTGCAACGTACACCGCACCCGTTTATTACCGCAGGGTGATTGCTTGCGGCACAAACACTGTAGCTACCAATGCGCTTCATTTTATTACGAACTCGCCTGTATCAAATTATGCCGCAGTGCCATTTTATGAAGGATTTGATAATACATGGCAAAACCGTTGTGATGTAAGAGACGTGCCGGTAACAGCCTTTTGGACAAATAGCCCGTCAAATGGAAATAATTCATGGAGAAGACAAGATGATGGCTCTGCTGCAAACTGGACATCATCCGGAGGAACAGTTACCCCTTTTATGGGCGTTGGCGCCGCTAACTTTAATTCAACCGATGCGCCTAACATGGCTTCAGGTAATTTGGATCTGAGGGTTAATCTTGGAACAGCGCAAACACATTATGTTTCATTTTATCATTCAAATGATTATGGAGACGATTCACTTGAGGTTTATTTTTCAACCAATGGTGGAACTACGTTTATCAAAAACGCAGGAATTCTTTCGGGTGATTATGATATTTTGAGTAGCAACGGCTGGCAAAAAAGAACCTATAACCTTGGCGCAATAAACTCTACATCTTGTGTTATAAGATTTAAAGGAATTTCTGATGGCAACAATGGATACAATGATATAGGAATAGACAGTTTAAGCGTTTATAACAATTGCTCAGGAACGCCAACCGCAGGAGCCGTTTCGGGGTCTTCAATAGCCTGTACCGGGCAATCTGTAACCTTAAATGTTAGCGGAAGTACATACGCAGGAGGTTTAACTTGTCAGTGGCAATCATCACCAAATGGTATAACATGGACATCAATTCCATCAGCCACAACAACGGCGTATTCGCCAACTTTTACAAATACAATTTATTACCGACGTATTTTAGCTTGCGGATCGAGTACCGCGGTAACAGCAGGCTTTAGCATTGTGCCTACACCATCAGTAACATATGCTACAGTACCATTTTTAGAAAACTTTGATAATACATGGCAAGACCGTTGCGACCTTAGAAATGTGCCTGTAAGCGCAAACTGGAAAAGCAACCCAACTACCGGCGATAATTCGTGGAGAAGACAAGACGATGGTGTTTCAGCCAATTGGACAAGTTCCTTTGGAATCGTGACTCCTTTGGCAGGCATAGGAAGTGCCGATTTCCATACTTACGATGCTAGTATTGGAACTACCGGAGAACTTGATTTATATGTGAACTTAGGTTCAACCGCTAATTATCAAATGTCTTTCTATCATATCAACAATTCAGGTGATGATTCGCTGGAGATATTTTTGTCTACAAACGGAGGTAACTCGTTTGTAAAGAAAACAGCTTTCGTTTCAGGTGATTATTCTACAATTGATGCAAACTGGAATAAAAAAACAATTAGCCTTGGCCCCGTAAATTCTTCTTCCTGCGTTGTTCGCTTTTTAGCAACATCTGATTACGGAATAGATGATATTGGAATGGATAGTTTACAGATCAAAACAATTGGTTGTGCAGCACCAGTTGTAACGCTTGTTGCATCGCAACCAACCGTTTGCAGCGGGGCACCAATAAATTTAATAGCAATTGGCGCGGTTACTTACACGTGGAATACAACAGCAACAACAAGTTCAATTACCGTTACGCCTTCTGTAACAACAACATATACGGTTACCGGAGAAAACGGGCCTGGTTGTGCTAACACAAAAACAATAACGGTAAATGTAACGCCAGGCCCTTCAATTACATTTTCTGCTTCCCCTGGTTTAACAATATGTCCGGGAGGCTCTGCAAACATTACGGCTTCGGGGGCAACTAACTATACATGGTCGGTTGGAAGTCAAACTACAGCCGTAATAAATGTTACACCAACTATTTCGCAGGTTTATAATATTATTGGTACAAATGCTTCAGGCTGTTCAACCAGTACCAGTGTTACTTTGTTCGTTACTACATGCACAGGAGTAAATAATAACATGTTAGAAAACGCTGGTAATGTTAGTGTTTACCCAAATCCAACAGAAGGAAATATTATAATTGAAATGTTGAATACAGGCAGCAAAAAGATACAAATAGTGGATGTAACCGGAAGGTTGGTTTTAGAAAAGAGTACGATTGAATATAAAGCAGACCTTAATATTTCGCACTTAGCTAAAGGTGTTTATTATGTAAGGGTTCTTTATGAAAACACAGTTAACGTAACAAAAATAATTAAAGAATAAATTAATTAATGAGTTTTTGAGGTTTGTAAAAATTAAACAATTAAAATAAGTAAAAAGGCCGGACACTATTCCGGCCTTTTTTAATTGCCGCTGAATAATTTATTTCTATTGGAGGTTTTTTAAAGGTAGCACAGAAACATTCACATATCTCGAATCTGTTGGAAATGACAGAGGGACGTCATTGCGAGCGATAGCGAAGCAATCTGACACGCAGGGGTTTGGGATTACGTTGTCGTTACCTCTTGGCAGAGACGAACTTCGACTTCTTAACTCTTCGTATAACAATTTATTACTACGGTGAATTTTCTTTCGGTTTTACGTCCTCATTATACTCTATTTTAATTTTACCTACTTCAATAGATTTCTTTTTCTTTTTATCCTTCAAGAATAATTCCAAAACTTTATTTGTTTGAGTATTTTCTTGATCGATCTTATTTTTATTGATCCACCATTTTAAAAGTTGCCTAGCAATAGCAAAAAAACAGAGAATTAAAATAACTATAATTTCATTTCTATATATAATCCCAGTAGCTGGAATCCAAGATTTATCTATAAATTTTTCGATGTAATTCTGTATATTTTTCATTTTAAATTATTTTAAGTAGTTTTAATATAGAGACGGCAATTGTTCTTGCATTGGCTGAATTTTAGTTAAGTATTTGAATGTTACATTCTCATTTTTCAAAATTACATTCATTTAAATTTTTGCTTTGCGTTTTATGTTAGTTTAATTCCACCGTATAATATCATATACCAAAACTTTTAAAATGTTTACTATGGTTTTAAAATTAAAGTTTCGAGGCCCCATTTATTTTATGCTATTCCTTTTTAGTTTCCATACTTTATATAACAGTGTTTCTAAAATCATAACTATAAAAGCAAAAATAGTTCATGCAAAAGTTGTAGTTCCCCTATTGTCACATTTTTATTTTAAGGCTATACTATAATAAAGGGTAAACTTTGCAACTTGCTAAATTTTTCTTGAAAATAATTTTGGGTGTAGCGCTTCGACTCCGCTTAGCGTGATGTAAAACAAAAAAACCCTCACCAATTTAGTGAGGGTTTTTAACTTATTTTGTTTTGTCATTTCGAGCGCAGTCGAGAAACATAAGCGCGCTTCGGGTCCGCTCAGCGTGACAGTTTATTTCTTACTCTCCGCCGCTTTTGCGGCCGCTTTTACCTGAGCTTCTTCAATAGATTTCTTACATTTTGCTTCCGCGTCATCTATTACCTTTTGCACTTTTTCATCTACTTTTTTCTTAGCTACTTCGGCCGCTTTCTTTGCAGCAATTTTTGCAATTGGGTTGCTTGCCTGCTCTACTAATTTATCAGCTTCTGCATAACCATCCTGTTTTTGTTTATCGGCGTTGGCTTGAGCTTCAGCTTTTTGTTTTTCACATTGTGCTTTTGCGTCTTCTAATATTTTTTGTGCTTCTTCGGCAGCTTTATCAATAGCATTGTTTACAGCTTGTGTAGTTACTGTAGCAACCGTACTTTTTGCATCATCTTTTAAAGATGTTTTAACTTCGGGTTTCATTACCGTACCGCCAAATAAAGCTGTTACTTTTATTTTATCACCTACCGCTAAGTTTGTTCCCGCGGCGGCATTACCTTGCGCCAATAAACTGTTTAAAGCAGAATTTGCAGCACCACCAAACATAGCTTTTGGTATTTCCATTTTCCATTTGTAATCAATTGTTTGGTCAAAACCTGTACTACCGCTAATGTTGGTTGGCACATTAGCCATCTTGGTATCAAAAGGTGCCATTACCACGCGGCCATCTTTAATGGTGTAATTCACTAAAAGATTATCTACATCCATACTTTTAAGCTGTTCTATTTTTAAAGCTTCGCCTAATTTTACGAATGGTGGGAACCCGCCCACATTTACTTTTGCAGTTTTAAATGTACCGTTTGCTTTTACAGCGTTTAGATCCGGCTCCATTTTATCGTTTAAGGAAGTATTAAAGTTTTCTAAAGTAGCGGTAAATTTACCTTTAGCGTATTGGCCAACCGGCGCTAGTTTTTGTACAGTGTTAAATGATTTGAATGTTTCCTGGATATCAAAATTGTCTACTTTTAAATTTAAACCTGTTGTTGGTTTTTTAAGATTTGTAGTTTCATAAAAACCATTAATGGTTAAAGCACCGCCCATAGTATTCATGCGTAAATTGGTCATATCCACTTTTTGTTTACGGATCAAGATATTACCAACCATATTATCCAACACTAAATTGGTATAAATTACTTTACCAATTTTTGCGTCTAAATTAAAATCAATATTAGATGGCACTTCTGCAACACCCGCGCTGGCGGTTGATGTGGGTGCCGTTGTTGCAGCCGGAGTAGCGGCAGTACTTGGCGTTTCAGGGCCCATTAATTCATTAATATCCATTAAAGCAGAATTAATAGTGAATGATCCTTTAATTAAACTATCCTTAAACATGTACTGAATTAAATTATCAATTCTACCGCTTGCCTGTACATCACTTTTACCCATCTTGGCATCAAATTTAGCGAGCTCAACAAATTTAGTTGAGAAATTCAACAACATGGTGTTTAACTGAACAACGTATGGCAGTGTTGCCGATTTGTAATTCATTTTATCAATTCCTAATGAGCCTTGTGCTTTAAACTTATCGTATTCTTTTTTATCAATAGAGCTCATGTGACCTCCAACGCTAATGTCGGTTTTAATGATCCCGCTTAATTCATCGCCTTTTTCTGTTGGAATAAATTCTTTTACAGAAGAAAGATCAATAATTCCCTTAAGGTCAGCCGTAATGCCCGGGTCAGAAATTGGTGTTTTCACATGTGCGGCAATGTCGATTGGGTTACCCGCTAACTCCATGTGAAATCTGTTTACATCTACAGTAGTTGCATCTAAAACGCCCGTTGGGTTTAGCACTTTTACATCAATATTAATGTTGTTAACCGATTTTGGTAAGCTCGGGTATTTGAACATCGCATCTTTAATACTTAGGTTAATACCAAAAGCAGGCATTTGTACAGCGTTGTAAGTTCCTTTGGCGTAACCATCCAACGCTAATTTACCCGCTGTTTTTACCGAAGCAAAATCTTTAGAATATACACTTGGTATTAAAGATAAAATAGCTTTAAACTCGGTTTCTTTTGCTTTGAACTTGAGGTCCATTTTAATATTGGTATCCGGCATTTCTACGAATCCATCAAAACCCAAGTGAAGATCGTTTAAACTGAATTCATTTTCTTTAAAAGTAAATTTCATTTTAAGCATATCCATATCCACATCTGCTTTTAATTTTGTGTGTGCTTCATTTAAATAAGCAACACCACTCATTTTAAAAGTAGTTTTTGCAATGTCTAATAAATTGCTCATCACAAAATTATCCTGTGTAAAATCGCCATTTAATTCATAATTAAAATTTTCAAGCTTTGCGTACATGCCACCTTGCTGATCATCATATACAATATATGTTTCTTTAATTTTAAATTCTTTAAGCTTTACATTAAATTGTGTAGCCGCAGTATCAGTAGGTGTTGTAACTGCTGTATCGGTGCTTGGTTTTGCAATATCCCAATTGGCTTTGCCACTTTTTAGAACTTTTCCTAAAATTCGGGCCTTATCAATTACGATTGAGTTAACGCCGTATGGTCCGCCGCTGATAACACTTTTTAAATTAATATCTGTGCTTAATGTATTAATGTATGCAAGCGTATCTCCTGCAAATTCATCAACGCCAATTACACTTACTTTATTTATTTTAAACCTGAAATCAGGAAACGAAGAAAAAATAGAAAGATCAAAATCACCAAAATCTACTTTCGCATTTAAATTATTATTAGCTTGTTCTTTAACAATGGCAACAATTTTATCTTTAAAAATAAAAGGTGCGGCGATTAACAGAACAATGATCAGTAATAAAGTAATTCCGCTCCATTTCATAATGCGGCGGAAAAGCGATTTTTTTGGTTTTGTAGTAGTCATACTCTTTTTTTTGAAACATAAAAATAAGAAGAATTCATGTAAGAATGTTTACTTTAATTTATTTGAGTGTTAAACAATTTAGAATAATTTTTGTATATTGGAGTCTATATAACCTATTCTTAAACTAAAAAAATCGCTTATGAAAAAAATCTTTACTTTAATTTCAGCTGTTGCATTTTCCGGTGCCGTTATGGGACAAACCTGGCTGGCGGGATCATCACAATTAGTAACACATGCGGGCCAAGGGCCTTCAGGCTCTAACGTATCTTCAACGCAAACCTCTTTGGGCGCTACGTTATATGGCTCTAATCAAAATCATGGTGGCGGTTTTTGGATCGCTTCAAGAATTAACGTTCCTGCTGGCGGCTGGATGCTTGATTCATTAATCACGTATGGTTATCAAACAGGTTCCTCAACAGTTTCAACTTTTACAGCTTCATACGCATATATCTGTGCAGATAGCTCAAGCCGCCCAAGTTCAACCATTATTGTTGGAAGCAATTCTACCAATATTATGACACAAACAAGCTGGTCTGGGATCTATCGTGCAACAACCGATACGCCGCCATTTACAGAAACTAACCGCCCTATTATGAGGATAAAATCTATTTTAACGGGTAGTGTATCACCTGGCAATTATTGGGTAGTTTGGAACACGTCGGGTAGTTTAGCTTCAGGCCCATGGTGCCCTCCGGTTACTACCTTAGCCAGTCTTTCTACAGGCACTAATTCTTATCAATATAATGGTACGGGCTGGATACAAAGTATGGATGGAACAAGTACTTTGGATATGCCATTTAAATTATATGGTCAGGGCGCAACCGTTACCACTATTAAAGAACAAAGCAAAGCTATTTCTGTTACTGTTGGGCCAAACCCAATGAGCAACGAAGCTAATGTTACAATTAACGCTGCAGGAACTAATTTAGCTGAGCTAAGTTTTAAGGTTTATGATCAGTTAGGCAGAGAGGTTATGAATAACACTTCAATTACTTCTTCAAGCTTTACCATCGAAAAAGGAAATCTTGCTACAGGAAATTATATTTATAAGTTGAGCAATAAAAAGGATAACAGCACTTTAAAAGCCGGAAAACTAATTATACAATAAAGCCTCAACCCTTGCCTTTTTAAAAAGGAGAAGGGATTTAGCGCCGTTAAAGTCCTTCTCTTTTTGACAAGGATTTAGGACGAGACTAGAATTAAAAATCCCGCATCAATTAATTGATGCGGGATTTTTTACGGATCTTAAAATTAAAAAACCCCTCTGACCTGACATCAGAAGGGTTTTTTGTGGAACTAACTATGAAATGAAAAACTATAAAAGGTTAAATGTAAGATAAGGGCATTGAGTTTAAAACATTTTCCCTCCGGTTACCGGAATACTCTTACATTTTCCCTTTACTATCCTAAATACGCTTTTAATAAACGGCTCCTGCTGCCATGTTTTAAACGACGTACTGCTTTTTCTTTTATCTGGCGAACACGCTCACGTGTAAGATCAAATTTTTCACCGATCTCTTCTAACGAGTGCGGATGTTTTCCGCCAAGGCCAAAAAATAATTTTACAACATCTGCTTCACGCTCTGTTAAAGTTGATAAAGCGCGCGTAATTTCTAATTGTAAACTTTCGCCAATTAATTCTTTATCCGGACTTAATGAACTTTCGTTTTGCATAAGATCGTACATACTTCCGCCATCTTCGCCTAAAGTTAAAGGTGCATCCATACTTAAATGGCGGTTGTTGTTACGCATGGTGTCCTGTATATCCTGTGGTGCCATTTCTAAAACTTCACCAATCTCATCATAGCTTGGTTCTCTTTCAAGATCCTGTTCCATTTTAGAAAGCGTTTTATTTATTTTATTAATGGCACCAATTTTATTTAATGGTAAACGCACAATACGGCTTTGTTCTGCCAATGCCTGTAAAATGCTTTGACGAATCCACCAAACAGCGTAAGAAATAAATTTAAAACCACGCGTTTCATCAAAACGTTGAGCGGCTTTTATTAAACCTAAATTTCCTTCGTTAATTAAATCGGGTAAACTCAAACCTTGATTTTGATATTGTTTACTAACAGAAACCACAAAACGTAAATTGGCGCGAACCAATTTATCAAGGGCGCGTTGATCGCCCGCTTTAATTTTTTGCGCGAGAATAACTTCTTCTTCGGCAGTAATTAGTTCTACACGTCCAATATCGTGCAGGTACATATCCAAAGAGGCCGTTTCGCGGTTGGTGATCTGTTTGGTTATTTTGAGCTGTCTCATAAATGTGTGTTTATATACTAATACGTTTATAAATACTATTACGTTGGGTAAAAGTTTAGATACATTAAAAAAATATAAAAAAGAGGTGAATTATTGAGTTAATTGTGTAAAACATTGAGTAAAGCACAATTACTTTGTTGAAAATAAGCACTCTTATTTGTTAAAAAACGTTTATTAAAGGTTTAAATTGTAAGAGATTTATCAAAATTTTATTGTTTAGGGGATTAAGATTGATGAAAAAACAACGTATAAATGCCCTTTGTGTTTAAGCAAAAACAAGCCTCGTTTTTTGGGATATCGCTTAAATAAAACGCAGGGTATTTTTCCGGGAAGAAATTATGAAAATGCTGCAAAAGTTGTTTGCTGTAAACGCTGTAGTTTGATCTATAATCATCCGCAGGTGTTACCACAAAACACTATTTTTAATGAAGATAATTCGTTAATTGATATGACATTGATTAACGGCGAAAAAATAAAAGCAGCGGAAAATTATATTGATATTTTAAATTTTTTAAAAGATACCGCAGGGCTTTTACCGGGCTCTAAAGCCCTTGATATTGGATGTGGAATAGGAAGGGTTTCGTATGCGCTAAGGCAAAAAGGTTTTAGTGTATATTCTTTGGAACCAAAAAAAGAACTTTATGAATTTGCTATCGAAAAAAAATTTATTGAGCCTGTAAATTCTTCAAACACTTCGTTCGAAGATGCTGAATTTGAAAAAGACAGCTTCGATTTTATTTTTTTAGAACCCTTAAATCATTTTAACCATCCACATGCTGCCATTCAAAAAGCGCTTACCTGGCTAAAGCCCGGCGGTTATTTGCACCTCGAAACGGTTAACAGCCAATGGTTTTATAAAAAGGCGCTGCACCTTTTTTATAAAACCTCATTCACAAAAATAGTGCCTTATACTTCGGCATTAAGAAAACCATTTCACGTTTGCGAATATTCTGCAAAAACATTTAAAGAATACTGCCAATTAAATAATTTAAAAATAAGTTATTTAATTTCTTAACCCTGTAATACATATATTAAAATTAAATGGGCCGATAAGATGATGCAATACCTGATGCGCCGTTTTTATTCTGGTGCCGAAATGTCGGTAATCATTCAAAAGTAATAGGGTGTTGAAAAACTATTTGTGTAATTTTACAGATATTTCCGAATTTTAGATCAATGTTAAAACGTTTATACATAAGCAACTTTGCGTTGATAAATGAGATGGATGTTTCCTTTCCGGGGAAATTATCTGTAATTACCGGTGAAACGGGCGCGGGAAAGTCTATTTTTTTAGAAGCACTTGGCCTGGTTCTCGGCAACAGAGCAGATTTGGCGGCTTTGCAGAACAAAAATAAAAAATGCATTATTGAAGCAGAGTTTGACACAAAAGGATTGGAATTAAAACCGTTTTTTGAAGAAAACGATCTTGATTTTGATACGACAGTTTTGCTACGAAGAGAAATTAGCACCGAAGGAAAATCGCGCAGTTTTTTAAACGATACACCTGTTGGGTTAAACAGCTTAAAATTATTATCCGAAAAATTAATTGATATTCATTCACAACATCAAACCTTGTTGTTGAATCAAACAAATTTTCAGTTAGAGGTTTTGGATGCTTTTGCCGGAAGCTTAAATGATTTTAAAGAATACAAACTGGAGTTTGGAAAATTAAATAAGCTAAATACGGTTTTAAAAACCCTGTTAGACCAGGAAACTCAGGCAAAAAAAGAACTCGATTATTTTCAATTTTTATTTAACGAATTAGAAGAAACAGAAATTAAACCCGGCGTGTTAAAAACGCTGGAAGATGAGAGTGCCGAACTTGAAAATGCAGAAGCAATAAAAAGCACTTTATTAAACTCTTCGAACACTATTAATGGTGGCGAAACCAATGTTATCAGTGCTTTGGCGCAGGTAAAACAAAACCTACAAGCACTTTCGAAATACGGAAAAAATTATGCCGAGTTTTTTGAGCGCGTTAATTCTGCTTACATTGATCTAAAAGATCTTGCTTCTGAATTAGAAGATGCCGAAACAAATGTCAACTTTGATCCGGTAAAATTAGATGAAGTAAACAGTAAATTAGATAAATTAAACCGGTTGCTTAAAAAGCACAATGTAAATACAGAAGAAGAATTGCACGCAGTTAAAACGGAAATTGAAAATAAATTAACGCAATTTGAATCGATAGAAAAAGAGATTACCGAAACGCAAAAACAAATTGAAAAATTAAATGCTCTTTGCGCTAAAGCTGCAAAAAAATTGAGTGACATAAGAACAAAAGCAATTGCTGATATTGAAAAGCAGGTGAAAGAATCTCTTGCTGAGCTATCTATGCAAAACGCACAATTTAAAATTGAATTAACGCAAACTAAAGAATTAACTGCAACCGGTTTCGACCAAGTTAAATTCTTATTCTCTGCTAACAAAGGCATGCCGCTGAATGAATTACATAAGGTTGCCAGCGGCGGTGAGTTATCGCGTTTAATGTTATGCCTAAAAGCATTATTGGCTTCTAAAAAGCAATTACCAACTATTATTTTTGACGAGATAGATACGGGTGTAAGCGGTGACGTGGCAGACAAGATTGGCAATATTTTATTAAAAATGGGCAATACTATGCAGGTGGTAACTATTACGCACTTGCCGCAAATGGCCAGCAAAGGCTCGCACCATTTATTTGTTTATAAAAATGATGATGCAGATAAAACGGTTTCGCACATTAAACAATTAAATAAAGAAGAACGCATAAACGAGATCGCTAAAATGTTAAGCACAGGCAATCCAACCCAATCTGCTTTAAAAAATGCAAAAGAGCTTTTAAATGCTTAACAGGGTAGTTCAAAAAATTCCGGCGCACATTCAACTTTTAGTTAAACTCTACACGCTTAATTTAGGTGTGTTTCTTTTTATTCGTTTTGTTTTTTATTTTACCAATAAGGCATCTGATGTTGGCAGCGTAACTTTTTTTGAAAAGCTAATGGCGTTTAGAATGGGCCTTGAGTTTGATACGGCAGTGTTTTGCTGGATAGCTTTTTTGCCGACCCTGGTTTTTTCGATAAGTCATTTTTTAAAACATAAATTCAAAAATATTTATGTTTTTGGTTTTTACTCTTTTTTGACTTTACAATTAGTTTATTTTTTTGTCTGCGTCGCTAACATTCCCTATTTCTCACAATTTGGCACCCATTTAAATAAAAACGCTTTGTTGTGGAATGAAAATCCGGCTTTTGTTGTTGGAATGATCTTTGGCAATTTTTCGTATTGGGGGTATCTGTTACTCTACATTTTAATCGCATTTGTGTTTATTAAGATCACTAAACGTTTTTACAAAACGTTTAAGTTTCAGATCCAGTACGAAAAAAAAATGAAATTTATTTATTATATAACTTCATTTGCTATTTTTGCCGGGGTAGTTACAATAGGTGCAAGAGGCCGCACCTCCGATAGGTCAGGGCTTCACGAAGGACTGTCTATTGTTTCACAAAACGGTTTCGTTAACCAGGTTGCTATTAATCCTAATTTTACTTTTTGGAAAACCATTTTTTATAATGAGAATATAAAGCCCTACGAAGTTCCAAAAAACATAAATGAACAATTGGCGTTCACGAGAAATTATTTAGCAATAAATACTCCCTTCGAACAAACGATAGATAGAGTAATAGAAGACACCCTTCGCAAAAAATACAATTTCGTAATTGTGGTTATGGAAAGTATGTCGGTTTTTAAAATGGGCTATTACAACGGTAAAAAATTAACACCGCATTTAGATAAACTCATTAAAGAGTCTGTTTTTTGTAATAATTTTTTCTCTTCAGGCATTCATACCTTCAACGGGTTATTTTCTACAACCACGGGCTTTCCGAGTATACTTGCAGAAAAGTCGATGAAAAGTTATTTGAAAAACCCGTTTCGCGGGGTGGGGCCATTATTAAGCGAACAAGGCTACGAAACCTATTTTTACACCACGCACGACCCACATTTTGATAATATGGAAGGGTTTTTTAAAGTAAATAAATTCGAGCATTTTATAAGTCAGTACGATTTTGATTTTACGCAGTCAGAAAGTTCTTTAGGTGTTCCCGATCATGTATTGTTTGATAAATTAATTGAAGTAACAAATGAGAGAAATAACGATAAGCCATTTTTAGCGGTGATGATGACGGCTTCTGATCACGGGCCGTGGAAGGTGCCGGACGATATTCCCTTTAAACCGGATAGTGGAAATGAACAAGATAATTGTACGCTTTATGCCGATTGGAGCATTGGCCGTTTTATGAGTTATGCAAAAAAAATGTCATGGTATAAAAATACGGTATTCATTTTTTTAGGAGACCACGGTTTATCTATGGGTCATACTTACGAAATGCCGTTGTCATATAATCATGTTCCGTTTGTTATACATCAGCCTGCCATTTTAAAAGCAGATACAATTTTTTCACCGGCGTATCAGCCCGACATTCCTGCAACAGTAATGGGCATAATTGGCGCAACATATACTAATAGCACTTTTGGAATAAATGTTTTAAAAGAGAAACATCCTTTTGTTGTTTTTTCGGCAGATGATAAAATTGGTTGCGTAGATAGTAACGGATTTTATTATTACAAAACATTAAATAATGGGCAACGTTATTTAAGAAAATATAAAAATCTCGATCCTGTAAATTATTTGCAAAATTACATATCAAAAAGCGATAGTATGGAAAAGAACATGATGATGATCTACGAATCGGCAAATTATTTTATAAGGAAAGATCATTTTTTATTTGAGTAAAACTAAAAATTTAATCACATAGGCACATATAAAAGAGCTAAAACCACAATGCCTAAAATGCGCACGTAATTTTACTCGCATGCGAATAAAATACTATGCTTTGCTTTTAGAATTTCTCTGTAATTTCGTAAAACAAAGATAAACTATGTGCCTATGTGGTTAATTTTTTCTTTATAACGCTCAGCATTCTAAATGGTAAAAACTATACTATGATTAAAGCATAAACCGTATATTTACGCAACTAAAAAACACACATTATGGCTTACAACTTATTAAAAGGAAAACGCGGCATTATTACCGGTGCTTTAGATGAAAATTCAATTGCCTGGCAAGTGGCTCTTAAAGCACACGAAGAAGGGGCAACATTTGTACTTACTAATGCACCAATAGCTATGCGTATGGGCGAAATAAATAAATTAGCGGCAGCAACCAATTCAAAAATTATTCCCGCAGATGCTACAAGCGTTGAGGAAATTGAGAAATTGTATACCGAAGCAATGGCGCACTTAGGCGGTAAAATTGATTTTGTTTTACATTCAATTGGAATGAGTGTTAATATGCGTAAAGATATTCCCTACACAGAGTTAAATTATGAATATTATCAAAAAGGCGCCGATATTTCTGCGCTGTCATTTCACAAAATGCTGGCTGTAGCATATAAACTAGATGCTATCAACGATTGGGGTTCAGTTGTAGCCCTTACATATATGGGCGCTCAACGCGCGTTCCCTTTTTATACAGACATGTCGGATATCAAAGCAATGCTGGAAAGTATTGCGCGCAGCTTTGGTTACCATTACGGTAAAAAGAACAACGTGCGGATAAATACTATTTCGCAATCTCCAACAAAAACAAAAGCGGGTACCAGCATTAAAGGTTTCCTGGATTTTTATGATTTTGCCGAAATGCAATCACCACTTGGTAATGCAAGCGCTGAAGATTGTGCAAATTATTGTGTTAGCCTTTTTAGCGATATGACAAGAATGGTAACTATGCAAAACCTGTTTCATGATGGCGGTTACTCATCAACAGGCGTTACACAGGAACAGCTAGATGCAATGACAAAATAAAGACAATTCACATTAGATAATTGAAAAAAGGCAGATATAATTTCTGCCTTTTTCTTTTTTTATAAGTGTTTGAAATGTACTTTTACAAAAAATTTCTACCATGTCATTAATAGCTACTGCTAAAGAAAAAAATGTTAAGTTGACTATTTATATAACTACCGTTGCTGTTTGTGCATTGGTTGTTATCCTAAATCAAAAATGGATACCACATCCGGATACTTTTCCCAATTTAATTTATAAACTGCCAATGGTAAATGCTTTTTTAAATGGAAGCTGTACTATTCTTCTTTTGTTTTCTTTATGGGCCATAAAAAAAAGAAACATTGAGCTGCATAAAAAACTAAATATCACGGCATTTATTTTTAGCAGCGTTTTTTTATTGTGTTATGTTACCGCGCATTATTTTATTCCTGATACAAAGTATGGTGATGTTGATCATGACGGTATTATGAGCGCTGCTGAAAGCGCCGCTGTTAGCGGTGTTAAACCTGTTTATTTAATTATTTTATTAACGCATATTTTGTTGGCTGTTTTGGTTTTACCAATGATCTTGTTATCGTTTTATTACGGATTAACAGATCAGCGCGAGAAACATAAAAAGCTAACACGCTTTAGCTATCCTGTTTGGTTATACGTAACGGTAACCGGCGTAATTGTTTATTTAATGATTGCTCCGTATTATAATTATTAGGATTGAACAAAGCGTTTCATAAATATTTTTCTTTTCTTTTTTTCTTTTTAATTTTTATTTATTCGTGTACGACAACTTTTAAAGAAAACGAAGTTGTAATAACAGATAGAGAAATTACCTGGAGTAAACATATTGCACCAATTATTTTTAAGAATTGTACTCCCTGTCACCGTCCAGGCGAAAGCGGGCCTTTTAATTTGTTGAGCTATGCCGATGCTTTGAAAAAAGCCAAGCTTATAAAATTTGTTACACAAAAGGGTTATATGCCTCCGTGGCCTGCCGATGCAAACTACTCGCACTTTATTGGCGAGAAAGTGTTGACCAAAACAGAAATTGAGTTATTAAAATTATGGGTAGATAATAATTGTTTGCGAGGCGATAGTTTATCAGAACCAAACGCCCCAACATTTTATACCGGCTCTTTTTTCGGAAAACCTGACCTTGTTATTAAAGCTCAAGAAGCTTATTCAGTAAAAGGTAACGGAACAGATGCTTTTTTGATCATGAAATTTCCTTATCAAATCGAAAAAGACACGCTGATTGATTTTGTTGAATTCGTTCCGGGGCAACGTAAATTAATTCATCATGTTAACGGGCATTTAATTAGTTACGATAGTAACCGCGAATTTAATTATATGAGCGGCGAATCTATTCATGAAGATACCAAAGCGCAGCTAATGGAAGTGTATGCGCAAATGCACATTCCTTATGCGGATAAACTGCAGCCACAATTTCCAACACTTACACCAAACGTTGTTTATTATTTGCCGGGATATATTCCGCCTTCGTACCCAAAAGAAATGGGAGGTTATAAATTAAAAAAGAATGGCGCTTTTTTGTTGAACAATATTCATTACGGGCCAAGCAACAAAGATCTTTTAGATAGCAGTTATATAAATGTGTTTTACAGAAGAACGGCTCTCGAACGCCCTGTAACAGAGGCACAATTAGGCACTTTTGGTATCTCAAAAATTGAACCTGAATTTATTATTCCGCCAAACGAAGTAAAAACATTTCTCACAAAAACAACTTTATCTCAGCCAATTTCTATGCTGTCTGTAAATCCACACATGCATTTAGTTGGTAAAACATTTTGGGCATTTGCGGTAAAAGCAAATGGAGATACTGTTCCTATTATTAAAATAAATAATTGGGATTTTAGGTGGCAATATTATTACACGTTTAAACACCCATTAAAATTAGAAAAAGGCTGTACTATTTTTGTGTATGGCACCTTTGATAATACAAAGAACAATCCCAACAATCCATTCTCGCCGCCACAAAGCATTACACAAGGTAATGGGTTTGAGAGCATGAAAACCACCGAAGAAATGTTCCAGTTTATTTTTACATATCTACCGTATAAGCCTGGTGATGAAAATATTGATTTAGAGAGAACGGCGTTAATTAAATAAATTTCTTTGCAAAGCCACAGTAAACAATGCATTTGTTTTTTTAAGACGTTAAAAAAAGAATAATAAATGCACTTTATAAGCATATCAGTTGTAATTTTGTCATTTAAAAATTAAATTTGTTTACATCAAACAGGACTTGAATCTAAATCCTTAATCCCTTTTAATTATGAAAAAAAAGATATTCATTATAATTATTGCTGGTTTATTAATAAACACTTCTTTTTCTATAAATAAAAAAGATAATCCAAACGGAAGAGTAAACAACATAGTGTTCACCGAGAATAAAGGGCAGGTTGCAGATCAACACAATAATTCAAGACCAGATGTATTATATGTTGGAACATCAGGCGTATTAAATTTTCATATTAAAAATAATGGCATCTCTTATCAATTGAGCCGGGTTGATCGGTGGAAAGAAGTTGAAAGTGATAATAGATCTCAATTAGTGGCAGAAGAACAAACTATTTATAGAATAGATCTTAATTGGCTAAATACAAACCCTCAGTTTACAAAACAAACAGATGAGCAAATCAGTGGTTATACTAATTACTATATGGAGCAGTGCCCGAACGGAGCATTGAATGTAACTTCTTATAAAGGCGTTTGGTTAAAAAATATTTATTCAGGAATAAATTTACATTATTATGAAAAGAACGGGGCTCTTAAGTATGATTATATTGTTTCATCTGGGTCTGATTATAAAGACATAAAATTTCAAATTGAAGGAGCGGCAATTACTTTGCAGAAAGATGGAAGCATCTTATTAAATACTCCGCTTGGAAATATTATTGAAGAAAAACCTATCGCGTTTCAGAATGGTAAAGAGGTTAAGGCAGAATGGAAGCTTGACGGGAAAATACTTAGTTTTAAAATAGAAAATTATGACCCGTCTTATCCTCTCATAATAGATCCGGTAATACGTGTTTGGGGAACTTATTATGGAGGCTCAGGAGATGATGATGCCAGATCCACAGCCTCAAATTCAGGTGGGGATGTATTTCTTGCAGGAACAACAACTTCTGCCACAAGCTCTCTTATTGCCACTAGCGGGGGGCATCAAAATGCTTTTGGAGGTGGCACCAAAGACGCATTTTTAGTGAGATTTACACCGGGCGGTTTTCGTTTATGGGCCACTTATTATGGCGGAAGCGGCACAGATGATGGCGAGTCTTGTGCCTTAGACGCTTCCGGAAATATTTATCTTGCAGGAACTACTACCTCAACTAATAGTGCTGTAATGACTACTCCTGGCAGTCATCAGCAAGTAGGTTCGGGGGGTAATGCTTTCCTGGCTAAATTTAACATGAGTGGCGTGAGGCAATGGAGCACCTATTATGGAGGAACAACAGGCTCTACCAAAGGTTCTAGTTGCTCTTTAGATGGATTGGGCAATATTTTCTTGTCAGGTATTACCAGTCACACTGCAGCAACAGGAATTGCCACGGCCGGTGCACACCAAACAACCTTTGGCGGAGGAAGCGGAGATGGGTATTTAGCTAAATTTAATAGCACTGGTGTAAGGCAATGGGGTACTTATTATGGCAGCTCAGAAGGCGCGTTAAACTTTTATTGTACCTCAGATAATCAGGGGAATTCATATCTGGTTAGCTCTACAGACGGTACCGTTTCCGCGTTAGTTAGTAATGGCTGTCATCAGGCTGTTCAAGGCGGATCGTACGATGCTTTGATTGTAAAATTTGACCCTTCCGGTGCAAGGCAATGGGCAACTTTTTATGGTGGGCCAAATGAAGAGTATGCACACGTTTGCAGTGTAGATGCCTCTGGAAATGTATTTGTAACAGGAAATACCACAACTTTTACCGGCTCGGCTGTTGCCACTCCCGGCTCGCACCAACCTATTGCCGGTGGCGGTTTTTTTGATGCCTATCTTGTAAAATTTAATAGTAATGGTGTAAGACAGTGGGGTACCTATTATGGAGGTACTGTTTCAGAACACGTGAGGGGTTGTATAACAGATGCCTCCGGCAATGTTTATCTGGCGGGTTATACTAGTTCAACTAACGGCACCGCGATTGCCACATCAGGTTCTCATCAGGAAATTAATGGCGGTGGTAATTTTGATGCTTATCTTGTTAAATTTAACGGCGTAGGATCGCGTTTGTGGGGAACTTATTATGGGGGGCAAGGAGATGATAGAGGTAATGCCTGTAGCCTTGATGCAACCGGTTATATTTATTTAGCGGGTTTTACAGCTTCAAACTCCGGAACAACTATTGCAACAAATTCAGGCCACCAAATAAGTAATGGCGGAGGGATATCAGATGGCTTTTTAGTGCGATTAAAAGATTGTATAATTACAAATCCAGTAATAACAACAAACACAAGTGTTTGTGTAGGAGAACCAATTAACCTCAACGCATCAATATCGGGAACTTTTAGCATGAATTATAGTTGGGCTGGCCCAGCTGCCTTTTCAGCAACATCGCAAAACGCAGTTATTACAAACGCACAATTTACGAATGCCGGTAATTACACATTAAATGTAAGCGATGGAGCTGGCTGTATAGAGACGGTAACCATTGCAGTTAATGTTGGCGCATGCACAAGTATTTTAGAAAATGCTGGTATTGATCAACTACTTTCATTAACAGTTTATCCCAATCCGGGCAAAGACGTTTTTACCGTAAGTTTAATAGAGGATGCGGAATTAAGTATTTATAATGTTTCGGGCCAATTGGTTTATCAGGGAAAATCCAAAAAAGGAATCAGCATAATTGATTTGGGTCATTTAACCAATGGCTTATATTTTGTGCGATCGGATAGATCTACCGTTAAATTACTTAAGGAAAACTAACGTATCTTAAAAATGAAGTTTTGCGCTTAAACTTTTTTTAGTATCTTTAGCATAGTTAAAAATCTAAAAGGATTTAAATTTATATCTCATGAAAAAAATAATTCTACTCTGCACGCTTTGTTTATTGATTATAACAGGCACCGCACAGGTTCCGGGTGATACCATTGTTGTAAAAGCATTTAAATATGGAAGCACCACACGCGATACATTAATTCAGTTTCCAAATGGGCCTCTTACCTATGAAAAGATCATCTTAAAATATAACATGCGTTGTAAGAATGCATTGATCTCTACACAGGCAGCGCCCAATCAAGGCTGCGGCGAATGGGACTATTCCTGCAACACTTATATTGTTGATTCAAGCAGAACCGAGGAAGATCTTAATCTGCAACCAAATTATGTGGTTTCAAATTCTACAGCCACAACGTTTCCCTATGTGACGCAACCTGTTTATGATTATTATAACTATATGCAAACCAACGTTGTTTTAAACACTATCGTTTCCGAAAATCAATACACGGTTGGTACAGGTTCATCTTCTCTTGCAAATTTTTTAAAAGCAGATGAAAGATCGGGGCGCACACAAATCTTATATACAGCCGCCGAGCTTACAGCCGCTGGCTTTACAGCCGGCAACATTGATGGTATTCTATTAAATGTTACAAATGCAGGCGGTGGCGTTAACTTTTTTAAAGTTGGCATTCAACACAGCAGCGCAGTAACTTTAAATTCAAACACAGTTACTTTAACAGGTTTTACAAATGTATTCAATCAAAATTTTTCTTTTGCTACGGGAAGTAACAGGCTGCAATTTCATACGCCATTTGTTTGGGATGGAACAAGTAATGTATTAATTGATCTTGCTTTTACAAATACAGTTCCAAATAATCCGATCGTATTTAGCGGAAGCAGCAATGCATCTGTTATGTCGCTTTACACAAAAAATAACTATGCACTCGATCTTTCTGCTTTAGGCCACGTACCATTAAATACATCTATGCTTTCGGGTATTAATAATGAAATTACTGTTGCTTTTTGGGTGTATGGTAATTCTTCTCAGCTACCAACAAATACTTCTTTACTGGAAGGTTATTCTGCTAATCCAAATCTGCGCCACTTAAATCTGCATTTACCATGGAGCGATAATAACATGTATTTTGATGCCGGTTACAGCGCAGGAGGTTACGATAGAATTAATAAAGTAGCAACTGCCGCTGAACAAGGCGGGCAATGGCATCACTGGGCATTTACTAAAAATGCAACAACCGGCAATATGAAAATTTATTTAGATGGTTTATTATGGAGCTCTGGCACCGGTAAAACAAAACCCATGTCAATTTTAACGTTGATTTTGGGTAAAGATGCTCTTTTATCTAACAACTTAAATTATAAAGGCAAAATAAATGAATTTACGATCTGGAATAAAGAACTATCCTTAACTGATATTCAATCGTGGATGAATAAACCAATTACCACATCGCATCCTTTCTACTCAAATTTATTGGCCTATTATAAAATGAATGAAGGAACAGGTTTATTAATTAACGATTCTAAGAATACTTTAACATCAACCGGCGTTAACCTGCAATGGACCTATGATTTTGGCCATAATCTTAAAAGAATGTTTACCGAAACAAACTTACGCCCTAATGTAATTTTTGTAAGAGGAACTTATGCAACCACATCAACAACAGTTATAACAAAAGACTCCGTTGCCCATAATCCAAATATTGTGATGCAATACTCTATTGCATCAAACGCAACGGTTACGCCTCCGATAAACGATGCAGTTGTTTTGGTTGCCACTACTAATTCATACGCGGCAACACCTTCAAAAATTTATGATGGCGATAGCGGAGCGTTAACAGCCACTATTGCAACTGCACCAAGCGGCACATTGGTTATATCAAATTTAAATTATTACAAACGTTTTCCTTTTTATAACGAGATCATGTCGTTTGTTACACCATATGGTAAAGGCCTTGATTTAGGCGTAAAAGGAAAAACCTGGTATTATGATCTTACCGACTACACACCGCTTTTAAAAGGACCGAAACGTTTGTTAATGACAATGGGCGGCGAGAATCAGGAGCAAATGGATGTTGATTTTATGTTTATTGTTGGTACACCACCAAGAAACGTTTTAGAATATAAACAACTATGGCAAGGTGGAGCACGTTATGGTGGCGTTGCAATTCAAAGTATCACAAACAACTCACGATTTGAACCTCTATCAATACCAATGCACCCAAGTGGTCAGGCATTTAAAGTGCGCTCAACAATTACAGGTCATGGCGCGCAAGGTGAATTTCAGCAAAACGGCGGGCAGGTAAATCATTTATTTAATATTAATGGCGGCCCTTATGAGCTTAGTTGGATAGTATCGCAGGAGTGTTCTACAAATCCTATTTTTCCTCAGGGTGGTACGTGGATTTATGACAGGCAAGGTTGGTGCCCCGGCCAAACATCATTAACAAAGGAATTTAACATCACGGCTTCTGTTACACCGGGTTCAACAATAACATTAGATTATCATACGTCCAATCCTCCGGTTTCAACAGGCGATTACCGTTATATTGTGGCAAACCAATTAATTACTTATGGCCCCGCAAATAATAGTAACGATGCTGCAATTATTGATGTATTGGCGCCAACAGACAAAGTTCTGTATTCAAGAACCAATCCAATGTGCGCAAACCCTGTAATATTAGTAAGAAATACAGGTTCAACCGCATTAACAAGTTTGGATATTGAGTACTGGGTAAATAATTCAAGCGTAAAACAAACTCACACATGGACAGGTAATATTGCATTTCTGGATACGGTAAGTATTCCATTACCAGTGGGAACGTTGTGGCAAACCGGCATTACGCCAACTAACAATAAATTTAATGTGGAGTTAAAAAAGGCAAATAACGTTGTTGATGATTATTCATTTAATAATATTTACAGCTCTGCATTTTCGGTGCCGGGCTGGGTGCCAACTTATTTTTCGATAGAATTTAAAACAAATAATTTAGTGGACGACACCTATACGCTTATTGATGATAATGGCAATGTGGTTGGCTCAAGTAATTTTACAGCAGCAAATACAGTTTATGAAGATTTTTTTATTTTAAATGGATGCTTCAAGCTGATCGTTAATGATGGCGGTGGCGATGGCCTTTCGTGGTGGGCTAATCCTTCGCAAGGCAGCGGTTATGTTAGATTAAAAGATAATTTCAATAATATCATTAAAACATTTCAACCTGATTTTGGAAGCAGATTTGAATACAGCTTTACTACAAACGGACCTTTATCAGTTAATGAAAATAAATTAGCAACATCGTTAAACTTATATCCTAACCCTTCGCACGATAAATTTATTTTAGAAGGCTCTGAATTAGAAGGCGCACAAATTTATGCTACAAATATACTTGGACAGGAAATTATTATTCCATCCAATAAAAAAGGCGATGCTAAAATTGAATTCAACACATCGTCTTTAACAAGAGGCGTTTATTTTTTAACGATAAGCAAAGAAGGAAACAGCGTTACAAAAAAAGTGATTGTGAATTAATCAGAATAAATTATTTTTTTAAAAAGGGTTGTACCATTGGTTTTAGTTAAACCAACAAAGTACAACCCTTTTTTAATGTTCAATAAACTCAGGTCTAAAACGCTTTCTTCCTCAACAACAAGCTTTTTGCTTAAAATTAATTTTCCTTGCGCATCAAATAATACAAGCGAGCTTATTTTTTCTGTATTAAAAAATAATTTACCGCTCGTTGGATTTGGGAAGAGAAGCAATTCGTCAACATTTTCGTTACTTGTTATATTTGTAACAATAGTTTGAGGCGTACAGGTCTTTATAGCTTTAAAGCCAAATGTAACGGTAGCGCCATCGCTTTTAAAGCGTAGAGTTAAATTTTGTCCGCTTGAAATTATAGTTCCGGGAGAAGTTGTGCCTGTATAACTTCCAATTAATGCTGCGGCAGTAGACGAACCGTTGTATAAGAATAAAGAATCATAACCCTGTTCTGTTCCAAAACTTTTAAATTGTAGTTTCACAACGCTACCAGTTGGCGCAGACAATGTATACACATAACTTTCGTTATCATAATAATTACGCATAGGGCCGCCCATATCAAAAATACTATCGTTGCAAACTATAGGCGCGCAGTTGCTGAATTTATTTTGTATCAGGTTCCAATAGCCTGTCATGCCCGCATCATAGCCTAAAGCCCATATTGCAATACCGCCAAGCCCACGTTGGTTTACCATATCATATCTTCGGCCTAAACTGTAAACATCATCAATAAAACACTGGCGCCAGCTACTTGCATTTTGATAAGAATAATATGGGGTATAACTCGTGCCATCCCAATTTTTATTTGCGGGGCTGTATGTACTGCTGTTATTATTAATATAACTTAATGTGCGCGATGAAGAAAAACTTCCTGTTGTTGCCGCGGGCAAAGTATTGGCAGTAACTTCCCACTCTTGTCCGTAATAGGGCAACCCCAATAAAAGTTTTGAAGGCGTTGCGCCGGCTTTTAAATAATAAGTAATTGTTTTTGAAAGCGTATAATTATAGCTTGTTTGAAAATTGTATAATGGGTCAGATGGCCCGGCTTGTCCGCTTCCTGCATAATAGTAAGCATAACCCATTATGGTATAGTCATCAACAATGTTATTTAACGCAGGAATATTAAAGGCAACACTCCAGTCAACCGCGTATAAGCAAACCGATAATTCATAATTCGGATTGGCCGTGTTTAAAGCATTATTCAGATTTGTCATAAACGTAATAAAAGGGACTTTATCGGAAGCCCCCATGCCTTCAAAGTCAATGTTCACACCATCTCCACCTCTTGCATTTAATAAAGCAACAATGTTATTTATAAAGGTTGTTTGCGCAGTTGTGCTTGCCCAAAAAGTAGAGTGGCCACTAAACATGGTTGCGCAAATGTGAATTTTTGCGCCATTATTTTTTGCAACCGTTACTACACTTGCAGTCGTCCAGGCAAACGAAGCGTTTGTATTATTACCCGTTGATGGGGATACATCATAACTAAAATAACACAAATCGCTTAATAAATTCCATTGATAAGCGGTATATGTTGAGCCTACCCAATAAGGATGCCAACCATACACTTTTTTATTTAATGTGCACGTGGGAGAAAGCACAGTTTCAAGGCCCTTACTCGTAGTTTCTAAACCATTTTCTACAACGCGTAAACTATCAAATTGCGCCTCTGTTTTGAGATTGAAGGCTTTATAGTGTTCGCTTTGTTCCTGCATTATTGATTTAAAAGATGCGTCCTGCGAAAAAACATTTCCGCAAAAAAGCAATAAACAATAGAGATATAGGGTTTTCATGTGTTTCGAAAGTAGTGCCAAATTCTTATAATACCAATAAAAATGGGCAACAAAAGTCGAATTTTTGTATATTTGCGGCTAAATTAATTTAGAGAGAGATCAGGATTTTAAAATGAAGAACATTCGTAACTTTTGTATTATTGCCCATATTGACCATGGAAAAAGCACTTTAGCAGATCGTTTACTGGAATACACCGGAACCGTTAACAAGCGCGACATGCAGGCGCAGGTATTGGATGACATGGATCTTGAAAAAGAACGTGGCATTACCATAAAGAGTCACGCTATACAAATGGATTATCCTTACAAAGGCGAAAAATTTGTTTTAAATTTAATTGATACTCCCGGTCACGTTGATTTTAGTTATGAAGTGTCGCGCTCTATTGCTGCCTGCGAAGGCGCATTATTAATTGTAGATGCGGCGCAGGGCATACAGGCACAAACAATTTCAAATTTATATCTGGCATTAGAACACGATCTTACTATTATTCCTATTTTAAATAAAATGGATCTGCCAAGCGCAGAACCAGAAGTAGTAAAAGATCAGATCGTTGATCTTATTGGTTGCGAAAGAGATCAGATTATCCCTGCAAGTGGAAAAACAGGAATGGGTATTGAAGAAATTTTGGCAGCTATCATCGAAAGAATAAAACCACCGGTTGGCGATCCTCAAGCGCCTTTGCAGGCTTTGATCTTTGACTCTGTATTTAATTCTTTCCGCGGCATCATTGCGTATTTTAAAATTATAAATGGTACCATTAAAAAAGGCGAAAAAGTAAAATTTGTGAACACCGGTGCATTTTACAATGCAGATGAAGTTGGTGTATTAAGATTAAAGCCAGAGCCCCGCGCTGAATTAAGTACCGGGGATGTTGGCTATATTATTTCTGGCATTAAAAGTGCAAAAGAGGTAAAAGTAGGAGATACGATTACACATTTTGACAAACCTTGTGCAGAGGGTATTGTTGGCTTTGAAGAAGTAAAGCCAATGGTATTTGCAGGTATTTATCCTGTGGATACTGAAGATTTTGAAGAGCTGCGTTACAGCATGGAAAAATTACAATTGAACGACGCTTCTTTAACCTGGGAGCCCGAATCGTCATTAGCCTTAGGCTTTGGTTTCCGTTGTGGTTTTTTAGGAATGCTGCACATGGAAATTGTTCAGGAGCGTTTAGAACGCGAATTTAATATGACCGTTATTACAACCGTTCCTAACGTTTCGTACCTTGCCTATCAAACCAATGGTGATGTTGTAACAGTAAATAACCCAAGCGATCTTCCTGATCCGGGGCGTATTGATCGCATTGAAGAACCGTACATTAAAGCTAATATCATTACCAAATCTGATTTTATTGGACCTGTAATGAGTTTGTGCATTGAAAAACGCGGACAAATTGTAACACAAAATTATTTAACGGCAGACCGCGTAGAGTTAGTTTTTGAAATGCCATTAGGCGAAGTTGTATTTGATTTCTTTGATCGTTTAAAATCAATATCAAAAGGCTATGCTTCGTTTGATTATCATCCAACGGGCATGCGCGATTCTGATCTTGTAAAATTGGATATACTTTTAAAAGGCGAGCCGGTTGATGCCTTATCGTGTTTAATTCACAGAAGCAATTCATACCAGTTCGGCAAAAAAATTTGTGAAAAACTAAAAGAATTAATACCAAAGCAACAATTCGAAATTCCTATCCAGGCTGCTATTGGCGCAAAAATTATTTCACGCGAAACAATAAGCGCTATTCGCAAAGATGTTACCGCAAAATGTTATGGCGGTGATATCAGTCGTAAACGTAAATTATTAGAGAAGCAAAAAGAAGGAAAAAAACGCATGAAGCAAGTTGGTAATGTTGAGATCCCGCAAAGCGCATTTATGGCCGTTTTAAAATTGAATGATTAAAGATGACTTATCTGAAACGTTTAGTTGGCGATATACGATTTTGGATACTTCTTTCTTTTATACTACGTCTTTACCACATTACTAATCCACCTTTAGAGGTTATTCATAATTGGCGGCAAACAACGGTTACCATGCCTGCAAGAAATTTTGTAGAAACCGGGCCTGATATTTTTTTTCCAAAAGTTGATTTTGCCGGAGAAAAAACCGGTATCACCGGAATGGAGTTTCCTCTTTTAAATTATCTTATTTACCTCGTATCACTTGTGTTTGGTTACGAGCATTGGTACGGCAGGCTAATAAACCTTTTTTTTTCATGCGTAGGACTTTTTTATTTTTACAAACTAGTAAAAAAATATTTTACCCAACAGGTTGCTTTTAACGCAACTTTCCTGCTCATTTTTTCTATTTGGTTTTCGTATTCACGAAAAATAATGCCCGATACATTTTCGGTTTCATTGGTATTAATAGGTTTATTTTATGGTACCGAATATTTTGATAACAAACCCAATGTAAAAAACATTGTGTTGTATCTTGTTTTTGTATTTTTTGGGGTACTATCAAAACTACCGGCTGGCGCTTTATTGATAGTATTTTTATTATTTATTTTTAATAAAGGTGTTCCCTTATCACGAAAATTTATTTTTTCATTAGTGTCATTACTAATAATAGCGCCGGTAGCCGCTTGGTATTTTTATTGGGTTCCTTATTTAACAATCACTTTTGGGTTCGATCATTTTTTTATGGGTAAAAGTATTACCGAAGGTGTTTATGAGATCATTCAAAATTATAATATGGCACTTGAAAAATTTTATAAACAGGCACTTGGCTTTACCGGCTTTATAGTTTTTGTTTGCTGTACTGTAATGTTAATCAGGCAAAAAGAAAAAGTATTAAAGTGGGTACTTGTGCTTTGTTCGCTTTCATTTTTATTTATTGTTTTTAAAGCCGGATTAACATTTTGCAGGCATTCTTATTATATAATTCCGTTCGCGCCGGTAATGGCTTTGGTTTGCGGCTTTGTTATTTCAGGGTTGAAGAATAAAAAATTTGCTATAACAATTCTTAGTTTAATAGCTATTGAATGTGTTTTAACTAATAATGCCGATTTTTATATTAAGGAACAAGGTTATGCTATTTTGGAACTTGAAAAAGATCTGGATAAATTCAGTAAGCGCAGTGATCTCATTATGATTAATAGCGGTATATATCCAACACCTATGTATTTTTCGCACCGCAAAGGCTGGATAGATAATAACGAAGCAATTTCTGATAGTACTTATATTGGGCAGCTAAAAAACAAAGGGCTTAAATTTATCGTAATCTTAAAAAGAACTTTCGGTTCAGACGTGTCTTTAAAATACGAACGGGTTGTATCAAATGAAAACTACGCAATATATAGGTTATAATTTTTTTGTATAACTTACCAGCGATATAAAAGCTAAAATAAGTGCTATTTAATTCCGCTATATTTTTATTCTTTTTTGTTTGTGTTTACTTGCTATATTGGTTTGTATTAAAAAAACAACGATTGTGGGTACTGCTACTTTCGGGCTGCGTATTTTATGGATGCTGGGATTGGCGGTTTTTAATTTTATTGTTCTTTACAAGTGGCGTCGATTTTATTTCTGCGCAAAAAATAGGTTCAACCGGAAACAAGAAAACAAAAAAGCAATGGCTAATTGCTTCTGTTTTTATAAATCTAATTATACTTGGCACTTTTAAGTATTATAATTTTTTTGTTGAATCTTTTGCCGATCTTTTAAAAGTATTTGGCGTTTCTCCTTCTTTTACAACCATTAAAATTATTTTGCCGGTTGGTATTAGTTTTTACACTTTTCAATCTATCGCTTACGTAACCGATGTATACAGAGGCAAGGTAAAGCCGGAGATCTCAGCATTGCATTATTTTGCCTTTATCTGTTTTTTTCCACAAATGGTTGCAGGGCCAATTGAGCGGGCAAAAAAATTGTTACCTCAATTTAAAAAAGAAAAAACGTTTAGCTTTTTATTTTTTGAAACAGGCATTAATTTGATCTTATACGGTTTTTTTAAAAAAATTGTAATTGCCGATAATTTAGCAATAGTGGTAGATGGGTTACACGCAAATTCGAATAACTATAGTTCAGCAATTTTGTTTTTGGGTGTTATTGCCTTTGCAATACAAATTTACACCGATTTTAGTGGCTATAGCGATATTGCACGCGGCTGCGCACAATTACTTGGATTTAGACTTTCGAAGAATTTTTATTTCCCCTATTTTTCTATAAGCTTTAAGCAATTTTGGCAACGCTGGCATATTTCACTTTCAACCTGGTTTAGAGATTATGTATATATTTCTTTAGGAGGAAATCAGGGATCAAAATTTAAACGCAATATTAATTTGTTGATCACATTTATTGTATCGGGATTTTGGCATGGCGCTAATTTTACATTTATTTTATGGGGCTTTGTTCATGGTATTGGTTTAATTATTGAAAAAAGTATTGGTAAGATCAGGTGTCCAAAAATCATCAACAGTCTTTTTGTTTTTTTAGTTATAGCTATTTTGTTCACTCTATTCAGGGCCACATCCATTCAAAGTTTTTTTAATTATTTTCAACTTATTTTTTCTTCCCAAAACACAAACGTAAATAACCCGTTTCAATTATTAACGGGGTATTTTTATTTTGTAATTCCGTTTCTATTATTTGTTTTATTCGAAGTATCTAAATATAAAAAAAGAGGCTTATCTAATTATAAATATAATTTTATTGGTAATTTTTTGATCATAATTGCTATACTATTATTTGCGGTTTTTGAAAATGCACCACGCTTTATTTATTTTCAGTTTTAATGAATAGAAAAACAAAATATATTATTTTTTTAGTTGCAATAACTTGCTTTTTCTTTTCTATACTTTTTGTTGTGCCCGATAAAGCTTTTTTATTTGAAAATAGTTTGGGTGATTGTAGTGGCCGCGCTCAGTTTATGTACACTGCATTATATAAGCAAGATAATAATGCGGATGTTGTTTTTTTTGGATCTTCACGCACGATGAATAGCATTAATGATACTGTTAAAGCAAAGAAAAAATTGTTGAATTTAGGCTATTGCCGTTTCGGCCGTAATTTAGATCAGTTCTTTATCGAAGAATACTTAAAAACACATAAGCCGTCTGAAATTATTTTAGAGGTAAGGGCTGATGAGGGCGATAATTCGCATCCTATGACGCCGTTCTTGATGCCCGTGTCAAAAATTGCCGAAGGTTTTATAACACCCGACGTAGATGTCTTTAGTAACTTGTATAATAAGTGGCTTTTTAATTTAAAATACATACGTCATAATTTATTTTCAAAAAAAGGTAATACAAATTTTTTTAGTTACGATAAGCAGGGTTTCTTGGAAAACCTTACCAAAACAAATGTCGATGACCTGAATGCAAAAAGAGCAAAAGATAGCGCAGAAGTTATGGCAGAGAATACCGAGCAAAAGAAATTAAATCACAATTCAGATTTTTATTTCAAGAGAATAAAAGAAGTGTGTGATCAAAAAAAAGTGAAAGTTCGGTTTTTATATCTGCCGGCATATGGTAACGTTTATAAAACGCCACTGTGTAAAAACGCATATTCAGGGTATGGACAATGTATCATTCCACCCGACAGTATTTTTTGTGACCCTTCTAACTTTGCCGATTATAACCATTTAAATGGAAAAGGAGCCTCTAAATTCAGTGTATGGCTTAACAATTTTTTATAAAATGACCGTTAACTTTTCAACTCAACTTTTGTTCACAAAAGCTGTAACCGCGAGGCTTTTTTAGCGTTATGCAACGTAAATTTACATTATGCGATTTTTAGTCTTAATTCTTCTATTTGCTTTAAACCTATCTCTGTCTGCTCAATTAAAAAAAGAGTATTACGATGCTAAAGAAACTCAGTTAAAATCCGAAACAGATTATTATAAAGGCGTTCCTTACGGCGCTTACACTGAATACTATCAAAGCGGTAACGTACTTTCGAAAGGATATTATTATGCCGGTAAACTCAGCCATTTCTTAGGCAAGGAAGATAGCGTTTGGACTTTTTATTATGAAGACGGAGGTAAAAAAGCTGTTGAGCGTTATAACAAAGGCGAAAAAAACGGCACCAATGTGTATTATTTTAAATCCGGGAAGATCTCGCAGCTTACACGTTTTGCAGATAACAAAGCAGATAGTGTTTGGACTTCCTTTCACGAAAACGGTAAAGTAAAGAGCCGCGAACCTTTTGCTAAAGGAATAAAAGAAGGCGAGTGGGCTTATTTTTTTGATAATGGTCAGTTAGAGAGTAAAGGCACTTTCGAAAAAGATAAACGTAACGGTAAAGTTGAATCTTATAGTAAGTCAGGAAAATTATTGGCCATACAAGAGTATTGCAATGGTAAAGCTTGCAACCGCTGGGAAGAGTATTATGATAACGGACAAAAGAAATTTGTAAAAGAATACAAAGATAGTACGCTTTACCTTATGGATCTTTGGGATACTAAAGGCAAACAGCTTGTAACGAGCGGTAACGGAAGCATTACAGCAAATTACGATAATGGCGTTGTAAAGGCAATGGGTTTTTACAAAGATGGTTTGCAGGACGGTGTTTGGCGTTTCTTTCATCCCAATGGTGAGTTAGATTATGAAGCTACCTATGCAAACGGCGCTTTAAATGGTTATTACTCTTCCTACTTTGCAAATCACAAAGTAAAAAGCGAAGGGGAGTTTATTAATAATAAGAAGAATGGTGTCTGGAAATTTTATAATACAGACGGTAAGCCCGAAATGATAGGTACCTTAAAGGATGATCTGCGTGATGATAAATGGACTTACTATTATTCTAATGGAAAAATAGAAAGCGAAGGCTACTACTTAAATGACAAACAAACTGCTACCTGGAATTATTTTTATCGAGGTGGCGAAAAATGGCGCCAGGGGAATTATGATAGCGGGTTAAAAACAGGCATTTGGGTAACCTGGTTCGAAAATGGTAAAAAATTGCAAGAAGGGCCTTATGTTTTAGGAAAAGAGAACGGATTGTGGACAAGCTGGTGGGATAATGGTACAAAAAAGGATGAAGGTACGTTTAAAGACGGACTTTTGGTTGACGATTGGGCGGGTTGGTTTACAAATGGAAAGCCAAATTATGCCGGGAAATACAACAATAAAGGAAAAAAACAGGGAAAATGGGATTATTTTTATGAAAATGGGCAATCGCGTGAAACCTGTTCGTATGTAAACGGTATAAAACATGGAAACTATATCCAATGGTTTGAAAGAGGAAGCTTTGTTGACACAAAAGGAAAATATAAGAAAGGGCATCAACATGGCGAATGGACCTATTATTACGAGACCGGAGGAATAAATCGTATTCAACACTTTAATAATGGTAAGCTCAGCGGCAAAAGCGTTTCGTATTATACAAATGCCAAATTGCAAAGCGAGTGTAATTATAAAATAGTAAATGATAGAAGAAAAGGTAAAGTACAAAGCGTACCTCATGGTTTGTGGGTATTTTACGACAAAAGCGGAAAAGAAATAAATAGAATATACTACGAAAACGGCGTAAAAAAATAAGTGCAGAATTTTTTGTTATATTTGTCACGTACAAAGTTATGATCAAAGTTAGTTTTAAAATAGTTTTATTGGTTTTTACCATTGCATTAGCCTCTTGTGGTAATGGAGAGAAGCAAGACGATAATATTGTTGTTGATGAGAATACAAAACAAGCAGTTCAGGAAACAAAATTGAACGCACAAAATGTATTTAATTCAATGCCCGACAGACAAATAATTTTAAAGCTTATCGATGATAATAAGATCGAGTACAATCCCGATTTCCTAAACGATCCAAACTCAGTTTCAAAATACACAATTGAATTTTATAAAGCTGCAAACCTTGGTATTTATGGTTCAGATTTAAGTATTGCCAACTCTTTTGATCAAACGCAAGAGAGTATGGTTTTTTTAAAATGCGTTAACTCTTTAGCCGCAAACATTGGCGTTAATGGCGCTTTCGATCAGGCAATGTTTGATCGTATGGAAGCCAATCGTGAGAACAAAGATTCTACCTTAGAAATTATTACCGCAGCATTTAAAAAAGCTGATGAGATCTTAAAAGTAAATAACCGCCCTGCTACATCAGCTGTAATTCTTGCCGGCTGCTGGATAGAAGGTATGTATGTTTCTTGCCAAATTGCCAAAACACCAAACGGCGAAAAAATAGTGCCAACTATTATTGAGCAAGCCGAATCATTAAAAAATCTTGTAATAATGCTTGAAGCTTCTAACATATCAGAAGCCGGAAAATACATTGTATCTGATCTTAAGGCCATTCGCGATGCGTTTGAAGCGGCAGAAGCAAATACGGTACAAAATCTTGAAACCATCAAGACCATTGATGAAAAAGTTACAGCTTTAAGAGCCAAGCTTACCGCCGGTGCCGTATCATAACAGTCCTTTTTAATTACATTTAACTTTTTTTCAAAACGCAATTCCGTTAATTTCATTCAATTATCCTTAAATTAGTGTTTGTTAATGAAACGCGTATTCGCCATAATTTTTATTCTTTTTTTTGCAGGCAGATCTTTTGCTGCTTACATTTTAATTCCTATGGATGAAGAGCAGAAAAATCATTTAAAAGCATATGGCCTTGCCTATTGGGCATTAAAAGGTGAGCTCGAAATTCATTGGCTGTTGAATTACCGTGGCGGCAGTTTTATGATACCAAACGCAAAAGCCGTATCAAACGAATGTGTAATAAGGGGTATTAGTTACGAAACCATTTCTGATGCGCAGGGAAATTCTATTCTTGCAGAGATCGCAAATCCTGAAGTAAATATGGATGCGGTAAAACTAGAAAAAGCACCACGCATTGCAGTGTATTCGCCAAAAGGCAAGCAGCCCTGGGACGATGCGGTGACGCTGGTTTTAAAGTATGCCGAAATTCCGTACGATATTGTTTATGATGAAGAAATTTATTTAGAAAAATTAAAGGATTACGATTGGCTGCATTTACATCACGAAGATTTTACCGGCCAATACGGTAAGTTTTTTGCGCAGTTTCAAAACGCAGCCTGGTATCAAAACGAAGTAAAAGAAAATGAAGCTACAGCAAAAAAATTAGGTTTCACAAAAGTTTCTTTAATGAAATTGCATACAGCAAAAAAAATAAAAGATTTTGTTTTTAGTGGCGGCTTTTTATTTGCCATGTGTAGCGCAACCGATAGCTATGATATAGCTTTGGCTGCAGAAGGTGTGGATATTTGCGAGAGTATGTTCGATCATGATGCGGCAGATAAGAACGCAACATCGAAGCTCGATTTTTCAAAAGGCTTTGCGTTCGAAAATTATCAGCTAAAACCAAATCCTTATGAGTACGAATACTCAACTATTGATACATATTTTTCGCGCCGTAATTACGGTATGACGCAAAAAACAGACCTGTTTACTTTGTTCGAATTTTCGGCCAAATGGGATCCCGTGCCAACCATGTTATGCCAAAACCATACAAGCACCATTAATGGTTTTTGGGGCCAAACAGCGGCATTTGATAAAAAGTATATCAAGAAAAATGTTTTAATAATGGGCGAAGCAAAAGCTTTTAGCGAAGCGCGTTACATTCACGGTGATATTGGTAAAGGCACCTGGACGTTCTACAGCGGTCATGATCCTGAGGATTACGAGCACAGGGTAGAAGAACCGCCAACAGACCTTTCGTTACATCCAAATTCGCCGGGTTACCGTTTGATCTTAAATAACATTTTATTTCCGGCAGCAAAAAAGAAAAAACAAAAAACTTAAAGCCCGAAAGCTATAATAGTATGATTTGTAGATTTGCTTTTGTGGTAATTATCATAGCCTTGAATTTAATAATTGTTAGCTGTGCGCCGAATGAACCTGATGAGAAGTATATAAAAAAGCAATTTTCTCAGAATCACAAAAATGATAAGTTTATTGAATGTAAGAATACCGAAGTAAGTCCGCCTTGTTTTTATTGGAATGTAACTTATAAAGACAGTTTAGAAAATATTAAAACGGAAAAATGGCAATTTTGGGATGTTGATTCGATAAATAATAATTGGCGTCTTGTAATTCTATAAAATCGTAATTTTGCAGTATGAATTTCATCCTTAAAATAGTTGTTTCTGCTCTTGCAGTATTTATTGTTGCGCATCTTTTACCGGGCGTAAGAATAGATAATTATTTAACCGCTTTATTGGTTGCAGTTGTGCTTGCCTTTTTAAATTCCATTGTTAAACCAATTTTAACCATACTCACCATTCCCATAACGGTTGTTACCTTGGGGCTTTTTTTACTGGTAATAAATGCGGTCATCATTATTTTTGCAGGAAAGCTCGTCGATGGCTTTTACGTGAACGGCTTTTGGTCAGCGCTTTTCTTTAGCCTTATTTTATCTGTTTGCACCGGCATTTTAAACATGCTGTTTGGTGTTAATGATAAACCAAAAAGAGACGGAGATTAATTTACTGTGATTGCGTTAGGGATTGTAGCGGAAATCCTTTTTGAGAGGAACGAGCAAAAAGATTGAAGCGAAAAGCCCGCCTTGCGCATTCGAAAATAAAACAGGCGCAAGGAACGCCAAAAAAAAGAAAGTATTAAAAACAAAAAAGAGGATCAATCGTCCTCTTTTTTGTTGACTATTATTGAATAAGATTTTTACTGATCAAATTTATTATAATTCGGCGGCACTGCTAAGCTTGCATCATCCGGCACTTTGCGCCCAATTTTAACTACTTCTAATTTTGTAAGTAATTTGCCATCGCTTAATTGTTTTTCTTCGCTTAACATTGGCATGCAACCTTCGGGCAGATCTTTAATTTGATTATAGTAAATGCTTTGTTTGTCTTTACGGTTCCATAATTTAATTACTGGTGTAAAGAAGGCAAATTTATTTTCAGCAACCCAATAAGTAATGCTTGTATTTTCATCCGTATTTTTTACAGTATACTCAGTACACGTAATACCTTGAATCTTTTTTGTGCTTGTGCCTTTTGTAACGGTGCAAACGCCTTTAACTACCGGCGGTGTTTCGCTTTTATGTTCGCCCCAAACTTTACGTTTTGGATTTACAAATTTTATTTTGCCAGCTGTCAGGTCAAAAATAAAACTGCCTTCAATAGCCCCCGATTTTTTACCGTACTGATCAAGCTTTATCAAATTATCTTTTACAAGATAAATATTTGTAGTAGTATCTTTTTGAGTTGAGTATTTAAACTCAATACTTCCATTAAAATTTTGTGCAGTAATTTGATTTAAACCAAAACACAAGGTAAGTGCAAATAAATTTTTTTTCATTTATAATTTAATTAAAGTACTAAATTATGTATTTTCGGTAATAATACTACAATGAAAGATAAAAATTCACATAATTTTGGCATAGAAGGAGAAAAAATAGCAAAAAAACATCTTTTAGATAAGGGATATGAGATCTTACAGCAAAATTGGCGCTTTAAAAAGTACGAAGTAGACATTATAGCATCGCACAATAACTTTATCATTTTTGTTGAGGTAAAAGCTCGCAGTACAAACGATTTTGGCGAACCTGAATTGTTTGTTACAAAGAAAAAACAGGGCTTTTTAGTTGCCGCGGCGCACGAGTATTTAACCTCAAATGATATTGAGCTTGAAAGCAGGTTTGATATTGTTTCGGTTTTACAACTTAATAACACCGTATCGGTAAAACATTTGGAGGGAGCCTTTTATCCATCAATAAAGTAGCGTATATTTGCGTATGCGCAAAATCAACAATAGCAGGTCCGGTGCGGGCGGCAAGAGCAAAAAACCTTTCAGCAAAAAATCAAACAGCGATAGGGCAAAAAAAGAAGAAAGTTCATTTTCTGATAGAGGTGATAGTCGATCTCCAGAGAAAGGATCTTATAAAAGCAATTATAGCGGTAAAGGCAAAAAGCCGTTCAAAAAAGAATTCGTCGATTCTAACTATAACGATAAACCAAAACGAAGTTATGGCGATTCGGGCGAAAAAAAGTCATTCAAAAAAGACTTTGATAAAAACTCAAAATATGGCGATAAGCCAAAGAAAACTTTTGGTAATTCAGAAGAACGTAAGCCTTATAAGAAAACGTTTAATAGCGAAAAAGAATCAAAATACGATTATAAGCCAAAAAGAAATTCAGACGGAGAGGAAGAGAAAAAACCATTTAAAAGGGACTTTAAATTTGGCGATAAGCCGCGTAAAAGCTTTAGCGATGGGGACGAAAGAAAACCTTTCAAAAAAGATTCAGGCTTTCAAAAATTTGATAAAAAATTTAACGACACTCCAAAACTCGATAAAGGAGATAAGAAACCTCACCGCAAAAGCAGCAGAAGCTTTAATGAGGATTCAGATAAGACCAAACGTGTAAAGTTTGATGAGTTTGAAGACGGCAAAACATTTTCAAACGTTTCGAAAAATGATGGCGAGAAAAAAACATTCAAAAAACCAAATCTTGTTAAGAAAACTGCAAGCGCTGATGGTTTAACGCGTTTAAACAAATACCTTTCAAATGCAGGAATAGCCTCACGCCGCGATGCCGATGTTTTAATTTTGAGTGGTGTTGTAAAAGTAAACGGCGTTGTAATTGATCAGTTAGGATACAAAATAAAAGAGGGTGATAAAGTAACTTATGGCGATGCGCCGGTAAAAAGCGAACGTAAAGTTTATTTGTTATTGAACAAACCAAAAGATTATATCACAACTGTTGATGATCCCCAGGAGCGTAAAACGGTAATGGAACTAATTAAAGGAGCATGTAAAGAAAGATTATACCCTGTTGGACGTTTAGATAGAAATACAACAGGCCTGCTTTTATTTACAAACGATGGTGAGATCACCACAAAATTAACCCACCCAAAATTTGGCGTTAAAAAGGTGTATCATGTTAGTTTAAACAAAGGCTTAAAAACAGAAGATTTTAAAGCAATTACCGAGGGCGTTGAATTGGAAGACGGCCTTGTAAAAGCAGATGATCTTGCCTTTGTAGGAGAGGGCAAAAAAGAAATAGGTATTGAGATTCATAGCGGGCGTAACCGCATCGTGCGTCGTTTATTCGAACATTTGGGCTATGATGTAATTAAGCTGGATAGGGTTGTTTTTGCGGGACTTACTAAAAAAGACCTGCCCCGTGGAAAACACCGTTTTTTAACTGCAAAAGAAATTGGTTTTTTGCAAATGATAGGATAAAAATTAGTATTTTTAAGGTATAGAAAACCATTTTTTGATTTAATAACTATGTGTGGAATTGTAGCATATATTGGTAACCGAGAAGCTTACCCGATCATCATTAAAGGATTACAACGATTAGAATACCGTGGCTACGATAGCGCCGGTGTTGCTATGATCAATAAGGCCGGAACGCTTAATGTTTATAAGCGTAAAGGCAAAGTAAGCGAGCTGCTTTCATTTGTAAAAAACGAAGATACCACGGGTAACATCGGTATTGGCCACACGCGCTGGGCTACACATGGAGAACCAAACGATGTCAACTCACACCCGCATTATTCTCAAACAAAAGATCTTGTTATGATCCACAATGGGATCATCGAGAATTATTCGGCCATTAAAGAAGGTTTAACGAAACGCGGACATACATTTTTATCGCAAACAGATACTGAAGTTTTAATTCATTTAATCGAAGAAATTAAAACGCACGAAAAAATGAAGTTAGGGCATGCTGTGCAGGCCGCTCTAAAACAGGTTATTGGTGCTTATGCGATTGTAGTGTTAGATAAAAACGATCCTGATACAATTGTAGCGGCAAAAAAAGGTAGCCCGATGGTAATTGGCATTGGCACCGATGATTTTTTTATCGCTTCTGATGCTTCGCCGATTGTAGAGTACACTAAAAATGTTGTTTACCTGGATGATGAGCAGGTGGCGGTTTTAAGAAGAGGACAGGAATTGAAGATCCGTAATTTAAAAGATAAAGAAGTTACGCCATACGTTCAGGAATTAACCCTTGAAATGGAGTCTATCGAAAAAGGGGGTTACGATCATTTTATGTTGAAAGAGATTTATGAGCAACCGCGTTCTGTTTTAGACAGTATGCGTGGAAGGCTTATTGCTGATAAAGGTGAGATAAAACTTAGTGGAGTAGAAGACCATGAAAAGAAATTTGAAAAAGCAAAACGTATTATTTTTGTTGCCTGCGGTACATCCTGGCACGCGTGTCTTGTAGCCGAATATTTATTTGAAGAATTTGCGCGTGTACCAGTTGAAGTAGAATATGCATCTGAATTCAGGTACCGTAATCCAATTATTTTTCAGGATGATATTGTGATTGCCATTTCCCAAAGTGGTGAGACGGCAGATACATTAGCGGCCATTGAATTGGCAAAATCAAAAGGCGCAACCGTATTAGGCGTTTGTAACGTGGTAGGTTCATCTATTGCGCGCGCAACACATGGGGGCTGTTATACACACGCGGGACCTGAAATTGGTGTTGCATCCACAAAAGCTTTCACGGCGCAGGTTACCGTACTAACGCTTATGGCCTTACATATGGCAAAAGTACGCGGCACGTTATCCGAAAGCCGTTACCGCCAGTTATGCTATGAGATGGAAGCAATTCCGTCAAAAATAGAAGAAGTATTAAAATTAAACGATAAACTGCGCGAGATAGCATTTATGCATAAGGATACAAGCAACGCTTTATATTTAGGAAGAGGCGTTTCCTTTCCTGTGGCATTAGAAGGCGCATTAAAATTAAAAGAGATCTCATACATTCATGCAGAAGGTTACCCGGCCGCAGAAATGAAACACGGCCCAATAGCCTTGATAGATGAAGAAATGCCGGTGTTTGTAATTGCAACCAAAGGCGCTAATTACGAAAAAGTTGTAAGCAACATTCAAGAAGTAAAAGCCCGTAAAGGAAAAATTATTGCCGTTGTTACCTCAGGTGATACCGAAGTTAAAGGTGTTGCAGATTATTGCATTGAGATACCTGAAACAGACGAATTTTTAGTGCCACTTATTTCGGTAATTCCTTTGCAATTATTATCGTATCATATTGCCGTTATGCGTGGTTGTAATGTAGATCAACCAAGAAACCTGGCAAAAAGTGTTACCGTAGAATAAAATGCTTAGAATAGCAATAGTTGCTTTTTTAATTTTTTATTGTTCTTCTTTTTTTTCACAACCTGTTTATAGCAGAGATTTTGAGGCGCGTAAGAAAAACGTGCCAATAGCTATAATTAACAATCATTCAAATTACTTTTTTTTATTGCGCTATAATAAAGCAGCACATGATATCACACTCGAGCGGCGCGCAAAACCTTCGGCAGAAATCGTTGCTTTTACACCACTTAAGCTAGATAGTGTTAATGCAGACTGGTTTAATTACGAGAATCTTGATTATCTTTTTTTTGAACACAGGCATAATGTTTATTTCTTATTTGAAAAAGTATTGAATTCAAAAAAGATAATGTACCTGAAAATTATTGATACAGTTGGCAGATCATCCGGCTTTATTGAATTAGCAACACTCGAAAAAGAAAAAGGTGTAACAGATGTAAATTTCGAATATAAACGAACCTATAATAACAACATCTTAATTATTGCGGCGCAAACCTATGGTAGTTTTTTAATTAAAAAAACGGTTTTGTTATTTGATATAAAAAAAAAGAGTATTGTTCTTACAAAAAAATTACCTTTTGAAAACGCAGCAACTGGCTATTCTACCGCCTTTGAAGTTAATGATACAAACGATCTGTTTTTTGTTTTGGTAAAAGCACACATCGTTTCATATAAACGGAAATATGTAAATCATGCCCAGATACAAATTCCTGTATTTTTTTACGACTCGTTAACAGTAGTAAGTATTTTTAACAAAACAGTTTCCCCAAATAGAACCAAGCCCTTTGTAAATAACTTTAACGGAATAAACAGTATTCGTTTAATTCCTTTAAGTGATGAGGTTACTCTTATAATGCATTTTTCTTCAAAACACCCGGATGGGGATATAAGAACTTATTTTTTAAATGAAAAATTCAAATCTGATCTTTCACAAAGTACAAAACTTTCTGTAACACCATTAGATAGTGCCATAAAGGAAAACTTAACCTTTTATGATGGTACAGATTACAAAGAAGCGTCCGATAAAGAATACAATACATTTGCATGTTTAGCTTCCAATACTAATGATTATCAGCTTACAGAAAGAGTAGAGGATTATTATTATAAAGAGCTCTTAGTTTGGCAAAACGATCTGCAAAATGATAAAATTTTAAATCAAAGAATAATACCCCGTAAAGTATATTCTTTTAAAGGCCGCACGCGGTTTAAAAATATTGGCAAAGCAATGCCCTTTATTTATAAAGATAAATTGCATGTAATTGTTTTGGAATCGCCGGCTAATTTTAATAACGAAAAAGGTGATTTTAATTACCATCGTTTTAGAAAAGAAACAAATCTATGGCGCTCAAATTTGGTAATGTACTCGATAGACAATTTGGGAAGTATGACTAAAAAGCTTGTTTACCATAATGCGAATTTTGATGCCGTGCCAATGTCTTACCAAGCCGAAAACTGCAGCGATCTTGTACTTTATTTAAATAATAGTAAGGTAGAAAAATTTGTTATTTTGAAGCCGGATCAACTTTAACGCTGTCTTTTTTTATTTGCATTTTGCTTAACTCAGCCAAAACATTTTCGTAAATTTTTTTGTACAGGGCCGGATGTTTTGAATAGAACGTAACAGTTGAGTCGTATTGGCTTTTAGAAACATTATTATCAATTAGTGGGCTAAAAGCATAGGCAGAATCCATTTTATCGGCTGGTAAATTTTTTACGTTTATGTTACTTGTGCTTTCTGCCAAAGCAAAATCAACAATTACTTTGGTAAATTTTTCTTCATTTAAAATATTTGTAGGAATGTTTGTTTCATCATCTTTAGCAGAACAAGAAACCATAACGGTTGCCAGTATGACGGAAATGGACATATTTTTAAACGAAAAGTAAGCCATTAGTTATTCATTAAAAGTATAATCACCGGTTTTAGAAACACTCACTTTTGGTATTTTATTATTGATTTCAAAGTAAGCATAAGGTTTTTTTAAAGTTTCCCAGAATTTATTTTTTTCGGCGTCGTAGTTTTTCGACAGCATTAGATTGTTTTTCTCGTTAAAACGACAAGGATAAATTGCCATTTGCGTGGTGTTTTTTTTATTTTTTGTTTCGGTTGCTAAAACATAAACCTCCTCCACAGGATCGTTCTCTAAAGGTATGCAGCCAATGGTTACGCAATTGCCATGTATCATAATATCGCCACCCGGATCGGTGGCGGATTTTTTAATACGATCACTTGCGTTGGGATAATTTATTTTCATCGCTAAATGATAACTGCTGTTCGGATTAAAAGTTGCTATCTCGTAAAAGCCTTCAGGTACCTGGTAATCGCCTTGTTTTCTTTTTGGGCCAAGGTCACCGCTTGAAGCACAAATGGGGATTGTTTTTAGTAAAGTATATTTTTGGTCGCTTTTATTTTTTACCCAAAGTTCAAATTGTTTCTCGAGCTTAAAGATCCTGAAGTACAGGTCAAAATTATCTTTGTTAATTTTCTTTTCTTCAAGCTGCGCCTGTAAACTCACCCATTTTTTATCATAAGCTGTTCTAACTCTTTTGTTGCTAAGCTGCGCGGTTTTAAAGCCGTCATCAACGCTAGGGCCAAACGAAAACAACGAAACTAAAATAACTAACAGGCAGGTATTAATAATCTTTTTTTTCATTTTAAAAGCGGGCGTTTTTCTTATCTATCTTTATAATACTAATGTAATATGTTTTTAATTAAGATCATCCGAAATAAATACTTTTTAACGATAATTGGAATTGTTGTTTGGCTATTGTTTTTTGATAAGAACGATGTTTTTACGCAATTTGATCTTATAAGTAAGCGCAATAAATTGCAAAAAGAAAAAGAATATTACATCGCCGAAATTGAAAATAACAGAAGCAATTTAAGCGAATTGCAAACTAATACAAAGAGTTTAGAAACGTTTGCGCGAGAAAAATATTTAATGAAAAAAGATAACGAAGACGTTTTTGTTTTCGTTACAAAGTAGATTATTTTTCGGCCGAAGGTTTTGAGGCTTCTATTTTCGCCATTGCTTCCAGATCACGATCAAAAAAGTATAAACCACTTTTATCATCACCAATTAATTTTAGTTTATCAACGATCTGTCTTGCTAAAGCTTCTTCTTCAATTTGCTCGCTCACATACCATTGTAAAAAGTTGTGAGTAGTATAATCTTTTTCTTTAAGAGTAATTTCCACAAGATTATTAATCTCGGCAGTAACTTTCATTTCGTGTTTAAGAATTTCTTCAAATACAGATTTTACAGATTTAAAAGTAACAGGAGGTTGTTTTAATGCAGGAACAATTCCGTGGCCCCCGCGCTCATTTACAAATTTTAACAGCTTTAACATATGCATACGTTCCTCATCTGTATGTGTATATAAAAAAGCCGAAACTCCATTCAAGCCCTGTGTTTCTGCCCAACTGGCCATTGCAAGATAATATTGGGAAGAAGAGCCTTCCATTTCTATCTGTTTATTTAAGGCTGCACTTACTTTAGCTGATAACATAGTATTAATTTTTAGCAAATATACCGAAATATTTTCTTGCTAAGTTTGACAAAGCACCTGCTTTATTTTGCTTTATTTTAATTATTAAATGTTAGGTTTTTAAACTTAGTAATGCGGCAAAAAAACACTCATAAATCTAAATATTTAGTTAAATTGTTAATAAAAGAAGCTTAAAGTTTTAATTAACTTTTAATCAAATTGCTCATCCCTAAAGGCTTTTAGACGAATGAGCCGGATTCTTGTTAACGGTTAATCAACAGGTTTTCAACAAATTGTTCTTTGCTGTTATTTAGTGAAGGCCTGATTTAAATGAGTGAACAATTTCCATTGAATCGGATATGTTATTAAATTTAACAAATTGAATGTGTTGTGTAAATTTTTCTGCAGTTAATTAAGCGAACACCCTGCGCTCGTTATGCTGGTTTTTTAATTTACGATAGCCATAATTATTAAATTAAGTTTTATGAATAAAAAATTACAATTGTTAATGGCCTTATTTTTTGTAGCGTTTATTGGCTACAAAGCAAAAGCTTGTCATGGTTTAGCGCTAATGAATTATAACGTTGTAGTTGGCGCTACGGGCGTTACTGTTAACGGTAGCTCTAATGGAGCTACCTGCGGTTGTGGGCCTTACTGGATGCAGGTGGAGATTGCCTGTACAGCGGCCGGCTTAACAGGGTTACCTTCTCCTGCCGTTCAAAATACAATTGATAACTGGGCGGGGCCAGGCACTACGTACAATGCACATCCCTGGTATTTTGGATTATTGAACGTGCCTAATTATACTATTGGAAATTTTTGGCCGGACCAATGTGTAGTTGAACCCTATACACCGGTATTTATACCCTTTACTGCGCTATGTCCGGGTCAGACTTATTTTTTAAGATCCAGAGAGTGGTTAGGCGGCAGTACCGCTGTGCCACCCGCTGGCCCCTGGTCTGCGGTGACTTCGTTTGTCTGCCCTGGGTCTTTTAGTGCTCTTAATTTTAGTTTGGTAGCGGTTCCGCCTAACTACTGTGCACCAAACTCAGCTACCTTATCCATAACCAACATTACGACTTCTTCTTGCGGGAATACTACTTATTTGTGGACACCGGGCAACTTTACAACACAATCTATTGTGGTAAGCCCAGCGGTTAATACGTTTTACCAAGTTACCGTAAATGCACCTTGTCAAACACCTATCACTCAAACTGTTTCGGTTTTGGTTGGTACACCGCCTTCTGCAGCTTATACTGGCGCTAATGGTTGTACAAATGTACCAATTAACTTTACGCATACTGGTTCTGCGGGTGTAACACACACATGGTCTGCTTTGCCAGCCGCAGGGGTCACCATAACGTCCCCCAACATTGCCAATCCTACTATGACATTTGCCAATGCCGGAACTTATGCAATAACCCATGTCGTCTCCAATGGCCCCTGTTCACATACAGTAACCTCAAACATAACTGTTGCTGCCGGCCCTAACCCTGCCTTTACTGCGCCTTCACCCGTCCAGTGTTTAAACGGAAACAGTTATAGTTTTAACTCTGCAACAGCTACTGGCGCGCATAACTGGACGTTTACGCCTACGGCCAACGCCCCTGCATCAAGCACATTTATAAATTTTGGGCCGGCCAGTTTTAGCGCCCCTGGTACATATACTGTTTTTCATTCGGTTACCTTATCCGGCTGTACGGCTAATACCACATCTGTATTAACTGTCAATCCGCATCCGAGTTTAACACTTATTCCTAATCCTGCTATATGTGGTGGAAGTAATGGGAGCATTACTATAAATAATACCACGCCTGCAGGACAAACGGTTGTGAGTTTTTCATTAAACGGAAATGCTATTGTAACACAAACCCCTACTGGCTTACCAAGTGGCGCTTATACCGTTGCCTTTACAAATAATTTTGGTTGCATCACATCTTCAGTTACGAATATTACCAATACACCTGGTGTTACTAATTTAGCAACTACTTTTACTAACCCAGCTTGCGGTAACTCTAATGGCGCAATTGCACTAGGCACAGTAACCGGCGGTACCGGCCCATTTACATATAGTGTTAATAACGGCCCGTTCTCTGCCGCACCGCCACTTATCAATTTACCAGCAGGTAATTATGTAATAACAGTAAAAGACGTTAACAACTGTGTTTTTACAAAAACTGTTACATTGGTTAATACACCCCCTCCCACAGCAATAACGTTTACCACATTGCCAACTGCTTGTGTTGGCAATACGGGTGTATTGGGAATAACTGGTGTAACAGGTGGTACCCCGGCCTATACGTTTAGTTTAAATGGAGTTGGTACTGGTTCGGTAACAAACAATTTGGCTTTTGGCCCTCATATTATACAGGTAAAAGATGTAAACGGTTGTACATT
>CALRPF020000027.1:0-63919 GCA_943369995.1 Chitinophaga pinensis
AAGATAATTTTTTACTTTTACACACATAAACAAAATAATATAACTATGGGAAAAGGCGATAAAAGATCTAAACGTGGTAAAATACATATCGGATCATCTGGCGTAACTCGTCAAAAAAAGAAAAAATCTGCTAAAAAAGCTACAGCTAAAGCAGCACCAAAAAAGGCAGCAAAAAAAGCAGCGCCAAAAAAAGCCGCTAAAAAAGCTGAATAAAAAATTACTAAAGCTGCCCGCAACGGCAGCTTTTTTATTTTAATGGATCTTACAGAATTTAATAAAAAAGCCCAGGCCCTTAAAAAAGAAAATCAAACTTTCTTTAAACGCCTTGCCAATCGCACACCAAAAAACCTGGATGCACTTTTTCACGCCACGCACAACGAGGTGTTTGCAAAAACCGACTGTTTAAGCTGCGCTAACTGCTGCAAAACCACTTCGCCAATATTTTACCAGCGGGATATTGAACGTGCCGCAAAAGCGCTTAAATTAAAGCCTGGCGATTTTCTTCAAAAATATCTTGAAATGGATGAAGAAGGTGATTTTGTTTTGAAACAAGCTCCCTGCCCTTTTTTGGATCGAGAAAATTATTGCTCTATTTATGAAGACAGGCCAACTGCCTGCCGGGAATATCCGCACACCAACCGCAAAAAAATGCAGCAGATCTTAACACTTACTTATAGAAATACGCTGGTTTGCCCCGCAGTATTAAAAATTACCGAAGAAATAAAGAAAAAACTGGATGTGTAGCTTTAGTGTTTCTTTTTTATCTTTATTATAATTATGAAAGTGCTTTACATACTCTTTGCTTTGCTGCTATTTATTTCTTGCTCTGAAAATGATGATCACAAGAGTAAAAGAAAAATGAATGCCTCATTTGAAAAAGAAATTGGCAGCCGCATAAAGTTACTCAATACCGATACCATACAAACCAATACTTTAAAAGTAAATCCAAACCAGGTGGATAGTATTGTAAATACACTTATCCTGCTCTCAAAAGATGTTGAAAATATGCAGGCTTCTGTATCACGATCTAACAAATATTTTGAGGAGCTGGCAAGCCGCTACGGTATTGGCGCGCACGAATTCGAAAAAATAAAAGTAAGAATGCAGCTAGATGATGTAGTTGCAATCTTAAAAGATAACGAATTAAAATTCTTTAATATGATCTTATTAAAAAACAACAGGGGCGATCTTTTATTACGTACCGCAGAATAATGAAATACTCAAACATCATATTATTTTTCATTTTACTGAATACAATTTGTATTGCTCAAAAAAACGTTTGCGAAAAAATATACGATACACCCGATACATTAGCGCGCTATAAAAACGGCAAAAAAGATCTTCATGCTTATTTTCAGGAAAAAATAATTCCAATTTTGGGTGATTGTATTAAACAAAAGCTGGATGTTGTGCATAGCATGACCATTAAGCTTACAATTGATGCTGTCGGAAAAGTAAATACTGTTGAAATAGTAAAGCCCGAACTTTCTGACTATTGCAAAACACAGTTAAAAACAGAATTTTTGCTTATGCAGGGCTGGAAGCCCGGTATATTGGGCGTTGAAAAGGTTTGCTCGGTTTTTATTTACCCAATTGCAGGGATAAGGTGGCAGTGATTTTTTTGTTAAAATAATTGTATATTTATACTTCATTCAAAATATCACCTTATGCAAAAAAGTCAATTTCCATTAAACTTCAGTTTTAAAATTTCAACGCTTTCAAATGATTTTGTGGCCAAAGACGCCAGCGGAAATACGATCGCTTATGTTAGACAAAAAATGTTGAAGCTAATTGATGAGATAGTTGTTTTTAGTAATGAGTCAAAAGCAGAAACCTTATACTCCATTAAAGCAAACAAATGGATAGATTTTTCTGCTGCTTATAATTTTACAAATGCTTCTTCCGGTCTTGAAATCGGAAAAATAGCTCGCAAAGGCTGGGCGTCTATCTGGAAAGCGCATTACGAGATCTTTGATAAAAACCAACAACAGGATATGGTTGTGCGTGAGGAAAAACCATGGGTTAAAGTTGGTGATGCTCTGCTTAGCGAAATTCCTGTTTTAGGGATTTTTACAGGTTATCTTTTTCATCCCTCATACATCGTTTCACGCCTGGATGGTACGCAATTGGTGCGCATTAAAAAAGAGTCTTCGTTTTTTGGAAGACAATTTAGTGTAACACAATTAGCTGATTTTAAAGCGGGCGAAGAAGAGCGTATCGTTCTTGGCTTAATGATGATGATTCTTTTAGAAAGAAGACGAGGTTAAACTTACTTCTTTAGTTTATCGGTAGGCACAACATGAAAACCACTTTTGGTTTTTATAAGTGCATTGTTACCGGCATAACCCATTACCAGTCCTTCTTCATCTATAAATCTCTTTGCATCCGAATCTAACACAGCAATTGTTGCTTTATCGTTGATCTTAATACTATTTCCCAAATTCTTTTTAATGAAAAAATAATTCTGTTTTACAGAAACCAAAATGCTTTTATAAGCAGGGTCGGAGGACAATAAAACTGCTGATTCATTATCGAGCGAAGAAACAACATATAAATTATAGTTCTTAGCGTTGTAAGAATAATAAACACTGTCGCCGTTTATGATAACGTTACCGTTAAAATCGGGACTCACAACCCCTTTATTCTTAGCGGGAACAAAGGGTGTTATCTTTTTACTGAAAGCACTCCCGAAGCCATATGAAGATGTATCGCCTGTCGCTAAAATGTCGGCACTAACACTTACAGCTATTTTTTGCACAATAAAAAACATCCATTTTTTATTAATATCAGTAGTAAAATTAGAATAGTATTCCCCCTTCTGTAAAGGACGTTTTGTGTATAGGTTTTTTTTAGCATCGTTAACCAGCTGTTGTTTACTGCCATTTCCTATACCCAATACAAAAACGGAAGAAGCAAAACCACTCGAAATATCAAGGTATTTATCGCTTGGGTGAATTAACGGTCCACTGCTAACTGTGCCGTTATGTGATGTAATGCATGAGGGCAAAAAAAGAAAAACTACTGTTGAAGCAAAAATGATTTTTTTCATAATTTATCTATTTAGAATTTTAGCAACGTATTTTCCGACAACATCAAATTCTAAATTTACAGAACTTGCGGTTTTTATATTTTTAAAATTCGTGTGCTCAAACGTATATGGAATAATATGAACTGAAAAACTTGTATCGGTACTTTTTACAACAGTTAAGCTCACACCATTAATGGTAATACTTCCTTTTTCTACAGTAATATTATTTTTATGTTTTTCATGTTCAAAAACAAATTCCCAACTACCGTTAAGATCTTTTACTTCAACACACTTTGCGGTAGCATCTACATGACCCTGTACAATGTGTCCGTCGAAACGCCCATTAGCAGGCATACAACGCTCTAAATTTACAAGATCGCCTGTTTTTAGCTCCCCCAAATTAGTACGCTTTAGAGTTTCATCAATAGCAGTTACCGTATAATTATTTCCATCAATTTTTACAACCGTTAAACAAACACCGTTGTGTGCAACGCTTTGATCTATTTTTAATTCGCCAGTTATATCAGAAGTAAAAGTAAAATGCACATTCGTGTTTTCTTTTTCAATCTTTTCTACTTTGGCCAATGTTTCTGTAATTCCTGTAAACATATTTTCATTTTTAAGCTAGCGGTCGCTGAGTTTGTCGAAGCGCCAAAACTATTCTTTTATCAATTGTTTAATTAAGTTTTCTGTGCGTTGTTTAAACACCTCATACTCCGCGCCTGTTGCAGGGCCGCTAAAGCCGGTATGAATTTTTACAACCTGGTGTTGCTTATTTAAAAACAGTGTTGTAGGAAAAGCCGTAATTTTATTTAGTGCCGATAAAACTTCACTTGCTTTTTCTTTACCGGTTTGCTGTGTAATTAAAATATCATACTCCATACCAAATTTCTTTTTCAACCTCAGCAAATTATTTTTTGCTTTTTCAAGATCAGATGTTTTTTCAAATGCCAGAGCAATAATTTCAAGCCCCTCGTTTTTGTATTGTTTATAAACCTGCGCCAGATAAGCGCTCTCGTCCATACAATTGGGGCACCAGCTACCCATCACTTGTATAATTACTGGCTTGTTCGAAAACTTTTTATCGTTCAACGAAACTGCTTTTTTATCAAGGCCTGGAAATGAAAAATTTATTTTCTCATCTTTATTTTTTAAGAACGTAATTTCTTCTGCATCCTTTAATTTAAAATCCGGGTTTAGCTTTGCTATCCAGGGTTCGGCCCAGGTTGCTCCTGAATAAAAAATTCCCGTCATTATTTGATCTTTGTACTCTGCAATAAATAAAAATGCATGGCCGCCATCAAAACACGAAAGATAAATTTTTCTACCATGTTTCATTCCCTCTAAATAACGGTAGTCGCCTGTTTCTGTTAAAAAAGTACCTGTTAGGTAATCGGTTTGTTCGATGTGGTGAAATACGCCAATAGCTTTTGAACTGTCTTTTGTGCCCGGAGAAAAAGTTGTCTCCCACCTGCCTTCAAAATACGGATTAGCTTTTCCGGGCATAAAACCAAAACGATTTGTATCGTCAAAAGTTGCTTTAAATTTAATAATGTTACCAGTTGTTTTATAATGGTTAATCCAAACACCTTCTAAATTATCGCCAACAAAAACCGTTCTGAACTCCGTATCAAAAACGGGCATTTTAAAATTAACCGAATCTCCTTTAATAGTTATTTCATCAACCGTAATACGCTCATCGGCATTTTTAATAATAATACCTGGCTTTTTGCCTTTGTATTTTACATCAAAATTAAACGGCAGTTCAATGTTATCCTTTTCGTTTAAAATCAATACAGCGCGATAAGTGCCTTCTTTCGGTTTTTTTGAAAACATAAAAGAACTCATTCCAATTAAAATAAATAAATATATAACCTTTGAAATGCGCATTAATTGTTTACACTCATTTTTGCCATATTTGCAATACGGTACAATAAACGCGCTGCTACATTTGCATCCCATTCATCACCTTCTGGACCGGGGGTAACTTCGTTAATATCAAATGCAATAATTTTACGGCCGCTCTTAACCACTTTTTCTAATAAAAACAGAATTTGTTCTGCCTCAAACCCTCCGGCTACGGGCGTTCCGGTATGCGGACATAGTTTTGGGTCTAACCCGTCAATATCAAAGCTTAAATAAATATTTTGTGGTAGTTCATTTATAATTCGGTCACAAATCCTGTTCCAGCTATCGCCATTGTATTGCGCGTATTTAATATCGCGATCAAAAAAGGTTTTTACGCGCCCATTGCTGTTATTAATTAAATTTAATTCTTCTTCGCAATAATCGCGAATGCCAACCTGCACTAATTTTTCAACTTGCTTAATTTTTAAAGCATTATACATGATAGATGCGTGTGAGAATTCAAAACCTTCGTATGCATTTCTAAGATCAGCATGCGCATCAATTTGCAGCACACAAAAATTATCAAACCTGGTGGCCAAAGCCTGCATCATGCCTAAGGGTGTGGAGTGATCGCCGCCAATTAAGCCAACGTATTTATTTTTATTTAAAAAATGTAATACGCGATTCTTTACCCAGTCATTTAACCACAAACATTCGTTCTTAATTTCTGCAGAAACTTTTTTGAGATCTTCATTATTTTCGCTCGCACCTTCTGCCAAAGCGTTAATATATTTTTCTGCTTTCTCACGAAGCGCTAAGCTTTTTTCCTGAACCTCGGCACTAATTTCATCCATGCCAATACCTCTATGCCACGCATCTTTTACAATGGGATCATAAAGATCAACCTGGTAACTTGCATTTAAAATTGCTTCAGGGCCATTGGCAGTGCCGCCGCCATAGCTTACGGTAACTTCCCATGGCACAGGAATTAAAACGGTTTCACATTCATCTAATGTAAAAGGCAAGCCAAACATACCATCGTTTAACTGACCAATACCATTGGCATCAAAATTTTTTATTTTTTCTTGTTTTGTCATAATTATATTAAGGTGCAAGCCTGGAAATCTTCCAGGTATTATTTTTTAAAGTGTAACAAATGCGATCATGCAAGCGGCTTTTACGGCCTTGCCAGAATTCGTAATACTTTGCCTTTAAAACAAAACCGCCCCAAAAGTCAGGACGAGCAATAGTTTCAGGGGTATATTGTTTTTTTAATTGTTCTACTTTTTGCTCTAATTCTTCGCGTGAAGAAAGTAAATGACTTTGCTCACTAGCCCAGGCACCGATCTTTGATTCGTAAGGACGTTGATTGTAATACGCATCGCTTTGCGCTGCACTTGCTTTTTCAACGGTACCTTCAATACGAATTTGTCTTTCCAGTTCGGGCCAAAAAAAAGTAATAGCTGTGTTTGGATTGTTTAAAAGCTCGAGTGATTTTTTGGAATTATAATTAGTGTAAAAAGAAAAAGTATTTTTTTCGAACTCCCGCAAGTAAACAATGCGTGACGAGGGTTTGTTTTCTGAAGAAACAGAGCTTAAATGCATGGCCTGTACTTCGTGAATCTTTGAATCAACAGCTTGTTGCAGCCATACTTCAAATTGCAAAGCCGGGTCTTGCTTTACATCCGCTTCACTTAAAGTTCCGCTTGTAAAATCTTCGCGCAATTTAGAAATATGCTTATGCAGATCGTCCATAATGTAAAGATAGATAGAAATTTGACATATGTATGTGGTTACATTAATCCTCATCTCCAGCCGTTCTCCCTCAGAGAAGAGAGCTAGTTTCGGAATAATTAAAAAATAAGGTTCCGTTTGCTGCCCAGTTCTTTTGCTTCGATAGATTGCACCTGTATCATTTCAGGAATGGTTTTTAACTTATCAATGATCTTAAACTGATAATTGTGCAGATCTTCTCCCTTTAGCAAAACAAAATAATCTGTTTTTGGAAGCTCTTTTATCAGTTTTACGCTTTCATCTACATCAACGGCCCCAAAAAGGTCGTTAGCGTTATTTCCGTTGCCTTCAGGCTCATCAAAATTACTTGTGTTGGGTATAAGATTATAATCTATTCCTAACTCCTCATCCAAAAAATGATATAGTGAGAATTTAAACAGCTTGCCATCCTTTAAATTAAAAGGCAAGAAATCGATAAGGGTTAAGTTTATTTTTAGAACATCATTAACGGCATTAACAATGTGATATTGATTTTCGAGGCAAACCAGTCCAATGAGCACAAAGTCAAAATCATCGTCGCTGGTATTTAAAACGTACTTAGCCAATTTCTTTTTGCAGTTCCTCTAAGGTAAGCTGTGCGGCCTTTTGTTCGGCAACGCGCTTGCTAAAGTTTTCAAATGTTGTGTACGGTTTTTCATTTATAAAAACCTGTATAGTATAAATTTTATTGGCACCTTGCTTTTCTTCGCTTACCAATTTATACTCTAATGTTAATTTATTTTTTTGACAATAGATCTGAAGCTGGCTTTTAAAATCAGTATCTGTATTTACCAATTCCGAAATGTCTACATGAAATTTAATAATCTTTGATGCCACAAATTTTTTTGTCTTCTCGTAACCAAGATCAAGGTAAACCGCGCCAATAAAGGCTTCAAAGGCATCGCCATAAGCGCTCGATTTTACTTTTTCCTCTTTGGTTAAATTAGCTTTTAGCTGCACATTAAATCCAAATTTTATTGAGAGCTCTTTTAAATTTTGCCCATTCACGATCTTGCTTCTTAACTGCGTTAAAAAGCCCTCATCTTTATAAGGATAAATTTTAAATAGATGTTCGGCTATAATTGCTCCTAAAACGGCATCGCCTAAAAACTCTAAACGTTCGTTGCTAATGGGTGTATTGTTGCGTTTTGCGGCGGCGCTGCTATGCAGGAATGCCTGTTGATAGATAGCTATATTTTTTGGAGCAAAACCGGTTGTGGTCTTTATCCAGCTTTTAAAATCCTTATCGCTTTTGGTTTTTTTAAAATTAAATTGCGATAATAATTTTTTTAACGCCAAAGCCTTATTGTTTAAATTTTTTGATCACAACAGCTGCGTTATGTCCACCAAAACCAAACGTATTGCTAATTGCCGCATTTACTACGCGTTTTTGCATTTTGTTGAACGTAAGATTTAATTTAGGATCAACTTCCGGATCGGTTGTTGTGTGATTTATTGTTGGAGGGATAATATCATTTTTAACAGCTAAAATAGTAGCAATGCCTTCTATAGCACCCGCGGCGCCTAGTAAGTGGCCTGTCATACTTTTGGTTGAGCTGATATTTAAATTGTATGCGTGTTCGCCAAAAATATTTACGATAGCTTTTAATTCGGCAGTATCGCCAAGCGGTGTACTTGTGCCGTGTGTATTAATGTAATCAATTTCTTTTGCATCAATTCCTGCGTCTTTTAAAGCGCGTGCCATTACAAGCGTTGCCCCTAAGCCTTCAGGATGTGGAGCAGTAATATGGTGTGCATCTGCACTCATACCGCCACCAATAATTTCTGCATAAATTTTAGCTCCGCGCGCTAAAGCATGTTCTAATTCTTCAAGAACAATAGCTCCGCCACCTTCTCCTAAAACAAATCCATCTCTTTCTTTGTCGTAAGGGCGTGATGCGCCTGCGGGATCATCGTTGCGCTGGCTCATTGCCTGGCAAGCATTAAAACCGCCAATACCACTCTCATTAATAGCCGCTTCGCTTCCGCCACTGATAATAGCGTTGGCTTTACCTAAACGAATGTAGTTAAAGGCATCAATTAAAGCATTTGTAGACGATGCACAGGCAGAAACTGTTGTAAAATTTGGTCCGCGTAAACCAAAACGAATAGAAATATGGCCGCTGCAAATATCAGCGATCATTTTTGGAATAAAGAAAGGGTTAAAACGAGGAGTACCATCGCCTTTTGCGAAAGCGAAAGTTTCGGCTTGAAAAGTATCTAAACCACCAATACCGCTGCCCCAAATAACACCCACTTCATTTTTATCAATTCCTTCTGCGCCCAGGCCGCTATCTTCAAATGCCTGAACACTGGCGGCAATGCCGTACCATGAATAAGCATCAAGTTTGCGGGCTTCTTTTTTATCAAAATAATCTTCAGGATTAAAGCCTTTTACCTCACAGGCAAAACGTGTTTTAAATTTTGATGCATCAAAACGTGTAATAGGCGCAGCCCCGCTAACACCATTTATCAGGTTATTCCAATAATCATTAACATTATTGCCCAATGGCGTTATTGCGCCAAGGCCGGTAACAACTACACGTTTTAATTGCATAAAATAAAATTAGTTTTTTGCGTTTGCTTCAATGTAAGCAATTGCATCACCTACTGTACCGATCTTTTCAGCTTGTTCATCTGGAATTGCGATGTTAAATTCTTTTTCAAATTCCATGATCAATTCCACAGTATCCAAAGAGTCTGCTCCTAAATCATTAGTAAAGCTAGCTGTTGGAGTTACTTCTTTTTCATCAACGCCTAATTTATCAACGATGATTGATTTTACTTTGTTTGCAATGTCTGACATTATAATTCTTTTTAAATTTGGCACAAAAATAATTATATCGCAGCTAAAACAAAATTTAAAGTCAAAAATAAGCCTGTTTTTTTCATAATTTATTAGCAACTAACGTTAAAAACGGCTTAACTAGTTGAAAATTAGACATAAACAATAACGCCTTTTAAGACGTTTTTTTAATGATATGACGATTGTGGTATCTTTGGTGATTACGTTTCCCTATATGGTGGTTTTGCCCCAAAGGTTGCTCATCTTTCTCTTTAGTTAAATAATTAGAGATAATGTAGATCAGTAAACCTGCCCCAACTATACCGCCAATTAACAATATGCCCTGCATATTAAAATTAGAAAGTTCGTTACCTGCAGTTTTTTTAACGTCGTCAATTACACCTGCGCTTATAGATTGGATGTTCACTAGCACTAATCCTACCAGGATTATGAATGCTTTAATTTTAGTTGTTTTCATATGGTTCGGTTTTAAAAGTTATTATCGTTAATAGCTCGTTTCTACTTATATAAACGTATCCCGACACCCATTAGTTGGCAAAATGTGCGCCTATTTAACTGTTTTTTTGTTTTTTTATTAAGAAATATATGCGTATATTTGTATCCGAAAAAATAACTAAGAGAATGAGAGGGGACAGCAGTCCCCTCTTTTATTGTTAAAAAATTGATAACAAAAGAACATATTTCGGCGCTGATAGCACAGCATTTAGGCAACGGGCCTATTTTTGTTACTGGTTTAAGAATTAGTTCTGATAACCAAATAACTGTTTTCTTAGATGGCGATGACGGTGTAACCATTAAAGATTGTGTAGCACTTAGCCGCCACATAGAAAAAAGCTTAGATGAACAAAACGCCCAATTTGCATTAGACGTAAGCTCGCACGGAGCAACTACTCCGCTTATAATGCCAAGACAGTATAAAAAACATATTGGCCGTGAGTTTGAAATTAAATTAGAAGACGGAACAAAAACAGAGGGCTGCCTGGTTGAATTTAATGAAGACGAGTTAGTGTTAGAGAATATCGTAAGAGAAGATAAACCAATTGGAAAAGGAAAAATTACAGTTACAAAACAACAAAAAATAAAATACAATCAAATAAAAGAATCAAAAGTTAAACTCAAATTTTAAAAAACAAAAACTATGGAAAGCGTTAACCTAATTGAATCGTTTTCAGAATTTAAAGACAATAAGAACATCGATCGTGCAACATTAATGACGATCATTGAAGATGTTTTTAGAAGTATGCTGATAAAGAGATACGGAAGCGACAAAAATTTTGACATCATCGTTAACCCTGATAAAGGCGACGTAGAGATATATAAAAACCGCAAAATTGTGGATGATGAATTTGCGGAAGATTCTTTTGATTATGATGAGAATAAACACATCAGCTTTTCGGCCGCTCAAAAAATTGAGCCGGATTTTGAAATTGGGGAAGATCTTTCTGAAAAAGTAAAATTAGAAGATTTTGGCCGCCGCGCTGTATTATCAGTGCGTCAAAACCTGGTTCAAAAAATTCTTGAGCTTGAGAAAAGCGAAATTTATAATAAGTATAAAGAAAAAGTTGGCGATATTATTACTGCCGAAGTTTACCAGGTTTGGAAAAAAGAAATTATGTTAATGGATGATGAAGGCAATGAGCTTCTATTACCAAAAACAGAACAAATTCCTTCGGATTTCTTCAAAAAGGGAGATACAGTAAAAGCAGTGGTTTCTAAAGTTGATCTTAAAAACGGAACCCCTTCAATTGTTGTTTCAAGAACATCGCCGGTTTTCTTAGAGCGTTTATTTGAGAATGAAGTTCCCGAAATTTTTGATGGTTTAATTACCATTAAAAAGATCGTTCGTGAACCGGGTGAGCGCGCTAAAGTTGCTGTAGAATCTTATGACGACAGAATAGATCCGGTTGGAGCTTGTGTTGGTATGAAAGGTTCTCGTATACACGGTATCGTTCGCGAATTAAAAAATGAAAATATTGACGTGATCAACTTCACTAACAACGCTCAATTATTAATTCAACGTACATTATCTCCTGCAAAAATTACTTCTATTAAAATAGATGAGGAATCAAAACGCGCAGAGGTATTCTTAAAACCTGATCAAATCAGCTTAGCTATTGGTAAAGGTGGTTTCAATATTAAATTAGCGGGTAAATTAACAGGTTACGAAATTGATGTATTCCGCGATACTGATGTAGATGTAGAGACTGAAGACGTTGACCTGGAAGAATTCTCTGATGAAATTGAAGCAGATATTATTGAGCAATTAAAAGCAATTGGCTGCGATACTGCAAAATCTGTGTTAGAATTAAGCAACGAAGAATTAACACGCCGTACAGGAATTGCCGACGAAACAATTCAAAGTGTGCGTGATGTATTAGCTTCTGAGTTTGAAGACTAACGGTTTCCTGCTTTACGCAGGAATATCCGAAGTACCTTAAACTTCGATGGAAATTAAAAATTAAAAAAGGATAAAATAAAATATGTCAGAAGGAGCTAAAACACTTCGATTAAGTAAAGTGGCCAAAGAATTTAACCTGTCTTTAGGAAAGATAGTTGAATTTCTTGCCTCCAAGGGCCACCAGATAGAGAGTAATCCTAACGCGAAGATCGGCGACGGGGAGTACAATCTATTGCTGAAAGAATTTTCGAGCGATAAATCCGCAAGAGAAGAGGCGGAGAACGTGGCGCAAAACATTACTAAGGTTAAGCGCGAAACGATCGTATTGTCTGACGTTAAAACAAAACGCCAAAAAGAAGATGAAGATTCTGATGAGATCATCGTTAAGGATCTGAGCCTTAAAAATAAGCTTGTTACAGAAAAAACAGAGCCAACTAAAGAAGCTCCAATAACAAAAGAGCCCGAGCTTGTAAAAAAAGATCCTGTAACTACTGATGGTCCTAAAGTTTTAGGCAAACTGGATTTAGACTCAATGAATCTAAAGACCAAGCCGGATAAAAAAACTAAAAAAGAAGAGCCTAAAAAAGAACTTGAACCTAAAGGTAAAAAGAAAGAAGAAATAGAAACTCCGGTTGAAATTACCAACACAGTTCCTGAAGTTGAAGTTACAAAAGAAGAGCCTAAAGAAGAATTTCTAGAAACAAAATACGAAAAACTTGAAGGCCCTAAGATCTTAAGAAGTATTGAATTACCGGTGGTTAAAGAAACCGCTAAAAAATCTAATATTGATCCCAACGCCGATAAGAAAAAACGTAAACGTATTCGTAAAGGTGGTCTTTCGCAGGAAGAAATTAAAAAAGTAGGTAAAGAACAATCTGCCATTGCCCGCGAAAAAGCCAAAGAAAAATATGGAGATCCACGCGCTAAAAAACCTGTTAATACACCGGGCAAACCCCGCCACGAATTAACTGAAGAAGAGATTCAGGCACAAATTAAAGAAACACTTGCCCGCTTAAGCAGCAAAGGAACTAAATCAAAAACATCAAAATACCGTCGTGAAAAACGTGACGATGTTCGTGAGAAAATGGCCGAAAAAGCTGTTATTGATGAGGCAGACAGAAAAATATTAAAAGTTGCCGAATTCGTAAGTGCTAACCAGTTAGCGCAAATGATGGGTGCGCAGGTAACACAAATTATTTCTACCTGTATGTCTTTAGGTTTATTTGTTTCTATCAATCAACGTTTGGATGCAGAAACAATTTCTATCGTTGCCGAAGAGTTTGGTTATAAAGTAGAATTTGCAAGCGCAGAAGATATTGAAACGATTAAGGAAGATGAAAAAGATGCTCCTGAAGATCTGATCTCGCGCCCACCGGTAGTTACCGTTATGGGTCACGTAGATCATGGTAAAACATCTTTACTTGACTTTATTCGTAAGGCCAACGTGGTTGCCGGTGAGGCCGGAGGTATCACACAACATATTGGTGCATACAATGTAACAATGGCAAACGGGAAAAGTATGACGTTCCTGGATACTCCCGGTCACGAAGCCTTTACCGCTATGCGTGCTCGTGGTGCCAAGCTAACAGATATTGCCATTATTGTAATTGCTGCAGACGATAGCATCATGCCACAAACAAAAGAAGCCATTAACCACGCGCAAGCTGCCGGGGTTTCGATGATATTTGCCATAAATAAAATTGATAAGCCGGGAGCTAATCCTGATAAGATACGTGAAGCGTTATCGGTAATGAATATTTTGGTGGAAGAATGGGGTGGTAAATACCAGTGCCAGGAAGTATCCGCTAAAATGGGAAAAAACATTGATCTGCTCTTAGAAAAAGTAATTCTTGAAGCAGATATGATGGATCTTAAAGCAAATCCTGATAGAAATGCAATTGGTTCGGTTATTGAAGCAAGTATGGAAGAAGGCCGCGGTTACGTTGCAACAATTTTAGTTCAAAACGGAACATTAAAAGTTGGTGATGTTATGCTCGCCGGATCTTACAGTGGTCGTGTACGTGCCATGTTTAATGAGCGCGGACAAAAAGTTGATCATGCAGGCCCATCTCATCCTGTTAAAGTATTAGGTTTAAGTGGTGCGCCAACAGCTGGTGATAAGTTTAACGTAATGAGTGATGAGCGTGAGGCACGTGAGATCGCAAACAAACGCTTACAATTACAACGTGAGCAAGGAATCAGAACACATAAGCATATTACGTTAGATGAAATTGGTCGTCGTTTAGCGATAGGCGATTTTAAAGAATTAAACGTAATTGTGAAAGGTGATGTGGATGGATCTATCGAGGCATTAGCAGATTCGTTATTAAAATTATCTACCGAAAAAGTTGCTGTAAATATTATTCATAAATCAGTTGGAGCTATTAGCGAGAGTGATGTTTTATTAGCATCCGCATCTAACGCTATCATCATTGGTTTCCAGGTAAGGCCGAGTACAAGTGCCAGAAAATTGGCTGAAGTTGAAGAAATTGATATTCGTTTATACTCTATTATTTACGATGCCATCAATGAGATCAAAGCTGCCATGGAAGGAATGTTAGCGCCTGAATTTGAAGAGAAGATAGTTTGTAATATTGAGATACGTGATGTGTTTAATATAACACGTGTTGGTACTATTGCCGGTTGTTATGTGTTAGATGGAAAAGTTACGCGTAATACAAAAGTACGTGTAATACGCGAGGGCATTGTTGTTCACACAGGTTCGCTTGGTTCGTTAAAGCGTTTTAAAGACGATGTAAAAGAAGTTAGTACCGGTTATGAGTGCGGTTTAAATATTGAAAATTTTGATGATATTAAAGTTGGAGATATTATAGAGGGCTACGATATGATTGAGATAAAAGCCAAACTTTAAAAATTAATTCATTTTATATGTAAAAAGTCCGCGTAATCTGCGGACTTTTTTATTTTCCATAAATTTTGGTGTCACTACGAACGTTTTAAACGCTTAAATTTTTCGGCTGTTCACTTGCCTTATTCGTGCATTAAGTACCCTTAAAAGTGATTAATTTTGTTTATAACCACATTTTTTTGTTAATAAGGCTAGCCGCAAAAACACGGTTTTGAACATAATTTTATGTTTGTTAATTCATTTATTTTCAGTAAGTTATACTGCGAAAAAGCACATTAAAGAATCTTTAAACAACAGTTAAACAAAAATTATACAATACTATCTAGATATTTAAACACAAAGGTATCGTAACCTTTTTTACTAAAACAGCGTTTAAAACCATTATATACAACATTTTTGCGCTAAAATTATGAGAATTCTTAAAGAAGAAGAGTTTAACAACCTCGCACTTAAAGGTAAAGGGCGTAGTTCGCCAATTTTTAATTCAATTGTCAATCTTAATGTAGGAGAGGCGGTTCTTATTGAAAAAAAAGACTGGAACCGTAAGGCAAGCCCGAGCACGTTAGTAAAGTATATTGAAAAAACATCTGGCTTAAAGTTTACATGCGGCGCTTTACTGAACGGACAAGGATGGGCTGTAAAGCGTATAGAATCTACAATACAGGCCAATCATAAAGTTGTTGAAACATTAAAACCTCACAAAGAAATTTTAATTCAGTCTAAAATAAATGAAGAGGAATTAAAAACAGACGACGGACAATTAAAATTAAAATCAGAAATAGTTATTTTTTATTTGGGAAGAATTGCTTCTTGCAAAATAGAAAAGATAGAAGATTCGCTAAAAGCCGTTATGGATAAGTTCTGGGAGCACGACAGGATAATGCTTAAAAAACTATTTATGGAGGCTATTGATGTATTAAATACCTCTAATCACATTGTGATAGAAAATGGCAAAACATACATTCCGCTTAAGCAGAATTAAGAAATAATTTTCTTAATTAAATTCGTAGTTGAAAACCCTTCTAAAAAGGGAATGGTAATTACCTTTCCGCCGTTTGCAGTTACAACATCGTAACCAACAATTTTTTGTACTTCGTAATCGTCTCCTTTTACTAAAACATTTGGTTGTAAAAATTTTATTAATTCGTAAGGCGTTTCGTCATCAAACAAAACAATAAGATCCACACTGGCCAAAGCTGCCAAAACAGAGGCGCGTGCTTGTTCGTTATTGATGGGGCGGTTTGGCGCTTTTTGCAATCGCTTTACAGAGTTATCTGTGTTTAATCCTAAAATTAAAAGGTCACCCAGATCTCTTGCCTGGCTTAAATAATCAACGTGCCCCGGATGAATAATATCAAAACAGCCATTTGTAAAAACAATTTTTTTATCCCTAAGCTTTTGCGCATTTATTTTTTGCAACGCATCTTCTTTTGATACAATTTTATTTTTCAGCTGTTGGTGAAACGACATTTTTATCTTTATTGTAAAGCGGTAAAATAATTAAACTAACCAATCCTAAAACTAAAATCAAAGCAAACTGGCTTGTCCAGGCCAACCAGGGTAATGCAAAAGAAGACACTTCGTCTACATGATACGTGTTAAACAATATCCAGCTAATAATAGCAGGGTAAGCCCCTAAACCTCCAGGAGCAAAAATAACACCAAAGGTTCCAAATAATAATAACGTTAAACATTCCGATTGTCCCAAATGCGACGTGCCGCTTAAAGCGAAAAAACAAACGTATAACGAATAAAAATAACAGGCCCAAATCAACAAACTTAAAACAACAAATTGAAAAGGCTTCTCCATTTTTGCAATAGAGCCGAGTCCTTGCCCCATGCCTTTTATAATGCCGCCTAATTTTCCTTTTAAAAGTGAAGAGAATTTTTTTCTTAATACAAAAAATGCAACTACCATTATTAAAATACTTGCAACTACAATAACTATTTTTGTAGGGCTTTGACTAATACCAGAAAGCTTTGAGGTAAACGGATCGAAAATATACTTATTTGCAAGGCCAATAAGCTCACTAAATTGTAGAAAGAGAGTAAGTGCAAATATTAAAAGGAATAAGATAAAATCAATGATCCTTTCAGTTATAACTGTTCCTAGTGCAACTTCAAAAGGCGTGTCGTCATACTTCGCAGCCAGCGTACAGCGAGAGATTTCGCCCATGCGCGGAATACCGTAATTTGCAAGATAACCAATCATTACGTGACAATTGGCATTCAACAAATTAATTTTATGCCCGGTTGGTTTTAGTAAATAATTCCAGCGATAGGCTCTTAAAAAATGGCTAAGCAAAGAAATAACTAACGAAACAACTATCCAAAAATAATCGGCTTGTTTAAAAGCATCAATAATTTTTACCCGTTGTTCGGGTGTAATAGCTCTTACAGAAAGCCAAATAAATAAAACACCTATTCCAAGTAAAACAATAAATTGAATTATGGATTTGGTGCTTTTTACTGTGGCCACTTTATTTTAATTTATTGGTTTTAGTATCCGGAAAAACAACCCACGGACGAAAGCTTTTTGCTTTTTCAAAATCCATGCTTGCATAAGAAATAATAATTACAACATCACCCAGCTTCACTCTTAAAGCCGCCGGGCCATTTAAACAAATAACGCCGCTGCCTCTATCGCCCTTTATAACATAAGTAATAAAACGCTCACCATTATTTTTATTTAAAATATGAACCTGTTCGTTCTCTATCAAATTAGCGGCATCCATCAGATCTTCATCAATAGTAACGCTGCCAATATAATCCAGCTCCGCCTGTGTAACAGTTACGCAATGCAATTTGGATTTTAAAACCTTAATTTCCATAACGAGGCAAATTTAGGATTTTTTATTCGTTCAGCCCACTATTAACCTCAACAAAATCAATAAGTTTAAACAATTTTCGTGCTTTATTTGCGTTAAATGATTTCTGAAAAGGTTCGTTTGTATAGTAATTTTGTTTTTGATTCCTTTTATCTCTTTTTCGCAAGAAAATGATGGCTATGGTATACACTTGCCAAAATTCTATAAACAAATACTACAATTTGGTTTTACTATTGCAGGCAATTCCACCGATTTTAGATTAAATCCAAAACCTAATTCGCAATTTCCCGACACAATAATAGGCACGACACGTTATCGAGTAAAAGCGATTTATTCGCGCCCTGCACCCGGCTTTGCCATTGGTATTGTGAGTGATTTGCGGTTACACGATTATTTACGCCTGCGTTGCACACCAAACATTAGTTTCGCTTCACGAAAAATAGAATATTTTTTATCAAATACTAAACGCGACAGCTCCAAAGTTTATCAAAAATTAGTTGAATCTGCTTTTATTTTTGTGCCTCTGGAAGCCAAGATCCAATCGAAACGCTTAGGAAATTTTAGTGCATACGTTATTGGCGGTGGTGGTTATTCTTTAGATCTTGCTTCCCGTAAAAAAGCCGCGGGTGTTAGTAGCGGCGGGCCAAACCAGCTAGATGATAATGTGAAATTAAAGCGCGATGATATTTATTACAGCGCAGGCGCAGGAACTGATTTTTACCTCGAATATTTTAAATTAGGATTTGAATTAAAATTACAAATAGGCACACGCAATTTATTAAGACCCGAGAACAGCATCTTTACAAATAGCCTCGATAAGGTCCGTTCAAGAATGGTTGTATTTGCCATAACCTTTGAGGGTTCTTAACAATACAGTCTTAGGATTTTTTATCCTTTCGCACATTATTAAACCCAACAAAATCAATACCTTTACTCAGCTTACTATTAAAACTATTATAAATTCTGAAAAGGCTCATCTCCATAGTAATTTTGCTTTTAGTTTTTTTTAGCTCTTTTTCGCAGGAAAACGATGGTTACGGTGTGCACTTACCCAAGTTCTACAAGCAGCGCTTGCATTTTGGTTTTACTATTGCAGGCAACTCAACCGATTTTAGATTAAATCCTAAACCCAACTCACAATTTCCGGATACTATAATTGGCACAACACGTTACAGGATAAAGGCAATTTATTCGCGCCCTGCGCCCGGTTTTGCTATTGGCATTGTTAGTGATGCACGCATTCACGAATATGTGCGCCTTCGCTTTACACCAAGTATTAGTTTTGCATCTCGAAAAATAGAATATTATTTATCAAACGCAACCCGCGATAGTTCTAAAGTGTTTCAAAAATTAGTAGAATCTGCTTTTATTTTTGCTCCTTTGGAAGCCAAGATCCAATCAAAACGTTTAGGAAATTTTAGTGCATACGTTATTGGCGGTGGTGGCTATTCTTTAGATCTCGCTTCCCGTAAAAAAGCCGCGGGTGTTAGTAGCGGCGGGCCAAACCAGCTAGATGATAATGTGAAATTAAAGCGCGATGATATTTATTACAGCGCCGGAGCAGGCACCGATTTTTATTTGGAATATTTTAAATTAGGCCTCGAGCTAAAATTATTAATAGGTACTCGTAATTTATTACGACCCGAAAACAGTATCTTTACCAACAGTTTAGATAAAGTACGCTCACGCATGGTGGTGTTTACCATTACGTTTGAGGGTTAAGAATTAAAATTTGAAGGATAAAATCCTTCCATAAAGTATGCAAACAAAATTACAACTCAAGGTTAGTCCGCAAACGGCAGCTAACGAACAACTGCTTAAAGAAGAAGTAAAACAACAACTTCAGCTTAAAGAAAACTCATCATTCTCAATTAAGATCTTAAAACGCAGTATTGACGCGCGTTCGCGAAAAATAGAAATTAATTTAACAGTTTTAGCGGCAATTGGCGAAGCGTTGCCTGTAGAAAATATCGAAGTTAATTATAGAGACGTCTCTTCCGCAACAAAAACCTGCCATATTATTGGAAGCGGACCCGCCGGCTTATTTGCGGCACTGCGTTGTTTAGAACTGGGAATAAAACCAATTGTTGTTGAGCGCGGAAAAAACATTAAAGACCGAAGAAGAGATCTTGCCGCCATAAATAAAGAACATATTGTAAACCCCGAAAGTAATTATTGTTTTGGCGAAGGTGGCGCCGGTACTTATAGTGATGGTAAGCTTTACACACGTTCTAATAAGCGCGGTGATATTGATAAGATCTTAAAAACGTTTGTATATCATGGGGCAAGCGAAGAAATTTTAGTAGATGCACATCCGCACATTGGTACCAATAAATTACCACAGCTTATTGAAAAAATAAGAGAAAGCATTTTAAAATTCGGCGGCGAAATTCATTTCAACACAAAATTAATTGACCTTAAAATTGAAAAAGATACTCTTAATTCTATTCGAATTTTAAATGAAAAAGGTGAGGTAGAAATTCCGGTTCAAAAACTGATATTAGCTACGGGGCACTCCGCAAGAGATATTTACGAGCTTTTAAATAACAAAAATATTTTAATTGAAGCCAAGCCCTTTGCTTTAGGTGTAAGAGCCGAACATCCGCAGGAGTTGATTGATAAGATACAATACCATTGCGGCAGCCTGGAAGAGGTTGTACATAAACGTGATTTTTTGCCCGCAGCAAGTTACAGTATGGTGCACCAGGTTAAAGGCCGCGGCATATATTCGTTTTGTATGTGCCCCGGTGGCATTATTGCGCCCTGCGCTACTGCGCAACAAGAGGTGGTTACCAATGGCTGGAGCCCAAGCAAACGTAATAATCCTTACGCTAACAGTGGCATCGTTGTTGGCTTAGAATTAAGTGATTTTGAAGCTTACAAAAGTTTTGGCCCATTAGCAGGATTAGAATTGCAAAAGCAATTAGAAAAAAACGCCTGGGGTTTTGGTGGTAAAACACAAACTGCGCCGGCGCAACGTTTAGTTGATTTTACAAATGCAAAATTCAGTTCCTCTCTTCCTGATTGCAGTTATCAACCCGGATTAAAAAGTGTAGATATGCAACAGGTGCTTGGTAAATTAATTGGCCCAGCTTTAAAAGAGGGTTTTAAGGCCTTTGGGGGCAAAATGCGGGGTTATTTGACCAACGAAGCGGTAATTGTTGGCGTGGAGTCGCGCACCTCAACACCGGTTCGTATTCCAAGGGATAAAGATCTTTTACATCACCCGCAATTAAAAAACCTTTTTCCATGCGGCGAAGGCGCCGGGTATGCCGGGGGTATTGTAAGTGCCGCTATGGATGGCGAGCGTTGCGCAGACAAACTTTTAGGTTAAACTTCTGTCTTTTTTACTGTTAACTAAAAATATTTTAGTCACTTATATTATTTATTAAGTTTGTATTACAAATGAATCGCTTATTATACATAGTGTTTTTGTTTGCCGTGTCTTTTATCAGCGGCCAAACATTACCGCAAAATATAAAACAGGCAATAGCCGGTAAAAACGTTAAAGACCAAATTAAGCTGCTTGATTCGTTTGCCATTGACTACCGCGTTAAAGACTTTCATCTTTCTTCAAACACCTCAAAATATGCGCTTACCCTGGCCAAAAAAAATGATTCTAAGTTTGCTGTTGTAAAAACCTATCTTGCCCTCAGCCGTACTTATCGCACACACGGCCAGCACGATTCAGCGCTTATGTATGTTGACAGTGCGAAAACCTTTGCGTTTGATAATAAAATTGTTGAACAATATGCTAACGTTTATGATTATGAGGGTCTGATTCACATGCGAATGGGCAACTACGAAAACGCGATAAAATGTTTTTATAAATGTATAGAATATGCCGAAAAAGAAAAAGACACCTTAAAGCTTCACAACGGTTTTGAGCATTTGGCATCCGTTAATTTTTATCGCAGCGATTACAACACCGCTATAAGGTTTTATAAACGCGCATTGGATTTTACATCTGCACAAAAAGACATAAGGCAATACATTTCTACGCTAGATAATGTAGGCCTTGCCTTCTCAAACTTAAAAATGTACGATTCGGCCCTGTTTTACCAAAAAAAATCTGTAGTAGTTATTGAACAATTAAACGATCCGGGCTTTTTAGCAGAAAGCTATATAAACCTTGGTTCTACACTTCTAAACCTTAAACTATACAAAGAAGCAGAACTTTTTATTAAGAAAGCCTACGATATAAATGCAACAATCGGTAATGAATATGGCCAACAACTTTCTAACCTTTATATTGGCAAACTCTATCTGCAGACAAATAAATCCTCTGAAGCATTACCTTATTTTCAAAAAGCTTTTGCCATCTCAAAAAAATTAAAAATTCCATCGCAAATGCTTGAGGCTGCCAAAAATTTAATGGAAACCTATGATAAGTTGGGAGATTATAAAAACTCTGTTCTATATTCCCGAGCTACAATAGAAATAATGGAGCAATTGGCCCAGGAAGAAAATGTAAGAACAATAAACGAACTCTCTGCGAAATACGAAACTCAAAAAAAACAACAGCAAATTCAATTTTTAACTCAGGACAAAGAGCTCAAAGAAAATAAGATTCAAAAAGACCGTTATGTAAAATTATTTATTGGTATTGTAGCCGCGCTTCTTTTTTTGCTGAGTATTATTTTTATCTATCGTTTTAGGGAAAAGAAAAAAGATAATAATTTATTGCAAGAAAAAAATGATGCGATTGCGTATCAAAAAAATGAGATACAGGGGCAGAAGGAAGAGCTACAACATAAGAATAAAGAAATTACAGACAGTATTAATTACGCCAAGCGAATTCAAGGCTCCGTTCTTCCGTCGGCCAGCCTTGTAAAAAATTTATTTACCGATTCGTTTATTTACTTTCAACCAAAAGATATAGTAAGCGGCGATTTTTATTGGATCGCTCAAAACACGCATTACATTTATTATGCTGTAGCAGATTGCACCGGGCATGGGGTTCCGGGCGCTATGATGAGTATGCTTGGCAATAGTTTATTAAACCAAATCGTTCTTAATTCGAAAATAGATTCGCCTGATATTATTTTAAAAGAACTGCATTTTCATGTTGTAAAAACGCTTAATGAAAATATGCAACAACGTGCTTCAAAAGATGGGATGGATATTGCTTTGATACGAATTGATCTGAAAAAGAAAGAAGTTTTATTTTCGGGAGCAGGAAGGCCATTATACATTATAAAAAATAAACAACTCCAAATGTTAAAGGCCGATAAATACTCTATTGGCAGTATTTACGACACACAGGAAGTAAATTATCTTTTACACGAAATTAAAATAGATACACCAACACAATTATACATGTTTACAGATGGTGTACCTGATCAGTTTGGTGGGCCAAAGTGCAAAAAATTTATGTCTAAAAAACTACAGGATCTTCTGCTTCAAACTTCAGATCTTCCAGTAACCGAGCAAGAGCAGCGCTTTAAATCTGTTTTTGAATCCTGGAAACGCTCTGTAGAACAAACGGATGATGTTACTTTAGTGACTATTCGTCTTTCTTAAAAAACAACCATTTTCCCCTCATTAAAAATATTACATTTGCAATACAATTATGGCACGCATTTTAACAGGCATACAAAGCACAAACGTTCCGCACCTTGGCAATATTCTTGGCGCAATATTACCGGCTATTGAATTAAGCCGTGATGAAAAAAACGACAGTCTTTTTTTTATAGCAGACCTTCATACATTAACCAGTAAAAAAGATGCTGAGTTTATAAAAGCAAGTACTAATGCAGTTGCGGCAACCTGGTTAGCGTTTGGCTTAGATCCCAATAAAACTGTGTTTTACCGTCAAAGCCGTGTGCCACAAGTTACGGAGCTTACTTGGTATTTAAATTGCTTTACACCTTTTCCCATGCTTGCTAATGCACACTCTTTTAAAGATAAAAGTGAGCGCTTAAGTGATGTTAATGCGGGTTTATTTACTTACCCGGTTTTAATGGCGGCTGATATTTTATTGTATGATGCAAAATATGTTCCGGTTGGTAAAGATCAAATGCAGCATTTAGAAATTGCCGCTGATATTGCGCGCGCATTTAATCATAAGCTTGGAAAAGAAATTTTAATTGTACCCGAAGGCAAAGTAGATGAAAGGGTAATGATAGTGCCTGGCATTGACGGGCAAAAAATGAGTAAATCGTATAACAATTTTATAAATCTTTTTTTGCCGGAGAAGGAGTTAAAAAAGGTGGTAATGAGCATTGTTACGGATAGCAAGGGTTTGGAAGAGCCTAAAGATCCCGAAACCGATAACGTTTTTAAACTATACAGACTTTTAGGAAGCGAAAATCAAACACAAGAATTACGCCAGAATTATATTAAAGGCAATTTTGGCTATGGCCATGCAAAAACCGCTTTGTTAGAATTGATCTTAGATAAATTTAAAGAGCCGCGCACACTATTTGATCATTTAATGGCTAACACAAATCTTCTCGAAAAAGAATTAGCTATTGGCGAAGCAAAAGCAAATAAGCTGGCGAATGAAAAATTAAAACAGGTGAGAGATGTTTTGGGATATAACTAAATTTTTATTCCAATAATACACACATCATCTACCTGCTCCAATTTTCCTTTCCAATCGTCAAATTTTTTTGAAAGCAATTTGCATTGTTCTTTTAGTGAAGTATTATTTATGTTTACTAAAAGTTCTTTTAATTGTTGGTATTTAAATTTCTTTCCTCTTTCGCCACCAAACTGATCTGCAAACCCATCGGTAAATAAATAAAATATATCGCCGCTGTTTAGTTGAAGTGTGTGTGTTGTAAAGGGTTTGGGCAGATCTGTTTTACCAATGGGCTGCTTGTCTGCTTTTATTTCTGATAAATTATTTGCCGAGATCTTCCATAATGGATTATTAGCGCCACTCCAAAAAGCCGTATTGTTTTTTTTATCAATACATAACAGCGAAATATCCATACCGTCTTTTACCTGCTCGTTGCTTTTTGCAAATGTTTCTACAACCAATTCGCGTGTTTTATCCAAAATTTTTCCTGTTTCCTGTAAATTAAATTCTTTTAAAGCCCTGTTTAATGCGTTGCTGCAAACTACCGATACCAATGCTCCCGGCACACCATGGCCCGTGGAATCTGCCGCGGCAATAAAGATCTTTTCATTCATTACTTCCATCCAGTAAAAATCTCCGGCAACAAGATCTTTTGGTTTATATAAAATAAAACTGTCGGGCAAAAATTCGTTCACAAAATCCTGTGGTGGCAAAATAGCTTCTTGTATGCGCTTTGCGTAGGTTATACTATCGGTTATCTCTTTATTTTTTTCTTCTACAACTTTTTTCTGGTGCTGTGTTTCCTGCTCTTTTAGTTCTATTGTTTGTTTTTGAAGATTAGTAACCCTAAAACGATTGAACATAAACAAAGCGAATATGGCCACCAAAATGAGTCCGCCGTACAAAGCATAACGCTGTGTTTTCTCCTGCTTTAATTGTGCTGCTGTTACTTTTTTTTCTTCTGCTATTTTTAAACTGTCGGCCGCGGCTTTCTTTTCATAATCGTATTGAAACTGCTTTTGTATGTCTGCTTTACGCGCTTCCTGGTTATTTATACTATCATTCATTTTTACACTTAATTCGTGCATCTGTAAAGCTTCCTTATATTTTCCTTGTGCACGATAAACCATGTAAAGTAAATTGCTGCTCAGGTAAAGATTTTTAGGATAACCCATTTCCTGCGAATTTTTTAGTGAAAGGTTTCCGTACTCTTCTGCTTTAACAGTATTTCCTTTTCTGAAATAAATACCGCCAATGCTCGAATACAAAGTTGTTATAGATTGTTTATCGTTTCTCGTAAGCGCCAATTGCAACGCTTCCTCATAATATTCTAAAGCTTTTTCGGGTTGATTAAGCTTTACATAAACAAGTCCCAGGGCGTTTAAGGCATATATTATTCCTTGTATTTCCTTTGCATTTCGTTTTATAATCAATCCTTTATCCAAATAATAAAGTGAAGAATCGTACATGCCAGCTTGGGAATATAACTGGCCAATATTATTTAAAACCGTAGCCGCGCCGCTATTATCGTTTCTTTGTTGGCGAATGGCTAATGCTTTTAGATAATACTCAAGTGATTTGTTTTTTTTGTTTTGTGCTGTATACATTAAACCCAGGTTAAGATATACATTGGATATACTTAATGTGTCCTGCAGTTTTTCGCGGATCTTTAACGACTGAAAAAGGTAATCAAGTGCCCCGGCAATATTGCCCTGGCTGTGATATATCAAAGCAACATTGTTTAATGTTTTGGCCAGTGTTTTTTCATCGCCCGTTTCCTGGCAGGTAGCAATGGCCTGCATATTATAGTCAAGTGCTTTCTCAACGTCGCCTGTTGTTTTATAGACGGCAGCTATATTTGTAAGCACGGCGGCAAAACCGGCTTTATGATCAATTTCTTTATAAACTTCTAAAGCTTTATTATAATTTTCAAGTGCAAGTGTTTTATCTTTTCCAATAAAACTAAAACCTCTATTATTAAGTGCCGAACCTAAATATTTTTTAATGACTATACTGTTTTTTGTTGCGGTTTTACTTTTTGAAAGTGCCAGCTCATATAATTTTTCGTTATATCCTTCCCATTCGCCATCAGGTGTAGCTTCGGCAAGGCTGTTTAAGATAAAAAGTTCAAGTGTGTCGTTGGGAGTTGTTTTGTTAAGATCGGTTATCTTTTTTAAAACGAGTTTTAATGAATCTATCTTTTTATCCTGCGCAAGAAAAGTGCTGAAAGAAAAAATCCAAATAAATAAAATCGCTATTTTGCTTTTCATATTTATTTGGATTCTGTTTTTAATAAAGCTATTTACTATTCAACCCAGCTTTTATAATATTTACCATCATCAATACCCATTGCATCTTCAGTTACCATTAACGGACGGAAGGTGTCGATCATAACAGCTAACTCCTGCGTATCTTTTTGGCCAATACTACGCTCCATTGCTCCGGGTGCAGGGCCGTGTGGAATACCTTTAGGATGTAAAGTAATGTGTCCCTGCTCAATATTATTACGGCTCATAAAATCGCCATCAACATAATACAACACTTCATCACTATCAATATTGCTGTGATTATAAGGTGCCGGAATTGCTAATGGATGATAGTCGTAAACGCGCGGACAAAAACTGCACACCACAAAACTATTTGTTTCGAATGTTTGGTGTACCGGAGGCGGTTGATGAACGCGGCCTGTAATTGGTTCAAAATTATGAATAGAAAAGCCCCAGGGGAAATTGTAGCCATCCCAACCCACAACATCAAAAGGATGCGTTGCATAAACCATTTCATGCATCATGCCTTCTTTTTTTATTTTGATAATGAAGTCGCCTTTTTTATCGTGCGTTTCTAATTCGGTTGGTAATTTATAATCGCGTTCGCAAAATGGCGAATGCTCTAGCAACTGGCCCTGCGAATTTTTGTAGCGTTTTGGGGTGTAATACGGCGAATGACTTTCACAAAATAGCAAGCGGTTGTCGCTTGTTTCAAAATGCATTTGATAGATCATTCCTCTGGGAATAATTAAATAATCGCCATACTCAAAATTAATATTACCCATAAAGGTTTTTAAGGTGCCTTTTCCTTTATGAATGAATAACATTTCGTCTGCATCGGCATTCTTATAAAAATATTCTGTCTGGCTTTTTGTAGGCGCAGCAAGGCCAATGGCACAATCGCTGTTTACTAAAAGTGTTTTGCGGCTTTCTAAAAAATCGGCTACGGGTTTAATTTCAAAACCTTTTAATAATAAAGCTTTAATGTTTTTTCCGATCGCTATTTTTGGTTCAACCGAATAGCTTTTTAAGATCTCTTTTACCTGTGTTGGCCTGTGAGTATGATACAGCAAAGAATCCATACCGCTAAACCCCTCTGTGCCGAAAAGCTGTTCGTAATAATGCGCACCTTTTTCACTTTTAAAAATGGTGTGTCTTTTCGGTGGAATTTTTCCTAGTTTATGGTAAATTGGCATTGTATAGTGTTTTTAATTATCGCATAATACTGGCTTTTACGTGCACAGTTTGATCCATTTTTAATTGTTGCGTTTCTGTCATTCCGGTTTGAATGGTGACATTAACTCTGAATTGTATCTTATCTTTAAAGATATGTTCTTTAATATTCACATCCTGCAAATCCATTGCTAAAGACGAAACACCTTGGGGGATACTTGTTTTGCTGGCAACTAAAACATCTCCAAGATCGGATGTTTTTAAATAGATTTTTAACGATTTTAAAAAGTCGAGGTTACCATTAGCTACAGAAAGGTCAAATTTTGTCATTCTGATCTCTTCTATCAGTTCTTTTGCGGTGTTATTTGAAGAGAATTTACTTTTTGAATCTGTAGGAATTTCCGGGCTGTCAAAATCGGCAGGCACATTAATACTTACTGCCGTTGCCGGAATAGTTACTGTGTTAGTGTAGTCGATATCAAATTCAACCGGCTTTTTTTTACACGAAACGTTTAAGCCTATTATTAACGTTAGAATTGTTATTATACTGATTACTTTTTTCATAATTTTTATTTGATGTAAAGATAAAAAAATCAACCAAATAATCAGCCTACCCTAGATTGGGTATTTTATTTTATGTGAAGCTTACTGTTTTTTATAATCTCCTTTAAATTTGGTCGCAACCGGCTTTTATAAACAGCCAAACATTCTGGTCCGTTCTTTATTCTACCCTTTCGCAAAGCACGTTGCTCTTCAATGGGTAAAGCGGCAATTGTTACGCACTCAGGGGTGCAGCAGCCATGCATTTTTTCTGCACATGAGGCGCACTGTATAAATAATAAATGACAATCGTCGTTTTTACAATTTACATGCGTATCGCATGGGGTACCACATTGGTGGCATTCGCTTAAAACATCGTCGGTAATACGCTCGCCTATTCGTTCATCAAAAACAAAATTAATACCCTTAAATTTACTTTCAAGGCCTTGCTCTTTTACTTCTTTTGCGTATTGAATAATGCCTCCATGTAGGTGATTAACATCTTTAAATCCCTTATATTTAAAGTAAGCACTTGCTTTTTCACAGCGGATGCCGCCGGTGCAATACATTAATATCTTTTTATCTTCCTGCCCGTTTAAATGATCAATAACCAATGGTAATTCTTCACGAAAGGTATCTGCATCGGGCGTAAAAGCGCCCTCAAATTTGCCAACCTCGCTTTCGTAATGATTGCGCATATCTACAACAATGGTATTTGGGTCTTCGAGCGCTTTATTAAACTCCACGGCATTTAAGTACGTTCCTGTTTTAGCCGGGTCAAACTTTGGGTCATTTATGCCATCGGCAACAATTTTTTCTTTTACTTTAATTACCAGCTTGTAAAACGACTTACCGTTACCATCCACGGCGTGTTTAAAAGGTACATCTTTAAAATAAGACAAGCTGTAAACGAATTTCACAAACTCATCCCAGTGTTGCGCCGGCACGCTCATTTGCGCGTTGATGCCTTCATGCGCAATATAAATACGCCCAAAGCAGTTCCAGTTGCTCCAGGTTTTAAAAAGCTCATCTCTTAACTCGTGTGGGTTTGGGATTGAAACATAGCGGTAAAACGAAATCGTTTTACGCTCAATGCTTTCCTCTTTTAAACGTTGTTTTAGAACGTCTTTGTTCTCTCTGTTTACTAACAATGCCATTTGATAAAAATAATTGCAATTTATATTATCATTGTACTATAATTTTGTGTTTTGGCCAGTACACCGTAAATTGTGCCTAATTTCAAAATTATAATTACGTTTACAAAAGTACAAAATTGTTTGCTAATTTAAACTGATCTCTATCATGTCAACCAAAAACGAAAAAATATTAATTATTGGCGCAGGCGGGCAAATTGGCCTTGAGCTTACAGCTGAATTATCTAAACTATACGGGCATCAAAATGTTGTTCCATCTGATCTTAAAGCGCCTGCTGTAAAAACAGAAAATCCTTTTGAAGTATTGGATGCTCTTGATGGCAAGGCTTTATACGATATTGTAAAAAAACATGGTATCACGCATGTCTATCATTTAGCGGCTATGCTTTCGGCAACGGGCGAAAAAAACCCAATGTTTGCATGGAAATTAAATATGGAAAGCTTGTTCCATGTTTTAGATCTTGGAAAAGAAAAACACATTAAACAAATTTACTGGCCAAGCTCTATTGCAGTTTTTGGTCCTACCACGCCCCGCGAAAACACGCCGCAGTATACGGTTATGGAGCCTTCTACCATTTATGGCATAAGCAAACAGGCAGGAGAACGATGGTGCGAATGGTATTTTCAAAAGCATGGTGTTGATACAAGAAGCATTCGTTACCCAGGTTTAATTGGCTGGAAAAGTGCCCCGGGAGGCGGAACTACAGATTACGCCGTTCATATTTTTCATGAAGCATTAAAAAAAGGCACTTACGAAAGTTTTTTAAGTGAAAATACCGCTTTACCAATGATGCATATGGAGGACGCCATCCGCGCTACTATTGAGATCATGCATGCTCCTTCTGAAAAAATAAAAATCCGCGGCGCTTATAATTTATCGGGCATAAGTTTTAGTCCAAAAGACATTGCAACGGAAATAAAAAAACATATTGCTGATTTTACAATAACGTATAAGCCGGATTTTAGGCAGGCAATTGCCGATAGTTGGCCAAAAAGTATTAATGATACCGAAGCCCGTAAAGACTGGGGTTGGAAAGAACATTACGATCTACCAAAATTAGTTGAAAATATGTTAGTCAATTTAAAAAGCCTGAAAACAGTTTAGCTTATGACAAAATATTTTGCATTAATTATCACAGCACTCTTACTTAATTATCGCGTCCGCGCGCAATCAGTAAATAGAGGAGATGTTATACTTAATGCAAACATTGGCACACCGCACTTATTTAAATCGTTTGCAAAAATTGTGGCAAAGAGCGAGGCGTTTAAAGTAAATTTTGATGGAAATATTGAGGTATCGGCCATTAAGGGGCTTAACCCTATTGCTATAAGGGCAGAATATGGAATAAATGAAGTGTTTGGTATTGGTTTAAATTACTCCTTCTGGAACATTCGTTTTGATGTAACAGACCATTATAATGCGCTGCGTCAAAACCTGGGATCAATTTTTGTAGATAGTGTTGATGTTTATAAATTAAAAATCAGCAGTAAGTCGTTTGGTATAAGGCCTAACTTTCATTTTCCTATCAAAAGCCAAATGCATGATGTGTACATTGGTTTAGGTTTAGGTTTTACATCTAATAAATTAGATATTAGCTTTAGCAGTACCGATGCGGGACGTTTTACCAGTAAGTTTCGTAAAGAGCTTAAATACGGCTTATCTTTACCGGGCGGTTTTTATTTTGCGCCCAGCATAGGTTACAGGGCATATTTTAATCCTTTTTTTGGGTTAAATTTTGAATTGGGTTATGAAAAAGGTGCGATTTTACAGGCGGGCCTTGTTTTCAAATTTAACCCGGATAAAGCTGTTCGCGATAAGCAAAAAAATAATTGATCAAATAAAAAACCGCCAATAACAAAATGTTGCCGGCGGTTTAATTCGTTAAGTTCAAAAATTATTATTCTGTAATTACAATCTTATTTATAAATATACTTTCTTTATTATCTGCTTTTAATTTTACCAAATAAATTCCTCTAGTAAAAGACGAAATATCAATTACGCTATTTAATTTTTCTGCGTGAATTTTCTTTCCTGCTACGTCGTAAAACTCAATTGTTGCATTAGTTAATTCAGAAGAAATATTAGCAATATATAATTTATCTTTTGCAGGATTTGGATACAATTTAACATCCGTTACGATTGAATTATTTTTTACAGAAGTAATTGTGTTGTATGCAAACCTGTATACCCGGCCGTTTTGAGGTGTGCCAGTAATATAGTCTGTAACCGTTGGGCTTAATCCAACCATAGTTGGATTAGCATTAGAGCCATTTAAAAGATTTGAATTAGTTGCCGTGATAGTATTAAAATCCAGTTCGTCAACCAAACCACAAATAAAACCACCTGGGTTTAAAAAATTATCTCCCGGATTTACAAGGGTCATAGCTCCAAACCTGAATTCAATAGCATTGCTGGTTTCATATAACCACACCTGGTAATTAACCGTACTTGATGTAGTTGTTACAGCGCTATTCTCTCCGAAAAAACCCGCATTGTTTACTTCTATTTTACAAATTCTGCTACCAACGGTTCCGGTTGTGGTGTATGAAATATTTGAAATTCCACCCGGATCACCTTCTACATTAACAGCCGGATCAAAGGCTTTATCACAAAGGTCCTCAAAAATGGGGGCTAACGCTGTAAGTAAAGGATCGTTTATTACATCATTAAAAGACGCATATGATCCGCCTACAAATGATATGCTATCGTTTTGCATGTTGTAGAGCTTAAAATTAAACCCAACAGGGATGGTGTCAATATCTTCATCCCACATTAAACTATTTGTAACACTAACACCCGTAATGTTTGTATAAGGTGCTGTAAAGGTTGAGAATGAATAATATGTACTGGGCGGCGCAACAGCACTGGTTTTAGCCGTATAAGGTACAAATGCTTTTTTAAAGTTTTTCTCCTGCGCAGTAATTGTAAGGCCAAAAACCGCCAGCGCGCAAATAAATAATTTTTTCATATATAATTTTTAATATTAAAATTTAATTAACGGATTTAAGCTTCAAATATTGTATTCTATTTTTATACGAGAACAGCTTCAGCATTTTTAATTGCAATTTGTTGCGCCACGTTTTGTGCTAACTCCATAAAAGCAAGTGCCTGTGGCGTTTTATCCTGTAATACTGCCGGGCGTCCGGCATCTGCGGCCTCACGTACACTTTGCACTAAAGGTAATTGTGCTAATAATGGTATTTTTAATTCTTCTGCAAGATCTTTAACGCCATCTTTTCCAAAAATATAATATTTATTATTTGGCAATTCTGCAGGAGTAAACCACGACATGTTCTCGATCAATCCTAAAATTGGGATATTGGTTTGAGGTAATTGAAAAAGACCAATTCCTTTTCTTGCATCAGCAAGCGCTACGGGTTGCGGTGTACAAACAATAACAGAAGCTGTTACCGGAACCTGGCTGCATAAACTTATTTGAATATCGCCGGTGCCTGGAGGAAGATCAACAATTAAATAATCTAATTCGCCCCAAACAGTATCGTAAAATAATTGTGATAAAGCTTTGGTAGCCATGGGTCCGCGTAAAGCAATTACTTGCCCGGGGCCCGCTAAAAAACCAATGGAGTTTATTTTTACGCCGTAACTTTCTACGGGTGCCATTTTCTTTAGTCCGTTAAACTCAGCCGGGCCGGGTGCGTCGCGCTCCACACCAAACATTATGTGTTGCGATGGGCCATAAATATCCGCATCTACCAAGCCTACTTTTGCGCCCATACGAGCAAGGCCCAAAGCTAAATTGGCAGCAACGGTACTTTTGCCAACACCGCCTTTACCACTGGCAACGGCAATAATATTTTTTACATCCTTTAAAGTAGTTTCGTCTTTTTCTTTTTTAGACGTAACGGTTGCCGTCATGTTTATTTTTACTTTCGCTTCTTTATCCACATAGTGTAAAATAGCATTCATGCAGGCGTTGTGTATCATGTCCTTCATAGGACAGGCGGGGGTGGTAAGCACTACTGTAAAAGCAATATTCTTTCCATCAACTTCAACATCTTTTATCATGTTAAGAGTAACCAGGTCTTTTTTAAGATCCGGATCATCAACATACTTTAAAGCATCTAAAACTTTTTGAACTGTAATTTCCATGTATAAAATTTAAATACAGAATGTAAAGTAACATTCTGTTATATTTCAATAAGAATTTTCTTATTGTGTTTTTTTAGTTGTATCAGGCACTATAACAGCGTTAGGTGTTGCAGATACTTCTTCAATTGCTGTTTTAATGGAATTGGCAATTGAATCCTGAACCTCTTTAGCGCGTTTGTGCATGGTTTCTTTATTTTCGGCTGCATCGCCGCAAGCTGTAAATGCAACAGTAAGGATTAAACTAAAGAATAAAAATATTTTTTTCATATATAAATAATTTGGTTAACAAAGATAGGAAATAAAACAGCGGCTAAAAATATACTAAGGTTAAAAACAGAAAGGCCCCAAAGCAATGCTTTGAGGCCAATCAGCTAACTAACTAAACACAAATATTAATGTTTTGCTTCTGTAGTTGCAGCAGCAGTTTCAGTAGTTGCAGCAGCAGTTGAATCAACTGGAGCAGTTTCAGTAGGAACTTCGTTCATAGAAGCGCTAATAGCAGCAGCGATTGAATCAGCTACTTGTTTTGCTCTTTCTTCCATTTTAGCTTTTTCTTCAGCTGAAGGACCACATGCTACGAAAGCTGTAGCTAAAGCAGCTACCATTACGATTGAGAATACTTTTTTCATTTTAGTTTTTTTTAAATTGTTGGTTAATTTTACATTTATCCCTTTTTTTAAAAATAGTAACCCTATAAAATTTAAGATTTTCGATTTATTTATATAACTAATTGTATTTCAGTGCAATAAATTTAAAATTTTATAGGGTTACCCAAATTTTTACATCTAAAATCATAAATTTTAAATCCCTAAAGGTTACCTTTATCAAATAAACGTATTAATCCAAACAAGGCATCTATGTCCAAAAATAAAGTGCAGTATACCGAAGATCAATTTATTGATGGGTTGCGCACCGGAAATAACGAGATCTTAAATGCTTTGTACAAAAAGTACTACAACATCGTTCTTAAATTTATTGTAAACAACAGTGGCTCATCTGAAGCGGCTCAAGACATTTACCAGGAAACAATTATTGTTTTATATGAAAATGTGCAAAAACCAGACTTCGAATTAAATTGTCAGCTGCAAACTTATATTTATTCCATTGCAAAACGTTTATGGTTAAAGCAATTGAAGAAGAACAGCAAAACATTTTTATTTAAAGATGATGATGAAAATGAGTTAGTGGATGTAACAGAAGATGTTACTGCGTACGAAACCAAAGAAGCGGAGCTGGAGAAAATGAACCAGAGCCTTGCGGAACTTGGAGAGCCTTGCGCCACATTGATAAAAGATTTTTACATTCAAAAGTTAAGCATGGATGAGATAGCCGAAAAATTTGGTTACACCAATGCCGACAATGCCAAAAATCAGAAATACAAATGTTTACAACGATTAAAGAAAAGTTTTTTTGAATTATTACCAGTTGAACAAATAGAAAGAAAATGAGACCGATAGATTTATTTGATGATTATTTAAGTGGAAAGCTAAGTGCGCAGGATGTTGCTGAATTTGAGGCGAGATTAAGTTCCGATTCTACATTTGCAAATGCCTTTGAACAACACAAAACGTTGATAGATACATTAAACCGTAACGAAAAACGCAATGCTTTTAAAAATAAATTAAAAGCAATTCATACTTCAGCGTTTGGTAACGATGCAAAAATTATTTCAATTACAAAAAACGAAGGTTTTGTAAAACGTTATGGCAAAACAGTTTTAGTTGCTGCAAGTACTGCTGCTATTGTTGTATTAAGCACTGTGGCTGCAATAAGTCCGGGTGTTAAGCAAACCAACAAAGACATTACAGAGCTATCCATAAGAATTGATGCGTCAAACAATGCTGTTGTTGAAGGTATTAAAGAAGGCAACCGTCAAAAACCATTGCCCGCCCCTGCAAACCTTGAGGGTAGCGCTTTTGCTTTAAACAACAAGGGTTATATTATTACCAGCTCACACATGGTTAAAGGCGCTGATAGCGTATTCGTGCAAAACGGATCGTTAGAAAGAACGTTAACCGAGGTTGTTTTAATTGATGCTAAATTAGATATTGCTATTTTAAAGATCATTAATGCAGATGTTATAAAAACGTGGGATGTTCCTTTTACGTTCCACCAAAAGACAACTGATATTGGCGAGAAAGTATATACACTTGGTTACCCAAGAAAAGATGTTGTTTATGGCGAAGGTTCTTTAAGCTCATTAAGCGGCTACTTTAACGATACCACCATGTACCAGATCTCAATTCCTGTAAACCCGGGTAATAGTGGTGGGCCTTTATTGAACGACCAGGGAAATGTTATTGGTGTTATTCGCGGTAAGATCACAGGTGCTGAGGCTACAGGTTTTGCTATAAAATCTAACGAGATCCTTAAATCTATCTCGGCTATAACCGTTGATAGTGTTAAGGCTGAGTTGTTAAGCCAACCTAAAAAGCAAGCTCTAAAAGGCTTAAAGCGTACCGAGCAGATCAAACGTATCAATCCATACGTGTTTAACGTATTGGTTTATAAAAAGGACATCTAAATCTGTAAATTTTGTAAGTTCTGCATTCGTCGGTTTTTTGGGGTTTTTGGTCCAAATGCCTGAATAAAGATTGTTAATTGTGTAAAAGTTATAAGTTGTTTTAAATCAACAAATTACAACATTGTTAATAATTGATGAACACCTTTTAAACCTATAATAAACAGGTTTTGATTCCCAATTGCGATTTAACAAAATATTTTCGTCTAATAAATAAAGTTATTAACAATTATATGGTTAACTTTGGAGTCCAATACTATTGATCATGTTTGAAATACTAAAACACTTTGAAAGCAAATACGGAACCCTTAAGAAAAAAGGCTTGCGTATTGAAGGTTTATCAATGATAGACCCAAAACGTAAAAAACATGTGATAATGGTTAGTAAACCATTTATGTTTGATAACCGTCAATTACCAAAAACCTACGAAGGTTTGGATATAAAAGCAAAAATTGAAGGTGGTTTACCAAAAGAATTTGCATTTAACAAAGACGCCGTAAAAAAAGAATATGTTTGGGCGCCAAATAAATTTGAAAAATATGTTGACCGTTGTTCTGAAGAAATTCGTAAACAATTTGGCAACCCCGATATGAGCCGTACAGAAATGTTAGATGCTTTAGCGTTCGGAAATTTTGAAGCACATAAAAAGAAAAGCATACAGTTAATGGAGGAAGGAAAAATTCCACCATTTAAAATGAATTAGCGTTGTTCTTTTGTTTAAAGAGAGTAAGTAGCACAATTGTCATAATTAAGGGTTAAACAATTTAGTTACTTTGGTTCGAAAAAGTCGGTTGGTTACCGACTTTTTTGTTTTTACCCCCTCTGCTCTTTATTAACCAAAAAGCACACAGAGCTTTTTCAGAGAAAATTTTATTACTAATGTTTGTTTGAGTAATTGCAGCGCCTAAAAATAACTTTGTGCCTCAGTTTCTCTGTGGTGAAAAATTTAATCTACTATCTGCAATAAAGTTCTAAATGCGGCGTATTTGCCATCAAATCTCTTCTTATGCTCTTCCTGTAACTTAGGCGCAAATTCTTTTTGATACCTTTCAATATCTACCATCTCTAAGAATTTATATTGAATAGAGTATGTATGGCCTTCATCTTCTACGTAAAGCACTTTTAAGATCTGGCTATCAATAAAACAACCGGTCTTCATTACATCCGGAATATGGATCTCTTTCATCCACTTTAGCCACTCAGTTTGAACTTCGTCGGCTATATTTACGGTAACATTATATATGAACATTTAAGCATAAATATAACTATAATTAAGCAAAAATAACATCGTGCCAAACTCTAAATCCTTGGTATAATATTTGTAATTTTACCCTACATCTCTGTTTTAAAACAAAAGATATGAAAACTGATTTTATAGAAGAATTGCGCTGGCGCGGGCTATTGCAGGATATGATGCCCGGCACGGAAGAATTGTTTAAAAACGAAACTGTTACAGGTTATATAGGTTTTGATCCAACGGCCGACTCTTTACATATCGGCAGCTTAACCCAAATATTTACATTATTGCGTTTACAAAAAGCAGGACACAAACCAATTGCCCTTGTTGGTGGCGCTACAGGTATGGTAGGCGACCCAAGCGGTAAATCGGCAGAACGAAATTTATTAGATGAAGAAGCATTAAATAAAAACGTTAACGGTATTAAAAAACAGCTTGAAAAATTCCTGGATTTTAACGCCGGTGCAAACGGCGCAGAGCTTGTAAATAATTACGATTGGATGAAAGACTATTCTTTCATTAATTTTATTCGTGATATTGGCAAGCACCTAACCGTTAGTTATATGATGGCAAAAGATTCTGTAAAAAACCGTTTAGAAAACGGCATGAGCTTTACTGAATTTAGCTACCAGCTTTTACAGGCCTACGATTTTTATTTTTTATACAAAAACAAAAACTGTAAAGTGCAGCTTGGTGGTTCTGACCAATGGGGAAACATTACCAGTGGCACGGAGTTAGTGCGCAGAAAAGCCGCTGGCGAAGCTTATGGCATAACCACACAGTTGGTTAAAAAAGCAGATGGCACAAAGTTTGGTAAAACAGAAAGCGGTAACATTTGGTTAGATAGAATAAAAACCTCTCCTTATAAATTTTACCAGTTCTGGATAAATACAACCGATGCGGATGCTAAGAATTGGATAAAAATATTTACTTTTTTATCAAAAGAAGAAGTTGATACATTAACAACTGAACATGATAAAGATCCTGGTAAACGTATTTTACAAAAAGCATTGGCCAAAGAGTTAACTACTATCGTGCACAGCGAAGAAGATTATAAAGCCGCAGTGGATGCAAGTGCTATTTTGTTTAATGGAACTATAAACGACCTTTCTAACTTAAATGACGAATTGTTTTTAGATATTTTTGATGGCGTTCCTCAGCACGATGTTCTAAGAGCTGATATTGAAACAGGAACTTCTATTACAGATTTTTTATCTGATAAAACAAAGATCTTTCCAAGTAAAGGCGAAGCCCGTAAAATGATTCAGGGCGGTGGTATTCGCATCAATAAAGAAAAAGTAGAAAGTCATGAGCTTATCGTTAACTCATCGCAATTAATAAAGAATAAATATATTTTGATACAAAAAGGTAAAAACAATTATTACCTCTGTAACGTTAATTAATTATGGCACTCAAGCACTCGCAACAGCTAAGACTTTCGCAAAAGTTATTGCCGCAACAAATTTTATTAATGAAATTGTTGCAGTTGCCAACGCTTGCTTTAGAAGAACGTATTAAAGAAGAATTGGAAGCAAATCCTGCTTTGGAAGAAGACCTGGATACTTCAACAGATGAAGAATTATATAGTAACGAAGAGCCTGAATTAGGCGAAGATGTGGAGTTTGACGAGTTTGGCGAAGCCAAAGAAGACGAAAGTAAAACTATTGAAAACGATGTGGTAATGGAAGATTATATGGATGCAGAAGAACTGGATTCGTATAAATATGAAATTTCGAACAAAGGTGCAGATGATGAAACGCGTGAGTTTGTGGTTGTTGAGGGCGTTGGTTTTCAGGAACAGTTAGAACAGCAGTTAGGATTAAAAGATACCAATGATGATGAGTACACCATTGGCGTTTATTTAATTGGTTGTTTGGATGAAGACGGTTATTTAAGAAGAGAATTAGAACTTATTGTGGATGACCTTGCTTTTAATTACAACATCACCACAAATATAAATGAGCTTGAAAAAATTTTAAAACTTATTCAAAGCTTCGACCCTCCAGGAGTTGGTGCGCGGAATTTACAAGAGTGTTTATTGATACAACTCGAAAGAAAAACCGAAAAAACAAAAGAAGTTGTACAGGCCATGGATGTTATTAAACATCAAATGGAAGAGTTCTCGAAAAAACATTACGATAAAATTTTAAAGCGTTTGCATATTGAAAACGACGAGCTAAAAGACATTATCGATGTTATTAAACATCTAAATCCTCGTCCGGGCAACAGCGAAACTAAAGAAAGTAATTTCACTGCGGTTATTCCCGATTTTATTATTGCTGTTAATGATGGTGTGCCTGAGTTAAGCATTAACGGAAGAAATTTGCCCGATCTTAAAATAAGTCGCGATTATTTTGAAATGCTGAAAGAGTATTCAAAAAATAAAGATAAAGCCGCTAAAGAAGCAACCGGTTTTATTAAAAGTAAAATCGAAAGTGCCGAATGGTTCATTGAGGCTTTGCAACAACGTCACGCTACTCTTGCGCTATGCATGCACACAATAATGGATTACCAGCAGGAGTACTTTATTACCGGCGATGAGAGCAAATTAAGACCCATGATCTTAAAAGATATTTCTACGCGGGTCAATTTAGATCTGTCAACCGTTTCGCGTGTGGCAAATAGTAAATATGTACAAACACCTTACGGTACATTTTTATTAAAAACATTCTTTAGCGAAAGTATGAGCACCGATAGTGGCGAAGAAGTAAGCAGTCGCGAGATCAAAAAAATATTACAGGATTGTATTTCTGCCGAAGATAAAAAACATCCTTACACGGATGACGAGCTTTGTAATATCTTAAAAGAAAAAGGTTATAACATCGCCCGCCGAACCGTTGCTAAATACCGCGAACAGTTAGAGATCCCTGTTGGCAGAATGCGAAAAGAGATCTGATCTTAAGTCGTTTTTTCTAAAAAATATTTAGATTTTTGCCGCTGTAAACTACACTATTTTTAGTTACATTTACATCAAATATGTGTTTTTACCATTTTATCTTTCTTTTTTTATTTTCGTTTACAACCGTGTTTTCGCAATACGCCTCGGTTGAATTAACAGAAGAACATGCAAAAAAAATTGGTGATCTTTCAAAAACAGGAACTCTTTATGTAGTGCTTAATAATGAAAAAGAGCCTTTTGATGCTGCTTTACTAAATGCAGTAAAAAACAACTGGAAGCTGGGTTCGTTCAAACTTTTATCCAGTACTGCTTTTTTAAATTCAAAATCCAAGAACGAATTATCCGAGACCGATCTTTATTTATATGAAAGCACCAGTGATTACGCGATCAGCGGAAATTCAAGCGCGGCCGTTTTAGCAAACGTTCTTAACAAAACTCACACCGGCGTATTTTATATTTCGGCTGGCAAAGAAAAAGACATTGAAAAAAAATCCAGTGGTTTAAAATATTCAGTTAAAGAATCAGCTAAAATAAAATTTGATCTAAGCTCTACTCTAATAAACACAAAAGAAAAAGTTTTAGACGGTTACTTTGATTTAATGGTAAAGTATTTTAATAACGAAGTTGCATTCTGCCAGAAAACTATCGCTTTTAAAGATGTGAAAAAAGAAAATAAAGATGGTATTGTTTATTTTGAAACAGGTTTAAACGATGTGCAAACAAAAAATATTTTATTAGTAAAAGAACAAGTAAATAAAAACCTAGCCGCCAATAAAGCGGCAAATAAAAAAACCACTCCATTCAACGCGGTTTCGCAATTCAACCCGCCAACAAAAAACGTTTATACCGTTTTTCCGGAAGACATAAAGCTGGCTTTAACAAAAGCAGATAAAGATGTACTTATATTTAGTAATGATATGCTATTAAACGCGGCTAACGGTTCGGTTGTTGCAGCACCTTCAAACTTAAGCGAAATGCCTGTAAAGAAAGATCATTTTGTTTTAGCTTCACTGGGTATTTTAGCGGCAGCCTTTCTAATAGCAACAATAATAAAATAACAATGAAAAGAAGCATCCTATTCTCCGCCTTTTTATTATGTGTTTTATTTACTAAAGCCCAGATCTACCAGCTCATGCCTTTTCCCGAAAAGGTTGATAAAAAATATATTCTATTCCCTTTAAAAGACGAAGAAAAATACCGTAAAAAGGTAGAAAAGAATATTCCCAAAAAGCATTTAAAACCTTTTACTTACTCATGCGCTTTTGGTAAGTCGGATATGTTTAAAGACGGCAAAATATATTTAAGCTGGGCGGCTCTTGAGAGTTATGTTAACCAGGTACTGGACAGTATAATGCCTGACAATTTAAAGAATAAAAAGATTAGGGCTTTTATTGGCCGCAGTAGCGAGATAAACGCATTCTGTTTATATGATGGCACTATGATCGTTAATGTTGGTTTAATTGCTGAAGCAAAAAATGAGGCAGCACTTGCAACGGTTATGGGCCACGAATTAGGCCACTATATTAAAAACCATGTTTTAAACGATTACGTTAAAAGTGTTAAGGTAAAAAAACGTAGCAAAGAAGATGAACTGGAACTGGCTATTAAACGTAAAGGCTACTCGCAGCAATTAGAACTTGAGGCAGACGAGCAGGGTTATAACATTGCAAAAAATGCCGGTTACGATATTTCGCAAGCCGTTTCAAATTTCGAGTTATTTATTCGTGAAAAAGAATATTATCAAAAACGCACTAGCAGCGATCTTGTAAACGGAGACACCGTAAAAATAAAAACCAAATCGGGAACCTATTCTGCCAACACACTTGAAAAATTATTGAGCTCTCATCCTGACGAAAAAGAAAGAAAAGAAAAGCTAACAACGTTCGTTAAGAATAATAATTCAGGAAGAAAATTATTAAACAAAATTGATGCCAATACATTTTTAGCTCTGCAAAAACAAGCGCGTTTAGAATCGATAGGACTTGTTTTTAGTGAACATAATTATACCGAATGTTTAGAGCGGGCTTTCCGTTTCCATTTGTTTGAACCGAACGAAAGCACCTATCATTATTACATCGCCGAAAGTATTCGCCGTTTATGCCTATTAGATTATACTTTGAGAAAAAAAGGCTTCCTGGCTGAAAACCTTATAAACAATGGCTTTAAAGAAGGCACGGGCATTTTGGCAGATCTTAAGTTTTTAATTCCGAACGAAGAAATGTATAAGAACATTACAGCAACAGAATTATTAAATGCTTCCAATCCGCCATTTCAAACCTATAAAGAAACATTTTATTACTTTAACGATAAGCTGGTTAACATAGATTTTGCCGAAGCGCATTTAATGGCGGCTTTATTTGAAAACAATAAAGTAAAACAAAAAACCAGTATAGATAAATACCTTGCGCACCCAAAATCTTTAAGAAAAGAGTATGCCAAAAATTATCTCAACAATACACTTACATCGAGCATACTAAATAATAGCGGAGAAATTATTATGATACCACAGGTAGATTATTTTTCGCACACAAAATATACAAAAACAATAAGCTATGGCCGCACGCGCTATAATTACGGCAAATCGGAAATGGTTGGCGGCACGCTGGCAACTGATATAAGCACCGCGTTTAATAGCAGTTTGCCAAACACAAAAGCTATTTCTTTACCGCAAGCTTCTATCCAAAATTTTAATACGAAAGAAAAATATGAAGAAATCATTATCTCCTCATCACTTGCGCAACGCGAAGAAAATGAAGGTTATGAGGTGGTTCACTATTATAAAGAGTTAGATGATGAAGATTATATTGGTAAAGTAGATATTTTCAGGCTTAACCCCGAGATCTGGGATTTTTTTAATAAAGAAAAAATAAGCAGTATAACTTATGCCCGTTATACAAGACACTTTAGCGAAATGGATCATATTTTACGCAGGCCCGCACTTTATATGGGGATTCCAACGCTTGGTTTTACATGGTTATTTCTCCCTTTCAGGATCGCTAATTCAAAACGCCTTGATCTTTATTCGTATGATTCTAAAGCAGGCGAAACGCTTTCTTTTAGTAGAATAAAGGGCTATTGGTTAACACCTAAAAAGGCAGTTAAAATGTTTAAGAAATCCAAAAAAGAAAAAGAAGAATACATTCAAGAGATTTACGGGAAAAATTAAAATATGCAAAAAATAAAAAATATCCTGTTTTTAATTTGCTTTTTTTGTTCGCTTAAAAGCAGCTTGCTCTTTGGCCAGGGAAGTGCTACCGTTAAAGACAACAATATTGATAACTCACGCAATCTTACCATTGGCGGTACTTATTTTGGCGCAGATATTTACGATCCCAATCTCAATTTATTTATTGAAGGAAAAATTGGCTACCGCTTTAAAAAAGAAAAAGCATGGATAAAAGCAAATTACACCATAGCTTTTGCAGACAGGCTTGAAGAAATAACTGAATCAACTACCTCGCAATGGGCGGTTCCTGCCGAAGGCACCAAGCCACTAAAAACAGTTGGCGCCACCATTGGCTTTAATTTTGTAAGGAAAGAAGACTTTAGTTTGGTTAAAGCAACATTCTTAAAAAAATCAGATATGATTAAAAGCGTAAGGCTTCCTGTTAAATCTTACAGGTTGTATGGTATACACGTTGGCTATGATTATTTCAGAACCATTATTGCTCAAGGCTCAACTATAAGCTTTACCGGAACCGCTACAAACTTCCCAAAAGATACAATTCTTTCCACCCCTCACGCAACACCTATGTTTAGTATGAACATGATCTCAATTGGAATGCACAGGCAATTAATACAGCATAGCGTTATACAGGTTAATAACGGTGGCGAATTAAAAGAATATAAAAATAAATATATATCTACCTTTTACGCCGATTTTTTAATTGGTACAAAAATGACATTCGAAAATATTTTAGTACCACTAAACGGTAATGGTCCAAATGCAAGCTCTTCAAACGGCGGGGGTTCTTATGCCACAAACGATCCCTATAATTTTTATAGTGTAGATATTAATAACAGTTATAAAAAAATTCCTGTGGGTGGAAGAATTGGTTGGGAATATATTGGTTTAGGCCCGGTGGGCGGTATTGTTGGTTTTGAATTTGGTTTCAGGCCGGGTATTATCGCGCCCGCAGATAATCTTTACCTGATGATGAAATTTGGAATCTCTTTTAATACGAAAGCTAAATAAAAATATCATGAAAAGAATTTTTTTGTTCATCACTGCTATTTCATTTTGTGTTATGTTTTTTTCGTGCAAAGATCATAAGATAGATAAAGACAAATACGGCAACTGTACTGATGCTGTACAAAACCAAAATGAAGAAGGTATTGATTGCGGTGGTGTTTGCGCGCCCTGCTCAAGCTGTGATGATGGAATTAAAAACAATAATGAAACCGGCATTGATTGTGGCGGTGTTTGCACCAGCTGCACACCACCATGCACCATACCCGCTGCTACTTTAGATTATACACTTTTTTCATCATCCTCTTTTTCAACAGACGGATCACAAAGCGCCAGCAGTGGATATTACTCTGCCGTAAATGATGATATTAGCATTAGTCTTTCAGGCGGAGTGCTTATTCATATAGGAATAAGATTTAAAGAAGATTTTAATCCAATTACTTTCATTCCGTTAAATTCTACAATGATCTTTAAAACGCTTTCTTATTCTACATTTAATATATATAATGATAACGAAGTAAAAATAAACTATTACGACTCCTTTAATAACTTTAGCGGATCTGTTGAAGCGGGGTATTTGATCTATATAACCAAGATCTCAAATACAGCAGTGCGAATACAATTTTGCAATATTCTTGGCTCAAACGATAAAGACCGTTTAAGTATAAATACTACTGCAAATTAAAAGCCCCGAAACATTTTTGTTACAGGGCTTTAGGCTTATGGGTTATTCTATCACTAATTTTCGATTAACCGTTTTCTCTCCGGCTTTTATTTTTATCTCGTAAAGACCTTTGTTTAATTTCGTAATGTTTAATTCTTCATTTTTAGAAACATTGTTCTTCGAATAAACCAATCTTCCTTCTAAACTATAAATAGTAACTTCCATTAATTCATTTGTAGCATTATCAATTTTAATTTTTCCAGTAGATGGATTTGGCCAAACCAAAACAGAATTATCAAACGCGTTTTCTTTTAATCCTACATCTAAAATATTTATTATTGTATTTATTGTATCGGTAAAGCAAGCATTAGAAGCAATAAGTGTTATAGTGTATTGACCATTGGCAGTGTAGCTAACAGGCGTCGGAGTAGCAGAGGAACTAGTTACTGAATTTCCAAAATCCCAAAAATAAGTTGAGGCATTCGTTGAAGTGTTTGTTACGGTAACCGAATTACTTGCTAACGAATTTGTAAATGCTGCTAACGGAGTTATTACAATTGTACTGTTAGCTGTATCTGCAATACCCTCACTCATGTTATAATAGGTGCCGCTGGGTGTTGCTTCTAGCTTTACAGTGCGCACCATGTATTTATAAATACCCGGGTATACCAAACAATTATCGGTATACGTTGTGCCGCTTATTAATGTTGGATTTATTTTTATATAGCTTGTGTTGGTTGCGTTTTTCATATAGATGTTATATCCTGCAATTGCAGTTTCGGTAGAAGCGCTCCAAGAGATATTACAATTGTTTCCTGCTTTTGTAGCCACCACATTTGAAACCGGCGCAACAACATCATTACGTAATGTAGGATCGCCCATTAAACCAATGGTGATTACGTTAAACAAACCATAATTGCTTGGATATGGTGAAGGAAAATAAACCGTTGTATTGTTTTGTGTTAACATAGTGCTATAGCCAATAGTCTCACCCATGCCCATATGATGAAACATCCAATTTGGACGGCCTGCCCAGGCATTTGTTAACGTTTTACCCTGACATAAAGGTGCGCGTAAAAAATTATCATTTACATCCCAGTCTCCAAAATAACTTCCAAATAACATCGTAAAAGTTCCCTGTAAATTCGACCCGGCAAAATTTGATGTCGCTCCTATTCCTCCGGCACTGCTAAATGTTCCTCCCCCACAACCGTAAGACCACTGGTAACTATTACCCGTCATAGTTGTAAAATAATCTGCCTGTGTTACGTTTGTGGGTGTAACCAAAGGACCAAAGTTTTTAAATCCGCTCGATGCGAATGTTTCGCCCGGGGTAAAGTAACCAAAGTTATCATCTATTACGGCACGCTTAATTGGCGAATAAACTTTCTTGCGGTAGTCGTGATCTTTATCTAAATAATTTTTTAATAATTGCGTTTCTGTCGCTGTAAAGCTTGTCATGCCGCTAAGATCAACCCGTCCAACCTGTAGTTCAACCGCGGTAGGAATAAACGATTGATCAAACTTTCCATCGCCCGGTATGTTTTGTGTGCGTGCAGGTGATGCTGTTGTTGAAGTAACGGAAACATCTGTCCAGCTGCCATTCATTTCTCCATAATAAACATCGGTTGGCCAAGCACCCTGATGATCGGAATGTCCATCCGGGCCGAGGTTTCCGCTATACGCAACCGGAATATGTCCTAATAAAAAAACTGCTTTTACATTTGCGGGGTCAGAATTATAAGTGCTTACAATTTGAGATTTAACGGCCGTTACAGCTAAGGTTGGGCTAATATAGCTTGTGAGTACTTCCCAGCCATCACCTTCTAAATCGTCCTGCAATCGTTTAATTTCGGGTGCTAAAGTAACGCTGTGGGTATTGGCAATTAATAAAATTAATTTTCCGCGGTTCTCTACAACCGGAATTTGAATACCTGAATTAATATAACCATACCCCGGATACGTTAATGTGCCCGTAACTGCGGTGCGCGTAACGCGATATTCATAGTGAGTACCAACTGCTACTGTATTATCTACATATTGTGTGGTTGTGCTGGGATTGGTTGCAGAAAGGGATGTCCATACAGAACCGTTCTTTGGTTTTCTATCAATAGCATAATTTGTTGTGCCCACATTTGGTACCCAGTTAATGGTAATTGTTGGTGGACTAACTTGTACGTTTGCCCAAAGTTCAACCGAACAATCTTTTGGAGAAGGCGTTTGAGCGTTTATATTGAGAATAGATAATAGAGAAAATGCAAGAAGTAAATGTTTCTTCATAAATTATATTTTTTAGGATTTATAAATATAATAATGAATGGGTGAAGTGCAAACAACAATAAACTTAAATTGATTTAGACGCAACAAACGATAACACCTCTTGAGTTAATTGTTGGAAGTACCTCCCGGACGGGCTATCTCAGGCTCCGCGTCGCTGCGCTTTTTGCCCTTCGCGACAAAAGAGCTAAACCTTACACATCCTTTACGTAGGAAAAATCTGTTAATGCGCCGCTAACCAATTCTCGCCAACACCCATTCCAACCTCAACCGGAACGTTTAACGGTAAAGCATTACGCATGTGTTTTTCTATAATTGGTTTTACAATTTCCAGTTCGGGTTTGTAAACATCAAATATTAATTCGTCATGCACCTGCAATAGCATTTTGGTTTTAAAATTTTGTGCTTTAAGATCATTGTAAATATTGATCATGGCTACTTTTATCATATCAGCTGCGCTGCCTTGTATGGGCGCGTTAATGGCATTTCGTTCTGCAAAGCTGCGAACCGTTGCGTTGTTTGAGTTAATATCGCGCAACCAACGCTTACGACCTAACAGTGTTTTTACATAACCATTCTCACGCGCAAAATTGATAGAATCATTCATATACATATCAATAGCCGAGAATTCTTTTTTATAATTATCAATGATCTCTTTTGCTTCGGTACGGCTTATTGCGAGATTCTCTGCAAGACCAAAAGCCCCTTGTCCGTAAATAATTCCAAAGTTCACGCTTTTTGCTTTGTAACGCATTTCTTTGGTCACATCTGCTTCTGCAACGTTAAATACTTTTGATGCAGTAGCTGTATGAATATCTTTTCCTAAGCGAAAAGCTTCACACATATTTTTATCGCCGCTGATGCTGGCAACAATCCGTAATTCTATTTGCGAATAATCGGCACTTAATAAAATATGATCTTTATCGCGCGCAATAAAGGCTTTGCGAATTTGCCGGCCACGTTCTGTGCGAATAGGAATGTTTTGCAGGTTTGGATTATCGCTGCTTAAACGGCCAGTAACAGCCACCACCTGGTTAAAAGAGGTGTGAATGCGGTTTGTTTTTTTATTTACCAGCTCAGGCAAAGTATCAACGTAAGTTGATTTTAATTTAACGAGCTCACGGTAATCTAATATTTTCGAAACGATAGGATGTGTGCCTTCCAGCTTACTTAACACTTCTTCGCCGGTAGCATACTGACCGGTTTTTGTTTTCTTTGCTTTATCTGTGATCTTTAAGTATTCAAATAAGATCTCGCCAACTTGTTTTGGAGAAGACACGTTGAATTTTGTTCCTGCCAGGTCTTGTATCTCTTTCTCCACATTAGCTATATCAATTTGTAACTGCGCAGAGAATTCTTTTAGAACCGGCACATCTAAATTAATACCTTCGCGTTCTATATTTGCCAATACTTTTATTAATGGTACTTCTACATCATTAAATAAATTTTCTACATCGTTTTCTTTTAATAATGGCGCAAATTTTTTCTGCAATTGAATAGTAACATCAGCATCTTCGGCAGCATAATCTTTGATCAGATTAATTTCCACATCGCGCATGCTTAATTGCTCTTTGCCTTTTTTTCCAATTAATTCAGTAATGCTTACCGGCGAATAATTTAAATAGGTCTGGGCCAGAATGTCCATGCCATGGCGCATATCGGGCATAATTAAAAAGTGAGCCACCATGGTATCGAATAATTTATTTTTTATTTCGATATCGTAATTCAACAAGATCTGGTAATCGTATTTTATATTCTGGCCAATTAATGTTTTTGATTCGTCAACAAAAATTTTACGGAAAGGCTGCAATTGTTTTAACGCTTCATCCTTGTTTTCTGAAACAGGAACGTAATATGCATGGTGTGATTTTACTGAAAAAGACAAACCAACCAATTCTGCAGTGATCGTATCTAAACCTGTTGTTTCACTATCAAAACAATATTCGTTTTCTTTTTCTAAAAGGGCAGCCAGAGCGTTTATTTTTTCCATCGAATCAACCAACTCATAGTTGTGTTCAATATCATGAATAGTTTTAAAGTTTGTAACAGGTGCCTGCGTTTCAACAGCTTCGTTTGATGAAGAAAAAAGATCTGGATCGCTGAACAGATCTTGCTTTGCCTCTGCTTTAGGTTTTGGCTCAGGTAATTTTTCTTTTCCGCCAATATCTTCGCCTAAAACTTTTTGTGCAATAGCACGAAATTCTAGTTCTTTGAAGAGCTCTAATAATGCTTCTTTATTTATTGGTTTAATTACCAATTCCGCTTCATCCAACTCAACAGGGCAATCTAAAATAATAGTGGCTAACCATTTTGATTGAATGGCCATTTCTCTATTATTCTCAACTTTTTCCTTTAATTTGCCTTTTAATTTATCGGTATTCTCTAATAGGTTTTCAATGCTTCCATAATCTTTAATAAGCTGTATGGCTGTTTTTTCGCCTACTCCCGGGATACCCGGAATGTTATCCACCTTATCGCCCATCAAGCCTAAAATATCAATAAGCTGCAACACGTTATTTATTTCCCACTTCTTGCAAATTTCTTCGGGCCCTAAAACTTCTGCTGCATTTCCAAAACGCGCAGGTTTATAAATAAATGTATTTGCGTCAACCAGCTGACCGTAGTCTTTATCCGGCGTCATCATATACGTTGTAAAACCTGCCTTCTCGGCTTTTATTGCAAGTGTACCAATAATGTCATCTGCTTCAAAACCAGGTGTGCCAAGTATTTGAATATTGAAGCCTTTAATAAGATCCATAATTAATGGAATGGATTTACGAAGATCTTCCGGCATTTCTTCACGGTTGGCTTTGTAGGCTTCAAATTCAACGTGGCGCTGTGTTGGACCTTCCATATCAAACACAACCGCTATATGCGTTGGTTTTTCTTTATTTAAAATTTCGAGTAAGGTGTTTGTGAAACCAAAAATGGCAGAGGTATTAAAGCCTTTTGAATTAATACGCGGTGCATTACTGAAGGCGAAAAAAGCGCGGTAAATAAGTGCATAGGCATCTAATAGAAATAATTTTTTATCTGTATCTTTTGTGATCATCTTGTAATTTTTTAGAGAAATTAATTTGAAGCTTAATTATTTAGCTTCTGTTATTGTATTTGCCGATCACTTCAACCGCTTTTTCTTCGTTGAGTTTTTTATCGCCTTCGTATTCATTGGCAAATCCCGCAGCACCGCTCATCATTTCCTGTAATTGTTTTTTAAATTTTGCTTCTTTAACGGTTATCATTTTTTTATCGTCTTTTCTTGAAAGATAATACTCGCCATCCCAACTAACTGCGTTCATATTTACAACTTCAAACATCATTTTATAAAGAGAGATCTCGCCTCGAATTAATGCGCGGTAAAATTTTTGTTCGCCTTCATATTCCATGGCAATGAAATGTTGGTTATCAAAACCATAAGCTTTTACTTTGTTGGGCTTATAATTTTTTTGTGTTCCGCTTTCGTCTTTAAAAAAAACCTTGTTATAATTATCCTGTTCTTTTTTTGGATTTATTTTTACCTCACCCCTAAGCGTGTCACCTTTTTCGTTAACAAGATAACCTTTTACAAACGTTACCTGCGCGTTGGCGCAGAATGTAATAAGGCAGATGAATAAAGTGGTAATTGTGTTTTTCATGGAACAAAAATTTAATAAGGCCTATAAAGAAAATTAAATTTTAGCTCTAAAAAAAGCGTTGTTAGAACTGTGTGAATAAGTTAGTGAGGAAATTTAACTTCGAACATTTTTGGCCAGAGCTTGCCGGTAACGTAGATCTTATCGGCAATAGAATCGTAAGCAATGCCGTTCATTTCTTGCCTGTGTGGATGCCCCTCGCGAATATCGTAGTTAATTGGCGTGAAATTTATCTTAGCAAGCACATTACCTTTTTTTGGATCGATCTTAACAACAAAGCCTGTCATCCAAACATTTGCATAGATAAAGCCTTTAATGTATTCCAACTCATTCAATCCCTCAGAAGCATAGCCATTCTCTGTAATCTCGAGCGCTTTAAGAGGTTTCATATCCTGATCAAAATAAGTTAATTTATTTGTACCATCGCTCATAATGATGTGAGTGCCATCTGTAGTTAAGCCCCAACCTTCAGCGTTTGCATAATTAAACTGGCTAATTTTTTTAAATGTTTTTAGATCGTAAATAAATCCTGTTTGTTCTTTGTAAGTTACCTGGTAAATTTTTCCGTTTAAAATAACCATGCCTTCTCCGAAAGGATACGCTTTTTTATCCAGTTCCACTTTAGCGTCCAGCTTGCCGGTCTTCATATCAACAATACCCAAAACAGATTTTAATTCCGGCATATTATCGGGCGAGCCGGTGCTTTCGAATAATTTATTATCGTGAATTAAAAGGCCTTCTGTAAAAGCGGTTGTATCATGAGGCAAAGTAGAAACAATACTGTATTCCAAAACCGGAATAGCGGGTTTTTCGTCGACACTTATTTTTGGATCCGGATCTTTTTTTACTTCAGATTCGCAAGAACTACAAGAGGCAATTGTAAGAACAATTACAGAAAATGAGATTATTTTTTTAATGTTTTTCATTTTATATTTTCCACGAAGAACCTTCTTTTGTATCTTTAATCTGAACACCGGCATCGGTTAATTTATTACGAATCTCGTCGCTTAAAGGAAAGTTCTTTTCCACTTTTGCTTTGTTGCGAATATCTAATACCATGTGTATTACTTTATCCAACACCGCTGTGGTTTTTGAATTCTCTTCTTCTTTCTTTAAGCCCATTACATCAAAAATAAAATTCTGATAAATGGTTTTTAAAAGATCAATATCGTTTTGTGTTAACGTTAATTTACCGTCGTTGGCAGAATTAATTATGCGAACCGAATCAAATAAATGCGCCACTAAAACCGGTGTATTAAAATCATCGTTCATAGCATCGTAACATTTTTGCTGCAATGCTTTTATATCTTCGGTTGAAGTTGCTGCTGCTTTTAATGTTTGCAATGTAGTGTAAGCCTCCATCAAACGCTCAAAACCTTTTTCGCTTGCCTGTAAGGCTTCGTTAGAAAAATCGAGCGTGCTGTGGTAATGCGTTTGCATCATAAAAAAGCGTACTGCCATTGGGCTGTAGCCTTTTTCTAATAAAGGATGATCGCCTGAAAATAATTCTCCAGGTAAAAAACCATTGCCTGCGGTTTTTGACATGCGCACACCGTTAACCGTTAACATGTTTGTATGCATCCAGTAATTTACCGGTGCCTTATGATTACAGGCCTGCGATTGTGCAATTTCGTTTGTATGGTGAGTGGCCTGAAGATCCATTCCACCGCCATGTATATCAAAAACATCTCCTAAATATTTACTGCTCATGGCAGAGCATTCTATATGCCATCCCGGAAAGCCCCAGCCCCATGGCGATGGCCAACGCATTAAGGTTTCGGGTTTTGCTTTTATCCATAATGCAAAATCCAGGCGCCCGCGTTTTTCGTCTTGACCACTTAGCTCGCGTGTGCCTTCTAAAAGCTCCTCTAATTTTCTGTTCGTTAATTGTCCGTAAGAAAAATCTTTATTGTACTTTTCTACATCAAAATAAACTGTTCCATTAACTTCGTATGCAAAACCTTTTGAAATAATTTCTTTTATCATTTCTATCTGCTCGCAGATATGACCTGTAGCAGTAGGCTCAATGCTTGGTGGCATATTATTAAACGCCTGCATAACGTCGTGAAAACCAACAGTATATTTTTGTACAATTTCCATTGGCTCTACTTGCTCCAACTTTGCTTTTTTTGCGAACTTATCGTCCCCTTCATCGCGATCTCCTTCCAAATGCCCCGCATCAGTAATGTTACGCACATAACGAACTTTGTATCCTATGTGAATAAGATAGCGGTAAATCATATCAAAAGAAATAAAAGTGCGGCAATTTCCTAAATGCACATCGCTGTAAACCGTTGGGCCGCAAACATACAAACCAACCAATGGTGGTTTAATGGGCTTAAATTCTTCTTTTTTACGCGTAAGCGTATTGTATAAAAATAATGGTTGCATAAGGAGAAGTAAAAATAAGCAAATAAAAAGGATAGAAGGAAAATCAAAGCTTAAATTATTTTAAAGTTTTTTTGGGCTTCCATTCTCGTCAACACTCTTTTTTATTTCTTTGGTTTTTTTGGGAGGTTCATCACCCACGTGTTTTCCATCTTTATAAATAGCTATTCTTTTAAGAATTCTGTTTTTGTCATAAGTATATGCTTTCCCATTCATTAAAATATTATCCTGAAAAATACCGTCTTTAGTAATTTGCCTATGCTTGTTGTAAAGCGTTTGTTTACCATTCAAGGCTTGGGATATCATGTAATTGCCGTTTGACCAATGTTTTTTTGAGTTTTTAGCCGAATCTACAAGGAATTTGTTTTCTTCTTCAAGCCAAAATAGCGTACGAATTCGTTTACCTGCGGTGTCACTTTCTGTTTCTTGTCTTACAAAACCCAAAGTATCGAACTCTTTATAAACCCCGATAGGGCGATTATTCTTCCAATCACCTTCTTCTTTGACTTTGCCGTTTGGATGGTAAACAATACAATGGCCTTTAGGCTTTCCATCCACAAAGGGTATTTTACTTTTAATGTTTCCCAAACAATAATATTCTACCCAAAGTCCTTCTTTTTTGTTATTAAAATATTTTCCTTCTTGAATAAGCTGGTCCTTTTTATAGCAGGTTTGATGCTTGTGTTTACCCATTATAAGCCATTTACCCTGTTTGCAATTATAATGATCTGTTTTATTTATTGTGTCTGAATTATATATTTCAAAGCTTTGTGCAAAACCCGAAAAACACATAAGCACAAAATAAAATATATAATTATTAAATTTCATGGAGACAAAAAAGGCGGAGTAAAAACCCCGCCTTATATTAAATAAATAATTTTCTAGTTTTCTATTGGTGCATCGCCAACGTAAATACCGTTTTTATAAACAGCAACCTGCGTTAATATGCCGTTCTCGTTATAGATATAGGCTTTGCCTTCCATAAAACGATTGTCTTTAAAAACACCATCTTTTGTTACTTGTTTGTTTTTGTTGTAAAGTGTTTGCTTACCATTTAAAACCAACGGACCATTTGCCGGTTTTTCTTCGGCCTTAAGTGCAATTTTTGGCGCATTATCCGGTGTGTCAACTTGCTTTACGATCTTTTCTGTTGATTCGTATATTTTAATCGAATTCACATCTACATTTCCATTATCAAATTTCTTCTCTGCTTTTAATTGTCCATTCTCATAAAATTCTTTTACGGTACCGGCTTCTTTTCCGTCTACAAAATTCCCTTGAACTGCAAGTTGTCCGTTTTCGTATTTGTAGGTTTGAACGCCTTCGCGCTTGCCACTATTATTAAAAGTAAATTCGTGTTGTACTTGTCCGTTATCGTAATATTGTTTGAATGCGCCTACCCAACGATTATTTTTCCATTGTCCTTCCTCTTCTATCTTTCCATTCTCATGGTAAACAATAGCATAGCCGTCAGGGCGTCCATTTACAAATGTTATTTTGTTTTTTGTGTTTCCGTTGCAAAAATATTCCATCCAGATACCGGTTTTACGGTTTTCTTTGTACGACCCTTCTTCCGCCTTTTGACTAGGAGCGTAACAAGTGTTTGGTTTATGTTTTCCGAAAAGAACCCATTTACCTTGTTTCTTGCCAAGCTCATCAATAAAGTTAATAGTATCCTTGGTGTTGGGGATCACTTCATATGTTTGCGCAAAGTGGGTATTTAAAACCCCTAAACTTAATGCGAAGAATAATGTGATTCTCATGTTAACAATTTTTCATTATATTGAAGTTAAGAAATTCATACATGTAATTAACTGAGCCGCAGCGTAGAGTTATTAACAATGCTAGGGCAATTTGGCTTAAATTAGACGAGTTGGGCTTATTTGCCGACGAATTAGAAGGCTTTTTTGCCCCGGATTTCATACACAAAAAACCCCCTACATCAAAAATGTAGAGGGCTTTTGAAAAAACGATTTACTATTTACCGCCTTTAGGAGGGGTTTTTCCGCCACCTTGAGGAGGCGTTTTGATGCCGCCTGTTGGGTTTGTAGCGCCCGGGATAACTGCCGCAGGCATTCCATCTAATTTCTTTTTAACGGCCATTAAAACATCGTCTGACGGCTCGCTATATAATACGCTTCCTGCGCTTGTGTCTAAAATATATTTGTAGCCGCCTTCTTTTGCAACTGCTTCAATTCCTTTTTTAGCTTTATCCATAATAGGCGCCGTTAACTCAGCCGTTTTACGCTGGTAATCCTGCTGTGCCTGTTGTTTAAATTCTTCGATACGACGTTGTAATTGATTTAACTCGTCTTCTTTCGTTTTTCTAACAAGGTCGCTCATTGTAGCCTGATCTTGCAAATATTTTTGATATTTTGCTTCCAACTCAGATTGCATACTGATAGATTCAGCATCAATGCCTTTTAAATAATTTTGTGCTGTTTCTTTAGCTATTTTAGTTTCGGGCATTAAGCTAATTAGAGAGTCTAAGCTCAGGTGCGCAATTTTTTGTGCTTTTGCAAAAGAGAATAATCCAACTGCTGCAATAATCAGAGCTACTCTTGTAAATGTTTGTTTGTTCATAGTGTTTGTTTTTTATGCTTTTAAAGCATGGATTTTATTGGTGTTTTTATTTTTAAAGGTGTGAATTTACTTCTTGTATCCGAGATAAACTAAAACATCATCGCTTTTATCGTATTTGCTGTTAGCGTACAAAATAGAAACCTGCCCGCTTTTATCTAAAATAAAACCAAGACCTGCTTTTTCGGCAACGGTTTTAATAGCGTTATAAACCTTATCCTGTATAGGTTTTACCAATTCCTGGCGTTTTTTAAACAATTCGCCATCTACGCCAAAGCGCGATTTTTGAAGGTCTTTTACTTCTTTTTCTTTGTTTACGATCTCGTTCTCACGTTTCTTTTTCATTTCGTCAGTTAACAAAATAGCATCGGCCTGGTAAGCTTTATATAATTTATCTACTTCAGAATACTTTCCTTCAATTTCTTTTTGCCATTGCACGCTGGTTTTGTCTAACTCTGCTTGTGCAGCTTTGTATTCAGGTATTTGCGATAAAATATAATCTGTATCAACATAACCAAATTTTGCAGCGCCACTTTGTGCAAAGCCAAAACCTGAAAAGATCAGCAATAAAACACAAACTATTTTACTTCTTAATTTCATAATTTTAAGTTTTTAAATTTAATCATAAAACGTGCCAATTTAAAAAATATCGTTTAATTAACACATTTTTGCTATAATTCACCAAGGGCGCCACCAATAGTAAAGTGGAACTGACCTGTGCCATTACCAATACCGGGCTGACCGGGAACATTATCAAAGCCCCAACCATAATCTATACCCAATAAACCAAACATTGGTAAGAACACACGTAGGCCAAAACCTGCGCTGCGTTTAACCTGGAAAGGATTGAATTTTTTATAGTCTGTCCACGCGTTACCTGCCTCAGCAAAACCTAAAACAAATATAGTAGCCTGTGGATTTAAACTGATGGGGTAACGCAACTCCATTGTGTAACGTGCTACAATAGGATCGCCCACGGCCTGACCATCTTTATAGGTTTGAACCAGTGAGTTATCGGGATAGCCTCTTAAACCGATGATCTCTCTTGCCACAAAATTTTGGAAACCGCTAATACCGCTACCGCCAAGGTAAAAACGCTCAAACGGTGAGTAGCCAACCGATTTGTTGTAGCGCGCTAAAAAGCCATAACCCACTTTTGTGCGCAATACTAAATTTCGGGCTTCTTTACCTTCTGCTGCTTTTTTATTGGTTAATTGTGTGAACCATTCTGCAGTGATCTTATATTTTTGGTATTCGATGTAACGGTATTTTTCTGCATCGGCAAGGGTCGTATAATCCTTATTATTATACAATGAATACGGCGGTGTAAACTGCCCCAGGAATGTAAAGTTAGAGCCTGTTTTAGGGTATATAGGGGCATCAATAGAGTTACGCGAAATATTTATCTGGAAGTTAAGATCGTTTGCGAAACCATTTGTAAAGATAAACGCGCCGTAATTTTTAAGATCGTAATAATTATAATTAATGTTGGTGAACATATTAAAATAATTATCAGGCCATTTTAATCTTCTGCCTAAACCAATAGAACCACCAATAATACTCATGCTTTGGCGTCTAGGATTGTAGATCTTTCCTACTTCACTATCAACATATTTTTTTTGACCATTACTGAACAAAGAGTGAAATGCCGAAACCGTTAGTGAGTTTGGTTTTTTACCTCCTAACCAGGGCTCGGTAAATGAAAAGTTATAGGATTGGTAATAGATGCCGTTTGTTTGCGCGCGCAGGCTTAAACGTTGGCCATCGCCACTTGGTAAAGGTTTCCAGGCTGAGCCTTTAAAAAAATTCTTTGCCGAGAAGTTATTAAATGTAACACCTAATGTTCCGATAATGCCAATACCACCTTGTCCGCTTTGGTTGTTTAATGAGTTTCTTCCGCCCCAACCGCCGCTTAATTCGATCTGATCGCTCGGTTTCTCTTCTACTACATATTCAATATCAACGGTTCCATCTGCGGGATTTGGTTGTGGTTTTACGTCTAATTTTTCCGGATCAAAATATCCCAGCTGCGCTAACTGACGCTGTGTGCGGATAATATCCGAACGTCTGAAAAGCTGGCCCGGCTTGGTAAAGATCTCGCGATAAATTACATGGTCGTTTGTTTTATCGTTTCCTTTAACGGTAATTTTATTAATAGTTGCTTGTCTTCCTTCAAAAATTAAAACGTCAAAATCAATGGTATCGTTGTGAATATTACTTTCCTGCGGGTTTACCGAGAAGAATAAATAACCATCATCCATATAAAGGCTTGTAATATCAAAGCCGTTTGGATTCATAAATAATTTTTGTTCTAGTTTACTTTGATCATAAACGGTTCCTTCAGGAATATTTAAGATCGTATCCAACTGCCCGCTACGGTATTTTGCATTGCCAAACCATTTAAATTTCCCGAAATAATATTTATGTCCTTCATCAATGGTAATATCAATGGCAACACGATTTGGAGATACAAAATAAACGGTGTCTTTTACAACACGTGCATCACGATATCCTTTTGCATTATATTTTGCGGCAATGGCGGGAAGATCTTTCTTTAAATTATCTTCTAAATATTTTCCTGAGTTAAATGGGTTCCACCAACGACGGGGTTTACTATCTTCTAATTTTCGGCGAAGCTGCCAATCTTTAAATACGGTGTTGCCAATAACATTTACATCCTGTATTCTTACCTTTCTGTTTTTTGTTACTTTAATTGTAACAATGGTGTGTGGTATCTTTTTTGATGTGTCTCTTTTCTGAATGATATCAACCTCGTTAAAATAAAAACCTTTATCTAAATAAAAATCGCGAACGGTATTTTTTATGGTACCTATCATGTAATCTGTAACCACGCGACCTTGTAGTAAACGGATCTTTGTACGAATATCATCCGCATCGCTTTTTTTAACATCGCCTTTAAAAGCAAATTTTGATAAACGTGGCCGTTCAACAACTTTTATGGTTAAGAAAATATCGCTGCCAATAATTTTATCCTGCAAAATCTGAATGTCTTCAAAAATATATTGTTTCCATAAAGCCTTTATAGCATCTGTAATTTTTTCTCCCGGAACTGTAATTTCGTCTCCTACAGTTAAACCCGACAACAAGGTCAACACATTCTTATCTGTATTGTCTGCGCCTTCAACAGTAATGCCGCCGATCTTATATTTTTTGGGGTTCTTTACAGATTCTAAGAATAAGGAATCTTCTTGCGCAAAGCCATTTAGGCATAGCACTAATAGAAAAACTACTTTTATAAATTGTTTTCCCATTTTAGTTTTTTGAAAGTTGTTCGCTTGTTTGTCCGAAACGGCGTTCACGGTTTTGATAAGATAAAATGGCTTTAAAAAAATCGTCTTTTCTAAAATCCGGCCATAATGTATCTGTAAAATAAAATTCGGCGTAGGCCAACTGCCACAATAAAAAATTGCTGATGCGGTGTTCGCCACTTGTGCGTATCATTAATTCCGGATCAGGATATTTACCGGTGTTTAAATATTTTTCAATGTGTTTTGATGTTATCTCTGCGGCTTTTAATTTTCCTTCTTCAATTTGCTTTGCAAGTTCTTTTACAGAATTTGTTATTTCCCATTTGCTTGAATAACTTAAAGCAAGAATTAGGGTTACCGTAGTGTTTTTTGCCGTAATATCAATTGATTCCTGCAATTCGGCCTGACAAGATTGGGGTAAGCTTTTAATATCGCCAATAGCTTGCAATCTTACGCCTTTCTTATTGAGGTTTGGAGTTTCAAGACTGATAGTTGCAACAAGTAATTCCATTAAGGCATCAACTTCGTCTTTTGGGCGATTCCAGTTTTCGGTACTGAAAGCATAAAGAGTAAGGAATTTAACACCAATTTCGCCACAGGCTTCAACAATCTCGCGAACTGAGTTTACACCTTCGTGGTGACCAAAAATGCGGTCTTCGCCTTGCTGTTTAGCCCAACGGCCATTTCCATCCATAATAATGGCAACGTGTTGAGGGATGTTATTTTTATCGATTGATTGCTTTAAATCCATGGGATACTGGGGCAGACAAAGATAGTAAAATAGTCAAAATGAGTTAATTAATTTGTTTTGTTTTGCTTATTTTAACAGGTCAATAACAGTTATAAAGTTAAAAGGTTTATAAAGTTTGAAGGTTGTTATGTATAATTTATAAAACAAAAAAGCCCACTTTTAGTTATAACGAAAAGCGGGCTTTTTTAGTGTTTATTTAAAAACTTATTTTGTTCCGGCAGGCTTGATGCCTTGCTTTGGCGGGTTAAAATAGAACTGTTGTTTTTTGTTTGTTGGATCTAATTCTTTTACAATGTTCCACATTTCATCGGCTTTTACTTTATCTTTTCCTTCTTTACTGTTAGTGTAATAATCTCCTAAATATTCTGTAGCCTCAATTACATTGCTTTTATAGGTTGGTGTAGCACGTTCTTCTACTTTTACTTTATTTAATGCGTTTTCGTAATGTGGCTTTGCTAACCATTTTTCGTTTTTAAGATCTAATAACGAATTTGCTCTTCCTCTCCACAAATAACCTGTTGGCCAGGATGGAGAAAGCTGCGTTAATTTAGAGAATGCGCTATCTGCTTTTATTAAAAGATCTTTTGATTCACTTTCTTTTTGCCCTTTTATTTTGGCATCCTTGGTATCTGTTGCCTCTTTTGATTTAGCGGTTGCAAGAAAATAATTGGCGCGACCTAAACTAAATAAATCGTTGGTGTTTAAGTTTTTCCAATCTCCATTCATTTTTCTTTCAAAGGCTACGATCGCCTTTTCGTATTTTTTTGCCTTCATGTAAATATCAGCAATTGCTCCATTTAACTCGGCAGATGCCGCAGGATCAAGTGCAATAGCTTTTTCCATTTCTACTACACCTAAAGAATCTTTACCCAATTTTGCAAGCAATACGCCTTTGTATTTATAATCGTTATATAAATATTTAAAATTTGGCCCTGCCATTTCAAAGAATTTATTTATTGCTTTTAGCCCTTTGCGATTTGCTGAAGTATCCTTAGCACCAATCTCTGCGTAACTGTAACCAGCTAAACGCTCTAAATATAAATTGTTGAAGCCTTGTTTTTGTAATCCTTCGTATTCTGTAATCGCTTCAGGGTATTGTTTGTTAGAGAATAGGGCGCTCATAAAACGGTAACGCGCTTCATCGCTATTATTTAATTCTAAATATTTTTTCCAGTTTTCAATGGCTTTTGCGTTTTGCTGGTAAAGCGAGTATACCGTTGCTAACTCCCGGTAAGCAGGAGCAAATGTAGCATCAATTGCAATGGCTTCTTTGTATTTATCAATTGCTAATTGATAGTTACGGCCACGTTGGTATAATTTACCTTCGCGTAAAATACCTTTTACGTTTTTTGGATTTAAAGACGTTGCTTGCTTGTAATTCTTTATCGGGCCGCTACCGTCTGTTGGATTTTTTTCCAATTGCACATCACCAAGAATAATATAATTCTCGGGATTTTTTGGCTCTAATTTTATGGCCGCGTTTATTTGTATTAAGGCTTCATCAGGGTTTTTAGTATCTGTAGAAATCCACGCCTCTGCAACCTTACGCAACAATTCGGCGTTTTTGTTCGCGCCTAAAGCAATGGCTTTATAAAACTGTGTTTTTGCATCGGCCACATTGCCCTTTGCCAATAATACTTTACCAATACCAACGTAGTTTAAGGGATACGTAGCATTTGCTTCGGCGCCTTTGTTGTAAAATATGCTGGCGCTATCTATCAAATCATTCTTAAAAAAATTCTCGCCGTAGTAAAAATAATTCTCGCCTTTAGCAGCGTCTTTAGCAATTAATGCGCGAAACTCTGTTGCGGCAGCTGCAAAGCGTTCGTTCTCTGTTTTGGCAATAGCATCCTGTAATGTTTGCGCATTTAAAAAACCTGTAAAGGCAAGAGCGATAAGTATGATCGTTTTTTTCATTTTCTATTTATAAATCGTGGTAAAATTAACACAATAATTTATACTGCAAGTTAAGTACCAATTAATTATTAAAACCTGTTTTTAGCATTTTTTAAGGGATTTGCCCGTTATTGGATCTTAAAGCTAAGAGGCAAATTGAAATAACATTTTACAGGCTTGCCTTCTAATTTTGCCGGTTTCCATTTAGGCATACTCTTTATAACACGAATGCTTTCTTCATCGCATTCTGGAAAACGATCACAACCTTTTAAAACCTCCGGGTCTGATATTGAGCCGTCTTCATTAATAATAAATTTAAGAAAGACCTTGCACGAAGTAAATGTTGAATCCATTCTTGCTCTTGGCGGAAAAACGAGGTTATTCCGGATAAAAGCTGACATTTGGCTTATACCGCCCGGAAACTCAGCTTGCTCCTCTACCAAAGTAAAAACTTCAGGCTCCTTCTCTTTAGCAACATGTATGGTTTTAGTTTGCGAAAGGCAAACAAAGGAGGTTAAAATAAAATATACAACAAGCGTTTTTTTCATGAATTATTTTAATTTCACCTCTATACTTCTTTCTTGTTGTTTTGTTGGCAGTAATCCTTGTTTTAAAAAAGTGGTTTGGCCTTTTGGCCCAGCTATAAAGGTTTCCAGGCCTTTTGCAAGGCTAAACTCTCCTGTTTTTTTAATTACGTAAATTGATCTTGTAAAGGGATAGGTTTCTAATTTAAAACTGCTTTGGTTTGGAAATTCATATTGATTGCTATTTGATTTGCTTACGGGAATAAATTTTATTTTTCCCAAATTTGCTTTTACAATAGAATCGTCAACATCACTTAACCAGGCAAAATCAATAAACGCAATTGTGTTTTTGTTATTGGCAACAAAGTTTATGCTTTCTAAAGTAGATTTTAATACGGTGCAGTTAGGAGAAAAAGCTCTTCCTCTTAAAAGAGAATCTTTTAAATAATACATTACCGAAGAGTTGTTTTTATCAAACAGCACATTTATTTTTGTTTCGTTATTTAACGAATCTTTTGCAATGAATTCTTTGCTTAAAAGATCTGTTACTTCTTCACGCGATAATTTATTTACAGCTGTATTAATATTTGTAATTAAAGCAATACCGCTTTTTGCAACTGCTGTTGGAACAGGTGTATAACTTTTAGAAGCAAAGGCTTGTTTTTCTTTTTCATTCAATGGCCGTGAAATAATGATGGCCTCGCAACTATCGCTATATAAGGCTTGCACAGCTTCGTTCTCGGTTACCTGAAAGGTTTCTACCGCTGCATTAGAATAAAGCGCTTCGAAAGTGTAAACCTGGTTTCTTACATGTAATTCTAATCCTTCGTCATAGTAAACTTTTAATTTTCCAGAGGTTGGGGTGTTGTCTTCGTAATCGTTTTTAAAATAATTATCGCAGCCATAAACCAAGATTAAAGACGCAAGACATAAGACGCAAGACAACATTGCGAAGAAGCCAGAAACGAGAAACCTGAAACTTTTTTTACTCTTCATTTCTTTTTTGTTGTTTTAGTGTTTGGTAGATCCTGAAGCCCCTGTAAATTGCGTAAGCAAATAACATAATAATAAAGCCTGTGCGCTTATTGCCATAAAGCTTGTCACTCATAAGATCGGTTGTAGCAAAAGCAATAGCGCCCGCTAAAACCAACACAATCATAAATGCGCCGGTATAAATAGTGAATGAATTTAAAAGTGGTTTCATAATTCTTAAGGAACAAAAAAAGCCACAACGCATAATGTGTTATGGCTTTTTAAATATTTAAAATTTAATTATTGTATTTTGAAGCTGATCGGTAAATTAAAGTAACATTTTACTGATTTTCCGGTCATTTTTGCGGCCTTCCACTTTGGCATTGATTTAACAACGCGCACGGCTTCTTTATCGCAATCTGAACAGCCCGGAACACCTTTTAATATTTCCACATTACTGATTTCACCGGTTTCGTTTACAACAAACTTCAAGAAACATTTTCCGCTAATACCGGCTTCACGAGCCATTGATGGGTATTGTAAATTCTTTTGAATGAATTTTCCAAGTTCAGCAATTCCACCCGGGAATTCAGCATTCTCTTCTACAATTGTAAAGATCTCGGGCGCAGCAGCTTCTGTTGGGCCTTTTACCTCTGTTGGAGGAGCAATAATATCTTTATCGCCTTCCTGATCTTTTACACCCACGTTGGTTTCTTTTACTTCTTCCTGTAATTTTTGAGGCTCTTCTTCAACAGCATCATCTTTAATTACCGGCGGAACGAATTTAACCATTTCAACC
>CALRPF020000028.1:0-60445 GCA_943369995.1 Chitinophaga pinensis
CCTGTCCCGGTAAGAAGATTGCCGTTGGCGTGCCCGCTGTTAAGGTTCCTCCTGAGGGTGAAATCCAGGTATGCGTAATATTGTTAGTAGGATTAGCAACCGCTGTTACTGTTGTTACCGAAGCCAAATTACAGGTAATGTTTTGTGTTGTCGGACTTACTGTGGAACTGGGAACACTAACGTTTTGCGTTACTACAAATGTTTGGGTTGCGGCACAGCCAGAAGCGTTAGTACCTGTTACTGACCATGTGCCAAGGTTTAGAGCAGTAAAAGTACCGGTTGACCCACTTTGCGGGGCAGATACACCGTTGGTCCACGTATAAGAATTTGTAGTTGGATTTAAATTTATAGTAACCGTAGGTTGCTGGCAGGTTATAGTATAACTGCTTCCGCCAGGAACTAAATTAAAAGATATTGGAGGCGGCTGCGGATTAATAGTAAAACTTGTGCTTGTAGAACACCCACCAACTGCGGTAATTGTTGCATTATAAACCCCTGGGGTTATATTACCATTAGCAGAAGTTTGAGTTGGCCCCGTAACACCGTTTGGTATCGGCAACCAGGTAACCGTGTAATTAGGCACAGGCGAAGCGGGTGTAAAGCTTAAACCTAAATTAAAGGCGCTGGTTGAATTAGTACAGGTAGATTGTGTAACTGTTGGTGCGGCCGCAGGTTGCGGATTAACAGTCACGTTAGATGTTGCTGTAATGGTTTGAATTGCATTGTTGCTATTTAAACCGGTAATATAAGTTGTATAAGTTGTAGTAACCAAAGGTGTAACAACAAAACTTCCTGTTGTATTTGATAAAGCACCTGGATTAATTGAAAATGATGGATTACTTAATGCTGCGAAGTTTACCGGTGTGATTGTTGCCGCTGATCCCGCGCATACCTGATAGTTAGGATTACAATTTGGGTTACATGATAAGCTTGCCGTTCCCAATGATTGAAAAGAAACCAAAGTACTTACTCCGCTATAATTTGAAATACAAATAATAAATTGCTGACATGCATTTACAGCCAAGGGTGGTTCAAAATTAGAACCAACACCCCCTACCGCAGTAATATTTGCAGCCGAAGCAATTCCTGTTCCGCCAGACGTTGATCCATTCCAATTACATCGTATTGGTGGCAGCGTATTATTCATAATATTTGCACAGGTGCTCGGAGAGTATGGCCACATAGCCCAATCATAAAAACCAACCTGTGGATTTGCGCTATTTCCCGCGCCAAACGCAAACTCTAAATTACCTGCATTGCCAATAGTGATCAACAACCACTGTGGTACATTTTCTCCCGATAGTAAACAACCGGCATTTGGTGATGCAGGATTTGTGGAAGGATTACTGATATTAGAGTTAGTTGGGATATCATTTACAGCGCCATTTCCTGCCGTAGGATAAAATGTAAAGTTTGGTGTTGTACACAACGGAATTGCATTGATACAATCAGCATTTGTTTGTGCATTTATTTTTAATCCAATAAAAATAATCGTAAGTAATAATATAACTTTTTTCATGCTCGCTTAATTATCTTGTGATTAATTTATTGATAGATTCAAATATTTTATCTGAGGAGATATTTTTATAAACCTCAACGCCTTTATCGTCAAAAACAGTATTACCATTTGATAATCCGGCAAGATCAACATTATTTAATTGAATTAATTTTGTTGCACCATCTTTATTTAAAATAATTGACGCGCTCTCGCCATCTTTATTTATAGCAACACTTACAAGACCTTTTAACCCGCCTTTTAATTTGGCAAATTCATATATCTTATACACGTTATTAAATTGTTTATTTGCATCGCGAGATGCCTGATCGTTAGCGGACCATACGTTAATTGCAATTAACCTACTCTCAATACTTATTTCGGGATGTTCTTCCTGAATCGCTTTTTTAACTTTCGAAAAAAGATCTGATTGTGCATTCAAAAAAATTGTTGATGCAACAAATAAAAATGTTAATGTAAATTTTCTCATGCTCTAAGTTAACCAAAAAAAATTAAATAATAAAAAATCCCCATCAAAATTTCGATGGGGATTTTATTTCAATAGATTAATTTATTTCTATCGGTAAATACTTACATTACCTTTTTTATCGTATTCAGTTCCGTCTTTACCAGTTGCTTTAAGTGTATAGAAATAAGTTCCTACAGGCATATCTCTTCCTGAAGCAGTTTTTCCATCCCAGGTAATGTTTCCTGTATTACTTGTGCTTTCATAAACCTGATTACCCCAACGGTCGAAGATGTAAACGTGAATCTCACCTACATTCTGAACTTTTAAGAAGAAGGTATCATTGTTTCCATCACCGTTCGGAGTAAATACGTTAGGTACTTCTAATTTAGAAGGTAGCTCAACTGTAATTACTTTTTGTACGGTATCCATACAAGTTCCTTTTACTACATACATTGTTACCGTATAAGTACCTGCATTTGTAAAAGTAGTTACTGGCGAGATATTTACGTTAGCAGTTACCGAGCTTGTTCCATTACCAAAACTCCATGCAGAAGTAATACTTGCTGTTGGTGTAGTTGAAGATGATGAAGCTGATAAGTTAGTAAAGGTTACGCCTAATGGCGCATAACCTGATACTACGCTTGGGTTGAAATCTCCGTTTAACGCTCCGTTAATAACATGTACTTCACCTGAAGTAGAGCAACCATTTGAAGGATTAGTAACTGTAATATTGTACTCACCCGGTTTGTTTACTGTTGTAAGTGATGTTGTTAATGGTCCAAAAGAAACCGTTGGCACAGCAGTCCATGAATAAGTAAAGCCTGTTGTTGTACCTCCCATAATAGGGTAGATCGTAGCATTGGTTGTAGCCAGCGGACCGCAATCTAAAATAAATGGAGATGGTGCAACCGGATTATTTACTATCGGATAAATCCTGTTATCAATAACGGTTTTTGTTGCTGTTGCAAAACAACCGTTATTAAGATCTTGTGCTGTTAACGTATAAATACCAGGTGTGTAGGCAATATAAGTTGATGTATTAGAGAATGTTGGTTGAGGCGAAGGACCATTCCACAAATAACCCGTTACCGATAAAGCATGTGGGAAAGGCGCTGATACCGCATTCGTAAAACTAGCGTTGGTTAAATTGATAGTTGGTGTAGTACAAGTAATTGACGGTGAACCCGCAGGTGTAATAAGCGCATTTGGCCTAGATGTATTTTGATAAATGGTTAAAGTTTGTGTGCTCCTACATTTATTAATATTATCTGTAACCGTTAAAGTATACGTACCAATTGTAGTTGTATTAACAGCTGTGGTTGTAAATACTGTCATCGTATCATTTGGCAATTGTCCCGCAGGAGGCCCTGAGAAAGACCAGCTGAACGATGTGTTGGTATTTGTGCTTGTACCCTGTAAGATAGTTTTAGTTGTGTAACAGCTTAATGTAGGTGTTACCGCAACTGCTGTACTTTGAGGAACAAAAGTATTTTGTATAATTGATATCGCAACATGCGTTTCACAATTGTTGGTATTATCATGCACTGTTACCGTATACTGACCCGGTGTATTTACAGTGTAAACACTCGTTGCACTTAAAGATCCTGTGCCAATTACAGGTATTGGTCCCGTATAGCCTGGTGCCAATAAAGTATAACTAACCGGTCCACCTGTTGGAGGGCTTGTTGACGACGTATAAGTATTTACATTAGAAATATTAATTGACGTTAAGCTAGTAGTTCCACAGCCAATTGTAAACTGTTGAGGGCTTGTTACAGAATAAGTAGGAAACCCGCTTAGAGAATTAATAGTAAGTGTCTTACAAGCGGTGCAACCGTTAACATTGTTAGTTACGCAGCTGGTATAAACACCAGGAGCGAGGAACTGTTGAATACACACTGTTCCACCACAAGTAGCAGCACCCGGAGAGAATGGTGAGTACCAAGAGAATGTGTGATTCGTTACAGTATTAGTTGTAATTGCTGTAAATGTTGCCGGCGTACCTGCAGGACAAACAATGTTTTGCACAACAGGCGTAACAGTAAGATTTGGAACAGTAAGATTCTGACCAATTGTAAAAACAGAGAATGAACTACAACCTGTAGCAGGATCAGTTATTGTTACGGTATAAGTTGCAGGGTTGGTAAACGTCACATTCGTTCCGGTAGCGGTTCCACTAAGACTAACCCACGAATACGTAACTGCACCAGCCGTATAATTACTTGCAGCAATATAATTAACAGATGGATGCGTACACGTAATACTTCCTGATCCGGTAACGTTTGTAATAGTTAATGTAGGAATAGGAGGCGCTCCGTTAATATTTACAACTGCCGAAGCAACGCAACCTAATGGATCGGTAGCTGTTACAGTAACCGGACCGGTACCTATTGTATAAGTTGCTTGTGTTGTGGTACTATTAAGAGAGACAGGTGTAGGCGACCAGACTATTGTTGAAGCCACCGAAGCAGAACCCGCTGTAGTACAAGAAGCAATTGCTATTGTACCACCACAAGGTGCTTGTTGCACCGAAGCAACTATTTGCGGAGCCGGTGTAATAGAAACAGTAATGATACGGATAATTGGTTGGCATGATCCCGGAGGGTTCATCGTTAAAGTATAGTTACCAGAAATGTTTGTAGTATATGTTTGATTAGTATAAGCAGGGGTTGTAAATGGAGGACCAACGCCCGGACCAGCCCATTGGTATGGACCTAGTCCACCCGGAGCAACTATCGTTGCACCACTTGAGCCACAGGTTGGTAAAGTAATAGAAGGTGTTCCAGCGGCAAAAGGTTGGCCATTACCAATGATAGTCATCGGACCGCATTGTGCATCAAAATAAACATAACCATAGTGACCAGACGCTGTACAGTCTGAAGCAACAACATCAATAGTTATACTTTGACCGATATAAGCAGTTAAATCAATCGAACTCACTTTCCACTTATTGAAAACCAAAAATCCTGAACCTGTATAAGGTGTTCCAGCAGGAGCATTAAAATATTGAGGTAAGTTTGAACCTGACTGGGCACATTGTGTACTTGGAGCAGAAACTGTAAAGTTTGGACAAGGAATTACAGTATTAGCGGTTGCATTAGTTAAATTAATTTGAAACGCACCAGCATCGCAACAAGTATGACCTGTAGAGAAAACAGAAATAAATGCAAATTGGAATAATGCATTGCTAGATGTAACTAAGAATGTTTTAGACAATTTAGCAATTGAGTAGTTATTTAAATTACTGTTAATTCGGATAAAATTATTTCCAAACATATTTGGAATAGTTGGATTAGCAGTGTTACCAACATTTGGATTTGTTCCAAATACTGAATAAATAGGGTAAACCCCGCTGATAACAGGATCGATATAGCCACCCGCAGGTGCAGTGATTAACTCGGTTTCAACCGGACCACTTGAACAACAACCAGTTAAGTTACATGAATTACTAGGAAACTGATTCAGACCTGAACTAATAGTCCAACCATTGATCTGAGTTGCAGTAGTAACCTGACCGGCCACAGAACCCTCAAAATCTTCGTTAACGCAAGCTGCAACAGCGGTTGTTTTAAGCGAATTGTAGGTTGAGTTTTTATACTTATGAATTTTTGGAGTAATACCGTATTTGGTATTTACATAATGACGTTTTAATTGCCACATTCTCACCTTGAACTCTTCACCTAAAAATCCTTCTGAAATTGCAGAATTTCTAGCCGCAGACTCATCAAAACCAAGCAATGAATCACTTGTAAAGATGTAAGTGTGCATTGGCGGGGCCGTTTGAGCTGTTTTGTTGGTTTGCGCAAAACTCGCCTGAAAAGCGAATAACAAGGCAAACACAAACAGTTTGATCATTTTTTGCATTTTTTTCATGTTTTAAATTCTAATTAAGGTTGTAAATATAAGTCCTTTAGTTTATTTTAACAAATGACATCAACATTCGTGCCAAAATTGCAATATTTGTTAAAATTTAGAGTTTTTTGCTCATTTTTTTGATGTTAAAATTAACTTACCTTTGAATTTTATAGATTTAAAATTATGCAATTATTACAAAATAAAGTAGCCCTTATTACAGGCGCAACGCGCGGTATAGGCCGTGGAATAGCTCTTAACTTCGCTAAAAACGGCGCAAATATTGCCTTTACTTATGTTAGTTCGGAAGAAAAGGCCAAAGCTTTTGAAGCTGAGCTTCAGGCGCTTGGAATTAAAGCAAAAGGATATAAAAGCGATGCCGGAGATTTTAAAGCCGCTGATGATCTGGTAAACAATGTGGTAGCCGAATTTGGTACTATTGATGTGTTGGTTAACAACGCCGGTATAACGCGCGATACTTTGCTAATGCGCATGAGCGAACAACAATGGGATGAAGTTATGAACGCGAACCTTAAATCTGTTTTTAACTTAACAAAGGCTGTTCAGCGCCCTATGTTAAAAGCAAAAAAAGGTTCTATAATAAATATGAGCTCGGTTGTTGGTGTAAAAGGTAATGCCGGTCAAAGTAATTACGCTGCTTCAAAAGCGGGTATCATTGGCTTTACAAAATCTGTTGCTTTAGAATTAGGCTCAAGAAATATTCGTTCCAATGCAATTGCCCCGGGTTTTATTGAAACTGAAATGACAGCTGCGTTAGATGAAAAGATCGTTCAGCAATGGCGCGATGGCATTCCACTTAAGCGTGGCGGTACAACCGAAGATGTGGCCAATGTTACCTTATTTCTTGCAAGTGATATGAGCGCTTATGTTACCGGCCAATGTATTAACGTATGCGGCGGTATGCTTACTTAATGAAATTAATTTCAATCAAAATTGTTTTCAAAAATAATAGTCAATAGTCCCTGGTATTTTTTTTTATTGAGCCTGTGCCTGGGTTTGGCGGCAGCCTTCCTACTCTATTATAAGAATAAAAAAAATGCCGACGTTCCAAAAAGTGTTACGCGTTTATTATTTGTTTTACGCTTTTTAAGCGTATCATTAATTTCTTTGTTCTTACTTTCTATCTTTTTAAAACAATTAAAGAACGAAACTCAAAACCCAATTATTCTGGTAGCCATTGATAATTCATCATCTATGGCAATGCAAAAAGACAGCCTTGAAATTAAAAAAGAGCTAATTGAAAAACTATACCGCTTCAAAAAAAACATATCAATAAATTTTGAAGTGAAAACACTTTTGTTTGGAAATAAAACAATAAGTTCGAAAGATGATCCTTCTTTTAATGAAAAAGAAACAGACATCTCTAATTTAATTGCAGAGATAGAGAATAATTTTTCCAATCAAAATATTGGCGCATTGGTAGTTGTAAGCGATGGCATTTACAACAAAGGAGCAAATCCAATTTACGCTTCCGAAAAATTAAATTTTCCTGTATATCCTGTTGCAATTGGCGATACAAGTGAAGTAAAAGATGTAGCCATTCAAAAAATAAATCACAACCAGGTTGCTTACTTAGGGAATATTTTTCCCGCTGAAGTAATTGTTTCGGCAAAAAATTTTATAGGTAAAGAGGTTGTTGTAAGTTTATCTCAAAATCAAACCGAGAAAGCAAAACAAACCGTAAAAATTACTTCCGATAATTTTTTAGCAACCTGCAATTTTACATTCAACGCAAATACGGTTGGCATTTCAAAATATGTTGCTCGCATTTCGGTTTTAGATGGCGAAAAAAATGTTTTAAATAATCAGCAATCTTTTATTATTGATGTAATTGATAATAAAGAAAAAGTTTTGTTACTTGCCACGGCGCCGCATCCGGATGTTGCAGCTATTAAAGACGCTATAGTAAACAGCACAAGTTTTGATGTTGAATATGCTTTGGTTTCTGATTTTAAAAAATCAATAAAGCCCTATAGTTTAATTATCCTGCATGGGCCGTTAACCAATTCAAGCAATCTTTTAATTGAATGTAAAACCAACGCAATTCCTTACTGGGTAATTAATCCCGGCTCTTCAGAAAATTTGCCTGGTGTTAAAATAAATTCTGCGCTCAATAAATTTAATGATGCTGAAGCCGTTATTAATCCTTCCTTTGGTTTATTTACAATTAGCGATGAGTTAAAAAAATTCGCAAAAGAATTTCCAGCCATTAAAACTTTTTTTGGAAATTATAATTTAGGCAATGGCAGCAACACGTTAATTAACCAACGCATTGGTGTGGTAGAAACAGATAACCCAATTTTAATTTTTCCAGAAATAAATGGTTTAAAAAGTGCCGTTTTTATTGGCGATGGTTTATGGAAATGGAAAATGCGCGATTATGCCGAACACACCAATCACAATTTATTTAACGAGTTAATAAGCAAATCGGTTCAATATTTAGCTGTAAAAAGCGATAAGAGCTTTTTTAGAATCGTTGCTCCAAAAACCATTAACGAAAATGAGAATATTGAAATTGCCGCCGAAGTTTATAACAAGAGTTACGAATTGATCAATGAACCGGATGTTACTTTAATACTGACAAATCCTGAAGGAAAAAGATTCAATTATACATTTAGCAAAACTTCCGATTCGCATAAATTAAATATCGGTTTGTTACCTTTTGGAGAATATAAATACGAAGCTAAAGTAAAAGTTAATAATCAGCTCTTTGTAAAGCAAGGCATTATTGTTGTGAAAGAAATTGTTTCAGAAAAAATAAATACAGTTGCCAATCATCAACTATTAAATGCAATAGCAAAACGTACGGGCGGTAAATTATTTTATAAAGATCAGCTCGATCAGTTAGAAAAAGAAATTCAAAAAAATGAGCAAATAAAACCTATCACCTACTCTCAGAACAATACTACTTTATTGATAGATCTTAAATGGTTATTTTGGATAATTTTAATTTTTCTAACCGCTGAATGGTATTTTAGAAAGCGCTATACATCCATTTAAACTCAATTAATGTTAAAAGTAATTTATAGATTAGTTCTTGTGATTTTAACTTTTTCGTGCCTTTTTTCTTGTAGTTTAACGGCTATAAAAGACGAATCCCCAACAATAAATAGCGTGGAAATTGGAACTAAATTTAAAATTAACCTTCCCGAAGATCATTCGAACGGGTATTTATGGCAATTAAGCGAAAACTATAACAAATCGCTTTTAAAAAACTGTGGAGCGGTTTGGCATGGTTTGGAAAAAGGAATCGACTTCAACCTGCAAGCCTTGTCTGTAGGGCAAACCACGCTTACCTTTGTTCAATGGAAATATAATGACACAGTGAGTAATAAAAGTTTTATTGTTAATATCATTAACAAATAATTTTCATAATCTCGATTCAAATATTATCTTTACACAGCTAAAAAAACACAAATTTAATTCCAACAAAAAATGAGTAACCAAAATGTTATTCGGTTCAATAACACTAACCGACAATTTTACACCGAATGTAAAAAACGAGTTGATTTTTACTTCAGAGATAACAATATCTCTAAAAGTGGTAACATCAACATGTACCTTAAAACAGCTTTTATGTTTGCTGCCTACTTCGTTCCTTACATTCTTATTACAGCAAACGTATTTGAAAGTAAATGGGCCTGGTTCTTCCTTTCGGCAATAATGGGCTTTGCAATGGCCGGTATTGGTTTATGCGTTATGCACGATGCAAACCACGGCAGTTACAGCAAAAACACCAAACTTAACCGCTTTTTAGGCTATATCACTATCAGCTTTCTTGGCGGCCACTCTTTAAATTGGAGAATTCAACACAACGTAATTCATCATACGTACACAAACGTTCATGATATAGATGAAGATATTGCTCCTCCGGGCTTTATGCGTTTTGAGCCACACGCTAAACATAAATGGATTCACAAACTACAATTTATTTATGCCTGGTTCTTTTATGGTATGATGACAATGATGTGGAGCACTACCAAAGATTTTAAACAGCTTATCCGTTACAATAAAGCAGGTCACTTAAAAACAGCTAACACTACATTTGGTACCGAATTAGCTTTAATTATTGTTTCAAAGATTGTTTACTACTGCTATCTATTGCTTCCATTATTCTTAGTAAAAGAAATGACCTTTTTAAACTGGTTTGTTGGATTTTTAGTAATGCATTATTTAGCAGGTTTAATTTTAGCCATGATCTTTCAACCTGCGCACGTTGCAGGCGAAACTGAATTTCCTTTACCTACAGACGAAGGTAATATCGAAAATCACTGGGCTGAACACCAATTAAGAACTACTATGAACTTTGGCACAGGCGATCCTATTTTTTCCTGGTTGGTTGGCGGTTTAAATCATCAGGTGGAGCATCATTTGTTCCCAACTATTTGCCACGTACATTACCCTAAAATTTCAAAAATTGTAAAAGAAACAGCTAAGGAATTTAATTTGCCATATCTTGATAAAAAAACCTTTGTTGGCGCGCTTTGGTCGCACGAACAAATGCTTTGGAAATTAGGTCGCGCGGCTTAACATTTTGCTAACATCATTACAAATGGGCTTTACTAAAATAAAGCCCATTTTTGTTTTCAATAGTTCGGTAATCATTCCCAAAAAAAATGTAACTTCGGGTTGATTTTTAATCTCAATTATTTATTTATGGAAAAATTTGATGTTACAATTATCGGAGCCGGTCCCGGTGGATATGTTGCCGCAATTCGTTGCGCACAATTAGGAATGAAAACTGCTTTGATAGAAAAATATCCTGCTTTAGGCGGAACTTGTTTGAACGTGGGTTGCATTCCCTCAAAAGCACTATTAGACTCGAGTGAGCATTTTCATAATGCTTTGCATAATTTTAAAGAGCATGGTATTGATATCGATACACCAAAACCCAACATTAAACAAATGATAGAACGTAAACGCGGCGTTGTAAAAATGACCGTTGACGGTATTAATTTTTTGATGAAAAAAAATAAGATCACGGTTTTTACCGGGCACGGATCTTTTGTTACAAAAAACACAATTGAAATTTTAAAAGCCGATGGTTCTAAAGAAACTATCGAAACTGCAAAAACAATTATAGCCACAGGCTCAAAACCTTCTTCACTTCCGGGAATTGAAATTGACAAGAAACGTGTTATCACTTCTACTGAAGCATTAGAATTACAAGAGATCCCTAAACACCTGATTATTATTGGTGGTGGTGTTATTGGTTTAGAATTAGGAAGCGTTTACGGTCGTTTAGGAAGTAAAGTAACAGTTGTTGAATTCATGGATCGTATCATCGCAGGTATGGACGCATCATTAAGCAAAGAATTACAACGCGTTCTTAAAAAAGAACTAAGTTTTGAATTTTTAACCAAACATAAAGTTACGGGCACTAAAGCAACTGCCAAAGAGGTAACCGTTAGTGCTCTAAACAGCAAAGACGAAAAAGTAGAGATTAAAGGTGATTATTGCTTAGTTGCAGTTGGAAGAAAACCCTATACAGACAATTTAGGTCTTGAAAAAATTGGCGTGAAGGTTGATAACCGCGGCAAGATAGAAACAGATGATCATTTACGCACAAATGTAGAAGGTATTTATGCTATTGGAGATGTAATTAAAGGTGCTATGTTGGCGCACAAAGCAGAAGAAGAAGGTGTATTTGTTGCCGAGCAAATGGCAGGACAAAAACCGCACATTGATTATAATTTAATTCCAGGTGTAGTTTATACCTGGCCTGAAGTGGCCGCTGTTGGTTTAACCGAAGAACAGTTAAAAGAACAAGGCAGAAAATATAAAGTAGGTTCGTTTCCATTCAAAGCAAGCGGACGTGCACGTGCCAGTATGGATACAGATGGTTTTGTAAAGGTATTAGCTGATGAAACTACCGACGAAATTCTAGGCGTTCATATGATCGGGCCGCGTACCGCTGATATGATAGCAGAAGCAGTTGTTGCAATGGAATACAAAGCAAGCGCGGAAGATATTTCGCGTATGAGCCACGCGCATCCAACATTTACCGAAAGTATGAAAGAAGCATGTTTGGATGCTACAGGCAAACGCGCATTACATATTTAAAACAGACACAAGAATCATAACATCATGATACATGACACATTACGGTCTTGCATTTTGTTGTTCTGTTTCTTGTTTCAATAACAAAAAACCCGCTAGGCGGTAACAAGAAAATGAGCACAGTAAAAGTAGGAATTATCATGGGTAGTAAAAGCGACTTGCCAACGATGCAAGCTGCTGCCGATATCTTAAAAGAATTTAGTATTGAATATGAAATTGACATTGTATCTGCTCATCGTACACCCGAAAAAATGTTCGACTATGCAAAAAATGCGCACACAAAAGGCTTGCAGGTAATTATTGCCGGTGCCGGTGGTGCAGCGCATTTGCCGGGCATGGTGGCTTCATTAACACCTTTACCGGTAATTGGCGTTCCTGTAAAAAGCAGCAACAGTATTGATGGCTGGGATAGTTTATTAAGCATTGTGCAAATGCCAAACGGTGTGCCTGTTGCAACAGTTGCGGTTAACGCTTCGCAGAATGCCGGAATTTTAGCGGCACAAATTTTAGGCGCTTCTGATAAAAATATTCTTGAAAAAATGATAACTTTTAAAAACACATTAAAAGAAAAAGTTATTGAAGCAAGCGATGCTTTGAAAAGCACCAGTCCTAAAAAATATTTATAATACCAGCATCATGAAAAAGCTATTCATTTTACCATTTTTAATAGTTTCTATTACAAGCTGTAAAAAAGAATATAGTTGTTCTTGTTATACTATTCATGAGCGACGAGGAACCGTTAACAGCGCAAATTACACCATAAAAGAAAAAAAGAAAGAGGATGCTCATGCCAAGTGCATCAATCAATACGAAGCAAGTGGACTTGCAACATGGGGGGCAAATTGCGATGTAATATAATGGCAAAAAAAAATAATCTCATAAAATTAGGCGATGCCATAGATCAGTTATTTAAACAGGAGAAGCTGGATATAAAGATCTCTCAATTCACCGTAAAAAATGGTTGGAAAGATATAGTTGGCGAAGTAATTGCCAAAAGTACAACCGAAATATTTTTTAACGATAAGATAATTTTTGTTGGGTTAAATTCTGCCGCTTTAAAACACGAACTCTCTTTCAGAAAAGATGATATAGTTGCCAGCATCAATAAATTTTGTGGTTATAAACTTGTCGAACAAATCGTTATACGCTAATGAAATTATTTAAACTTATTCCTCTTTTATTTTGTTTTGTTTCCCTATCACAAAACACTCAGGATTCTATTACTTTAAAAAAGATCTACGATTATTATTTAACCAAAAGTAAATGTTATTCTAACTTAGAATACCTCGCAACAAAAATTGGCGGACGTTTAAGTGGCTCTCCACAAGCGGCGCAGGCGGTTATTTGGGCCAAAAAAGCAATGTATGCCGCTGGCGCTGATACAGTAATTTTACAACCCTGCATGGTGCCACATTGGGCGCGTGGCGCAAAAGAAAAATGTAATTTAACTTCAACAAAATTAAAATTAAATAAAGCTTTAAATTGTGTTGCACTTGGCAATTGCGTTGGCACAGGAGCTAAAGGAGTTAACGCGCAGGTTATTGAAATAAAAAGTTTTGAAGAGTTAGAATTGTTAGGAGCAAAAAAAATGATACAGGGAAAAATTGTTTTTTACAACGTGTTCTTTGATCAAACGCATATAAAAACAGGTTCTGCTTATGGCGAATCGGTTATTTACAGAAGTAAAGGAGCAAGTTACGCAGCCAGATATGGCGCTGTTGGTTCTATTGTTAGAAGCATGACCTCAGTTGCAGATGATGAGCCGCATACCGGCAACATGAATTATGACAGCACCATTAGCAAAATAAAAATCCCTACACTTGCTTTAAGTTACAAAGCCGCTGATATTTTAAGTGAATCATTAAAAAAAGATGCAGATCTAAAAATTTATATCGAAACACATTGTCAAAATTTACCCGATGAGCCCTCTTTTAATGTTGTAGGGCAAATTACCGGCACCGAAAAACCAAATGAATTTATTATTGCAGGCGGGCATCTGGATAGCTGGGATAACGGACAAGGTGCGCATGATGATGGAACAGGCATTGTGCAAAGCATTGAGATCTTAGAGGTTTATAAAGTGCTTGGCATAAAACCAAAACACAGCATTCGTGCTGTAGCTTTTATGAATGAAGAAAATGGTTTACGCGGTGGTGAAGCCTACGCGAAATTTGCGAAACAAAATAACGAAAAACATTTGGCCGCGTTAGAAACAGACGCCGGAGGGTATACACCACGTGGCTTTGGAGTAGATACGTCATACGGGTTATATAATCTCGTTGCAAAATGGAAAACTTTATTTACACCTTATTTTGTTGAGCGTATTCAAAAAGATGGTGGCGGAGCAGATCTCATTGCCCTAGAAAAATTAGGCGTTCCATGCATAGGTTTTGAACCCGATACACAACGTTATTTTGATATTCATCATACAGCTGCCGATACGTTTGATAAAGTGAATAAACGTGAGCTGGAGCTTGGCTCTGCTGCCATTGGCGCACTTATTTATTTATTGGATAAATACAAATAAATAGCCCGTTTTCCTTCTAAAAATCAGCCTTTATTTATATATTTGTATATTAATCTATTATTATGATCGATACTATGACAAAGAGCGCAGAGTTAATTGAACTTGAAGAAAATTTCGGAGCGCATAATTATCATCCCATTCCTGTTGTTCTCGAAAAAGGCGAAGGCGTTTACGTTTGGGACGTTGATGGAAAAAAATATTTCGATTTCTTAGCTGCCTACAGCGCAGTTAACCAAGGGCATTGTCACCCTCGTATCATAAAAGCTTTAACTACACAAGCGCAAAAGTTAACATTAACTTCGCGTGCATTTTATAATTCGCTTTTGGGCGAATACGAAAAATTTATTACTTCTTACTTTGGCTTCGATAAAGTATTACCAATGAACACGGGCGTTGAAGGCGGTGAAACGGCAATTAAGTTAGCTCGCCGCTGGGCATACGATGTAAAAGGCGTAAAAGAAAATCAGGCCAAAATTGTATTTGCAAATGGAAATTTTTGGGGAAGAACCTTAGCAGCTATTTCTGCAAGTAACGATCCAAGTAGCTACAAAGGCTTTGGTCCTTACATGACGGGCTATCAATTAGTAGATTATAATGATCTTATGGCCTTAGAAAATGCTATTAAAGATCCAAATACGGCAGCATTTATGGTTGAGCCAATACAAGGCGAAGCTGGTGTTGTTGTTCCTGATGAAGGTTATTTAAAAGGCGTAAGAGATCTTTGTACAAAGTATAACGTTTTGTTCATTGCCGACGAAGTGCAAACCGGTTTAGCAAGAACAGGAAAAATGTTAGCCTGCGATCATGAAAATGTAAAACCTGATATTTTGGTTTTAGGAAAAGCATTAAGCGGTGGTGTTTTACCTGTAAGTGCAGTATTGGCTTCCAATGAAGTAATGTTGACTATTAAACCGGGTGAACACGGAAGTACATACGGTGGTAATCCCTTGGCTTGCGCTGTTGCCATGGAAGCATTAAAAGTATTGAAAGATGAAAAACTGGCAGAGAATTCTGAAGCGCTTGGAATTATTTTCCGTGAGGAAATGAATAAACTAAGAGCGGAAACAGATCTTATTACTGCGGTTCGCGGTAAAGGCTTATTTAACGCCATTGTTATAAAAGAAAAAGATGGTAAAACTGCCTGGGAAGTTTGTTTAAAATTTGCGGAAGCGGGTTTATTAGCCAAACCAACACATGGCGATATTATTCGTTTTGCGCCACCGTTAGTTATAAATAAAGAACAGTTAATGGAATGTGTTGCTATTATTCGAAAAGTAATTTTGAATTTCTAAATATTAAATGGAGTATCCTAGATTATTTAAAACGCTAAATCAATACAAAGTAAAATATTTAATTTGTGGTGGCATGGCCGTAAACATTTATGGTATTCCGAGAATGACAGCCGATATTGACATTTTACTGGACTTTGAAGAAGACAATCTTTCAAATTTTGAAAATGCGATAAAACATCTTTTATACCAAAATAGTATTCCAATTTCGATAAAAAATTTTATTAATAAAGAAGAGCGTCAAAAGGCAATTAAGGAAAAAAATTTAATTGCATATTCTTATTATAGTTCTAACTCGGGTTTTGTAACACTTGATGTTTTGTTAGATACACCAATCGAATTTAACGAACTTTGGAAAAACAGGTCTGAAAGAAATTTAGGTGATTTATCTGTATATATTATTAGTATTCAAGACTTGATCTCTCTTAAAAAATATTCCAATCGCATTCAAGATCAAACTGATGTTTTACTTTTATCAAAACTTGTAAAATGACGATCATTCCAAAAAAAGAAAATGAGAACATTGGCTTTCACTTTACAGTTACCGATGAACAGCTTAAAGAGCAACAAAAGAAAAGTACCGAAGATATTATCAATTGGTTAGAATCTACTGCTAAATTTATTTATGATATGCAAACTCCTGAAGAGAGAGAACGCATGAAAAAAGCTAAGAATTTTAAATGGTAACCTACAATCCAAAAGACTGGCTTAAACTTATTCTGCGTTTTCATAAATCAGATACAGTGCGCATTTTAATGCCGGCGCTTTTAGTTATTGGTGCTATTACCGGCGCTATCAGCTATATCGAACAAAACCACTTTCATGATTATTTACCTGTTAACTTAACCATCTTTCATCAGATCTCTGGTTTTATTATTTCTTTGGTATTGGTGTTTCGTATCAATTCCGCTTACGACCGTTGGTGGGAAGGCAGAAAACTATGGGGCTCGCTTTTAAATAATGCCAGAAACCTTTCTATTAAATTGAATGCTCTGATTCCTGAAACCGATCTTGAAACACGTAGACAACTGCATAGTTTAATAGGTAATTACGCATTTGCTGTTAAAGATTATTTACGCGGCAATACCGGTTATTTTGAAATTGAATTTAGCAACGAACTCAAAAAAGAAAATTTTGATAACGCTACACACAAACCAAATTACATTGCTAAACAGCTTACTTCTTACATTTTAAATATTTGTAAAAAAAATCCACAAACACCAAACGACTACCTTATCGTTAGCGAGAACCTTGATGATTTTACCGAAATTTGCGGCGCTTGTGAGCGCATTAAAAACACACCTATCCCCTATTCATACAGCATCTTCATTAAAAAAATAGTTTTTATTTACATTATTACCATGCCGGTTTCTTTCGGCTTAACAACAGGTTATTGGTCAATTCCTATTGTGATGATCATGTTTTATGCTTTTGCTTCTTTAGAATTAATAAGTGAAGAAATTGAAGATCCTTTTGGTACAGATGATAACGATCTGCCAACCGATGAAATAGCTGCAAAAATAAAAGATAATACTAAAGAAATACTTCTACATTGAATAATTTAAAATACGATTTTTCGCACACAGGTGATTTTGAAATGAAAGTCACTACTTTTTTTGGCCTTGAAGAAGTTCTTGCTAAAGAATTATTAACCCTTGGTGGTAAAGAGATCACCGAATTTAAACGCGGTGTTTCTGTAGTTGGCGACCTTGGTTTTTTGTATAAAGCCAATTTATGCTTGCACACTGCTTTAAAAATTGTAATTCCAATTGCAAAATTTGAAGCCAATGATGAGCATGAATTTTACGACAACGTAAAAAAAATAGATTGGGAAAGATTTATTTCTGTCACCGATAGTATCATGATAGAAAGTGTTTTAAATTCAGAGATCTTTACCCATTCGTTGTTTGCAAATCAAAAGGCAAAAGATGCTATTGTTGATCGTTTTCGGGAAAAGACAGGCAGCAGGCCCGACGTAGATCTTGTTCGCCCAATGTTTAAATTATACATTCATATTTTTAAAAATGAAGTAACATTAAATTTAGACAGCAGCGGTGATCCTTTGTACAAAAGAGGTTACAGATCTGACATTAACGAGGCTCCCATGAAAGAAGTATTGGCCGCGGGATTAGTAAAATTAAGCGGTTGGGAAAGACACTTGGAATTAATAGACGGTATGTGCGGCGCAGGCACAATTGCTATTGAAGCGGCTTTATGGGCAAATAATATTCCTCCGGGATATTACCGCTCGGATTTTACGTTTATGCGTTGGAGAAATTATGATGAAAAACTATACGATACTATTTACGATAGTAGCATCAATAAAATTAAAAATGCAGAAGTAAATATTATTGCAAACGATATAGATGAGCCAACTGTAAAAAAAGCAATTACAAATACACAAAACGCAAAAGTAGATGATGTTATCACCTGCGTTGCCCAATCTTTCTTTGACCTTATGCCAACACGTGGCGGCGGTGTTGTAATTCTTAATCCGCCTTATGGTGAGCGTATGGAAGTGCCGGAGATTGAAAAAATGTACAAGGAAATTGGCAATAAATTAAAAAAAGATTTTCAAAATTATAATGCCTGGATAATTACAAGTAGTCCGGAAGCTATTAAAAGCATTGGTTTACGCCCTTCAAGAAGAATTCACATTTACAACGGTTCATTAGAATGCCGTTTCTTAAAATTTGAATTATACGGCGGCAGTAAAAAAGCGGTGAAAAATCCGGAGACAATGACGAAGAGGTAGTAAAAAGCCAGCCACGAATTCCACTAATAATACTAAACACGTTTTATTAAGATGCCAGATTAGTGAAATTAATTTATTCAAAACGAAAATTTGTTTTGAATAATAATTACACAAATAAATCAATATTTATCGTTCCAGTTTAATTTGCGAAATTAGTGCAATTAGTGGCCAAAATATACGAAAACTAAGCCTTTACTAAAAACTTACCTTGCATCACCGGTACAACAGGGCATTGATTGGGTGTTAAACAATATTTAATATCTCTCTCCAGATTTAAATTTGCCAAACGGTTACGGTGAGATGAATTTGCTAAATATTTTACAAGATCATGTTTTGCCAGTTTATAAAGATCGATTGCCGCTAAAGTTGAATCGCAATTTGTATCAAAACCATGTTTAAAAATTAACTTATCGGCTACAGCGCCCGCCAATAAAGTATCTTCCAGATTGAACTTATTTTTCCATCCTGCACACAAAAACAAAACATCTTTTTTTTCGGCATTTAAAAATTCTATAACCGCATCTAAATTTAAAAAGCTGCCGATAATAATTTTATGCGCTTTTTTTGCGGCTTCTATCGCTTGTGTTCCATTAGTGGTTGTTATGGCAATGGTCTTTCCTTTTACTTTTGAGTTCATGTAGCCAAAGGGACTATTGCCAAGGTCAAAACCCTCTACGATCTCGCCGTTTCTCTCGGCAGCAACCATAAAGCCATTGTTCTTATACTCCAAAGCCTCTTCAACAGTGGCAACAGGAATCATTTTTGTAACGCCATTATAAAAGGCAGTAGTAATGGCAGAAGTGGCTCTCAGCACGTCTATAACCACCACCACCGAGTTTGGATTGTGAAAAAGCGGGTATGCCTGGGGGGTGAAACAAACTTCGATGATCATCGTTTAAACAGTATTTCTATAACAAACTTAAGCTTTTAAAATTACAATTAAAAAATTACAGCCAATTAACCTAAAATAGCTATAAAAAACATAAATTTAAGGCATGATAAATTTTATAAAATCTAAAATTGAGGGGTCGATTGCTCTAAAATCCTCTTTATTATCAAATACCGAAATTTTAAATACAGTTAATAATGTTGTAAATGATATTGTTACCAGTTATAAAAATGGTGGAAAAGTTTTATGGTGTGGTAATGGCGGTAGTGCTGCAGATGCGCAACACCTGGCGGCAGAATTAAGCGGCAGGTTTTATTACGATCGTCCACCGTTATTCTCAGAAGCATTACATGTAAATACCAGTTACATTACAGCTGTAGCAAACGATTACAGCTATGATATAATTTATAGTCGCCTGGTAGAAGCCATGGGTAAAAAAGGAGATGTGTTGATTGGATTGAGTACCAGTGGTAATAGCGGTAATGTTATAAAAGCGCTTGAAAAAGCAAATGAAATGGGTATTACAACGGTTGCATTTACCGGCGAAACCGGTGGAAAGATAAAAGGCCTAAGTAAATATCTTGTAAATATTCCAAGTACCGATACTCCGAGAATACAGGAATGCCACATGTTACTGGGACATACAATTTGCGAACTCGTTGAAATGAATTTGTTTCCGAAAAAATAAATCATGATTAAGCGGATTATCTTTTTTATTTTTTGTTTCCTATTCTTTGCAAATTATTTTGTTTCTGCACAAAATAAATCAAGAACGATAGATAGTTTGCTTAAACGTTGTGCTATTGTGCACGATACCACAAAAGTAAAAATATTAGGCCGTGTTGCGCGTTTACTCGAAGGTAACAATCCCGATAGTGCAACCTTTTATGCAGATAGTGCACTTAAAATTGCAAAACGAAATAATTATCTGTTTGGCATGGCAACATCATATGTATATTTAGGAAGTGCGCAAACTACAAGCGGAAAATATGATGTTGCATTAAAGAACCTGATTAGCGCCGCCGACATTTTTGAGAAAACAAAAAATATTATTGGCCTTACCAACGTACTGCATGCTATTGGCAACACCTACCTTGGCATGAAGAATAATGAAAAAGCTTTTGAGTATTATTTAAAAGCCTATACATATGCAAATCAAAGTCCGGTAAACGAAAATATGGTAGCCGTTACATCTTTTGGCATTGGCAATATGTTAGCCGATCAGAAAAAAAGTAAAGAAGCTATTATTTATTTAAAAAGATCTGAAGAAAGCTTCCGAAACCAAAATATTCTGAATTATGCAGCCATGGCAAAATCGTTAATCGGTCAAATATATTTTGCCGATTCTAACTATGTGGAAGCTGAAAAAATTTATATGGAAATCATTCCCATATTTAGGGCGGAAAACGACGAATACGGCCTTGCAACTGCCTTAGCGGCCTTGGGAAAAATGGAAATGACAAAAAAGGAATATCCAAAAGCGCTGGATTATTACAAGGAAGCCATATCCATAAATATAAAAAGAAATGCGTACGACAACATTCAAACCAATGCTGCTGATTTGAGTGAAATAATGGAAGCCTTAAATAAACCCACGGAAGCTTTAAAATACTATAAAACCTATATGCAGTATAAAGATTCGGTGGTGAATATTGACCGTAACCGATCCATTGCCGAAGCTGAATCAAAATACGAATCTGAAAAAAAAGAACAACAGTTAAAAGTTAAAAATTTAGAACTTGAAAAATCACAGATCCAGTCGTCGCAGCGGGGCAAGCTCGTGTATGTTTTCGCGGGAGCAATGATCATCTTTATTTTACTTTTATTTTTTGTTTACAAACAATTCAGCGAAAAGAAAAAAGCAAATGTTTTGCTAACGAATAAAAACGAGGAGATAGAAAAACAAAAATCTATTATCGAAGAAAAGAATAAAGACATTACCGATAGTATTAATTATTCAAAACACATTCAGCAGGCAATTATACCTTCTACTGTAAAGGTAAAATCAACATTAAACGAATCTTTAATATTTTTCAGACCAAAAGATATTGTAAGTGGCGATTTTTATTTTGTTGAGAGGATTGGCAGCTCTATTTACATTGCCGTTATTGATTGTACAGGTCATGGTGTTCCAGGCGCGCTGTTAAGTGTATTCGCATATTCTAATATTAAAAATATTATTTCTACCGGCAGTTACTCTACAAACCCTGCGGGCATCTTAACCGAGCTTTGCAGGCAATTCAAATCCAATTTACAATCACATACTATTAAAATTAATGATGGTGTAGATATGAGTATTTGCGTCTTAAATACCGATACTCAGAAATTGTATTTTTCGGGGGCAAAGAATAATATGATCCAGATCACTAAAGAAGGCTTAAAAGAATACAACGCCGATCGTTGGGGAGTAAGTGGTTCAAATGAAGACAAGCAGACTGTATTTACCAATTACGAATTAGTTGCCAAAGAAGGTGAAAAGTACTTTCTATTTACCGATGGATTTGCGGATCAATTTGGCGGACCAAAAGGAAAAAAATTCAAATTAAAACAGCTTGAAGAATTATTAATAAGAACGCACGACATGCCTTTTGAGCAACAAAGTTTAACTTTAAGCGAAACCTTTGTAAACTGGAAAGGGAATCTGGAGCAGATAGATGATGTAACCATAGTTGGTTTTGGAATTTGATGATCACAACCGCCATCATACTAGCCGGAGGTTTTGGCACCCGCTTACAAAGCGTGGTGAGCGATCTGCCTAAACCAATGGCTCCGGTTAATGATCAGCCATTTTTAAATTACCAACTTAATTACTTAAAACACTACGGCATAAAAAAAGTAATTCTTTCGCTGGGTTATTTGCCGGAGAAAATAAAAGATTATTATGGAAATAATTTTAATGGCCTGGAAATTGATTACGTGATCGAAAAAGAACCTTTAGGAACCGGCGGCGGTATTCGTTTAGCATTAGAAAAATGTGAAGAAGAAAAAGTGTTTATTTTGAACGGCGACTCTTTTTTTGATGTTAACCTTATTGAATTTTACAACCGTCATTTGCAAAATAATTCAGAGATCTCTTTAGCGCTTCGCAAGGTAAGTAATGCCGAACGTTATGGCACTATCGAAAAAAATAATGAGAACAGAATAATTTCGTTCAAAGAGAAATCAGGTTTTGCAAAAGAAGGAATTATAAATGGTGGTGTTTATATCTTAGATAAAAAAAAATATACAGCTCTAACCCCTGCAAATAAAAACTTCTCGATAGAAAAAGATTTTTTCGAAAAACAATTACAAGCCATTCAAATAAAAGGATTTGAGTTTGAAGGCTATTTTATAGATATTGGCATACCCGAAGATTACACCAAAGCACAACATGACCTTAAAGGATTTAAATATAGCTAAAGACTGGACACTGTTCCTTGACAGAGACGGCGTTATCAATAAAAAATTAGACAACGACTACGTGAAGCATTGGATAGAATTTGAATTTTTAGAAGGTGTATTGGATGCTCTAAAAAAACTGGATACCGTTTTTGGAAAAATTGTAGTCGTCACCAACCAGCAAGGTATCGGAAAAAATTTATACAGAATTGAAGATCTGGAGCTGATCCACAAAAATATGTTATACGAAATAACGTATCTGGGAGGAAGAATTGATAAAGTTTATTTTTCACCCTATTTAAATTCAGAAAATCATCCAACCCGTAAACCCGGAATTGGCATGGCCTTACAGGCACAGAAGGATTTTCCGGAAATTGATTTTACCAAAAGTATTATTGTTGGCGATAGTTTAAGCGATATGGAATTTGGACGTAATGCCGGCATGAAAACTGTTTTTATTTCTGAAGAAAAAAAGAAAGACGAACGAATTGATATGCAGTTTAATTCGTTGAGTGAATTTGTAAATAATTTGTAAATAATTTTGAAGATCTCCATCATAACCGTTACATACAATTCTGCTGCTACAGTAGAACAGACGATTAATTCGGTTCTAAGTCAGAATTATAAGGATGTTGAATATATTATTGTTGACGGAAGTTCTACCGATAATACGTTACAGATCATTGGAAAATATAAAGACAAAATTTCAAAAATTATTTCCGAAAAAGATAATGGTTTATACGATGCGCTCAATAAAGGCTTAGAATTTGTTAGTGGCGATGTTGTTGGCATTTTACATTCAGATGATTTTTATATTGACAACACTATTCTTGAAAAATACGCAAACACCTTTATTAAAAATAATTCGGAGGCTGTTTATAGCGATCTGTTTTATGTAAATAAAGATGATACCGATAAAGTGATCCGTAAATGGAAAAGCGGTAATTATAAACCCAATTCGTTCTTACATGGTTGGATGCCGCCCCACCCTACTTTTTTTGTAAAAACAGAAGTATATAAAAAATTCGGGAAATTTAATCTTGATTTTAAACATTCTGCTGATTATGAAATAATGCTTCGTTTTGTTCACAGATATAAAATAAAAATAAATTACCTGCACGAATTCACTATTAAAATGCGGGTTGGCGGTCAAAGTAATGCCTCCGTCGAAAATAGGTTAAATGCCAATATCGAAGACCGTAAAGCCTGGAAAGTAAACGGCTTAAAGCCCCGCTTCTATACTTCTTACCTTAAGCCTTTTAGAAAGATATTGCAGTTTTTTTAGTTTGTTTTGGGCTACATTTGATTTATAAATTAATTTTTATATATTAGTATAATCTTAAATTTAAGCAAATGAAAAAAATCTACTTTGTAATTATAGCAATGATTATTATGCTGTCAAATAGTTCATATGGCCAATGTTCTTTGTACCCTGTTTCGTTAGCAGCAAAAATCAATAACAGTTCTTTGATCGTTGAAGGGAAAGTAATTTCTCAAAAATCTTTTTGGAATGCAGAAAGAAATTACATCCGTACATCTAATGTTATTAATGTAAGCCAGGTTATAAAAGGTAGCCTTAATTTTTCATTTATTGAAATAATAACTGAAGGTGGCGAAGTTGATATGAACAAACAGGTGGTTGATCCTTCATTACAATTAGCAATAAATGACGAAGGAATCTTTACATTAAATTCAGTTAACCAAGCTTCGCAATTTGGTCATCCTGTATTTGAAGTTTATTCTGATCAACAAGGTTTTTATAAATTCAATACAAAAGAAAATACAGCCATCGTTCCTTTTAAAAATTACGGTGATATTAATGCTGTGTACAAAGAATTTGAAACGCTTTTAGGAATTGACCTTCCTGCTTATGTAAATACCAATGCAAATAAATTTTCTTCTTCAAGTTCTGTTGCCGCTGTTACCGGAATTTCTCCTTTAATTATTACCGCAGGTACGGCAAGTGTTCTAACTATTACAGGTAGCGGTTTTGGCGCAACACAAGGCGCATCAATCGTTGAATTCAGAAATGCTGATGATGGTGGTGCAACTTTTATTCAACCGCATTCATCACAATATGTTTCATGGAGTAATACGCAAATACAGGTGCAGGTGCCCACGCGTTCGAGTGCAACTTTAACGGGTAATGGTACTGCCGGCACAGGACAGGTGCGTGTAACCGTTGGCTCTTCAACTTTAAGCGCGCAAACATTAACCGTTAGTTATGGCGAATTAAATGTACTTATTACAAATACACTCGCAGCGCAACAGGTTTTTAATACGCGCCACGTTGATCTTAATAACATGAATGGTATTACCTGGCAAATGTTTACCAGCTTTAACTCAAACGCTGCCGCTAAAACTTCTTTTTTAACTGCATTTCAAACATGGCGTTGCAATACCAATATTAACTGGCTAATAGGGCCTGCTGTGTCTACAAATACTATTGCCTCAGATGGTGTTAACGTTATTCGTTTTGATATTGGAACAGAATTACCTGCCGGCGTTTTAGGACGCTGTACAAGTTATTTTAGTGCCTGTAGCCTTGGTCCAAACATTTTTGTTTATGTTTCTGAACTGGATATTTGCTTTGATGATGGTACTAACTGGAATTTTGGTCCAGCACTGGCAACGGGAGCTCAGTTTGATTTTGAATCTGTTGCTGTACACGAATTAGGTCATGGTCATCAATTGTCTCATGTTATAAACTCAAATGACGTTATGCATTTTTCTATTGGCCCTGCAACAAACAAACGCACCTTAATTACAGCAAATGTTGCAGCGGGTAATGATGTAATGACAAGAAATACTTCAGCGGGCATTTGCAATAAAGGAAATATGGTGCCTATTACTGCCAGCCTTTGTAATGTAACCGCCCCAACATCCGCATTTAATCTAACAACCCCTGTTTGCGTTAGCCAGGTTGTATCCTTAACAAGTGGCGCAACAGGCGGCCCTACAAATTTTAGCTGGACAGCAACGGGCGGAAGTACCTCCACATCTACTTTACAAAACACAAGCACAAGTTATGCTTCGCCAGGAATTTATTCTGTAACATTAATGGTAACAAACGGTGTTGGCACTTCATCACTTACAAAAACAATTTCTGTTTTAGCAATTCCAAGCGTTGTTGTTACATCGTCAGCTATTTGCTCAGGAGGTTCGGCAAATATGTCGGCCACCGGTGCTACATCTTACACCTGGAATCCAGGTGGATTGACGGGCGCCAATCAAACATTAAGTCCGGCAAATACGCAGGTATATACAGTAATTGGCAGTAACGGAACGTGCACCAATAGCTCAACAGGATCTGTAAATGTAACTACAACACCAACGGTTGCTGTATCAAACGCAACTACTTGCGCCGGCGCACCTGTTGCTATTACGGCAAGTGGTGCAACTAATTATACATTTAATCCGGGCGCTTTAACGGGCGCCACACAAAATTTAAGCCCTGCAAGTACCACTACGTATACAGTTACAGGGGCTAACGGTTCGTGTACTAACGCAAAAAGTTTTACTTTAACAGTAGTTCCAAATCCAACCGTGAGCGCTTCTGCTTCTGCTACTTTAATTTGCGCCAGTGCGCAAACAACAACACTTACAGGTGCAGGTGCTACGAGTTATGTTTGGAACCCCGGTGCAATTGCAGGAAATAATATTCCAACAACATTAACATCGGGCACTACTTTTACAGTTACAGGAACTACAAATGGCTGTTCAAATACTGCAACAGTTGCCATTTCAGTTTCGCCGTGTACAGGCATTGCTACACTAGCGGGAGTCGGTAATTTTAAAGTATATCCAAATCCTACACAAGGATCTGTTATTTTAAATTTTGGTGAAGCGTTTAGCGGACAGCTAAGTCTTTTTAATTCATTAGGCCAGTTATTAAGCGACCAAAAAATAAATGACACGGAAAAAACAGAGCTTAATTTAAGCGCCTATCCGAAAGGAGTTTATTTAATAAAATTGGTTCCCACTAATGGAAAAACAAGATCGGTGAGAATTGTAAGAGATTAAACAAATGCAAATAAAAAAGGAGCGATAATTACATCGCTCCTTTTTCTTTTAATAACATATCGTACCTATGAAGACTTTCGCCGTATCCATTTTTAGTTATTTTGGTAACTTCAAAACCCATTTTCTCGAAAAAGGAATACGTGTGCTGCGAAGTATCTAACGAAATAATACTTTCAGGATATTGTTGTTTGATCTCTTCTAATCTGTACAACAAAAATTCTTTGCCAATTCCTTTTTTATGATAAGAATTCTCTACCATACCCCAGGTCATTTTTGCGTCGTTTTCATTCGTTAAATAAAACCCACCGCAGGCAACGATCTTAGAATTTTTTTCTACAACATAAAAATGCTCGGCATGATTATTTTTATATGCTATCTCATTTTTATCTTTTGAATCCAACCAATTTTCCAGTAAAGGAAATTCTTCGGAAGCAAAATATAAGGGCATATTGCTTTTAAAAACAGCAATACACGCGCTTCTGTCTGAAGCTTTATATTCACGGATCAACAACATTTCGTTTGCAGTAACAACTATTTTTACTCTTGTAGTCAATATTACGCTTTTAATTTTACAATTAGCCTTTAGCCAACTGGTTATCTGTTATTTTTTTTAAAGCTTCATTTAAGCTTAGTTTCCCATCAATGTATTGAGACCAGTATAAATTACAGCCTTCAACGGTAACTTTAAAGTCAGGAAATTTATCGCTAAACTTCATTTGAACGTAGTAAGGCTCAAATTTTTTCCATTGCAATTTATATTGCTTTTCTAAAACATAACCGGTAGTGTAAAACATAATATTATGCCAGACATTACTGCACTTTTTAGCATCCTTATTATCTTTAACAAGTAAAAAGATCTGATCGTTTATTTTATCTACCAAAAAATGTGAGGCCTCATGAAATACAACTTCTGTGGCGAGTTCACCCTGATTTGCTTTACTTGCAGAAGAATAAATTATATGTTCGAAAGAATTCTTAAAACTATAAGCCCCTGCGAACGTAGCATAGCAAGTAAGATCAATCTTTATTTTTTCTAATGGCATTTTGGTTTGATAGATCTTTTCAAGCTCGGGTACTACGCCTGTTTCCAATTTAATAAGCTGATCCTTATAAGATGCTAACCAGGCTTTATTAGTTGAATCAATTCCAGTCCAATACAATTTCGAAAAATAGGGTTGGAATTTTTTTAGTACTTCCAAAGCCTCAGATTGCCACTTTAGTTTTAATTTGATCTTTGACCTTCCATCATCACTTAAATAATCAGAGAACTCACTCATACTATTATCAAACAAAAGATCTTTAGAGGTTAACGAATCGCGATAATACAACATAATGCTATTTAATTCTAAAGCTTCCTTTGCATTGAGGCCTGCGTATTTATCCTTAAAAGAATAATAAGCTAACGAATCGTCGGGCTTTTTAGTGAATTTACAACCCAACGCCCTGTTATATAAATACAAATGTGCGTTTAATTGTTTGCTGCTTTGAAAAGTGAAATATTTACTTTCGAATAAGTTCGGTTTTTTTGAAAACAGGCTCGTACTTGTAAAAAGTATAATCATGAGCATGGTTGTGACATGTTTTTTCATAATACTGTTTTTACTAAATAATAAAATAAGTGCTATAAAAAACCCCTTTCATAAAATACGAAAGGGGTTTTATTTTTAATTATCAAGATCGCCGTAATCTAATTTTTTCTTTTGTATGGCTAAGATCAATGTGCAAACCAAAACAAAGAATGGTATATACATTACAATTTTAGGGAGATCGAAATGTGCTAAAATTATAACCGCTTTTCTTTTTAACCGTTCTGCAATTAAATACATGGCAGGTACTAATAACAAAGTAAGTACAGTAGCAAAGCCTAAACCAAATATCATTGTCCAGCTTAAAGGGCCCCAGAAAACAACGTTATCGCCACCAAAGTGAATGTGTGGAGAGGCGTGTGCCAGTAAACCTTCAAAATCAATATTCAATCCAACCGCTAATGGAATTAAACCTAATATGGCGGCAGTAGCTGTTAAAATTACCGGCGTCATACGCGTTCTTCCGGCTTCTACGGTTGCGTCGTACAAGCCCATGCCCTTATGCCTTGCCTCTTCGGCAAACTCAACAAGCAAGATCCCGTTTCGGACCACAATACCCGCCAAAGCAACTATACCAATACCCGTCATAACAATACTCATATCCATGTGGAAGATAGCGGTTCCTAAAAACACACCAATTACACTTAATATAATCTCAGATAAAATAATAATTGGTTTACCAATAGAGTTAAACTGAATTACAAGTACTAACAAAATTATACCAATAGACATTTGCATAGCGCTTCCTAAAAATGCGCCGGTTTCTGCCTGTTCTTCTTGTTGGCCGGTGAATTTAACTTCAACAGCGCCCACAGGTTTATATCCTTTAGCCGCTACTTCTAATTGAGCCACTACATTATTTGCATTAAATCCTTCTAACACGTCGGAAGATAAAGTGATAACACGTTTATTTTGTTTACGCTTAATACCACCATACGTATTTTCATAACGCACATCACAAAAAGCTGACAGAGGAACTGCACGTAACTGGCCGCCCATATTCATATCCCTGTAATTGATCTTGATATTTTTTATCTGTTCAATGTTTGTACGTTGATCGTAATTGTAACGTAACTGAATTGGATACTCATCATTTGCATCACGGAACTTGCTTGGATTGTCAATACCAAAAACAGCTTTACGAATTTCCATTGCTAATTGGGCAGTAGAAATACCTTCGCGGTTAGCGCGCTCGCGGTCAACATCAAAAACAATTTCAGGTTTGTTATCCACGAAATCCGATTTTAACTCTGCTACACCCGGCACGTCCGCTTCCTGTAAAAAGCGTTTTAAATTTCTTCCATTCTCAACTAAGTCTTCAAATTTATCACCTCTAATTTCGATGTTGATTGGCTTACCAACCGGAGGGCCAGACTGTTCTTTATTAGCAGTGATCTCAGCACCCGCAATATTCCATTTTGTTGCCTGGATCTCTTGCAGATATTTCATTGTACTTACACCTTTACGATCGGCGAACTCCACAAAATTAATTGCGATCTTTCCACGATTAGCATAAGAACTTTGATCCTCATCTTGTGGATCGGTAACACCAATGGTAACGTTAGTTATCATCGACGAAACAATAGGATTATTTTCTCCAATAATAGAAGTAACTTTTTTCTCTACGAGTTTCATTACTTCATTTGTTTTTGAAGGATCAGTGCCTTCAGGCAATTTTACATACACAAAAACATTGTTTGGATCGCCTTGCGGGAAAAATACAACGTTTGGTTTAGTAACTGCCATTAATATAATTGAGAAAATAAACAGAGCTAAAGTATAAACCAAAAGCATGTACGGACGTTTTAACGCCCATACTAATACTCTCGTATACCAGCGTTGAAAAGCAGGCCAGGTTTTAGTTTGAAAATTCTCGATAACCTTGTATAAAAATAAGCGGTGAATGATCATAAACAATGCAAAGAAGATCATTAAGTTACCTAATGCAACGTTACCCATTCCGTAAAACACAAAAGCTACTAAAGCATACACAATTAAACGCAACCACGCTTTACGGCTAATGCGGCCATACTCTTTAAACTCTTCATGGTGTGGTTTCATAAAGTCTACCGCAAACACAGGATTAATAATATAAGCTACGAATAGAGATGCGAGTAAGGTAATGATGAGCGTGATAGGTAAAAAGAACATGAACTTACCGATCATACCGGGCCAGAACGCTAAAGGAATAAATGGTGCCAATGTTGTTATAGTGCCACTTAATACCGGAAGAAAAACTTCACCTGCGGCCATTTTAGCCGCCGTTTTAATATCTCTTTTTCCATTGTCAAACAAACGGTGTGTATTCTCAATTACCACTATGGCATCATCTACAACAATACCTAAGGCGAGTAAGAATGCAAATAAAACGATCATGTTCATGGTGAAACCGATACTTGGCATAAATAAAAAGGCAATGAACATGGATAATGGAACCGAAAGTGCCACAAATAAAGCATTGGTAACTCCCATAAAAAACATGAGGATAAGTGTTACCAAAATAAAACCAATAATAATGGTGTTGATCAGATCGTGAAGTGTTAGTTTTGTTTTATCAGATTGATCGGCAGTAATCTTAATATCAATATTTTTTGGAAACGAAGTTGCTTTTAATTCTTCAATATTCTTTTTAATATTATCAGAAGCTGTAATTAAATTTTCGCCGGCACGTTTAATAACGTTTAAGGTAATTACATTTTTTCCGGCTAAACGCGCATAACTTTCTGTTTCTTTTGCCGTATCCACTACTTGTGCAAAATCACCTAAATATAATCTAGCACCTGATTGAGAATTGATAATTAAATTTTTTAATTCATCAACCGTTTTAAATTCGTTCTTAACACTAATAGTTCTTTTTGTTCCATCCATTGGAATTTGGCCACCGCTGATAGTAAGGTTCTCGCTACCAATTGCACGCTCAAGATCGCCCATGCTTAATTGCATAGATTGCATTTTATACATATCAAGATTTACCTGTATCTCACGATCAGGCGCGCCCACCATTTTTACTTCGGTAATTTCTTTTAAGCCTTCAATCCTGTCTTTAAGATCATCTGCATATTCTTTTAATTTAGCAAGATCCATATCACCTGCTATGTTAATATACATGATAGGTAATTCAGAGAAGGCCAACTCTTTTACAAACGGAGCGCGCGTTAAAGAAGAAGGAAGATCGGGTTTTGCCTCATCTACTTTATCTTTTATTTGTTGCCTGGCTTTATCAATACTTACACTGGTATTAAATTCAACGGTAATTAAAGAAACGTCCTGCATGGAGTTGCTCGTTAATTTTTTTACACCGGGAATTGATTTTAATTTTTTCTCAAGAGGTTTTGTAATGGTATTCTCAATATTTGTTGGAGAGTTACCGGCGTATACCGTGCTGATATAAAATTTGGGAACAACGATGTCAGGAAAGCTTTCTTTAGGTAAGCTGTTGTAAGCACCGATCCCCATCAGCGTGATAATAATAACACCAATATAAATGGCTGTTTTATTATCTATTGCCCAACTACTGGGTTTAAATTGTTTAAAATCCATATTTTTCAGTTTTATAGTTTGCAGGATACAGTATGCAGTAAGAACTGCTTGCTGCTACTGCTTACTGTTTAATTATTTTTTTACTTGTACAGCGTCTCCCTCATTTAATCCATCATAACCTGAAGTGATCAACAGGTCTTGTTCTGTTAAACCACCTGCTATCTCTACTCTTCCATTATACTCTTTTCCGAGACTTACATTACGTTTGGTTGCTTTATTGTTTTCTGCTATTAAAACAAAATGTTGTCCTTTAAGATCTTTTTGTACATAATTTAAAGGAATAGAAATAACCGGTTTTTCAGACTTGTAATCATTAATATGAATGATCGCAATTTGATTTGGATGATATTCTTTTGTGTTACTTAAAAGAATCTCAACGCCAAATGTTCTGTTCAACGCACTAATAGCACGAGAAGCATAATCTATCTTTTCAACTAAAGAATCTTTGGTATCAGGGAATTTAATAACAACCTCATCGCCTTTATGTACTTTAGAAGCATAGCTTTCAGCAAGATCTGCCTTTACTTTTAAGTTCGAGAAATTGATCACACGAATAGCCGGCATACCCGGAGCAGTTAGTTGGCCCAATTTAATATCAACAGCATCAACTGTACCCTCAATTGGCGAAATAATCTTCGTCATACGAACCTGTTCCTGTAACATCCCCATTTTTTTCTCCATACTTTCTTTTTGACTTTTAGCCTGAAGGAATTGAACTTCAGTTCCTATTTTTTGGTCCCAAAGCGCTTTTTGTTTGTCGTATAATTGATTTACCAATTCAGCACTTGTTTGCAGGTCAGATATGCTTTGTTGTAAAGCACGCGCATCGGTTTCCGCCAATACTTGTCCTTTATGAACTTCATCGCCTGGTTTTACATTTATCTTCGTAATTGTGCCCGGCATTTCAGAAGAAAGAGAAACACTCTCTTCAGCATCAACCCTACCCTGAACATTGATGTATGTTTTAAAAATAGCAGGAACAATATTTGAAGCTTCGATCAAAACAAATTTTTTGTTTGAATCGCCTTCCAGTTTTGAGATCTTGGTATTGATCTCAGAAAGCTGGGTTTTTAATTCGGCTTGTTTAGCTTTAAGCTCAGCCAGACCTTCCGGATCTCCGCCTCCGCAAGAAGACAAGATGAATACACTTGCCAAAAGAGGCATAATGTAATTACGGATTTTTTGTTTTTGGATTTGAGTTTTAAATTGTAACATAATTTATTTTTTAATGTTTAACGTTTTAATTATTTAACCAGAGTGCCTATTGCTTTTTGATAATCTATTTTATAAACCAACATGTCGTAAACGGCATTATAGTAATTTGTTTGCGCTTCTTTTAAAGAAGTTTCTGCATTAATTATTTCAATATTTGAACCTACACCTTGTTTAAATTTTTGTTGAACTACATCATAAACGTGATTCGCTGTTTCCATATTTTTCTTTTGGATCAACAACGTTGAATAAGCATTGTTGTAAGATATAGCCGCCACCGTTGCTTCCAACTCGCCACCTTGTTGAATGGTTTTAAGTGTGTATTCATTTTTAAGTGCGCTTATCTGCGCTTGTTTAATTTTGTTGTGACGCTGAAATCCATCAAAAACATTTAAGTTAAGTGTAATACCCACCAACGCCACAGGATACCATTGTTTCATCGCATTTGTTTTGTCGGTCTCAAAAATGTTTGTGGTAGCTCTTTGTGTATTGTACTGGTAACTTCCGTAAGCAGCAAGCGTTGGTAAATAGCCCCATTTTAAACGTTTTACATCCAAATCTAATAAGTTTTGTTGCGCTTGTAATAATTTATATTCCGGACGTTGCGACACATCAATTTTGGAGATACTTAATTCTTCAAAATTTGTTACCACATTTAAGCTGTCTGTAAGTGTAATAGGATCGCCTAACTTATATCCCATCTGGAACTTAAGAACGGTTTCAGAAAGACCAATTAATTTTACCGTTTTATCTTTTTCGGTAATTAAGTTATTGTACTGCACCTCTAATCTTTCTACATCAATTAATTCTGCAAAACCCTGCGCATTGAAGGCTTTAGTATCATCATATATTTTTTTAAGCTTAATTACATTCGCATCTAATAATTTAATTCTTTCGCGATTAATAATGACATTATAATATGCTTTAGATACCTGCGCTACAAGATCTGCCTTACTGCGTGTTACACTAATTCTTGAAAGATTAATAAACTCTTTAGATGCTTTTAAACCAAAAATATAATCGCTGCTAAATAATAACTGCGAAGCATTTAAACCCGCGGTTGCGCTATACTGTAATCCAAATTTCACCGCCAGGTATTGATCAGCCGGTGCGGCGGGGTTTAAAGCGCTTAATGGGAAGAGAGATGTAGGAATTTCTAAGTAATCCTTAAAATCTGCGCTGGCAGTTATTTGTGGCAAACCTAATCCTGCAATTTCCTTTCTTCTGTACTCTGCGTTTTTTTGATCGAGCTCTGCATTTAAATAGTTTGGGCTATTTTTAAGCGCATACTCGATAGATTGTTGTAAGCTAAAATTGCCTGATGTGGCTTCCTGTGCCTGGGTTGTTACACATACTATTACGGCAAAAAGCAGTGCGTATTTTTTTAAGTGTATCATATATTTTATTTTTATTCGTCTTCTTTAATTTTTTTATAGTTATTAATTAGCTTATGTCCCTTTACAGTGCAAATACCATAAGCAAACAGGTCAAGGATCAGTTCTGAAGTTTGAGTGAAACTTATTTTTTCAAAAGAAAAATAACTTCCAAACATTAACATATCAATTTGAGCCATGCGGTAACGCGCAGTAAATTCTACGTCAATATCTGCTCGGTAAACACCTAATTCTTTTCCTCTTTTGATATTTGTTAAAACATTTTTATAAGCACAGTCTTCTTTAAAGCTTTGAAAGCGTTTAAACGCGGTTGGATAGAATTTCTGAAGATCAAGGAAAAAAATGGGATTGATGTTTTGCATCATCTCCTTCATTTTAATAGAAATTAACATAATTTCATGAATTGGATCCTTTGCTTCTTCATTCATTTCGTCAAACTGGCGCTCGTGATCTACGAGTTCCGAATCACATAATTGATTTACCAGGTCGTCTTTTTCTTTATAGAATTGGTATATCGTCTTTTTAGACATACCCAGCTCTTTCGCAATATCATCCATAGTTACACGCTTAATACCATATTTAAAAAATAAGGTTAAAGCTGCTTTTTGGATTTTTTCTTGTGGCTCCATTTTTATAATTCGGGTACAAAACTATGGAAACTTTAATTGTCTTGCAAGTTTCCGTGAAAAAATATTTTTTTGCATCTTTACAGTCTGAATGGTAGATAAGAAAAATACCCGCTTGCAGAGATTTGGTGCGTTTTTACGAAGTAAATACCGCCTGGTTATCTTAAACGACAGTACTTTTGGCGAGAAGATATCTTTGCGGCTATCGCCGTTAGGGCTAATTATCGGAATTTTTGCGATAACTATACTAATGACAACGCTTGTAATAAGCCTTGTTGCCTTTACACCTTTAAGAGAGTACATTCCGGGATACGGAACCGTTAGCGAAAGGAAGGAGATTCTCGACCTGAGCCAAAAAGCCGACTCTATGGAACAAACTTTAGCAGCGCGTGCCGCTTATATGAACAGTATTTTAAATGTTTTAAATGAAAAATTTGAAACAAAGACCGAAAAACCCAAAAAGGATACAACCGGTAAATACGCCAAAGTAGATACTAAAGCCAGTCCTACCGATATTGAATTTAGAAATGACTATGAGCTTAATAAAAATAATTCAATTGCTACTAAGGCAAAATATAAAGGTTTGAGTGATCTTGTATTTTTTACTCCGGTAAAAGGTTTGATAACTGAATCGTTTAATTTATCACAAAACCATTACGGTTTGGACATTGTTACCAAAGCAGATGAAACCGTTAAATCTACTTTAGATGGAACAATTGTATTTACAGGCTTTTCGGCAGAGGATGGAAATATTATACAAGTGCAACACAGCAACAACCTAACAAGTATTTACAAACACAATTCTACTTTATTAAAGAAAACGGGTGATAGAATAAAAGCAGGCGAAGCCATTTCGGTTGTTGGCAATACGGGCGAAAAAAGTAAAGGACCACATTTGCATTTTGAATTGTGGTTCGATGGGCAACCTATCAATCCTCAGGATTTTGTTGCGTTTTAAAATACGCGGTTGTAATAAAGATAGAATAAAAGAAAGCGTAAAAGCTCAATCCTGCCTGCGTTTCAAGAGTATCTTCCAGGATAAAAGAAATACATAGTATTAAAAAATACGGCCAGAATAAAACGTGTAGTTGTTTTCTTAATTTAATTACCGGATACAAAAAACTAAAAATAAAAATAAGCAAACCTAAAAGCCCCAACGAAACTGTTATTGTTATAAATTGATTGTGCGGGCGTTTGAACCAATCTTTAGTTAAGGGTGACTGTGTTTGAACATATGTTTTATTTAATTCGCTTTGAACATCACCTGTGCCAACGCCAAACAATACATTATTTTTAATAATAACACTTGCGGCTTTCCAAAAATATAAACGCATGGTTAATGAGTGTCCGTTAACGCCACGGTCGTTTATAAATTCATCATATTCCCATACAAATTCGTAAACACGTTTTTGCAAAAAACCCCATTCAGGGTATTTGTAATTGGTAATATTATTCTTAATGTTCTTAAAATCTTCATCGTTCAATAGAGACAAGCCTGCAGAATCTTTGTAAAGACCTTTGCTTGCCATATATCTTATTAAAACATTATAGCGCTGTAAATTGTACCTGGGTGTATAAGTAAAGCTATCTTCAGGAAACTTCCTGCTCCATTCCTTTTGCAATTCAATGGTTTGAATATTCATGTACACATAATTACCATTTTCTTTTTGTGTAGAAATATCTGAATTAAGGCAAATATTACCGGCCGCATTGTACATGCGCGGTGAATTCGTTTCTGTTTTTTGTACTACGAGCTGTGAGTTTAAAAAAGAAGTAAAAAAATGTATCACATAAAATATAACTCCTAACAGTATTGCAACCGAACCGATCTTAACATATAATTTTTGTTTGAATAAAAAAACGATCAATGCAAATGCCGAAAGTATAGAAAGGTTTACAAGGCCGGAAGCCAGGCCAAGAGTATATAAGGTAAAAACAAAATACACAAGCGTTACTGCAAATAAGATTTTATGAATTGTTTTACTACTATTTACAATAAAATAAAAACAACAGGCAATGGCTACATTTAAATATAAACCTAAACGGATATGACTCATAAAACGCGAAGCATTTCTTGCAACATCGTTTGTATGAAGCATGTAATTGTAAATAAGACACCAGGCAGTGTTTACAAATGAGCCGGCAATAAAACAGTATAATAAAATTTTAAATTCTTTTGTATCAATAGGTTTTGAACTAAAAAAAAGTCCGGGTAAAAACAACAAAGGAACTTTAATGCGGAGATCGGTTAGTCCATCACTTATATTATCGGTATACAACATGCCAATTAAATGCAAAAAATAAATGGAGGTAATGATCCAGAATAATTTATTTGTTTTTAAAAGATTGAGCTTTCTTTTGTAATCGCCTTCTATTATCCAATTGCCTAATAAAATAAACTGCGGTACACTTGTGGGCACAGACCCTACCATTAATCCAAAAGCAAGCGAAAAAAGCCCGAAAAGAAATAAATATCTATGGATTTTTGGTGAGAACATGAGGGTTTATAAAGAAACGAAAAAAAAGAAAATATATTGCAAAAAGTTGGAAAGTTTAGAAAGTTAAAAGCTTGTCGCAAAATAAAAAATCCCGCTTTTAAAACGGGACTTTTATCATGTGTGAAATAAAAATTAATTTCCGAAATCAGATAAGAATTTAATACGCATTACTCTTATTTCTTCTTCTGTATAATCGTTCTCACCTAATTCTTTTAATGCTTCGGCAACGCTGTCGGTTTTACTTTCTTTAAAATATTCCATTACTTCTTCTTGTTTCTCTTCATCAACAATATCTTCGATGTAATAGTTAATATTTACTTTGGTGCCAGATTCAACAATGGTTTCAATTTCGGTTAATAAATTTGGTAGCGTTAAACTTTTGCTTTTTGCCATATCTCTTAAGCTAATCTTTCTATCAATGTTTTGAATGATATAAACTTTTAAACCCGATTTATTTACAACCGATTTAATAACCATATCAACAGGGCGTTCTATTTCATTCTCCTCAACATATGTTTTAATAAGATCGATAAAAGGTTTACCAAATTTTGCCGCTTTACCAGCCCCAACACCGCTAATCTTGGTCATTTCATCCATTGTGATTGGATATTGAATTGACATTTCTTCTAAAGAAGATTCCTGAAAAATAACGTAAGGCGGTAAATTTTTTAATTTAGCGGTTTTCTTAACCAGATCTTTTAATAAAGCGTACAACGTTTCATCAGCCGCGCCGCTTCCACCTTTTCCACCAACTACAATGTCATCATCGCTATCCTTATCGGTATTATTATAATCGTGATCGCGTGTTAATTTAACGCTGTGTGGTTTCTTTAAGAAAGCATGTCCTTTATCGGTTACACGTAAAAGACCATAGTTCTCAATATCTTTTGAAAGGTATCCGTTTACAACGGCCTGGCGTAAAATTGCCTGCCAGAATTTTTCGTCTTTATCGTGATCAACACCTTTACCCCAGGTGTCTAAATTATTATGTTTGTATGTTTTAGCGGTAGCAGTTAAGGTTCCCATTAAAACATTTATAACATCTTTTAATTTATGACGCTCTTTAATTTCAAGAACAGCTTCAATGGCTAATTCAAGATCTTCTTTTGCCTCGAATTTTTGTTTTGGATGACGACAGTTATCGCACATCTTGCTGCATCCTTCTTCATCAAACTCTTCACCAAAATAATGCAATATAAATTTACGGCGGCAACTGCTTGTTTCTGCAAACGAAGCTGTTTCTGCCAGCATTTGTTTTCCAATTTCCTGTTCTGCAACAGGCTTATCTTTCATGAATTTTTCTAATTTAAGAATATCATCATGACTATAAAATGTAACGCAATTTCCTTCTCCACCATCGCGACCGGCACGACCGGTTTCCTGGTAATAACCTTCTAAAGATTTTGGAATATCGTGGTGAATTACAAAACGCACATCCGGCTTATCAATACCCATTCCAAAAGCAATAGTGGCAACAATTACCTTAACATCTTCCATTAGAAAGTCGTCTTGTGTTTTTGCGCGCTCTTTTGCATCCAGCCCGGCGTGATATGGTTTTGCTTTTATGCCATTTACTTTTAATGCTTCGGCTATCTCTTCAACCTTCTTTCTGCTCAAACAATAAATGATACCACTCTTGTCACTATTTTGTTTTACATATTTAATGATCTCTTTGTTTACGTTTTGCTTTGCCCGTACTTCGTAATATAAATTACTGCGGTTAAAAGAAGATTTAAATAAACTGGCACTCATCATGCCAAGATTTTTTTGAATATCCTGTTGTACTTTAGGCGTTGCTGTAGCCGTTAAAGCCATTACAGGCACATTTCCAACTGCATCTATAATAGGACGTAACCTTCTGTACTCGGGACGGAAATCATGTCCCCATTCAGATATACAATGTGCTTCATCAATTGCAAAAAAAGAAATTTTAAATTCTTTAAAGAAGGCAATATTATCTTCCTTGGTTAATGTTTCGGGCGCAACATATAATAATTTTGTTTTGCCGGATAATACATCTTTTTTTACGGTAGCAATTTCTGCTTTATTAAGTGATGAATTTAAAAAGTGTGCAATACCATTTTCGTTACTAAAACCACGTATAGCATCTACCTGGTTCTTCATTAAAGCAATTAAAGGAGAAACCACAATAGCGGTTCCCTCTGATATGATTGCCGGCAACTGGTAGCATAAACTTTTACCCCCGCCGGTAGGCATTATTACAAATGTGTCCTTGCCCGCAAGCAAGTTCATGATGATCTTTTCCTGAGTCCCCTTAAATCCGTCAAATCCAAAAAAGCTCTTTAATGTTTCAAGAACCTCTGTTGTTTCAACCTCGCCAACCATGCTTTTCATTGATTAAATTGTGTGTTATACTGAGTAAATAATTCTATTTCTACTTTAAAGATATACAATTTATTTTCTATTAAACAAAACTTTTATCTATAAAAGGTTAAATTATAGATGACATTGCCAATTTTTTAGATATAATTTTTTGGCTTTTACAGATTTGGGTTCATTTTGGGAAAAAACCTCAACAAAATTATTATAAAGATAAGAGAGACAGAACAATTAAAATAAAAACCGAAACCTAACTGATCGGCCAAAATATAAAAAAGTGTTTTTGCAAATACCGACATGATATATAATTGTACGCCCCATTGTTTAAAATACCAAAGGCCAACGCAGGCAATAAAGTTAGCTGCCACTAAAATGCCATAAATAGCCGGCATTAAAACGCCAAGCTTTTTTATTTGCGGCGAAAATACCTGAGGAAAAGTAAACACCACCGATAAATAACCGATAATACAAATAAAGGATATGATCTTTGGTCTTAACATCTTTTAATTGCTTCTTATTGCCTCTACAGGGTCTAATTGCGATGCGCTATAGGCGGGAATAAAGCCACTGATAATGCCAATTAGAATAGAAATAGTAAATCCTAAAATAATATTGGTGCTGGTTAAACTAATATCCATATCAATAGCATCTTTACCAAGCAATGTTATAAAGTAGGTAATCAGTAAGCCAAAAAAACCACCAATGGTACTTAGCATTACACTCTCGCCCAGAAACTGAACAAGAATAAAAAAATTCTTAGCGCCCAAACTTTTTTGAATACCAATTAAATTGGTTCTTTCTTTTACCGAAACAAACATAATGTTGGCAATACCAAAACCGCCTACTAAAATAGAGAAGCCGCCAATGATCCAACCTGCAGTGCCAATAATATCAAATAAACTATCAAAGCCTTTGCTAATTAAACTTGTTTCGTTAAGTGCAAAGTTAGGCTCGCCCATTGGTTTTAATTTGCGAATGCCACGCAGAATTCCCGTAAGCTCGCTTATCATTTCTGCATTAGAAACATTTGGTTTTGCTTTTGCATAGATCATTGGATCTGCGTTTTCTGATTTTACATCCAAAAATGAACGGGCAAAATTAAACGGTGTTATTACCTGGTAATCAAAACTAATACCTAACAAGCTCTCACCTTCTTTTTTTATAACACCAATTACTACGGCTTTATTGCCGGCAATTTTTATTTCTTTTCCTATTGGGTCTTCGTTTGGGAAAAGCCCTTCGGCAATGCTTGCACCTATTAGCGCCAAATGATAACCGGCTTCAGTTTCATTTTGCGTAAAATATCTTCCGGCGGTGAGATCGAAATTTTTAATTTTATAAAAATCGTGCGAAATGCCTGCAACCACTGCGTTTTGAATACTGTTGGAACGGTATTTTATGGTACGGCGGCGGCCCATGCGATACGCAAGCGCTTCGGTACTTTTACATCTTTTTTGTAATTCATCTAACTCGTAGTATTGTGGTACGGGGCGGTTAATGTATTTCCACCAGGGATAATCTGGACCAAAATCCCAGGGCCATTTTTGAATATAAACCACATTGTTACCCAGCGATTGAATACTACCCCGAATATTACTTTCTAAACCATCTACAATTGTAAATACAAGAATAATAGCGAAGATGCCAATGGTAATACCCAACAGACTTAAAAAAGACCGCAGCTTATTTGATACCAGCGATTGCCAGGCAAATAACAAACTCTCTTTAAATAATACCCAAAGCATTGTACTTTAAAGGTACGATTTTATATAGTTGATAAACAGGTTTTAGGATGAAAGGTTATTTAGATACAGGACGCAAGACACAAGACTTATGATTGAATGGAAAAGGGAAAATGTAATATGGAAAACGACAAATACTTGTTCCATTTTACCTCTCACATTTTACATTAGCCTAATTTCTTTCCTTTTTGCTCCTCTTCCTTGTGCTTTAGAAAAGCTTCGTGTTTTTTGCGTTGGCGTTTACGCATTAAATAAACAACCGATGCCAGAATAAAGAATCCAAAAAAGAAAACAGCACTATCGTTATCTTTTATGATCAAAAAATAGATCACTAAAATAATTCCCAATATTACCCCAACCAGCCAGAGGCGTTCTAAAAAAATAAATGTCTTGTTTTGAAAATCAGAGTTCATTGTTTTTTAGTTTTATTGTTCCTGTTACTTCGTTAATTGAATACTTTGTAAAATCCTGGTTGCTTTTTAATCCTTTGCCCATTATTATCTGGTCGGCCGTGGTAATTTTCACGAAGGCATCTGTGTAAATGGTTTTATTATTTTCATCCCAGGTTAATTTTTCCGTCTCTAATTTTTCTCCGTTCTTATTTAAAACTTCTACTTTATAACGGGCTTCCATTTTTTTTGACTGATCGTAGCGAATACCATACTCTGCCTTTAAGGTACTTGATATTTTTTCTTCACTATCAAAAAAAGTAACAAAAACACCTTTGGGTAAAATGGTAAAAGGTTCGCTTACATTTTTTGTAAAAATAAGCATTCTGTTAGCCTTTAAAACTATTTTAAGCTGCGCACTATCGGTAAAAAGTAAGGTAACGCTATCGCCAACCTGCGAAGGGCTTTTTTTATTGCCTGGCAGCGCCATCACATCTTTAAGATCGTTTGTGCAGGAGCCAAAAAAATAAACAATGGCTGCAATAAAAACTATCAGCTTAATTTTTAACACGCGTTAATCATGTCTGAATTTTTGGAACCACCTGTCGGAGAAGTTAAAACCAAAATTTACTTTCCAGTAATTTTCTTTTGTAAGGCCATTGTTTGTAGTGCCCATTTGACCATATTGCACACTTACATTTACCATAGATGATAAACGACCAATACCTACCGGAATACCAACTCCGGCGCTAAGGCCGTAAGATGAGATGGTAGTGTTTTTAATATTTATGTAACCGGTTTGATAGTTAATACCAAAACGGTAATTTAATTTTCTAAAAAAAGCGCCGCTTCCTGCCGCGTATTTTTCGGGAACATAATTTAAGCCTAAAGCAATTCTGTAATTATCTTTAAGATCACTCACATTATCTAAATATTTAAACTGCGACCAATTGGTAATTGCAAAATCGGCAACAATGTTTATTCGTTCTCCTTTTTTAAAGCCAATACCAAAACCCTGTTCGAGTGGTAAGGTAATAGTGCCTTTTTGATTTGCGCTGAATAATACGGTATCTCTTATCACTTCAGAGCCGCTGCTTATAATATAGTTTAGCACTTTAGCATCGTAATTTACTTTAAGTGCATTGTTTAACGCCATAAAATAACCAAAGGTGATTTTTACTTTTTCGTTAAGTCGTCTTTTACGAAAACCCATGTTGCGGTTTAAACTATCTTTTGCTTGTTTTAATTCGAAATCTGAATAAGTGCCAAGCGCGCGCAATTTTTCAATTTGTTTGTCTATTCTTTCGCTCCTGGCTTTTTCGTTTGATACACTATCAATTGTAACGGCCGTTTGTAGTCCAAAGTTTCCGGTAAAATCGCCAAGGTTTAACGTGCGTTCGCGATAGGTATTATTAAAAAATATGGTGCTCGGGTAAATAACCCTGGCTGTTTGTTCCATACTTCCAAAAATATAATTGGCATTAAAGCCAACAGAAAGATCGCTTAATAATTTATTGCCAAATTCTTTTACTCTGTATTTTGAATAGCTTAAATTACTTGTTGAATCGGTATAAAGATATTTTGTACGAAATTTAACCAGGCTTTTTTGAAACGGCATTATACCATAGCCTGCAAAAACTTTGTTTAAACCGCCGCTGCCATTGTAAAAATAGTTTACATCACCAATGCCGTCTTCTGCAACTGTATTTTTAAGATCGTAACCTACACTGCTGTAGGGCATAATACCAAAACAGGCGCCGCCATTGTTTCTGATGGGAAAACCAAGAGCGCCATAAGAAAAATTAGTTGACCATTTATTTATAGAAGAATTATTGCTTGTAAATACCGAGTTTACAAACGTTCCGCCAACTTCAAGACAGGTTAATTTTATTAATGAATAAGCGGCCGGATTACCTGCATTAATAAATATGGGCATTAACGAATCGGGCTTTAAAGCCACATAAGCCCCGCCCATGCCTGCATTGTGGGCAAATGTGGTACTATTAATATCACCTAAACCATAACGCGAATACGGACTAAAAGAATTATTTTGAGCCTTATAAAAAGAAGACTTTAAAACAAAAAGAAAAAGAAGGAATGCTAGTCTATTTTTCAAGGTTATAATTTAAAATGGTGTTTAAACCGTAAAGCAATAAGTTTTGGTTGGCAAATAAACGATTTTTAAGTTGTTTGCCCAAATAATCAGAGTCGCCACCGGTTAATACTACCTGTAAATTAGCATAATTTAAGAGGTATTTGTTTATCATACCGTCTACTTCGGCAGCCGCGCCAACTAACGCACCACTTAACATCGAATCTTTGGTATTAGTGCCAATAAGATCGTGATAGGTCTTATCCATTTCAATAGCCGGCAAAGCGTGTGTAAACTCTTTCATAGCCTTTAAACGCATGGGCAGGCCCGGCGATATGGCACCGCCCAGGTATTCGTTATTGGCATTTACAAAATTGTACTTTATACAGGTACCGGCATCGATGGTTAAAACAGGCTGGTTGGGGTAAAAATGAAAGGCGCCAACAGAGCCTGCAATTCTATCAGAACCCAGTGTTAGGGCGCTTTTATACAAATTTTTAAGCGGAATGGGTGTGGTTGCCGTAAAAAGCATCACATTTTTACCTTTTTTAATGGTATTAATAAATTCGGTATGCATGGCGGTTACTGAGCCAACCAAACAATTCTTAAAATCAGGTATCTGCTTTAAGCCTTCGATAAGACCCTGCACTGAATTAAATATGTAAGTCTGCTGTAACTCAGCACCATCGAAGATAGCAGCTTTAATGCGCGTATTTCCAAAATCTACAACAAAATTCATTAGGGTAAAGATAGATTTAAAATATAAAGTGAAATTTTAATTAAGATTTTTTTAGAAATATTTTGTAGGCTAAATAAAATATGTATTTTTGCACCCTCGAATAAAGAGTGAGCGGTGCCTTAGCTCAGTCGGTAGAGCAAAGGACTGAAAATCCTTGTGTCCCTGGTTCGATTCCTGGAGGCACCACCAAGTGGGGGATGTTAAACGAAAGTTTGATATCCCCCTTTTTTATTTCCGCCAAATTCTGCACCAGTCCTGATATGTACGAGAACACCGAATTTATTTTTGTGGTTCGACACTCGTTATTTTTTTTGCTATAGCGAATGCCCTCTGGAAAAAGCAAAAACTGAAGTAATTGTTTATCCTTATATGCCATCAAAGCCCAAGAAGACGGGAGGTTTGCGATGTAATCCATTATAATATTTACGCATTGTTCTAGGTTCGACACCCTCTTTTGGTTCTTTATTAGGCTTTTCTCCAAATCCAACCTTTCCTGCTTTAATTTCAAAGAGTGCTTGCTGTATAATTCTAGAGTTAATTCTTCATTTATTAGTCTTTCTTCCATTCTTTCAAGTCTCTTTTCAATCTCGGTTATTTGGCGTTTTATAGCCTCTTTGCTTAGGTCTTTTTCTTTGTGCGCCCTATTGTAGTTTGCAATTAGTTGTTTCGTTACAAAGCCTTTAATTGCCTCGTTTCCAAACAAACTGAAATACTTAAGGACTGATTCAAAGAGTCCATGAATCTCCCTTGCGCTTTTGTTATTACAACAACCCTTAGTGTTGCATTTGTAATAGGGTAGATTTTTTGCTTTTACAACATAGCCTCTCATAAATGAACCACAATGGTCGCATTTTAAAAAGCGTTTTAGTGGGATCTCTTCTGCCTCTTCATGGCATGAATAGCCGTGCCTGTTTTCACTTAATATTTCGTTTACTTTTAGAAATATTTCTTTAGAAACCATCTTTTCCTGATTACCTTCTACTAGCTGTCCCTTCAATGCCGAGTGAGCCATTAAACCACAATAAAAAGGATTTCTAAAATAACCTGATAACCGTTTTTCATTCAATTTTAATCCGAGCGCATCCAATCGCTCCGAAATTTCGGTATGAGTAATACGCTCTGTTGCTTTCCAATAAAAAGCCTTTTGCAAGAGTTTACCTTTATCATTCAAAACAATTTTCCGCTTGCCGTTCTCTTTTATTTCATCATAACCGTATGGAGCTTTATGACACCATTCTCCTTTAAGGAGTGCCTCCTTAACTCCAGCCATACATTTTTCTCTTCGCAACTGATTATCATACTGCGAAAAAATAATTTGAATATTTTGTTGAAAGTCTCCACTTGAGGTCGAAGCATCGCCAGGTTGGCTGACCGCAACAAGATAAATTCCTTGTTCACGCAATTGATCCTTAATATAAATTGCGTTTGCTCCCGACCGAGAAAATCGGTCAACGCTATAAACAATAATATAGGAGATTTTCTCTCTACTCTTTTTTACAAAAGAAAGCATCCGGTTGAACTCCTTTCGTTCATCCGTTTTCGCACTCTCATAAGTACCTCCAAAAATTCCCAATACAGAATATTGAGTTTTCTTGGCGTACTCCTCACAAGCTTTTCGTTGCGTTTCTAAACTGTATCCAAGTTCTTGTTCTTTACTTGATACCCTTGTATAGATAACACAATTATTCGTTCGCTTGAGATGCGAAGATTTACCTTTTGCAAATTGATCGAATAAAATTGATTCTTTCATGCTGCATTTTTTATTGGTTCGTAATTGTCATTTGTTTCATTGTCTTCAATTTTTATTTCAGGTTCGTATTGTTTTTTATAGAGGGAATAAAAAACAGTACTCATCGTTCTAACAAACTCAACAACTTCTTTTGCTTCCTCTTCGCTCAGGTGTTTAAATTCATCAGAAGCTAAAACTTCATCCGCCGACACATCATTCTCTCTAGCCAGGTCTATATAGGCGCTTCCAACTGTCTTCATTTTGTTATTATTGAAAAATTACGTACTCTTTTGCGAACGTGGTAGCGATTCCGACTATCTTTTTTTGAGGGGAAAAAATCAAGGAAATAAACTTGCACGTTTAAAAACTGAATGCCATACTCAATGGCAAATTCAGCTAAGAATCATCTGTTCTATTGCTATATAGGGCTACAAACTTCACAAAACAAAACTATGTCCTCTTTATGAACTATTTTCACGATTTAGGGCTAAACTCCCAATGATGGAAAAGTATAGCAGAAAACGGAATGCGGCATTGTGAAAAATGCCGAAACGGCACAGAACGGAATCATACGACCTAAATAGGCTCGTTAAGAATCATCAATAATAAAGTAGTAATAATTTTTGTTTTGCATACTGCAAAACTATGATCACGGTTTATAACGACTTCCCGATTTAAGAGCATGTTTTAGATTTCTTTTAAATGTTTTAAGAAGCTTTAAATTAATTAATCTGAGGTGAGGAGTTGGGAGCAAAGCACTAAATTCGCTACGTATTTAAATATTCAAGATTTTATAGTAGAATATTTCTATGTTGCTCCTGTCTCATAACTTAAATACCTTACACTAAACATAATTGTATCTACTTTTTGATTTTGCTATAAAACATGGCACAGTTTTACTCATAAATAACTTATTTTTAACCAAAATATTGATATTTTCTGATAATTTTACCAAATACATTTCATTCAAAATCAATCAAATAAAAGGTCGTAATCCAACTTTCAAAAAATAAATATTTTTAATATCGACATGAGTACGATTAATAGCATACATGAAAAACTTGGATTAAATGCTACAAATGGTCTTTATGTAAAAGGCGATGCAAACATGCCTTTTATTAAGAAGTTGGAGAAGTTATACACCGATGTTTCTCTTGAACCTCATTCGGCTTTTTGCTTAGGGGACAAACCTTTCATATTATTTTACGAAAATCCTTCTGATAAGGAAAAAATTTTTAAAGCCATTTGGAATTTAAATGAGGTTCCTATCGTTATTATTGCTGACCATAATACTATTAATATTTACAATGGTTTTGAATATTTAAAAACCAAATCATCACTTGCATTAATTGGATCGGAGAATCTATTAAATGACTTTGAATATTTTAAACTAGTAACAGGCGAAACATGGGAAAAATATGAAAAGCAACTTTCATATAAAAATAGAGTTGACTTTAAATTACTTGAAAACATTAAGGATGCACGAGAATTACTGATAAGCAGTTGTGGATTAAATAACCATACAGCAAATGCTTTACTAGGTAAGTCGATATTTACTCGATATTTGATTGACAGAAAGGTAAGAATTGGATTTGATTCTAACTCATCCCCCAAGGAGTGGACAACTAAAGATTTCTGTCAGATTTTATCTAACAAAAAAAATACGTTTTTGTTTTTCAAATATTTGGATGACACATTTAATGGTGATTTATTCGAATTCGAAGAATCTTCAAATAATATAAGTCAAAACGCACTAAATATTCTAATTGACTTATTGAATGGCGTTACGCTTAAAACTGGTCAGTTATCTTTATTTGACGTGTTTGATTTTTCAATCATTCCAGTTGAATTTATTAGTAATGTATATGAGTTATTCATAGGTCAAGAGGAACAAGCAGAGAGCGGAGCTTATTACACGCCATTATTTCTGGTAGAATATATTACCTCTCAAACTGTAAAAGACTATTTAAAAAAGAATCCACTATCTTATAATTGCAAAATTTTAGATCCAGCATGTGGTTCAGGAATTTTTCTTGTAGAAGCTTTGAGAGCTATTATTGAGCGATACAATTTATTGAATCCCGAATTAAAAAGAGATTCGAACAAATATCGTAGTGGTTTAACTCAACTAGTGAAAAACAATATATATGGTGTTGACAAAGATGCAAGTGCTGTAAGCGTGGCTATTTTTTCAGTTTATCTAACTCTACTTGATTATCAAAATCCTCGTGATATTGAAACCTTTAAATTTCCTAAACTTCTTAATGAGAATTTATTTACTTCCGATTTTTTTGATTTGCAGAATGATTTTAATAAATCGCTTAAGAAAATAAAATTTGATTTTATTATTGGAAATCCACCGTGGAAAAGAGGTAGCTCAAGTTCATCAGGTAAGCAACCTTTTGAGGAATACATTATTAGTCGAAAAAAACAGGAAGGTGATAAAGGTATTGCAATTAGTAATAAAGAAATTGCACAGGCTTTTCTTTTGAGAGTAAGTGATTTTTCTCAATTAGATACGAAAACAGCTCTCATAGTAACAAGTAAGACTTTATACAATATTAATGCTAAAAGCTTTCGGAAATATTTTTTAGATAATTACTTATTAGAGAAAGTGTTTGAATTATCTCCAGTAAGAAGAGAGGTGTTTAATAAATCAAACGATCCTGCTATTGCCCCCGCAGTTGTTTTATTCTATAAATTTGCTTTCAATGAAACTACTGATTCTAATGAACTACTTCACTATTCTATTAAACCAAGTAACTTCTTTTCACTTTTTAATCTTTTTGTAATACATAGAAATGATGTGAAAAACGTCAAACAAATTTTTTTAAAACAAAATGATTGGTTATGGAAAACTCTTTTGTACGGAAATTATTTAGATTATTATTTCTTACTACGCCTATCTCAATACCCTACAATTGAAAAAAGAATAAAGGATAAGCAATATTTAAAAGGTCAAGGTTTTCAAATTGGAGCTGACAAAAATCCAGTAGGTGAATTATCAAAATTAAAAGTTCTTTCACATGAAAAGGTTACTGCTTTTTTAGTTCACAATGATCTTAAACCTTTTAAAGAAAAAACCCTCCATAGAATAAGAGATGAAAAATTGTATTATGGAACACGGTTATTAATAAAAAAAGGATTAAACATTGAATTAAAATCAGTAGCAGCCATTTGCTATAAGAATTGCTTGTTTAAAGATACAATGACTGCAATAAGAGTGTTTAAGAAGAGCGACATTAATGATTTGAGATTGATGTCGGGTCTTTTACAATCCGATCTATTTTCTTACTACGCTCTTCATAAATTTTCTTCAGTTGGAGTTGAGCGAGAGCAAAGTTTTAATGAAGAAAAATTTTCATTCCCATTTATCGAAAGCGCTGCGGTTTCTAATGCCGTTGAGAATATTGAAGCGGCTTTGATTAAGAATAAATCAGATGTTATGGAAAGACCAATCAGTAAATCTCTCTTTACTAAACTAAATACGTCTATTCTAAAATCATTTCATTTAAATTCAATTGAATCGGCTTTGGTTGATTATACATTAAAATTTAGTGTTCCGAACATTACCAGAAAAACCTCTTATATAAATAACCACCGATCAGTTTCTTTTGAAGATGATTTTATTAGTGAGTACATTGAAGTGTTTAAAGCTAAATTCTCAAATTTATTCGGAGAGAAAAAATCATTTCAAGTTGAAGTTTGGCACTCTAATCATATAATTGGGATCATTTTCAAAATAACTTCAAGCCATCCAAACAGCGTTTTAAAACCAGTTGATTGGAAAAATAAAAGCAATGATGAGTTGATGAAATTTCTAATTTCATTTGGGCACGATAGGATTACAGATAAGCTCTTTATACAGAAAGATATTCGTGGGTTTGAAAAAAACTCATTCTATATTTTCAAACCAAACGAAAAGAAAGCCTGGCACAAAGCTATGGCATACGTTGATTTGAATGATTTTTATGACGCCATCTTAAAAGCAGGTAAAAAGGCATGAGCGAATTTGAAGAAATAGACGCTTCAGCCTTTGAAGAGGCTAAAAATATTTATGAAAAGGAATTCCTTTTCATTCTTTCTAAGATTGCACTTTGCTATAAAAGGATAGTTCAAAATGGAGAGAATCTCACCAACAATGAAGATGCAATAAGAGACCATATTCATTGTAATTACTTGAATAATCAAAATGTTTTAAATGAACTTAATTTGCTTTATCATTTTGAATGTGAACCAAAGGAGTTTGGTACAAGTGATGGTTATTTGGATATAAAAATATTTAACAGTAATATATTTCAGAATAAATCCGAATACTTTATAATAGAGTGTAAAAGAATCAATAATCAAAATAAAAGGGGAGAAACTGGATTAAACGCTAAATATATTACAGAAGGAATCGTGAGATTTGTTCAGAAAAAATACTCCTCCTTTCATAGAATAAATGGGATGTTGGGGTTCGTTGTAGAGAACATGAATATTTCCGATAATGTTAAGGACATTAATCATCTTCTTACTTATACTTTTAAAGGCTCTAATACAATGGTTTTGGTGAGCCCAATTGATTTAATTGAAGATTTCGATGAATTGTACTACTCCGAACATAGAGACATTGATAATTCAGACTTTAAGTTGTACCATTTGATGTTAGATTTTTCAAAGAACATTCATTATTGATAATACAACTTACGTCTCTTTTTTTTAGAAGTGACAATTTGCAGAAATTGCAGCAAAAATGATTTTTTTTCAAGTTAAATAGTCGTTAAGAATCTACAAACTACCTTAACATTATCGTTTACTACATTATCAAGATCCATTTTTCGGAATGCCCTCCGCAATACTTTCACGGTAATCCCGTGGAAAATTCGGCAGTTAAGGAACCATCCCGGAATCTCCCCCGATTCCCCCCGGAATAATCCCCTGAAAATCCCCGAAAAAACTCGAAAGAATCTTAAACAATTTTTAATCGCCCCGGAATGAATTCGCCCTTTAAATGGCATCAAAAACGAGAAATTGACGATTGAATTTAAAGTTCGACTTTGGAAGGGGGTGCGATGTTTAGAAAATAAATTTCAATAAGTGGGTAAAGAAATTAAGAAGCCGGTCTTTGGATTTAACCAAAAACAGGGAGTTAATCTCCTTGTTTTACCTTGCCCTTACAATATACTGATATGGCATCATATTCACTTCCACTTCAAAAGAAATAAATCCAGCTTTCTTCAATTCAAATACAACCTGGTCAACAGATACTCTTATTTCCATTGGTGGCGCTGTAATTCCTTTTGGTATTTCAGCATTAAAATAATCCACAACAATTAATTCTCCATTCGTTTTAAGTCCCTTTTTAACTTTACTGAAATAATCAATTCGGTTATCAATATGATGGTAAGTATTTGCAATAAAAACAATATCTGCTTCATTATCTTTTAGTAAAGGGTTTTCAAAAAGTGTTTTTCTAAGTTCAATATTTTTGAGTTTATTCTTTTCGATACGTTCCTTTAAATAATTCTGAAACTCTTCACTCACATCTGCGGCAATCACATTTGCTCCTTTATCAGCAAATTTTACTGAAAAATATCCAGTTCCAGCTCCAATATCCATAAGGGTTTTTCCTTTTATATCTCCAATCCATTCTAATACCTTTTGAGGCTGCTGCATAGAATCTCTTTCCTCTGATTCAAATTTCTTCGCCATTTCTTCAACAGCTTTTTTATCTGCAAACCCATGTCCATGAGAATGTTTTCCGTGTTGATGTTCTTTATGTTCCATATTTTTTTCTTTAGAGGTTGATTGATCATTTCCATTACACGAATTAATTAAAGCGGCTAAAAATAGCGCTCCGAAAACCTGAATTGATTTATTGCTTCTATACATTTTACAATTATTTACAAATTTTATCTTCTAAAATATTACATTGAAATCCTGATTGATTTACAATTTCTATAATTTTTTCCGTATTAATTGTTGCCCCTTCTACCCTTAGTATGTTATGACAAAAAGGATTTTGAGTTTCTGAATCATCTATGTCAAAATTGATTAATAATTGAGGGAAATTATTTTGGAGTAATTTCAAAATAGGCTCTGCTTGTATCTTGCTTTGTACGTTTGTAGTAAAAACTTCTATCATTATTTTTGAATTAAAATTTTTCTTCTACCAACCGTCCATTCACCACAGCCCCAGTCAGATTGCCTGTATAAACGGCATTAGCTACCGAACGCATCATGCTGGTATTATCACCACACGCAAAAATCCCTGTGATATTTGTTTCTTGAAATGGACTCACTTTAATATAGCCAAGTTCTGTAAGTTCACAACCAAGTGAAGCGGGTATATCAGAGTGTTGAGTAAATGGCAAAGCAGCATAAAGGGCATCTAAATTCTTTATAGCCCCATCAGAAAATATTACACGTTTAATGTTTCCATTGTCATGTTCAATTTCTGAGATAGTAGTTTCTATAATTTCTATGTTGTGCTTCTTTAGTTTAGCCGTCTGTTCTTCATTAAAATCAGCTTTGCTGTTTGTAAGTAAAGCAAGATTGTCGGTAAGGTTATTTACCATAGATGCCAAATGAAACCCCTTCGGGCCATCAGCAAATATTCCAGTAGCTTTTGAGCGGAATTCATAGCCATGACAATATGGGCAGTGAATAACAGTTTTGCCCCAACAATCCGAAAAACCTTTAATATCGGGCATGGTATCTTTTATGCCAGTAGCAAAAACTAATTTCTTTGCACCAAATTCTTTACCCGATTGAGTACTGATTGTAAAACCAGTTTCAGTTTTCTTCCCACTTACAGCAAGGTCGTTATAAAATTTTACCGTATCGTATTTTAAGACCTGTTCTTTAGCCTTTTCCGCTATAACTCCAGGCTTTTCTCCGTCATGTGTAATAAAATTATGCGAATGAGGTGTTTGCTTATTGCAAGGCAAGCCACTATCTATAATTAAAACATTTCTTAAAGAACGACCCAGCGCCATTGCCGCAGAAAGTCCAGCGTAACTTCCTCCAATTATAATTACATCAAAATTGTTATTGTCTTTCATGTGGTTATATTTTATAAGAGATGCTAATGAATTTGGCAGAGCGAATGCCAATGCCGCTAATCCTCCCTGTTTTATAACATCTCTTCTTGTCATTATTAATTTAATATTTTTCAAATGTAGGTATTATTTATGTTAATGCAACAAATTCGCATTAATTTATTGCAAACTTGTTGCATTAAGGGTTTATTATTATATTTGTGGTAACATGAAATTGCCATGTTTGTATCAAGCTCAAACGCAAATAACAAAACTGGCAATACCACATGACAATAAAAAGCAAATAATAAGGCGTATGAAAAGAAGAAATACCATATCACAAGAGGCTGTTTTGTCTATTCTAACAAATACAAGACGAGCTATGAGTCAGGATGCTATTGAAAAGCAAATGAAAATGGAGGTTGATAGAGGAACAATTTATAGAATACTAAACCGTTTCTGTGAAGATGAAGTCGTGCATAGAATAGTTGCTGATGATGGGAAACAGTATTTTGCAGTTTGTGTTAAATGCGACCGTAAAAAGATGAAATTAGGTAATAATCATTTTCATTTCCGTTGCACAAGTTGCGAAACAATTGAATGCCTCCCTGTTAATGTAGATTTTTCTGTTCCGAGAGGTTATAAAGTAGAGCGTATGAATTGCATTCTAGTTGGAGTATGTAAAGAATGCTCTCGAACTAAGAAAAACGCTGTCAATTAAAATATAGTAATAAAGTATGGTCCCGTGCTGAAAGGCAGTGCGTCAATTGTAAAATTGATGAATACGGTTCGATACCGTTCGGGACCTCTAATAGAATTCAATGTAGAATAATAGATGCTGAAAATAGTTAGATAGAAACTAATAAAAAGTATTATAATACACTGTGAAGTTCGCGCAATGTCAAGTATTTTAATTTTCTTCTAAAGAGCTACTAAAAGTATCAGATAGATTGAGTCATTTGGCAAAAAGAAGAAACAAGAGAAGCTGGATTAGCTAAAAGTATCAATAAATTTTTGAAAGGGATGAAATTTACGATTAGGAGAAAAAATAAATGCACCCCTGACATATCGTTGTCACTTATTATCTTTAATTTTGTTAAGCCTACAAATAAACTAAAGTTCTATTAGGGTGCAATGATAGACAATGAAACAAATCGACTTTCACGGATAACTGCAATTTTAACCCAATTGCAAACTAAACGCATTGTAACCGCTACAAGACTAGCGGAAAAATTTAATGTCAGTGTTAGAACAATTTACAGAGATATTAGAGTATTGGAGCAATCTGGAGTACCCATTCTTATGGAAGACGGCAAAGGTTATTCATTAATGGAGGGGTACAAAATTCCACCTATAATGTTTACCGAAAATCAAGCAAATGCACTGATACTTGCCGAGCAATTAGTATTAAAAAACAGAGACAGTTCATTGATTAAAGATTATGCCGAAGCCATTGACAAAATTAAAGCTGTTCTAAAACAAAGTGAGAAAGACAAAGCTAATTTACTTTCATTAAGAACGAAATTTGCAAAACTTGATAATTTTGAAATCAAGAGCAATATTTTATCTTCTTTACAAATGGCACTAACAAATTTTTACCTCGTTAATTTTAGTTATATCAATGCAGAGAGTAAAAAAAGTAAAAGAACTGTTGAACCTTTTGCTTTATTAAACACTTCGGAAAGTTGGTTGCTAGTTGGTTTTTGTCGTTTAAGAAAAGAATTTCGCTATTTCAGACTTGACAGAATCCAGAAATTACAAATTCAACAAGAAAAATTCAAACCTCACAAAATGACCCTTCAAGAATTTTTTGAAAAATATCACAATCATTAATTACCCCTGACATACAGTTGTCGCAAACTCAATTTAGCTTTGTATCATAAACAATTTAAAAAGCAAAAAAATGAGTACTAAACAACTAATCACAAGTTACGCTAAATACAACCTAAGCGCTAATCAGCAGTTTGTAACATGGCTTCAAAAACAATCCAACGACCAACTTCTGAAGAAGGTAGAGTCAAGTTTCAACAGCATCCTTAAAACGCTTAACCACATTTGGGCAATTGAAGAAATGTGGTGCGCAGATTTATTCAAAAACACTGACGCCATAAACCGTTATGGTATTGAAGATTTAAATTCTCAAGAAGTATTTAATGGATTACTTAAACGTTCATCTATTATTGCAGAAAATGTAGGGCAATTATCAGAAGAACAACTTAATGAAATAGTGAATATCAAAACACCTTGGTTCGAAGCAAACTTACCTCTTTGTGAGTATTTACAACACCTCTTCAACCACGGTACTTACCATCGAGGGCAAATCATTTCACAAGCTCACAGTTTGGGATTTACTGGAATGCCTTCAACAGATTTTCTTTTTTATTCAATAGCAATGTCAAACAAATAAACTCTACAAAATGATAAAATACATCTCAAAAATAAATTGGTTAGCAGTATTACTTTCTCTACTTTTCTACTCTTTTTTTGGTTGGCTTTGGTTCACCGTATTGTTCCCAAATCAATATGCAAGCACATTAGATAAATTAGGTTTATTGCCTGCAAAACCTGACCCTATTTATTTTTATGGCCCACCATTAACAATCCTACCTACCATAATTACAACAGCACTTTTGATGGTAGTGCTAAATATTAATACAAGGAAAGCAGCAATAGAATTCGCTTTGGTAATTGGTTTCGGTTTTTTGGTTGCTAATACATTTGATATAGCCATCAACCCAAATATTCCGCATCCAATGGCTTACGGCATAATTGTTGGTGGTTTCCAATTAATTAGTATGTTAGTATCTTGCTTAATTTTGCAAGCAATGCGTAAAAAATGAATGAACAAAAATTAGAACATTTCTATCCAAAAACCAAACAGCATTGGAGAAAGTGGTTGGAGAAAAATCACATTCGTAAAAATGCTGTTTGGGTTGTTTTTTTTAATAAGAAATCAACCAAACCAACAATTTCCTGGAGTGATGCAGTCGACGAGGCATTATGCTTCGGTTGGATTGACAGCAAAGCGGAAACAATAAATATTGAAAGTCACAGGCACTACTTTTGCAAACGAAAGCCGAATAGCACATGGAGTAAAATCAATAAAGAAAAAGTTGAGAGATTGATTTCTACCAACTTAATGCAGGAAGCCGGTTTTAAGGTTATCGATATTGCCAAGCAAAATGGTTCGTGGACTATTCTTGATGAAGTAGAAGAACTGACGATCCCTATAGAATTGGAAAAAGAATTTGAAAAATTTGAAAATTCGAAAGAGTATTTTTCTACGTTAAGCAAAAGTAAGAAAAAGGCTTTACTACAATGGATAGTACTTGCAAAGACAGACATTACAAGACAAAAACGGATTTTGGAAATAGCAGAAAACGCTTCTCAAAAACAACAGCCTAAACCATTCAGACCAAAAAACGGCAAATAAAACACCGTAATAGCTCAGTTATAAATTATTTTTTGCTAATTATTTTTTTATGATTTTTTCCCCATAAAATCATTTGTTCTATAATTGGCAATAACGAATTTGTGTATTTAGTCAGCTTGTATTCTACTGACAGGGGGCTATCATAAACCTTTCGTTCTATCAACTTGTTTTCTTCAAGGTGCTTTAGCTCTTTTGACAATACACGGGTTGTAATTTTTGGCACATTTCGTTGTATTTCTCTATAACGGAAACAACCATAATGTAATGCTCTCAAAATTGGTAATTTCCATTTTCCGCTAATAACAAACAATGTGTCTTGCAAGTGACGCATTGCTTCTTCGTCTGTCATTCCTTTCATAATTATATTTTGGTATCCTTTTGAATACTGATTACAAAAGTATATCATTTTACCGATACCTTTACATAAAAATTTAAACAAAATGAGTAATAAGAAAGTAGCATTGATCACGGGTGCTTCGGCAGGAATGGGCAAAGAAACAGCAAAACTGTTGGCACAAAAAGGCTATATCGTATATGGTGTAGCACGTAGGACAGAAAAAATGAAAGATTTGGAAAAATTGGGTGTCCACATATTAGAAATGGACATTACCAATAACCAATCGATGGTTGTAGTTGTAGAAAAAATCATTGCAACCGAAAAACGGATTGATGTATTGGTAAATTCCGCAGGTTTTGGCTCTCATGGAGCAATTGAAGATGTGCCAATAGCTGACGCAAGATATCAATTAGAAGTAAATCTATTTGGCTTGGTAAGATTAACACAGTTAGTATTACCTTATATGAGGAAAAACAACTTCGGAAAAATTGTAAATATCTCTTCAATTGGTGGAAAATTTGCAGGACCTTTTGGCGGTTGGTATCACGCAAGTAAATTTGCATTAGAAGGTTTAAGTGACAGCCTTCGCAACGAAGTAAAACCATTCGGAATAGACGTAATCGTTATTGAACCCGGAGCTATAAAAACAGAATGGGGAAACATTGCTATGGACAATTTGCGGAAAGTGTCTGGAAACGAAAATTCAGCATATACAAAAGGTGCGTTAGGTTTTGCAAAATCAGTTGAAAAATTCGACAACAAATCTTCAGAACCAAAAGTTATTGTTGATTTGATTTACAAAGCTATTGAAGCAAAAAAGCCAAAAGCAAGATATGCAGGCGGTTTTATGGCAAAGCCAACTCTTTTTCTGCGAAAAATATTGTCCGACAATCTTCTTGATAAAGTGATTACTAGTCAATTTTCATAAGGCACTGCACAAGCAATAAAAGCCCATATTTGTAACACTTGCAAGTCTAAAAACGCATTATTAATTTCAACAAACAAGCCTATCTATCTATTATTAAATTGGACTTCTCACGACAATATGTTTGAACTTTTCAAGAAAGTGAGCTGAGTGTTTTTTGCTCACTTTTGCAGCTTAAAATATATTAACAAAATGGCTTTATTAGAAGATTTAAAATGGCGTTACGCTACAAAAAAAATGAACGGACAGACCGTTCCGCAAGAAAAATTAGACTATATACTGGAAGCAGCTCGATTAGCCCCTTCCTCTTCAGGTTTGCAGCAGTATAGAATTTTTGTTATTAAACAAGGTGAAAAACTAAAACAACTTAACGATTTTGTTTTTAAGAATTTTCCATTTAATCAAACTCAAATATCATCTTGTTCTCATTTATTGGTTTGGGCGGCTTTTTCTGAATACACTTTGGAGAATATAAAAATGCCACTTACTCAATCAGCAATATTTCGTGGTCAGCCCGAAAATCATTCGGATGAATACATTCAAAGACTTTTTACACATTACGAATCATTCGATAAAAATTGGCAGGAAAACCATTGTGCTAAGCAAGCCTATTTATCCTTCGGTATTGCTCTTTCGGCTGCTGCTGAGCAAAGGGTTGATGCTACTCCAATGGAGGGTTTTGACAAAACAAAAATGGATGAATTTCTTGGTATTGATAACAAATCAGGGCTCAAAAGCGTACTTGCCATGCCCGTAGGTTATAGAGATGAGGCCAATGATTGGTTGGTAAACCTAAAAAAATGGAGAGTATCAAAAGACGAATTTGTAACCGAAATATTGTAAGCCAATGCAAACAAGGAAATTAGGAAAAAATGGCCCAGAAGTTTCAACAATATCTTTAGGAACAAGCTGGGGGATAAACAGTATATCAGAATGGCGTCAATCTAAAGAACAATTAAGTAAAACATTAGATCAAGCATTAGATGCAGGAATTAATTTTATTAATACAGCTGATTTTTATGGTTGTGGAATAAGCGAACTTACGATTGGGGAAGTCATTAAAGAAAGAAGAAAAGACGTATTCATCAGCGTTAAAACAGGAGCTGTAATCAATCCAAACGGACATTTTACAGGACTGGATGGTAGCCCAAAAGCAATAAAAAATTATTGTGCTTATTCACTCAAGCGTTTGGGAGTAGATGAAATTGATTTGTACCAACCTTGCCGTATTGATCCTCAAATTCCAATTGAAGAAACTGTTGGTGCTATTAAAGATTTAATTTCTGAAGGGAAGGTTAGATATTTAGGCTTATCCGAAGCAAATGTTCAGCAATTACAACAAGCAAATAAAATACATCAGGTATCTGCATTAGAAATTGAATATTCATTAGCAACTCGCTTTATTGAAAATGAAATTTTACAAGTCGCAAGAAATCTGGGTACAGCGATTGTTCCTTATTCGGTTTTCAACTATGGTTTACTTACAGGTAAAATGAAATTTCCTTTACCTAAAAATGATTACAAAAACATGTTGCCTCGATTTGAAAGTGTAAATTTGGAACATAATTTAAGAATGGTAGAAAGACTAAAAGAATTTGCAAAAAGTAAAAACGCAAGCGCTAGTCAAATAGCATTGGCCTGGATTCTAAATCAAGGTAATGATATTATACCTATTGTTGGAATGAAAAAACCTGAGCGGATAAAAGAAAATATAGAAGCACTGAAAATAAATTTTACAAACAGCGAACTTCAAGAATTAAATGAAACATTTAGTGAAGGAGCATTTAAAGGAGAACGTTATCCCCCTGCTTTTTTATCTTGGGTAGCCTCGTAAATCAGAATTTCAAAATGAGTATAAATAAAACACCAGAATATCTAAACGCTGAAATTTCCGGAGAGCACTTTATTTCGGAACATACTTTTTTTTATATAAAAAAAGGGGAGACAAAGTGTTATGACGGTAATAAAACATTCGTTTTCAAATCGGGTGAATTTGGACTCATCCGAAAAAACCGTCTTGCAAGATATAGTAAGGAAAAAACAATCAATGACATCGAAACAATTTTTATTCACTTTGATGAAA
>CALRPF020000029.1:0-59501 GCA_943369995.1 Chitinophaga pinensis
CTTGTATACAAAGCGCCACACCGGTAATTGGCGATTATAATACTATAAAAAATAAAGGTATTGCCTTTGTAGACAGCTTTACAACGGCTGGCACCGACGCCCAAAAAATTGCCTTTATGCGCGCATTGCCAAGCGATAGCGTTATTAAAAATGAAGTGTCGCCGTTAATTGGTGGTGCAGTAGGTATGAACTGGCAGGCAGTAAAAGATAATGTCACCTTTACTGATTTTCCAACACAGTTAATACAGAGCGGCAATTTTAATAAAGTACCCTTAATGTTAGGCTCAAATGCAGATGAGATGAGTCTTTCGGCGCCACCAACGGTTGTTCCTGCAATGGTAACAGCGCTGATAAATGCAAGCGTGCCATCCAGCCTGGTAGCACAGGCTACTGCATTGTATCCGGCCGGCAGTAATACAACACAAGCAAGACAATCGTATATTGGCATTTTAACGGATGCGCAATTTACAGCAACATCCAGAAGAACGGCGCAATGCGTTAGTTTAAATCAAACACAACCCGTGTGGCGTTATTTTTTCTCGCATAAACACACCTTTGCGCCTCTTACACCATTGGGCAGTTATCATGGTATGGAATTGTTTTATGTGTTTAATAACTGGGAAAATGCAACGGCAGGAAGCGGGCCGTTATTTAAACCACAGGATGATTCGGTACAAAAAGCCATGTTGAGTTATTGGGTTAATTTTGCCAATACGGGAGACCCTAACGGTGCGGGCCTTGTTGCATGGCCGCAATATGCAGCATCAGCCGATCCTTATCTTGAAATAAAGGCCACGCCCAATGGCAGCCAGGCTGGCTTAAGAACGCCGCAAACAGATCTTTGGGATAATGCTATAGGCTTTGTTCCCTGCGTGAGCACATTAGGTTTTAATGAGCTAAAAAATGCGGGAAGGTCATTTGCGATTTATCCTAATCCAAACAATGGCAGCTTTATTATAAAAACCGATCAACATTCTAAAATAATGATCTATAACATACTTGGAGAGAAAGTACATGAACAGGAAGTAAATTCCGGTGAAAATATGATTAATACAAATAACCTCGCAAAAGGGATTTACAATTGTGTTTTAATTAGCAATAATGACCTTCTACGCGCGACTAAACTAGTGATTGAGTAGATTTATCCTTCACTGTAAAAACAAAAGCTTATAAAGAATTTAAAAACAAAAACCCGTTTCGGATCTCGAAACGGGTTTTTATCATTACTAATTTAATTTTGTTTTATCATTTTTTTACTGTCGATTGTTTTACCATCTACCACTAAAGTATAATTATAAATGCCGTTGCTTAGATCGTTTGCGTAAACCGTAATTTCGCCCGCACCTTTTTTAGCAATATCAATTGTTTTTAAAATGCGACCCTCAACAGTTGTGAAAATTAATTGTGCGTAGCTGTATTTTTCGGGAACATTGTATTTTATAACGGTACTTTCGCTGAAAGGGTTAGGCTGATTCTGGTCTAACACAATTGCATCAGCATTGCTTAAAGTAACGCTTTGCAGGCTAATATTTTTCACTTGCTGTTCAATATTAAGTGGTGTTGCAGATGATCCCTGACGCGCATTGCTATTGTTTAGAGCATTAATTAAACTATCAATTCGGTTATTTTGCTCTTTGGCATTGGCCAGTAAAATACCAATAAAAGCATTATAATTAAGGGCTTTGTAAGTGGTACCTGCTTCAATTGTATTACCAACACTGTCCTTTTTTGCATATTTTATTTTTGCGCTAACCAGTTCTGGTAAAATTTGCTCCACGTCTTGTGCAATTAAGCCATATTGTTTTTTATGATCAAATTTTATGTTATATGAATTAGTTGTATCAAAATAAAATGTTTTTGGTTGTAACAGGGCTATAATTGCTTTTGTACTGCCTAGCGCATTTATATTGGTTTTAAACTGGCTATCGGATGTTAAGGCAAAACCACCGCTTGTTATATTAAAACCACCACCAATATATACATCGCCATCAAAATAACCCGCAAGATTATCGGGTAAAGTTTTAGAAAAAATGGGGTTATTACCTGCAAAGCCGCCATAAACGGCAATGTTGGCAATGTTATTAGTTACCGGGTGGTTAATTGAATTTGAATAATAACCGTTAAAACCAACAATACCCGAAAGCGCAACATTGCCTGTTGTATTGCTTTGATCTATAACGCCCTGAACGCCATACTTTGAACTTGCTGATTGACTATTGTTTATGCCGGCAATTGCAATTGATTTTAAAACCCCTGCGTTATTACCTGACGAAATTGCTGAAGAAATTCCAATAAGATCTTGCGTATTGGCATCACCTGTAGCTACATTATTAATGCCATATACAAACTGTCCAAGCGATGCGTTTATTACAGCGCCCTGGTTGCTTATATCACCGGTTGCGCCACTTGCCGTTGCTGCCAGACCAAAATTGGTTGGCGCGTTTGCTGCAGTAGCAGAAACACCATAATTTATTGATCCTGCCGCACTGGCACCCGAAAAAATACCACCAATATTATATACGCTGCTATTTTGCGCCTCGCCATAAATACCCACATTAAACCAGCCGTTATTAATACCCTTGGCAACAAAATGCCCGGCCTCGTTATTTAGGGTAGCAGGTGTTGTGCCATTATTATTTTCTACCTGCATAGTAATGCGTTTTGTATTGTTATTGGCGTTTATTTTTGCATCGGGATTTAAGAAACCTGCTGCCAGGCCTTCTCCAAAACCAAACTGGCCATTGCCATTAAACACCATATCAAAAGGCGTACCACCGGTGTTGTTTGTTATAACATCCGTGTGACGTATTAAATTACCGCCCAACTCAACATCGGGTGCACCAACTGTAACATTTAAACCATTTTTTGCAGTTACACCACCCGGGCCAGCTGTGCCGCCATCGGGTACAAGTATAACATCACCTGCTGCATTAACGCTTAAAATTTTTCCGCTTGTATTGTTTTGTGGAATACTGGTGCTGTTAAGATCCGAAAACCTTAAACCGCTTGCGCCTGTTGGCGGACCAAAGGTAGGAGCTACAGGGCCGCCGTTTAGTGCGGCAGCGCTGGCAAGTGTAGAATTAAGCTCCAATTGATTGCCTGGCGTATTGGTGTTAATACCCACAAAGCCTGTATTTTTAATAACCATCCGTTGAGCATTGTTGGTATGAAATTGAATATCTAAATTCTCCTGCTGTTTTATCTGGCCAATACCTGTATTGGTAATACCAAATTTAAAGCCATCGGTAACGTTATTACCAGTAGAATTATTTGTAACCTGCATATCTGTTTGGTTTGCACCATCGCTTATATGAAATAAGCTTGCTGGATTGAATAATAAGTTTGTATTACTTACACCAACAAAACCTCCCGCCGTGGTTAATGTTATTGGTAGATTCGTTTCCTGTTGGTTTAAATTAGCTCTACCGTTACCAAAAATTCCTACTTGGAAACCATCGGCTGCTGTTTGATTAGTAGTTGCATTTGCAAACCCAAGTATAACTCTGTTAGATGGAGTTCTGCTATCAACAAGATGTAAGTTAAATTGAGGTAACTGAGTTCCCATTCCAATTTTAATCTGAGAAAAAGGTAATGGAACTGTTGGCTCACCGCCAAAATTAATTACCCCATTTGTAGAAGTAATATCATCAGTTCCGGAAACGGGTGTTGAAGAACCTAACCATAATGAATTGTTCCCAACATGCAATCTGCCTTTAATACGAGCACCACCATTAATCACCAAACTATCAGCCCGCAATGTGTCAGCCTTTATTGTCCCAAAAAAATTAAATTTACCATTCTTTGTAAATTCGCCCCTTTTTATATCATTTGTAAAAATATTGACATCTCTGTTATTTTTACTACCCAATTTATTATTATTTGGAAGATCGTTGCCGTCTGTATCCCATTTATCTTGTGCAGATATAAAACCTGAATAAATAACTGCAAGTAAAAGTAATTTAATTTTTGTTTTCATAATTTTTTAATGATTAAAGATTATTAGTTTTTCAGTTATAATTATATTTTTAGAACGGTTAAACAATTGAATAAAATAAAATCCGTTATTATATTTTGAAATATTCATTTTTTGATAAGTAGTAACTAAATCCGAAATAAACAGTGTTCTTCCGCTAAAATCAATGATAGAATAATAATAATCTTCAAAAGGTACATCTATGTTAATATACTCATTTGCAGGATTTGGATAAATATTAATCTTCTTATAATTCGAATTTTCTGTAATTGACACAGTACTACAATTAAAAGAATAATTATATGCAAAAGTAGAATCATTGCTTAAACAGACATCATCCAAAAAATAATACGCACCAATAGCGCCAGTTGGATTATAAGTAAATTTAGAAGTCGAGGTTGAATCAAAGAAATTACCGAGGGATATAAATTTATAATTAGAATCAGCGACAAAGGACTTAAACAAAGTAGTCCAATTTAAAGTATCGCTAATTATTTGAGAAAATTGTATTTGTGCAAAATTATTAGCGCTTGCTGTTAGAGTTGTTACAGGCATTTTTGTTGAAAAAAAAGCCCCTAAATTGTTTGATGCCCATTTTGTGTTTGCTAAACTTACTTTCATGCTAAAATAATATTTAGTGTTTTTTATGAGACTATCAATTAATTTAGCGGCTTGAGTTTCATTACAATTATTAAATGGAAATGCTGTGAATAGGCCAACATAAGAATGACATAATGCATTAACATTCTGATATCCAAAAGAATTTTTTGGAATATCAACATAATCAAAAGATCCATTATAGCATTTATTAAAATAATCAGGTGTTACATTAGTAGTAAACCAATCTTTAAGTTTATAAATTTGACTCGTATTATTTGGACAAGCTGTATCTTCTTCAAAACTCGGATTCGGCACGAAATTCTGCTGAGAATAAAAGACAAAAGACAAAAGACAAAAGACAAAAGATAAAAATAATTTAGTTGTTTTTTTCATGTTAAAATAAGTACAGGGTTTGTATATTAAATGTAGTATAAAAATTGTAATAAACAAATTTAGTTGAGATTATTAATGTGTTAAAAGTTTTAGAGCACAGAAAGAAATTCTGCGCTATAGTTCGTTAAGCATTCACACTTCAAGTACACGTTTCCTGTCCGTTGCGTTTTGTGTCTGCTGATTATATGGACGAGTTCCTACATATAACGGACCAGCATCATTTATTGTCCAACTGTTTCCCACTTTCAATGTGCGACAATGTATGCTATCCACATCTAAATATTTTAAAATACGTAAACTATCAAATTTTACTTTATTGGTAAAGTTTACTGGCCTAATAAAATTAAAAGTTCCATCACTTGCTATAATAACTGCAGGCTGGTTATTTGTTATAATATTGAAGCCCTTATTGTTTTTTGGACCAAGTTTCGCATTATTTCCTATTCCTGTATTACCATCAGTATCCCATTTATCCTGTGCAACAGAAATTGTACTCAGGCTAAAAAGCCCGAAAATCAAACATAATTTTTTCATAAATTTTTAGTTTTAATGTTTAACAATTATTTTTTTTCTTAGTACGCCTTCGTCTGTATATAACTGCAGTACGTATACTGATTCGGGTAAATCGTTTATTTTAATATGCTCATCTTTTGAAATATTTCCTGAACGAATTATGTTACTTTCAATATCCAATAATTCCCACTTTAAATTATTTTTGATTCCTTTTATATAGAAATATCCATTAGATGGATTTGGATGAACTGATACTTCTCCACTGTTTTTTCTATTATAATCATTTAAAGCAGTATAAATTACACATTGACTTTGAACATTAATATTACAAGTTAAAGAATCCGTCGACAAACAAATATCATCAAAATAATAATAAGCTGAATGAATGCCGTTTCCACTATATACTTTAGTTGTATCTGATCCACCGTAATTAAAAAAACTTCCAATCGAAACATATTTATAATTACTATCGGCTATGAATGAAGCCTTTGTTGTGGTCCAATTGAGCGTGTCTGAAATAACTAGGGAAGTGTATATCTGAGAAAAATTATTTACATAATTATCGTTAGAAAATCCATTTACGTAGGTAGGTTTTTTTGTAAATAATTTCATCCCCTGTTTTGAAGTTGCATATTGCATCGGGAATCCGGTTATCCCATTTGAACTAACAACTTTTTATGAAATGTAATATTTGGTGTTTTTAACCAATGAATCATTTAATTTAGCCGCAGCTAACTCGTTTACACATCCATTCAAAGTAGGAGACACAAAGGTATAAAGACCAAGATATGAACTGCCGTTTGCTGGACATTGGAACCCAAAGGAATTATTCGGCACGTTATAATTCGGATTAATATTATTACAAACTGTAAAGTAATCCGGAGAATTTCTTATTTCAAACCAATCTTTAGCAAAATGAGCTGGACTATCAGGGTATGTATTATCAGGGCAAGTGTCTTTTATTTCAAACGAGTGATTTGGCACCAAATTCTGTTGTGCTTTTGTAAATTGTAAAATACAAATAAATAGTATAAATAGACACAGAGTTTTTTTCATAAATAAAAGATATAACTTTTATAGGATAATTGCAAAATAAATTTAGGTTAAATTATTCTCGGAGTAAGCGTTGTTTCTATCAACATCGTATTTCTCCTGAGTATGACAAAATGCAACTATGAAAAAACCTAAAATGACAATTTTTACTTTCATACTTCTTTTTTTTAGTGGTTAACAATTAATTTTTGAGTACTTGATCCGGAACCGTTATTGATCTTTAAAATATAAACACCGTCATTTATATACGAAAGGTCAATTTTATTATAATAAGCATTAATGCTTTTTTCAAAAATCAATTTTCCCTGCATGTCAAAAATTAAAAATTGAGTAACTACATTCTGATTTAAATTAATATTTAATTCATTGTTACAGGGGTTTGGATAAATTGCTACTTTATTTACTATTTTTTTCTCACCAATAGAAGTGAGTAACGGAATATTATTAAAATAATAATCGGGATATATAGGCAAGCTAAAGTTGCAAATATTATCCAAATAAAAACCGTTGAATTCAAAATTGCAGGCAGAACCACTTGCATTTGGGTTATGAATAATGTGCAAACTATCTAACATACCTCCAGTTCTTGCGATATAGATCTTACCATTTGGGCCTAACTGTAAATGTCCAACTCCCCTAAAACTATAATAAGTATAGGAATCATAAAAATTATAGACACTACTGGCAATTGCAGTTTGAGTAAATATGCTAAGATCAAATTGCTGAAATAAACAATTATAGACACCACCACTGTATAATCCATAATAGAGTTTTTTGCTATCGGGAGAAAACTCAAACGAATAAGAACTATAATAATTTCCCAAGCTATCCGTTGGTAATTGTATTGTATTTGTTAACGCAGCAGTATTATTATTAAAACTATAAATCCTATAATCGCTTGCTAATTTCGTTCCGTCGGGTGAAAAACGTTTCATCCCATTATCTTCTATGCCACTGACAACTCTATTTGTTGTATCGGGGCCTGAAGAGGTAACTTTCATAAAAATAGTTTGAGTTTCATTAATTGGTGGCATTATATACTCAGCATATGCCAGCCAATAATCGATACCATTTGAATGTTTTGTAAATGCCATATTCTGATACGTTTGACCTCGTACTAAAATATTTTTCTGACCGGGTACAACTGCCCCATTACCTCCATCTAAAGTCATGTCCACGACACTGTATTGCAACTTGAAGCTGCAATTGTCATTTATACACCCATTAACAAAAACAAAGTACTGATTTGGATTTCCCGGACGCGGCATTATTTGAGCTGCAACTTGTGTATTTTTATCACTATTTAATAAAGTACCATTTAGCATTGGTTGATGGTTTTTATTCCAGATGGTATCACCATTACAATAAAATAATAAATTGCCTAGTGTATCACTGATACACGCATTGCCTTCAAACACAACACCATTGCTTCCATTAAAAACAGTTGGTACGCCGGTAGTCATATTAATATCTAAACCTGCTTTGTGGCCAAAGCGCCAATGTTTTGTGCGATTTAATAACGCTTGTTGAGTTTGAGCATTGAACTCGTAAATAAATCCTAAACACAAAAAGATAAGGATGTAGTTAATTTTTTTCATTTTTAAAAATATAGAACGTTTGTTTAATAAATGCAGTATAAAAAACGTAACAAGCAAATTTTATGGTGTTAGATTAATTGGGCTTTTATATTATTAAAGTTAATGATAAAATGTAAATTTTAAATCGTGTCGTGATAATTGAGCCAGTTGAGTTTATAACTGGTAGGTTTATTGAGTCAATAAAAAAATATAGAAATGCGTTTTTTAAAATTAGCTAAACAGCAGGTTATTCCGATCTGTATCCCATTTGTCTTGGGCAAAACTGGAATCCAGAAAACGTTTCCGCACTATCGTTAGTTAGTTAATTACACCGGAGAATTGATCATTTATAATTTACCCGCGCAAAAAAATATGTAAACGGGAAGTGAATTTTGAAAGCAATGCAAGTAAAGTAACAAAATAAATATACAGTCGCGTTTTAAACAACAATAACACCCTTTTAAGCGCTGATAAATTAGCCGTTGAATCGATTACACTTCACTGTAAAAACAGAAGCTTATAAAGCGTTTAAAAACAAAAAAACCGTTTCGAAATTCGAAACGGTTTTTTTAATTTAAGATTTATGTAGTAAGATTTTAGATTTAAAATCTTATCTCTAAAATTTTTAAGCTTCAGCTTTTTCTGAATCGTCTTTTTTAGCTTTTGTAGTAGCGCCTTTTTTAGCGCCTTTGCTACGACGAGTAGTTTTCTTAGCTGTACCTTCAGCAGCGTTTTTACCGTTGTTGTAGATGTCGTTAAAATCAACTAATTCGATCATTGCCATTTCAGCAGCATCACCCTGGCGGTTACCGGTTTTGATGATACGTGTGTATCCACCATTACGGTTAGCCACTTTAGAAGCTACTTCTTTGAATAATTCGCTAACAGTTTCTTTTCTTTTTAAGTAAGAGAAAGCAACACGACGGCTGTGTGTAGTATCTTCTTTACTTTTTGTAATAAGCGGCTCAACATAAACGCGTAAAGCTTTTGCTTTAGCCAATGTTGTAAAAATACGCTTGTTATCAATCAACGCGCAAGCTAAGTTCATTAACAAAGCGTGGCGGTGAGCGGTTTTTCTACCTAAATTATTTATTTTATCTCCGTGTCTCATTTTATTTAAGATTTGAGATTTAAGATTTAAGATTTAAGAATTTTACTTCTGAGATCTTACTTCTAAAATCTTATTTTAGTCTTTATCTAATTTATATTTTACAACATTCATTCCAAATTGTAAGCCTTTAGTTTGAACAAGGTCTTCTAATTCAGTTAATGATTTTTTACCAAAGTTTCTGAATTTTAAAAGATCGTTCTTGTTGAAAGAAACAAGTTCTCCTAAAGTTTCAACATCAGCCGCTTTTAAGCAGTTTAGAGCACGAACTGAAAGATCCATGTCTACTAACTTGGTTTTTAACAATTGACGCATGTGAAGACTTGTTTCATCAAATTCTTCTTCATTACGTTTTTCTTCAGCATCTAATGTAATTTTCTCATCAGAGAATAACATGAAATGGAATATTAAAATTTTAGCTGCTTCTTTTAATGCATCTTTTGGATGAATAGAACCATCAGTAACGATATCTAATATCAAACGTTCATAATCGGTTTTTTGCTCAACACGATAGTTCTCGATATTATATTTTACGTTTTTAATTGGCGTGTAAATAGAATCAATAAAAATTGTTCCGTTTGGAGCACTGTTAGTTTTGTTTTCTTCTGCAGGAACGTAACCACGGCCACGCTCAACAGTTAATTCCATTTTTAAACGAACAGAAGCATCGCAATTAAAGATAACTAAATCAGGATTTAAGATTTGAAAACCGTTTACATATTTACCAATATCGCCGGCAGTAAATTTTTCGCTACCTGCAAAGTGAACAGTAATTTTTTCTGTATCGTGGTTATCTAATTGTTTTTTGAAACGAACTTGTTTTAAATTTAAAACTATTTCAGTTACATCTTCAACAACACCTTTGATGGTTGAAAACTCGTGATCAACACCTTCAATGCGCAAGCTTGTTACAGCATATCCTTCTAACGACGATAATAAAATACGACGTAATGAGTTACCTATTGTAATCCCAAAACCAGGCTCAAGTGGTCTAAACTCAAATTGTCCTGAAGTTTCGGTTGAATTAATCATAATAACCTTGTCAGGTTTTACGAAGTTTAATATTGCCATATTATAATACTTATATAGGTTATTTAATTTATTTTCTTATTTAGAGTACAACTCGACAATTAACTGTTCTTTAATGTTTTCAGGGATCTGAGAACGTTCTGGACGGTTAATGAATTTACCTGTCATTGAGTTTTTATCAAAATCCAACCAAGGAAATTTGTTTACGGCACCCTGTAAAGAGTTAGTAATTGCTTCCATAGATTGTGATTTTTCACGAACACCAATAACATCTCCCGGTTTTAAAGTAAATGAAGCGATGTTTACAACACCACCATTAACTGTAATGTGAGCATGAGAAACTAACTGACGCGCTGCACGACGTGTAGGAGCGATTCCTAAACGATAAACCACGTTATCTAAACGGCTTTCAATTAATTGTAACAATACTTCACCAGTGATACCGTGAGAACGAGCTGCTTTATCAAATGTGCGGGCAAATTGCTTTTCAAGGATACCGTAAGTATACTTAGCCTTTTGCTTTTCCATTAACTGAATAGCGTATTCTGATTGTTTTGCACGTTTTTTAGTGTTACCGTGCTGCCCCGGAGGGTAGTTCTTTTTTTCTAGCGCTTTATCCGGGCCAAAGATTGGCTCTCTGAATTTACGCGCGATTTTTGATTTGGGACCTGTGTACCTTGCCATTTTAAATAATTGTTTTTTGTTTTTTATTATTTAAGTTGAAAACCCTATAGGTTATCAACTCCAAATCCTCAAGCAAAAGCAAGAGGACCGGCTGTTTGTTTATATTTTATTTTATACGCGACGACGTTTAGGAGGACGGCAACCATTGTGAGGGATTGGCGTGATATCCATGATCTCAGCTACTTCAATTCCTGTAGCTGCGATTGTACGGATAGCGCTTTCTCTTCCTGCACCCGGGCCTTTTACATATACTTTTACCTTACGTAAACCTGCATCGTGAGCAACTTTGCTGCAATCAGCAGCTGCCATTTGCGCAGCATAAGGCGTATTTTTCTTAGAACCTCTGAATCCCATTTTACCAGCACTGCTCCAAGAAATTACTTGGCCATTAATGTTGGTTAATGAAATAATGATGTTATTAAATGTTGCATTAATATGAGCCTCGCCAGTAGCTTCTACTTTTACGGTACGCTTGCGTGTGTTAGCTTTTGCGTTGGTTGCGGCTGTTGGTTGTTTTGCCATTTTATTTAAAACTTAATTTCTTTTATTAATTATTATTTAACTGCCATTTTCTTGTTAGCAATTGTCTTACGCTTACCTTTACGTGTACGTGCATTTGTTTTAGTACGTTGGCCACGAACCGGTAACCCGTTACGGTGACGCATACCACGAAGACAGTTGATATCAGTTAAACGTTTAATGTTTAATTGAGTCTCAGATCTTAGAGCACCTTCAACTTTAAAAGTATTGTTAATGGCGTTACGAATAGCATTTTGCTCGTCGTCATTCCACTCGCTAACTTTTTTATCAGGTGAGATACCTGCATCGCTTAATAATTTAGCTGCTCTGCTGCGGCCAATTCCGTAAATATAGGTTAAACCTATTACGCCTCTTTTGTTTTTTGGTAAATCAATACCTGCTATACGTGCCATTCTTTTTGACTAATATTTTATAAAGGTTTGCAAAGATAAGAATTACTTCTGTCTTTGTTTAAATTTTGGGTTTTTTTTGTTAATTACGTACAATCTCCCTTTGCGACGAACGATCTTGCATTCGTTGCTACGTTTTTTTATGGATGCTCTAACTTTCATTTCTTTGTTTTAAAAATCTTATTTATATCTAAAAGTAATTCTTGCTTTTGATAAGTCGTAAGGACTCATTTCCAACTTCACTTTATCTCCCGGCAGAATTTTGATGTAGTGCATTCTCATTTTTCCTGAGATGTGTGCAGTTACTACATGTCCATTCTCCAACTCAACTCTAAACATCGCATTGCTTAATGCTTCTACAATAGTACCGTCAATTTCAATGTTTGCTTGTTTCGCCATATTTTAATTAACCTTGTTGCACCATCATAGCATTAGCGCCACGACCTTTAATTCTACCTGATTTCATTAATCCATCATAATGACGGTTTAATAAATATGTTTCTATTTGCTGTAAAGTATCCAATACAACCCCTACAAGGATCAATAATGACGTTCCACCATAAAAATCCGCAAAAGCACTGTTAATTCCAAGTTTTTGAGCAAATGCAGGCATTACTGCAACTGCTGCAAGGAAGATAGATCCCGGCAAAGTAATACGGCTCATTACCTGATCAATAAACTCAGCTGTTTTTTTACCGGGCTTAACACCTGGAATAAAACCACCATTACGCTTCATATCATCAGCCAGCTGGTTAGGATTTACCATGATAGCTGTGTAGAAATAAGTGAAAAGAATAATTAATACCGCGAAAATTAAATTGTACCAGAAACCATATCTTTCTGAGAAAATACCACCACCTGTGCCAGAAAAACCAGAAATAGCAGCCGGAATGAACATGATAGCTTGTGCAAAGATAATTGGCATTACACCTGCAGCGTTTACTTTTAATGGAATGTATTGACGAACGCCACCGTATTGCTTATTACCAACAATTTTCTTGGCAAATTGCACCGGTATTCGTCGTGTACCCTGAACGAGCAAGATAGATCCAACAATAACCAATAATAAGATCACAATCTCAATTAAGAAGATAATTAAACCACCATTGCCAGCAGTTCTTGATTTTACCTCTGATAAGAAAGCAAATGGTAAACGAGAGATGATACCGATCATAATGATCAATGAGATACCGTTACCTAAACCTTTATCTGTAATACGTTCACCTAACCACATAACGAACATAGTTCCAGTAATTAAGATCATGATAGATTGTACCCACCAGAACGTTGAAAGATCTGTAAACGCAGCAGGAGCAGATTGTTTAATGGAAGCAATGTAGCCAGGAGCCTGAACTGCAGTAACACCAATGGTTAAGAACCTGGTGTACTGGTTAATTTTCTTACGACCACTTTCGCCTTCGCGCTGCATTTTTTGGAAATACGGCACCGCCATACCCAATAGTTGGATAATAATGGATGCAGTGATATAAGGCATAATACCTAAACCAAAAATAGAGGCACGTAAAAACGCGCCACCTGCAAACATATTGATTAAACCTACAATTCCACCCGCGTCCGATTTTGAATCGGCTAATGCATCTACATTAACTCCGGGAAGAACTACAAAAGAACCTAAACGATAGATAAGAACCATTCCCAACGTAACTAAAATACGTTGTTTAAGCTCGTCTATCGCCCAAATGTTCCGAAGTGTATCTATAAAACGCTTCATATATTATTTTGTCTCAGTTATGGTACCACCTTTTTCTTCGATTGCTTTTTTAGCAGTCTCAGTATAAGCATGTGCTGTTATTGTTACTTTAGCGCTAAGGGCGCCACGACCTAATATTTTTACAAGATCATTTTTGTGAGCTAATCCATTTTCGATCAACACATCAAGATTGATATCAGAAACTTTTTTAGTATCTACTAATTTTTGGATCACATCTAAATTAATACCGTTGTATTCGATACGGTTAATATTTTTGAATCCAAATTTTGGTAAACGACGTTGTAAAGGCATTTGACCACCTTCAAAACCTACTTTTTTAGAGTGACCTGAACGTGACTGAGCACCTTTATGACCGCGAGTTGCGGTTCCGCCACCACCAGAACCCTGGCCACGGCCACGACGGTAGTTAGTTTTTACAGAACCTTTTGCTGGTTTTAATCCGCTTAATTTCATTTTAATTAAATATTTTCAATTTTTAAAATATGTTTCAATTTGCTAATCATACCATCAATAGCAGGAGTAGACTCTTTTATCACCGTACTATTAGTTTTACCTAATCCTAAAGCCACTACTGTTGCTTTTTGAGAAGGGCTGCGTTTAGCGATACTTTTTACTAATGTTAATTTTACTTTTCCCATCGTATATAATTTTATCCGTTAAACACTCTGTCTAATTTAATACCTCTTTGTTGCGATACGCTAATAGCATCACGCATTTTCATTAACGCATCTAAAGTTGCTTTAACCACGTTGTGTGGGTTAGATGAACCTTTTGACTTCGCTAATACGTCAGTAACACCAACGCTCTCTAAAACAGCACGCATCGCACCACCGGCAATTACACCAGTACCGTGAGCTGCAGGCTTTAAGAACACACGTGCACCACCAAATTTACCTTCTTGTGCGTGAGGCACGGTACCGTGAAGGATAGAAACCTTCACTAAGCTTTTCTTAGCATCTTCAATACCTTTTGTAATGGCATCAGTTACCTCGTTAGCTTTACCAAGGCCTTGTCCGATAATTCCCTTTTCATTTCCAACAACAACAATTGCTGAAAAGCTAAAGTGACGACCACCTTTTGTAACTTTAGTTACACGTTGAATGGCAACTAATTTATCTTTTAATTCTATATCGCTTGATTTAACGCGTTTTACTACTTCTTTAGACATCTTGTTATAATTAGAATTTTAAACCTCCTTCGCGAGCACCTTCGGCTAACGATTTTATTCTACCATGGTACAAAAACCCGTTACGGTCAAAAACTACGGCTGTAATTCCTGTTGCAACAGCTTTTTCGGCGATTAATTTACCTACTAGTTTTGCTTTTTCAATTTTGTTAACTTTTGATTTAGCGATAGATTTATCAACTGAACCAACAGCTAATAAAGTTTTTCCGCCTAGATCGTCAACTAACTGAGCATATATTTCAGAGTTACTACGGTACACGCTTAAACGCGGTGCTGACACAGTACCTTTGATCTTCTTACGAAGCTTTAATTTAATTTTTGTTCTTCTATCTTGTTTATTTACTGCCATCTCTACAATTTTTAGGATGATTAAATTATTTATTTAATTATTTTTTAGAAGCCGATTTACCTGCTTTTCTTCTTAGCACTTCGCCAACGAATTTAATACCCTTACCTTTGTATGGCTCTGGCTTACGTAAGCTTCTGATCTTTGCAGCAACTAAACCTATTAATTGTTTGTCGGCACTTTCTAAAACTATTTTAGGGTTTTGACCTTTTTCTGCTGATGTTGTAACTTTAATTTCAACAGGTAACTGGAAGTTAATATTGTGAGAGTAACCTAAAGATAACTCTAACATATTTCCTTTGTTAGAAGCACGGTAACCCACACCTACTAATTCTTGTTCTGTTTTATATCCTTCGCTTACACCTTTGATCATGTTAGCGATCAAAGAACGGTATAAACCGTGTAAAGCTCTGTGGCGCTTTTGATCAGTTGGACGTGTAACTAACACTTTACCATCTTCAATTGCTACAGTAATATCTATATCTACTTTTTGAGTTAATGTTCCTTTTGGTCCCTTAACGGTTACTAAACCGTTGCTATTTGTTACCTCTACTCCTTTTGGTATCTCTATCGGGGCTTTTCCTATACGTGACATGCTAATTTTCCTCCTTTAAATTATGAAATATAACATAAAACTTCACCGCCAACATTTAATTTCTTAGCTTCTTTATCCGTGATAACACCTTTAGAAGTTGAAATGATGGCAATACCTAAACCGTTTAATACACGTGGCATTTTATCAACGCCAGAATACTTACGTAAACCCGGTGATGAAACACGGTCTAAAGTACGGATAGCTGATAGTTTGGTTACAGGATGGTATTTTAACGCAATTTTAATTACGCCCTGGTTATTTTCTGTACTTTCAAATTTGTAATTTAAAATGTACCCTTTTTCGAAAAGGATCTTAGTGATCTCTTTTTTAAGGTTAGAGGCAGGAACCTCTACAATGCGGTGGTTTGCTTTAATCGCGTTTCTAACACGAGTTAAGTAATCTGATACTGTATCTGTCATTTTTTTTAAGTTTATATGTTATTCCGTTTCCAGAATAATTATATGAAACAATTTATTTTATTTTTTTGAGGGGGCAAATATACAACTATTTACCATAACCTCACAATTTTATTTCAAGCTTTTTGCCCCATCGGCAAAAAAAAAGGCTTAAACGCTTTCTACCAGCTCGATTTGGTTAATCCCGGAATTAATCCGAAAAGCACCATTTCGCGGAAAGTAACACGACTAACACCAAAGGTGCGCATGTAACCACGCGGACGACCTGTTAATTTACAACGGTTACGCAAGCGTACCTTTGAAGAGTTACGTGGTAATTTTTGTAAGCCAACTGAATCACCAGCTTTTTTTAATTCTTCGCGTTTAGCCGCGTATTTATCAACTAATTTTTTACGTTTGACCTCGCGGGCCTTCATTGATTCTTTTGCCATTATTTATCTTTCTTTTTAAAAGGAATACCAAATTCTGTTAGTAAAGCGTGAGCTTCTTTGTCTGTATTGGCGTTAGTTACAAATGTAATGTCCATACCAGCAATTTTGCTTACTTTATCGATATCAATCTCAGGGAAAATGATCTGCTCAGTAATACCCATTGTGTAGTTACCGCGGCCATCAAATCCTTTATCGTTAATGCCTTTAAAATCACGAATACGTGGTAATGAAGCAGCGATCAAACGATCTAAGAATTCATACATTTTATCGCCACGTAAAGTTACACGCACGCCAATGGCAACGCCTTTACGTAATTTAAAATTTGAGATATCTTTTGTTGAATACGTTGGAACAGCTTTTTGACCTGTAATAGTGGTCATCTCTTTTACAGCTTGTTCGATCATCTTCTTATCAGATACAGCATCGCCGATACCCTGATTTAAGCAGATCTTTTCCAATTTAGGAACCTGCATAGATGATGTATATTGAAATTGTTTTTGCAAAGCTGCTACAATTTCGTCATTGTATTTACCTTTTAAACGAGGTTGATAGGTTGTTGTTGCCATTATTTAACTGCCTCCTTAGTTTTTGAAGAGATACGCTCTAATTTTTGAGTTTTCTCATTTAATTTACGACCTAAACGAACTGTTTTACCACCTTCTACAAACATTAAATTTGAGATATGTATAGAACCTTCTTTTTTAACGATACCACCGTTAGTGTTCTTAGCACTTGGTTTTTCGCTTTTGCTGATCATATTAACACCTTCAACAACTGCGCGTTGTTTTTTGATATCAATTGAAACGATCTTTCCTGAAGTACCTCTGCTTTCGCCAGAAATTACTTTAACAGTATCGCCTTTTTTTAATTTTATTTTTGACATGACTTAAATTTCTTTTAATTAAAGCACTTCCGGTGCTAATGAGATAATTTTCATAAATTGTTTATCACGTAACTCACGGGCAACCGGCCCAAAGATACGTGTACCACGGATCTCATCAGTTGTATTTAATAACACTACTGCGTTATCATCAAAACGGATATATGATCCATCAGCACGACTGATCTCTTTTTTAGTTCTTACAATAACCGCTTTGCTAACTGTACCTTTTTTTACGTTACCGCTTGGTAAAGCATGTTTTACGGTTACTACTACTTTATCTCCAATTGTAGCGTAACGTTTTTTAGTTCCGCCCAATACACGGATAACCAACACTTCTTTAGCGCCACTGTTATCTGCTACTGTTAATCTTGATTCGTTCTGTATCATTTTAAAATTTCTTTATTACGATTAACACTAATTATTTAACTTTTTCCATTACTTCAACCAAACGCCAGTTTTTAGTTTTGCTTAAAGGGCGTGTTTCAGCAATTTTTACAGTATCGCCAATGTTACACTCATTTTTTTCGTCATGAGCAACGAACGTACTGGTTTTTTTAAGGAACTTTCCGTACTTAGGGTGTTTTACTTTACGCATAACAGCAACTACAATGGATTTATCCATCTTGTTACTTTTTACAACACCAATTTTTTCTTTTCTTAAATTTCTTTCTTCCATGAAGCAATGTTATTTAGATGCTTTGTTACGTTGATTTAATACAGTTAACATACGTGCTACGTTTCTGCGGTTAACGCGAATTGTAGACGGTTTTTCCACAGGCGAAATAGCATGATTTAATGTCATTTTATTTAATCCTGCTTTTTCTTCTTTTATCTTTTCAATAAGTTCTTGATCTGATAAAGCTGATATGTCCTTGTTTTTCATTTTTTATTTTTTTGTTTTTATTTTCCGGTATCTACCGGGTTTTTAAACATTTTTTAATTAAAGTAACGGTTCAACTAAAACTTGCTTAATGTTTTATTATTCAATTATTTAGCAGCTACTTCTTCTACGTAATCTCTACGTACAATAAATTTAGTAGTGATAGGTAATTTTTGTGCGGCTAAACGTAAAGCTTCTTTTGCTACTGCCAAAGGCACGCCTTCAGCTTCAAACAAAATACGGCCTCGTTTAATAGGAGCCATCCAATATTCAGGCGCACCTTTACCTTTACCCATACGAACCTCTGCAGGTTTTGATGTAACCGGGCGATCAGGAAACACGCGGATCCAAACCTGGCCTTCACGTTTCATGAAACGGGTAATTGCAATACGGGCTGCTTCTAACTGTCTTCCAGTCATACGGCACTCGTCCATTGCTTTAATTCCAAAAGAACCGAAGGCTAATTCATGACCACGTTTTGCGTCGCCTTTAATCTTCATCTTTTGAGATTTTCTATATTTTGATCTTTTTGGTTGTAACATGACAATAAATTTTATCTACTTATGTAAATTATTTTTCTTCTCTTTTAGTTCTCTTTTTACCGTTGAACTTCGGACGGTCGTTCGGACGGTCGTTTCCACTTCCTGTTCCGCCTTGTTTTTTATCTTTTGATAAACCTGCATTTGGAGAAAGATCACGTTTTCCGAAGATCTCACCACGACAGATCCAAACTTTGATACCAATACGGCCGTATGAAGTGTGAGCTTCTGCTACTGCGTAATCAATATCTGCACGTAAAGTATGCAAAGGAGTTCTTCCTTCTTTGTAACCTTCGGTACGAGCCATCTCTGCTCCACCCAAACGGCCAGATACTTTAATTTTAATTCCTTCTGCACCTAAACGCATTGTACTAGCCATTGACATTTTTGCTGCTCTACGGAAAGAGATACGGCCTTCGATCTGACGAGCGATAGAATCTGCAACTAAGCGTGCATCTAATTCCGGACGTTTAATTTCGAAGATATTTATTTGAATTTCTTTTGTAGTTAGTTTCTTTAACTCTTCTTTTAATTTATCAACTTCTTTACCACCTTTACCGATAATGATACCCGGACGAGCTGTATTGATAGTTACAGTAATTAATTTTAGAGTTCTTTCAATAACAATTTTAGAAATGCTACCTTTAGCTAAACGCGCTTTTAAGTAGTTACGGATCGTGTTATCTTCAACGATTTTATCAGCATAGTGTTTACCACCAAACCAGTTTGAATCCCATCCTTTGATGATACCTAATCTGAAGCCTATTGGATTTACTTTTTGTCCCATTTCTTATTTAATATTTTTGGTGTCTAAAATTAAAGTAACATGATTTGAACGTTTGCGAATACGGTATCCGCGGCCTTGTGGGGCAGTACGTAAACGTTTTTGCATTAAAGCACTGTCTACCATTACTTCCTTAACAAATAAAACACCCTCTTCAGCGCGAGCGCCGGTTTTTAATTCGTAGTTAGCGATGGCTGATTTTAATAATTTCTCTAAACGGCCAGAAGCCTCACGAGTATTGAATTTTAAAATATTTAAAGCAAGGTATGCATCTTTACCTCTCACTAAATCCGCAACCTGGCGCATTTTACGTGGAGATGTCGGGCAACTATTTAATTTAGCGAAGTAAGAAGTTTTGTTCTCTTCTTTACGCTTTTCGGCTACTAATCTTTTTCTTTTTCCCATGGTTTCTAATTATTTTTTATTATGACCAGCGTGACCTTTAAATACGCGAGTTGGTGAAAATTCTCCTAATTTATGTCCAACCATGTTCTCAGTTACATAAACCGGAATGAATTTAGCACCGTTATGTACGGCAAATGTATGCCCTACAAACTCTGGTGGAATTGTTGAACGACGTGCCCACGTCTTGATCGCAGATTTTTTTCCGCTTGCATTCATCTTCTCTACTTTACCTTCTAGGTTGTAATCGATGAAAGGGCCTTTTTTTAATGATCTTGCCATTGTTTTGGTTTTGGTTTTGAAATCCCTCACGGGACCATTAAACGTTTATAATTATTTTTTTCTTCTTTCTATAATGTGTTTGTTTGAAGCTTTTGCCTTGTAACGGGTTTTGAAACCTTTTGCAGGTAAACCTTTACGTGAACGAGGTTGTCCACCAGAAGCGCGACCTTCACCACCACCCATTGGATGATCTACAGGGTTCATTGCTACCGGACGAGTACGAGGACGAGTACCTTTCCAGCGCGAACGGCCAGCTTTACCGTAAACCTCCTGATTGTGATCCGGGTTTGAAACCGACCCAACAGTAGCTTTACAAGTGATTAACACCATACGCACCTCACCTGAAGGCATACGTAAAATTGCATATTTACCATCACGAGCGGATAATTGAGCGTAAGAACCCGCGCTGCGAGCCATTACCGCACCCTGACCGGGACGTAATTCGATATTATGAATAATTGTACCTAATGGAATATCTGCTAAGAACAAAGTATTACCAACTTCAGGAGTTGCAGTCGTTCCAGACATGATCTTTTGATCAACTTTTAACCCTTGCGGAGCAATGATATAACGTTTTTCGCCATCTTTGTAGAAAATAAGAGCAATACGCGCCGAACGGTTCGGATCGTACTCAATTGTTTTTACAGTTCCTTCGATTCCGTCTTTATCGCGTTTAAAATCGATATCACGAATAACTTTTTTATGACCACCGCCAATATAGCGCATTGTCATTTTACCGGTGTTATTACGTCCACCAGAAGAATAATTTGTTTTTACAATTAAGCTCTTCTCAGGCTTACTTGCAGTGATCTCCTTAAAATCCGCTGTTAGCGTGTATCTTAAACTCGGAGTTAGTGGTCTATATTTTTTTAATCCCATTTTAAATTCTTTTTACAAATTAAATACTTGCGTAAAAATCAATTACCTCGCCATCTTTTAAAGTAACGATCGCTTTTTTGTAACGGTTAACGCGACCAATTGCAACACCACGAGTGGTATTACGTGTTTTTACTTTACCAACGTATTGTTGAGTATTTACACTGTCAACTTTAACACCATACATTTTTTCGATGGCACCTTTTATCTCTAATTTATTAGCTTCTTTAGCTACTACAAAGCCATAGCGATTTAATTTTTCGGCTTGTGCAGTCATTTTTTCCGTAATGATCGGCTTTACTAAAATTTCCATCTTTACTTATTTAAAATTGTTTCAAGTACTTTAATCGAACCTTCTGCTAAGATCAAAGTTTCTGCATGTAAAATATCATATGTATTTAAATCAGAAGCCGTTACAACTTTAGCACCCTGTATATTACGGGACGATAAATATACGTTTTTATTTGCGTCACCTACCACTAATAAAGTCTTTTTATCAGACAAGTTAAGGTTTTTCATTAGATCGATGTAATTCTTAGTTTTTGGAGCTTCGAAATTGAAGTCTTCTAAAACAGTAATTGCATTATCTTTTGCTTTATATGATAAAGCGCTCATACGAGCCAATGTTTTTACCTTTTTATTTAATTTGAAAGAGTAATCACGCGGACGAGGACCGAATGCGCGACCACCACCCACAAACACAGGTGATTTCATTGAACCAGCACGAGCTCCGCCAGTACCTTTTTGTTTCTTTAACTTTTTAGTGGTGCGTGCGATCTCAGCACGTTCTTTTGATTTGTGAGTACCCTGACGTTGGTTAGCTAAAAATTGCTTAACATCAAGATAGATACAATGATCATTTGGCTCTACTGCAAAAATTGAATCTACAAGATCAATTTTTTTAGTTGTTTTTTTACCACTTATATTTAATATTTCTACTTGCATGATTACTTCTCGATTAAAATATAAGACCCTTTTGCACCTGGTACTGAACCTTTAATAAGGATCACGTTTTTCTCAGGCATAATTTTTACGATTTCAAGGTTTTGGATCTTCTTGCGATTTCCACCCATTCTACCGGCCATACGCATGCCCGGCATAACCCTTGACGGATCTGATGAAGCACCTAATGAACCAGGAGCTCTCTCTCTATCGTGTTGACCGTGAGATTTGTTTGCGTGGCCTACCCCGCTGAATCCGTGGCGTTTTACAACACCCTGAAAACCTTTACCTTTACTGGTTCCAACAACATCCACAAAATCACCTTCTGCGAATAATTCTACAGTGATAACATCACCTAAGTTTTTGCTTTCCTCGAAATGACGGAATTCTACAACTTTACGCTTTGGAGTAGTTTTTGCTGTCTCAAAGTGGCCTTTCATTGCTCCCGATGTGTGTTTTTCTTTTTTCTCATCGAAAGATAATTGTAGGGCAGTGTAACCGTCTTTTTCATTGGTTTTTACTTGCGTAACAACGCAAGGACCCGCCTCAATAACTGTGCATGGCAAATATTTGCCATTGGCATCGAAGAAGCTCGTCATTCCTATTTTTTTACCAATTAATCCTGACATTTTTGTTTTTTATTTATTTGTTTAATTTACTGATTATAATTTACCGATTTGCAGCGCTATATCTGCACCCTGTTAAACTTTGATCTCAACCTCAACACCGCTAGGCAATTCAAGTTTCATTAAGGCATCAACAGTTTTTGATGAAGAACTGTAAATGTCTAACAAACGCTTGTATGCACATAATTGGAATTGATCACGCGCTTTTTTGTTAACGTGCGGTGATTTTAGGACTGTAAAAATACGTTTGTTTGTTGGTAACGGAATTGGTCCATTAACCACTGCACCTGTAGCTTTTACAGTTTTAACGATCTTCTCAGCAGATTTATCAACTAAGTTGAAATCGTATGATTTTAGTTTTATTCTTATTCGTTGGCTCATGTTAAAAGAACGTGTTTTTTAGTGTTTGTTATATTATGCGTTTTCAGTTTTTTTACCTTTTGCTTTTGAAATTACATCCTGTGCAACGTTAGCCGGAGCTTCGTTATAGTGGCTGAATTCCATTGTTGAAGTTGCGCGACCTGATGTTAAAGTACGCAATTGAGTTACGTAACCAAACATTTCAGAAAGTGGAACTTTTGCTTTAATAACCTGAGCGTTACCTTTAGAATCCATACCTTCAATTTGTCCACGACGACGGTTTAAGTCACCTACTACATCCCCCATGTTTTGTTCAGGAGTTAAAACCTCAACTTTCATGATTGGCTCAAGTAATACCGGTTTACATTTTGGTAATGATTCGCGGTAAGCATTACGCGCACAGATCTCGAATGATAATGCGTCCGAGTCTACTGCGTGGTATGAACCGTCTTTTAAAGTTACTTTAATACCTACCACAGGATATCCAGCTAAAACCCCATTGTTTAATGAGTTTTTAAAGCCTTTTTCAACTGCAGGAATGAACTCACGTGGAATGTTACCACCAGTAATTTCATTAATGAATTGTAATGGACCACTCTTAGTAAGATCGTAATCAGCATCAACCGGACCGATAGTAAACTTAATATCAGCAAATTTACCACGACCACCAGATTGTTTTTTGTAAACCTCGCGGTGATCGATAGAGCTATTGATAGCCTCTTTGTAAGCTACTTGCGGTGCACCTTGGTTAACCTCAACTTTAAACTCACGTTTTAAGCGGTCAACAATAATTTCTAAGTGAAGTTCACCCATACCTGAGATAATAGTTTGACCAGAATCTTCATCAGTTTTAACACGGAAAGTTGGATCTTCTTCAGCTAATTTATTTAAGCCCACACCCAAACGATCTAAGTCACCTTGAGTTTTAGGCTCAATAGCGATACCGATCACCGGCTCTGGGAAATTCATTGCTTCTAATACAATTGGGTGTTTTTCGTCGCATAAAGTATCTCCAGTGCGGATGTCTTTAAAACCAACTACTGCACCAATATCTCCTGCTTCTAAAAACTCAATAGGATTTTGTTTGTTAGCATGCATTTGGAAGATACGAGAGATACGCTCTTTGTTACCTGAACGTGTGTTAAGTACATAAGACCCTGCATCTAAACGTCCGCTATAAGCACGGATAAAGCAAAGACGACCTACGAAAGGATCTGTTGCAATTTTAAATGCTAAAGCCGTAAATGGATCTTTAACATCCGGCTTACGGGTAATTTCTGCTTCAGTATCAGGATTAGTACCTTTAGTTACTTCTTTATCAAGAGGCGAAGGCATTAATTCCATTACTAAGTCCAACATTGTTTGAACACCTTTGTTTTTGAAAGATGAACCACAAACCATTGGAACAATTTTATTTGCAACGCAAGCTTTGCGCAATGCGTCTAATACTTCTCTTTCAGTGATAGTTTCAGGAGCTTCAAAGAATTTCTCCATAATTTTATCATCAAATTCAGAAACAGCTTCCAACATTTTCTCTCTCCACTCTGCTACTTCTTCCTTCATATCGTCAGGAATAGGAACGATCTTGTAAGTCATCCCTTTATCTTCTTCATTCCAAACCATTCCGCGGTTGTTGATCAAATCAACCACACCTACGAAAGTTTCTTCGGCACCAATTGGTAACTGAAGAGGAACTGCATTACCACCTAAAATTTCGCGGGTTTGCTTAACTACGTTTAAGAAATCTGCACCCTGGCGATCCATTTTATTAACGAATCCTAAACGGGTAACATTATAATTATCAGCTAAACGCCAGTTAGTCTCTGATTGAGGCTCAACACCATCAACTGCAGAAAATAAGAACACTAAGCCATCAAGTACACGTAATGAACGGTTTACCTCAACAGTAAAATCCACGTGACCCGGAGTATCAATAATATTAATTTTATATTGGTTATCTCTGTATTTCCAGAAACAAGTTGTTGCAGCCGAAGTGATAGTGATACCACGCTCTTGCTCTTGTGCCATCCAATCCATTGTTGCAGCGCCATCATGCACCTCACCAATTTTGTGGTTTACACCTGTATAATATAAAATACGCTCTGTTGTTGTTGTTTTACCAGCATCAATGTGAGCAGCAATTCCAATATTTCTTGTATAACGTAAGTCCATTTGTTTAATTAAAATCTAAAGTGTGAAAATGCTTTATTTGCTTCTGCCATTTTGTGGATATCTTCTTTTTTCTTAAAAGCAGCACCTTCTTCTTTTGAAGCAGCAACGATCTCGCCGGCTAATTTTTGAGCCATTGATTTTTCGTTACGTTTGCGTGAATAGGATATTAACCATTTCATAGCCATTGATACTTTGCGGTCAGGACGAATTTCAGAAGGGATCTGGAAAGTTGAACCACCAACACGACGTGAACGAACCTCAACCTGAGGTGTTACGTTTGCTAATGCTTTTTTCCAAACTTCTAATCCATCTTCGCTCGTACGTTTTGCTACGATCTCAATTGCATCATGAAAAATGTTAGACGCGGTATTTTTCTTACCATCGTACATTAAGTTATTTAAAAAACGGGTTACCAATGTATCGTTATAAATAGGATCAGGTAATAAAACGCGTTTCTTTGCTTTGGCTTTTCTCATTGTATAATATTTCTACTAATTCTTATTATTTTTTCTTAGCCGGAGCCGCTACAGCACCTGCTTTAGGACGTTTTGTACCATATTTTGAACGTTGTTGCTTACGGCCTTCAACACCTGCGGTATCTAAGCTTCCACGAACAATGTGATAACGTACACCCGGTAAATCTTTTACACGACCACCACGCACCAATACAATTGAGTGCTCTTGCAGATTGTGTCCTTCACCCGGAATATAGGCAATTACCTCTTGCTTGTTAGTTAAACGAACCTTTGCAACCTTGCGCATAGCAGAGTTAGGTTTCTTTGGGGTTGTAGTGTACACCTTGGTACATACACCACGGCGTTGTGGACAAGAGTCCAAAGCGGCCGATTTGCTCTTATTGGTCGGTTTTGTGCGACCTTTTCTTACTAATTGCTGTATTGTAGGCATTTTAAATCCTTTGTATTACTTGATATTATTGGTTTTCAGCTGTTTCCCTTTTTTAGGGAGGGCAAAGATAGGAAAAGATTTTCAACTCACAACAATTTTGTTCAATTATTTTTGAGTTTTGAACATTTTTTTTATGAATACGTCGAAATTGTGAAAAATTTCATAAAAAATTGACTTTCAACTAAAAATCAGACTTGTAAATTTAATTGATTTTTAAAGAATCTGAAACAAGATTTTCAGACGATTTTAACACTTCTTTCTCCTCATGCACTACCCCATCCTCCCCAATCAGATCGCGGATGTATGACGAATAGTCACTTTTTTGGTTTTTTGGGATCTTGAATTCATAAACCCGCTTATCGGGATTTTGCAACGACTCACCCAACAACCATGGGTTGTGAAGTTTTAAAATAGTTTTACTGCAACCCATTTCTTTGGCAAGATTTGCAATATTTGTAACGGTTGAATCTACTTTGAAAGTTTTTAGGGGAATTTTAGAAAAATACACCAGTTTTTTCTTCTTAATTCCGAAATGCCCCGGGTTTGAAAGCAGAGTTTTGTAAGCTAAAATACGATACACGAAGCTTCCTGTCTGGCTGTTTAACATCAGATCGTAATAACTATCACTATTCTGCTTTTTTAACGCGTTTTGAATACCGCCAATACCAAGATTGTAGGCGGCTGCAGAGAGAGTCCAGTTATGAAAAACAGCATAACCATCTTTAAAATGTCTGCAGGCTGCGCGTGTAGCCTTTTCTACATCAAAACGCTCATCCACATTTTCATTTACTTCCAAACCATAATTTTGTGCAGATGCAGGCATTAATTGCCAGAAACCCGCTGCACCTGCGGGAGAAACAACATTTGATAAATGACTTTCAATTACAGCAACATATTTAAAATCGTCGGGAACGCCTTGCTGCTTTAAGATAGGTTCAATATAGGGAAACCATTTTTGTGCCTTGGCAAATAAGCCGCCAGAATTTGATTTCCACTGTTTATTATTAAAAAATTCCTGCTCAAGATCTTCCTTAATGGCAAGGCTGTTTGCAGGGATTTTTTCGCCACAAAACTCAAGATTTGATGGGATGTTGAGGCCTAGTACATTTTGATTATTATTACTATAAGAAAGTAGATTTACCGATGGCTCAATAACGTAAACTTTAAGGAAAACAAAAAGCGCGACGAATACCACAAAAAACGCAACCGTTAAGGAAGGTAAATTGAGGTTTGAAATAAATTGTTGGAATGTTTTTTTACCCGTCACTTCTTATGAATAATGGTATTTACATATAAAGATACAAATACCAAAAGAATGTAAAAAACAGAACCGTAAAAAAGTGCATAACTAAAGCGAAATACTAATAAGTAAGCCAAAATAGCGCCCACTGAGCTGATTAAAAAGTATAAAATGGCAATCCTTTTTTCAGTAATACCTTTAAAGAATAAATGATGTGTGGTGTGATCCTTCCCTCCTACAAACGGCGAGCGTCCTGCCCTTAAGCGGTTAAACACAACAGTAAATGTATCTGTTAACGGAATTAAGAATACCAAGATTACCAATATAATATTTAGCAATGGAAAACCGCCTATCAGGTGCGAATTAGGGCTATTCCAGCAATTATCAATACCCATAACAGCTAAAAATAAACCCAGGAACTGACTACCTGTGTCGCCCATAAACATTTTTGAGGGGTGAAAATTGTACACCAAAAAGCCAAATAAAGCTCCCAGAACGCCTAAATTTAAAGTTGTAGAGTAACTGCCGGTATTAAACAACGAGATGTTTAATGCCACTATAAACAATCCTATTACAATAGAAATAATTGTTGTAATACCATCCATATTATCTAACATGTTTATGGAATTCATAATGCCAACTACCCAAAAAATAGTAATAAGGTAATTAATAAACTGGTTCTCGAAAATAACAACACTGTGCCCCGAAAAAATAATAATAAAAGCGCAAAACACCTGCGTTAAAAATTTTAACAAAGGCTGTGTATTAAAGGCGTCATCGGCCAAACCCATTAAAAATGCAAGTGTAGCGGCAATAAGTATACCTACAATTTGCAGGTTAAATCCAAAATCGCTGTGCGGTAAAAGTAAAGTAAAAATAAAAGAGAATAAAAATATCACATAAAATGATATGCCACCCAAGGCAGGTTTAGCGTTACTGTTCCATCTTGCTTGATACTCTTCTTTATTTCTGATACCAAGGGTTTGCGCAAAACGCAATAAAATGTAATTAATCAGTAAAGAAAAAATAAAACACAAAAAAAATAACGAAGTAAGTACTATGGGATAATTAAACGTCATTTTAGAACATACTTACAAAACCTTTAAAAGCTTTTCCTTCAAGATCTTTAGCTGAAAGTAAAGGTTTATCAAAATTCCAGTTGATATTGATATCCTTATCATTCCACAATAAGCAATCTTCAGAAGCCTTATTGTAAAAATTAGTGCATTTATAAGAAAAAACAGTATTGTTCTCTAACGTTAAAAAGCCGTGAGCAAAACCAGGAGGCACATACATCATCCATTTATTTTTTTCGGTTAACTCTAAACCATACCATTTGCCGTATGTTTTAGAATCTTTTCTTATATCTACCACAACATCCAATACCGAGCCGCTAATAACCCTTACCAATTTACCTTGTGCGTGCGGTGGATTTTGGAAATGCAAACCACGCAGTACACCTTTTTGCGAAAGAGATTGATTGTCCTGTACAAAATCTATATCCAGACCCGCTTCGTTAAATAATTTTTTGCTATAACTTTCAAAAAAATAACCTCTTTCGTCTTCAAATACTTTTGGTTTAAGAACAAATAATCCTTTTAATTCAGTTTCTATTATTTCCATTAGTTCATTTTTCTTTTTGTACGTTTCTTAAATTTCTCATCTTCGCTATAATAGCCGCTACCATAGCCATAGCCGTAACCATAACCGTAACCATAATTGTAACTGTAAATTTTCTTGCTAATATCCACATCGTTTAACACAACTGCTAAATTGTGAATTTTAGTTTCGTTTTTAAGCCTGTCTAAAATTTGAGTGAACATCTTTTTAGAATAACCCGCTCTAAATACATAAATAGGATAATTGGCCATCTTAATAGTTGCAATACCATCCGTAACCAAACCCACGGGTGCGTTATCAATTACAATAAAATCAAACTGTTTTTTTAGTTCTTCAATAACTTCTAATAATTTATCACTTAATATTAGTTCGGATGGATTTGGAGGCGAAGGTCCTGCGGTAATGAATTTTAAATTCTCCATAGGGCTACCATTAAAACACTCATCTAAACGGCTAATACCCGTTAAGATTGTACTCATACCAATATTGTTGGGTACCCCAAACCCCTTATGGATTTTTGGTTTACGCATATCCAAATCAATAATTACCACTTTTTTGCCTGTAAAGGCTAATATCCCCGCAATATTAATGGCCACAAAGGTCTTACCTTCGCCGCTTATAGTTGATGTAATAGATACGATCTTTGGCCCTTCGCTGGCATCAATAAACGTAAGATTAGAGCGTATAGATCTGAAAGCCTCACTAATAATTGCCTTTGGGTTTTTATCTACAATTAATTGCGAAACAGGAATATCGCTTTGGTATTTTGGCACAACGCCCAACAAAGCAATATTGCCCGAAGAATAGCGAGTAATATCTTTTAAAGAATAAATTTTATCATGAAATATGTACCTTACAAAAACAAGTCCCATCGATAATAGCAGCGAGGCTAAAAACGCAATTACTATAGCGTTTCTTTTGTTTGGAGATACTTTGGCACCAATACCAAGAGCCTTTTCTAAAATAATATTTTTAGATACATAACCCGCTTTTGAAATTGAGAATTCAGTTTTCTTTTCCAATAACATGGTATAGTATTTTTCGCTAATGGTATAAAGTCTGCTCAGGCGAGAAAACTCTACTTCGTCTTCAGGATTTTGACCTAATTTGGATTTAAAGTCGGTTGATTTTTCTAATAAATTCTTGTACTTGGTTTTGTATTTAAGTTTAACAGCGTCCAGACTTTCCATTAAAAGTTTCTTCTGGGTCTCTATCTGGTAATTTATCTGCTTAATGTTTTCAGAGCTTGGCGTTACGGCATAAAGCATATTTTCTTTCTCTACCAATAACTTTTGAATATTGGAAGTAATATCCTTTATAAGATTTTCATATTCTGTGCCCGAAATAAGCGAAATGAGCTGGTATATATCAACGCCTTTATTTTTATTGATATTGCTCTGTATCTCAGAAATGATCTTTTCTTCCATTTCCACATTTAGCAATTGCTCTTCTACAGATGAATATCTTACAAGGTCAGAATTAAGCAATAGATTTTTTTCGCTTAAATTTTTTTCTTGTTTAAATTTTTGCAGATCGCCTTCAGTATTTTTAAGATCATTAAACACAACACCTAATTGTGTGTCGATAAAAGATAAGATATTACGCGAGCTTTCACTTTTTCTTTCCACATCATAAGTAAGATATTCTTCACTTATCGCATTTACAATATCAGTAGATTTTAGCGAGTTTACATCCTGCACTTTTATCAATATTGTTTTGGCAAGATCGTTAAGTAAACGCACTTCGAGTTTACCCTGTAAAATAGAGGTAACTGCATCTACATTCGAGATAACAAAATACAGAGAGTTATTTTCCTTGATAAGCGCATTAATTTCATCGTTACTTAATTTTGGATTTATAAAAACGTTGATGTCAAACTCGTTGGTTTTAAGCCAGGAATTAATGTCGAATTTTACTGTTTTGTTACCAATTCGCAAGATCCCACCTGTATGTTTAGGATTTAATTCAACGTAAATTTTTTGATCGTAAATAATACCGGGCTTAGGATTTATTTTTATCAGGTAGGGTGAGTTGTGATATAACTCATTACTTTTAAAAGTGCCTTCGCTAAAATAATTAACGCTAATGTCTAATTTTTCAACTATGCGTTTTAAAAACACCTTAGATTTTATTTGTTCAATAGCTTCGGCAACAAGATTATTATTGTTGTCCATGCTGTTAAGCTTTAATATCTCATCGGCCTTATTGGCATCGTTAATTTGTAAAACAGCTTTGGACTCGAATATTTCCTGACTGTACCTCAAGTACAAAAAAACGCCCGAAAAAGCGATAAGAAAGAACAGGATAATGAAAAATTTACTTTTATTAAATAAAAAAGCAATAACACCAATATCAAAATTGGTATTAAACCTTTCGGTAATATCTTTTAACTGGTTGTTTGTTGATTCTACCTGAGGATCTAACATTTTAGTTTAGTCTGCTAAATTGAACCAAAATTAATATAGTTGTAACCAGGGTAAGTATAGGCGTTATCTCGTTAAGTATTGTTTTAATTGGCCTGTATCTTGGTTCAACATAAATAATATCGCTTGCCTGTACTTTAGAATATGCGAAGTTAATACCCTCAATTCTTGAAAGATCCATTAAATAAACATATGGCTTTTGGGTGGAATCGGGGTTTACTCTTATTAACTTTACTTTATACGCCTTTCCATCTTCAGGGATACCGTTAGCTGAAGCAATTGCCTCCATAACGGTTGTATTACTGTTTAACAAATTAATAACCCTTGCCTGCCCGGTGTTACCCGGAAAAACGATAACTCTTTTATTAATAACTTTAAGTGTAACAAAGGGTTTTACATAAAACTCAGCATACTTTTCCTCCATTAATTTTTCAGCTTCTTTCAGCGTAAGGCCAACTACCGGAATTCTACCAACCAAAGGCATTTTAACGTTTCCGTCGCTTTCTACAATCACATCCAATTCATTTCGTAAAATTTGAGCGCCTGAGTTTGCAAGATCTATTAACTTAAATCCATCGTTGGGATAAATACGGTATTGAATAGCATCATTAGCTGCAAGTTTATAATCCAATCTGCTCAAAGAATCTGCTAATTTATCATAAGAATAATCTTTAGGCGTTTTTAGCATTAAGTTAGACTTAAAGACCTTACAAGAAGAAAGGATCACTGCAAATGAAAAAAATAGGATAAGGTTTCTCATAGTTATATTACAAATATATTAATTTTAAGGTAATTACTAACAGAAAAGCTAAATAGGGTATTCAATTCTGGCATGGTAAATATTCATTAAGCGTTTCTTAAAGATCTTTCTGATCGTTGTAATGTCTTTAAACGTTATATCAGAATTAATAAATTGATTTTGTTGTATTTTAAAATCGATGATATTATCTACTAATTCGTTTATCGACAAAGCATCGTGGGTCTTTAAACTTCTTGAAGCCGCCTCTACCCCATCTGCCATCATTAACACAGCCGTTTCTTTACTAAAAGGTATTGGCCCCGGGTATTTGAATTCGCTTTCGTTTATTAGCTCAGTACCTGCCTGCTGTTTCATAATATTTAAAAAATAGCCAACATAGGTTGTACCATGATGGGTTCTTATAAAATCAATAACCTGCTCCGGTAATTTATTGGCCTTGGCAAGCTCCACGCCGGCGATAACATGGTTAATAATGATCTTTGCACTTTCCAAGGGTTCCATTTCCTGGTGCGGACTATAACCTTTTGCCTGATTCTCGGTAAAAAAATTAGGGTTTTGTATCTTACCAATATCATGGTACATAGCACCCGTTCTTACTAAAAGTGTGTTGCCTCCAATATAATAAATGGCTTCTTCGGCCAAATTAGCAACCTGCAAACTGTGCTGAAAAGTACCCGGCACATCTTGCGAAAGCTGGCGCAATAAAGGTTGATTAAGATCGCATAACTCTAACAATTTAAAATCTGAGATAAAACCAAATACTTTTTCCGTGAGCAAAATAATTGGATATGCCAAAAGAACCAATACCGAACTAACGGCAAAAGGCACATAAACACTCACTTTTTTAACAAGTTCAGGCGTTCCAAAACCAATCTGATAACTCACAAAAATTATAACATAAAAAACAAATACCAAAGCCGCAGCATTAATTATTTGCTGCCGTTTACGCATTTCGGCAATAGCAAACAAAGTACCAATGCCAGACAAAAGCTGTAACAAAATAAACATAAGCTTATCGGCCATAAATAAACTACAAATTAACACTACAATTAGATGTGAGAATAAAGCGGTTCTGCTATCAAAGAAAACCCTTACAGATATTGGTACTAAAGCAAATGGCAAAGCAAGTACAAGTAAACCGTATTTAGAAAAAATGTAAGTAGAAACTACCGAAACAATTACTATTAAATACAAAAAAACGATCTGTTTATTTTGCCCGAAAATTTGTTTTCTGAAAAAAAGTAAATAACACAACAGCACTATTAAAATTAAAAAAACAAGCAACCAGCTAAACAGCATTTTTATAAAAGATGCGCCACCATTAACATTTTGCAAATAAAAATAATGATTAATTAAAAACCGTTTATTATTGGTTAAAGCCTCGCCCCGCCTAACAAGCACCTGGCCCGAAAGCACAGCGGCTTTATAAAGCGACACCTCGTTTAATTTTGAATCAAAATAAAGCTTTGTTTTTCCTTTATTTAAAAAATAATTAATGCTTAAATAATCGGCATAATTAAAATTCTCAATTTTATTGCTCTTTAAACCATTATCAACAAACTCCGCGGCAGTTTTAATTGTAAAAAAATCAAAATAAATACTTGCCTCTGCAAAATTTCCGTTCGAGATAAATATAGGTTTTTGATAAAGTGATGTATCAATACTTTCTATTACACCACGTTTGTAAACACTATCTATCAATGGCTTTAAGATCATATAGAGCTTATTATCGCTTTGCTTTAAAAACTCGAGGTCTTTTAATTTTTCCAGCTTTTCATCATTAATATTTGTAAAAAACAAAGGCGCTTCTTTTTCAATCAGTTTTTTATCGGCGTTTATTTCTTCATCTGTCTTTTTCAGAAAAAAATCATCTTCGGCTATAAGATCAGGGCTTGCCCAAATAGCATCAAACGAGCCTACTCTGTGACCTTTAACCTGTTTGTTGGGAAGTAATAACGTAACGCAAACCGAGCATACAAATACGATCAGTAACTTAAAAATAAGATTGTGTTTTGATTGTATAAAAGCCAGAATATTCATTCATACAAAGAAAGTGTTTAAGGTAATGGGAACTAAGAAAAGAGAGACGTGTTTTTAACAGGTGAGTTTTAATAGCTATTTAACCACAAAGGACACAAAGGCTATCACTAAGCGCACAAAGAATTATTTTTCTTAGTGATCATTGTGCCTTCTTAGTGTTCTTTGTGGTTAAGCCTATTTATAGATCCCAAATACAACCGGCACTTTATTGATCTCAGGCTTTGCAGAGGTTTTCCATTCAAAAACGGTTTTAGCCTGCATAAATTGTTTTGGCCCCGTAAGGTCCTTACCAATAAACACAAGTATTTCGGGAGATAAACTGTTTAATAAAGCGTCCAATAACTGATCGTTACGGTAAGGGGTTTCAATAAAGAACTGCGCTTGTTTATATTTAACAGCAAGCGTTTCGAGTTCTTTTATCCGTTTTAATCTTGCAGGTTTATCAATTGGCAAATAACCAACAAAAGCAAAGTTTTGTCCGTTAAAGCCACTGGCCATAATGCTTAATACAATAGAGCTTGGGCCTGTTAATGGAATTACATCAATATTTTTTTGATGGGCCAGTTTTACCACTTCTGCACCGGGATCAGCAATGCCCGGACAACCCGCATCGCTCATCAATCCGACATCTTTACCTTCCAGTAAAGGCTGCAACAATTCAAAAACGTTATTATTTTTTGTGTGCTCGTTCAATAAAAATATTTCGGCATTCTCAATTTTTGGATATCCAAACCATTTTAAAAAGCGGCGGGCCGTTTTAGCATCTTCTGCAATAAAATTGGTAAGGCTTCTTACAATCGTAAAATTATATTCAGGAATAAAATTATTTACATTTTCCTCACTTATGGGAACAGGTAATAAATATAATTTTCCGTACTGACTCACGTTGTAATATTAAATAAAATTTTTTATTGTTGAGTCAGTTTACATTTTATGTTTTAACTTTGTTAAAACATATTTTTGAACGAAACGAGGCAATTTTTGCAGTCGAGGGTGTTTACCTCGACGAAAAAATTAACGAAGTGGCAGTCAAAAAGATGATTAACAAAATAATAGATAAAACGTAAACAGGCTCACGCCTTGCGCACCGAAAATTTTAATAACATGTTAGGCTTAAAACTCGAAACAGACCCGCGTTGGGTAAATATAGTTGAAAAGAACATTGGAGAGATTCTTACCGATCATGCCTACTGCGAGCAAAAAGCGGCTACAAATGCTATTTCCATAATGATCAGTTATGCCTATCATCCTGAATTGGTTGACGAAATGGTAAATCTTGCGAAAGAAGAATTAACCCATTTTGAAATGGTGCATCAAAAAATAAAAGATCGTGGTTTTAAACTAGGCTACGAACGAAAAGACGAATATGTACTGGAACTTTACAAATTTATGCGTAAAGGTCATATTAAAGAAATTGCATTAATTGACCGTCTTTTATTTTCAGCCATGGTGGAAGCCCGAAGCTGCGAACGTTTTAAGATCTTATCCGAAAACATTAATGATAGTGATTTGAGGGAATTTTATCGGGAATTAATGATCAGCGAAGCCGGGCATTATACCATGTTCTTAAACTTTGCGAGAAAATTTGGAAATGCCACCGAAGATGTGAACGCACGCTGGCAGCAATGGCTTGAGCATGAAGCCAAAATCTTACAAAGCTACGGCAAACAAGAAACAATTCACGGATAATTGGCAGATTTTAAAAATATACTGGTTATACAAACCGCTTTTATTGGCGATGCTATTCTGGCATCAAGCTTATTAGAAAAATTACACACTTATTTTCCAAATGCAAACATTAGTATTTTGGTTAGAAAAGGAAATGAAAGTATTTACGAGAACCATCCTTTTTTAAAACAGCTTTTGGTTTGGAATAAAAAAGAAAATAAATTTAAAAATCTTTTTGGCATTTTATCGCAAATAAGAAAGAACAAATACGATTGTGTTATTAATTGTCACCGTTATGCAAGTTCAGGATTTTTAACTGCCTTTTCAGGGGCAAGACATACAGCGGGCTACAAAGAAAATCCATTTTCTTTTATGTTTAATTTTAACACTAAACACATTATTGGAAATGGCACACATGAGACCGAACGTTATAACCAGTTAATAGAAGATTTTACCGACACAACAGTTTTTAAACCGAAATTATATCCTTCTGTTTCGGATCTTGAAACTATTAAACCTTTTCAAAATACGCCTTACGTTTGTATGGCACCAGCTTCGGTTTGGTTTACAAAACAATTGCCAAAAGATAAATGGATTGAGTTATCTGACAAAACAAATGCAAATACGACTATTTATTTTTTAGGTGCCCCCGGCGATAAACAATTATGTGAAGAAATAAAAACGGCATCTGGTCATAAAAATAGTATCGTATTGGCCGGGCAATTATCGTTATTGCAATCCTGCGCTTTAATGCAAAAAGCAAAAATGAATTATGTGAACGATAGCGCACCGCTACATTTAGCATCTGCCATAAATGCCCCCGTTACAGCTTTTTTCACGTCCACTGTTCCTGCTTTTGGCTTTGGTCCACTTTCCGATAACTCAAAAACTATAGGCTTAGATGAATTGAAGTGTCGCCCTTGTGGTTTGCACGGTTACAAGGCTTGTCCGCTTGGACATTTTAATTGCGGTCATCTGATAAACCTTAGCGCTCTCGCGAATGACTAATTTTATTCCAACAGATCTTTCTTATTCCGGATATTGCAAAACATGTAACAAAACGCATAGTTTACCTCACGAAAAAGCAATTGAAGTTTGTGGTACATTAATGCAAAAACTTAGTGCCTATGAACAAATTGATTATCTCGATGATGGAATTGATCCACTCTTATCCACAAAACATTTGTATGGTGATATTGGCGGCAAAATGTTTGGGGTTTTAGTTTGCGAAGATGTTTTAGGTAACGAAGTTATTTTAAAAGCTTTTTCTTCAACTTATAATGGCATTTGGAATATTAACGACTGGGTGCCACATTTGGCAAATGAAAAAGCTTTTATGCAAATTGTAGAAAAAGGCAATTCAAAGATCCATCCTTTAACAGAGTTTATTAAAACACTGGATAAAAATTCAGTTAAATGGAAATTAAAAACCGAAGAAAGAAAATTGATCTCGCAAAGCATATTAACAGAACTTTTTGCTTTGTATGAACTTACTAATTTCAAAAAAGAAAAAAGATCATTATTAAATGCCTTCAATATTAAAAAAGGAATTCCAAATGGTACCGGCGATTGTTGCGCACCAAAGCTATTAAATTATGCTGCCTTAAATAATTTAAAACCCTTAAGTATTGCAGAATTCTATTGGGGTAAAACTTCTCCTTCGGGGGATAAAGTAGAAGGCAATTTTTATTCTTCCTGCGCAGATAAATGTCAGCCATTATTGGGTTTTATGTTGTGCGGGATTTAACGCGAGCGCCGTGGATGCGCTCCGATAGCCGAGCCAGCAGCAGCCCGTTAAGGCGCCCAAAATATTAGAAATTATTTTTCGGCTTTTAAAAACGCATAAATTCAAATCCCCCATAAAGGGTTATAACACTTTAGTAATTAACATTTAATTTTACATCTGAAAAGATACCATAATCGTATATTATTTTTTCATGCGCACTTTAACCGTGATCCTGGCTGCAAAAGGATCACGGTTTTTTTCTTTAAAAATCCCCCTAAATGCGTTAGATAACCTGGCTTTCTATTAGGTAACTTTGATCATAAATCTCACCGTCATGAAAGCAAGTAAATTAGTATTCGTTGTAATTTTCGGACTCATTCATACATTAGGCCACGCTAACGATACGCCTAAAAAAGCGTACCGTGCAACTAACACACGTGTAAACGACATCATTCATACCAAGCTGGAAGTAAAATTCGACTGGAACAAGTCGCGCGTGTTAGGAACCGCTTATATAACAGCTAAACCTTATTTTAACGCAAGCCATAAAATAGATCTTAACGCCCGAGGAATGGATATTCATTCGGTAGAAGTATTTGATCTGGGCAAAAAGAATGTTTCCGAAAAACCTGTTGAAGCTGCTGCTCAGGTAAAATTAAATTCAACGTATACCTACGAGCATGATACTATTAAGATAGATCTTGGTCGTGAATTTACAGCCGATGAAAAATATCTTGTAAAGGTAAATTATACGGCAAAGCCCGATGAGTTAGTAAATGGTGGTAGCGAGGCCATATCAGATGATAAAGGTTTGTTCTTTATAAATCCCAAAGGAGAAGAAAAAAACAAAATGCCGCAAATATGGACGCAGGGTGAAACCATGGGTAACTCGGCCTGGTTTCCAACAATTGACAGCCCGAACGAAAAAATGACAAACGAAATTTACATGACCGTTGATAATAAATACACTACACTTTCAAACGGCATTTTAACAGATAGTAAAAAAAATTCAGATGGTACTCGTACCGATCACTGGCAAATGGATATGCCCCACTCTCCTTACCTGGTAATGCTTTCAGTTGGTGATTTTAAAAAAATAACCGATGCGCCATGGAATGGTAAAGAAGTAAGTTATTACGTAGAAAAAGAATATGAACCATACGCTAAAAATATTTTTGGCAACACAAAAGAAATGATCGATTTTTATTCGAGAACATTGGGCACACCTTATCCCTGGCAAAAATACTCGCAAATTGTTGTAAAAGATTTTGTGAGTGGTGCTATGGAAAATACCAGTGCAACTTTGCATGGCGATTTTATGGTATATCAAACCGATCGCGAAATGATAGATAGTAAAAAAGGTGAAGATGTCATCGCACATGAATTATTTCATCAATGGTTTGGAGATCTTGTTACCGCAGAAAGCTGGAGCAATTTACCATTAAACGAAAGCTTTGCAACCTACGGCGAATATTTATGGGAAGAATATAAATATGGCCGGGATGCCGCAGATGCGCACAGCTATAAATCCAAAATGGGTTATTTTGCAAGTGCAGATAAGCAAGTAGATATGATTCGTTTTGACTATGATAACCGTGAAGACATGTTTGATGCTTACAGTTATAATAAAGGCGGACAGATCTTACACATGCTTAGAAAATATACGGGGGATAAAGCTTTTTTTGTGTCACTAAAATTATATTTAGAAAAAAATAAATTTAAAAATTCAGAGATTCACGATCTGCGTTTGGCTTTTGAAGAAATAACAGGTGAAGATCTTAACTGGTTCTTTAACCAATGGTTCATGGCGAAGGGGCATCCAAAAATTACATTTACAAATACCTATGATGCAGCATCCAAAACTTTAAAATTAAATGTAAAGCAAGAACAGGATCTTAAAGAAACCCCATTATATGCTTTACCTGTTGATGTAGATATTTATTTTAACGGCATAAAAGAAAGAAAAAGAATTTTGATCACAGAAAATAGCCAAAACTTTAATTTTAGCATTCCTTCAGAACCGGAGTTGGTAAATTTTGATGCTGAAAGGCAATTATTATGCGACAGAACATTTAACCGTTCTACGAAAGAATTTATTTTTCAATACGAACATGCACCGCTTTATGGCGACAGACTGGAGGCACTAAGCAATTTAAAAAGTAAGTTAAGTGAGCCCGGTGTTATAGCCCTTTTCTTAAAGGCAGCCGAAAAAGATAATTGGTTTGAATTAAGAAACTTTGCGCTTTTTGCATTAGAAACCATTGCAAAAGAAAAAGAACGAGAATTAAAACCTACCATTCTAAAAATTGCAACAGAAGATAAAAACACAAATGTGAGAGCAACTGCCATTCGCTTTTTGGGAGATAATTATACCGGCAATGAACTGACTGCCTTATATGAAAAATCGTTAAACGAGCAATCGTATGCTGTTTTATCAGGAGCCATAAAATCATTATCAAAAACAAACTCAACAACTGCGTTTGAAAAAATAAAAGCGTTTGAAAATGAAAAAAACAAAGGAGTTTTGTTAGCAATTGCCAATATGTATGCTGATAAAGGCTCAGATGAAAATCTTGCTTTCTACGGTAACGCTTCGTCTAACTTTACAAGCTATTCTTTATTTGAGTTTATGGATGTATACGCGCAATTTTTAAAACGTTGCAACGATATGGCCAGTTTTGAAAAGGCAGCTAACGATTTTATAGCTTTTTCAAAAGAAAAAACAAAATATGCAAACCTCTATGCGCAAAAAGCGTTCAAAGAAGGTATCATTACTACTCTGGAAAACAAAGAAGATGAATGCAGAAAAGCCAACGGAACCGCAGAGGCAATTCGCCAAGTGGAAGCAATGAAACATAAAATGAAAGAATTATACAAATCCATTTCTACTTCTTAAATTAGTCTTTTAATTCAAGTGTATTAAATGGCAAGGCGTTTACTAATATATTTTATTTTCTTTTTTTATTTAAGTGGCTTTTGCCAAAAATACAATTTCGTAAACTGGACGGTTGAAGACGGCTTGATACAGTCGCAATGCGGTTACATTTGCCAGGATAAGTACAGGCAATTATGGATTGCAACAGAGGGCGGAATAAGTAAATTTGACGGAAGAAAATTTACAGGATACGCTGCGCAGGAGGGCTTAATTTCGAATGACGTAAATTCTTTATTGTGTGATAATGCGGGTAATATCTGGGCAGGTACAAACTATGGTATTTCTGTTTTTAATGGTAAAACATTTAAAACAGTTAAACTTAGCAGCTCAATAGTAAATAACGTAACAGCGATGTTGCAATTACCAGATGAGAGTATTTATGCATTAAATAATAATTCGCTTTTTAAACTAAAAAATTTTCAGGGACAAAAAATTTCGGTCTCGTCTACTACATCCGAAACCGTAGGTGCTATTTATAAAACCAATAAAGATGAGTTGTTAGCTTATGTTTTAGAAAAAGGCCTTTATGCTTTTGAGAAGAATAAATGGAAAAAAATAATTTCGCAGGACGAGATCAGTAAAACACCTTTGATCCGCAAAATTTTCATCACTTCCAACCGCGATACTTTGCTTGCCAGTAATGCCGGACTCTATGAGGTAAAAAACAATAAAATCCAGGCATATAAAAATCAAAACACAAGTCTTGATGGCATAAACGTTTTGTGTATTGAGGAAGATGTTAAGAAAAATATCTGGTTAGGATCTGATAATGGGGCGTACAAAATTGAGGGCGGAAATATTTTTCACTTCGACAGCAAGAGTGGTTTTACCGATAACTCTGTATTACACATTTACAAAGATGTTGAAAATAATTTATGGTTTGCAACAGATGCCGACGGTATTTATAAATTCAGGGAAAATACGTTTACTTACTACGATAAATCAAGTGGCATATCAAATACAATTGTAATGGGCGTTGTGCAAACTACAGATGGTGATATTTACGCCGCAGGATACGGGGGCGGTTTATATAAAATAAATAGTAATAATGGCATTGATCCTGTAAATAATAAAGGACCGGTACTTACAGATAGCAAAATAAGCTGCTTATATGCTGATGATGAAAACAATATCTGGATAGGCACTATTGGTAAAGGCTCATGGATCTATAATAAAAAAAACGGGCTCCAAAAAATTATTGACAAGAATACTGGTATGCAGGTAAGAGGCGCTAACAGCTTCTTAAAAGATGCGCAGGGTAATATGTTGCTGGGTTTTGGTCAGGGAATTTTTGTTATTGATAAAGCAGGCAATGTAACTAAATTAAAAACAGATAACGTTTCGGTAAGTGCCATAAAACAATTTAATTCAGATAGTCTTCTTATCGGAACATCAAAAGGTATTTTTGTTCTGGATAAAGAATACAAGCAACACTCTTTAAAAAAGAAAGAGTTCGAAAACTCATCCGTATTGTGCCTCGCTAAAAAAAATGATAATCTATGGATCGGAACAACAGATAAAGGGGTTATTAATTGGAATTTAAAAACAGGAAAGATCATTAATTATAATACCGATAACGGATTACCTAGTAATTTTATTTATAGTATTTATGTTTACGACAAACAAAAAGCATGGATAGGCACCGGATTTGGCATTAGTAATTTACAGTTAAATGATAAAGACGAAGTTCAGGCCGTTAAAAACTATGGTCGTTCGGATGGTTTGTTAGGTATGGAGTGCAGCCACAATTGTTTATTAAAAGCAGCAGATAGCAGCTTGTGGTTTGGCACAACAAAAGGTTTATTTCACTTTAATCCCGATGCTGACCTTACCGAAAAGAACCAACCCGTTGTATTACTAAAATCCGTAAAATTATTTTCATCAGATATAACGGATAGCAGCTTGTATCAAAATCTTTCAACCTGGTTTAGGGTGCCAAACGGTTTAAAATTACATTCAAGCCAAAACCATTTAACTTTTGAGTTTGGCGCCATTTATTTTACAAACCCCGAAGATGTTCTGTTTAAATGTAAACTGGAAGGTGTTGATAAGGATTTTACCATCACCAATAATCCATACATTATTTATTCTGCCATTCCGCCGGGCAAATACGTTTTAAAATTACAGGCTATCACTAAAAGTGGAGCTGTATCATCAAACACTATTGAATATCCTTTCGAAATAGAAAAGGCATTTTATCAAACCGGTTATTTTCAATTACTGGTAGTATTGCTTTTAATTTCTACCGGAGCGTTAATAACTTATATTTCAACAAGAAGGAAACAAAAACGTAAAGAGATACTTGAAAAAATACGTGAAGAAGAATTTATGAAATTAAGACACCGCACTGCCGAAGATTTTCATGACGAAATGGGAAACCGATTAACACGTATTTCAGTGCTTACAGACATCTTAAAATCAAAAATAGAGCCTAAAGAAAGCGAAATAACCAAATTGGTTGGGCAGATAAAAGAAAACACTGCTGCACTTTATAACGGCTCAAGAGATATTATTTGGTCGCTTAATTCACAAAACGATGGGATTTATCAAATAGCCGAGCACGTGAAAGAAATTGGGCATGAAATATTTCATGATACGGTAATTGATTTTGAATGCACGCATAATATAAAAGCGGGCAATCCTTTAAAGTTAAAGTTGGATTACAGCCGTAATCTTATTATGGTGTTTAAAGAGGCTTACAGCAATATTTTAAAACACTCAAAAGCAACTAAAGTGGAAATATCTTTAGAGATGATCGATAATAAAGACCTTGAGATAAAGATAATAGATAATGGCCAGGGATTTGATTCGCAGGTAATACAAAAAGGAAACGGCATTAAGAATATGAAGAACAGGGCTGGTAGGATGAATGGCCAAATATCTGTAAATTCAACTATTAAAAAAGGCACAAGCATAACTATTTTTTTAAATAACATTTTTATTTAGATCTCATGGAAAATAAAACGCCAATAACCGTTGTGATCATTGAAGATGATGAAACCATTCGTAATGGATTTACTTATCTTATAAATGCAACCGAAAATTACAAAGTACTTAACTCGTACTCTAATGTTGAAGATGCGTTGGTGCATCTTATAAACGATAAGCCACAGGTAATATTATTGGATATTGAGCTACCCGGCATAAAAGGCATTGAGGCCATTCCTAAAATAAAAAACATTTTACCCAAAACATATATTTTAATGTTAACGGTTTATGATAATGAGGATAATGTATTTAACGCTTTAACAAAAGGCGCATCGGGTTACTTAACAAAAAGCGATAATACCGAAAAAATAATGGATGCCATACAGGAAGTAGTTGATGGCGGTGCGCCCATGAGTATGAACATTGCCAAGATCGTTATTAAATCGTTTCACAAAAATCAAAATTCGCCTTTAACAAAACGCGAGACTGAAATTTTAGAACAAATCGCAAACGGAAAAAGCCGAAGTAAAATAGCCAAACAAATGTTTATTGATCTTGAAACTGTAAAATCACACATCAAAAATATTTACGTTAAGCTTAATGTACATTCTCGCGAAGACGCTATTAAAGAGGCGAAAAATAATAAATACATCTGATAATAACCCTCTGCTTTTCTTTCAAAAATAAATGTGTTAAACATTTGTAATTGTTATGATAAAATAAATATCTGGCACTCTTATTGAACTGTACATTCAATAAAAGAACATATTATTATGGCGGATAATTCAAATAAAAAAAAACCGGAAGGAAGTACAATAGATCTTAGTGAACCGGGGCAACTTGAATATTGGACGGAATTTTTGGGATGCACAGAGTCGCAATTACGATCAGTAATTAAATTAGCGGGCAATTCTTTAAAGGATGTGAAGAAATATTTCAGGAAATCTTAATTTAAGTATGAGCACAAACGCCGCACTTTATTCCTCATAATTGGGAAAAATTTCCCCCAACACAAATTTGAGTAAAATTTACGCAGACTTTCTTTTAAGATTTGAATTTACAAGATCTACTAATTGCAACATATCAAAAGGTTTTGCTAAAATTGCGTTTACTTTTATTTGAGTTGTAGATAAAACATCTTTATCCATGCCCGTTACAAGTATAATAGGGATGTCCTTATTTTTTGATTCTTTCTTTACATATTCAGCAATATCCAAACCGCCTGTATAGGGCAGCATTACATCTGAAACGATCAAATCAAGGTCCATAGAATCTATTACCTTAATAGATTCTTTATAATCGCTGGTTGCAATTACATTATACCCTTCTTCTCTTAACGAACGGGCAATTAAGCCGGAGATAAAATCTTCGTCCTCTATAACGAGTACTGTTTTGCTGGTATTTTTCATGAGATTTAGGATAATGTTGAAATTATATTTCTTGTTAGTGAAATAATCGTGCCAGAAAAAGTGAGGAATTAAACGTACAGAGAAAATCTATAAAAATTATGATTTTAGAGGCATTTAGATAAGAGTTTTTATTAAATTTATGATGCTAAAAATTATCAATAAAGATCAAATGGAGTTTGAAATAATTGAAACAGAAAAGTTCATTATGCGGGTCTTTAATGATAATTATTTAGAATACGTAATTAAAGAAAATGTAAAAATTGAAGCTGAAGATGTTTTAGAAGGGAAGGCAAAATTAACAAGCTTAAAACCCGGAAAGAAATTTTATGTTTTAGCCGAAGGTATTGAGTTCTTTACTTTAACCAAAGAAGCCAGAGCCATAACCACCACGAAAGAATATTCTGATAACACCTTAGCGATTGCGTTTTATACTTCAAACATGTCTATTTATTTTTTAGGGCAAATGCATGAAAAAATAAGTAAGCCTTTTGTGCCAACAAAAATTTTCATGGATAAAGAATCTGCAAAGGAATGGTTGAAAGAACAAATGGAAAAAAAATAAATTATATTAAGATTAGCTGCAGGTTTGCCCCAACAGCATCCACACAATCACAAATACCAAAATTGTACCAAAACATCCTCCGCCCCATTTGGCCGCAGCGCCGCCAGCTAACAAGCCTTTAAATAAATTATTCATATATTAATTTTTTACAAATTAATATGCTAAATCTATGCCTGAGAAAAGACGCTAAAAGTAAATTGAAAAAGTAATTTTATTAAAACTTACAGATCTTAATATGATCCACTACTCCATCGCGGTTTAAGATCAACATATAAATTCCATTCGAAACATTTTCGATATTTATAATTGTTTTAAACTCGCCAGACTGTTTTCCGAAACTTTCTCTTTTAATTTCTTTACCGCTAAGATCAATTAGTGTGTAATTCAATTCTGTGTTATTTAAGCCTGAAACTGCAACGTTATATGCTCCGTAACCAGGGTTCGGAAATACATTTACACTTGAGTTGCTTAGAAAAGAATTATTGGCAACATCGGTAATTATTGCCGGAGGACAAGAAAAAGTACCAGGCGTTTTTTGAATGGCGTTAGCTCTTCTGCCAACGGAAGCTAAAGGACCTCTTGCTCTTACACTAAACCAATGCGTTTGGGTACTTAATGTATTTGGAATAACAATAGAAGTTGTATTGGCTGTTCCAACCGAATCCATATAAACGTTTCCTAGTTTAAAAACATCGTAAGAGGTCGCTCCCGCGGCAGCGTTCCAAATTAGTTTCACCGAATCGGGGCATGCCCAGGCAACGCTAATACTTGTTGGAAGAGGAATGATAGAAAAGCTGGTATCGCTTTCAGCGCTAAATGCGCCGCGGCTTACTCTTACTTTACATTGACCTGATAATGCGCTCGGAACCGTCCAGTTAAAATAACGTTGCGTGCCTGCAATACCTGTATTTATGTTTGTCCATGACGTTCCATTATTGATGGTGTATTGCAATGTTTGTGTACCAGCCGTTTCTAAAGCATCCCAGCGAATTGTTTCTGTTTCGCCCGGCACAAAACCCTCGCCACCTATGGGATAAGTAATTGTGTAACCATCCATTTCAAAGATCCAGGTAACATAATACGCTTGAGGTCCCATTGGTACAGAGGCGCCGTTAACGGTAAGCACATAATTTCCTGCTGTTGGATAATCAACTGTTACCTGCTCGTGGTTATTGCGAATATCAACACCTTGTACTGCGGGCGTATTTAAATTAGTAGCATTTGGTGTAAAATCAAGTATCAATGGATTGAAAACTGTTGAAGCAGGACTTGTAACCGTTGTGTTTAAATTATTTACTAAAGCAACTGAAGCGTTTATCGCTGCCTGGTAATCGTGCCAGTAGGTTATTATTTTCATTTTTCTTACGCCGGCTGGCACAACAATAGTGTGCGTGTTTACACCTGAGTTACTAATTGTAGAATTTAAATAATTTGCTGCTTCAATTGTTTGAACGGCCTTTAATGCATTTACCCTGCCATATCCATAACCAAAGTCAGGCCCGGGATTACCAAGATCATCAGCAGTATTCATAACAATGGCTTTCATTAAAGCACTTGGTGGATTCGTATTACTATTTAATGTTCTGTAAGCATCGTAAAGCTGCGCAAAAATGCCGGCAACTCCGGGGCAAGACATAGAAGTACCTGTTTTGTTTACATACGTATCGGGGTTTGACGTTGAAAATACATTTGTTCCAACAGCGCTTACTTCAGGCTTTAAACGACCATCATGCGCCGGACCGCGGCTTGACGAAGTGTTTCTTACATCCAGGTAATCTAAATTTGCTACGGCAATAGAATTTTTTGAATGTTTATGTCCGCCTGTTACATTTCCCCATCCGGCGCCGGCGCCATAATTACAATTGGATGTACCGTTATTACCCGCAGAGAAAACATGTATTAATTGAGGCATAGTTAAATTTTGAATATCCAGCTTTTGAGCACGGGTTGTGTAACCAGCATTGCAACCATCAGAATAAGACGTAGAAATGATTCTTATTCCTAAGGTACCGTAATGATTAGTAATGCTATCAAAGCCCTGATAATTTGGCGATGCGTTGTAAGCATAAAGCTCTGCACCCCATGCCATGCCGCGCGTTAAAGGATTACGGTTACCACCGCCAAAAATAATTCCGGCGCAATGGTCGCCATGATCGCCAATATTATTGGTCATAAATTGCATTGGCAAACGGCCTGTGTAATCAATGTGCGGACCAATAATACCATCATCCTGCAGCATTACTTTACTACCGGCGCCATTGTATTTTCTTCCGCCAGAATAATCAGTTGCAATACTGTTACTGCGATGCGAGGTTCTTCCAACATTATTTTCAGGTTGAGGAATATCGTCTACCAATTCGGCAGAACAAACAAATGGTTGATTCACAAAATCAAGAATTTCGTTCTTGTTTATCCAAACAACAAACCAGTGCATGCTTTTATCTTCATAAGTAATTTTATAGCCTTTTGAAACAAGATGTGATTTCATTGTTTCGAAAGGAATGTTATCGTAGCTGGTAAAGCTGATACCAATGTTATTACCTTTTACAGCATAACCGGGAAAGTTTTTTTCGTTGAGGGCAATTGAAAGTTCATTCAACAACTTATATTCCGGCTGAATAGTATACACTCCCCTGATACCAAAAGAAGCCAGGTCGTTAATAGTTGTAAATTGCTTTAAAGAAGCAATGTAAGTATTGGTTGGCAGGTACAATAAAAGATCAATACCTTTTTCTGCCAGCTGCTTTTTTTGTTCGGTAGAAGGAATATCGTAAAACTGAATGTAACGGTAATAGTTACCGTTAAATAGTTCGTTTGCCTGTAATTGCTGGCTTTTTATCGCATCAAAATTAGAAGGCAATTGAACCATACCGCTCGAAAGCAAAAGATCGTACGACGTGTTTTTTTGCGCAACGCAATTTAACTGAATTAAAATTGCTGCAAGAACAGGTAATGTTTTTTTCATTCCGAATTTATTTTATAAATAATAGTACAATTTACAAATTCAAATTTAAAAAACCAAGGAAAGTGGATAAGTGATTACGATTGTTAAAATTGTTGCGGAATTTGATCACTAAGCTCCTCGCAGTTAAATCCATTTTCTTTAAAAACAAGGATTATCGCATCTATATTATTTTCATGGGTTTCTATTCTGAAAACATTATCGCAATCTTCAAGATCAAAATTACAATCATCTTTTGGGAAACGCCCAGAAATAATATCAATTAGTTCATCGGCCTGTTGTTGAGTTTCAATATTTGTTTTAAAAACCAGGATCATTTTTAAATCTTCCTAAGTATTTTATAATCTATGTAAAATGTACCAAATGGAATAAAACAAGCCACGATCACCTTCCATGTGGTTGTTTTAAATTTCCAGTTCTGTACAACACCAACACTTAATGTATTGAATAAAAAAAGCAGGAACAGTGCGCCATGAATTGGTCCCATCATTTTTGTAAAAGAAGGATCGTGATAAATATATTTTATTGGAACACCAATAAATATTAATATCAGTAATGAGATCCCTTCAAGAAATGCCATAATTCTGAGTCTGCCAACTTGTGTTTTAATTAAGTTTATCATTTTATCTAAAATAAGGCCGGCTTGCTAAAGGCGAGAACGGCCATGGAATTGCTATAAATATTATAATTAGTGAAACGGAAAACCAAAGCAAAAGTGTTTTGAATTTTCCTTTGTCGGTTGTCATTCGTTTTGCTTTTGCCGAACCAATGGTTATTAAAACAATAGCCGTTAGCATTAAGAAAATATGAAGCAAAGCAAAAAATGCAGTCTCCCAGTTATGAATAGCATTTTTAAAATTATTCCAAAAATATTTTATCACAGGGCTTTGCGTATAAAGCATTATTCCCAATATTAATTGTATGTGCGCAATGGTCGCTGTCCAATGCCTTAAGGCATTATCTGTTTTTGAAAAAGCAGCATTTGAAACATAGCCTCTATATGATCGATAAATAACATAGATCAATGAAACAAGCACAAACCATCTGGATATTGAATGATAAAAAGTAAGTGTTTGATACATGAATTTTTATAACCACAACAAAGATAATTAAAAACATACTAAGTGGTATGTTTTTTAATAAAAAAAATTTATTTCAGGTTATTTAAATAGATCTTAAGCTCTTTTAAGTAGCCTTTATAGCACTCTGAACTGTTATTAAGCTTTCCTAAATTGCGAATGCCCCAGTAACCGGAAATTAAAAAATCGCAAACCTGCTCGGGGTTAATATCCTTTCTGTAATAGCCTGATTTTATACCTCTTTTTATAGTTGACACGTGTAATTTACGCCACTTTAGCATTAATGCTCCTAAAGCTTTACTAAAATCTTTGTGCCAGGGCGTCATTTCTTGTGTGAAATTGCTTACCGGACAACCGTATTTAAACAACAACAAAGGATCTTCAAAAAGCAAATGCTTTGTCATTTTATAGATTTCTTTATTAGGGTCTTTTGTCTTTTTTAGGATCTCGCTAAAGCCTTCAACCATGGAGGGATCAAGGATCTCTTTAACAACTGCCAAACCCATTTCATCTTTAGTTTTAAAATGATAATAAAAAGCGCCTTTGGTTACTTTTGTAGTGGCAATAATTTCATCAATACTCGTAGTTTGATACCCTTTTGTATAGATGAGCTCAAAAGCTTTCTGAAGAATATTAACACGTGTAATTGCAGCTTTATTCATAAAAGATACTAATTGGTATCTATTACAAAAGTAGGAAAATTTACTTTACGCAATACTTATCCAAAAACCTCTCTTTTAAAACCATATTTCCTTTGCCATGTTTTTTACCCATACCTAAAGTTACTTGCAATAAAAAGTTATTGCCAAGATCAATAAAAACAGGCCGTTTACACTCCTGCCAGGATCTTCTGTAATGTTCCCAAATAAACTCAACTTTAGTAGAAGCAGTTTCGCTTTTAGCGCTATTGTATAGATCAAGCATATCGTTATATAATTTAATAATTAAAGCTTCTCTGTTTGTGTTCCTGGCTTTATCCATATCCAGGTAATAGATTTTTTGCACGTTGTTAAATTCAAAATTATTTTGTTTTAAATAAGTCCTTACAATATCCCGCTTCACTTGCCAATCTTCTATTATTAAAGCGTTATTTATTTCATAATTTAGGGCGGCAAATTCGTCCAGTACGTTAAACTTCCAGTTCTTTATATATTCCTCATCGTATATCTTCAAATTATCTTTAAAAGAACTTCCGTTAATTATCCATATCATTTTTTCACCATAAAACTCTTCGCGTTTTTTTATTATTTCGGCTGAGATAGGCGAATTTTGAAATTCAAATACTATACCATTTTTATTTATCACGTCGGCAATATGGTAAACGTTATCTTTTTCAATGCTTATTTCCGAAAATTCAGCGCCAAAACATTTTTTCCAATGGCGATGCCACTCTGTTTCAGGCTCGCTCCAGGCATCACAATTCTCAGCTTTAATATGCGCCCAATGCCACATGTTTTTTGCCCCGCATTTGGCAATTACTTCATTGTTGCAATGCAGGCAAAGGCCTTTTAATTTAGGCTCGGCTTCTTTACGTAAATTGTTATAGCATGCAAATTGCATAAAAGCAAAAGTAGCGCTTAAGTTATAAAAGCATTGCTATTTAATGTAGTAAACTGTTCATCTGTTGGGCACCCGTGCGGGCTCTAACGCAAAAGCTCGCTCAAATACCCATCGGGCATTTGACGTAGGCTTCGCTATCGCTTCGGTTGGGCAAGAACATCCTCGCCCGAACTAAACCCTTCTCATCTCTGGCGAAGAGTTCGGCTCGGCTAGCGTTATAGTAATACAGTTTTTAACATAATAAGCTGGTAATTTCGGTTTTAGTGGGCTTTGTTTTTGTGTCCATTATTATGTTACATAGCAAGCTTTCTTCCACTTGGTGAAAACAAAAAAGGTCTAAGCTTTCGCTTAAACCTTTTGCATTTTTTTGCGGACTGGACGGGACTCGAACCCGCGACCTCCGCCGTGACAGGGCGGCATTCTAACCAGCTGAACTACCAATCCGTTTTCCCAATTTTAAATCGGGAGTGCAAATTTAACTGTTTTATTTTATCTCACAAACTTTTTATGTAAAAAAATTTACATTCCTAAAATTTGCTGTGCATGTCTGGCCGAATCTACTTTTGTAATTACTTCTTTTATAATACCATCCGGCCCAATTACAAATGTAGTTCTTAAAAGACCATCATAAATTCTGCCCATAAATTTTTTGGTTCCCCATACATCGTAAGCTTTAATAACTTTCATATCCGTATCTGCCAGTAATGGAAAAGGCAAATTGTATTTAGCTATAAACTTTGTGTGCGAGCGCTCATCATCAGGGCTCACGCCTACCACAGCATAGTTACTATCGCTTAGATATTTATACTCGTCGCGCAGGTTACATGCCTCTTTGGTACAAGTCTCGGTATCATCTTGCGGGTAAAAATATAGAATAAGATTTTTGCCTATAAACATTGCTGAATTTAGGACATCTCCATTCTGGTCTTTTCCTTCAAAATAAGGAGCTTTATCGCCGGCATTTAAATGGGTTCTATGCGCGACGAACCTGGGCTCCTCCTCGTCTTTACCTTTAGGCGTATCGTTTGCTGAACTTTCAGTATGCGAACTTTCAGATCCTGAAGACTCGTTCATTGAGCTGTTATTGTTTTCGTTAGTAGTCGTTTCCACATCAGGTGTACGCGTTACAATATTCTCAATAACTTTCTTAGCTGATTTTACAGCGCTCTTAAATGCATCTACAACAGGAGTTTCTGCTTTTTTAATTACTTTTTTTACTGTTTTTTTAGCTACAGCTTTCTTAACTGTTTTTACTACTTTTTTAGCAACCTTAGCCGCTTTTTTTGGAGCTGCTTTTTTAGCAACTTTCTTCGCAGTTTTTTTAGCAGCTTTAACTACTTTTTTAGCAGCCTTTTTTGCCGCTTTCTTAGCCGACTTTTTTGTTACTTTTTTAGTCGCTTTTTTTGCTGACTTTTTTGGTGCCGATTTTTTTGCTGCTTTTTTACCAGCCTTTTTTGCACCTGCTTTTTTAGCAGTTTTTTTAACCGCTTTTTTTACCGGTTTTTTTGCTTTTGTTTTCTTTGCCATAACGCTTAGGGTTTATGTTTAGTGTAACAGTTGTTTGTTTATTTTGTTTTACAATTACTCTTTCATAATATTTACAGTACAATTTTATCGGGCATATTTCGCATTTAGGATTTCTAGCCAAACACACATATCTTCCATGTAATATTAACCAGTGATGCGCTTTAGGTACAAGATGCTCAGGTATAAATTTAATCAATTGTTTTTCAGATTGCAAGGGATTTTTAGCATTTGTGGTTAACCCTATTCTGTTGCTCACCCTAAAAACGTGTGTATCTACCGCCATTGTTGGCTTATCGTATATTACCGAAGCTATTACATTGGCTGTTTTACGTCCAACGCCCGGCAGCTTTACAAGCTCATCTACCTCACCGGGAACCACATTATTAAAGTCTTTTACCAACATATTAGCCATACCCACAAGGTGTTTTGCCTTGTTATTTGGATAACTAATGCTTCTGATATAAGAGAATATCGTTTCGGGGCTTGCCGCAGCCATAGCTTCGGCTGTAGGATAATCTTTAAACAACTTTGGCGTAGTTAAATTAACGCGCTTATCTGTACACTGAGCACTTAAAATTACGGCAACCAACAATTCAAATGGATTGTTATAGGTTAGCTCGGTCTCGGCCAGACCAACGTTCTTATCAAAATAATCCAATACGTGTTTATAGCGTTCCTCTTTGGTCATACATTTTCGTTAGTAAATTTAGATTATTTTATAGATTAATCTATTAACTAATCATTAATTTTGTTTCTACACTAATGATCCGCCAATTTTATACCAGTTTATTTTACCCGGCAATTTTTATTTGCGGTAGCTTGTTTTTAGCACTGGCAGCCTGCGGACCAACATCGCCAAAAGAAAAAACAGAAACAGATAATACAAAAAAAATTAATGAGACCGAACTTAAAGATCAATTTGTAAAAGCCAATAAACAATTGGTACAAAAAGAAATTGACGAAATGGATTATTATGTAAAAACTCATAAAATGCCATTTATTACAACAACATCAGGCATTCGTTATTATGTTTACAAGCCTTCCGCCAAAGGCGATAGTATTAAAGACGGTGATGAAATTGTGATGAATTTTAAGGTTTCTTTGTTAGATGGAACTGAATGTTATTCTTCAAAAACAGAGGGCAAAAAAACATTTATTGTTGGTAACGAAGATATTGAAAGCGGTATACATCGTGGCATAAAATATCTAAAACATGGCGATAAGGCTTTACTGCTTATCCCCTCCCATCTTGCTCATGGGCTGTTAGGCGATTTCAAAAAAATTCCACCACAAATGCCAATAATTTATGATGTTGAGATCTACTAAGGCTAAAAAGCTTGCCATTCTTTCTTCATTTATTTTTTTGCTATTTATAAGCGCCTGTAAACGTAACAACAAAGAGCATTTTTCTTATAACGCGTTGGGTTATTATTACAAGCTTATCTCCTTTAATTCAACTGCATCTACTTATCAGCCAAACAGTGTTGCTTGGATAGATGCTACCTTTGCAACACAATCAGACTCAGTGTTCTGGGACAGCAGAAATAATTTTAATGATAACTTTTTTGTACCTGTCGATTCTTTTGCCACCAACAATTTTTTAAAGAATTATATCTCAAAGTTAACCGTTTCAGATAGCGCCTGTTTAATGATCCGCACAAAAGATTTTTACAAACAGCAATTTAATTCAGATAAAATTTCTTTTTTTAGCGAAAAAGATACCGTTGTAAAAGTGAATATAAAAGTGCGCCGGATATTGACTGCCGATGAATACACTAACCGCACGGTAAATCTTTTAAAACAGGAAGCTGAGCACATTGAGGCTTACTATAAATCTCCACAGGAATTTGAAATGTCGCGCGACTCTTTAGGCTTTTATTGGATAGAGAAGCCGCCACCTTCTGATTTGCCGGTTACTGTTTATAGCAATACAGTAACCCTAAGCTATAGAGGCACCTTTTTAAATGGCCGTATTTTTGAAAAATCGCCTGCTAATTTTGAAGTTTCTTATGGTACTCCCGACCAGTTAATAAAAGGATTAAATTATGTTATAAAGAGGCTAAAAAAGGGTCAAAATGCAAAAATAATATTACCTTCACGGCTCGCTTTTGGAGAAAATGGAAGCACCAATGGAATTATTGCTCCCTACACTCCTTTAATTTATGAAATAAAAATAATTGATGTAAAAACCAATGATGGCGTATAAAAAGCTCTCATTTTAAAATATAAAAACAACAAAAAAAGCAAATGAAAAAAATAACTCTTCTTTCTACAGCAGCAATAGCGTTAATATTTGCAAGCTGTTCAAACAGTTCAGATTTTGAAGGCTATACAAAAGCCGAAAACGGTTTACATTACAAATTTTTTAATCATAACGAAAGTGGTGTTAAAATAAACGAAGGTGATGGCATCACTTTTAGTTATGTTATTTCTAACAATAAAAATGATTCGGTAATAGTAGATTCTAAATCTGTAAGCCAGGACGGATCGGGTTATACAAAATTCTTAATGCCAAAAACTTCTTTTGTTGGAAGTTTGGAAGATGGTATGGCTATGATGTGCAAAGGCGATAGCGCTGCATTCATCTTCTCTGCCGATTCTTTTTTCTTTAAAACAATGAAGTATAAAGAATTGCCTCCGCAATTTAAACCGGGCGAAAAATTAAAAGCTATTGTAAAAATTAAAGATGTTCTTGGTAAAAAAGAATTAGAAGAAAACCAAAAACAGCAAATGGCTGATCAGGAAAAAATGATGAAAGAAGCTGAAGCGAAAGAAAAAGGCGATCTTGATAAATACTTAGCTGATAATAAAATTGCTGTAAAACCAACTGAAAGCGGTTTATATTTTATAGAAACAAAAAAAGGTTCTGGCGCTAAACCAAAAGCTGGCGATCAGGTAGAAGTAAATTATGCTGGTCGTTTACTAGATGGTAAATTATTTGATACTTCCATTGAATCGGTTGCTAAAGAAGGTAATGTATTTAATCCGCAACGCCCGTATGGTCCGTTTAAATTTATTTTAGGTCAGGGGCAGGTTATTAAAGGTTGGGATGAAGCGATTAGTATGTTAGCTAAAGGCGGTAAGGCTAAAATTATTTTACCTTCAAACCTAGCTTATGGCCCAAATGGCGGCGGACCAATTCCTCCGTTTGCACCTTTAACTTTTGAAGTTGAGTTAGTTAGCTTTGGTCCCGCTCCGGCACAACCGGAAGGTCAAATGCCTCCTCATTAATTTGGCAAACTTATTGTAACAAGCATTAAAAAACATAAAAGATGAAAAAGTTACTTTTAATAATTACAGCAATTTCAGCATTAAGCTTTGGAGCTGTTGCGCAAAAAAAAGAAAAACAAAAATTAAGTAAAATGGATAAAGAATTTTTAAGCAAACAAGCAGATGGCATGTACGCCAAATTTGAAACAAGCAAAGGAGACATTTATACTACACTGGAGTTTAAGAAAACTCCAATGACAGTTGGAAACTTTGTTGGTTTAGCAGAGGGAAAAATAAAGAATACCGCTAAAGCAGAAGGTGTGCCTTATTATGATGGATTAATATTTCACCGAGTAATTCCAAACTTTATGATCCAGGGTGGCTGCCCTTTAGGCAAAGGTATGGGAGATCCGGGTTATAAATTTCCTGATGAAACGGATACATCATTAAAACATAGTGGCCCTGGAGTATTATCTATGGCTAACAGCGACCCTCAGGGCTCTAAACAAGCTTTTAGCAATGGTGGCAGCACAAACGGCAGCCAGTTTTTTATTACGCACGTACAAACGAGCTGGTTAGATGGTTTTCACACGGTGTTTGGCCATGTTGTACAAGGCCAGGATGTAGTAAATAAAATTGTTGGTAACGATACAATTAAACATGTTGTTATTTTACGCAAAGGAAAAGAAGCTGAGGCATTTGATGCCGCTGCAACTTTTGAAAAAGAAAAAGGAGCATTTGCCGCTAAAAATGAAGCAAAAGAAAAAGCTGCAAACGAAGCAAGGTTAAAAGCTAATGAAGCTGCATTAAGAGAATTTGCAAATGGTAAAACTACTGCAAGTGGTTTAAAATATATTGCAATAAAAGAGGGTACAGGTGCTACACCATCTGCAACTAGTAATGTAAAGGTACATTATCACGGAACCTTTCCCGACGGAAAAGTATTTGACAGTAGTGTGCAACGAGGCCAGCCTATTGATTTTGGCTTAAACCAGGTAATTCCAGGGTGGACAGAAGGTTTACAGTTAATGAAAGAAGGCGCTAAATACAAATTCTTCATTCCTTATAACTTAGCCTACGGCGAGCAAGGTTATCCAGGCGCTATACCACCAAAAGCTGATCTTATTTTTGAAGTTGAATTAATTAAAGTAAACTAATAAAATCTAAAATATAATTAAAAGCCTTCCATAAAAATGGGAGGCTTTTTTGTTATACAGAACTTTTGCGTTTATTTTTTACCCAACCTTTTAAATTACTAAAGCGTTATGTATTTAGGTCACAACTAAAAAAAAACCACATGAAAAAAATTTTCGCGTTAAAAATTATTTTGTGCGCACTTTTAAGCAATGCGCAAATACCAACCTTAAACTGGGTAAAACAATGGGGAGGCAACGCTAATGATGGTGCCACTTCTTTTAAATTAGATGCAGTAGGGAATTTTTATGTTGCCGGTTGTGTTTCCGGGCCTGCCGATCTTGATCCCGGGCCGGGTGTAAATAATGCTATTCATATGGGCATGTCTGATATATACATTTCTAAATTTGATCCTTCAGGAAATCTTTTATGGGCCAAAACGCAAGGTGGCTCTGATCAGGACGTTGTAATGGATATTGTACTTGATTCACTTGGAAACATTTTTACAACAGGCCATTTTAAAGACACTTGTGATTTTGATCCGGGCGTGGCAAACTATCCTCTTTCATGTATAAGTCCAACATATAGCGAAAGCTATGTTTCAAAATTAGATGCTAATGGAAATTTTCTTTGGGCTAAGAAATTTGGAAAATGTAATGGTTATGGTGCTTACTCTATAAAAGCAACGCATGGTGGCGCAGTTTATGTTACAGGCATTTTTGAAGGCACTGCAGATTTTGATCCGGGCGTAGGCGTATTTAATATGACAGCAGTAGGCGTTGAAAACGCATTCATACTTAAACTTGATGCTAACGGTAATTTTTTATGGGCAAAGCGGGTAGGAAATGATTTATACAACCATGGTTTAAAAATTACAACTGATCAAACCGGTAATGTTTTAATTTCCGGTGAGTTTTGGGGCGTTGCAGATCTTGACCCAGGTCTTGCAACTTTTAACGTTACATCGGCTGGTATGCTTGATATTTTTATTCTAAAACTGGATCCTTCAGGAAATTTTATTTGGGCAAAAACTTTTGGAGGCTCCGCTTCCGACGATCCAACAAATATTGTTGTAAGTAATAATGGCAACATTTTTCTTAGCGGAATTTATGGTTCTGCCGATGTAGATTTTGATCCTGGCAATGGTGTTTACAATTTACCTTTTAATGGTTGGGTAGATATTTTTTATTTAAAGCTTGATGCTAATGGAAATTTAATTTGGTGTAAGGGTATTGGTGGTTCAGAATACGACTCCCCTATTTCATTTGTATTGGATGCTTCTGAGAATTTATATATCAGTGGCCGTTTTCGTGTAACAGTTGATTTTGATCCAGGGCCCGGAACTTATACGCTTGCTTCGCTAGGCCCTGGTGCTGATGATGCATTTATGATGCGTGCAGATGTAAACGGAAACTTGATATGGGCAGCGCAATTACATGGCAACATGAATTATGCAAATGATATTGCTATTGATAACTCTCAAAATGTTTATGTAATTGGCAATTTTGCAAATCCAACAGATTTTGATCCGGGGCCGTTAACAAATATGCTTATGACACCATCAGGGCACCCCGACGCTTATCTTCTTAAACTTAATCAGGCAATAGGTACCAATATTACATCCTGGAAAGCTGATGAGGAACAAATTAATTGTTTTCCTGTTCCTTTTAGATCTCAATTGGCTGTTACATCAAATAATTTTATTGTTAAAGAAGTTGAGCTTATTACAATTAGCGGTAAAATTATTCTATCTAAAAAGATCGTAAGCACTAATGATTTGTTGATCGACGCAGAAAGTATATCCCCGGGAGTTTATTTTTTTAAAATAAAAGGTGAAAATAAAACCGTATTTAAAAAGGTAATTAAAGATTAATTATTGTTATTTGACCTTCTGGATCTGAATTATTTTTTCTGATCTTAAGCGAATCTTGGTCTGGTATTAAATTCTCATATATTACCTAAACATTAAAACTATTTGTTATGGATGAGGGCTTAAAAAATACCGAAAAGAATAAGGATGATGATAACCATGATTTTCCTGGCTACACTATGTATCCAACAACGGATGATATTTATTCCAAATTAAAAGAAGAAACAGATACAGATCCTGAGCATACGACACAAGTAAAATCTAAGAATGAAGATTCGGATGCAAAGTTGAATGAAAAAGATTTTAAAGATGATGTAAGCGGCGGAGATCTTGATATTCCCGGCTCAGAGTTAGATGATCCACAAGAGGAGATTGGCAGTGAGGACGAAGAAAATAATGCTTACAGTTTGGGAGCAGATAAAGACTGATAAAGTTTTACTTTAAGTAAAACCTCTATATAAATAAAAAAGCCTTGCTACTAATTAGTGTAGTTTATTTTTATTTCAAAATTTTGGTCAAAAAAAATCCCCACTAAATAAATAGTGAGGATTGATTTAAAATTGGCATCGACATACTCTCCCGGGCTTTAGGCCAAGTACCATCTGCGCAGGTGGGCTTAACTTCTCTGTTC
>CALRPF020000030.1:0-53835 GCA_943369995.1 Chitinophaga pinensis
TGAAAAAAATATTATTCGCTATAACCCTTATTTATATTTCGTTTTTATCTTATTCTCAATCGGTAGAATTTGAAAAAGATAATTTTCCAGGTAAGAAAGATGAAATGAAAGCGGCCCGCAAACAGTTAGATATTGGAACTGAATTTTATATGCAGGGCCGAAAAGAATTTGAAGATTTTAAAAAGTCCTATGCCTCTGAACATCGCTACTATCCGGTAAGTCATTACGATTACCAAAAAGCCGGTTACCAAAATTTCAGAGATGCGCTTGCGCCGCTATCTACCGCACAAACATTCAATCCTAAAAACGCACGCTTAAATTATATGTTGGGCTTTGTTTCTTTTATTACAGATCCTACAACGCCACAAACATTAACTTATTTTGAAACTGCCTATAAATTAGATCCTTTGGCTGAAGAAGATATGACCTTTTGGTTAGCATGGAGTTATCATTTGAACAGCCGATGGGATGATGCTATTAAACATTATCAGATTTATCTTCAGCAAGGCAAAAAAAACGCCATGGAAACCGAAGATATTAATAAAAAAATATCAGAGTGTAATAACGGCAAAAAGTTTAGTGCTAATCCTGAGCGCGTTTTTGTTGATAACCTTGGGTCTGGCATTAATACTGCCTTCCCGGAATACGGCCCTTCTATTTCTGCAGATGAAGAAACAATTATTTTTACAGCAAGAAGAGATAATTCTACAGGCGGCAAGCGCGATGAAAACGATAATGGTTATTATGAAGATGTATATACCTCATCAAAATTAAATGGTAAATGGCAACCATCAAAATTATTAAGTAAAAATGTAAATACAGAAAATCATGATGCTGCTGCCGGACTTTCTTCTGATGGAAGTAAGCTTTATGTTTACAGACATTCGGGTAAAGATGGTGGCGATCTTTATGAAAGTGTTTTATTTGGCGCCGATTGGGAAGAACCGGTTCACATGAATAAATACATTAATACTAAATATCACGAGTCGAGCGTGAGTTTAAGTTTTGACGGCAAGCGATTATATTTTGTGAGTGATAAAGAATCTGGCATTGGCGACAGGGATATTTATTATAGTGATATGGATGTAAAAGGTGAATGGGGTCCTTCAAAAAATATTGGTCCGGTAATAAATACCAAATATGGTGATGAAGCGGTATTTATGCATCCTGACGGTGTTACATTGTATTTTAGCAGCAAAGGCCATAACTCGATGGGCGGTTATGATATTTTTAAATCTACATTAGTTAACGGCATTTGGGGAACGCCGGAAAATTTAGGTTATCCCATTAACGGACCCGACGATGATGTGTTTTTTGTTGTGAGTGGTAGTGGAAGTCGTGCTTATTTTGCTTCTTCAAAAACGGGAGGCATGGGCGAAAAAGATCTTTATAAAATTACTTTTTTGGGTCCCGAAAAGGCACCATTGTTAAACACACAGGATCAGCTAATGGCAATGGCCGCCAACCCGGTAAGCAATTTAAAAGTTGAAAATGCTGTTGAAGTTGCCTCTGCTAAATTAACTATCTTAAAAGGTGTTGTTACCGATGCAAAAACAACACAGCCTTTAGAATCATCTATTGACCTGATTGATAATGATAAAAATGTTGTATTAGCAACATTTAAATCCAACAGTAGCAGCGGAAAATATTTGGTAACCTTACCAAGCGGAAAAAATTATGGTATTGCTGTTAAACGCGATGGCTATTTGTTTCATTCAGAAAACTTCAACATTCCTGATAACGCTGCTTTCCAGGAGTTCACAAAAGATGTGGCTTTAAAGAAAATAGAAATTGGAAGTACAATTGTTTTACGTAATATCTTTTTTGATTTTGATAAAGCAACCATTCGCCCCGAATCTGCGAATGAGTTGGAACGTTTAATTAAATTATTAAATGATAACCCAACTTTAAAAATAGAATTAGGAAGCCATACTGATAGCAAGGGTACAGATGACTATAACTGGAAGTTAAGCGACAGCCGTTCTAAATCGGTTGTTGACTATTTGATTAGCAAAGGTATTAGCACAGCACGTTTGGTAGCAAAGGGTTATGGCGAAACAAAAGCTATTGATACAAATGAAACGGATGAAGGCCGACAAAATAACCGGAGAACGGAGTTTAAGATCCTCGAAAAATAGTTTATAATACTGTATCTTTGGTTACTGTAAGAAACTATGATAAACTTTTTTAAAGTTGCGTTTATACGAAAAATTTTTGGTGATAAAACTAAGGCGCTTCTTTTTATAATTTTGTTCTCTTTTTCCATTCTTAACCTTTATATCGTTTTTAAAAATCATTATTCCTTTAACAGTTTTGCTTACGATTATGGTGTTTATAATTTTGCATTCTTTGATTTTGCAAATTTTCGTGTAAGTCCCTGCCCAATTTATTTGTTTTCTTATCCTATTACCTTTTTGCAGGACCATTTTTCTTTCGCTCTTATTGTCCTGTCTCCTTTATATTGGTTGTTGTCTCCTATATTTGGCACTTATACGCTTTTGTTCATTCAAACCTGTATAATTGCATTTGGGGGTTGGGCTACTTATAAATTAATTTTTTTTAAAAGCAACAATTATAAAATTGCTACACTGGCGTTAATTTTTTACTTTATTTTATTAGGGCGTTTCACGGCCGCTTCTGCAGATTGCAATCTTGCAATAATAGGCTCGTCAATCATTCCGGTTTTTTTGTACTATTTTGAAAGAAAAAAGATCCTTGCAACAATTTTATGTTTTTTGTTTTTGCTCATCACCCGTGAAGATTATGCGCTTTGGTTGTTTTTTATTTGCAGCTTTTTAATGATCATTCACCGTAAAGAAAAATTCAAGTTAACTTTTTCTGCTGCACTATTTACTCTTTCAATAATTTTCTTTTTTATCGTTTTTAAATTCATTATTCCGGCGCTTGAAGATGAAAATAAAAAATATAACCTATTTGCGTTTACAGCGCTGGGTAAAACTCCTTTGGAGGCCATTCGTTACCTGTTTCACGACCCCTTAAGATGTATTGAGCTTCTTTTCATCAATCATTCAAACACTACTTACTTTAATGGTGTTAAGGCCGATTTTTATATTATTTATCTTTTTTCCGGCGGCTTTTTATTATTCATTCGCCCGGTTTATTTACTTCCTTTTTTACCCATTATAGCAAAAAAAATGTATGCCGATGACCCAGTAAGGTGGAGCTCAGAATCATATTACAGCATTGAATTTGTATCAATATTACCTGTAATGGTTTTTTTACTTATTGCGGGCTTAAAAAAGGACGATCTAAAACTTCCCATTGCACTGCTTATTTGTTGTTGGACAATAATAATGACAAGTAAAGAAATTTACAGAGCGCCCGAAAAACACAGAGCGCGATTGGGAAGCCCCGCTAAGTACGATCTTTTCAATAAAGATTATTATTTGATTACCGATAATATTAAAGAAATTTATACAGCTCTGAAAAGGATTCCTGATAATGCCAGTGTTTCTGCTTCAAGCAAGCTGCTCCCACATCTTGCTTATAGAGAAAAAATCTATTATTACCCAAAGGTAGAAGATGCAGAATATATTTGCTTGTTTAAAAATGATACATGGCCGGCATCACAGGAAGAGTCTGACAAAAAACTTGATCAGCTAGTTTCAGAAGGAGGGTGGAAAATCTTAGTAGATAAAAATAATTTTCTTCTGTTATCGAATAAGTAACTTTTAAAGCGGCAAGTGCTTTGATCGCACTTGTTTACCGTAAAATAAAGTTGCTGCTTTATCAAATATTTCCGGAAGATCTGTAGTATAAAAACTAACGCTTGCCGATTTGCTGCACTTGGTTTCCATTTCGGGATGGCGTTGTAAATAATCTTTTAGTCCTTTTGCAACTATTGTTCCCTGCGAAAGAAGCTGAACATTTGCAGGAAGATAGCTTTGAATTTTATCTTTTATTAATGGATAATGCGTGCAACCTAAAATAATAGCATCAATGTTTTTTTGTTGCTGCATTAAATTTGTAACATGCTTTTTTATAAAAAAATCTGCGCCCTCATTGTTATACTCGTTGTTTTCAATTAACGGAACCCACATGGGGCAAGCTTCCTGGTACACTTTTAAATTCGGAAAAAACTTTTCTATTTCTACCAGGTAAGATCCTGAACTAACGGTTCCCGCTGTGCCAAGCACACCTACGTTTCCGGTTTTACTATACTTGCCAATAATTTCTGTTGTTGGTCTTATAACGCCCAATACCCTTTTTGAAGGATCAATTTTTGGAAGATCTTTTTGCTGAATAGTTCTTAAAGCCTTTGCAGATGCGGTGTTACAGGCTAATACAACCAGCTCGCAACCCATTGCAAATAAATGATTAACGCACTCTAAAGTGTATTCATAAACAGTTTCAAAGCTTCGCGAACCATATGGCGCACGGGCGTTATCACCTAAATATAAATAATCATACTGCGGCATTTCGTTTACAATTTCTTTTAAAACAGTTAAGCCGCCAAAGCCACTGTCAAAAACACCAATGGGTTTATATGAAGTTTCTTGATCCATACTTGTCACAAATCTAATCAAAGATCAAACGCTTTATTTATGTTTTAAATTTATTTCTCTGTCGTTTTCCCAAAAACAGGTAAAAAGTGTGTTTTTACGTCAAAATTGCGAAAAAAAGATAAAAATGACTGATTTTGATCGATTATAACCTCGAAAAATTATGTCGCTTTTAAAACAAAAAAGGCAATAAATCTGTTATTTTTACGTTTTACTAGTTGCTTTGCTAAAAAAAATTCTTCCATATTTATTATGCTTATTGGTTTTAAGCGGTTTTTCTCAAAGAAAGAAACGTAATTTTCGCCAAAGCGAAATTGGATTGTTTGGTGGCGCTTCTTATTATTTAGGCGATCTTAATCCCCGCGGCCATTTTTCATTTTCAAAACCTGCTGTTGGTGTTTTTTACAGGTATTCATTTCACTACCGCTACGCTTTTCGTTTTGGATTTAATTATGGTTCTGTAATGGCAGATGATTCTAAATCAAAAGAGCTTGATCAACTGGAAAGAAATGTAGCGTTCAAATCAAAAATTTATGACCTTCATGCTTTAGCAGAATTTAATTTTGTTGATTATAGGATTGGTGTGGATAAACACCGCTTTACCATGTTTATTTTTGCCGGCCTCGGTGCTTTTTACTTTAATCCGGAAAGCAGCTATGGCGCTGGCCCTACAACAGATCTTTTGCATGGCGGTGTTGTTATACCCGGTTATCCTAAACTCCAGGTAAATATACCTTACGGAATTGGCTTTAAAATTAATGCCGGCCGCTCTTTTTGTTTTGGTGTTGAATGGGGTCCGCGCAAATTATTTACAGATCATTTGGATAATGTAAGTGGCGAATATGTTGATGGTTATATGCGCGGCAATACGCGCACAAAAGATTGGTACTTTTTTTATGGCGCAACGTTAAGTTTTAGGTTACCAAAGCTTAACGAACCTTGTTTTAAGAGTCTTTAGTTTTTTTTTAAATAAAAACAAAAAAGCCGTTTCAAGTTTATTTGAAACGGCTTTTTAATTTTATAAACCATTATTTTTTGTTTTGTGTAAAGCTTGCTCCTAAATATTCGCGGTTCATTCGCGCTATATTTTCAAGAGAAATACTTTTCGGACATTCTGCTTCGCACGCGCCGGTATTAGTGCAATTACCAAATCCTTCTTCATCCATTTGTTTTACCATGTTTAGCACACGATCTTGCTTTTCAACTTTACCTTGCGGTAATAAAGATAATTGAGAAACTTTTGCCGATACAAATAACATAGCGCTTGAATTTTTACAAGCTGCAACGCAGGCGCCACAACCAATACAAGCCGCTGCATCAAATGCAGTATCTGCATCATCCTTTGGAATTAAAATATTGTTGGCATCTTTTGCATTACCGGTGTTTACAGAAACGAAACCGCCTGCAGACATAATTCTATCAAATGATGAGCGATCCACTGCAAGATCTTTAATAACCGGGAAAGCAGCACCTCTCCAAGGCTCAACAACAATTGTATCGCCATTATTAAAACTACGCATATGCAATTGACAAGTAGTAATGCCCCCTTTTGGTCCGTGCGGACGGCCGTTGATATACATACTACACATACCGCAAATACCTTCGCGGCAATCATGGTCAAAAGCAATTGGCTCTTTGCCGCTGCTTATTAATTGTTCGTTAACAACATCAAACATTTCTAAAAAGCTCATGTCGGGCGAAATGCCTTTAGCATCGTAAGTTTCAAAACGTCCTTTGCTGTCTTTATTTTTTTGTTTCCAGACCTTTAAGGTCAGATTCATATTTCCGTGACTCATAATTCTTTTGTTTATGCGTAATTACGTTGTGCTAATTTAATATTCTCGAATTTCAATTCTTCTTTATGTAATTCAAAATTGCTTTCCCCTTTGTATTCCCATGCGGCAACATAAGCAAAGTTTTCATCATCACGTAAAGCTTCGCCATCCGGTGTTTGATATTCTTCACGGAAGTGGCCACCACAGCTTTCGTTACGGTTCAATGCGTCTTTACACATTAACTCTCCAAGCTCAATAAAATCGGCAACGCGGTGTGCTTTTTCCAACTCAGTGTTAAATTCGTTTTGTTCTCCCGGCACGCGAACATCGCTCCAAAAATCTTTTTTTAATTGTTGAATCTCCGAAATAGCTTGCTGCAACCCTTGTGCATTACGTGCCATTCCACATTTATCCCACATAATCTTGCCTAAAGCCTTATGGAAATGATCTACAGATTTTGTTCCTTTAATTGAGAACAGTTTATTGATGCGTTCCTGAACCTCAGCTTCTGCTTTTACAAAGGCTTCATGATCTGTTGGAATTGATTTTGTGCGAATTTCTTCCGATAAATAATCGCCAATAGTATAAGGAATTACAAAATAACCATCAGCCAGACCTTGCATTAATGCAGAAGCTCCTAAACGGTTAGCCCCGTGATCAGAAAAATTTGCTTCGCCTAAAGCATACAAGCCCGGAACCGTTGTCATTAAATTATAATCAACCCAAAGGCCGCCCATTGTATAGTGAACCGCAGGATAAATACGCATTGGCATTTCATAAGGATCTTCGTCGGTAATTTGTTTGTACATATCAAACAGGTTTCCGTATTTTTCTTTCACAACATCTTTTCCTAATGCGCGAATTTGTTCTTTAGTTGGATTATGTAAGTTTTTCTTGTTAGCTTCTATCTGACCGTAACGCATCATATTAGCTTCAAAATCAAGATATACCGCCATTTTAGAAGCGCCTACTCCATAACCTGCATCACAACGCTCTTTAGCAGCACGGCTCGCAACGTCGCGCGGCACAAGATTACCAAAAGCAGGATAACGTCTCTCTAAATAATAATCTCTTTCTTCTTCAGGAATATCTTTCGCTTTTCGTTTATCGTCTTTTTGTTTCGGAACCCAGATCCTTCCATCATTACGCAATGATTCTGACATTAATGTCAGCTTCGATTGATGATCGCCCGAAACAGGAATACATGTTGGATGAATTTGTGTGTAGCAAGGGTTTCCGAAGAAAGCACCTTTTTTGTGTGCTTTCCATGCCGCTGTAACATTACTGCCCATGGCGTTTGTAGATAAATAAAATACGTTGCCGTACCCACCTGTGCACAACAAAACAGCGTGGCCAAAATGTCTTTCCAGTTTTCCGGTAACAAGGTCGCGGGCAATAATGCCGCGGGCTTTACCGTCAATCGTAACAACATCCATCATTTCGTGACGCGCCATCAATTTAACGGCGCCCATTCCTACCTGACGCTGTAAAGCACTGTAAGCGCCTAATAACAATTGTTGTCCGGTTTGTCCGGCAGCGTAGAATGTACGTTGTACCTGTGTTCCACCAAAACTACGGTTACTTAAAGTTCCGCCGTATTCTCGTGCAAACGGCACGCCTTGTGCTACACACTGGTCAATTATATTTCCTGATACCTCAGCTAAACGATGAACGTTAGCTTCGCGGGCACGGTAATCGCCACCTTTAATGGTATCGTAAAATAAACGGTAAACGCTGTCGCCATCGTTTTGATAATTTTTTGCGGCATTAACACCACCCTGCGCTGCAATTGAGTGAGCGCGACGCGGCGAATCCTGAAAACAAAATACTTTTACTTTATATCCCATTTCTGCTAAAGATGCGGCGGCAGAAGAGCCTGCAAGGCCAGAGCCTACAACAATAACCTCCAAGCTACGTTTGTTGGCAGGATTAACTAAGTGAACAGTTGAACGGTATTTTGTCCATTTGTTCTCTAAGATACCTTCAGGAATTTTTGCATTTAATTTTGATGAAGAAGCCATAGTATTGTATTTACAATTTTTTAATTGACACTTATTTTATTATTCCTAAGAACATTGTAACCGGCATTGCTGCAAATAAAGCGCAAACAATGATTGAGAACCAAATACCTAAACCTTTAATAAAAGGCGTATATTTTTTATGGTTGATGCCCAGCGATTGAAATGCAGATTGAAAGCCATGCAACAAGTGATATAAAAGACTGATAACGCCTACTAAATAAACTGCAACAAAATACCATTGCGAAAAAACAGCTTTCATGCCAGCAAACGTATCATGTTCTGTATGATTGAACACCGCTACTTTAGTTGGCACCCAAAAATTACCTAAGTGTACAACCAAGAATAATAAAAGTAAGGATCCTAAAACACCCATTGAGCGGGAGTACCAGCTGCTGTTAGCACTTCCTTTTACAACAGCATAACCAATAGGGCGAGCCTTGCGGTTCTCTAAAGTTAGAACCAATGCCTGAAAAATGTGTAACAACAGGCCCCCGAACAAACCAATTTCAAGAATTCTAATGATAGGGTTATGCGCCATAAAATTGGCGCCGGCGTTAAAAGAAGCACCGCCATCATTAAAGAAAATAAAGCTGTTTAACGTTACATGTATTACTAAAAATGAAATAAGGAATAAACCTGTTAATCCCATTAAAAATTTTTTCCCGATTGAGGAAGATAAAAATCCTGATTTTTTACTCATAATAGTATAAAATAAATACTTGAAATTGTGCGCTAAAGGTATTAAGCAAAACGTTTAGAATCAAGTTTTAAGCTAAATGTTTTTAATTATAAAATAGTTCATCAAGTCCTCAAGTCGCTCATTTGTAGCTAAAAGCGGAAAAATCCTTATTTAGAATAGTTTTAAATATTAAAGCTAAAAGCTAAAACTCTTTAGTATCTCCCATTTTTTATTAAGCTTTAATAGGCAAAAGCCCCCGCAAACGAACGATCCGCTTAGATTTTTAACTTGAAATCCTGCCTGCAATTCGTAAAACTTTGCTTTTTTAAGATCGCGTGAAGCAACGGTAATATGTGGATGAAAACCCCGCACATCATCCACTTCATTAAAAAGGCGTAATTCCTTTTTAGCATGTTTTTTTAACTGATCGTGCAGACTGTTCAAAGCTTCATTTGGCGCTACATCCACATAAATTACGCGCGGTTCAAAAAACGAAAAATTATCGAGTGTTATGTCAAAATTCTTATCAAATTTAAAGGTTTTCAACGCCTCAATAAGCACGGTTTCTTTTTCTTCTTTCCACTCAAAGGGGCGGTGTAATGTAATGTGGGCAGGGCTTCTCAGTGCGCCTTTCAACGCGTGTTCATCAAACAATTGTTGTTTAACTGCTTCCACTGTTTCGAATAAAGGAGATGGAATTACAATAGCCAAAAAGTATTTTTTAACGGTCATGTTACCCTTTTACATCAGTAAATTATGCTATTTTTGTGAGATTATAAAATTATATGCAAATTATTATTCCTATGGCCGGCAAGGGTAAGCGTATGCGCCCTCACACACTTACAACAGCAAAACCGTTAATACCCGTGGCGGGAAAACCTATTGTACAGCGCCTTGTAGAAGATATTACAAAAGTTTGTGGCCAAAAAGTAACTGAAATTGCTTTCGTTATTGGGCCCGATTTTGGCACTGAGGTTGAACAGAATTTAATTAAAGTTGCCGAAAGTCAGGGAGCCAAGGGCAGTATATTTTATCAGGATGTTGCCCTGGGAACCGCTCATGCTATCATGTGCGCCAAAGACGCCATTAAAGGTAAAACCGTCGTAGCTTTTGCTGATACTTTATTTAAAGCAGATTTTGTAATGGATACAGAACAAGAAGGCGTTATCTGGGTTCAAAAAATTGAAGACCCTAGTCAGTTTGGTGTTGTGAAATTAGATGGCAGCGGAATGATAACCGATTTTGTAGAGAAGCCGCAAACCTTTGTGAGCGATCTTGCAATTATTGGCATTTATTATTTTAAAGATGGCGATTATTTAAAAAGCGAATTACAGTATTTATTAGATAATAAAATTACCGAAAAAGGCGAATACCAATTAACCAACGCATTAGAGAATATGAAAAAAAAGGGCGCTAAATTTATGCCCGGCCAGGTTACCGAATGGTTAGATTGTGGTAACAAAAACGCAACCGTTTACACCAACCAACGTGTGCTTGAATTTGATAAAGGCAAAGCGCATTTAAAAGAAAAGAACATCAAAAACAACAATAGTGTAATTATAGAGCCTTGTTACATTGGCGAAAATGTTGAGCTAACGGATTCTGTCGTTGGCCCTCACGCCAGCATTGGTGCTAATTCTAAAATTAAAAACAGCATTTTACAAAACTCAATCGTTCAAAAAGATTCTAAAATAAACAGCGCGAATATTGCCAACAGCATGCTTGGCATTGGCGCCGAGGTTACCGGCAAAGCTTTAGACCTAAGCATTAGCGATTACACTCAATTATTTGTTTAAAGTATCTAAATATCTTTTTTATGTACTAACGGTTTCCGGGTTGGTTGTTTTTATTGTGTCTTGTAAAAGCAAAAAAGAAACGTCTGCCAGAACAAGTATTAAAGAGTTTACAGAAGAGAAACCAAGCGCACAAGTAAACGAAGCAAAATTTACAAGTTATTTTATTGAAGCTTGCGCGGCGCTGCAACCGCAGAAACAAAATTTACCAGAAGCCCTACGTTTATTTACTGAGTGTAAAAAAATAGATCCAAACAGTGCGGCATTAAAATACGAGTTAGGAAAGACCTATAAATTAATGGGTGCCTACGAACTGGCAATCCAAAACGCAAAAGCTGCCGCAGAAACAAGTCCCAAAAACGAATGGTATCAATTGTTATTGATAGAGTGTTATGTTTCTTTAAAACAATACAACCAATCCGTTAAACTAAGAGAACAATTGGTAAAGAACTTTCCGGGTAAAACCGAATTCCAGGAAGATCTTGCTATTGAATATTCTATTATTGGAGAATATGACAAGTCTTATAAAATTTATGATGACCTCGAAAAAACCTATGGCGTTAACGAGCAAATTACTTTAAACAAAATAAAGCTTCTAAAAAATCAAAAGAAATTCAAAGAAACAGAAGCGGAGTTATTACGCCTCGCAAATTCTAACAAAACAGAGCCAAGATACCTGGCTTACCTGGCAGACTTTTATATTGAACAACAACAGTTGGATAAGGCAAAAGAAATGTATGATAAGATCTTACTGATTGACCCTAACAATCCTTCTATAAACCTCGCACTTCATGATTACTATAGCGCGCAGGGAAAAGATAATGAGGCTTTTGATTGTTTGAAAAAAGCGTTTCAAAATCCCGATCTTGAAGTGGATTATAAAATAGATGCCGCAAGATATTATTTGGCACGCGCTGAAAAACAACCCGAATCGAATTTTTATTCGCGTGGTATGGAGTTATGCGAGTTGCTTGTTAAAGTGCATCCAAAAGAGGCAAGAGGTAATGAGGTATATGCCGATTTTTTATTGCTTGGAGGAAATACAAAAACCGCTGCGAAATACTATTATATCGCGGCCTCAGGAGACCTGGTTGATTACAGGGTTTGGGGTCAGTTGCTATTTACCGATAGCGAACTAAAACAATACGACTCGTTAGAACACCATAGCGCCAAAGCAATGGATCTTTTTCCGAGCCAGGCGGTGCCGTACTTTTTTAATGGTGTTGCCAATATGCAATTAAAAAATCATAAAAAAGCTGCACAATCTTTAAAAGACGGGTTAGAGTTTGTTAGCGACAACAAATCACTAATGATGGATTTTTATACGAATTTAGGAGATGCATATTATTATGGTAAAGAATATGCAAAATCTGACAAAGCCTTTGACGATGCCTTAAAGATTGATGCTGATAACACTTACGTATTAAACAATTATGCCTATTATCTGTCTATAAGAAATGAAAGTTTAGATAAGGCGGAAAAGCTATCACGCAAAGCCAACGAACTGGTACATGATAACCGCAACTATATGGACACGTATGGCTGGATACTTTATCAGCAAAAAAAATATAAAGAAGCAGAAGAATGGTTAGCCAACGCTGCCAAAATGGGTCCGCCAAAATCAGATATTTTAGAGCATTACGGCGACGTACTTTATAAACTTAATAAACCCGAAGAAGCTTACGCACAATGGATCTTAGCAAGACAAGCCGGTGGAAATTCGGAGGCATTAACAACTAAAATAAAACTAAAAAAGCTGAATGATTAATTCATTCCTCTCTATAAAACATTTTTCTTTTGCAATTTTATTGTTGTGTTTTTTTGCGCCTTCATGTAAACACAAACAAAAAACAACGCGCACACAAACCGAAGTTGTAGTTGCAGATACTTTAAATTTTGGTCGTTGCAGATTGGATTTTAAAAGTGCGAAAACATTAAGCAAACATGTAAAAGAAAATGAATTTAATTTTAACTGGGTAAGCGCCAAAGCAAATGTGGAAACGCTTATTGATGGCAAAGAAGAGAGTTTTGATATACGCGTGGCCATTCGCAAAGACAGCGCCATGCTTATTACCATACAATATTTGTTGGGTATACAAGTAGCTAAAATTCTTATTACACGCGATTCGGTAAAAGTAAGGGTAGACATAAAAAAACAATATTTTAAGGGCGATTTTAATTACATCAACGAAATGTTAAATGCCGATCTTGATTATGATGTTTTACAGGCTGTTTTGTTTGGAAACAGCGCAGAGTTCTATGAAGACGACGATTTAAAGTTAAAACCTGTAACCGACCGCGAAAATTGCCATTATTTACTTAGTACCGAACGCAAACGGCGTTTAAGAAAGATGCAACAGGCCGAAACAGGCCTTAAAAAAGCTTTACAGATACTTACTTTAAACCCTGATAATTATAAAATAATTAAGAATGAATTCTCAGATCCGGCAACTAACCGCACGTTTACAGCAAATTACAAGAATTTTACTCAAAAAGACAGTGTTTATGCACCATACCATGTTGATATTGATATAGTGGCAGAGAAAAAAGCGAGTATAAAAATTGACTATGTTCGCATAGAGAAAAATAAGCCTCAAAACATAAGCTTAAACATACCTGCAAAATATGATCCTATTGAAATACAAAAAAAATAAACTATCGCTAATTTTTGCGCTGTTATTTTTTATTGTATTAATTCCTTCACTTCAGGCACAAAACGGATCTAAGAATTCCAAAAAAGAACTCGAGAATAAAAAGAAAAAAATTAACGACGAGATTAACGAAATTAATTCGATGTTGAGCGAAACAAAAGCCAACAAAAAAAATTCAATCGGTGCTTTAGTAAACATTAATATGAAACTGGAAAAACGCCAGGATCTTATTAATACGATCAATGCCGAGATCCAGGAATTAAACAAAGATATTAAGAAGAACGAAAAGCAAGCCGAACAGTTAAAGCTGAGCCTTGAAAAATTAAAAGGAGAATACGCCCGTATGATCGTTTTTGCTCAGCGCAACCAGGATGCATATAGTAAAATAATGTTTGTTTTTGCATCCGATAATTTTAACCAAGCCTATGCCCGTTTAAAATATATGCAGCAATATTCTGAATTCAGAAAAAAACAAGCCGCAGAAATTATTGTAACACAAACCGAACTTATTGCAAAGTTAAAAGAACTCAAAGAACAGCGTCACGAAAAAAATGTGTTGTTGGGTAACGAAGAGGTTGAAAAAGTAAACCTCAGTTCTGAGAAACAAGAACAGGAGCAGGTTTTAACGGAGCTACAGAAAAAAGAAAAAGAATTAAAAACAGAACTGGACAAAAAGAAACAGGATGCTGTTGAGTTGCAATTAGCTATTAAGCGTTTAATTGAGGCCGAAATAAAGCGTAAGCTCGAAGAAGCCCGAAAAGCTGAAGAAGCCGCCCTTGCCGCTAAAAAAGCAAAAGAAGATAAGGAAGCCAAAGAGAACAAAACCAAAGTTGTAAAAGATAAAAATCCAAAACCAAATAATAAAGTGGTTATTGATGTGAAGCCTGAAAAAGAGAAAAAAGAAAATCTTTTTATGCCAGCATTAACAGAAGAAACTGAAGCTCTGAGCGCCGATTTTTCTAACAACCGTGGTAAATTACCCTGGCCTGTGGGCAAAGGTGTTATTTGCGAAACATATGGTGAGCATGAGCATCCTGCCATTAAAGGCTTTATGATGTTTAACAACGGTGTTGAGATCTGTGCGACTAAAGGAACGCAAGCGCGCGCTGTTTTTGATGGCGAAGTTACAGGCATTGCTGTTTCGCCAACAGGTGGAAAACTGGTTATCATTCGCCATGGTGAATATTTAAGTGTATATAGTAATTTGACTGATGTTACAGTAAAAACAGGACAAAAAATAACTGTTAAACAAATAATTGGCACGGTTGCAACCGACGATGAAGAAGGCAAAACATCTATGAACCTTCAGATCTGGAAGGGTCAGAAAACAATGGACCCAAGCGGCTGGCTTTATAACGCCCGTTAATATTGGTCTTTTATCTAAACCGCCTAATGTTAAATATCAATTATTTCTTTGTCTCCGCTTTAGAACTTCGTAATTTTAATAAAGCATGAAAAACATACATTATCTTTTATTTTTTGTTATTGCGTTCGCATTTTTATCTTTTACACCCGATGATAAATATGTGCGCCAGGCTTTAAAACAGCTTGAGAAAGGAAATTTAAAAGAAGCAAAAACTTTGTACCAAAAAGCAATAGAAAAAGATCCCAATAGCTTTAAAGCAAATGTAGGCATGGGTCTTTTGCTTTCCGAAATGCTTGATAATTACAGCGGCGCCCTTCCCTATCTTGAAAAAGCCTATAATATCTCTTCAAAAGACACCATGGTGCAATTAATGTACTCGCTTGCAAAATGCTACCAATACAATGGCGAATATGAAAAAGCAATTGGCTTTTTTGATCGTTTAAAAGGCTATGAAGATTACGAGGAAGAAATTGATCTTGAAAAAGATATTAAAAAAAGAAAAGAAGATTGTAATTATGCAATTCAGCATCGTAATTATGCACCACCAACAAATTGGTACATTGTAAATGCTGGCAAAACAATTAATACAGATATGCCAGAATACGTGCCGGTATTAACACCACAAAACGAATTAATATTTACCTCACGAAGGCAAGATGATAAAAAAGAACAACTGAGTTATTTAGATGGAAAATATTTTGAAAGTATGTACATTTCTAAAATCGAAAGCTCAGGCTTTAATACACCAAGGCGTTATACGCTTCCCGACCAGTTTAAGGGCTCACATTACTTAAAAAAACACGAATCTGTAGTTTCTATGAGCCAGGATGGTAAAATTCTTTTTACGTTTCGTAATAATAAAATTTACGAAATAAATATGGAGGATCGTAAAACGCGCAAACCAAAAAAACTAACGCGGTCTGTCAACTTTGATTTTTACCAAAGCCATGCCTTTGTTACTAAAGATGGCAACACGCTTTATTTTACAAGCGAAGCAGACGGCGGCCTTGGAGGGATAGATATTTACAGCGCCAAAAAAATTAAAGAAGGAGAGTGGAGCAAGCCTGAAAATCTTGGCGCATCTATAAACACTTCTTTTGATGAAGACGCCCCTTTTATTACAGACGACGGAAAGACCATGTATTTTGCAAGTAAGGGGCATGAGGGTTATGGCAATTACGACATTTATAAAAGCGAATTTATTGATGGAAAGTGGGGCAAGCCCGAAAATCTTGGCCAGCCTATTAATTCTGCCGGTCATGATATTTTTATGGTACAGGATAGTCAAAAATCGGTTGCCTATTTTTCTTCTTCGCGCAACGGTGGTTTTGGCGATATGGATATTTATAAAATTAATTATCTAAATAATTTAAATAAAGAATGTCCATTGGAAAAAACAACTTTATTCTCTCTAAGCATTATTGATGAAGACGCCACGGATCTTAAAAATAAAATAGAAGTAAAGATTCCCGAAAATTATAAAGTGCTTTCTTACGAGTGGAAAGTAAATGGAAATGTTGTTGCAGACCAGGCCGCTGTTTTAAATTATGATTACAAACACACTGGTAATTACTCCGTTTCATCAAAAGTTATTGCTTATTGTGATACCTGCTTATCGCCATTGGTTGTTTGTAACAGCATTGAAAACAAATTCGAAAAAATAAAAGCAGATACCTCAACAACAGTTACGAATACAACGTTAGCAGCTGTTACACCTGTTGATTTAAATAAAGTAAAAGGCGAGTTAAGTACAGAACAATTACAAGCGCTTGGCTTTAACACCAACCCTATTCTTTTTAATTTCGATAAAAGTAGTTTAACAACAGAGGCTGAAGAAATTTTAAGAACAAACACCGAAGTATTAAAAAAACATCCGGGTCTTGCAGTAGAAATTATTGGATATACAGATTCGCGTGGGTCTGAGAACCATAACAGAATCCTTTCGGCAAATCGTGCTAAATCTGTAAAAAAATACCTTGCTAAAGCAGATGTAAAGCGCTCGCAACTAAAATACACAACCGGCAAAGGTGATAGTAATTTAGTTAACGACTGTGGTAAAGGAAAAGAGTGTGATAATTATATGCACTTGCAAAACCGTAGGGTTATTTTTAAAGTGTACAATAAATAATTTAAACTCCCTAAAACAAAAGAGCCGCCCTAAGTTTTAGAGCGGCTCTTTTAATACTATTTGTATTTCCGACAATAGGAGGAATCTAAATACAAATCTCTCATTCGCCCAGATAACAGTGTTTTATGCTTTAAAGAAATCTTCGTAGCTAACTTCTTTAGTTTGTAGCGTACATTTTTCTTTAATAAGATCTAATACTTTTTTGCTGTAAAGATTTTCGAAAATACGTTGTGCTTCTTTTTCTTTGCTTAAAATATCTTTAGAAATTTTCTCTAAATCATCTTCAGTAGCTTGTTGCCCGTAACGCGCGTATTCACTTTTAATAAAAGCTTTTGCTTCATCCTTGGCTTCGTTCGCGTCAACTTTAATTTCGTTATCCTTAATGATCTTGTTCTCAATCAATTTCCATTTCATAGATTTAGAATAGTTTGGATAATCCTTTTCTAATTCTTCTTGTGTAATTGGCTTTTCGTTAGCCATCATTAACCAACGCTTTAAGAAATCATCCGGTAACTGAATGTTTGTTTTATCAACTAAACTATTCTCAACTTCTGTTCTTAAAAATTTATCAGCGTCAGCATTAAACATCAATCCTAATTCTTCACGAATTTTATTTCTGAATTCTTCTTCGCTTGTAATTTTTCCCTCGCCGTAAACTTTATCAAATAATTCCTGGTTAAGGTCTGCATCTTCTAAACGCGCTATGTTCTTAACGATCAATTGTAAGTTACAATTTAAAGTTTCTGCGGTTTCTTTATCAACGCCTAAGGAAACACTTTTATCTAAAGCGTTATCATAAAGTTCATTCACGTTGATTACAATTTTATCTTCTTTTTTAATTCCTAAAATTTTTGATTTTGCCGTTTCGTTTTTTAAACGCTCATAGCTTATGCTTGTGCTTTTAAAAATTCCACCCGGCTTAATGTTTCCACTTTCATCCAATTCATTAATGTCAACAAACACAACATCTTTTTCTCCAGCAATTTCAGGATTTAAAGGCTTGCCAAAATTACGACGAACGTCTTTCACGTATTTTTCTACCAACTCGTCGTCTATCTTAACAGTTTTGTAAGTGAACGTTTGTTTATCGTTTAGATCAATATTAAATTTTGGTGCTAAACCAATTTGGTAAACGAAATCAAAATCTTTTTGGTTTTCGAAATCAACTCCTGCTTGTTCTTTTGGCAATGGATTACCGAGGATTTCGATATTATTTTCCTGTATATAATTATAAATTGTAGAATCTAATAATTTGTTAAGCTCATCTACTAAGATCTGTGTACCATATTGCTTTTTAACTAAACCTACAGGTACTTTACCCGGCCTAAAACCCGGCATAGAAATTTGTTTTTGCGCTTTTTTTAAAGCATCGGTAACTTTAGTTTCGTAATCTGCAGGTGTAACAGAAATTGCAATCTCTGCATTCAAACTATCAATATCTTTCTTGGTAATATTCATTTCTTTAAAATTTTGGAATGCGAAAATAGGGATTTTTCTTTGTTTTTCATAGAAAATGGCAGCAAAGATAGCCTGAAAAATAGGCAATTAACTAAAAATAAGAGAAAATTGGGCCGTAAACGCTTTATCAGGACCAATTTGAATAATTCCCTCTTTTTTAGACAATTCATTGCTTGATTTTTCGTGATCAGCGATGCCATACCACGGCTCTAAACAAACAAATTGGGTATTTCCCTTTTTTGTCCAGATGCCAATATATGGCCAGCCTTTACATTGAAGGGTGATTTTGTAATTTGACTTTGAAGAACATAAACTAATGCTGTTAATTTGATTATCCTCAAATACAAGCGCATCATTTTCAAATAGTTCTTTTGTTAGAAAAAGCTTATTGCCTTTTACTTCAAGTGGGGATTTTGCGTCAGTTCGCAAACCGTTGTTTAATTTTGTTGTGAAGAGTTTGCCTTTTTCGAATTCTAAATAATAATCTTCAAATTTTTCGGTCGGTAATAATGGGCAATTAAAGCCTGGGTGTGCGCCAACGCTAGCAAAAATCGACTTGTTGGATGGGTTTTTGATTGTATACTCAGTATATAGCGTGTTGCCTTCTAAAGTATACTTAATTTGAAAAAAAAAATCGAAAGGAAATTTTGTGCGTTTTTCGTGGTTTGATTGGAGCTGAAATGTAAGTGTTGTTTCGCTTTTTTCGAGAAGATCAAACTCCATGTCGCGCGCAAAACCGTGTTGGGGCAATTCGTATTTCATTTCTTCGTAAATAAAAAAATTGTCTTTTAGTTTCCCAACAATTGGAAACAGAACCGGCGCGTGTCTTGCCCACACATCTTTTTGGGCCTGCCAGATAAACTCAACACCCTCTTTGTTTTTAACGCTACACACCTCAGCACCAAAATAATTTATGGTTACTTCAAGATCTTTTGATATTAATTTACTTTGCATTAACCGCGTTTATAAAAACATGATCCCTTTTATTTGGGAAGCTTTTTTATATACTTCCATTATCTCATCCACGTTTACAACTACCTGCATACCGGTAATGCTCGTATATTTTCCACTACCACTTTCTTTTGTATGAATATCTGTTTCTGGTTCAAACAAATTTTCAACAAGCGCTATACTTCTGTTCTCGCTTGGTACAATAAATTTAAACATGTAAACACTTGGGAAAGTGGTGGTCTCAACAATTTTTTCTTTAAATTTTTGCAGTTCTTCTTCTGTCATTACGCGTGATCAAAAAAATGATTATATATAAGTACAACTCCAAATATTACCAATAGGCTGCCGGTGATAATATTTACCGCGCGCATGGTTTTAGGTGTTAAAACTTGTTTGAGTTTACCTGCAGCAGAAACCTTTCCTAATTCTACCAAAAGAACCAAACCAAGTGTAATGCTAAAATAAATTATCATGTTTAAAATAGAATAGTATAACGTTTTACTCACTGCCGTAACGTTACCCAACCATAATAACCAAACGGCGGGGTTTAAGCTGTTCAGGAAAAAGCCTTTAAAGATCATAGTTCCTGTTGAAGGCGCCTTTATTTCGATACTTGCATCTTTAGTGTTTTCTACCGGTTCTCTAAAATGCAAGGCTCCAAAAATGATCAGAATAATTCCTGCAAGGATGCCCATAAAGCGCTGACTTTTTTCGTCCTGTATAAAGTTAGTGGCGCCATAGTGTACTAAAAAAATAATAAGGATGCATACAATAAAGTCGCTTAGCACAACGCCTATAGCCAATAACGACCCCGGTTTATAACCATAGCGAATGCCGGTATTTATTAATGCAAAAAAAGCCGGCCCAAATGAAAAGGTAAGCAATAAAACAATAATAAAGGTTTGATATATTAAACTAAGTATCAAAAATTATTTTTTTTGGTTTTCTAAAAAAGCCAGCCATTCGTTTAATTGCTTGCCTTTTAAAACGCGTGGAAATTTGCTTTGTCCACCGAGTTTGTTTTTGCTTGCTAAAAAATCGATAAAGGCCTGGTTAGGTAAAATCGTTACATACACATCGTTTAGAGCATGTTTGCGTTCTGTTGCATAATCATCATTTAATTGTTTTAAATACTCATCCAGCTTTTCTGTTACAACTTTCGCTTCTACCTTTTTATCCACACCAACATACCAGTGATGCGCAAACAAGCCTTTGTTTGGTTTACCAACTACACAATATTCATTGATGTTAAGATCAAGGTCTTTAGCCGTTAACTTAATTGCCTTGTTCATATTATCTACGCTTAAATGCTCGCCGCACAAACTTAAAAAATGTTTGGTACGACCGGTAACAATAATTTCACAGCGTTTTAGATCGGTAAACTTAACTGTATCTCCAATTAAATACCTCCAGGCGCCGGCGCAATTTGTTATTAGCAATGCATAATCCTGGTTTAATTTTACTTCCGTAATATCGAGCGCCTTTGCGTTTGGTTTTACATTTCCATCACCATCAAAGTTCTCTTCGTTGAACGGAACAAATTCGAAGAACATCGAGTTATCTGTCAATAACTTCATGCTCTGTTGTTCGTTGGGCCTCTCCTGGTAAGCAATAAAGCCTTCGGAAGCCATGTAGGTGTCTAAAAAAATTAATTGCTTTGCGCACAGCGCGTTAATGCTGTTCTTATACGGCTGTACCGAAACGCCTCCATGAACGAAAACAGCAAGATTTGGCCAAACATCGTGAATGGTTTTTACATTATAATGTTTTATGATGCGCTCAAATAATATCTGGATCCAGGCTGGCACACCACAAATAAAACCTACATTCCATTTTTTTGCGTTCAACACCAGGTCTTCTAATTTTTTCTCCCAGTTTGTTTGCGACCGGATCTCAGGACCCGGCAATGTAAAATTCTGAAACCATCGCGGTTGTGTACCTGTTGTAATACCGCTTAAGTCGCCGCTAAAATAAGTGCCATTATAATTTAAATTAGTACTTCCACCAACAAATAACGCTTCTGATTCATATTGTTCTTCCGAAAAATCAAAATGTTTGGTAGAAAGGATCTGCTTCATAGTTCCCTTTTGTATGGCCTTTATCATGTCTTTTGTAACGGGAATGTGTTTACTGGCAGATTCGGAAGTGCCGGAGCTTAAGGCAAAATAATTTATTTTTCCCGGCCAGCAAACGTCTTTCTCGCCTTGTAAAGCACGATACCACCACAACTCAAAAATAGATTGGTAATCGTAAATAGGTACTTTATTTTTAAATGCAGAAATTGGATCTTTGCTTAATAGTATTTCACTAAAATCGTATTGCGAACCGAAGGATGTAAATTGCGCTTTGCTTAAAAGTTTATTAAGTTGTTTTATTTGTTGCTTATAAACATTTTTACGCGCAGGAATTCTTCCACGAATGGTTATGGCTTGTTTTATTATGGAGCCGAGTATGGCCATTTTATTTTTTGATTAAAAATTAAAGATTTAGGATCAAAGATTTTTGTCTTTCATCCTTTGTCATTTATTATAGATCCTTATTTAAGGTATCTAAAATCCTGGTTATTCTTAATTGCTTTTACGCTGTGATAAATTAATTTGATCACTTCTTCTACATCCTGCTTATGAACCGTTTCTACCGTTGTGTGCATGTAGCGCAACGGTAAAGAAATTAACGCAGAGGCAATACCGTCAGTTGCGTAAGCAAACGCATCGGTATCAGTTCCTGTAGCGCGCGACGCAGCCTGGCGCTGAAAAGTAATTTTGTTTTTCTTAGCGGCATCAACAATTAATTTTAATAAATTATTTTGTACTGCCGGCGCGTAACTTAACACCGGACCGCCGCCGCAAGAAAGATCTCCACTTACAATTTTGCTCATCATTGGCGTTTGTGTATCATGGCAAACATCAGTAACAATAGCAACATTTGGGTTTATTTTTCTTGCTATCATGGTTGCGCCATTCAATCCAACTTCTTCCTGCACCGCATTTACAATATACAAACCAAAAGGTAATTTGTCTTTATTTTCTTTTATCATGCGGGCCACTTCTGCGATCATAAAACCGCCTATTCTGTTATCCAATGCGCGGCCAACGTAATAGCGGTCGTTCAACTCCATTAATTCATCTTCGTAAGTAATTACGCAACCAACATGTACTCCTAAAGCTTCTACTTCTTTATCAGATTTACATCCCAGGTCTAAAAATATATTCTTTAAAGTTGGCGTTTCTTCTTTCGCGGCATCGCGCACATGAATTGCCGGCCAGCCAAATACTGCTTTTACTATTCCCTTTTCTGTATGAATGTTAACGCGCTTTGAAGGCGCAATCTGGTGATCGCTTCCGCCATTACGACGCAGGTAAATAAATCCGTCTTTTGTAATGTAATGCACAAACCAGCTTATTTCATCTGCATGCGCTTCAATAACTACTTTGTATTCCGCCTTTGGATTTATAACACCAACAGCTGTGCCATAGGTGTCAACAAAGTATTCATCAATATATGGCTTAAGGTAATCCAGCCAAATCTTTTGTCCGGAACTTTCAAAACCTGTTGGGGATGCATTATTTAAATATTCATATAAAAAATCGGTAGACTTTTTGTTTAATATAGATTTAGTTTTAGCCATATTTTAGTAATTAAGGAACTTTAAAGCTACTAATTTTTACGAAAAAAACGAATTAAAATACTAATCTCTCTCAATAAAAAATACGCTTTAAAAAAACAATGTGTGTTGTTTTACTTCTGCGAAACATGTGTAATGTGTTGTTGCTTTTTATTTTTCCTTTTTGGTTTTTTCCTTTTGCCACGTTTTATATTCATCCTGCTGTTGCGGCCTGAACGCGGGAATGCGGGTTAATGGCTCGCAGGCTTTTAAAGTAGCATGACATTCAGAAGGTAATTGCTGGTATAATTTTGTGCCTTTAGTTTTCCAGGCAATCATTTCATCGCTCACATCTTTTACAGGCTTAGCAGGATTGCCTACTACTACTTTTCTTTTCTCAATTATTGTTTCTGCAGCAACAAAAGATAATGCGCCAATAATACACTCATCGCCTATCGTAACATTATCCATTACTACACTATTCATTCCCACCAGAACATTTTTTCCGATGGTTGCGCCATGAATAATTGCTCCATGACCAATATGTGCGCCTTCTTTTAACAAAACGGTTGTGCCCGGAAACATATGAATAGTGCAATTTTCCTGCACATTGCAGCCATCTTCAATAATTATTTGCCCCCAATCGCCGCGTATTGCGGCTCCAGGACCAATATAAACATCTTTCCCAATAATTACGTTTCCTGTAACCGTAGCGTTTGGATGAACAAAAGCGCTGCGGTCAACAACTGGTTTGTATCCATTAAATTCAAATATATTGGCCATGTGATTTTGTTTTTTTGTAAAATTAATTTTTTTGCTTTAAAAACGGTCATTTAATCTGTTTTTCTGCGTTTTACCGCTGATCCATCTAAACCGTCGTTTTCGACGAACGAAAATTAAACTAAAAACCGGTAAGAAATAGTGTTAATATAATTTTTTGATTAATAGCTAATTAGAAAAAAAGACTATCTTTAACGCCTATTTTAAAGCTTATATGCCTTCGATGAATTTAGTTCTGAAACGGACTAGCTATTGCTTTTTGTTTTTTTTCTGCTCGCTTGTATTTACACCAGCGCAGGAAAACAATAAAGACGAATTAGTTTCGGGCTATATAAAAGTTTTAACCTCAATTTGGGAAGCATCTAATACAAAAACTTTTGATACCTACATTGTAGATTCTTCGTTAACATTAAAGGCCGAACCGTTTAAGGTTATTAGTGATTCGGGCATTTATCTTCAAAAAGAAATGTTATTGCGTCAGAATTATTTATTGCAACGCATAAACAAAAAAGACTTTGGTTTAAAATATACTTTAAGTTATCAGGAAAATTTTAACTCGCCCGTTGCCGATCCACTCGAGGTGGTCGTGTTTAAGCGCCGTGCTATTACAGGCTTTGAATGGGACATTTTAAAAAGTGGTTTTTACGAAAGCCGTACAAAAAATAAAATATTAAAATTAGAAGCAGAGGCTCTTGCAAAAAAACAATATACAAGTAACTTAAACGCTTTTACGGCGAAAAATACTGAACAAATAATCCGCCATTTTAATGAAAAGAAAATTGACATCTTAAATGCGCGAAAAAAACTGAACGACGAACAAACCCTAACGGTAGAAAAATTATGGTCGATAAAACACATTACAAAAGATGATTATTTAAAGGCGATACAAAACACCACAGATATAAATGCTCAGTATAATGTATACGGGAACTACAACAAGGTACAATTAGCTAACAGGTCAAACTTTGATTTCGATCTTCCGATTTTAGATCTTGATCTTGCTAAGATCTTTCAAAGTGCCAACGTAAACCCCGTTGATACTTCGGTTATGCTTCATAATAGTGAAATTGCTAAGCTAAGATCTTCGTTTATAAACGACATTAGCCTTAGCACTTACGCACGCTACAGTTATTATGATGTTTATGACGGCGGGCCCCCCAACCGCTCATTTCTGTCTTTGGGTATGAATTTATCCGTACCATTAACTTTTAATCAAAAAGAAAAAAGAGAATATTATACCATTCAAGGCCAAATCATAAATCAAAAAGAAGAAGTAATTAATCACGACATACAAATAAATCTTTTAAATTATTATTACGAATACCAATATAAATTAAAGCAATTTAAAAATCTATATCACAAACGTTTAGTGTTTTTAGAATTACTACGCACAGAGCGTGTAAAGAATGATCTTAACGATATGGAATTCAATCCAAACACGGCTCTTTTTATTTTGGATGATTACTGGAGCAACGCTATTGAGCTCTTGGATCTAAAACAAGATATGTACAAGATATTGTTAACGCTAAAAACAAAACTGCCAAACGTAAGCACAACCGAATATACAAAACCTTTAAACTTAAACAACCTCAACATCAGCGCATCAAATCCGCCTTTTAAAGCTGTGTATGTTTGGAGCGATGCCTTTAAAAACCATTCGCAAACGGTAATTAACGAGTATTGTAAGGTAAATGAGTTTAACCCGATATTAATTTCTTATAACACTACAAAGGTTTATACACAACAGGTTTCTGAATTTATTTCTAAGAACTATACATCAAAAATTCATTTAATGCTTGGCAGCAACAAATTATTAAGCTCTGGTCTTGCTGGTTATTTAGACACTTTGAAGAACACCATGAACCTTTCGTTTGTAAAAGGAATTCATTTGGATCTGGAGCCACACACATTAAAAGATTTTAAAGAGAATAAAGAAAAAGCTTTTGAAAATTACGTTGCAATTGTTAAACAAGCAAAAAAATTTGCAGACGATAATAAGTTGGAGTTGTCGGTTTCTATTCCGTTAAGCTATCCTGAAAATGTGTTGGAAGAATTAAATAAAGTGTGTAACACCGTTTATTTAATGGCTTACGAAAATGTAGATGTAGATTTTATCGCAAAAAAAACCACTGAAGAAAAAGCGATTTTAAAGACGAAATGTGTTTTAGCTTTACGTACAAAAGATTTTGATAACAGAACAGAAATGGATCAGCTGTTTAAAAAACTAGGTTTTGAAAAAACAGCTTATCACGATTTGGATGATCTCATTAAATTTGATAACACAAGTATTAACGTGAAGGACGAAAAGTAAAATGAAAAGTGTAAACTTTCAAAGGAACAAAGCATTAATAAGAGTTGTTAATGAACAAAAAGTAAAGAAGCAGCGTAACTGGGACAGGATCTTATACCTGGGTCTACTTGGTTTGTTCCTTATTTTTGTAATTTATTATATTGTAACAAAATATTTATTTATTCACGCTTATGGTCACGTAATTATTGAAAGCACCCGTATTCGTTTAACAGACGATGCGCGGATAATTGAGTTTTATGTAAAAGAGGGCGATAGAATTGAACAGAATGATACGCTTTTTTCTTACGCTTTAGATAGAGATGATGACATTAGCGGAAACTCTTCTTATGCGCAATCTGTTAATATTGGCTCCATTGAAGGCGGTTCTCGCGACGATTGGTGGGTAAAAGAAATTTATGCTTTAAAGAAAAAAATTGCTTTAAACAATATTGACATTTCTGAAAACGAGAATTTGATTAACGGTTATAAAAAAGAAATAAAAAGAATTTCGAACGAAGTTATTTTAGATGTTTTGCCAAAAACACGTTTAGAATATATTCAAAACGAAATGGTAAACCTTCATGTTCAAAATAAAAAGCTCGAAAAAGAAAATAAAGAGCTTAACAGCTTAATGAAAAGCCTGGGGCCGTCTAAAAAATCAAGAAAAATTAATGGTGTTAATATTCGCACTAAAAAAGGTGGTGGCGCCGCAGGCGATAAACAGGGGGTAGAAAAATTAGATTTTAGCGAAGAGCTTTTAACGCAGGCAAAATATTTTAAATCGCCTATGAGCGGTATTGCCACGCGCATTTACATTCACACCTACGAAACAGCGTTGAAAAGTGAAGAAATAATGGCGCTTCATGAAGCTGAGCCCGCCTATATAAAAGCCTACTTTGAGCAAGAAGATCTACGTCATTTTAAAGAAGGAGACTTGTTCTCCATAGAGTTTCCGGATGGGACGGTTAGTAAAGGAATTTTAAAGCGCTTTTATATTGCCACCTATACTTTGCCAGAAGAGTTTCAGAAAAAGTATGAGCCCACCACAAGAAGTATTGCCGCAGATATTTATCCGGTAGATTCTTTGGAAATAAAAAAATGGAAAACGTTCTACAAAATGAGTGTAGATATTTCTAAACTAAAACTTTAATTACAATGGAGACATTAGTAAAAAATAAATTTGAGTTCCACGATAACGTTTTAAATTTTTCGAATAAAACATTTTATTATATCGAAAGTTTTAGCTCGTTAAAAATAGAAACGCTTGGTAAATATGATGCTGTTATTCTAGATGCACGCGATATTGAATTTGCGCGTATCATTCTAAAAAAATTCAGAAGTCACTCAAATATTGAATTCTATTTAAAACCCATTTTTTTAATAAACAGCAAGGCCAACGAAGATCCTTTGTTAAAAGAACTAATTGATGGCATTATTATTTCTTTTGATCAGATCCCCGAAACTATCAACGACATTAATCAGATCAATTTAAAAACAGCGCAACTCGAAAGCTCTTCGTCTAATTCATTTGAGATACAATTGTTTAAAAAAGTGTTGAACTTTATGTTTACGCGCGAAACAAATACGTTTACCCCTTATCCCGATATTCTTTCTTCCATTGGTTATTGTTATCCAACTGTTTCTGTAAATTTTGAAACTTTTGAAGAAGCAAAAGTTTTAGAGTTATTAGAATGGGCCGAAAAGGAAAATTTAATCTGGCCTGATTTTTTAGATCGCGTATATTTATGTAGTAATTGTAAGAACGGACATTTATCGTATCGCGAAATTTGCCCAAATTGCGATTCTGCCAACATGCGTTCTGAAGATCTGGTACATCATTTTCCATGTGGATACATTGGGGCGATAAGCGATTTTAAAAACAATGTAGATACCGTTTTAAATTGCCCCAAGTGTACAAAAAATTTAAGGCATATAGGTGTCGATTATGATAAGCCCTCTATTATCAATCACTGCCAAAACTGTAACGAGGTTTTTCAGGATTATTTGGTAAAAGCAAAATGCGCGCATTGCAAAACAGACACCGATGTTCAATTCTTATTGTCAAAGAACATTAACGTTTATAAATTAACTAAAAAAGGCAGAACGGCAGCCGTGGGTGGAATTTCTGCATCAGATTTCCAGCTAAGCAACGAAATATTTGGCACGGTTAATTTAAAAACATTTGCCACCATGATGCATTATGAGCAAGAGCGTATAAAAAATAACGCTTTGTTAAATGCTAACGTTGTAATAATTTATATCGAAAATATTTTTGATCTGTATCGTAAGATCGGTAAATCAAAAGAGCGTGAATTACTTGCCGAATTTGTAAATGTTGTGCGGGATAATATTACCCCTGCCGATTTTATTTGCATTAATAACCCGTCTGTGCTAAGCGTTTGTATTAACGATGTGCCTTTAGCGAATGCAGAATTAATGGTATCAAGCATCACTGCAAAGTTAAAGGAATTGGTATCAAATAATTTTGAGGGCTTTGATTTGAATGTGTTTACACAAACTGTAATATTAAGCAAAGAGCAGTCGTTCGACAAACAGCTTCATCAGTTAATTAAAGAAATAGTAGAGAAGGGATGATAGACGCCTTTGACGAATTTATAAATTACATTACCACCGTTGGTCCGCTAAAATTATTGCGCATATTTTGGTTTTTTGTGTTTTTTGAATTCGCACGTTTCTTTCTTTTCGAATTGTTTGTTGTTATTGTTTGGAAAATAAGAGAACCTGTTCGTAAAAAATTATATGCCAACGCGCGTAGAAGATTGTTTATTGAAAGACCTCTTGTATCGGTTATTGTGCCGGGGAAAAATGAAGGCCTGCACATTTACAAATTAGCCAATTCTTTAAAGGAGCAATCTTATAAAAATTTTGAATTTATTGTCATTGATGATGGATCGGATGACGATACCGAACGCATTTGTAAGAGCTTACAAAAAAATGGTTTTATCGATCTTTTTTTAAGAAACGACGTGCGTGGTGGAAAAGCTTCTGCCGCAAACTTAGGTTATCGTTTTTCTAAAGGCTCTATTATAGTGCATTTGGATGCTGACTGCAGTTATGACAACGATGCTTTGGAAAAAATCATCATTCCTTTTTATTTAGATGATAATGTTGGCTCCGTTGGTGGAAATATTTTAGTGCGAAATTACCGTGAGAATTTATGTACTACCTTACAAGCCATTGAATATTCTGATACAATTTCAGTTGGGCGTATCACTTCGAGTGCTTTAGGAATTTATCGCGTTGTATCAGGCGCATTTGGTGCTTTTAGACGCGAAGCTTTAGATCGCGTAGGCGGCTGGGATATTGGCCCCGGTTTAGACGGCGACATTACTGTTAAATTAAGAAAGCTTGGCTACCGGATAGTTTTTGAGCCAGAAGCCATTTGCCAAACAAGCGTTCCAAATACATTTAAAAAATTGGTGAAACAACGGCTACGTTGGGATAAATCTATTATTCGCTTCCGTGTAAGAAAACACCGTGATGTGTTTTACCCAAACGCCACTTTCAGTTTTTCTAATTTCGTTTCAAGTGCAGAAAATATTACTTACAATTTATTACTAAATATAAAATGGTGGTTGTATTTAGTGGATATGGTTATGCATTATACATCCTTATTGTGGTTCATCTTTCCTTTCAACATTTTGCTTTATACTATAAATAATTTTTTAAAGTTCCTTATCTTCTCTTTATTCAGGAACAGGAAGAACGCGCCGGTTATTTATTTTATTCCTTATTTACCTTTAATGGTTATTTATTTCGGCTATTATCTTCGTTTGGTAAGGTCGGTGGCTTATGTGCAAGAGTTCTTTTTTAAACGCTCTTATAAAGACGCCTGGAATCCACCTAAATCATCAAGCCACGCAAAAGAGTTAGGAATTTAATCCGCAACTCGCGCCCAAGAAGTTCATCTTCACCGACAAAAACGTCAGGCCCGCGTAAAGTCGTTTTATTTGCCCTTCCATTTAAAGTAATTTTAAACCTCATTCGTCTGCTATACTAATGCAAAACGATCTTGAGCTCATAATGACCGGGAAAAACCAGAACATCATTCAAACAGTTGGCCAATATGGTAAACAGCTGCTGGGGTTTATTCGGGCTAAAGTTAGTACAGACGAAGATGCTGAAGATATTTTGCAGGATGTTTGGTATCAATACAGCAATTTAGATGAGGTGGAAGCAATTGAAAGTGTTAGTGGTTGGTTATATCGTGTTGCAAAAAATAAAATTACCGACCGTTTCAGAAAAAAGAAAACAGAAAATTTAGAAGATCGTTCTTACGAAAACGAAGAAGGTGAAATTAATTTTAAGGAAATTCTTTTAGCAGATCATCAAACTCCTGAAGATTCTTTTTTCAACAAAATGTTTTGGGAAGAGTTAATGGCTGCGTTGGAAGAACTACCCAATAAGCAGCGGGAGGCTTTTATACAAAGCGAGCTGGAAGACAAAACCTTACAGCAAATTGCAGATGAAAGCGGCGAAAACATTAAAACAATTATTTCGCGTAAAGGCTACGCAGTAAAATTTTTACGTGAGCGACTAAACAATTTATATAAAGATTTTTTAAATTTTTAATACAATAATTATGAACTCAGAATTTAAACACAAAAGAAAATACTTCTTTTTTTCGTTAATAGCCGCAGCATTTATTTTTGGTGCAGGTTACGTTGTTATGTTTTTATGGAACAACATTTTGCCTTCGGTAATTCCGGCTGTTGGAACATTAACCTATTTAAAAGCAATTGGCTTATTAATTTTATGCCGCATTTTGTTTGGCGGTTATAAAGGCCGCGGTGGCAGTGGCTATAGGGGTGTGCCACCATGGAAACAAAAAATGATGAACATGAGCGAAGAAGAACGCGAAAAATTTAAGAACGAGTGGAGAGAAAAGTGTGGACGCAGATAGTTACAGAATTCCGCCTCCTCCTAAATCCTTCTCAAAATAAGAAGGACCTTAATCTATGTTTACTAAAAAAATTTCAAAAAATTAAAGTAAAACAAAAAGTCGTTCGTCTGCTATAATATAACGGCCCCTTAATAGCGCTTTAAGTGGTCAAAAAATAAACCAGGTGAAGTAGATCAAAGATCACTTCACCATAAATCAAAAAATAAAACAAAATGATAAAACAAATCTTAAAAACAGTGTTGGCGGGCGTTTTAGCCGGTGTAGCCATATTTATGATGCCTTTTTTACTTATAAAAGTGCTCGTTTTCTTCTTATTAATTAAAGCCATCTTCCGCCTAATGGGTGGGCGAAGGCACCACCAATACTGGCAATACGCCTATGCTCATAAATATAAAAACATGAGTGAAGAGCAGCGCGCTGCATTTACTCAAAAATACGGCAACCGTTGTGGCTGGAATTCGAAATGGGATCCGAATAATTGCAATAGCGAAGATCGCGATGTAAAAAATAAAGAAGACAAAACAACAAACGTTTAACTAATTTAAAATATTAGATATGAAAAGAGGAACAAAAATAACTGTGTTCATTGCCAGTATGGCATTAACCGTAGGAAGCTTAATTGGCTTTGCTGGGCCGCGCCATTGCGGCGACCATGGCATGTACAAGCATTGCGATAAAATGAACAATAGTCATCATGGCGGCCGGAACGATAGTTCCGCAATTGATAGTGCGAAGGTAAATTAGATTGATTCTCCTATTCCCTTTTAAAAAAAAGGGAATAGGTTTATACTATCTCTGCTTTAGTGGTTCCGTTATACTGAATAACAAGATTGTGATCTTCCTGTTTTATCTTGTTTTCGACAGAAAAAATATTATAATCAAAGTTCAAAGGCAAAATAACATAACGGTATTTGTGATGATTTAATTTACGTTGTTCTATTAATTTAAATTTTTCGCTGTGGCCAATTTCTTCTAAAAATAATTCTTTTGGTTTTACTTTAAAATGCAAATAATAATCAACCGCAATTAATTGTTTAAGTACGTTATCATTAACGTGATTTTTTTCTACATATTGTGTGATGATATCAAACACATCGGTTAACGAATATTTGTGATAATCGCGTTGCGTTCCAAAATGTATTCCTAAACCTAATAAAAAATCAAAGATGCTATAATGCGTGGCAACATATTTTAAAGTGTTAACGGCCTTTTTACCATTCCAGTAAATTTCTAAAGCGTGCTCTAATTTTACAATATCTGCCAGTTGTTGTTTTGATAAATAATTGCTTTCAATAATTTGATAAGGCGGCATTGGGTCGAATACAAAACCGTGTTCTTTATACTTATCACGCACGGGCGTGCCTTTTAAGAACTTTAAAAAACCAAGCTGCATTTCGGGCGCAAATAATTTAAACACCTCTTCTATGCTGTATTTAATGTCGTCCCATTCATCCAAAGCCAAACCAACAATAAGATCCAAATGCATTTCGATTTTATAATCGAGTTGCTGAATGATGCTTTTTGTTTTTTCAAAACTTTGTTTGCGGCTTACCTGCAAGTTTGCTTTTTGGTTTACGGTTTGAATTCCTATTTCAAAACGAAATAATCCTTTTGGCACAAACTCATGAATGAATTTTATAATATCAGGATGTAAGATGTCTGCGGTTATCTCGAACTGAAAAACATTTTGTGGCCGGTGATTCTCTAAAATAAATTTAAAGATATCAATTGTAAAATCGCGCTTTATGTTAAAGGTGCGATCTAAGAACTTTACCACTTTACCGTGTTGCATCATAAACAACAAGGTTGCTTTAATACTGGCGTTTGGTAAATAACGCACTTTATTATCAAGACTGGCCAAACAAAATTCACACTTATAAGGACAACCGCGCGATGTTTCTATATACAAAACTTTATTGCCCAACGATTCAACATCATCAAACCGGTAGGGCATGCTGTTCTCAAACTGTTTAAGATCAAACATTGGCGCCTGCGGATTTACTAAAACCTTTCCGTCTTTTTTTCTTACAAGGCTTGGCACATGCTCAACGTTTGGAAACGAATTAATAAATTCTCTAAATGGTGTTTCGCCCTCGCCTATTATAATATAATCAACTTCAGCTATCGCAATTACTTCTTCGTATTCGTAACTCACTTCGGGTCCGCCTAATAATATTTTTACCTTCGGGTTAAGCGCCTTTATTTTTTTTACTACTTCTAATGTTTGTGTAATATTCCAGATATAGCAACTAAAAGCAACCACATCAAAAGCAGCGCATTCTACGGCAACGTCGTCTTTAGGTTCTTTAATAGTAAATTCTTTCCACTCAAGGCCCTTGTGTTCGCAATTTAATTCATACAATAATCTTATTGCAAGATTTGTGTGAATGTATTTAGCGTTAAGTGTTGTAAGTAATATGCGCATGCAGCGTAAAGATACGAAGTTTAACACAAAGAACTGCCGCCCTTACGGGGTTTTACAAATTATTTAAAAATCTTACATGTGTAGTTTTGATTTTGCTTCAGGATTTTAATCCCTTTTTATACCACATAATTTTACGTTAACAAAAACACTAAACAAAGTAAAAACACTATTATGAAAACAAACCTTACACTGCTAAGCTTACTTCTTATCCCGGCGTTTAATTTTGCCCAATTTGCTTCTAATATTGAAATAGAATTTGATTCGGAATATAGCCCTTCTGTTGGCGCAACCACGGTTAATTATTCTGAGTTATTTAACAGCTCTACATTTATTAAATCATACATGAAGCCAACTAAATTAGAGGGTGGGGTAAACAGCCAATACCCAGAGTTGGGCGCATTGGTTTCGCCGGACGGTAAAACCCTTTATTTTAGTCGTTACCAGGATCCTAACAATATTGCAGGTGTTAAAGATGAAGAAGATATCTGGTATGCAGAATGGAACGAAACAACAATGGCATGGGGCGAAGCTAAAAACATTGGTGCACCTCTAAACAATAAATATCCAAACTACATTAACTCTATTTCGCCGGATGGAAACACTTTGTTATTAGGCAACTCGTATTTAGCTAACGGTAAAATGGCAAACGGTCTTTCCTTAAGCCATAAAACAGCCCAGGGTTGGAGTTTTCCTACCGAAATTAAAATTGAGGGTGCAACGAAGCATACTAACTGGGCAGGCTCACATTTATCGGCTAACCAAAAAGTATTGTTATTAGCTTATGAGCAAAACAAAAATACCTTTGGCGAACGCGATCTTTACGTAAGCTTTATAAAAACAAATAATACCTGGAGCAAACCGGTAAACCTTGGGGCAACAATAAACACAAGGGGCACAGAATCTTCGCCATTTTTAGCGGCAGACGATAGCACTCTGTATTTTACAACCGATGGCATTGAAGGTTACGGAGGAAATGACATTTATGTAACGCGCCGTTTAGACGATTCGTGGCAAAAATGGACAACGCCAAAAAACTTAGGTCCTGTTGTAAATACCGATAGTCACCAGTCTTTCTTTTCTGTTTCAAATGGTAACATTTATTTTTCTTCAGAGGCAGATGGAGATGGAAATTTAGACATGTTCATGCTTACTTTACCTGAACATTATAAAAACACAAGCGAAGTAAAAATACCGGCAACTATTTTTGCTGGAATTGATGAGGCCGGGGGGGCAAATGAAGATACAAGTATAGTAGAATCTATTTTAAATTCTGAAATGTCTTCAAGCGTGGTGTTTTTTGATTTTGACAAAGCCAATCTTACAAAATCTACCGTTTATGAATTGAACCGCCTTACAAAGCTATTAAAAGAACACCCTGAAATGGTTGTAGAAATAGTTGGCCATACAGATAGTTACGGTACTGCCAGATATAATAGTTATCTATCACAAAAAAGAACTACAGCTATTGCTTATTATTTTAAAAATCAGTCAGACATTAACGAAGCGCGCTTAATTGTAAGAAACCTTGGTGAAACAACACCCACGGCTGAAAATGAAACTAAAGCAGGGCGCAGATTAAACCGCCGGGTTGAAATGAAATTAAAAATAAAATCGTTACTGGATTAACAAATAGTTAAAACGAAGCTTCATGTTTAAGTTGATAATAGAGCGTTTTGAGAATGTATCGAAAACCATTATTTACGATACTAACAAAATAGAGATTGGGCACAGGCCGCTTCTTGGAGAAGGAAAATTATTTTACAATAATATTCCGGTTGAAACAAAGCAGTTTTTTGGGGGATTATCAAGTGTTTTTGTTGTTGTAGAAAACAACAGGTGTGTGCAATACGATATCACAATGCGGTTTCGCTGGCATTACTTAAGCTTTTATACAGTTGTAACAAGGCAAGGCCACGTACTTTATTCGGATAAATAAATATAAAGTTGTTTATAAGGAAAAAGCCGATCTGTTTTTATAACAGTCGGCTTTATTTTAAATTTAAAAATCTAACTAATAAAAAAAATTGTTTGTGCGCGAAGCAAAAAAACTAAACTCTTCCTGTCGATGGCGCAGTTTTCGTAAGCACCAAACGCCTGTCATTATTTTTTGCAGTTAGGAGTTACTCTGTTTACTTTTAAATTTTTACACCAATAATGCAAACATCGTCTACCTGCTCTAGCTGCCCTCTCCAGTTCTCAAAAGCATCGTGAAGCTTTTGTTTTTGTTTTTCCATTGGCTCATCAACGTTTGCCAATAAAAACTCTCCCAATTGTTTGTATTTAAATTTTTTTCCTTTTGCGCCACCAAACTGATCGGCAAAACCATCGGTAAAAGTATAAACCACATCTCCTTTTTGAAGATCTACTTTTTGAAGCGTAAACGGTTTTGTTTCATCATGATATTTTCCAACAGGCATTTTATCGGGTTTATATTCAATAATTTTTTTATCGCGCACTAACCAAAGCGGATTGTTTGCTGCGGCAAACTCCATGGTCATGTTCTTAAAATCATAGGCACATAAAACGCAATCCATACCATCTTTACTTTCTTCTTCGCTACCCTCAGGATTTAAGGAAGCAATAATACCTTTACGCATATTATCCAAGATCTCGTTTGGATGAATAAGATTTTTTTCGATAATGGATTCGTTTAAACGCGAAATTCCCACCATGCTCATTAGCGCACCCGGAACACCGTGCCCTGTACAATCCGCCGTGCATAAATAAAAAATTTCGCTTTGGCTGCCCGCGGGTTTATGCGATTGTGCATAATAAAAATCGCCGCTTACAATATCCTTTGGTTTATAAAGAATAAAAAAGTTTTTTGTTTCAGAGGCTGTTGCTGTTTCCATGATTCTAAATTAAGGTTTTTTATTTAATTCTTTCAAATTTCTGGCAATATATTTTTCGGTAGGCAATAACGATTGTTGTATTCGTTTAGCATAACGAATACTATCCATCACTTCCTTCTGTTTTTCTTCTATGATTTCTTTCTGAGAATGAATTTCGGCGTTCTTTTCAGCCAGAGCTTTGTTTGCTTTTTGTTTATTTCTCCAGCTAAAAATAACAAATATCAGTAAAATAAAAATCAGGCCGCCTGCGCCTAATGCATATTTTATTTCGTTCTGTTTTCTTTTTAATTCTTCGTTTTGAAGCTGTTGGTTCTTTGTAAGCAATTGTATCTCGGTTTCTTTTTTATCACTTTGATATTTGGTTTGCAGTTCGCTTATAATTTTATTGTTAGATTCCTTTAACAAAGTATCATTAATCTTTACAAAAGCCTCAAGATTTAAATAAGCGTCTTTATAATTTTTTGAGCGTTCGTAAGAAAGCGCCAGGCCTTCCAATGCTATTTTTTGATACTGAAGATAGCCGGCATCTTTAACTTTTAAAAGGCCACTTGTAAATGCGTTGGTGGCTTGCGTATATTTTTTGGTGTGCACCAGGGCCTGGCCCAAACAAATTTCGGTAATGCCAAGGCTAACCGGATTGTTTAGTTTCTTTTTTAATTCAACACATTCTAATAAAATCTTTTCGGCCTCATCATATTTTTTTAAAAGCGAGGTGTTCTCGCCCAGGTTATTTAAACACACCGCGCGTAGCACTTCGTCTTTTTCCTGTTCGGCAAGAGCTAATGCTTTTTTAAAAAGCGCGTTGGCCTGTATTGCTTTTCCCTGATCGTCAAACACCGAACCAAGGGAGTTATATATTCTGCAAAGCGTTTTATACTCTTTATATTTAATGGCTAGTTCTTTTGCAAACTCCAGATTTTTGATAGATTCAGAATATTGTTTATTATTTAAATATACCAATGCTATGTTCTGGTATGGACCTATACAGAATGATTCTTTTTTATTGGCTTCGTAAATTTTAATTGCTTTAATATAGTTTTGTACCGAGGCTACAACTTCGCCTTTTATGTCATACATAATGCCGATGTTGTTGTAACATTGAGCAACCACTATTGAGTCGTTATTTTTTTGCGCATATTCTGCAGCTCTTAAATAATATACAATAGCGCTATCATATTTTCCCTCGTAATAATAGGTAACGCCAATAGAATTATATACGCGGCCCAATTTAGATATGCGTTTAATTTTCAAATAAACCTGTGCGGCTTTATTTAAGTAATATCTTGCTGCAGCATCTTTACCTGCGTTTGAATACGCCAGCCCTGTGTAATAATAAGCGCTTCCTAAAAACTTTTTATCTGTTGCTTTTTGCGCTTTTGAAATTGCTTCATTAAAATAAATAAGTGCCGAATCCGTTTTATTAAGATTGCTGTAACCATCGCCAATTTTTATCAAAATAAATACTATTTGGGTATCTGCCTTTTGTTTTCTTAACTCACGCTTTAGCGAATCTATATTTTGTGATATTGATCTAAGGCCAGGTATTAAAAATAAAAACAGTAAAAAAATTTTAACAAGGCTTTTCATTGATGGATCTAAATTAACACAGCGTCAAATATAAAGAAAAGCAAATACAAGAACCATCCTTTTTAGAACAAACAAAATACTACAAAACGTAGCAATAAGCGGCTACTTAATGTAGTAACTTTACAGTATGCAAAGGCAAATCGCGCATTTAGATCTGGATAGTTTTTTTGTGTCGGTAGAACGCCTGCGTAACAGCGCTTATGTTGGCAAGCCGCTTATTATTGGCGGTACCAGCAACCGCGGCGTTATATCATCTTGCAGTTACGAGGCGCGCAAATACGGTTTAAGGTCGGCCATGCCAATTAAGCAGGCAAAAATGCTTTGCCCGGATAATGTGGGAATTTATATTACACCCGATATGGATGTATATTCTAAATATTCCCAAATAGTAACCGAAATAATAGAAACTAAATCACCCCTATATGAAAAATCAAGTATCGACGAACACTACATCGACCTTACAGGAATGGACAAGTTTTTTAACTGTCTTAAATGGGTCAAAGAACTCCGACAAACCATTATTAAAGAAAGCGGATTACCCATCTCGTTTGGTTTGTCGGTTAACAAAACAGTTTCAAAAATAGCAACCGATCATAGCAAGCCCAATGGCGAAAAATATGTGCCGCAAGAAGACGTGCTTCCGTTCTTATCTCCATTAACGGTTGATAAGATACCCATGGTAGGCGCAAAAACCAACGAGCAGTTAAAACAATTGGGTATTACAACCATACAAGGCTTGCGCGAGGTACCATTAGAATTATTACAAAAAGTATTTGGTAAGAGCGGCGTTTCTTTATGGGAAAAAGCGCGCGGCATTGATACTTCGATTGTAGAACCTTATAGCGAGCGCAAATCCATTAGCAGCGAAATGACGTTTAATAAAGACACCATTGATGTTAAAATGCTGGATGAGGTTATTGCGGGGATGGTTGAAGAAGTGTGTTTTCAGTTACGAAAAGAAGGAAAGGTGGCGGGCTGTGTTTGCATTAAATTGCGTTATTCAAATTTTGATACACATACCATTCAGCAAAAGATTTCGCTCACCGCTTTCGATCATCAAATTGTTTCTATTGCAAAAGAGTTGTTTAAAAAGCTTTACGAAAAGCGAATGCTTATCCGCTTAATTGGCGTAAAGCTTACGGATCTTTGCCAGGGCAACCAGCAAATTAATTTGTTTGATAACACAACGAGCCAAATTAGTTTATACCAAACCCTGGATAAAATTAAAAAGCGTTTTGGCGATAATTCGGTTATGCATTGCCCGGCATTATTATTGCACCAAAAAAAGAATCCAAAGAATCCCACAACTAAAATCCTACCTCGTTAATCTATGTCATGTGGCTTAACTGTCATACTTTCTACAGCCTTAAATACGGCACACTATCTGTTGAGCAATTACTTCAGCTTGCAGCACAACATGATGCTGGAACTATTGTCGTTACAGATATAAATAATTCTTCCGGTGTTTTAGAGTCCATTCGCTATTGCGAAGAAAAAAAACTTCCTCTTAAGATCCTTGCCGGTATTGAATTTAGAGATAAAACAGAGTTTAATTATTTATACACCGGTATTGCCAAAAACAATCACGGCTTCTCGTTCTTAAATGAATTTTTAACAGATCATAATTTATTGCGTAAGCCCCTACCCGCTCAGCCGCCGCAAAACCCGGATGTTTACTGGATATATCGTTTAAAGAGTTTCCCAAGTGTTTTAAAAGAAAATGAATTTATTGGCGCAGGATTAAATGATATCTTGCGTGTTTTCCGTTACAAAGGTTTAGAGGATAAAATGGTCTTTTTTCATCCTGTTTCGTTTGCAGAGGCAGAGCATTTTGAGGTACACAAACATCTTAGAGCAATTTCTTTAAACACGCTTATCTCAAAATTAACCCCCGAACAACACGCTTATAAAAACGAATTTTTTATTGAGAAAAATGTTTTGGAAAAACGTTTAGAGGGTTATGAATTTTTGTTAGATAACGCCTCTAAATTAATCTCCAATTGCAGCTTCGAATTCAACTTTAAAGAAAGCAAGAACAAAAAAGTTTTCTCAGGCTCGGTGGATGAAGATAAAGCCTTACTCGAAAAACTGGCTTACGAAGGGCTTGAAAAACGATTTGGAACGAACGGTACAAACGCCAAAGCGCGAATCGACCATGAACTTGAAATTATAAACAAAATGGGTTTTGGCTCTTATTTTTTGATTACCTGGGATATTGTTCGTTTTAGTATGAGCAAAGGAATTTATCATGTAGGAAGAGGTTCGGGCGCAAACAGTGTTGTTGCTTACTGTTTAAAAATAACAGATGTTGATCCTATTAAACTAGATCTTTATTTCGAGCGTTTTTTAAACCCAGAGCGATCTGTGCCTCCCGATTTTGATATTGATTATTGCTGGAAGGACCGTGATGTGGTGTTAGATTATGTGTTCGAAAAATATGGTGCAAAGCACACTGCCCTGCTCGGCACGGTTACCAATTTTAAAGGCCGTAGTATGATTCGCGAGCTTGGAAAGGTGTTTGGTTTGCCAAAACACCAAATAGAAACGCTGGTAAATATACCGGAAGAAAAAGTAGAAGCGGCTATCAAAAACAAAGAGTTTGATGAGGTGTCTACCATGATCTTTAAAATAGGGGCAAGCTTAGAGCATACTCCAAATTACCGCTCTATTCACGCTGGCGGAATTTTGATCTCCGAAAAGCCTCTCTCTTATTACACAGCTTTAGATCTTCCGCCAAAAGGATATCCTACCGTGCAATGGGATATGCACAGTGCTGAAGAAATCGGTTTTGAAAAGCTGGATATTTTATCGCAACGTGGAATTGGACATATTAACGACGCCGTAAAGCTGATCAAAAAGAATAAAGGAATAGACGTTGATATTCACGATGTGCAAACTTTTATGGAAGATGAAAAGATAAAAGAACATTTGCGCAACGGAGATTCAATAGGTTGTTTTTATGTAGAGAGCCCGGCCATGAGAGGTTTGCTTCGCAAGTTAAAATGCGATACCTATTTAATGCTGACGGCAGCAAGCTCAATTATTCGTCCGGGAGTTTCAAGCAGCGGCATGATGAAAGAATTTATACGCCGTTTTCATAACCAGGAAAATATTCCTTACGCGCATCCAATTATGAAAGAACAATTGGAAGAAACGTTTGGGGTGATGATCTACCAGGAAGATGTTTTAAAAATCGGACACCATTATGGTGGATTAAATTTAGCCGAGGCAGATATGCTTCGTCGTTTAATGAGTGGAAAGAAAAGGGGGGCCCAACACCTCATCAACATAAAGAAAAAGTACTTCGACAATTGTGAAGCAAAAGGCTATGACAAAAACGTAAGCGAAACAATCTGGCGCCAAATGGAAAGTTTTGCGGGCTTTAGTTTTAGCAAAGCACATTCTGCAAGTTATGCTGTGGAAAGCTACCAGAGTTTGTTTCTAAAAGCGTATTACCCGTTAGAATTTATAGTAGGTGTAATAAACAATTTTGGCGGCTTTTATCGCACCTGGGTTTACATTTATGAGGCAAAGAAACTTGGAGGAAATGTTCATCTTCCTTGCGTAAATAACAGCGGGAATTTAACCACGCTTTACGGTTCGGACATTTACTTAGGATTTATACACGTGAAAAGCCTCAAGAAAAACATAATACAAACCATAACTAAGGAAAGAGAAGAGGGAGGGATTTATCGGGATTTTGCAGATCTTATCTCACGAACCAAAATAAAACTGGAACAACTGTTAATCCTAATAAAATGTGGAGCGTGCCGTATTTTTGATACCAACAAGAAAAGTTTATACTGGAATGCTTACTACATTTTAGGAAAACAAGTAAGCCGAACCGAGAGCACCTTAAAAATGTTTGCCGAACCGGCCAAGCAGTTTTTCCTCCCTAAATTACCCGTTTCGTTTATAGAAGATCTGTTTGATGAACTGGAATTATTTGGCTTTCCAATCACAAACAATTTCTATAGTTTAATTAAAACTCCTTTCAGGGGAGATCTCTTAACTAAAGAACTTTTATTCCATACTGGTAAAACCACTCGTTTAATGGGCAACTTTGTAAACGAAAGGGTGGTTTATACAAAGCAAGGATACAGAATGGCCTTTGGAACTTTTATAGATGCCGTGGGAGATTTTTTTGACACAGTACATTTCCCGGATGTATACGCTCAATATCGTTTTGAAGGAATAGGGGTCTATTTATTTGAAGGGGTAATTACGGAGGAATTTGGTTTCCCAATGTTGGAGGCAAAACGAATGGGGAAAGTTAAGATCATGAACCAGGATGATGCACCAGAGTTATTAACGCAATCTCCTAACAAAGGAAATTTGGGCCCGTATCTTCCTGCTTACAACATTTAAGTTCCACGGGGAACAATCTAGATATACTTAAAAAGAAAAGCGGCACATGGCCGCCTTTTTTGTTCCCCGTGGAACCATAGTTTTTAGAGATCTCTAGCATAAGGCCAATCACCAAATAATAATCAGCGCCGTTTTGAGATTCACATGGACGGAAAAATTACTTCTTCTTAAACACATAAATAACGCTGGAATATCCTCCGGCGTTTTTTGCTTTAAGGTTAGACCTTAATCCGCATATAAAAGCATTAAGGTATTTAATAGATCCGGTTTTATATTTCTCGCTAAGCATACTTACATAAAAACTATCAAACTTCATTGGATGCATCTCAGTTAGTTTAAAGTCAAAACGTCCTAAAAGCATTTCTATTGTTTGTGGGTGGAAGTGATAAAGATGACGAGGAACATCGTAAGCCGCCCAAAACTCTTTATAGTACTTCGCATCAAAACTCGTATGATTAGGCACGGCAATTATTAAAACTCCTTTATCATTTAATTTTGCGTTAAAGAAGTCTAGGGTAGCGTCCAAATCTGTTACGTGCTCTAAAACATGCCACAAGGTAATAGCATCAAACTTTTGACTATTTATGTTTTCACTCAACTTTATCTTATCAGAGAAAACGGCGAGTCCCATATCTGTGCCAATTTTTCTAGCACCTTCGTCAGGCTCCATACCAAAAGACCTCCATCCATTATCCTGACAAACCTTTAAAAACATCCCTGTACCACAACCATAATCCAATATTGTTCCACGTGAAACATGCCTGGCTACCAGTTGGATCTTCTTCTTTAAAGTATAATTTCTAACCGCATGGTAGAGTTGGGAGATAATTCCCTTTTTAGTATCGGAGTGGGAGATATAGTCTTCAGACTTATAATAGTTACCCAACACCTCGTTATCGGGGCGAGGGTTTGTAAATCGAAAGCCGCAGTTTTCGCAGATGACAATTGTAAAATCCTCCCTGCTTACAGTATAGTCTTTACAGGTTAAACTTGTTTTAAAGTTTGTAGCATTACAAACCGGACAATTATTTATATTCATATATCAAAACGTTCCACGTGAAACAATTACTTTCCTATTTCAGCATCTCTCTTTCCAGAGCGGTTCTTAAATACCCAAATACTAAAAACACAAACTAACACAATAATAGCAATTAAAAATGCGCGGGATTTATTACGCTCTTCTTCTAAAACACCCGAATTGGTTGCCATCAAATTTACAAGTCTATGTTTTAATCTATCGTTATTAATACTATCCACCGAAAGTTTATTAAAGTACTCGCGCACTTTATGCTTATCTGCCACAAATTCTTTTGCAATACTCACATCAAGACTATCCTCCATCTTAACATAAAGCTCAAACATTTCTAAAGCCTTTATTGTATTCCCGGCGCTTTTGTGAATAAGATACAAGGCTTTTGCCGGTGCTTTTATGTCTGATGGAAAACCAAGATCGTTTGCAATTTTTAAACTTTTTTCAAAACACTCTTTGGCTCTCTTATGCTCCTTCTTTTTCAAATAGGCCAGTCCAAGGTTGTGTAATGAAAACGCCACCCCTTGTTTATCACCAACCTCTTCGCCCAAAACTAAACCACGACTCAGATATACTATTCCCCTATCAATATCGCCTTTTTTGTAGAACATTGTTCCTAAACTATTGTAAGATGAGGCCGCACCAACCTTATCCCCAATTTCATCCCTTAGTTTTAAACCTGTTTCGATACACCACTCTGCCTCTTCTGTTCTGCCCTGGTGATAATAAAGAGTAGCAAGATTATTATAACAATAGGCTTCGCCTTTTTTGTCGCCAATCACCTTCCTGATCTTGAGGCTTTCTCGCATTGTTTTCAAGGCCATGGTTGTATCGCCCTTAACCTTATAAATACTAGCCATATTATTAAGTGTTGTGCCCAGGCCTATCTTATCGCCGACTTCTTTTTGAATCTTAAGGCTCTTGGTATAGTACTCAATAGCTCTATCATAATCCAATTGTTGAAAGTACACAAAACCAATATTATTTAAAGAATTAGCAATACCATCTTTATCCTTAATATCAAAACGTATCTCAAGAGAACGCCTGTACAAACTAAGTGCGTATAACACGTTCCCCTTGCTTTCTTCTAAAAAACCGTCGTTGTTAATTGCGGCAGCCAAAAACTCCAAATAAACCAGCTTTGTTTTTCCGGTTGAGACTTCGATGTGCCTCTCGGCGATCGCCTTTAGGTTATTGTTATATTGTGGCCATAGGGTGTTATCCGTTTCGGCTTCAATAAGCTGAATATATAATTCGCATTTTGTAGAATCGGAAAAAGTCTTTTTAAGAAGCGTAAGTAAAGAATCTTTTGCCTTTTGCTGTGCAAATAATCCAGAAACCAGGATAAGCAATACAAAAGTTAAGCCTCTTTTTACTCCCATTCTCTATCTGCCTAAATGAACTAATAAAACCGAAATATCAGCCGGATTGATCCCTGAAATGCGGCTAGCTTGCCCAATGGTATGCGGCCTGAATTTTTTGAATTTTTCGATTGCCTCAGCACCAAGACTTTTAATACTATCATAATTAAAGTCTGCATTTATCACGTAATCCTCTAAACGTTTATGTTTATCGGCATTCTCTTTTTCACGTTCAATATAGCCTTCGTACTTCATTAAAATTTCTGCTTGCTCAATAGTTTCCGCGTCGTAGTTAAATAACGCATTTGCTAATACCTCGTCATAAACTACAAGATTTTTTATAGAAACGTTTGGCCGTGAGAGCACATTGAAATAACGTGTTTTTTGCGAAATAGGGGCAGAGCTCGCCGACTCAAGGAACCCATTAATAACAAGGGGCTCTGCGCTTGTATTCTTAAAATACTCTATAATATTATTATAACCGTTTATCTTTTCAGTCACACGCTTCATTCTATCATTGCTGGCAAGCCCTAAGGCGTTAGACAGCGGCGTAAGCCTAATATCAGCGTTATCCTGACGAAGCAATAAACGGTACTCGGCGCGTGAAGTAAACATCCGGTAAGGTTCGTCGGTTCCTTTAGTAACAAGGTCATCAATTAACACGCCTATATATGCCTCGTACCTGTTTAGTATTAAAGGCTCTTTTTCGTTTATTTTTAAGTGTGCATTTATTCCCGCCATCATGCCCTGACAAGCAGCTTCTTCATAACCGGTAGTCCCGTTTATCTGTCCGGCAAAATATAAATTGTCAACCAATTTGGTTTCAAGTGTAAGCTTTAATTGTGTTGGCGGAAAGTAATCGTATTCGATCGCATATCCAGGGCGAAACATCCTAGCCTTTTCAAAACCCGGAATCAACGCCAGTGCTTTTTGCTGAACATCTATCGGTAAAGAGGTCGAAAATCCGTTTACATAGATTTCGACCGTATTCCATCCTTCGGGTTCTACAAACAGCTGGTGCCTTTCTCTTTCACTAAATCTTGTAATCTTATCCTCAATACTTGGGCAATATCTTGGCCCAAGACCTTGAATTCTTCCCTGAAACATAGGCGACTTTTCAAAGCCTGTTTTTAAAATATCGTGCACATCCTGGTTAGTATAACTAACGTGACAAGGAATCTGTTTCTTAATTTCTTTTTGACTTGAATGAATGGAAGAGCTTTTTACAAAAGGAGATGTATCATCTAAATAAGAGAATTTGTCTACTACTTCATCACCGCCCTGAACCTCCATTTTAGAATAATCTAATGATCTTCCATCAATGCGTGGAGGCGTGCCAGTCTTCATTCTGCCGCTTTCAAATCCTATTTGGACCAATTGTTCCGTTATTCCGTGACTAGCCGATTCGCCTGTGCGCCCGCCGCCCAGCTGCTTCTCGCCAATATGTATAATTCCATTTAAGAAAGTCCCGTTTGTTAATACAACTGCTTTAGCTCTAAACTCAATACCCATGCCTGTTACAACACCCTCTACACGTTTCCCGTCTTTTGAGATCATAAGCGATTTTACCATATCCTGCCAAAAATCAACGTTGGGGCTTTGTTCCAGCATTTCGCGCCATATGCTTGCAAACATCATACGGTCGTTTTGTGTACGCGGACTCCACATGGCGGGCCCTTTGCTACGGTTCAACATACGAAATTGTATGGCAGATTTATCTGAAACTATACCACTGTAACCGCCCATGGCATCTATCTCTCGAACAATTTGCCCTTTTGCAATACCGCCCATTGCAGGGTTACAACTCATTTGTGCAATGGTTTGCATGTTCATGGTAACCAACAAAACTTTGGACCCCATATTAGCGGCGGCGGCGGCGGCTTCACAGCCTGCGTGCCCGGCGCCAACTACAATTATGTCGTATTGTGTTTGCAACTAGAATGCAAAGATAGGGAAATATTTTTGCTAGTTCTTTTATACAAACAATAGAATTAACAGTAATTTTAGAGGAAAAGAAAATATACATGAGAAATATATACACACTTGCAACAATTTTTTTGCTGTCGTTAAGCCCTGTTAAAGCCACCATCTGGCATGTAGGCGCTACTCAAACCTACACTATGCCAAGCCAGGTTTCGCCATTGGTTAATCATGGCGATACAGTAAATATTGATGCCGGCATTTACAATTCAAATGTATGTGCATGGAATAAAAATAATTTATTAATCCGCTGTGTGAACGGCATGGCGCATTTAAAATCTAACGGTTTAAGCTTTGGCGATAAAGCTATTTGGGTGATACAAGGAAATAATACCACCATAGATCATATTGAATTTTCTTTATGTACCTCCACTTCCCAAAATGGCGCAGGTATAAGACAAGAGGGAACAAACCTTACTGTCCGTAATTGCTATTTTCATGATAACGAAAACGGAATTTTAGCTGGCGCTATTACGCAATGTAAAATTACGATTGAGTACTGTGAGTTTAATTTAAACGGAGCCGGTGATGGTTTCTCTCACAATTTATATATTGGCCATATTGATACATTATTGTTTCGTTATAATTATTCGCATCATTGTAAGATCGGCCACGAATTAAAAAGCCGGGCAAATGTTAACTACATTTTATACAACCGGCTAGGTAACGAAGCAAGTGGTACTGCCAGCCGTGAGATAGACCTTCCAAATGGAGGCATATCGGTAATAATGGGAAATGTAATTCAGCAAGGGGTAAACGGAACTAACTCGGGAATTATTGGCTATGGTTTAGAGGGCTTAACAAATAGTGGCTGGCACAATTTGTATATAGTTAATAATACCATTGTTAACGAAAAAACGGCCGGTACTTTTGTAGCAGTTCCAAACAACGCAAATCTATACAAGGCGTATAATAATATTTTTGCCGGCCAGGGAGCATTATTAACCGGAACAGCAATTATAATAGATACAACAAGTAACAAAAAGTATACAAGTACAACAGCAAACTTTGTAAATAGTGCCACTTACGATTATCATTTATTACCAACGTGTTCTGCTATAAATTCGGCTACAGCGGCTGGCACAACTACCACAGGATTTAATTTAACTCCAACAAAAGAATATGTACATCCTGCAAACCAAATAAACAAAACCATTCAAATAGCTTTGGATATTGGCGCTTATGAATTTGTTTCGCCAACTTTTATTTCTGAATTTTCTTATAAAAATGGGCTTATCGTTTTTATAGACAATGATCTTCTTAAAATAAAAACAACAGAAGAAATTAACTCAGTTAAGATCTTTGATATAAGCGGAAAATTAATTCTTGATAAAAAAATAAATGAAAGCCTTTCCGTTTCTTCGTTATCAAAGGGCGTTTATATTGTTTGTGTTTTCACGGAAAAAGCAGAAAAAATAAATAGAAAAATTGTGATCCAATAAAAATAAAAAGCGCAGATATTTTCTGCGCTTTTTTTAATTCATAAAATTTTAAACGGTCTTACTCAATAGCTTCTTCTAACGCGTCGATTTTAGCCTCGTTAAATTCTCCGGTTTGATATTCCAGTACAATACCATTTTTATCTAATACAAAAATATAAGGAATCTTGCGGTCCTTTACATCCAAAATCAACTCTGTATCTTTCATATCTGTTTTTTCTGTATCCATTATATAAGGCCAAAAACCCTTATCCGTTGAGGCTTTAAATTCCTCCATAATTTTTTTAACCCCGCCTATTACCGGCACAAAGGTAAAATTAACATCATAGCTATTAGCTAGCTCTGCGCCTTTACCGGTTGCTTTAACCATAAAGGTATTATATAAAGGGTTCAACCACTTTTTAAGATCGGCCTCGGCTGCTTTACTAAACGCTACCGCAACTATAGAATATTTACCATTTTTTTGAGGTAAACTGGTTCCTTTATTTTCTAAAGTAGCTCCAACGGTCATAGGAAATGTTTTTCCTTTTTGAGCCACACCTGTTAAAGCTGCAGCAACAAATAATAGTGTAAATAGTTTTTTCATGGGTTTGGGTTTTTAAGTTTAAATATCAATTTTCGCCACACGGTCCTGGTGACGGCCACCTTCAAATTTCTCAGTTAAAAATACATCTATGCATTTAAATGCTTCTTCGGCCGACATGTATCTTGCCGGTAAAACCAAAACATTTGCATCATTGTGCTGGCGGGCTAAGGCAGCAATTTCGCTATTCCAACATAAAGCAGCACGAATACCTTTATGTTTATTTGCGGTAATATTAATACCATTTCCGCTTCCACACATTAATATGCCAAGCTCTGCCTCTTTATTAAGAACTGCAATTGCAACGGCATGTCCATAATCAGTATAATCTGCCCGTTCTGAACTATAACATCCTTTATCAATTAAACTATTATTTTTTAATTTTAAATACGCAATTAACTGTTCTTTGAGCTCAAAACCCGCATGATCACTTCCTATAGCAACTTTTATACTCATAATTTTTTAGTATAGCATTATAAAACATAATAATACTCAAAAATACTAATCAACGTTAATTAACACTAATAAATTAACTAACTGATAATGAACCATACAATAATAAACAAATGAACATGTGGTATGTTAACTAAACTAATTGTGCGTTAATAAATATCAAAAGAATATTAGCGCAATATTAAATTAAAGTATCCGTTGTAAATTTTTCTACCAAATCCTAGCATAGTTATAATTTTAAGTAAGAATTTATAAGAGTACTTTTTGAGTTGCTAACACTTTTAAAAGCCACTTAGTTATTAAGACTCATAAGTACTAACTATTGTTAATAGTAGTTACTATATTTGAATTCAGTACTTTAAACTCTTAACTTTGTTAATTATGTGTTAACTAGTATTAATAAACCTAACTACCAAATAAAAAAACAAAACTAACTAACAGTATTAACACCCTATATATACAATACATAATTTAAAATTTTAAAAATGAAAGATATTATATTAGATAAAGGTTGGTTAAATGTTAAGGTTGATCCGGCACTTGATTTAGTAAAAGAAATCAATTATCTTAAGAAAGAAAAGAACGCCGTTATCCTTGCGCATTATTATCAAAACGCTGATATACAAGACATTGCCGACTATATTGGCGATTCTTTAGGCCTTGCTCAGGAAGCTCAAAAAACCAAATCAGACATAATTTTGTTTGCCGGGGTGCATTTTATGGCCGAAACAGCTAAAATTTTAAATCCAGACAAAAAGGTTTTAATTCCTGATCTTAAAGCGGGTTGTTCGCTTGCAGATTCTTGTCCTCCTAACGAATTTGCAGCTTTTAAAGTAAAGCACCCCGATCATATCGTAATTACTTACATTAACTGCACAGCAGATATAAAAGCACTTTCAGATATAATATGCACTAGCTCTAACGCTGTTCAAATTATAGAAAGTTTACCTGTTGATCAGAAAATAATATTTGCACCTGATAAAAATTTAGGTGCATACATTAATAAAAAAACCGGTCGTAATATGGTTTTATGGGATGGAGCATGTATGGTACACGAGATATTTAGTTTGGAGAAATTAATAAAATTAAAGATCCAACATCCAAAAGCATTAGTATTAGCGCATCCTGAGTGTGAAGCACCAATTTTAGAACAAGCAGATTTTATTGGAAGTACAACGGCAATTCTTAACTATTCTAAAAAATCAGAACAAAAAGAATTTATAGTTGTAACCGAAACAGGTATTCTTCATCAAATGCAAAAAAATAGTCCGGATAAAAGTTTTATACCGGCCCCACCAAATAATAACTGTGCTTGTAACGATTGCCCATACATGAAATTAAATACGCTCGAAAAAATTTATGTAGCTTTAAAACACGAGCAGCCCGAATTATTAATGGGTAATGAAATGATTGAAAAAGCAAAAAAGCCGATCTTAAAAATGCTCGAATTATCGGCAAAATTTGGATTATAATTAGTATATTTAATGTGCTTCTAAAATGAACAAAATAATAATTAAAATATTTATTTTTTCTGTTTTTATTTTTCTGATTAAGTATAATTCTTTTTCACAAACTACAACTGTAAATAATCAAAATGGTTATAATAAATTTTATTATGATAATGGAGCCATAAGCAGTGAAGGAAGAATGAAAGATGGAAAACCCGAAGGTTACTGGAAAAATTATCATAAGAATGGAAAAGTAAAAATAGAAGGTAATCGTAAAAATTTTCAATTAGATAGTGTTTGGAAATTTTATGATGAAAAAGGAAGAATTACAAAATCAATAAATTACAAAGAAGGAAAAAAGAATGGTCTCTCGGCTAACTATGATACTTTGCAAAGAATTGTAAATTCTGAAACCTATGAAAATGATATTAAACAGGGTTTATTACGCACATTTTATAAGTCGGGCAAAACAAAAAGTATTATACCTTATCAAAAAGGTAAACCCGATGGCACTGCTTACGAATACAGCGAAGATTCTTTAATTACAGCTATTAGTATTTATAAAGGCGGTATTTTACAAAGCTTCGAAAAAATAAATCAACGCGATCCTTCAAATAAAAAGCAAGGTATTTGGAAAGATTTTTATGAGAATTTAGAAGTAAAAAAAGAAATGAAATTTAATGACGATTCATTAGATGGTTATGTAAAAGAATACGATAAAAAAGGGAATTTACTTTCTACAAAAAAATTTAATAATGGTAAGCAGATTTTTAATGCGCCAGAAATTGCAAATGTAGAGGTGTATACAGAACAATTTCAGGATGGAACTTTAAAATACGAAGGTGTTTATAGCGATGGTGTTGCAATTGGAACGCATTTTAAATACAAACAAAAATACCAGTGCGATAGCAGCTGGATTTTAAAAGAAGATTCAACTTTTGATGTGAATGCAGAAAAAGTATATATCGCTAAAATGGTTTGCAGAAATGTACCTGTACCTGATAGCGCTATTGAATATTTTGATGGAACTGTTGTTGCCAGGGGAGCAGTTGATAGTTTAAGAAATAGAATAGGTGTATGGTCAGAATTTCATAACACAGGGGAGTTTAAAGGCAAAGGTGTTTATAAAGATGGAAATAGAACGGGTGATTGGGAATTTTATTATGCTTCCGGAAAACTTGAACAAAAGGGAAAATATGACAAAAAAGGAAGAACGCAGGGTATTTGGAAATGGTATTATGAGAGCGGACAGGTTTGGCGTGAAGAATTATATGTGAATGGAAAACGCGAAGGAGATATAAAAGATTATAATCAACAAGGAAATTTGATTTTGCAGGGAACCTATGTTGAAAACAGAAAAGAAGGAAGATGGACATACGAAACTCCTGATTATAAAGAAATTGGTAACTACCTTAACGATGAAGCTGATAGTATGTGGGTAAGTTACTACATGCCATCTAAAGTTAAACGTTTTGAAGGACGGTTTACCGGGGGCGAGCCCACAGGTTTGCATATACAATATCATCCTGATGGAAAAAAAATGTATTACGGTAATTATTCAGGCGGAATGAAAGAAGGAGATTGGAAATTTTATGATGAATTTGGATTTAATTATTTAACCATTACTTACAAAAATGATATTGAAATAAAATGGCAGGGCGATAAGATCAGGCCAACTTATGAGGAAGGTCTGAGAACTTATAATATTAAAATAGACGAAAATAAAACGCAAACTATTAGAAAGTAATTTATGCAATTGAAAAAAGTTCAACCCGCAAAGGTTGATACAAATACTTTAGACCTGCTTCCAATTGCCGTTGCTATTTTTGATAATAAAAAGATCTATTTTTTAAATAAAAAAGCAATTGAGCTTTTTAGTATCTCAAAAGAGCAATTAAAAAAAATAAATTCATTTTCTGTTTTTCATTTTCTTGATAAAAAATACCATACCCGCATAAAACAAAATAACCTTAAGATTATTAAAGGCCAAGAGTTTCCGCCAATTGATCTTGAGTTTAAAACCTTTAAGAATAAAACCATTTTTATTGAAGCAACTTCTAACAGAGTTTTATTTGAAAATAAATATGTTGTTCAATCCTCTTTTATTGATATTACTTTATTAAAAGTGCAACAGCAGGAACTCATAAATTCTGATTTTCTGCTTCAAAAAATTAGTCAGAACAGCTTTGATGTAATTTTTAAATTCTCATTCGATCCTGATAAATTATTATTTATTAGCGAATCTTCTAAAAGAGTACTAGGCTATTCTGCCGAAGAAATTTATAAAGCAAAAGATCTTTTATTAAGAGCTACACATCCCGAAGACAGAGAGTATTTTATTTTTAATAACCGTCAAAAACTAAAGTCAAATAAAAAAACTAAAGAAGAAAAAGTAACCATACGCTTTAAACATAAAAAAGGAAATTTTATTTATCTTGAAACAGCCATAAACCCTATTTATGATAGTAAAAATAAAATAACCGGCGTAATTGGCAGTATAAGAGATATTACAGAAAGAATTAATGCACAAATATTATTAAGCCAAACAAAAGAAAAGTTTGATCTTATTACAAAAAGCAGTAACGATATAATTGCTTTTTTTACTTATTTGCCGCGCGAAAAATATACCTATGTAAGCCCAAACATTAAAAAAATTCTTGGATATGAGCCAAGTGAATTATTAAACGATAATAGTTTTTTTAATAAAAGATTGGTTGGAGATAGAACGTCGTTTTTAAGACAGGATAAATTAGCCAAAAGCGATCAGAAAAAAAACTTTAAAAGAAATTATTATTATACCTATAAAACTCTTAAAAAGAATAAAGAAGAGATCTGGCTCGAAAATAATTTAACTCCCATAACAGATTCTAACGGCAAAATAGCTTTCTTTTTAAATATTATTCGCGACATAACTGTACAAAAAGAAAAAGAAATTGAACTACAATTTCAGCACTTAAATTACCGTAATTTATTGGATAGTTCGCCAATTGCTTACATCATTCATAAGCAAGGTGTAACCGTTTTTTGTAACAAAGCAACTTTAAAATTGTTACAACTAAAGAGCGAAAAACAAATTCTTGGAAAATTTGTTTTGGATTACGTAGCCACAGAAGATCGCATGCGCGCCATGGATCGCATTAAAGAAATTTACAGCGGTATAGATCCTGAAAAGCCAAATAACTATACCGTTGTTGATTCCAAAGGAAATGCGATAGAAACCGAAATGAAATCTATCGTTATTAAATTTAATAATGCCAATTGTATATTAACGCTTATTAATAACGTAAGCGACCAGCGTAAATTCGAAAAAGAAAAACTCAGGGCCGAAATGATAAAGGTTAATAACGAGTTTTTATTATTAGAAAT
>CALRPF020000031.1:0-44861 GCA_943369995.1 Chitinophaga pinensis
TTCCTGATAATAATTCTTTCAACTACGAAGGTTCGACCCTGGCCAATGGCATTTATTTTATTAAAATAGATACTGAAAAAGGAACTCAAATAAAAAAGATTGTTAAACGATAATAAATAAAATTATTTAATGTATAAGGTCGTTTTTTATTTATTACTGTTAAGTACTTTTTATTTACAATCACAAAGTACTTTTAATAAAGTGTACCATGACAAAATTGAAGCTATTGGTCCACTTTTAACCAATATATATGGTGATTATTATTATAGCGCCAACAATTACAATTACAACGATTATGGTAAATGTTATATCTATAGATACAGCAATACAGGTAATTTAAAAGCCAAGATACCTTTACCAACAATACAGTTGGATTTTCACTTATTGAATGCTGGAATTAAAACTAACGACAACAAATTACTTGTTATTGGACATACGCTTATTTGTGATGTTTTGGATAGTGCTTACATACGAACTTTTATAAGCAAATTAGACACGAATGGAAACGTTCTTTTTATTACAAAAGTTAAACGACAGTTCGGTTTTTATACTACTGATAATTTTAAAAGTGTGTTACAAAATACTGATTCTACTTATTGCGCATTTACTGATAGTACAATTTATAAATTCAGTAAAACGGGTCAGTTACTATTTAGAAAAAATCTGGGAACAGATAGCATCACTTCATGCGTACTTTTACAGAACAACAACATACTATTAAGTGCAAAGCAAAGTGGTAATAAACTACTATTTATTATTTCGCCAAATGGCAATTTTATAAGTTTATTCCCATTTCCGTCGCTACTAAAAAAAATGAATTTTTATAGCGGACAAAGAATATTGGGGCTTGGCCTGAACGGCAGGCTATACAAGATACAAAGTGATTTTACTTTATTGGGAAGCAGTCCTGTTTCTTTGCCAGCAATTAAAGATTTTATTAGCGATAGCGATACTATTTTTTCAATTTCAAATAACAACTACAGCCTCATTGATACATCCTTCAACGTGCTAACGGTAAGTACTAACACAACACAAAAAGTTAACCAATTAGCAATTTGTAAAAACAATAATCTTATTGGCATTACTGCGGGCTGTTCAACCGGCGGAACTACAAATTATCATTCCTTCACATCCATTAATGTAATTAACAAAAACGGTAATACTAATTTTACAAATGATCTTGAAGTAGTTTCTGTTACCCCCGATTCATTATACTGCATAGTTAATGGCCTCAACGACTTTATATCTTATTTAAAAGCAAAGGTAAAAGTAAAAAACAAAGGCTCTGTAGCGATACATAAATTTACTTTAAACTTAGATCCCAATGCTACCGGCATTTGCGGCCCGTTACATTTTCAGCAAACATTTACACAAACACTACAACCAGGCGATTCTGCAATAATACAAACTCCATTTATGTTTAAAAGATATATGACCATTACACCTACAACTCCAACTTTGTCTATACAATACTGCCTTTTTTCTACGATGCCAAATGGTGAAAATGATAAGTTTATTGTTAATGATGAATTATGTAAAAGTTTTGTTTTTCAAAACCCAACTGCTTCCATTCATGGATTAAATGATAGCGAAAATAAACTAAATATCTATCCAAATCCTTTTGGCGATGAATTCGCAATTGAATCAACATTTATCATCAAAAAAATAGAGGTGTACAATAGCTTGAGTGCTTTAATATATATAAACACGCCGGGTAAGACTACTTTTATTTTTAACAACCAAATAAATAAAGGCATTTACTTCGTCAAAATAGAAACCGAAAAAGGCACACAAATAAAAAAGGTGGTTAAACAATAACCACCTTTTATTTTACATTAGCTTAGTGCGTATTACAAACTCCAATACGTCAGTCCTTTAATTTTATCTTTATACATTCCTTTAACATCCACTAAAACGCCTTTGTTTGAAAGAATAGATTTAAAGTATTTTTCATCAAGGGCTTTGTATTCTTTATGATTTACAGCAACAATAGCACCATCATAACCTTTGCCTAATTTATTTAAACCAAAACCGTATTCGTGTTTTAATTCCTCGCTATCAGCATGCGGATCGATAATATCTACCTTTACACCAAACGATTTTAGTTCTTTTACTATGTCCGCTACTTTGCTATTACGAATATCGCTTACATCTTCTTTAAACGTAGCGCCCATTACCAGCACTTTTGATTTTGAAAGATTTTTACCCGCAGCAATAATTCGTTTAACACACGTTTTTGCAACATAAAAACCCATGCTATCGTTTACGTAACGCCCGCTATTGATAACACGTGCGTGATAACCCATTTCTTCGGCCTTGTAAGTTAAGTAGTAAGGATCAACACCAATGCAATGTCCACCAACCAAACCGGGAGAGAATTTTAAGAAATTCCATTTTGTGCCCGCTGCTTCTAAAACATCGTAGGTATTTATTCCAATACGCGAAAAAATAATCGAAAGCTCATTCATCAATGCAATGTTAACATCACGCTGCGTATTCTCTATAATTTTTGCAGCTTCGGCAACTTTAATGCTTGATGCACGGTGCGTTCCCGGTTCTACAATTATTTCGTACACTTTTGCAATATTTTCTAAACTTTCTTTATCACAACCTGAAACAATTTTTAAAATTTTAGTGATGGTATGTTCTTTATCACCCGGATTAATACGCTCCGGTGAATAACCTACTTTAAAATCTTTCACAAATTTTAAACCCGAGTGTTGTTCTAAAACAGGAATACAATCATCTTCTGTACAACCCGGGTAAACAGTAGATTCGTAAACAACATAATCTCCTTTTTTAAGCACTTTACCAACTGTTGTAGATGCGCCGATCAAAGGTTTAAGATCCGGCAAGTTATGTTCATCAATTGGTGTTGGAACAGCAATGATAAAAAAGTTAGCTTTTTTAAGATCTTCTAATTTATGCGTGAAGCTAATATCAGAGTTTGCAAAATCTTTTTTAGTCAACTCCTGGCTAGGATCTATTCCTTTCTTCATCATATTAACGCGTTTTTCGTTAATATCAAATCCAATAACTTTTACTTTTTTAGCAAAAGCTAATGCAATAGGTAAACCAACATAACCCAAACCGATAACGGCAACGGTTGCATCCTTTTTTAAAATTTTATTGTAAATGCTCATTTATAATTTTGAATTTAAATTTAATAATTAAGATTTTTAATAACGTTTGCGGGTCTAAGTGCATAAATGCGCTCAATAATATCTACCACTTTTAATCCTTCCAAAGCGTTTGTTGAGATCTTGTTTTTTCCTTTTAAGGTATCCACAACATTTTCAATAACATTATGATGATTATTTGCAGAACCTTTATATGCCCCATAATCATTGGCAGGGTTTGTTTCTTCCAACTCAGGCATTGTGTAATCCTTAATATTACATACTTCTATCTGATCCATATACTGACCACCAACTTTTACGCTGCCTTTGCTGCCAACGATAGTTAACGATGATTCAAGATTTTTTTCCCAAACTGCAGTTGAATAATTTACACAACCCATTCCACCATTCACGAAATCAAAACTTACAAAACCGCTATCTTCAAAAGCAGTTGTATTTTGATGATTAAAATCTGCAAATTTTGCCTGTATATTTGTAATATCACCAAATACCCAATACATAATATCTATCCAGTGGCTAAATTGTGTAAACAAAGTTCCACCATCAAGATCCTGCGTGCCTTTCCAATTACCCGGCTTATAATAGCGCTCATCACGGTTCCAATAACAATTTAACTGCACCATGTAAATATCACCAATTATCTTTTTATCAACTATATCTTTTAACCAAACACTTGGTGGTGAGTAACGATTTTGCATTACACAAAAAACTGTTTTGTGATGATGTAAAGCGCCATAAATTATTTTTTCGCAATCAGCTTTTGTTAAAGCCATTGGCTTTTCTACCACAATGTGTTTATTGGCATCTAACGCTTTTAACGAGTGCTCGGCGTGCAAACCATTAGGCGTGCAAACGTTTACAACTTCTACATCAGGATGCGCTGCAAGCATTTCATCTACGGAAGTATAAAATTTTTCCTTCAAGTCCTGCAAAGCTAATTTCTCTCTTGGTAATACATCACAAACAGCTACTAACTCACAATCAGGGTTTCTGCGCACCATTTCTGCATGGCGTTTACCGATATGCCCTTGCCCTATAACTGCAAATTTAATTTTACTCATAATTTAACTTATACGTTTTACAGTATTACTTTCTAATTTATATTTCTGACCGCTTTCTTTGCAGGTTGCATAACCATCTTTATCAAACTCTAATCTATGACCGTACTCACTCATCCAACCAATCTGGCGGGAGGGATTTCCAACAACAAGTGCATAATCCGGTATGTGTTTTGTTACAACTGCACCCGCGCCAATAAAAGCAAATTTGCCAATATCGTGTCCGCAAACAATAGTTGCATTTGCGCCAATTGAGGCCCCTTTACCAACATGTGTTTTTGCGTATTCTGATTTACGATTAACTGCACTGCGTGGATTTATTACGTTTGTAAATACCATACTTGGACCTAAAAAAACGTCATCATCGCAAGTAACACCGGTATAAATAGAGATATTATTCTGAGCTTTTACATTGCTACCAAGAACCACATCAGGCGATATTACTACGTTTTGCCCCAAATTACAGTTCTTGCCTAATTTACAATTAGACATAATGTGAGAAAAATGCCAGATCTTGGTACCTTCACCAATCTCACATCCTTCGTCAATAACAGCGGTAGGATGAGCAAAATAATTCTTAGTTTCCATCTTAATTAAAGGAGTACAAAAATAATAAAATTAAGGGGATAGAAAAATATAATTTAGGTTTAATTTATACTTGGCAAATAAGCTTAAAAGGGCAATATTTTAATATATTTGTCGTTGCTTTAAGATTATGAAATTTAACTACAAAAACTATCTTCCACATGGCGTTGCCATTGTAATTTTCGCAATTATTACATTAATTTATTTTAAGCCTTTGCTTAGCGGCAAAGAGTTAAAACAAGATGATATTGCCCGCCATAAAGGTATGAGCAAAGAAATTGTCGATTACAGAAAAGCGCATAATGAAGCTGAACCGCTTTGGACAAACTCTATGTTTGGTGGTATGCCGGCTTACCAGATCTCAACAAAATACCCGGGTAACTGGATAGGTAAATTAGACAATGTGTTTAAACTGTATATCCCATTGCCTGCCGGTTATTTATTCTTGTATTGTTTGGGCTTTTTTATTTTATTGTTATGTCTTGATGTAAACCCATGGCTTGCATTAATTGGCGGTGTAGCCTATGGCTTAAGCTCTTATTTTTTAATAATTTTAGAAGCAGGTCACAACTCCAAAGCCAATGCGCTCGGCTATTTACCGGCCCTGGTTGGTGGTGTGATTTTGTTGTTTAAAGGTAAACCCTGGCTGGGCTTAGTAATTACAGCATTGTTTACTGCTATGGAACTAAACGCCAATCACGTTCAGATCTCTTACTACGGTTATATTTTAATTGGATTTATTATTGCCGGTTACTTTTTTACACATTTAAAAGAAAAAAAATTAAATGCTTTTTTTAAAGGTTTCGCCCTGTTTCTTGTAGCTACTTTACTTGGCCTTCTTCCAAACTTTGCAAGCCTTTCTACTACTAACGAATATGGTAAATACAGTACACGCGGCAAATCAGAATTAACCATAAACGCAAAGATGGTGGAGTATGATAAAACTCCAATAAGCCTTGATAATGGCGGTACTGCAAAAATTGCAATTAAAAAATCAGACGAATCGTTAACAAAAAAGCATGAACAAAATACAACCACAGGTTTAGATGAAGATTATGCAACACAATGGAGTTATGGTATCGGTGAAACATTTACTTTTTTAATTCCTGATTTTAAAGGTGGTGTTTCTTCTCCAATTGGAAATGTGGATGAAAGCGCACTAAAAAAAGTTAATCCTGAACTTCGTCAACAAGTAGCAAGTAGTTATGCCTATTTTGGCGATCAGCCTTTTACAAGTGGCCCCGTTTATATTGGTGCTATTATTGTTTTTCTTGCTTTATTGGGCATGTTTGTTGTTAAGAATGCTATTAAATGGCCAATATTTTTAGCTACACTTTTAACCGTTGCATTAGGCTGGGGAAGTAATTTTATGGGACTCACCGATTTTTTTATGCACCATGTTCCCGGCTATAACAAATTCAGAGCAGTAAGTATGATCATGGTAATTGCCGAGCTTACTTTGCCTTTACTTGCTATACTAACTATTTCTGAAATCATAAAAATTAAAAATTGGGATGAGAAAATAAAACTGCGTTTAATTAAAAAAGAAGTTGCGCTTAAAAAATTAATTATTATGTGTGCCGTAATAGTTGGTGGTTTTTGTTTGATGTGCTATTTAATGCCCGATGCTTTGAATACATTTCACGGTGCCGGCGAAGAAGAACAAATGGTGCAGCAGGCGGTAAGACAAGGTAATCCTGAAAACCAGGTAAGACCTTACATTGCAGAGTTAATGCCTCAAATAGAATTAGCACGTAAAGCGATATTTACTGCCGATGCCATACGCTCATTGATATTTATTCTGTTAGCCTTTGGCACATTATTTCTTTACTTCACCAACAAATTAAAAAAAGAATTATTTTTTGCTGCAATGGGATTATTTATTGCCATAGATCTTTGGACAGTTGCATCACGCTATTTAAATAGTAAATCGTTTGTTACAAAAGAACAAAATATGCAAAGCATAGTTTCTAAAACAGCCGCAGATGAAGAGATACTAAAAGATCCTGCTTTAGATTACCGTGTTTTAAACTTAACGGTTAGTACTTTTAACGATGCTGCTACTTCTTATTATCACAAATCAATTGGTGGTTACCACGGTGCTAAATTGAAAAAATACGCCGAGTTGATCGAGTTTCACATTGATAAAGAATTAAATATTTTTTATAAAGAAGCGGGTAAGGCTTTAGCAAACGATAGCACAACTAAAGTTCTATTCAGCTCTTTAAATGTGATAAACATGCTTAATACAAAATATTTGATTTTACCAGGCGGCGATGGTCGCGGCGAAATTCCTTTAAAAAACCCAGAGGCAAATGGAAATGCATGGTTTGTAAAAACAATATTTACTGTTCCAAATGCCGATGATGAAATTGTTGGTTTAGGTAAGATTGATACAAAAACACAAGCCATTACAAATACCGAATTTAAAAAAGAACTGAGTTTAAAAGATACTTATGAAGGCGAAGGTTCAATTAAATTAATAGCCTACGAGCCAAACGAACTGGTTTACGAAACGGATACAAAAACTGAAGAGTTTGCTGTATTCTCTGAGATCTATTATCCGAAAGGATGGAACGCTTATATTGACGGACAGTTAAAACCGCATGCCGGGGTTGATTACGTATTAAGAGGTATGCCAATACCTTCGGGGAAACATAAAATTGAGTTTAAATTTGAGCCTAAAACTTACACAACCGGTAACACCATTGCCATGGTGGGTTCCATACTATTGTTAATTACAATTGGTGCCGGACTGTATTTGCATAAAAAGAACAACGTTATTGTTAGTTAAATTGAAATAAGATTTAAGATTCAGGATTTAAGATTTAGGAAGAAACACCTAACTTTAAGCTAGAAATTAAAAGAATTTAAAAATAAATTAAAAATTAAAATTATGGCATTAGAAATCACCGACGCAAACTTTGAAGAGCTAGTATTAAAAAGCGACAAACCTGTATTATTGGATTTTTGGGCAGAATGGTGCGGCCCTTGCCGCATGGTTGGACCAGTAGTTGAAGAATTAGCTAAAGAATACGATGGCAAAGCTGTTGTAGGAAAAGTTAACGTGGATCTTAACTCGGGTATCAGCGCAAAATATGGTATCAGAAACATCCCTACTTTATTATATTTTAAAAATGGTGAAGTTGTAGATAAACAAGTTGGTGTAGTTCCAAAAAATGCTTTAGCTGCAAAACTAGACGCGCAGATCTAAATCTTGCAATTATATTACATAAAAAAGCCCTGTTCATCTGAACAGGGCTTTTTAAGTTTGTAAACTATTTTCTAATACACTATTTGTATAAAACCTCTAAAAATCTGATTGTCTTTATCGCCCAAATTCAATAAGTAAAAATAAGTTCCGGCCGGTAATTTTCCGCCACCTGTTTTTTCGTTTGTGTTTGGAGATCCATCCCAATCGTTGTTATACTCTTTCATTTTATAAACTAAATTTCCCCAACGGTTAAATACCAACAATTCGTTACCAGGAAAAAAATCGATGTTAGGAATATTAAATACATCATTTTTTCCGTCACCGTTTGGCGTAAATATTTCAGGAATACGAATTGTTGCAACCGCAACATTTATAACTGTTTGTATTGTATCAGAACAAATTCCGTTTGAAATTTCTAAGCTAATAGTATATGTACCCGGATTTTGAAAAACATTTGAAGCATTAAAACTGTTTGCAATATTGCCATCTCCAAATACCCAGTTGGTTGTATTAGTTGTATTAATACCAATACTTGTATTCGTAAATTGAATGCTAAGAGGTGCTGCGCCCGAAAGCGTAGAAGAATTAATTCCTGCAATAACAGAGTAATAATTTGCAGTTATAGGGGTAATAGTACTTGTACAACCATTTAAATTTCCCTGCGCATAAAAAGTATAAGTACCGTAGCTTCCAAATGTCGGGGAATATGTATTTGAATTTACCTGCAAAGTTGTCGTTAACGAAAGATCGCTGTACCAATTAACTATTGTGCCTGCTCCAAAATTTGCCAGTAACACAACATTTTGTCCTGCGCATGTTAACCCGTTATTACTATTAATCACCGACGGTGTTTGATTAATAGAAACAGCAGTTGTTGCACTGTTCGCGCAACCATTAATATCCACTACAGTTAATGTATAAATACCGGCAGTGTTTGCCTGCGCATTTGCAATTACCGGGTTTTGCGTATTTGCTGTAAAAGTATTTGGTCCAAACCAGTTAAAAGTTAAAGCAGCAGATGTGCCAAAAAGATTTATCTGGCCTCCGGTGCAAAATGTGCCAGTACTTGCACCAGCGCTTGCAGTTACAGGGGTTAATGATTGCACAAATACCGCAACCGTTATGCCTGATTGACAATTATTTGCATCAGTAACCGTAACTGTATAAATTCCTGCATTAGCAGTTGTTGCATTTGTCAGCGTTTGGTTAGCACCAACAGCGGTATAACTTGCCGGTCCCGACCAATTATAACTTGTAATATTTGTACCACTTGCAGAAAGTTGAACAGCTGCATTTGTACAAATACTTGGTGAAGAAGCGGAAGCTGTAATTACAGGCAAATTATTTACAAGTACATTTACTACTGTATTTGTATTACAACCTGTTAACGTATTGGTTACTGAAATACTGTAAGCGCCCGTGCTAAGCGTACTTGAATTTATAATTGTTGGATTTTGTAGGCCGGAAGTAAAACCGTTTGGTCCGCTCCATAAATAGGCATTTCCGCCGCTTGCATTAAGATTAATTGCAGCGCCCGCGCAAACAGAAGCATTGCTGGCAGAAGCATTTACAATCGGGTTACTGTTAACTAAAACATTAATACTTGTACTTCCTGCACATCCCGCTGCATTAGAAACCTGCAACTGATATAAACCTGAGGCTAAAGACGAGGCATTGGTTATGGTTGGATTTTGAGCGGACGATATAAAACCGTTTGGTCCCGACCATGAATAGGTTGAAGCAGAAGAAGCAAATAATAAAACACTATTGCCGCCACAATAATTGCTGGATGAAGAACTCGCAACGGGTGTTGGATTATTATTTACTGTAACACTTACATTTGTTGCCGGGCCACTACAACCCGAAGATGTAGCAAATACCGAATAAACCCCCGACATAATATTGGTTGCCGGGGTTAGTGTTGGATTTTGAACGGTAGATGAAAAACTATTTGGCCCACTCCAGTTAAATGTAGTTGGCGCGGAGAACGAAGAACTTGAAAATAAATTTATTGTTCCGCCGGCGCATAATGAAACAGCGCCTGCACTTGCTGATGGGGCTGCCGGTGCGCCAGGATTTGAAATTGAATAAGGTCCGAATGAATTAAAACAACCCTGCCCGTCTTTTACAAGTAAATTATAAGTCCCTGCGGGTTGTGTATTTAAGTTGGCTGCATTGCCAACAATTGCACTCACACCATTTGTCCAGGTATACGTTAATGCAGGTGCACCACTAACAACTACAGATGTTATTGAACCCGTGCTTGCTGAACAGTTGCTTGGAGAAATTGTTGGTGTGCTTGTTAATTGAGGAATATTAAATACCGTTACACTGCTAACCGCTGTATTTGTGCAGCCGGTAGACGCTATTCCTGTTACGGTATAATTGGCGCTAACTGCCGGGTTAACAATTATACTCGGGCCACTGACACTTGTACTCCAATTGTAAATATTGCCGCCATTTGCTGTTAGTGTTGCGCTTGTATTAGAACAAACTGTAGTTGAGTTGACAGATATAAGCGGCAAAGCATTTACACTTACCTGCGCAACAGCGCTGTTAGTGCAGGAGTTAGCCGCAGTGCCTATTACCGTGTAATTGGTTGTGCCAGCAGGTGAAACATTAATTGACGATCCCGTTGAACTATTACTCCACGCATAACTTACGCCACCTGATGCATTTAGTGTTCCGGTAGAACCTGCACAGATAGTTGTGGATGTGGAATTAATAGTGGGTAAGCCATTAACACCAACGTTAACTGTTTGTGATTTTGAACAGCCAAAACTATTTGTACCCGTAACAGTGTAAACTGTTGCCGATGCAGGTGTAACTGTTATAACAGTATTCGTAGATCCTGTGCTCCACAGATACGAACTTGCACCGCCGGCACTTAAAGTTGCGCTAGAGCCTGAACAAATTGTATTTGAAGATGGACTTATAGTGGTTGAAGGAACAGCGTTGACCGTTATCGTTGTAACAGTTGAATTCACGCAGCCCGCTGCACTTGTACCGCTTAATGTATAGCTTGTATTCGTTGATGGAGAAACACTTAGTGTATTTGATGTTGGACCTGTGTTCCATGTATAGGTAGAAGCGCCGCTACCTGTGAGTGTAAGGGTTTGCGTACCACAGGTGGTTATTGGATTTCCGGCATTGATCAAAACAGAAGGTAAAGGATTTACTACTATTTGCTTTGTGAGCGTTTGCTTATAACCACAAACTCCACCTGCAATTAATGTATACGTGATTGTACTGCCGGGTGTAACAGATAATGTGGATGTATTTGCACCGCTTGGCAACCATGTGTAACTCGTTGCTCCGGCGGGTCCTGTAAGTAAAACGCTTGATCCCGGACAGATAGAGCTGGTTGATGCAGAAATATTCGCAAAAGAAACACCTGTTAAAGCATTGATGGTATAGTTACAAATATCACCGGCAAAACCATCTATCATTAAATAATAATTATTACCCACTGTTAACCCAACGGCATTAACGGTAAAGGTTGAACTTCCTTCTTTAAAATCGCTCACTGGCACAAAACTACAACAGGCCGCTGCTGCGCTAAAGATCTGCATTTGTAAACCACCACTCGGGTAATTTCCTACCCAGCAATTACCAACATTTATTTTAAATGATGCGCTTGTGCTTGCAGCAGTGAATTGTATCCATGAATTATTATTGATATTCACATCAAAGAAGGGAGAGCCAACTCCCCAGGGACCACCTTGCCCAAAAGGGCCGCCGGTATTATTGCCATTAGGCTGATCAACACCTGCGTTGGTTTCATTATTACCAAACATATTACAAGGCCTGTCTGCCGAATAAGCAGCGCTTGTTGAACCGGAATATCCATTAAGATCGCAAATATTTAATGCGTTTGAACAATTGTCATTTGTTGGTGATTGCACACAAATTCCGAAAGAACCTTGTGATGTGGCAAAAGCAAAATAACGGAGGTATAAAGTAGCGCCGGGGGTTTGACCTGTTGCAGCAATATAAGGTAGCAGATCATTTGCGGTTGAAGGATAAGCAGAATAATCATCTGAGCAGGCAATTTGAGTTAAAGCACTACAGCTTGATCCGCTGTACAAAGCCATTACACCATCGTTAATATAACCAGCACCTAAATTTGGTTGTGGTGTAATAAAAACGTTTCCATTTGCCGGAACAGTTATCTTAAACCAAACATCTTTTGTTCCTGCAGCAAAACCGCCCATAAACGGAGCTGATCCACCTGTACAGCCCGCAGGCGCAGGCGCAAGAAGTGTACTTGTTTGTGTAGCACCCACTGTACTAAATTGTAAATAATTACAATCAGATGTTACAGCAGGAAGTTGAATGGCTGTACATGGATTATCATTTGGCTGTCCGGGCCCGGCAGCATTGCCGCTTACACAAATTGAAAAAGGATAACCTCCGCCTGAATAATAATCGTAAACACGAATATAATATACACTACCAACTGTTAATCCAACAGCAGTAATACTTTCGGTACCATTCGTTAAACCGTTATCTACACAATTTAAAGATGTTAAGCTGCCACATGATCCGCCAAATAATTCAAAAACGGCATCCATATTTACAGATGGCGTTACCTGTATTGTTTGCGTGTAATTAGTTGCTGTAAAGCTAAACCACACATCATCATTACTATTACCAACACATGGCGCCTGTGATTGTGTAGCGCCATAAGAATTACCTGCGGTATTAACACAGCCTGCATTTACCGTAAGATTAATTGCATTAATACAAGCATCGTTTGCTGGTGCTGCCGGAGCATTCATAATACAGGTAGTAAAAGTAGATGATCCGCTACCAGCAAAGTAATGATAGATACGAACGTAATAGGTATTTCCAATAACTAAACCACTAATCAAACCGTTCTCAATGCCACCTGTATTAGCCGCATCTGCACAGTTAATGGAGCTTAATGTTGAACAGGTACCTGAAAAAAATTCTACAACCGCATCGTATCCTGCCGAACCCACAACCTGAAAAGAATGACTTGTTGCTGTTGCAATAAATTTATACCATACATCATCATCGGCATTACCGGTACAACCGGCAATGGATTGCGTTGCACCTAAAGAAGTGCCTGCAGCGGGAGAAGAACAGGTAGCGTTTACCACCAACGTTGGCGCCGCAGAACAATTATCGCTTTGCGCACGAAAATTAAAAAAGATAAAAAAGAAAAATAAAATAAATAAAACACTTCTCATGGATTTGGTTATTGGGTAACGTTAAGTTCTAATGGGGTTAAATTAAAAGAAGAAATAAGTTTCTTGAGCGCAATCAGATCAAAACCTTTATCTTCTTCTGATGAGGCAGTTAATTCGGTAGTTTGGATAAAGATCTCTCCATTCTGCGATTCGTTCTTGTATTTTATTTTTGCAGAATCTACAAACTTAAGACCGGTTAAATTTTCTTCCATGTTTTGTTTTGCTTGTGAAGAAAGTATTCCGCTAAAAGTATAATGGTATTGTTTTTTTATTTCTTTTGCGGGATATCTAGATTGAGCAATTGAAAGGAAAGAAAAAAACAAAAGGCATTGTAAAACAAATAATTTGGAGACCTTCATGAGTTTAAATATTATGGTTATTAATTGCGGCAAAAGTATGAAAAATCAATTAGCCCATCTCACAATATTATCGACAAACCCACTACCTAAAGCCATTTAGAGACATAAAATGACATTCTAACTTATCTTTATCGGTTTAGTAAACGCAAACAAAAAAAGCCGCATTATCTGCGGCTTTTTATTTAACAAAAACATATTTATAAATTTACTTTTGCACCTTTACTCTTATACCTTCGCTATGACTTGTAAATTCGGGAGCGTACATACATTGGATAGTGGTTACCCCATTGCTAAAATCGCCATAATGATTTACTACTAAAGGATATTCGAACACATATGTTCCTTTATTTAAATACGAGAAGAAGAAATTAGTAGCAGCATCTCTTGTGCTCTCATAATATCCTAAACCATCCTGGTATTTATAGCCGCTAAAAACATTGGTAGGTTCAAAACCTGCAGCACGCATATCTTTCATGTGCACATAATTCATATCCCTGTCAACACGCAATTCTATTCTCACTTTTATTTTATCGCCGGGTTTTAGTTTTGTTGTAGTGGAAATTGGTTCAATTACAATTCCGCTTGCCGTGTTTTTTTGCAGGAACAATTGTTTCTTCAACTTAAGAGGCGTTTCATGCGGTGTAATTTTATCCAGCTGTTCAAAATATTGCCAATAAACTGCTCCGTAACTAACACCAACATCTTTTTTCACCACTTTTACTTTACCCATGCTTGCTGGCTTGATATCACTGCCACTCCAAGTCTTTTTAAAATACCCGGTGCCTGGTTCAGCATTTAATGATTTATCATTTTTAGGATCAAGCTTAATATCGCCAACCGTTATCTCAACATTTGGCTCTGTTGCTAACCAATCTGTACCTTTTAACAATAAAGCATATACAGCTTCTGTTGTTGCACGTGTAGTGCCCCAGTGTTGCGTTTGTTTGCTTTTTATTAACCAGGTCTTCATATCATCCACCGATTTTGTATCGTTATTGATCTCATCAAAGGCTTCGATCATCAATGCCTGCATTTCAATTGGCGCTTCGTACCAGTAATAACCGTAATTTTCTTTCCAGTACATACCCATCTCTTCGCTATTGATGCTGTTCTCTTTTAAAGACTTTAAAATATCCTTGGGTGTTTTTACATCTCCAAATCTATTTAAGTTTAAAGCTATCATGGCTTGCATATAACGACCATTATCTAACCAGTATTTTTGCTCCTGGGCTTTGTAATATTCAAAATATTCTACATTGCGTTTATCGCGATCAATATCTTTATAAAAACTACGCATGTATAAATATTGAATAGCATTATAACTTAAATGATTTTCCGTTTTATATTTTGGATTATACTTTTTCATGTATTCGTATTCTTCGCGCATCCGGTTATCACAATACTTCACAGCTTTGTATAACATATTCCATACCTCCGAATTATCGCGCACTTTAACAACACCGAGGTTGTTTAAGTGTCCAAAACCACAGGTAATATGTTGTGTGATGTACCAATCATCTGGCATTCCGTCAAACCACATAAATCCGCCGTTAGATGTTTGTTTCTTCATTAATTTTTTAAGTGCCGAAGATGTTTCGTTACTCATTTTATTAAGATCAAACAATAAACCAACACGCTTTTTATTTTCGGTTTCGCTTTTTGATTGCAACACCCAAGGCGTTTCTTCCAACACAACCGCTTTTAACTCCTGGTTCTTTTCAAGGTTTGATAAGAAGGCATCCGGACTGGAAGTTTTCCACGCTTCAAAAATGGTTTTAATTTTTGGTTTAGAATTTACAACATAAGTAGCTAAACTATTAGCGTAATAGCGTGCAAATGTTTGCTCGGCGCATTCATAAGGATACTCCATTAAGTATGGCAAGGCCTGCACAGCGTACCATGCAGGATTAGCTGTAAATTCTAAAGTATAGGCATGATTTTTTAAAGTGGTAGAATTATTATTCTGATTAATGAATTTAGTAAAATTAAATTCTTTGGTCTGGTTACTACGAATTGGCATTGGCATACTTTCTGTTACCAACATCCTGTTGGTTAATACCGGCACCGCCTGCTCTTCGCCATCTGCAAAACTTCCTGCTTTGGCAACTATTTTATATTTAATAGCAGAGTAACCTTCAGGGATATTTAAATTCCACTCAATAGAAGTACTCAAACCTTTTTTAACGGTAAAGGTGCGAGAACCTATTGTAGGGAAAGGACCTGATACCGCTTCAATTATTTTTTTTGAGATCTCCTGATCTGTTAAAGCATCAAATAATTTTAATTCAGCGTTACCCGATAATTCTTTATCTGATAAATTAGCGATCTTGGAAATGAATGTCATTTTATCTCCTTCTCTGAAAAAGCGCGGAACATTCGGTTGCACCATCAGATCTTTTTGAGTTACCACTTCTTTTTGAAACTGCCCCGACTTAAGATCCTTTGTATGCGCTAAACCCATTACCTTCCATTTGGTAAGACTTTCAGGCACAGTAAATTTAATAACGATCTCACCTTTTTCGTTTGTTTGAAGTACCGGGTAAAAGAAAGCTGTTTCGTTAAAGTTAGAACGGGCTTTTACATCACCCAATCCTTCACCGCCTCGTCCGTCGGTTGCTTTTCCTGTAGAGGTTTTTGGTGTTGCGTTACCTCCCACAATTCCATCATCAAGATCTTTGGCGCCGCCAGAAGCCTTTTGCTCGGCTTCTTCCTTATTCGCAGATTTTTTACTGACTGCTTTTGATTTTTCAAGAGATTTTCTTGGCGCGTTGCTATCTTCACCAGCGATTATTTCCGAGGGCATTGCTGCAGTTTCGCTCATTACATCTCCTTCGTAGTCATATCCACCGCGGTAATAACGGTTGTGATAAAAGCTCAAACCATAATAATTTAAATTATCGTAATAACGGTAGGGCACACTTTCGTATGGGTGATTTAAATTATTTATCTCAGTAGAATTTGTTTGTTTATCGGTGTTAGCCGTCCACTGCAAGGTTGCGTAATAACTATTAAAGACACTAAAGTACCAGTTATTTGGTCTGAAAGCATCTAATGAGGCGTCATACATACTTGCCATCATTTCAGCTGCAACCTTCTCACCTTTTTTATCTTTCAAAATTAATTTCCATTCTTCTTCCTGGCCCGGTAATAATTTATTTCTAAATGTTTCAAACTGAATATCCATTTCCTTATTAGTATAAGGCACATAAATTACCTGCGTATTAGAGTAAAAACGGTTATGTTTTATATAAGAGGTAATGATTGAAAAATTTCCTCTGTCGGTTTCTTCCACTTTAATATCATTTGCTTTCATGCTTAAGGGCATTACTTTAGCTGCTACTAACTGGTTTTGATGTTCGATCTCATATAAAAAATTTGTATTCGGATAAGCAGAGTTATAAATAAAACTAATTGTTTCGCCGGGCTCTGCGGTAGTTTTATTAATGTAATACCACTCCGGCGCCTGCTCAGGAAGCTCCGTACCTGTTTTATTGAAAACAGTTATGTAACAAAATGCTTTTATCTCTTCACCAAATTTATCTTTGCAATTGGCTTCAATAATATAAGTTCCTGCTTTAAGTGTTTTAATTTCTGAGGCAAGATCGTATTCTGTTTTTGTTCCGGTATCAAATGTTTTATCAATTACCTTAACATCTTTTTCCCATTTATATTTATTTGTTTCATCGGCATAAAGATCGTAAGGAAATGTTTTATAGTATTCGTCTTTTCCAATAGTGTGTCTGTCTGGCTGTGTCCACAACCTGCTTCTGAAAGGTCTTGCAGGTTGTTTTAATTTATAAACTGTAAACGCTCCTTTTGCGGCTTCTGCAATACCATTTAAATTATTTGTATGGATATGAATTGGTTTTGAATTATTTTGTTCAATAACTTCTTCACTCGACACACTTAATTGCAATGCCTGGTAACCAACCGTTACATAAGCGCTGGTGCTGTGCGATTCACCATTAATATCGGTAACATCTGCGCTAATCTCATAGCTATAAGTTGCATAGCTTTTCTTCGATACAGATTCATCGGGCAATGCTTTAAATTTAATAATGTAAGCACCTGTATCATTAGTAACAGTTTCTCCGTTTGTAATTTCAACTTCCGAAGAGCCCGCGTTATAATACGGACGGTACCACCAATACCAATACGGATAATTAACCCGTCTTACCACACGGTATTTTACCTGCGCGCCATCAATTACATTGCCTGCATAAGCCTTAGCAAAGCCGCTAACCGTTACCTCATCATTTATTCTATAACTTCCTTTTACCGGATTAAAGGCTGTTTCAAACTTAGGGCGCTTATAATCTTCTACTGATACGTAAGAACTGCTGTACCCGTCGGTAATGCTCATTTGTCCGTTCAATCCGCCATTAGGCGCAATAAAGGTTCCATTTACGGTTCCAAATTCATTTGTAGTAAGATCCAACGATCCAACTTTTTGATAATTTACATCGTAAAATGTTACCGTTACGGGGTAATTTGTTTTTAGTTTTTGATTTTTACCGGCGGTGCTTTCTAAAACAATACTTTTAAAATAAACCGTTTGTCCGGGACGATAAATTGCCCTATCTGTAAAAATATGCGAGCTAATGTGAGTTGAAAGATCCTTGTAAGGTTTATACGTATAATAGCTATTGTTGTTATAATAACTGTCGTTTCCATTTATAAATTCAATATAAAATTGTCTGTCGTTATTACTTGTACCGGGAGCTACATTTAAAAAACCTTTATCGTCTATTTTATGCGCTGCGCCTTTTTTAATAACATAATCCCTTTCTTTATAATCGTAATATTCGTACCACAATTGTGCTGTAATATTTTTAAGTGGTTCTCCGGTTTCGCGATGTATTGCGTAAAAATCATAAGAACCATCTTCACGGCGGCGCTCTTTAGAAGCAATATCAGAAACAATGCAGGTTGCATAAGCCGAAAGATTATTATCGTATTTAAAGGTTTCGTTCAACGAACTTAAAATAACATAATAACCCGCTTCTAATTCAGGCATTACAATTTCGGTATTATGCGATTGCATATCACCATCATCCATAATTTGCTGGGTAAACGTTTTTACTGTAGGAAAGCTTACGAATTTCTCATACAATTCTTTACCATATTTTTTGCGAATAAGCGTTCTTAATTCCTGGCTACTTGTTTTTACGATCTTGTAATGAACTTTATTTACATTTTGTGATGTAACCAATGCTCTGAAGGGCTTTTTGGGTTCATTGGCTTCTTCAATAATTAAATTATAATTTTTTGCTTTAACGGTGTAGATCAAATTTTTACACATGGCCGCGCCGTAAGAGTTCGGAAATTTTGCAATGGCTGTTTCACAGATCTCAACAGCTGTTTTTTTCTCCCACTTGTAATTATCGTTCTCTAAAGGCTTGTATTGCAAGGCTCTGCCATTGTGCCAGGTAGCCATACGGTAATCCACTTCGGTTACACGCGGGCTTTTTGAGAATTTATCCTGTATTGTTTTAAGCGAATTAAAATATAAAGTATCTTTTTTAGGGTTTTGCGAATTGGCGTGCACATAATCCAAACGCAATAATTCAACATCTATCAGCGCATTTGGATCTTCGTCTTTTTCATGAAACAAAGTAAGATCCTGCATTAATTTTAAAGCGTAATATTTTAGCTCTAACGAATCGGATGGATTGGTGATGGTTACATTTACAAATTCTGAAAATGGTTTACTAAGCGCTTCGTTATTTACATTAAACTGCGCTGCCGGTCTTGAAACATCGGGCTCGGTGCTCATAAAAAAAGATAAAGCCCTGTGTGCTAAAAAATCATATAAAGTAGGGCGCCATTCGCGACACTCTTTGGTTCCTTTATTTAAAACATCGTCATAAATATCAATTTTTGTTCTTTTTAAACTATCTGCATTCTCTAAAGATGCTTTGTAATTTATTATTACGGCGTTGGTAATGGTTTTAAGATCCCATGTTTCAATATCGTCATTTTTAAATCCAACGGTTGTGGTTCTGTTATAAAATTTCCAGCGGTTATTTTGAAAATATTGCCAAAAAGCATCGGCCAGAATACTTTGTAAAACAGGCTTAATTGGATATTTAGCGGCTTTTGCCTCATCGCGTAACTTAAAAATAGATTTCTCTAAAGAAAATTCTTCTTTGTAGCTTTCAAATTTCATTCTGTTTAAAACGGCTTTTACAAATTGGGCCGAGTTATTATCGGCTTTTGCTTTTTCATAAATAGCCTCAACAACCTTTAAAGCGCTTTCAGTTAGCCCTTTATTCTGGCAACTATCTACTTTTTTCCATAATTTTTGGTAAGAATCTCCTTTATCGAATGAAATCATATCTTTTTTTGTAGAAAATTTATAGAACAAACCTAGTCCCAGGGCCGCCGAAGCAAGCATTAGGATGGCAAAACTTATTGATCTTTTAAATAACATAATGTATCTTTTTAAATTTAGATGCTTATAAACCTCAAATTCCATAAGCAAGCACTAAAATACCCTAAATTTTAAATAAGCTAAGGAAAATAACCAAAAAATTAACCAAAAAAACCGATATTAGTGGCATACAAACATAAGTTATGGACGGATTAATAGAAATTTTAAAAATAATCTTACCCGCAGTTGCAGTATTTGCGGCAGCGTTTTTTACGGTACAGCGTTTTTTGGATAATGAACAAAAAAGGCGCGATCATGAGCTTAAAAAAAGTGCGCAATCGGCCCTTACGCCTTTAAAATTGCAGGCCTATGAACGTGTTGTTATTTTTTTAGAAAGAATTCATCCTAACACTTTGGTGGTAAGGGTAAATAAACATGGTATGACGGCCCAACAGCTACATGTAGAATTAGTAAAAACTGTAAAAAGCGAATACGAGCATAATTTATCGCAACAAATTTATGTGAGTTATAATGCCTGGGAATTAGTAAAAACCGCTAAAGAAGAAATTATTAAATTGATAAATATCTCTGCTACTAAAGTGCCGCATGAAAACAGCAGTAATGATATGGCTATGATGGTGCTTAATATTACGGCCAGTGTAGATAAAAAACTTCCCAACGAAGTTGCATTAGAATATATAAAAAAAGAAGTTAGCCAGATCTTTTAATTGAACAGGTAATGCAAAAATTATTTTCAGAATTTCCTTCTACAACAGCAAGTGATTGGAAAAATCAATTAGTAAAAGACCTTAAAGGAGAGCCTTTTGAAAACTTAGTTTGGGAAAACGAAAACGGCTTTACCATTCAACCATTTTACACACAGGAAGATCTTAAACAAGACTATGAGCCCGCCTTTACGCATGCCGACTGGGAAATTTGCGTGCACAAAGAGAACTTAAATTCAAAAGAAATAAATGCAGAACTATTAAAAGATCTTAATCGTGGCGCCAGCTCTATATCTTTAAATTGTAAGAATATGGATCTTGAAGTTGCTTTAAAAGGCATTCAGTTAAACTATATCCAATCTACATTTATTGTTGATGAAACTACTGCGCCAACATTAAAAAATTATTTAGAGAAATATTATAATTTAAACGAAATAAATTGCTCTTTAATTCCTGCAAGTCTTGAAAAGCAAGCAGAATTTGATAACTGGCAAAAAATAACTTCGCTTTTCGAAAATTTTAAAACGGTAAAAACGGTAAACGCAAACGTTTTATCTTTTCACAATCAAAACTGTTTAGCTTATTACGAAGTAGCTATCGCCCTTTCGGGGCTTAATGAATATTTGCAATCTGCTAAAAAACCGGAAAGTAATTTTGTGATTAAAGCCGGGGTTAATTCTGATTATTTTATTCAGATAGCCAAGCTTCGCGCTATTCGAAGGCTTTGGAATGTTTTAAAAACAGAATATAATTTAAAGAGCGATTTGCATTTAATTGTTGAAACAAGCTTAAATAATAAATCTGTATCAGATAAATACAATAATCTTTTAAGAACCACTGTTGAATCGATGGCCGCCGTTGCGGGAGGTTGCAACGAATTAATTGTAAACGGATTTGATGTACTTTTTGCCGAGAACGAAAAACTATCGTCGCGCATGGCTATTAACCAACAATTAATTTTAAAGGACGAAAGTTATTTAAATAAAATGGCCGATATTTCGTGCGGATCCTATTATATTGAAAGTATTACCGACGCCATTGCTACCAGGGCTTTAGAAGCCTTTAAGCGTTTTGAAAAAGAGGGCGGTTATTTTAAATGTATTGAAAAGAATATTTTTTCTTCTGAAATAAAAGTTCAGGCAGAAAAAAGAAACGAACTCTTTAAAAACGGAAAACAATTGGCCATTGGTGTAAATAAATTTAAGAACGAAAAAGAAAAGATCTCTGTTTCTAAACAACAGGTAGAAGAATTAAAACATTTACCAATACATAATGCGGTTTTAAATTTTGAACTTGATAATTTTTTTAATTAATGCGCAAGTCTCTCGATCATATAAGCTATAAAGCAAAAGGCGAAACAAATTTTCCTAAAGAAGAAACGTTTAAAACCGCCGAGCAAATTGATATTGAACCTAATTATCACTTTAGCGACGTAAAGAATTTTGAGCACTTAAGTTATGCTGCAGGTTTACCACCGTTTTTACGTGGCCCCTACTCTAGCATGTATATTAAAAATCCATGGACCATTCGCCAATATGCAGGATTTAGTACCGCAGAGGATAGTAACGCATTTTACAAACGTAATTTAGCGGCGGGCCAAAAAGGTTTATCGGTTGCTTTTGACCTGGCTACACACCGCGGTTACGATAGCGATAACGAGCGTGTGGAAGGTGATGTTGGTAAAGCTGGCGTTGCCATTGACAGCATTTTAGATATGAAAATTTTATTTGACAGCATTCCGTTAGATGAAATGAGCGTATCAATGACGATGAATGGCGCTGTATTGCCGATTTTAGCATTTTATATTGTTGCCGCCAAAGAGCAAGGCGTTAGTATGGATAAACTAACCGGTACCATTCAAAATGATATCTTAAAAGAATTTATGGTGCGTAATACATATATCTATCCACCATTACCCAGCATGAAAATTATTGCTGATATTTTTGAATTCACATCTAAGAATATGCCTAAGTTCAACTCTATTTCTATTAGCGGTTATCATATGCAAGAAGCCGGTGCTACCGCAGATATAGAGTTGGCCTATACTTTGGCAGATGGAATGGAATATTTACGCACTGGCATTAATTCAGGTTTGGACATAGATTCGTTTGCGCCGCGTTTATCATTTTTTTGGGCCATTGGCATGAACCATTATATGGAAATTGCAAAAATGCGCGCCGCAAGAATGTTATGGGCAAAAATTGTAAAACAGTTTAATCCAAAAAATAATAAATCGCTTGCTTTAAGAACCCATTGCCAAACCAGTGGCTGGAGTTTAACAGAGCAAGATCCGTATAATAACGTTACGCGCACTGCCGTTGAAGCCTTAGCAGCAGCGATGGGTCATACACAAAGCTTACATACCAATGCATTAGATGAAGCCATTGCTTTACCAACCGATTTTAGCGCACGTATTGCACGCAATACACAATTAGTTTTGCAACAAGAAACCAATATTTGTAAAGTAGTTGATCCCTGGGGTGGAAGTTATCACGTAGAAAAGTTAACGCACGAGATAGCGCATAAGGCCTGGGCTTTAATTGAAGAAGTTGAAAAGTTAGGGGGCATGGCAAAAGCCATTGAAACAGGTATACCAAAAATGCGCATTGAAGAAGCCGCAGCCCGCAAGCAAGCGCGTATTGACGGCGGTAAAGATATTATTGTTGGCGTGAATCGCTTTAAAGTACAGGACGATACGCAGATGGAAATTTTAGATGTGGATAATACAAAAGTTCGCACGCAACAAATTGAACGCTTAAAAAAATTAAAAGCAGAGCGCGATGCTACTAAAGTTGAAAAAGCATTGAATGCCTTAACCGAAGCTGCCAAAACCGGAAAAGGAAATCTTTTAGAATTAGCCGTTAACGCTGCCGAATGCCGTTGCACACTTGGTGAGATATCTACTGCTCTGGAAAAAGAGTTTGGCCGTTATAAAGCACAAATAAAATCAATTGCCGGTGTTTATAGTAAAGAAATAAAAATGGATAAAGATTTTTCTAAAGCTAAAGAATTGGCCGATAAATTTGCCAAACTGGATGGCAGACGCCCGCGTATTATGGTTGCAAAAATGGGACAGGATGGGCATGACAGGGGCGCTAAAGTTATTGCTACCAGTTTTGCCGATATGGGTTTTGATGTGGATATTGGCCCATTATTTCAAACACCGGCCGAAGCTGCAAAACAAGCTGTTGAAAATGATGTACATATTTTAGGGATCTCGAGTTTAGCGGCAGGCCACAAAACGTTAGTGCCACAGGTTATTGCCGAACTGAAAAAATATGGCCGCGATGATATTATGATAGTTGCCGGTGGCGTTATACCGCAACAGGATTACGACTTTTTATATAAAGCGGGCGTTTCTTTTATTTTTGGTCCGGGAACGGTAATTAGCAAAAGCGCTATTGATGTACTTGAAAAGATGATCAAGAATTATAACTGATAAATCTTAAAACTCTTAAAAAAATCTAATACTTTTATGGGCGCCTTAACGGGCTGCATCGGGCTCGGCTATCGCCTCGGTTTTTTGCCTTGGCAGGCAAAAGAACTAAACCCTACGCATCCCGGGCGCAGATTTCGGAAATTTTTGTTCGTGTTGTGCGTTAGGGATTGAGCCTTTGTTTGAGCTCTTTTTAATTTGCCTTTTCAGGCTAATTAAAAAAGCGAGTGGCGAAAGCCCGGGACGCGAGTGAGGTAACACATGATTGTTTTCCTACCGAACTCGCGGCAACGCCCAAATAATTTCACGTTGATTTACGTACCTTACTCCCTCCCCCTCCGGGTACTCCCTCAAGAGGGAGACATTATTGGCATAAAACTATTTTTATTTTCCAGGAGCTATTTCGTATACTTTTTCTTTTTCAGTTTCTTTTTTTGTTTCTTTTGGATTCAATTCTTTTACCAATTTTTCTATAGTGGCTCTGCTGTTTTTATTTATTGCCGCAGTATCTCTTGTTACCATTGGCCCGCCCATTAAATGTTTGCTTTTGGTATTGGCGATCTTATTCTTACCGTACAGCTTTGCTTATTCTTTTTTTAAAGAGTCTTGAACAATAGCGGGTTCACCGAGCGTCATGAAATCTTTATTTACCGTATCGTTTAAACGTTGCGCGGCTTTGCTTGTATCGGGAACCGCTTCAATATCGCCCATTCTTTCGTGATTGTCGTTAAAAGAAGAACAGCTGCTTAACATACTAACGCCTAAAACAAAATAAAAAATAACTGCTGCTTTTTTTAAGAATTTCCAGCTCATAAACTCATTTAAAAAATGATCGAGACTTATTTCTGTTAATTGTTTTTCTTTAAACCGACCGCACACGTTATTGGATGCAGGCAAGTCGTTAAAAAAATCTTTTATCTGTGTAATTGTTTTACTGCTAAAATCTACCACATTTTTTTTACAGGAAAGGCAAAAAGCCCCTTTATCATTGGGCTTCATGCTATCCCAGTTTTCGTGACAGGGTTGGTTGATGGTAATTTTCATATACTTAATTTTATATAAAGGTATTAACTAACTGCCACATCGCCTTTGGTGTGAATAATTTGTTGGAGCGGTTTTTTAGCTTTTTTCTTTTTTGGCTTTTTTGTTTTTACAGAATCCTGCAACAACAAAGAAGTTTCTTTTAGAACCGTATCTCCCAATTCGTGAACAGGTTTATTACAATTAGTATCAATAGCTACAACGCCTGCGGTATGCTCAAAATTATCATTATTCTTTCCTCCTGTAGAGCTATTATCTTCGTTTGAAGAGCAGCTGCTAAAAAAAGTAGTTCCTAATACTAAAAAACAAAGTACTGCTGCACGTTTTAAGAATTTCCAGCTCATAAATTCGTTCATAAAATCATCAAAGCTTAATTCTTGTAATTGTTTATCGCGAAAACGCCCGCAAACACTTTCGGTTTTTGGTTTTAAAGCAAAAAAAGTTTTTATTTCGTTAATGGTTTTGCTGCTAAAATCTACTACAGTTTTTTGGCAGGCTAAACAAAATGCGCCTTTATCGTTGGGTGTCATTTTATCCCAATCTTCGTGGCAGGGTTGGTTAATCGAAATTTTCATAATACATTATTTAGCGTTTTTATCTTCAATTAAAGGTTCGCCCATTATCTTTTTATCTTTTTGTTTTTTAGGCTCATCTTGCGGCACGTATTTTACTTTGCCCATTTTATGGTGGATGATTGTATCTTTTTTACACACTTTTTTTGTAGAGTCTTGTGGTATATATGCTACGGTACCCATTTTTGGCCTGGGATTTGGATGTGTTTGTGCGCCTGCAAATAAACTGATACCAAAAACAAAGAAAACAATTAAAGCTACTTTTCTTACGAATTTCATTTTTAAGAACTGGCTAAAAAAATCATCAAAGGTTAAAGCATCTAATTGACTTTCATCAAAACGGCCGCAAACCGATTCTGACTCAGATTTCTTCTTAAAAAAATCTTTTATTTGTGTAATGGTTTTATTACTAAAGTCAACCACATTTTTTTGACAGGAAAGGCAAAAAGCACCTTTATCGTTTGGGGTCATTTTATCCCAGTTTTCATGGCAGGGTTCGTTGATTGAGATCTTCATACTGTTTGTTTTATATTTAGATGCCTGCTTTTTGAGAATTCCATAAACTAATTTAAGAAATTTATACGGCTGAGAAAAACTTTACCTGAGACAAAATGACATAGGCCTTTTGAGGCTTTAAGTAGGCCTTAGATAGGCTTAAGATAGGGAGAAGCTATGGGGAAGCTGGCAGTACTTTTTGGCAGTTGCATGGTTGGTAAATGGCCATAGGGCTAATTCATTAAATTTTGAAAAGGCTATAGAGTTAAGACTGATAGTTTAGACTTTGAGAAAATGATTAAATTTGATGATACCGATAGGATGTTAAAAACTAAGCCAGTCTTGCAAATATAACAAGATAAGCAGAAGTTTTATGGTTCTATATGGTAGTTAGCTGTAATAAGCGCAAGGACATTATTTTGATTAAAAAGTTTATAATATTATTTAGCATTGCTCTTTTTTCTTGTCAACTAGACCAGAAAAATAAGACCATAATAAAAAACGACTCTATTGTTTTTAAACAAAGTATTCCTCAAATCGACACTCCCAATCCAACTATTTGCGGGACAGCGATGGGGAATATTATTAGTGAGCGTATGGAAATGAATCGGGATAAAACTTTTCCAAGTTTCTGGTTATCCTTCTATCAAAACATTGTTGACAAGAATTATAGTGCTTTAATTAAAAAGACAATATTTCCTTTAAAAGCAAAAGGCGAACTTGATTACGACTCTATTGACCAATATGAAAAGAAAGATTTCAAAAAAATATTTTCCGAATTCCTTACTGTGGAGGTACTAAAATCTCGACAAGTTAGATACGATAGAATCATAGAATTTAAAGCCGCTCCTTATGTTGCTAAGACTGACTCGACAATAAGAATTGAAGATATGGTCTTCCAAAAAATTGACAATAATTGGTTTCTGACCTTAATTTATGACGGACATTCAAAATATTAAATCGGCGGACACGTAAGCGTGTCGCACCTGCGTAGCGCTTACTTCAGCTAACAGCAAGCAATTGCGCAATGCGGGTTTTTGGCGCATCGCAAAGCCAATTAATTGTCCGGCCGACGCCGGAACTTTTTTGCATTTGGCTTTGCTAATAAACATTTGTAGATTTAATAAACGTTTCGGCGGGCAGACACATGAAGTTTCATAAACCGCACTGCGCAAGCTTGCCAAACGTTATGTGGCATTTTATGGAAACATTAAAACATCTTGACAAATTCACAAAGACAACTTTAATAATCGGGTTGACTTTAGTTCTTTATGGTTATTTGGCCAGACTCGTCGGACTTTACTTTTTATGGGAAAGCAAATCAATCGGCTGGACAATTTTATTTATTGGAGTAATTGGTTTTCTTTCCAATAGAATTAAATTCAAAAAAAGTGAAAAGAAGAAAGTAGTTCTTGAAAAAATAGGCATTGGACTTATCGTTTTTATTTTATTCGTTCAGACACTTTTAATGATAATAATTCCTTTCACGGACGCTTATTCTGTTGCTAAATCTTATGTAAAAAATGACTCCATTATAAAATCACAACTAGGCGACATCATTGGCTTTGGACTAATTCCGACTGGTAGTATACAAAAGACAACAGACTCAAGTGGTGATTATGGTAACGCAACAATTAATTTAACAATTAAAGGTGACAAAAAATATATGGACGCAACAATCTATGTAGTCAAATACGCAGACACCACAGCATGGAAAGTTGAAGAAATTCAATAAAAACAAAAAAGCAAAATATGACAGCATTTCTAATAATCATTTTTATACTAATTTGTTTTGGTTCAATAATAACGACATTTGTTGCTATCATACAAATTCTATCCAACGACTTTAACGGCTCGAAAGGAGCTTGGATTCTTATTTCAATGATTGGAATAATTGGACCCATTCTCTATTTGACAAAAGGACGGAAGCTAATTATAAAAAATAAAAACGCCTGCTAACAGCAAATTCGCAATCCGTTAGCGGTAATTTTATGACAACACTTAGATTAATATTTATTTTTAATTCTTGTAGACAAGAGGTAAACAGTTCGGTGGACATAAAAATTGACTCAAACTCCGACACCATGGAAATTATTAAACGCTATCCTTCGAAAACCTTAAGAGAAATTGTTATATATAAAAACAATAAAGCTACTTCAAATATCGGACTGAATGAACAGGGCGACACGCTTAAACATCCTCAACCTATTTATATTAAATCGACAGACTCATTGTTTGTCTATATTCCAACTAAGTACCAATACGCGATCCTTATGTTCGATAGTGATAGTACGAATATTATTATGGGGAAACCAAAATATAGGACTGAACCATTGAGGCATTCGATTTTGGTTGGAGTTAATTCAAAAATGTATACCGATAATAATCAAATGAAAGGTGCAATAAAATGTTGGGACTCAACAGACAAATTTTTTAGGTATTTTGCATTTCTTATAAGGACAAAATAAACCGCCGCCAACAGCAAGCAAGCAAGCAAGCGCAATGCGGGCAGACGAATAAAGCATTTGCAAATTCAAGGTCGCTTCGCGGACAAATATTTGCATTTTGCAAAAGACTAATAAACCTGTATCTTTAAATTAACGTTACGGCAGACAGTGTTTCATAAACCCGCCTCGCGCCTGCTTGGAAAACTTTAGGGGTAAGTGGGCGGACAGACATTTCGGTAAATAAAAACATCATCGCAGACAAAAAATTCCATATCGACAACTTACTGACGACAATTCTTTTTGTTCTCGTAGGGACTTCATTTACCTTCTTGACACTTATTCCTTTTGTTTTCACACAACTATTAATGCTGACCTTGATGACAATCATGACAATTTCATATTACAAAAATTGGCGTGACACCGCTAAAGCAATTCTTGGTATTTTAATTGGTTTTGGTTCGTTATCATTTGGTTTTGTTCTTTACATTATCTTAAGTCGTGGGACACCAGACGGCGCAATAGCAAGAGGTGAGCCACCACAACAGCGGTTTGACTTCTTCATGTTTGGACCCGTAATTGGTTTACTTTTTTTAATGGTCGCTCTACTCTACTTTTACCGCTTTAAAACAAAAGACACAACGGACATTGAAAAGTATTTCTCGTATTTGCTTTTAAGCGCAATGACAATCGCAATGGTTCTTTCTTATTGTTTTAATTTCCAGTTTTAGGTATGCGGACACGTACCAAGACGTGTCCTGTGAGCGCCCACCATACCCCTAACACCAAGCAAGCGACCACTTTTTGCGGTTTAACGCTCAAATGTGTAATTTGGCTTAGCAAAAACTACAATTTGCCAAACCTTATGCATTAACTTAAAACACAAAAATTTAACTCGAAATTATTTACCGAAAATAATTTTGACTATGTTTAAAACGGAGAAAGCTGAAAACCGAATAGAGTAAGCAATTAAAAAAAAAACGATGAATAAATTTATGATCGACATCCTTTTACAAGGAATAGACAATGAAACGCGATTAAAATTGTTACCCAGAGAGCAAGAAATAATAAAAGAGTGGGAAGACAATGGTACACTTTTAGCTTCTTACATAAAAGGCGATACCGCGGGAATCTATTTGATCTTAATGGCTAACGACAAATCAGACGCAGATAAAAAGCTCTCAACCCTACCCTATTATCCGTATATGAAAATTGAAATCATTGCGCTAAGGTAACACATCAAATACGGTATTCGTTTTACAACACAACGAGCGCAGGGCCGCATTAACTTCGACAAGCACCTTTTTGGTGAAGAAAAATTAAATAAAAAAATGGAAAAGTGTTTGGGGATAACGGAACATGGCGAAACGCTTTTAAAGGAAAGAGCTATTAGCTGTTAACTGTATTTAGTGCCGAATTTCATTTGGCTATTACTTTGTTATTAGCAACACTCGGCCGGTTTGCGAACGTATTCTTAAAGACTCTGAAATTAATGTAGCACCAAGCATTGCGTTGTGCTTTGGATGACGCAGCGCAAGTAAAAGAATAAATTATTGAGTGACTGGCTAAATAAAGAATGCTGCACGAGAAAAGGAATAACAAAAGAAAATATTGCGGCTGTAGTTAAAATATATTTAAACAGTTAATAAAGTTGATCGCATAACACAGGCTTTAATTTAGTGAGCAGACCATACGAATAGGAACATTTAAGCAATTAATGAACGGTAGTGCTGGCAGAGCGGTTAAGGTCTAAAAAAACTGACAATGTAAATCCCGAAACCGTTAGTATCGATTTTGCCTTAGACTTTGGCCAAGATCTCCGACCCTAAGAATTATAGCGTTAAAATAGAAGTTATTGGTGAAAATAAAAGCTATAAACAACCGAATGCAACATGTACCAAAACGTTAATTAGAGTCGCAAAATAAGCTTCAGAATTCAACTATCGTATGGAAATTAAAACTTTTAAGCCGCAAAACAAAGAACTTCAAAAGTACATTGATAGTTTTTACATTTTGGAACATTCCAGAAATGAAACAAAAACAAGTTATTTAACATTTCCTTCCGTTATTTCTTTTGTATCCGTTGAAATAAATTCAGAAAGCATTATAACTTCCAAAAAGATTATTACCAAATTTTCCGAATCGAAATCAATAAACACCAGTTTGGTTTGTAGATTTAATAAGCCTATCTGCTTTCAATATGAAGGCGACATTAAAGAAATCTGCATCTATTTTAAACCTTTAGGTCTTAATGCCTTTTTAGCAAAATCATTAGAAGCTTATAGTACAGGTTATTATAATACTTTTGTGCCATTTTCGGATTATGAAAAGTGTATGAAAACAATATTGAGTATTAAAAATAAAAACCAACTAGCTAAATCTTTGGAGAGCTATTGGGCAAATAAAATTATTGGATTTGATCATCCTTTTTTATACTACGCCATTCATTTGATTCAGGAAAATTATAATATTAAAACATCCGATATAGCAAAAGCTTGTAAAGTAAGCCAAAAAACTTTAATAGCACATTTTAAAAAACACTTATGTAAAACACCTTCGGAGTACAAAAAAATTCTTCGTTTTAGGCATGCCATGTCGGTAAAGCAACACTCTACTAAAAACACCAAATTAACCGAATTGAGTTATATAATTGATTTCTTTGACCAGTCGCACATGGTTAGCGATTTTAAATCGTTAACCGGATTTTCGCCAAAAGTTTTTTTTAAAAATCTAAAAACTATTGAAGGAAGCAATATTCATTGGATATTTAGTTAGGGTAAATCTTTTACAATTTAGTAGGCTCTAAATTTGTCAGATTTGTATTTAATTTAAATGTCAGCGTATGAAATTAAAACTAACACTTCCATATGTGCTTACTTTTTTAGCACTTACTTTTGTGATGCACGAAATTCACGAGATCGTTCACACTTCAATTGGACGTTTGATTTGCGGGTGTTGGGGCCAAAGAGATTTTAACGCCTGGGGGCTTTGCGATGGTTGCGAAACAAATTCATATGCGATATTATCAACGCTTGCAGGACCTGTTTTTACATTTATGATGATTTGGTATGGAAGTTTTCTTTTGCATAAAGATAACAAGCAAAAAGCATTTGGTTTTTCATTAATATTCGCCAATATCCCATTTGGAAGGCTATTTAATCCAATATTTGGTGGTGGAGACGAAGTGGTGGTGGTTAATTCACTTGCTGATAACTGGAATTTATCAAGGATCATTGTTTTGATTTTGATTATTCTTATCGTGGCTTATCCGCTAATAAAAGCATATAAACTAATTGAAAACAGGAATAAAATCGGATGGTTCTTAATGTTTCTACTATTGCCTTTTGTTATTGACATATTGATAGTGTTACTGGGCATGAATACATTGCTGGTATTGGGACTATTAAACAGCTACTGGATTTTAGGTTCGCCGGTTCTTGTAACTGTTTGGACAATTACAGTAACATTGGTGTATGTATTAACCAGAAAAAACATATTAAAACTTACGGAAAAATAAACTGCCACCAGAATGGGTCTGGCAAAAGTGACTGTTCAGTGCGCCGCTCATACATTTGTGGGCAATCAAAACAGTAGTTCTCCGCATCAATTCCCAAAGCTGTAGGAATGGTAAAAATTGCTAATTTTACCAAACCCGAAACCGTTAGGGCTTAGGTTGTAACCAAATAGCAAACGAAAAAAAAGATAACAAATACTAGCCATAAAACAATTTTAAAAACAAAAAGATGAAACATTTAACACTATTATTTTTTGCAACATTTGCATTAGTTTCCTGCAACAATCAAAATACTAAAAGTTTGCCGACAGCAGATAATGAAAATTTAATAAAACAGTATTTTGAACATTTCAACAATCACGAATGGACCAAAATGGCAAATATGTATTCAGAAGTTTCGGAATTTAAAGACCCCTCGTTAGGCCAGGGAATAGTAAAGCAGACAAGACAACAGATTATTGAGAAGTATTCGGAATTAAACAAAGTTTTCGCTGACCTTCATGACCAGGTGATTCAAATTTATCCTTCAGGCAACACGCATGTAACTGTAGAATTTGTGTCAAGCGGAACAGCCCCTGACAGTTCGAAATTTGAATTACCAATTTGTACCATTTTTACGATTGAAAACGGGATTATAACAAAGGATTTTACTTATTTTGATAATTTTGATGAGCAGGAAAAAGAAAAATAATCTTGATTGAAAAAAAGTCCGAACCGCTAATAAAACCTTTACGTAAGTGTAGCTTTATTAGTAGTGTTTTAGTATACAAAATTTCAAAAAAACAAACCGATATTTAGCCCGAAAACCTTATAGGCGCTACTCCAAAAGGTATTGACCGTTTCGAATAACTTTTGTATATTTATTTAAACATTTGTACGCCATGAAAACTCTATTCCAAATATTATTTCCAATTACGATCTTACTTGTAAGTTGTAAAAAAGACGTTGGTTATGACTCCAAAAATATTGTTCAGGGGCAAGTTCAATTCACCATTAATAACGGGGCAACTTTAAAACAGTGCCTCGACGCTTTTAAAGACCTTGGCGCAACAGAATACGACCTTAGTAATTTTTATTATTCCAAAACCATTTCTAACGATAGTATGAAATATTACTGGAACCTTTTAAAAACCCGGCCTTATATTACTGTTTTTAATGTTCAAAAAAATACCGGAGATATACAAACACGTTTTAATGCGCTTAAATTTAAAAACCTTACTTATGCCAACTTTCACGAATGGGACAGTATAGTAAAAAAAGAATTGCTGATTGAAATGCCTGACATTGGCGACGGTAATCGTAGAAACGGTCTTTTATACGTATTGCCGGGGCAAGAAAAAAACTGGATCGAAAGATTAAAAAAATTATCTATCATTCATAGTGCGGACTATATGCGTGCGTATACTCCATTCTGTTAATCGTTTATTTTACCAATTTATTTAGGGCAAACAATTACAAATACAGTGTGCGACAAAAAGATAATAAAGTATATGGGTGTTAAGCTAAGCGCTAACAACTTTTCATTACAACAAATGAAACTGTTTACTTGCTTTATACTGCTTACAACATTTAGTTTTGCACAAGAAAGTCCGAGGCAACAAATGCTCGACAGCATAAATAAAGCACGTGAAAACCAAAGAGGCGTTTTTAAACTCTATATTAAAAAACCGGAGGTAGAAATTATATCAGGTTTATTCAGGAACAGAGAAACCGCTACACAGGGTTTTGAACCCATTAATTTTACGTATCATATTTATCTTCCTTTTCAATTCGATTTAAACTATGTGAATTTAAAAGCGCATGATAAGTTATTAAAGATAAATACAACGCTTATTGTGCATCACTCAAAATACGGCAACTATGCGATGGGCCTTGGAAACAGATTTAGTTTTTTGATATTTAAGAGAGCTTATTTAAGTTATCAAATTGGTGTTGTTTGGTGTGAAGTAGTAAAACGTAATACAAATGACGGTATTAATACTATGGGCTTTTGTCTGCATCACGAATTTTCTTTTAGCTATAGTATTACCAAACATATTAAACTAAGTGCAAACGCTGTACATATTTCCAGTGGTAATCTTTTTAAGGGCGTAAAAAACAACCAGGATGTTTTAGGGTTGGGGATTGCTTATATGTTTTAGGAAAGAATTATTTTTTCTCTTCCCTTGTATCAACAATTTTTTCTGTTTCAAGATCAAGATAAATACAGCCAAAAACAGGATTGCAAGCCTGATAAAACTCGTTTCCTTTGCTAAGCATTACTATATTGTCTTTTATTTCGCGAATGCCATATAGTTCATCTAAAGTGTAATCCAGCTGCTTTATACTATCGTTATTGATTAAAAATTTCAAAATAAAACCAGGCTCATCGGCTCTAAAACCATTGGTAGTTGATACTAACCATATTGTTCTATTTGAAGAAATATACATCTCAGGCGTATCTTGAATATTATGCACAGGCGCTTTAAATTTTAATTTGTGTAATGATTTCTTCGCTAAACTATCTACCAATTCTAAAAAATAACCATAGTGTGATGTGCCCGATTCGCGAATACCTGTGCTTTGATCTTTTTGTGAATAACCCCTGGTTCTTTCTGAGAATTTTAGAACTCTGTCTTTACCGTCAACGGTGATTATAGTTTGAGATATGGGATGCTCTGTTGCCAGGAAATCTAAGCCAAACCAGAAAATTGGAAAAAGGATGGCTATGAACAAGATAAATAAAACAGCCGTTCTCCTGTCTTTCTTTTTTTTAAGCATTTGTTCGTTGTTCAGATTTTCATCCACCGTTGAATTCATCGGTTTGCCTGTTCTGTTTGAAATAAATACCATGTTAAACTAATTTTAAAATTGATGATGTTTATTTAAAATTACGAAACAAAATTAAGAAAACATAAGAAAGCAATTATCAGCATCCTGCTTATTTTAAATGCCGTTGTGTTGCCATGTCAATTGTGGCCTGAAGATCTTTTGCCCTTTGCGGGAATTGGATATATTATGTTTTTATTTAGAAGTTTTTTGTTTTTCGCCGAGACTTTGGTAGAGAAACAAAAAAGTAAAATACATAAAAAAGCCCTCACGTTGTGAAGGCTTTTTTTACTATAAAATTTTAATCTTAAGCATTTTTAAAATCCCAGGTTTCCATAAACTTGGTAGTATAATTTCCTGCTTTAAAATCTTCGTTCTGCATTAATTTTAAGTGAAAAGGAATGGTTGTTTTTACACCTTCAATTACATATTCACTTAACGCACGGTGCATTTTTGCAATAGCTTCTTCGCGTGTTTGCGCCACAGTAATTAATTTACCAACCATACTATCATAGTTTGGTGGAATGCGGTAACCGCTGTAAACATGAGAGTCAACACGAATACCATGTCCGCCCGGAGTGTGCAATGTTGTAATAACACCCGGAGATGGCACGAAATTCTTGAACGGATCTTCTGCATTGATACGGCATTCGATAGCATGCAATTGCGGATAATAATTTTTTCCGGAGATAGGAACACCTGCGGCTACTAAAATTTGTTCACGTATTAAATCGTAATTAATTACTTCTTCCGTTATAGGATGCTCTACCTGGATACGTGTATTCATTTCCATGAAATAGAAATTACGGTGCTTATCCACTAAAAACTCTACTGTACCTACTCCTTCGTACCCAATAGATAAAGCAGCTTTAACAGCAGCATTACCCATTGCTTCACGCAATTCGGGTGTCATAAATGGAGAGGGTGTTTCTTCTACTAATTTTTGATGACGACGTTGAATAGAACAATCACGCTCACTTAAATGACAAGCTTTGCCATGCTGATCGCCAACAATTTGAATTTCTATATGGCGTGGCTCTTCAATATATTTTTCCATATACATGGCACCATTGCCAAATGCAGCCGTAGCTTCATGTACAGCACTATCCCAGGCGTTTTGAAATTCTTCTTCTTTCCAGATAATGCGCATCCCTTTTCCACCGCCGCCGGCAGTAGCTTTAATAATTACGGGATACTTAATATCTTTTGCAAGTTTCATTCCTTGCTCAACGCTTTCCAATAAACCCACAGAACCCGGTACACAAGGCACGCCAGCCGCAATCATAGTAGCTTTAGCGTTACTCTTATCGCCCATTTGGTTGATCATTTCAGGACTTGCACCAATAAATTTTATTTTATTCTGGCGACAGATCTCAGAAAATTTTGCATTCTCGCTTAAGAAACCGTAACCCGGATGTATTGCATCTGCATTTGTAATTTCTGCTGCTGCAATAATATTTGCCATGTTCAAATAGCTATCTTTACTTGGCGGTGGGCCAATACAAACTGCTTCGTCAGCAAACTTTACGTGTAAAGAATCTTTATCGGCAGTTGAATAAACAGCAACCGTTTTTATTCCCATTTCGCGGCACGTGCGAATTACCCTTAAGGCAATTTCACCACGATTGGCTATTAATATTTTTTTAAACATCTTTAATTTTAGATTTAAGATCTGAGATTTAAGATTTGAATACAAATCGAAAAGCTGAAACCTTTGTTTTTAACTACTTAATTAGATTAAATTTTGAAATTTCTATAATTTCTAAAATCAACGTTCTAAAATCTTAAATAAATTTAAGAAGGGTCTACTAAAAATAATGGTTGATCGTATTCAACAGGAGTAGAATCGTTAACTAAAACTTTAACGATCTTACCTTTAACATCGCTTTCAATTTCGTTAAATAATTTCATGGCTTCGATAATACAAACAGGCTTACCTGCTGCTATCTCATCACCAACCTGAACAAATGCAGGCTTATCTGGTCCGGCAGAACGGTAGAAAGTACCGATCATGGGTGATTTTATGGTAATGTATTTTGATTCATCAGCCCCGTTAGTAACAGGAGGCGTTGTTTTATTCTCATTTACTACAGGGGTATTTGTAACATTTGCTACCGGGGTAGTAATTACAGGACTTGTAATAACCGGTGCGGCTTGTGTATAAACCGGCACAGCACTTTTTGGAGTTCTGATTACAATCTTAATTTCTTTTGTTTCAAGCTCAACTTCGCTTACGCCGCTTTTTGACACAAATTTTATTAAATCCTGAATTTCGTTTAATTTCATGATTAAAATGTTTAGTTAGTTAGTGGGGCAAAAATAACTGTATTTTTATATAAAAAAAGCTATTTCTTGCTTGTTTTTTAACAAAAAGATTGTTTTTTAGCTCATTTTCGTCAAAAAACCTCATATTTTCGACAAAAAAAAGCTACCAATTGGTAGCTTTTTAAATGATTTTGATTTGGCTTAGAATAAAAGGCCAATATTAATTCTAACCGCACGCATAAATAAACCCTGGTTTAAAGGATCTAATACATTTGGAACTGTTGCTTTTACCAGATATTTAGAATCTTTTCTCATTAAATTAGTAAAAGACTGAAAATAGTTAGCCGAAAATAAAAGAGAAGTGCTTCCGCCTAAACGGTATTCCATACCTAAACCTAAATTCATTCCTAATCTTAAAGGCGCTAATGAAGCATCTTTACCAATATTAATATCTGATTTTGTTAACTCTTCATCACCAACAAAAGCGGTAGTTGTATTTGTTCCTGAAACCGTTGATTTGATGCCACTAACATAACTATCCTTAGCCTGTGCTTTAGCACGAATGCCAAGCTCTAAGCCGGCGTTGGCAAAATATCTTGCCCCACTGTATTCTTCTGTCATCATTTTTAGCATTAAAGGAATGGTAACAAAAGTTGTTTTTACTCTTCGTTCTTTAAGAATATATTGAGTATTACCATTTGCCAATTGTTGCTCAGGTGTAAACTTTCCGTCTTTCGACTCAACGTATTCGCCTTCGCTGGTAAGGATACCGTTAACATTAAAATCGTTATCGTTTCTGTAAGAAATATAACCACCTTCAAAATCACCACCTATGCCGGTTGAGAAATGAATGATCTTTGACAATCTAAATTCCATGATCAATCCAAAACCAAAACCAAAAGTTGCGCCTGCTCCTTTTGAATTATTGTTATCGCTTTTATACCAGGTTGGTTGAGGCGTAGCTCTGATACCAAATCGAAATTTTTTATCAAATTCCGCTTCTTTACGATCTACTTCGGGAGTAGGCGTTGTGGTATTTGTTTGTGCATTTAACGAAGCACATAGCATACTAACAGAAATAAACGTGAATAGTATTTTTTTCATTATTACTTTATTTTATAATTAACTTTACAAATATAAAAATTTACTTCATGTATAAAAGAATTCTTTTTATCTCACTTTTTATCCTGATTATTACTTCCTGCAAAAACAATGCTCTTGATGTAGATATATCGGCTATAGAGGCTAAACCGCTTGAAATACTAAGGCTTGAGAACGATATATTCGCTTTAAATGCCGCCAACTTTGACGAAAACAGCAAAAAACTGAACCCAAAATATGGCACTTACTATGAACATTATATTTCGGGTTTTCTTAACGCAAATGGCACGCGTGATAGCATGTACAAAGTAAAATTACTAGACTTTACACGGGATAAAGACATGAAAGAGACCTACGCATATGTGCGTAAACTTTATCCGGATGCAACAATAGAAGAAATAAACAACGAATTAACAAACTGCGTAAAACGATTTAAATATCATTTCCCGAAAAGAAAAGTGCCAACCAAATTAATTACCTGCACAACCGGTTATAACTATGCCGTTGCTTATATGGATAGCGCTTTAATCTTAGGCATGGATATGTATTTAAATGATACTGCAAAATTTTATCAGATGCTTAACACCCCAAAATACCAGTTAAGAATGATGAACGAAAATTACATTTTACCAAATCTTGCAAAGGGTTGGATACTTACAGAGTTTGATAATGAAAAAGCTGTAAACACGTTGTTGTATCACACCATTTTTTATGGAAAAATGTTTTACGCTATTAATGCTTTATTGCCGAATACAAACGATAGTTTAATAATAGGTTACACCTCTCAACACATGAAATATGCAAAAGAAAATGAAAAAAATTTATGGGGCTATTTTGCAGAGAAGAATCGTTTGTATGAAAATAATTTAAAAACCGTTCAGGAACTCACGAGCGATGGTCCTTTTACCGGAAGCATCAGTAAAGAATGTCCGCCGCGTATTGCTATGTGGATAGGCTGGCAAATTGTAAAGAGTTATATGAAAAACAACAAAGATGTTACACTCGAGCAATTAATGACTGAAACCGATAGCCAGAAAATTTTAAGTAAGAGTAAGTATCGGCCCTAATAAAAACATGTTATTATTTTTCGGGCGCCCGGGCGGGCTTTCGCCACTCGCTCTTTTTATTCACCCTCCGGGATAAATAAAAAGGAGCTCAAACAAATGGCTCAATCCCTGGCGCATACAATGCAAAAACAAAAAAGTCCCGTTAGGGACTTAATATTGTTATAAAAACATTATGTAATTATTTCAAGTCCCTCTCCTTTGGAGAGGGATTTAGGGTGAGGCTTATTATTTTCTCTTCGCTGCTTTTTTTGCTGCGCCTTTTTTAATTACTTTTTTAATTACCGCTTTATTTGTTGAAGCTACTTTTTTTGCTGCCACTTTTTTAACCGGTGCTGCTTTTTTGCTTGCCGCTTTTTTTACCACTGCTTTTGTAGTTGTTTTAGTGGTAGGTAATTTTTTAACTACCGCTTTTTTAGTGGTGCCTTTCTTAGCACCTTTTTTATCAAATGCTTTTGGCACTTGCGCAACGATCATGGTTTTAACTTCATCTAAAGAGAGCTTTCCTAATTCGGCCGGTGTATATTTACCCCCACCCTCTTTAATTAATTTTAATTTCAGTTTTCCGAATTTAATAATTGGTCCCCAACGGTCGTTCTCAATAGAGATTTTTTCTTCTTCCCAATTTTGAATATAACGGTTTGCTTCTTTTTCTAATTTTTTTTCGATTAGCTCTTCAATATCTTTTTGCGAAAGATTATCAAAATCATAAGCGCGCGGTACATTTATAAACAAGCCTTCGTATTTAATAAACGGACCAAAACGGCCTTTGCCTTTTGTTACACCTTTACCTTTATAATGAGCTACAGGCGCATCGGCTAATTCTTTTTCCTTTATGATAGCAATTGCAGCATCAAGATCCATACTTAAAGGATCCATCGTTCTTGGTATAGAAATAAATGACTCGTCTAACTTAATATACGGACCAAAACGGCCAACACTTACAACAACTTCTTTACCCTGATAAGTACCTAAATTCATTGGCAATTTAAAAAGATCCAAAGCTTCTTCTAAGGTAATAGTTTCAATGCTTTGTGTTTTTCTTAAACTGGCAAAGCGCGGTTTTTCCTCAGAACCTTCAATTGTTTCGCCAATTTGAGCTAAAGGCCCAAATCTTCCAATCCTAACGCTTACAGGCTTGCCGCTAACAGGATCTTTTCCTAAAACTCTTTCGCCACTGGCACGCTCGCTATTCTCTGAAGTTGTTTCTACTGTTTTATGAAAAGGGGTATAAAAACTCTTCAACATTTTTTGCCAATCTAAATTTCCATCAGCAATTTCATCAAACTCTTCTTCTACTTTAGCTGTAAAATTAAAATCTAAAATAGTTGGGAAATATTGTAACAAAAAATCATTTACAACCATTCCAATATCTGTAGGAAATAATTTTGCTTTCTCAGCTCCCGTATTTTCGGTTTTTGTTTCTTTCTTTAAATTTCCTTTTATTAAAACCAACTGCACGTAATTTCTTGGTGTACCTTCTCTATCGGTTTTTTCAACATAATTACGTTTTTGAACCGTACTGATAGTTGGCGCGTAAGTACTCGGACGGCCGATGCCTAACTCTTCTAATTTTTTAACCAGGCTAGCCTCAGTATATCTTGCAGGATGGTGTGTAAAGCGTTGTGTTGCGCTAATTTCCTGGCTCTCTAATTTCTCACCCACTTTCATTGGAGGAAGCATGGATGAATTTTCTTCGTCAGAATCTTCATCATCGGTTCCTTCCATATATACTTTTAAGAAACCATCAAACTTTAAAACCTCACCTTGCGCCACAAATAATTCAGAAGCACCACTTACTTTTACTTTAGCGGTAGTTTTTTCTAATTCCGCATCGCTCATTTGCGAAGCAATGGTACGTTTCCAGATAAGATCGTATAAACGTTGTTCGTTACGTTCTCCTTCAATAGCGGTTCTATCTATGTAGGTAGGGCGAATGGCCTCGTGAGCCTCTTGCGCACCTTTACTTTTATTTTTGTATTTACGCGGGCTATAGTATTTAGCACCGTAATTCGCGTTAATGGCTTTGTTAGCCTGATCCATGGCTGTTTCCGATAAATTAACGGAGTCAGTTCTCATGTAAGTAATTTTACCAGCCTCGTATAAACGTTGTGCCACCTGCATGGTTTGCGCAACCGAAAAACCTAATTTACGTGCGGCTTCCTGTTGCAAGGTAGATGTAGTAAAGGGTGCAGCCGGCGAACGTTTCGCAGGTTTGGTCTCTAAACTTTCTATTGTAAAGATAGCGGCTTTACATTTTTCTAAAAATGCCTGAGCTTCAGCTTCTGTATTAAAACGTTTATCTAACTCTGCTTTTAAAATTCCGGTGCCTACTTTAAATAAAGCAGATACTTTATAAGCTGATGTAGATGTAAATTTCTGAATTTCTCTTTCGCGCTCAACAATTAACCTAACGGCTACGGACTGTACACGACCAGCCGATAAACTCGGGCGAACCTTACGCCATAAAATTGGTGATAATTCAAAACCCACTAACCTATCTAACACGCGGCGTGCTTGCTGTGCATTAACCAAATTAATATCAATTTCACGTGGATTTTCGATGGCCTTCATAATTGCCGGCTTTGTTATCTCGTGAAAAACAATACGTTTTGTATTCTTTTTTGTTAAGCCTAAAGTTTCGTATAAGTGCCAGCTGATAGCCTCTCCCTCGCGATCCTCATCGGATGCGAGCCAAACCATATCGGCTCCTTTTGATAATTTTTTCAGTTCTTCAATTATTCTCTCCTTATCAGGCTGTACTTCGTAAGTCGGTGTAAAATTATTCTCAATATCAACGCCAAATCCCTTCTTTACTAGGTCTCTGATGTGACCAAAGCTTGATTTAACTGTAAAATCTTTTCCTAAAAATCCTTCTATTGTTTTGGCTTTTGCCGGGGACTCAACTATAACTAAATTTTTCGCCATGTATATATAATGTATAAGATCAAATTCAATGAACGCTAAAAAAGCAGCATTCTTACTTTTTTGCCGGAGATTTACCCGTTCAAAAGTTTGCAAAGGAAAAAAATAAATAACACAAATTCCAAAAATTTCATTTTTTTTGGAAAATGACGCTTAAAAATGTTAAAAATATGTCAAATTGGCATAAATTTTCTATTTTTGATGCTTCAAAATGGGTCTACAAGAAAAAATCATAGATGAAACGGTTCAGGGAAAACCCCTGATGGTTGAATCAAAAGTTGTAAACGGCAAAAAGCTGTTCTTAGAAAGTTATGGCTGCGCTATGAATTTTAGCGATAGCGAGATAGTTGCATCTATATTAATAAAGGATGGTTACACCACCACCGAAAATTATGAAGAAGCAGATATTATTTTTGTGAATACCTGCGCTATCAGAGAAAATGCAGAGCAAAAAGTACGTAACCGTTTGAACGATTTTAAACGCGTAAAGCAAAAAAATCCAAAAGCTTTGGTTGGCGTATTAGGTTGTATGGCCGAACGTTTAAAATCACAATTCTTAGAACAGGAAAAGCTGGTGGATATTGTGGTTGGGCCCGATTCGTACCGTGATCTCCCAAATTTAATTGAAGAAGCAGAAGATGGCCACAAAGCCATAAACGTTATATTAAGTAAAGAAGAAACGTATGCCGACCTAACGCCTGTGAGGTTGGGTACAAATGGTGTTACAGCATTGATTAGCATTATGCGTGGTTGTGATAATATGTGCAGCTTTTGTGTAGTGCCATTTACAAGAGGAAGAGAAAGAAGCCGCGATCCTGAAAGTATTGTTGCCGAAGCGAAAGATCTTTTTGAGAGAGGTTACAAAGAAGTTACTTTATTAGGGCAGAACGTAGATAGTTATTTATACAGTGGTGGCGGATTAAAAAAAGAATTACTTACCGAAGAGCAAAAAAGATCGGCAACCAACTTTGCACAATTATTAGAACGTGTTGCTTTGGTTAGTCCGGAGTTACGTATACGTTTTTCGACATCACATCCAAAAGATATGACGGATGAAGTATTAGAAACAATGGCGAAGTATGAGAACATTTGTAAATACGTTCACTTACCGGTACAAAGTGGTAACAGCAAAATTTTAGAAGCCATGAACCGTGGTTACACGCGCGAATGGTATTTAAATAGAATTGAAACAATCAATAGAATTCTTCCGGGCTGCGGCATTAGCACAGATATCATTACAGGTTTTTGTGGCGAGACGGAAGAAGATCACGCAGATACTTTAAGCTTACTAAAACAAGTACAATACGATTATGCATTTTTATTTATGTACAGCGAAAGACCAAAAACTTTAGCAGAACGTAAGTATAAAGATGACGTGCCAGAAGAAATAAAAAGCAGAAGACAAAGTGAGATCGTTGCCATACAACGTGAGAATAGTGCTATTAAAACAAAAGCCGGTGTTGGTAAAATTCATAAAGTGTTGATTGAAGGCTTTTCAAAAAAATCAGATGAAATGTTTATGGGTAGAAACACACAAAACACAGTTGTTGTTTTTCCGAAAGAAAATTATAAAAAAGGAGATTACGTGAATGTTATGGTAACGAGTTGCACCGCTTCCACACTGATCGGTAAAGTAGCGAAGGATTAATTTATTATTGAATTAAACAAATGCGTCTTGACTCTTTTAGTCTTGACTCTTGAATTTATCACATGAACACACAGGATCTAAAACAAAAATTCGGAATAATAGGAAATAATGCATTGCTTGAGCGCGCAGTTGATATTGCAAGACAAGTGGCACCAACCGATCTTAACGTTGTTATTAACGGCGAGAGCGGAACAGGGAAAGAAGTTTTTCCGCAGATCATTCATCAAAACAGTGCGCGAAAACACGGACCCTACATTGCCGTAAACTGCGGCGCGATACCCGAAGGAACAATAGACAGTGAATTATTTGGTCACGAAAAAGGCGCGTTTACCGGTGCTACAGAAGCACGTAAAGGTTATTTTGAAGTAGCAAATGGCGGCACAATTTTTTTAGATGAAGTTGGCGAATTACCGTTAGCAACTCAAGCACGGTTATTACGTGTATTAGAAAGCGGCGAATATATTAAAGTTGGAAGCAGCAAAGTTTTAAAAACAGATGTACGTGTTGTTGCAGCTACGAATATTAATTTTTACCAGGCTTTAGAAAAAGAAAAATTCCGTCCGGATCTTTATTATCGTTTAAATACGGTACCTATTTATCTTCCGCCTTTGCGCGAAAGAAAAGACGATATTCATTTATTATTCAGAAAATTTACCAATGATTTTGCAGCAAAGTATCGTATGCCGGTAATTAAATTAAATGCAGATGCAGAACAAATTTTAGTAAATTATTTTTGGCCGGGAAACATCCGTCAGCTAAAAAATATTGCCGAGCAAATTTCTATTATTGAAAAGAACAGGGAAATAAACGCAGAAACAATTTTAAAATATTTACCGCAATACAGTGCTAACAATGTGCCAACTGTTTTAAGAAATGAT
>CALRPF020000032.1:0-42154 GCA_943369995.1 Chitinophaga pinensis
CAATTCCCTTTCTAAATTCACTTTTGCCTCTTGCATATACTTCTCTTCTTGTGTGGTTTTAGTAGGAAAAACTGGTTTCATCTCTTTTAGCTTGTCTAAAATAATTTTACCAATTAAAATATGAGATATGGATTTATCATCGGCCGGTATAATATACCAGGGAGCAATTTTTGTACTGGTATGTTTTATGGCTTGTTCATAAGCATTTTGATATTCCTTCCAGTATTTGCGTTCTTCAATGTCAGTAGATGAAAATTTCCAATGTTTTTCTTCGCTTTTTATTCGCTCCAAAAATCGTCTGCATTGCTCATCTTTAGAAAGATGTAGAAAGAATTTTAAAGTCTGTGTACCTGTTTCAATGTTCTTTTTTTCAAAATGATTGATTTGAGTGTATCTCAGTTTCCAAAAAGCCTTATTAATTTTTGATAGTTTATTGTAACCTTTTATACGCTCCGCTAACACCAATTCGGGATGCACTTTTGAAATCAACACATTTTCATATTGTGAACGGTTGAAAATTGCTATTTGTCCATGCTCGGGTAGCTTTATGGTATGCCGCCACAGGTAATCGTGTTCTAGTTCTTGAGTGCTTGGATGTTTGAAACTGGTTACCAAAACTCCTTGTGGATTAACACCTTTCATGATATTTTTTATAGTACCATCTTTACCCGCACTATCCATTCCCTGAAGGATAATCAGTAATGATTGGTTGTCTTCGGCATATAGTTTGTTTTGAAGTTTGGAAATCTCTTCAATATCATTTTCTAAGTTTTCATTGGCAATATTTTGCTTTTGAAAATTTTTAGTAACCCGCGTATCAAAATCTGAGAGTTTAAAATTTTTATCAGATACCTGTAGCGATTTAAGAACAGTTGCAATTGATTTCATTAACGTTATTTTTTTTAAATTTCTTGATACACTTCATTAAATGGTATTCGCATCCTATCTCCCCATACACCTTTTTCATCTCGTATTCCGCAAGAAATAACCATGTTAATTTCTGCGCCATATGGCAATTTTAAAATGCGTTTTACTTTTCTACTATCAAATCCTTCCATGGGGCAAGTGTCATATCTTTCGTTGGCCATCGCCAGCATAAACGTTTGGGCTGCTAAAGCGCAGGTTTTGTGTACAACCACTCTCATATCATTTTCCGATACCTGATAAATGATGGGTCTGAAAATACCAACAATGTTTACGAAAAACTTCCTAACCATTCCGAAAATTCCAAAAAAGCGTATATATAGGAAAGGCATTACTTTTCCATAGTACAATTTCCATCTGTTTATTCTTTTTGCCTGTTTTTCGTCAGGGCTGTTTTTATTAATGTTTTGAGTTTCTAATTCCAACATTTTTTTAGCTCTTTTTGAAAACAAATCTTGTCTGGTTACAAAAACCACCATTTGTTGTGCTGTTTTTGCCGATTCTTGATTTAAACAAGCAACAGTAAGCCGCTTTAGAATTTCCGGATCTGTTATATGATAAAACTCCCATAATTGCATATTAGAGCTATTGGGAGCAAGAGTTGCCAATTCAATACAATGTTTAACTTTTTCTGTATCTATAGAAAGAGGTTTATAATTTCTTACTGAACGTCTGTAGTTTATTATTTCTGCTAAGGTCATTTTTGAGGTGTTGTTTTTTTGGTGATGGTTGATAAAGTATCCGTAGCAATAGTGCTAGTTTGTTTTTTAGCTGAGTTGACAACTTGTACTTTTGTTGGCTTTTTTTCGATAGCTAAAAAAGTGCTCAATAAAAGCATAACAATAGAAATAATAATTGCAATGGTGGTTAGGCCAATGCCTTGCATATATCTTTTATTCGTTTTTAGCGTTGCCACATTGTTTTTCAAATAAGAGCTTTTATTGGCTTAAATTTCAAAAAGCAGGATTTCTTTGTAAGATTTTGTAAGCAGTTCTTTGTACTTTGTTACTGATAATGCCTGATCAATTAGTTTGCCTCTAAAAATACTTAACATTAAAAGTATAGAACCAATAAACAATGCAATTGGAAGAATAGAAATAAATTGAAGTATCTGGTTTGTTCCATCTAAACTGTTAAGAAAGAAGGGGATAAATAAAACAGTGAAACCAATTATGGTACCCGCATACGAGTGCTGTTGTCGATAGGAATCCACTTGCTTTTCAATAATCTCTTTTGAATTATTTGCAAGAAATTCAAAAAGTTTAAGGTCTTCTTCTAAAGCTTTCATTTCCATAAAATGCTTAGTTGCCCAGAGGCTTTTAAATAATCTAACCAATAAACCCACACTTGTTTTTTGTTTGTTTCGTAATTGGCTTTTAATAATTGAAGACTTGCTTCTTCTATATTTAGGTTGGATGCCGACTCTTGGCCTTCTTTTACACGAGACTGAAAAATGTCGATTGACTCTATGCTGAGTGTGATGTTTTCTTCTTGCGTTTTTAACTGATACTGTAGATTTTCTATTTTAAGTTTTAGAATAAAAATATCCTTGGCGTATTGAAGTGTTTTGTCTTCTTTTTGCAGATTGTATTGGTTGGATTGCAATTTAAGTTGCTGTATTTTACGATGTGGATTTTCGCCAAATAGAATTGGTAGTTTTATATCCAATCCCAAATAGCTTAAGCCATACCAGGAGTTTGCTGCTGTAGGATTGAATGTGTTTGAAAATTGATTGGCACCTAAATATCCTTTAAAGCCTATGTTAGGCAAGCGTTTTGTTTTTTCAGATTTGGTTTGAAAATTTGTTAACTCACTTCGTAATTGATATTGCTGCAAATCGGGTAATTGCTCTACAATTATTTTGCTATCCTTATTTTCAAAAGAATAGTTTACAGAAAAGATAGTGTCAACTTCAAAATTCCATTTTTCAATCTCCTTTGCTCCCGTCAAAAAAAGTAAATAAACTTTGTCTTCTACCAACAAAGCAATTCCATCTGCTAATAATTGAAGGGTGATGTTATGGTTTACTTTTGCTTTATTCAATTCAGATTTGAGTAAACGCTTTTCATCGAATTTACTTTTTAGTAAAGTGTAACTTATGTATGTTCTGCTGGTATCAACAATGAGCGACTTAATTTTTGCTTCTTGTAAAGAAATATCAACGTATGTTTGCGCAATGGTGTATGCCAATTCATATTCTGCTTGGGCTTGCGATACGGACGAAATCCGTTCTTGCAGTTTTGCTTCATTGATATGTTTTTGTATTGATAAATCAAATAATGGAAGAGCAACTGTTAGCCCGGCAGATTGTGTCCATTTAGTGCCAAATTGCACACTTTTTGTCGCGTCAATTGGGAAGGTGGGATTAAACACCCCAATTGGCAAAATGGATGTTTGTAAAATTGGATTATACAAGTATTGATATTCTAATGATACTTGCGGAAGATACTTTTGGTATAATGATTTAGTTTGCAAATTGCTTATAGTAATATCCAGCTTACCGGCGGCAATGTTTTTCTTGTTCGCCAATCCGTTATTAATGGCTTGAGATAGAGTTAGGGCGTTTTGGGCATTTGCAACAGCAGAAAGAATAAGCATTGCTGTTAAGATAGCGAATGTGTAAAAACACTTTTTGCCATTGTTTAAGATTGGCTTAGTTGATTTATGATGAGAATCATTTGTTTCTTTCATTGTTTTTTCTTTCGTTTAATTAGGCATTCATTATCTAAACACAGCACCGGGTTCCACGCTTCTAATTCTGCTTAGGGCAAAGGATGCTCCGCTTAGCGAAATCAAACCAATTGTAGAAAACATTGACAATAGCACCAATGGAGAAAATGAAAAAATTAACCCTGATTTTGCTACCCCAAATCTAAACCCTTCCAATAAAACCAAACCAACAATAAACCCAACAATGGTAAATAACATAGCTTGAGTTAAAATTAATTTAGTGATGTATTTATTTCCAGCTCCTATGGCTTTAAGTGTACCGTAATCTTTTAATCGGTCGAGTGCGGAAGAATACATTGTTAAACCGATTATAAAAAAACCGGCAATTAATGCGAAAATGATAAGCGTTCCCGTACTTAATGCAATACCGCTACTAGCCAATATTTTTTTAACGGATGATGATGCCAGTTTTTCTGATGGCCAGGCCCTAACGCCATAAATGTTCTGATTAATATTTGCTACCACCTGGTTTATGTTTTTGATATTATCTACATTTACCAGCACGGCACTAATAGTGTTAACGGATTGATTGGAAAAAAATCGTGCTCTCTCAATGGTGGTAACACAAAAACTGCTACCAAAGCCTCTAAAACCTTTTGTTTGCAAAACAAAAATGGCGCGTTTGCCATTAATCTCTAAGTTAGTTCTTAAATTAATGTTTCCGCCTAAGTTTTTCTTTTCGAAAAATTCAGCGCTAACCGCTCCATCTAATTGTAAATCGGAAACATCGCCTGCCATAATTTTATCTTCGCTCACTAAAGCATTGATGTGATTTTCATCTACGCCTAATAGGGTAATAGCTCCACTTGTTCCATTTTCAAAATTGCAGGCGGCGCCGGTAATAATTAATGGAAACGCTTCTTTAACGCCACTAATGCCTTGCACTGCTCTCAGGTTTCGTACATCTAATCTACCTAATTGGTTCACATCATCTGTTTTGCTATCAACTACCCATATATCTGCCTTTACATCTGTTGCTAAGGCTCCCATTAAACCTGAAAGAAAAAAGAAAACCCCTAACTGTTGCCCAATCAAAAACGTGCTTATGAGAATACCAACAATAACTCCAATGCTTTTAGCTTTGTCAAACTTGATAAACTTCCACGCAATCTTTAGCATACTTTATTTTTTAAGATTGTTAGAAATATCAACTACACATTCTACTCTTGCATTCAGCAGTAATTTTTCAGGATTATCTAATAACATTTTTAGAGTTCGCACCCGTCTATCTTCTTTTTCACCCGATTGGTCGGTAAATAACGATTTCTTTTTTAAAAAGTAGGAAGCAAAATAAACGATACCCGTTGACAAGGTATCAGATGAACCTACACTTCTTATCCATCCTTGCTGACCGACTGCTATTTTGGCTGCATTTAATTCATCTATTTCGCATATGGCAATTGTTTTTCCTACGGGACTAATTTGTGCGAATGACTCTTGCATAGATATAGAACCGCCAATTAAAACGGTGAGTTCTAAAATCCTTCCATTGATTGGGGACTTAATTATTTTTTGGTCTCTTTCCAGTTGGGCTGTTTTTAAATCAGTTTTAACTTCTTGCCATCTGCTTTTTGATACGCTTGTTGTTGCTTCCAATTTGTTTAAATTGGCAGTGAGTGATTTTAGATTAGTGCCGGCATCATCAATTTTTTGTTGAGTTTCTGCGCCCTTTAATAATAAATTTTGCAACCTTTGTAATTCAATTTTTGCGTTGCTAAACTTGGCATATAATTCGCCAACATTAGCATCATCTACTTTTATCTGAGCTGCTTGTGTAGTTACTTGATTGCCTAATTGAATTATTTTTTCATCCTCTAATTGATGCTCCAGTTCCAAAATAATAGTTCCAACCGCTACACTATCATTTTCTTTTTTATAAATTTTCTGAACAATGCCGTTAACGGGCGATGACAATTGAACAATATCATTTTCGGGAATTATTTTTCCAATGCCGATTATATAATTAATGGAATTAGATTGCCTGGCTTTTTCAATTTCCAGTTTTTCCTTCGCAGCGTTATTGTTGCAGGAGGTAAAAATGAAAATGAGCAGCATAAAAATGATATAATTTTTCATTGGTTTATTTTACGTTAATTTTATTTCTTCTTCTACCGGTTTGTCCGATATTCCTCCTTCTAAAACATACACTATTCTATCGGCAAACGGTCTCAACCTTGTATCGTGAGTAACTACCGCCACAGCCTTACCTTGTTTGGCTAATTCTTTTAATTCTCTCATCACTATGCCGGCACTGGCAAGGTCAAGTGATGCTGTAGGTTCGTCGCACAACATCATTTCAGGATTGGTAACTAATGCCCGTGCAATGGCAACACGTTGTTGTTGACCTCCGCTTAAGTCATTTGAAAGATTTTTCATTCTATCGCCCATTCCTACTTTTTCCAACGCGGCGGCTGCTTTTAACCTGGCGTCGCTGTCGGAGCTTCCTTGCAGTAGTAAAGGCATCATTACATTTTCTAATGCTGTTAGTGGGGCAATGAGATTAAACCGTTGAAAAATAAATCCAATTTTGTTTAAGCGCAATTCAGCCAATTTGCTTTCGTTTAAATTATTCACTTGTACATTATCAATCCACACTTCTCCAAAACTTGGATATAACACACAGCCAAATAAAGAAAGCAAAGTCGTTTTACCAGAACCTGAAGGGCCAATGATGAGTAAAAGTTCTCCCGATCTTAGTTCCACTGTGCTTGCCTTAAGCGCTGTTATTTTTGTATCTCCAGCAGTATATTCTTTACCGGCATTTACTACTTTAGCAATAACTCTGTTTTTATCCTTTGAATTTTCTTCAACCTTTAGTGTATGATTAGTTTCCATCTTTGTTTCTTTTTGTCAACCATTCATCTAAGGGTTTTAATAATAAGTTTACAGCAATTATAAACGTTGTGGCAATTAGTGTTTCTTTAAAATAACCTGCTGCTGCCAAACAGCCAACAGCCGAGCAACTCCAAACAGTAACAGCAGTTGTTAAACCATGTACGCTTAGTCCTTCTTTAAAAATAATGCCAGCACATAAAAAACCTATGCCCGTAACCACTTGCCCTATAATTCTGGTTACATCTCCGTTTCCATTTTTAGTAACATTTATAGATAACAAAACAAATATTGCAGCACCAACGGATACGAGCGTGTTTGTTCTTAACCCGGCAGATTTATGATGCCATTGCCTTTCAAAACCAATTAATAGACCTGCACCTAAAGCGGTAAATAAGCGTAAGGTAAATTCACTATTGGTCATAATTCATGGTTTACATAATTATCTAAGCAATTACTATTTCTTTTTTAATTTTCTTATCGGTATTCTTTACAATTTTCTTGATGGATTTATTGACGACTTTTTCAATTTTGTTTGTCAGTTCAGCTTTATTAGCCTTTAAAACCTTATGCACTGCTGCAATCAGTTTTGATGTTAAAGATTTTGCAACAGATGGTTTTACTTTTTTAGGTGATATTTCTTTCTTTTTCATATTTTTCTAATTTGTTTTTTTTGTTAGTTATTACTTCAATTGATTTTATACAATTAATGGATCGATTGACTTTTTAAAATTTTGATAATCCCTATAGCCTTTTTCACCGGCAGAGTAGGGCAGATCCATGTTCAGGCTTTGCGATAATTTTTTTATTCTTCCCACTAAATCGCATAAACTAATTTCTATATCGCTCAGCGCTATCTGTATTTTTTAAATAAGTATTTTATTTATTATCCCAATTCAGGGCTACTATTATTTCATTTCTTCTTCCAAATAACTGGTAAGGTGGGTTGTAACCCAGGTAGCGGAAGTGGCCGTAGTAGGAAAGATGTTTTTCTGTTAAAGCATTTTTAAGTAGATCTGTGTGCCTTTTTATAGTTTCTTCCGATGCCAACCCGCCAAACGTAATTGCAGCTACATACTCATCTGGCGTGGTTTGAATTGCAATGTCAGAATTATTGGGTAGTGGCAAATTGTCTTTATTAAATTTAGAAGGCATTACAAAACTCATACGCGAAGCAGTATCGTTTATTTCCATGTGTACGGGTGATGTCATGGCTATCTGTTTGTTCTTCTTATTGCCGCCAAAAATGTAACCTGCTAGTTTCCTAAATCCGGTACTGCCAAGTTCTTTGTATGATTTTACATTCGAAGTAACCAATGCCATGGTTGCCGATGGGTAATGCCTTATCTCAAACTCTTTTTCAGTTTGAATTACTGTATATGCCTGAGTTTCTGATTTGTCTTTGGCCATAGAAGTGTAAATTTGAAATAGAATAAACAATACAGCAATTATTCCGAATACTATTAGGGTTATTTTCATTGTGGATTATGTTTTTGTTTATTAGAAAGGATCACTTAATTCGCTAATTCTGATAAGTTTTTTGTTTACAAATTCGTCCAGGCCTAACTGAGCCATTTCTCTTCCGTAGCCCGAACCCTTTGTGCCACCAAATGGAAGGTCGGCCTGTGTCCAGGTAGGGTGATTGATGAAAACCATTCCGGTATCAATTTGATTGGCTACGCGTTTGCCTCTTTCAATATCTTGTGTAAATACCGAACCGCCCAAGCCAAAAGGAGAATTGTTGGCTAATGCAATGGCTTCTTCTTCATTTTTTACTTTAAAAAAAAGAGCAACCGGGCCAAAAAACTCTTCATAAAAAGCAGGATTCTCGGGTTTTATATCTGTTAGAATAGTTGCTTGCATATATGCGCCTTCTCTTTCAACTCTTTTTCCGCCTAATAATATTTTTGCACCTCCATCAACAGCCCTTTTCACCTGGTCTGCAATTTTTACCGCTGCTGCTTCTGTGCAAAGAGGACCTAAATGAGTAGCATCGTCCATTGGGTCGCCCACAACAATTGCAGCCATTTTTGTTTTGAATTTTTCTAAGAAAGTATCTGCAATACTTTCCACTGCTATAAAACGTTTTGATGCTACACAACATTGGCCGTTGTTGTTTATTCTTCCAACAATTGCCCATTCCACAGCTCTGTCAATATCGGCATCTTCCAGAATAATAAATGCATCGCTACCTCCTAATTCTAAAACCGACTTTTTAATGTGCTTGCCTGCTTCCGCAGCAACAATTGCTCCCGCTATTTCACTGCCCGTTAGCGATAGACCTCTAATTCTTTTATCACCAATTATTTTATCCGTTTGTTGATGAGATATTAGTAAATTGGTATAAAGTCCGGGAGGAGCTCCTGCTTCTGCAAATATTTCTTCAATCGCTATGGCACATTGAGGCACGTTAGCTGCATGTTTGATCATCACTGTGTTGCCAATCATAATATTGGGTGCTGCAAAACGAGCTACCTGATAGAATGGAAAATTCCAGGGCTGTATGCCAAGTAATACACCAACTGAACTGTAACGAATGAACGCTTTTCCGTGAACCGGATTTAAAACTTTGTCGGCTAAAAATCCCTCCGCATTCTTGGCATAATAATCAAATATTTCAGCACTTAATTTTATTTCGCCTTCGGCGTGAGAAACGAGTTTACCCATTTCTAAAGTAATCATTTTAGCAAGATCTTTTCTTTTGGCACGAAGCAAACCTGCAACTGTATATAATAAATGTGCTCTCGTTTGATAGTCGGTTTGTTTCCATTCTACAAACGCAATTGCTGCTTGTGCAATTGCTTTCTCTACAGCGGCATCGTTCATTTCATCAAATGATTTTACCACTTTGTTGTTTGTTGGATTAATAGTTTGAAATGCCATAATTTTATTTTTGTCTGGTGAGTTTAATTTTTGAAATGTCAAATCCCTTTTCTTTTATCCGTAAAATAATTTGCTCATAAATGGTGTCGTTCATGGTCGCTGTTCTTGAAAGTATCCACAAATATTTTCTGTTAGGATGACCAACTACCGCATAACTGTAGTCGTCGGCCAAATCAATTATCCAGTATTTACCTTTAAAAGGCCAAAAGAACTGGATTTTTAGTTTGGCGTTGCCGCTATTTTTAACTACAAATGCTTTGCCTTTGATGTAAGATTGTTTTCCGTTTAAGCTGTCCTTGTTGCATCTGTTTTCAACTATTACATAATCCTTTTCCGTCAAAGTGTATTCAGCTGTTGTGCAATTGCACCTTTTTTGAAACCCTTGCGGAAACGATGCAATCTCATACCACTTACCGGCATATTTTTTTAAATCAACATTAGGAACAGTTTTTAGTATTTGAGACATAGCAGATGATGTTAACAGTGTAAAAATTAAACTTACAAGCACCGTTTTATTAAGTGCCTGTAAGTAATTTTTTGCCACCTTAATGTTTGGCTGTGTTATTTTTAACATTTTCTTTCTGTGTTTCATTAGCAGCGGATGAATGTCCATGTGCTTCAACGGTAGATTTTGCAGCTTTTTCATGATTGCCTGCTTCATGATGTTTTGCAGCTTCATGATGGCTTTTTGCAGCGGCTTCAAAATGGTTAGCTGCTTTTTTATGATTGTCAATCACTTTTTGATTGTCTGCGGTAGCAGTAACCGGTTGTTCTTTTTTGATTGTTGATTCTGTATTTTTCATTTCTGTTATTTTTTTGATGGTTAATAAAAAGGGTAAAAAAATCTTCAACCCTTTTAAAATTTGTTAGTCAACTAATGCGTAGTAATAATCTACTGCTAATTCATTCTTTACATGCCAAATACCCGGAGTGTTCCAGGCAATGCGACCTGCTTCTTCTTTTTGGTACCATGAGTTTACCATTCCTGTTAAAGTAACAGTTGTGCCTGATACGGATATGTTGATATCACTATCATCTACTGACCAGCTTCTGCCAATCGCATCTTCAACGTCTTTCTTTTCAATTGCATCGTGTGTTTCCGATTTTATTTTGATGTTGTTGGTTACCCCTTTAACACCCATCAGATAATTAACAGCACTTTTTGCTGCATCCTTTTGATAGTTCCATGCCAGTTCACCTTCTAAAGTAACCCAGCCGTCTTCTACTTTTACAGTTACCTTGTCGTTTGGAACTGACCAATTATTTTTCAAACCAGTCAAAACTTCGGTTGCAATTTCCGCGTTGGTTTTTGACCATGTGCTTGGAAATTTTACTTCAATTTTTTCAACCAGGGCTTTTACCCCGATAACTTTTTTGGCCGCATTTTCTGCTTCCATTTTTTTAGCATAGCTGTCTACCACACCTGTTAAAGAAACAACACCGTCTTTTGCTGTAACTCCAATTTCTGCAGCATTCAATAGCGGCTCCCATTTGATGGCGTTCTGAACGTCCGTCTGTAATTCTTGATTGTTTTTCATTATAAATTATTTTATGCTGAAACGGAATTGTTACAACGGTATAAAGGTGATGCCTATTAATATCAATAGCCTTACACAATTTAAAGTAAGAGTTGCATTATTAACACATTGTCTGAGTAAGGATCTGGCTGAGTTTTGAGGATGGTTGTGGTGCGCACGATTAAATCTGCTGCAAAAACGTTTGCTCGTGTTCTGGCTTATAGCTCGTTTAATTTTGCGAAGCTGGCCTTTTAGCGCCAAACTTCCTCCAAAGCACCAAACTTTAGATTTACGAAAAATTGTAACACAAGGCGCGGAATGGCCACTTTTGCCCGGCGTCTTTTGGTGGTTTATTTTCTAACTGCCTTTCTTATTTGGTAAAGACAATTTTCTTAATCCACAGCTTTATTACTAAAAATTAAATTTTTTTGTTCTTAACATATTGGCAACTTTTAGCTCTATGTAAACCAACAAGGCTATAATAAAAATTTCAGCCAAAAAATACGTCAATCCTATTCGTGTTATGCTATCGTAATAAGTATATAAAGACGTAATTGTCAAAATGCAATACAAAATATTACTAATACCTATTATTCTTAAACATACTGTCCAATAGCTTTTAAGTAAAAAGTAACAGCACATAGAATAAGCGCAATATACCAAGCCAATTAGTGATAGGTAGGTTAAAATGTTTAACGGCATACCAAAGTAAGCGAAGTACTGTCTTAAAATAAAAAATAAGGAAACTGTTGTTAATGCTGCACCTAAACCGTCAAGAAGGAAAAGTTTTTTTGGTTTTCCTGAAAAATAATCTATTGTGCTTTTGATAGTAATTTTCATTTGCTTTTCTCTTTAAAAGAGTAGGTTTGTTGCTTTTTTGTTATCAATATGTAACATTGCTGGTACTGCTAATTTTTTTGTTCATAGATTTTTTATTTTTCAATACGCGGCCATTTCCATGCATAGCGTATGATCAGACAAAGTAGAACGACTTCTACAACTGCGCCAAAAATCATATGTAGCCAGGCCTCTCCTGCTAAATTAAACAATATAAGGGGAATATTCACCGCGGCTATAACGATATTTGCCTGGCGATTTACTTTAGCCGGCAGGGCAACAGAAAGAAAAATCATTAGTGCAGGAGTGGCCACTATGGCAAGTGCTGCCAAAAGAAATCCTTGCGTAATATCAAATACATACACTCTCCCAATCTGAATATCTGCTATCTTACCCGGCATGTATAAGTGGAAATAATCAAGATAGATAATTAAAAACATTAAGCTCGTCCAAAGCGCTGCAAGCTTCAGCTTCAAACTAACTTTTATCTCTTCGTGTGCATTTTGTGTATTCATACTTTGTGCTGTTGTTTTTGTATTCATAAATTAGCAACTAAAAATTAAATCCAACATTGAGTCCCGGTTCCGGAAAAATAAATTTAGACCATTTATCATCCAGCGGTTTAAATCCATCGGGTAATTTTGTGTGATAAGCACGATGCGTCATACATATTGATGGTTGAAAGAAAAATTTGTCCTTAAAGAGTTTGATGTGATAACCAACACGGTATGAATTGAAAACCTGGAAACCATTCTCAATTTTTTTGCCTTTGTCGTTCACAAAAATTTGCCAGGTAGGCATTACATCCAATTGGGCAAACAAACCTTTCCATAAAAATCTTGTGTAAGACACTGTTACGCCATACTCACGAACATAGCCCGGAAATTTTTCTTCTGGCTTTTTATAGGCTTTGTTTAAAAATGGGTGAATACCATTTGGCCAGGCATATCTCCAGGTTTTTGGAGCCAATGTAATGACATCTTTTCCTGTAATCCGATAACCTATATTGAGTTGAGCGAAGTTGGGTGGGTTTTCTTTATCAAGATTACCTAATAGAACAAATAAAGACGTTCCAACAAACCATCTTTTGTAAGTGCTGTCTGTTTTAGCATATTGCGCTTTCATCTGTAAATTACCTGCCAACACTAAGGCAAGTCCGATCTGTAAAATTTTCTTTTGCATATATTTTTTAATTGATGTTAAACAATACTGCAAAAGTAAATTGGCAATTCACTTAAAATTGTTCACTTAAGTGAAGAAATTCGTTTGAAGTTTTTTTGATAAGAATTTAACTGTTTTTGAGTATTGTTTTAGAAACTTTCAGAAGTTCCAAAACTTCAGAAGATCTATGTTTGTTGCAAATAAGTGCTTTTATCCAATTTTTGTTTTTTTAAAAATTAAACCCAAAATCAAACCCAGGTTGAATAAAGTAGTTAGGCCATTTTTTGTCCAATGTTTTAAAAGATTCCGGAACATTAGTTCTTAAAGGCCAATAACTACATCCAATAGCTGGTTCAAAAAATAAACGATTTTTAAAAAACTTAAACTGGTAACCTAAATAAAAGTCCAGATATAAGGTGTAACCATTTCCTATCTTTTTTTTATTCTCGTCCACATATTTTTCGAAAGCATTCATTGCGGTAACGGATGTAAATAGGCCTTTCCACCAAAACCGCTGATATCCTATTTGAGGGGCAAGTATGCGCGCATGTCCGGGATAGTTTAGTCCGGGCGCATCAAAATCAGGACCAAAAGGGATACCAATTGGCCAGGAGTAAATGGATCTTTTAAATTTAAAATGAACAACATCTTTAGGCGTTATTCTGTATCCTGCATTTATCTGTATAAACTCCGGGTTGTTTGTTTTATCAAAATTGCCTAATAAAAATAAGGTACTCCCTACAAACCATTTTTTGTAAGTACTGTCTTTTTTGGCATATTGTGCATTTACCTGTAAACTGCTTGCCAACACTAAAGCAAGTGCAATCCATAAATTTTTCTTTTGCATATCTTTTTTTTATTTTAAATGATGCTGCAAAAGTAGATTACTGAGATACAATAACTCCTTCACTTAAGTGAAGAAATAGGTTTTAGTTCTTTTTGTCAAGAATTCTTGCCCTTAGTCTGCTCAATGATTGTGGTTTGATACCAAGGTAACTTGCTAATTGGTGTTGCGGTACACGCTGAATAAGGTCTGGTCTTTTTTGTAGTAAGTTCAGATAGCGTTGTTCGGGTGAGGAAGTTTTAAACTCATCAAAATCTATTCGTTCTTTAGCCAACAATTCTTCTGATAACATTCTGCACATGATTTCAAACTTCGGAAATTTACTGTTTACTTCTAATTCCATATCAGAATTTGAAATTAAAAGGATAGAGTCTTCTACACAACTTACATAATATTCGGATGGAGTTTTATTTATTACGCAGGGGGGCGTTAAAGCTTCCATTTCTGTGTAAAAAGCTGTTGTTTTTTCGTCTCCTTCTATTACATAATAACTACGAATACAGCCGTTTAAAACAAAGTAGCTTTCTTTGGAATTTTGCCCCTCTTTGAGTAAGATCGTTCCTTTTTTTAACGAGTGAAATATGTCTAACGAAAGTAATGCGTTCTTCTCATCATCTGTTAGCGAAACGTATTTTGATATAAAGGCAAATAGTTTGTCTTGCATTTTATTTTGTTACTGTTATTTGTTACAATGCGCACAAAAGCGCTGTTAAATGTACAAATGTTTCTTAGTAAAGCAAAATTTACAAAGTCTGCCAGTTCCTTTAGCAATTGGGATTGGGCCGGCTTGTGTTAAGCTTAAATAAAATTGGCCTTACAATAAATTGGCATTGCAATCATCATGTTCACGCCGATTACTAGTAGGTGCTGTTACCTCATTTGCGCCACATACAGTTAGGTTCTTAAGTAGTTATTCTAACTTTTAAGTTTTACTCACCAATTATTACTTTTTCAATAGCACTGTATTTGCCGTCAAAAACAAAGTTAAAGGAGTAAATACCACTAGATAGTTTGATTCTATTAGATATGTCAATGGTTTGTTTTCCCTTTGATACTTTCTCAAAGTTTTTATCAAAAATAATTTTGCCATTAATATCAGTTATGAATAGTTCAAGATCACTTTCGTAAGGTAAATCAAAACTTAGATTAATATTAGATTTTGTAGGATTTGGAAAGACGGAAGCTCTTATAGGGTTTTCCCCATTTAATGGTTTTAACCCAGTGAACTGGCTTGTTACTAACCAAACTTCATAAATAATATTATGTGCGTTTGTTACTGATGTTTGGTTTGCAGTAAAAGGATTAATCTGAGGGCTATATATACCTCCATAGATGTGTCCTACTAATACTGAATCAGCTATTACGCTTGAGAGTTTTACTATTTCTGATTTATAGTGTGGAATATTATGATTAGGAATAAATTCCGAACTAGCACCAATAAGAGCGGGCATTTCAGTTGAAAACACATTTTCTTGTAAGTTTCCGCTAGCATCGCGAGATACCCGGCTAATAGTTTTTACAAATGGAACATTATTATCTTGAGTTAATACATTATTAATATAAGAGTACTGACTCATTCCGCCAAAAAAGATGGCGTGCATTGTATTATTAATGCTATCATAAAGTGCGGTTTTAGCAGAATGATAATTACTTAAATACTGATTAAAGCTTGGTTGTGGTGTATGACCACTAGCTTTTATATCTACAGGGTATAAAAACGGCAGATCAAAACTAATCTGAAAAACACCAGAAGAAATAGTGTATCCTTCCTCTCCATTAGGGAAAATTTGTGGTACAAGGTTATAATCACGACGATGAAGGTGCACTTGGTCTGTTGTCAAAGTATAGTTTGTATAACTTAATTGTGAACCAGAATTATTTATATTAAACTTTTTTAGTCCATCAATATATGTTTGCGTGTAGGTAGGATTTCCCATAGGGTTGTAACGACCATCAAAACGATGTCCACCTACTAAAAAGAATGAATTGCCAATTTTACCTAGCTGTCCACCATTTACAGCAAAGTTTTGGTCAGTAATTTGTTTGAAATATGGAGTAATTGAAGTTGAATTAGTGATAGCAGTTATTAAACCACTTACTGAAACGGAAGTCAGGTTAGGGAAAGTTACGTGATCAAGTGCTGTATTGCTGTATCCGTAGCCACCGATAATATAAAGGGAGTCATTATCCTGATAGAAATTCATATTTGTTGACTGCAATTGTTCCTTAAGTCCAGTTGCAAGTGAATTAACTGAAGCTGACCAAAATTGTTGCGTATTAATGTCTATAACGTAAATGTCGGTATTGTTGCTTGAGGCTGGAAACGCATTGAACGGTTGTCGAGCATGTAAACCATCTTTTCTACCACCAATAACTAACCATTTTCCACCTGACTGTCCGAAAGCAAAAGAATGCAGGCCGGGGAGATTTGTAACTGTTACAGGTTTTAATTTTATAGAGTAGTTAAATGGAATTTGTTGTACAAATCCGAATGTTGTCTTTAAAATTGTAAGGAATAAAATGGTTAGCTGTTTCACGGTCTTAATTTATGGTTAAAATTAACTAAAACAGAAAGTTGATATTGTAACAATTGTTACTTAAAGTGTCAATATTCGATAAAAATAAGTCTGTCCAGAGAAATTGTTTAAAATGACAGGAATTGTCCCGGCGCATTTTGGTTAACGTTTAGCCTTTAGTTTGTATTCATATAAAAATACTTTAAAATGGCTTTGCAACGACCATGTTCACGCCAATTAATGATGACTGCGTTAGTGCCTGTCGTCTATCCAATTATTTATCTTCTTTACTAAACGCTGTTTCAAGAGCAAAAATTTTTTTTAGCTGGTCGGCTTTTTATCCTTTATAGTCCATTCGTTTCTTAATTTCTTTTTTTGCGTTTTGTCCCGCCCATTTTTCGCACAAATAAAGTCCAAGGTCAAGTGAAGCACTTACAGCACCTGCCGTAATAATATTTTCATCTTCAACAATTCTTCCTGTCAAAACCTCTTTGCAATATGGCTTTAGCTTTTCATATTCTTGATAATTTGTTGTTGCTTTTTTATCTTTTAAAAATCCGGCAGCACCTAAAATTAAACTTCCCGTGCAAATTGAGATTTTATATTTCACGGTGTCGGCAGTTTTTATCCAACTCAAAAAGTCTTCGTCAAATTGTAGATTTCTTGTTCCAAAACCACCAGGAATTATGATAGCATCATAATCAGCTAAAGTGTTACGGATGGTTGTCGGCTTAATTTCAAGTCCAAAATTGTCGGAAACAACATTCGTAAAAGCACATATATCCCAGGTCAAATTTGGAATATAGTTTAACGATTTTAGTCGGCTTATTGGATCGTAAACACCAATAAAGTCAAGCCAGGTTATTCCGTCAAATAGTATGTATCCAATTCTCATTTATTGTCTGTTAATTTTTTTGTGATTACTTATTCGTTCTAAACTCATCAATAACGTATAGCGAATTTGCTTTTTTTTGTGCGTACGATCTTTTTTGCAAAACGCATTTCATATCACATCCTTATCATTTTTTTGTCTCGAATTCAACTAAATAAGGTTTAAGCCTGATTTCATTTTTGTTTCTAAAAGAGCTTCCTACAACAAATTGGTATTTTCTATTTGGTTCAACGTGTACTTCAAAAGAAAAGGTTTTTTTGTCGTCACTCCAGCCAATTATATTCCTAAATTCATATATATATTCTTGGCCCAATGGTCCATATTCAAAACTTCTGGTTTCCGTATTCATTTCTTGAGAAAAAGTTATAGATATTTGAATAATTCCTGCTTTTACGTCTTTGCTACCATTCTTGAACGGACTTATCGAAATAATTTTTGGGGAAATTTTGTCAAGCTCATTTCTATAGTAAGCTAATTTCTTATCAAAATATTTTGATTTTTCTACAAATTCAATTAGCTCTTTCTCATTGTTATAATCCAATTCAATCATTTCTTTGATGGCTTCCTTTTTATTTTCCGATGCCTCATAATACTTCTTACAAATTGCGTAACCAACAAAGTAACCTAAATCGCGCATTCCAAATTGATTGTTTGTTGAGTTCATGATCCAATTATAAATATTAGGCGAAAACATTTCTTTTTCGAATTCTTGTTTTATTCGCTGTTCATTTTTGTAACCATAGGAGATTTGAGGGTTTGGGGATTTCATTCCCAAAACAATTTCCGCCAAAAATTCGGCAACTCCTTCCATTATTGTTTGAGATAATAATGTGTTTCCAATTGTTTCTTTTTGTTGGGTATGTATGTATTCGTGAATATTAAGGAATACAACATCTTTAATTGGATTCGTATAAAAAAAACTCCTTAAATGTGGATAGCGTTCGTCAAATTCACTTGTTATAACATTCGAATCTGCTAATGCGATCTCACTTCCAATTAAAGACATTCCGTCAATTGTGGTTCCACCTGTTCTTAATACTCCAATTTCAAAATATATGTCAACGGGTTTCAAGTTAGGGTAATTTAATTTTAACTTTTCAAGTCCCTTCTTAATTTCCGTAGAAAATTGGCTACACTTTAATGTGTTATTTCGAATAGAAGCCCAGAATTTAGGATAATTATTTATTGCATAAACGTATTCTTCTGCCGAATACCTTCGGGCTTTCATAATGCCATTTAATCCGGGTGTCCCTTTATCTACATATAATGTTTTGATTAAGGTTAACTGTTTTAAAGTGTCTTTTTCGTTTACTATTTGGTCGTAAGCATTCCAAAAGTTAGTGACGTCACTAGTAAGTATTTTTTGACCAAAAATTGCTAATGGAAAAAAAAGAAAAATTAATAGTTGATAGATTTTCATTTTAACTAGTTTTTTGTATTTCACTTAAAGGTTGGAAGGTTTGCACTTGCGGTTAATGAAACACTGTTTGCCTAACTGTCGCGAGCCTGCCTCACGAAACCTTTAAACAAAGATAAAATGTTTCTATGCATTAGCAAAACGGGAAAGTCCGTTGGTTCGTATAGCTTGCGAAATTGAGCCAGTTAGTGCGAGGTTTAAGTACAATCGGCCAGCCAAAAGCTTTTCTTTGCGATGCGCCGAAAACCTACAGTGCGCAATCACTTCACGTTAGGTGCTGAACATTTGTTGATTATTTTATTTTGTCATTGAGGGTTTTAAGAAAATAAAAGGGGGAAATTTTTCTATATTTCCCCGTTGCTCTTTTACTCTATATGAAAAAGATGTAACCCTAAGTGTATTCTTATACTTCCGCTCGCTCAAACTAAGGTGTTGTTATGTGTGGCCTTTTATTCAACTATCATAGTTGTTCTTTAACTAGTTTTAGTGTCGTAGTGGTTTTACTAGTTTCTATTTTTAGAAAGTAAATGCCATTTGGTAGCGTGGAAAAGTCTTGCGCCTGGATTGAATGGCCACTATAAATGTTTTGCCCAAGTTGATTTAAAAGCATAAATTTTTGATCGCCGGTATGATCCGAAATGTTTATTCTGTCAACAAATGGATTGGGGTAAATCTTAATTTTACTGTCCGCTATAGTGTTCGGGATACCGGTAGTTACATTACAATTTGCAGCAACACTGTCTTCCTGGTAAAAACTGCTACATGTATTGCAAAACAAGCTTTTAAAGAAGCACGCGGCACGTCCTACCCTAAAAGGCGTTCCAAATATGCTGTCTTGAAAAACGCCATGTCCTCCTCCGATTTTAACCGATAAATCACTACAAACTCCTTTTGAAATTAGCAAATTGTGCATTGCTCTTGAGCCGTAAGATTTTTCTAAATGAATACAACCTCCACCAAAAGTTGAGTCAATAGCAACCGTGCTGTCTTCATCTCCGTGGAATGATACCATAGGGAGCATTTCATTTGTTTGCATACTTGTTTTAAGCATAGCTCCCCAGTCGTTGAAAACTCCTTTAATGGTAAATGTATTGGTCAAATTATTACCAGAATTGTTTAGGTTACCTAAAAGTGTTTGTAAGCCTGGGGTAAAAGTGTTCCATTCTGATTGTGAAATATAAACTACACCAAGAGAAGCAACAGAACCGGCACTACCTCCTCCTATAAATATCCATGACGTGTCTGCTCTTAAAAGCGAAGCATTCGCAGAAACATATCTAAATGCTGCATTAATGTCCTGTTGTGCTCTGTATTTTGCTTTCTCCTCTGATATTGTATCGGTATTACAGTTCAAACCAAGTCGGTAATTGATGGTGACTGCCACAAATCCACGTTTAGCAAACTCTTTGCAAACTCTTGTATAGTTTATTTTGTCCCCTCCAATTAAACCACCACCATGAACCATTATAATTAATGGTCGCAGAGGTAATGTGTCAACAGATAAAGTCGGAAAGTAGGCGTCTAATTTTAAAGCTATATTATTGCCCTGCCAGTCAACGGCATTAGCGAAAGTTACATTTAATTGTGAACTTATTTGTCCATCTGTAAAAAACGGAACATTAGAGAATCTGTTGTCATTTGTGCACAATTGAGCATTCACTGAAAATGATGTCAATAGAGCAAATAGTAAAGTTATTAATCGTTTCATGTTTAATTAGATGCTTTTAATATTAATAGGTTTAATTGTCTATCAGTATTTTTCTATAAGATTGCACATAACGTTTAGCTTCTAGTTTTTTTGTGTCGCGCATGCGAAAAAAAAATCTTGCCAAACCGCTGTTAGCGGTTCGTTGTTTTGTCATATCGTTAATGTCATTACATGTCTTCGTTGTCCGGCCTTGTGCTTAAAGTCAAATCCGAGTTTGTCAAATATTGGTTTGAAGCCCATAAATCTATAACTTGGCGAATCCGGGTCAACTGGATATGCTTCCACATAATTTGCCCCATTGTCTTTTGCGTATTTAATTGCTTGTTTGATTAGTTCTTCAGTAATTCCTTTTTGTCTATATTCTTTCTTGATGAAAAAGCATACCAATGACCAAACATCAGTCAATGAACTGTCGCCTGATAATTCACGATAACTTTCTCGGGGTGCGATTGAACACCAGGCAATTGCTTCTGAATTGTTATAACAAAGTAGTCCAACAGGGTTATGGTTAGCAACATAATTTTTCAAAGACTCCTTTTTGTCTGCTTTGCTTGCTCGGTCTGCTCCTTCGTTCATATTTCGCCAAACCATGCACCAGCAATTATGTGGTCCACCTTTGCTTTCAAAAAGTTTTTCCAGGTCTGTCCAGTTGGACTCGTCAACAGGTTTGTAATGGAATTCTGTCATAAATTTTAACTGTTCGTCTTCTGTATTTGTGTCGCCCTACAATGACCGCTAACGGTTTCGGGCTTCGCGAAGTTGGCGATTTCAACCACAAAACTTCATACGAAGCGCGAATGTTCAAATTTAGTAAAAACTGTCATACGAGTTACTGAACCGCCAATTTTGCCAAACCCGTGTTATAGGCAGGCATTTTGTTAGGGTCGTTTTGCAAGCTTTTCAATTGTTAATCCTTGTATTATTATGCTAAACAGTACACAAAAATATGCTGCAATTAAAAGTATATTTTTTGTTTCGCTGTCTGGTAACGATAATGCCAAAGCCAATGAAAGTCCTCCACGTAAACCACCCCAACTAATTATTTTTGCTTCTTTGTCTGTTAGTTTCAAAAGTTTTGGGAATACTAAATGGGGCAGATAAACAATTATTATTCTTGAGAGCAACACTATGAAAACTGAAATCAGTCCAACCCAAATATACTTTGTCTTGAATTCAATTACAATGAGAACGAAGGCAATTAAAATGAATAAAATCGCATTGAGAATAACGTCAAGTAATTCCCAAAATTTATGAACATACTCTTGTGTTTTGTCGCTCATTGCAACGTCTTGTCTAAAATTGCCTACCATTAAACCCATAACTACCATTGACAAAGCTCCTGAAAGATGCAAATAATTACAAAAAGTATATCCAGCCATTACAAAAGCAAGTGTCAATAAAATTTCTGTTTGATAATGGTCAATTGATTTTAATAGTAAGTAAAGAAAGTAGCCCAATGCAAGCCCCATTAAAATCCCACCTATGGCTTCTTGCATAAATAGAAGCTCAAAATGTAAAAAGCTAAATTCACCAGTGCTTAATGTGTCTAACAATGCGATGAAAATAACTACGCCAATTCCATCATTAAATAAACTCTCGCCAACAATTGTATATTCAGTCTCTTTGGGAACATTAGCTTTTGTCAAAATTCCTAAAACAGCAATTGGGTCAGTAGGTGATATTAACGCTCCAAAAATTAGGCAATAGATAAAGCTAATGTCTAAGTTGAAAATTTGAGTTATTCCATAAAATAGAGCAGCAATAATGATTGTGGAAAGCAAAACACCACCTAGTGCAAAAGTTGCTATTGGTCTTATTTGATGTTTAAGGTTGTTCCAATTGGTATGCAATGCCCCTGCAAAAAGTAAAAACCCTAATAAATAGTTGAGTACAATTTTGTCAATATTCGCAATTTCTATATATGTTTTAATTTCTTGTAAGGGAATGTTTAGCCACAATTTTGAGGTGATTACAAGAACAGATAAAACAGTTGATAAAAAAAACAGTCCAATTACAAACGGCATTTTCAAAAATCGTTGGTTCACATAAGCAAAACTTGCGGATAAGCAAATTAGGATTGTAAGAGCAAAGTATATATTCATTTATTATTTTTCGGAGTTAATCACCTTGCTCAATTTTTGTTATAGTGTCTTCTTCAACCTTGTGTTAGCGGTTCGTTGTTTTGTTTTTTCATTTTTGTTCGCTGTCAACTGAACGACTGTCCGAGAGAAAAGTTGTCACTTTATCTTGAAGGCTATAGAGATGTTTAATGGCATATTTTGCCTGTCTTTTATAATTGATAATAGTTATTGGGTAACGAAAACAGATAACCTAAACCCATGGCATTACTTCCAAATTTTAAAGTCTGTACAGTTCATATATTTTTCGTTGAGGAAATAAATAAAATGAGGGAAACGAAGTTTACCTCATTTTAAAATTATGCTTTAGCTGTAGCAAGTTCTGAACAGATTTCTGCACATTTTTTACAGGCATCAGCACACTCTTTGCAACTTGCATGATGAGATGCATGTTTAGCACACTCTTCTGAACATGCTTTGCAAATTTCAGCGCATAAAGCGTGAAGCTCTTGTCCGTAAGCAGAACCTCTTGCGTCAAATCTTGCACATAATGCACAAATGTCAGCACAGTCACGGCACAAGATAATACACTCTTTATTGCCATCTTTAATACAGTCAGTGATACACTTTTCGCATGTCACCAAACACGCTAAACAAGCGTCAATACAACTTTTTAAATTTTTCATATTACTTTGATTATACATTGTGAATGAATTATCACAATGCGTCTAAGGTATAGATGTAAGGAAGGAGAATGATTATATGATTTTATAAGAATGTTACACATTTCACACGTCAGGCGTCAATGTAAAGTTAAAAGATTTGTTTTTTACCTTGGAATCTATCGGGATTGAGCTAGCTTGTGCGAGGTTTAAGTACAATCGGCCAGGCGAAAACTTTGCTTTGCGATGCGCCAAAATTCCGTATTGCGCAATTGCTTGCTGTTATGAGCTACCCGTTTTGTCATTTATTTTGGTCTATTGTTTTATAAATTTCACTGTCTGCTGTGGATTGTTTTTCAGTTGAATAAAATAAATCCCAATTGATAATTCTGAAACATTAATTACTGTCGAAGATTGTTTTAATTCAACTGTTTTAACTAAAGTTCCAATTGAATTATAAATTCGGACAGTCTCTCTATTTAGTTGCTGCGATGAGAATGCTACTGTCAAACTTTCGGAAGTTGGGTTTGGATAAACGAGAAAATTGTTTTTATTAAATTTTTTTTCTGTAATACTATTTATTCCGGGAATAGTAATTTTAAATAAACAAACTGCATTGGGCTGTAGTGAAAATGAATATTGTCCTGCATTTACCAAAATAGTTGAGAAATTAATATTTTGATTGGGAAGTATTGTAGAAATAGCAGATGGTTGGGTATAACCGGCAGTTAGCAAGGAGTCATACTTAAATTGCATATTGTTTTGTGTTGAGTCAATTATGAATAATTGTCCGGAATAATTTCCTGTATATCCGCCAATATTCAAATTAAATTGTCTTGATGAAGTTGCAATGGAGTTGTAGTGCTGGTAAATTCCAATTGAATTGTTAATTGCAATTTGCATGGCGTTAGAATTTGGGATAATAATTAGTCCTTTGTAAATCGAGTCAAGGTGCGAAAAACTGTTCCCGGCAATATCAATGTACCCAGCACTGTCTAATTGATTTGCGTTAAATTGTCCTTGATACAATGTATAATTAAAAGCTTCAATAAAAGGAGGAGGGCAATAGTTAGAAACAAGAACGAGCAGGGTGTCGTTAATAATTGATGAAACTCCGTCATAAGGAGCAGAGCAAGTCATTTTACAAGTAGTACCATTTAGTTTTTCTGAAAGCAAAATACTATTGTAAGCAGGTTTATGAATAGTACCATAAGTTAGCAAACCATAGTCGTTATGAAATTCCGTAGTGCCGGGATTAAAATCCTGCCAGGCCGCAATTGCATTATTAGATATTGCAGTTTTAGACAATGCGATTTGAGCTTTAAGCATATATGATGTTGCAAGTTTGGTATCTCTTATTTGAGATGGGGCATTCCATTCGCTTACAATTAATGGAATGTTGGGTAGAGAAAGAGAAACTAATTTTTGCTGAATATAATTTGTAGCATTAGCAAATTCCTGATACGAGATATTAAAGTTGTGCCACGTTATAAAGTCAGGTACTTTATTCCAAATTACTGAAGAGTCCAATAACTGTCCAATAAGCGAAGAGTCGGCTTTTGTATTAGAGATATGGCCATAAGGGGGTTGCCAATAAATATTATTTGCCCAAAAATTAACTGCTGGTCCGCCAACTTTTGCAAAAGGGTTTGCTGATTTTATTCCATCATAAGTTCTTTTGTAAAGGGTGAAATATTCATTCATTGTTCCAGTCCACGATCCCAAATCGGGTTCATTCCAAATTTCAAAATAGGCGTTTGAAATTCCAAACTGATTTACAATTTTGGATGTGAGGCTATCTACAACCGTTTGCCAAGTGTTCCAATTTGCTGGAGGCTTGGTATTTAAAACATACCAACCAGGTGTAGAAGCAGGAGAGCCGTTGGCAGAGCTACTTAGCCATGCTGGCATTTTCTCAAAAATGAAAATAAGTTTATTGCATTTTAATGATAAATTCTGCAAGTCGGTTTGCACTGTAGAAAGCAAAGAAAGACAGCTCGTTAAGTTCGAAGTGTTATTCAATACGCTTTCTAGTACATTTGTTCGTATTGAATTTTGCTGAATACCATTTCCCATAAAATCAGAAGCAGCAGGAGCTGTCTTAGGAACGTAAAAAACTCCGGGCGTAAGGTTTGCATTTATAGGAGCAGATAAAGAGTCGGGGTAAATATTTAAAATGGATTGTGAATTGGCTAAATTTTGTCCAAGTAATAATATTGCAGCAATAATTTTCAAAAGTTTATTCATATGTTATATTTTTCATATTTCTTTAGGGTGCTCATAACGTTTGGTAACTCGAACCTGTGCTGCTTTGTAAGACTCGTCTACCGAAACGTTTAAATAAAGATACAAATGTTGCTATGCAATTACAAAGCAAAAATAAAAAAAGTTTCTACCGCTTTTGCAAAAGCTTTAATCCTTTGCCGAGCCTTTCAACTTCGCTCAAGATAAACTTTAGTATAAGCAGCTGCCAAACTGTTTGCTTAGCCCGTTTTATAAAACGTTCAAATAATATTATTAATAATAAAAATTAAACTACTAAAATTCAGTACTTATTGTTCTTTATTGTTTTTGTTAAATGAGTAGTTTAAACTGGCAAAGATAAAATGAAGTTGAATAAAATTATATCGATTCGTTCCGTTTGCTCCACCTTCAAGCAGTCTATAGCCAATGTTTCCTTGTAGGTTTTTAGAGAAACAATATCTTCCGGATAATGAAAGATCAATAGCTCTTCCTTTACTTGTAGCTATAACTTCTCCAAAGAAATCAACACCCGTTTTTTGAGATATATCCCAATTGGCCAATAGGTTGATAAGAGGAACGAAACCAATGCTAAAATTTTCACTTAAAAGCTCTCTGTTTTTCAACGATACTCCAGCATCTCTGATTTTTGCAGACAAACCAAGACCAAATTTAAAATTGTCTTTACTTATTATTCTTCGATTATAGGTAAAGCGATAAGAATTAAACTTGTAAACAGCTTCTATTGGTAAGTTAGCTTTAAAGTTTTTTCCATCAAATAGTATATCCTTTGCTATTGTTCCAGTTTCTACAATTTTTAAGGGAGCATAAAGAAATGAAAAATGATTTTTTCCATTTAATATATAACCAACGCGCAATCTCAAAAATGGACTTACTGGAGTTTGAAAATCATTTTTCAAAGAAAATAACGTTCCATTATTGCCGTTGCGAATATCATTAATATTTGTAAAGAATGCTCCTGATTCAAGATTTACGAAAGTCTGAGCATTCGTAAACAAATTGGAATTCAAACAAATAAAAAGAATCCAATATCCAGACCGGAAAACAAGCTTAGAAATCAAGTGATTCATATTGAGTTCTTATTTTTTTTAAAGCGTGTTGTTTAATGTTTTATAACGTTTGGCGGCGAATGGCCGTTGGGCTTTCGAATCATCAACTGCATATTACCTCAAATGTTTATTTAAAGATAAATGTTAATTAGTGAGGTGCAAAATAGAAATGCGCTTCAGCGCACCTCAATGTCGCACCGAACGATGACCGATTCCGCCCAATGGCCATTATTTGCTGTTATAAGCAGTTAATTTTTTATCAATTTAGTCGTGAATATTTTATTTGATTCAAGATGTTTAGTGGAGAGGAAATAAATTCCGGGCATTAAATTAATGTAAACTTCTCCATTGGATTTTTCGTCCTTGTGAACCAATTGTCCAAAAGAGTTGTAAATGGTTATGTCTAAAGCACCTTTAACACCCTCGATTTTAATAGAGTTGTCGAATGGATTTGGATATACTTTAATATTTGGGTCAAAATAATTTTCGTTAATACTTACTGGAGATGAACAAGTCGAAGGTATGGAGTCAGTAGTGTAAAAGTTTGTGCAAGTGTTACAAAAAATACTTTTAAAAAAGCAGCTTGCCCTTCCAGCTCTAAAAACGCTACTCGCATTTCTGAAAATCCCGTGCCCTCCAATTGTATCAACGGTTAGCTCGCTACAAACAGTTTTTGCTATTAAGTCATTGTGTATGGATCTAGAGCCATTTAATGTGTAATGCAGGAAGGAATTGTCTGCATCTATTTTAACTGTAGTGTCAAGTTCTCCATGAAAGGCTACAGTAGGAAGCATTTCGTTGAAATCAATTTCCGACTTATTTACCCCCCCCAATTATTAAAAATGCCCTTAAAAGAATAACTATTAGTTAAATTATTACCAGATGTGTAAAGATTTCCTAATTCTGAACTAACAGCAGTTGCATTGTACAACAAAGATACACTATCGAGTTCAAATGGGTCTGCATACACCATACCAAAAGCAAGCAACGACCCAGCACTTTGTCCACCAACAAACATCCAACTGGTATCAACTCTGATTGCATTTGCATTGCTAACGATATGTCGCATTGCAGCGTGTCCATCTTGAATAGCTCTGTATCTTGCTTTATACTGACCATATTCTGTAAAGGTGTATCCAAGTCGATAATTTACAGTGGCACAAACGAAGCCTCTTCTAGCCATATGTATACACAAATCTTTTATGTCACCTGATTGCTTGTCACCTGATGAGAAACCGCCGCCATGAAACAACATAACAAATGGTCGCTTCGGAGAGAGGTCGATTGTGAGGTTCGGATAGTATATGTCCATTCTTAATGCGTAGGCATTTCCTAAGTGGTCTAACGCACTGCCGAATTGAACATTTGCTGCAACTGAAATTTCGGTTGAGTCAAAATAGGCCACCTCTGTATATCTTGTGTCGTTGGTGCAATATTGTCCATTTATATTTCCGATAGCTGAGAAAAAAGAGATTGTCAGGATTAGAAATTTATTTTTCATGTCGTGTCTATATCAATTGCTTATAACGTTTGGCGAATTTGCCCAGTGCGGTTTATGAAACACTGTCTGCCGAAACGTTAATTTAAAGATACATGTTTATTAAACTTTTGCAAAATGGGCAAAGTCCGGTGGACTTTGAGCCAGCTTGTGCGAGGCTTTAAGAGGTAAGCGACCTTAACTTTGCAAAAACCCTGCACATCTGCCCGCATTGCGCTATGGCTTGCTGTTACCAGTCTGCAAAGGTGCACACAGTTTAAACGCAGTTAAGGGGGCTTGGGAGTGATTTTTTTTCTCGCGGTAATGGCAGTTTTTATTTCTGCTCTATGATTTTAGTAAAAAAATCAACAACTTCATTTAACACCTTTCTATTAGTCTCATGCCCTATACCAGGATAAATTTTAAAAACGCTGTTGACTTTGTTTTGAACATAAATAGACTCACATTTACTAAACCTTTGGGGTATCATTTGTTTACCTAAAAGTTTAAAGATCATTTTTCTTTCTGACTTGCTATACGCATCATCAAATAATACCGCGTCGTTATTATCGTTTTGCCCCATGTAGATAAATTGCGGAACCTTCTTATATTCTTCTAAATTAAAATCAGTTCCGAATAACAACTTAAAATCACTGATTCCGATTGGATACTTTAATTCGGTTTTTTCCAATTTATTAATACATAAAATAGGAATCGCATTTATGCCTCCACAAGCCGTTCCAGCAACCAGTGTTGGATGAATCAAAGTAAATCTGTTGCTAAAAGTTCCCGAGGCAGAAAACCCATTCATTAGAAATTTTTCTTTGCAAGCTATACCGTTTGCTTTTAATACTATTTTCGCATTCTCAATCATTGCAATAAGTTGCAGATCCAGTCTTTTCATCTCGCCTTCTTTTATATATGCCGCATCTCTGTCAAAGGCATGTGTATATATTTTCCACTCCTTTGCCGGTCTCGGAAAAACAGGGATTAAAAAGGGGACTTTAAGTTTACTACAAATACTGCCTCCAAGAGAATTTCGGGTAGTTTCTAAAAAAGCCTCCTTTTCGTGATGGAGTAGGGTATCATTAACACCAGAATTGTTTGTTTCAACTAGCAGATACTGAATTTCATTTTGATTTAACCCTTTTGGAATCCGCAAGTAATAAGGAAAATTAAAACCTAAAGCAGGATTTTTTTCTATTTTAATGATTGTGTCAACGAGGGTTGATGTAAATTCATTGGAATTATGGGGGACACTCTTGTTTAACTCATCGGGTCTTTCAGAGATCGGAGATTTTGAAAATACGATTTTGTCATCGAATGTTGTTTGCGATTTACCACATTGAAAGCACAATACAACAAATAATATTAGCGCAAGAAGCCTTTTCATTTGTCTTATTAATAATCAGTCAAAGATAAGAATATTTCTAATGATCCAGATTCCATCAGAGCCGTTTTTCGCACGTCGTTTTGTCCGTGAGGTATGTCCGCCTTTGCAGCTGGTAAAGTTTTCCAAGCAGGCGTAGTTTTTTCCTATATCAAGTTACACATTTGAGCGTTAACCCGCAAAAAAAAAATTGCACATTGGCCAAAGATCGATTCAATACTAAGAAAGAGCAAAAGAAGGGAAATATACTTTGTCATCTGATAGGTTTAGTCCTTAAGATTTTTACGACAACGAAACCCAAACGAATAGGGCAGTGAAAGAGATTAACCAATCACTTTCAAAAGTCGAACATTCGATGTCATTGTCGTCCTTTGGCCGCATTGTAACTATCGTTTCTGGGTTTGCCGAAGTGGGGGATCAGAAGCACAAAAGTTCATTAGAAGTGCAAATGCTCAATTTAGCACTTCCGATCCCCATTTTGCAAAACGCTTGTTACCTGCTGGCGGTTGGTCTATAATTCGTTTAGCAAGTCTTGGTCTGTTGTTTTTAAATACTTATTCTCAACCTCAAATTTTGTTAGTTTACTAACATACTTCAACATTAACTCTGTTTCACTAATTACTTTTCCTTTAAAACTTAAAATATCCTTTTCCACCCAAGTGTTTCCAATGTCACGAATTTCATTTTCAACTTTAAAAGAGATAGTATCTGTTCCAAAATCCTGGCATGCTCCACAAAACGTATATTCAGGTTCTCCATTAACAACATGTCCCGTCATAGAGAAGCTCTTGAGTTCTTTTGCAAAGTACTCTTTATTACCCGTAATTTTTTTGAATATTACATATCCGTTTTCGTAAAAGCGCAATAATCTAAGCGTTGTAGAAGTGCTGCCTGCATTAATTTCATTGTGATAAAATAATCCGTTCATGATTTTCGTGTTTTATGTTTATTTAGTTTTTCTATAATTATATGGTCTTGTCGGTTGAATCGTTGGGTGTGTTGGTTTCCATGAACGATTACCATTTTGTTCGTTCATGGAACTACCAGATTGATAATATTCTGCATTATCGGGGTTGTTATTATGATAAAATTCTTTTCTTCTATAGTTAGTATAATCAGTGCTTTCATTATAAGATAGGTGTGACCTGTGGTATTTATATACTTTTTCGTAATTATTCTCTTTAAACTGAGTCCTAAATAATTTATAACCCATGTAAAAATTACAAGAACTATCTGGACTTATGTTGTAATTAACAAAAACAATGCTGTCTGTCAGACTTTTGTTATAGTGAATTTCATAACTTGAAGAAACGGTGGATGTGCAGCTAGTCAAAATGACGATTAATAAGCTTATAGGGATATTTATATATTTCATTTTTTAAACGCTGTCGTTATACGCTTGTAGCTAACGGTTTGGGGTATTGGCAAAGTTGGGGCATTTGAAAAATGTCAACTTGGATTTTGCACAAATGCCAAACAGAATTGCAAATGTAGAATTTAACACTGCTGTCCCAATTTTGCCAGTACCTTGTTAGCGGTTCGTTGTTCTTAATCCTATTTTGTCATTTTAGCTTTTAAGTCTTCTGCTCTTTGTCTGCCTGCTCTATAATCGGGATCTAACCCTATTGCTTTATCAAGATAAATCAACGATTGAGTTTTGCTCTTTCCACTCTGTATTTGATTTGCCCAAGCCCAATATACAAAGCTCATAATTTTCCAATTAGCATACTCACTATTTTTGTTTTGTTTGTCGATTATGGATTGCATATCAATTTTAGCATACTTTCGTTTTGAAAAGAAAAACCAAGGTAAATTTTCTGCAACGCTTCCCCTCAAAAACTCTGGGGAATAGCTTATTTCACCATATTTTTGAATACTTTCTTCAAACAGTTTAAAAGCATCGCCAACCAAACCCAACTTCATCGTTTCGCCACCTAGCAAGGAAAGTGCAGATGCTCTATAAGATGTGATAAATGGCAACAACTCTTTTGTTGTTGAACTTAGTAACAATTCACTAAAAATATCATAACTTTTTTTTGAGTACCCTTTGAAACTGGATTTCGCTGTGAACCCAAGATTCAGAGCCGTTTCGTGGTAGATTATCCCAAGACGCACTTTGTTTATTTCTGTCGGTTCTTTTTTAAATTGTTCTTCAACTTCTTTCAGTTTTACCTTCAATTCAGTTGTGTCAATAATTTCCATAACATCGTCTAGTTGATGTTCATACGCTTTTACTTTTGAAAAGTCTAATTGCTGTGCGGATAGTTCGTTAACAAGTGTCATTGCTGCAATAATTAAAGTGAATAATTTGTATTTCATGGTTTCTATTGTTTTTTAGCTTTTTGTAAGGAAATTCTACCGCCAATTGCAAAAAATGGCAGTCCTAAAATACTTTTCAGACTGTAGGTCGAGCTCCCCAGTTTTCTTTCATCAACACCATTCATATTAAAAGAAATACCATACCCTCCATCTATATAAAAATATTCTTTAAAGGGAAACCATCGAAATCCGACTCTTGTTACCAGATAAGATTTTGTAAAATCTTCATTTTTTTGACTAGGAAGGTCGGTTACAGAATACCCATCATAACTATAAATCAGGCCAGTGTAAAATCCTTTTCTATCCTTGCGTAAAAAGATGTTGGCAAAAACTTCAGCCGCCCAATTTTTTGGAATATCTAAATTTTGAGCATCGTTAAATATCGCATCTCTAAACGTGGGTGTTAGCTTTGTTTTCAGATAAATAAATCCTGTTTGAAATCTAGAAAACTCTACTCCAAGTCCACCTCCATATCCACCAAAAGCAAAAAATTGAGGGTTAATTTCTGCAAATAGTTGAAGTTCCTTTTTATCGGATTTTAGTCGGATTTGATTGTTGTAAAACTGATTGAAAATGCCTGAATTTTCAACTTGCGCTAAGCCATTCGCTGCAATAACCAGAGCAAACGCAATTGTAATTAGTTGTTTCATATTTATTTAGATTTAAATTAATAATGAAACAAAGGTGCGGTGGCGATGAGCTTAAAGACGATGACTTAAGTTAAGATTTTTGCTTACTATGAATTCTCTTTTGAATTCTGCTCAAACTTTCGGGACTTACGCCCAAAAAATTGGCTATATATTTTTGAGGAACTCTCTGAAAAAGGTCGGGATGCTTTACTAATAAATTTTGAAATCGTTCTTCTGGTTTGTCAGATGAAAGCGACATTGCAATTTCTGTGGCTCTTTGTGCTACTTTTTCTGCCATCAGTCTCCCAAAAGTTTCATATTTATTACATTCACTATATAACTTATATAGATTCTCTTTCCGGATAATAAATATGATTGTATTCTCCATGGCTTGTAAGTTCATTATGCAAGGAGTGTTATGGGTGAAACTTTGAAAATCAGTCACCCAAGAATTTTCAAAAGAAATGTCACAAGTCTTTTCGACACCTCCTTTAATATGAAAATGTCTGATAGTGCCTTCGGCAATAAAACCAATAAAATTGCAGACTTTTCCGTCTTGTAGTAAAAAGTCTTTCTTCTTAAGTGTATTGGTTTCAAAATACTTGTCTATAAGACTTAGTTCCTTTTCATTCAGAAATATTAATGTGTTACAATATTTTTTTAGTTTGTCAAACATATTTTGAAGCCTATTTATAACTTAGTTGTGTGTATGTGGTTTTTTACAATGACCGCTAACGTTTGTCGGCTTCGCGCCGTTTTTTGCTAAATCCAAGTTACGCATTTGGGCGTTAACACGCAAAAAATGGTCGCAAGGGCGCTGTTAGCGGTTCGTTTTTTGAGTAGCTGTTCTAAGTTCATAAATTGATAGGAATATAATCACCAAAACCTCGCCTACAAAATAAAATTGCCCACATAGTGTTAAGGTTTCAAAGTACTGAAATACATGATAAAATGTAAACATACAATAACCAATATTTAGCAGGGCAATAATCTTTAGGTAAATTGCCCACCTTATAGGATTGATCAGGTAAATTATTATAGAGTAAAGGAAAAGTACCGATGCAATACCTATAAATACTGCGAGAATATTCCTTGGCATGCCAAAGTATTCTTCAAATATGTAAAGAAAGAACAATAGTATGATTGATACTAAAGCCCCCGATGCATCTAACAGGAACATTTTTGACCCGTAATATTTGGAGAGTATGAATTTCATTTATTATTTTTTTAAATATTGTTAGAAATGTATTTTATAGCTTAAGTTAGGTAGAAGTACTACCTCTAAATCCTTGTCTATGCTTCCTGTTCTATAATTGTATTGGTAGCCAAAGAAATCCGGTTGCTGAGTTAAGTTTACAATTTTTAAGGCTATCTCTCTTGAGCTCTTTAATTTATTTCTCCTATACGCAATAGTTAAATGTACATTCATTATTGGGTTTGTTTGAATTGAGTAGGCGCGTGTTTCATCATACACAATCGTTTTTATTGCTTTTGTGGCAGCTTCATTAACTGGCGAAAATCTGTCACCTCCCTGAAATGTTAGTCGTCCATTTATACTAAACGAATTTTGTTTGTTTTTACCAACTTTCCACTCTTTGCCTGCCAGTAAATTAACTACGTAATTTCTGTTAAACCTTGTATCTCTCCAAACCCCATCTCCTCCTTTGTATTTGGCATCAAAAATAGAAGCTGTTGTCATGTAATAAAACCCGTTTGACATAAATTTTTCAAACGTTAAGTCTAATCCGTAGTTCCTTCCTTCTCCTTTGTTAACGAGTTTTTCTGCAAAAAACCAATCGGATTGAAAGTTGATAGATGAAAAGGAATTGCTTTCTATTACCGGCACATCGTACAACATTTGAAAATACGGCTCCACCTTTAAGTGAAGCAAATCTGAAATATTCCAGTCGTAACTAAGTACTACATGATGTGCTTTAGTAAAATCCAGGTTTTTGTTTACAGCTTTTTCTCCCGTTGATAAGGAATTATTGTAATACATATACAAACTCTCTATTCTGCTATGTAAACCATAAGCTAATCCTAAAGCGTGCCTTTCGCCAATATTTTGACTAAGGGCCAAGCGTGGTTCAATGGAATAATTGTTGTTTAGCGAGAAATGTTGGGCAGTAATGCCTGCATTGAGCTTTAATTTAGATGTGAGAAAGATAGACGAGTTGGTATAAGCAGATGACAATATGCTGCTTCCTCCTGCATTTACTATTTCTAAAGGATTGTCGCCAATATTAGGTGCGCGGTTCAACTGTAAATTATAATTTAAGTGCCGTACCCTCACTCCGGTTCTGTTGGTGTGCCTTGTGCCAAATTTCTTGTTTAAAAATGTTGATAGTGCATACTCCCAATTTGTATTGGAGATATTACTATATGGTACTAATTGCTCTGACGGATTGAGTGATTTAGTTTTCCAATCGGTTTCATTAGCACTTGTCGATAATACCGTTTGTATATAGGCGTTGTTGTTCAGAAAAATTTTATGATTGATTCCTAAAGAACCTGTTCTCATTTTTATTTTGTCTTCTTGGCTGTCGTCATAATACTTTCTATCTGCGCTGTCTTTCTTAGGGTTGTTCTGCGCTCCGTCTATCAAACCTAAACCCCAAACCGAAAATACACCAGCTTTTTTAGTGGGAAAATTGAGTTTGAACGACAAATCTTGATATTTAATTGATGAGGCTCCATCGGGTAATAATGGGGCCAATAAACCCAGGGTGGAGTATCTGTAATTGTATACATATGATGATTTACCACCTTTTTTAAATGGGCCTTCTTGAGAAGATTCTAGGCCTATAAGACCCAATTGAATGGTTCTTTCAGTTTTTTCGGTATTACCCTTTCGGAGATTCATATCAAACACACCAGAAAGCGCATTACTATATTCTGCCGGAAATGCGCCGGTTAAAAAATCGGAGTTTGCCAGCATTTGGGCGCTAAGCGCTGTAATTAAACCTCCCCCAAAAGACCGGAGATCATTGAAGTGATTGGGACTTGTTATCTCTGTACCTTCCATGCGCCATTGCAGATAACGAGGCGCATTACCTCTAACTACTATTCCGTTATTACTCGCGTTGGAAGCCACTCCCGCAAAGGCGGAAGCTAATCTTGCCGGATCATCAAATCCGCCTGCATACCTTGACGCTTCCTCTACACTCAGCATGCGTGAACTAACCAGGGCATTTGAATTGAGTGGTTTCTGCTTTTCTAACACAGGGCCCACTGTTACCTCGCTAAGTTGGGCTATATTTTCTTCAAGTTCAATAATTAATTGTGTTTGTTTACCTGAAACCACCACCACTTCACGAATTATCGTTTTGTGATAGCCTAAAAGTGCAACAGCAACATCATATCTGCCTGTATTCACATTAGATAGTGTGAATGCCCCTAAACTATCAGTAACTGCACCATTAAACGGTTGACTATTTAGAATTGAAACCTGTGCAGATTGAACGGGTATTGAGGTTGTTTTGTCTGTAACAATACCTCTTATTACTTGGCTTGATTGTGCTTTCGCAACATAAACACTCATTATTCCGGACCAAAAAAGGAATAATTTTAGTGCCATTTTAAAGATGATTTTCATGGCACAAAACTATCTACATCCTTAAACGAATTCAATACTGATTAATCAGTATTCTTTATTGGACAAGTCCATATTTGGTTGCGAAAATGATGGCTTCTACTGTATTGTTAGCACCTAATTTTTCTAAAAGTCTCTGTCGGTGCGTATTTACTGTATGCACACTAATATACAATTTACCGGAAATTTCTTTGCTCAACATGCCTTGTTTTACAAGTTTAAGAATCTCCAGTTCGCGTTTGGTTAACTCTAAACTTGGTTTATTATCTACGCTTGACGGCATTATACTTCCTGTTCTGAAATTATGAATTTGGCATTTCACTGAAGATTCCACTTCTTGATTTGGCGATAAATCTATAGTGCTCATCATTAACCAAATCTGTCCGATTGCATCCAATTCTAATATTTGATATTGATCAATAACCCGAACATAATTACCGCTGGAGTTAAGCATTCTAAATTCATAAACCACCTTGTGATTTAGTTTTTCGTCATTTGATAATTCCTTAAATAACTTCAGAGATGAAAGTCCAAACATTGCCAGGTCATATTTATCATCAGGATGGATCTTGGCTTCAAAGAACGCATAATTCAGTTCTTCAAATTCAGTTTTGTTATAGCCCAAAAGATTGGCGTAGTTTTTTGAGAAGAATACTATTTTCTTTTCATTCAAATCAAATATTTGAATAGAAGAATTGCTGATATCGGCTAAAGTTTCAACAGTCCGCTTTTGTTTGTCAAGTTTACTGTAATCGATATTTTGAGGCTCAAATTGCAAGCCTGCCATATATTTCATTACTATTTCATATATCGCATTTCTAGGGTCAATATTTTCGTTTTTTGTCATATTTGTAATAATACATTTCTTAGTGATGTTGTTTTGTCTTTGTTCATCTTTAGTTGCAATTACAGCTAGCGTTCCAAGGCCATGCGCCGACGGGCTTTCAAAGCTTCCTGCGTCTTTACCCTAAAACGGTTATATGAAGAGATACATTTGTGACTTTCTACTCAACCAATTTCATCATCATTTTACGGCCGTTTGCGTCAGTTTCTTGTTTCCAAAGTTTTCTGTCTGCTTTGTCAAAATAATAGGTGGTTACTCCATTTTCACCATTTCCGATTTCGTCTGAAACAGTTACAACCCAAACATCCCTAATACCATTTTTATCAGTTTGGTATTTGCTGCTTGATACATTCTTAACCGATGCCTTCATTACTCCAATTTTAGCAGATGGATTATAGTCATATATTGAAATGCCCTGTGTATAGTTGTTGGCAAGAGGTAACCAACCAATTAAAACGGGATATAAATTACTGTCAAAATAGTCAAGTTTTGTAGTGTCGTTCACTATTGCTCTGTTCTTGTTCATTTTATCATTGTAAAACCCTGTAACAATTTTTCCGAAATTCAAAACCATATCTCTTTGCATATTATAAGAAGAGTGTCTAATTGGTTTTAGTGTTTTTAGGTTTGAAACTGTTGAATCCACCCAAGGTGTTTTCATATTCTTCATACTGACTTGGGTTACTACGTTTAGATTTTTTTTGTCTGTGTAAATTTGGGTTGTAACTTTTCCCATTTCAAACTTTGCTGTGTCTCTAAAGGCATACCAAGTCATTTGGTAATTAGTGTTTTTAACCCAATTTTTGTCAAAAGATCTTTTAGAAGGAGTTAATAAATTTTGCGCATTGCTTGTCAGAGTTGATATTGTCAAAACGAAAAGAAAGATTGATTTCATTGTAATATTTTTTGATAAAAATAATAAAGGGTTAAAAAATATAATTACCATTTGTCAAATAGTAAGCATTTATATGATGAACGGTTTTCGTCTGCCATAACGCACAACGGTTTGCAGCTTGGCGAAGGCAGGAATTAGAAGTACAAATGTTCATATTAGTACAAATGTACAATAGAATTACTAATGTTCAAATTTAGCACAAATGCCCCGCTTGCTGTTACTGGTTCGTTGTTTTTCTCGTCGGATTTGTTTCTTTATTTCTTCGATTCAACAACCGCAAGATTATTTATAATTTTCCATTCGTTGTCAATGTCTAACACCAATGAATTATAGGAAATAAAATAATTCTCCGAACTTTCTAAACGAAGTTTTACCATTGCAATTGTTTCGCTGTCTTCAATACTTTCTATTATCATTTTTCTCGGTAGTCCACCAAATATTCCATTTTTTATATTTGCTAAATATTGTTTTTTGTCAATTATTGTAACTCCCACAGTTCCCATAAAACCATTGTTAGTAACTCTAAATTCGCTATGAAGTACGTTGTCCAAGAGTTCTGTATCGCTGTTGTCACCACCTTTTACAAAATCTTTAATTGCTTGCTCTATTTTATTTTTCATTTTGATTGAATGCAATATGAAGTTATTTTTTGTATTTGGTTGTTATCGTTAAATTCGTAAACATCACAAGCCGAAACAAATGAAACTCGTTTATTGTCTCGTTTAAACTCTGCTGTTCCATTAATCACAACTTTGTTTCCGTCTGTAATAATGTTTAGCGTTTGGAAGTCTGTCGTTACTGATTGAAAATAGTTTCCCACTTGCTCACAGTTGTCAAGAATTTTTTGTTTACCAATAAAAGTATCTTCTTCGACAACAGTCCAAACTGCGTTTTCTGAAATGTATTTGTTGGTCTTTTCAAACTCTCCGTTTGAGAATGCTTTTGCTATTTCTGTTCTTGTCATATTTGTCAATTTTTTATTCTTTGTACGGTCGTCTTTACAATGACCGCTAACGTATTGCAAATTTGCGCCGTTTTTTGCTTGTCCAAATATAGCATTTGAGTGTTAACACGCAAAAAATGGACGCGAATTTGCTGTTAGCACTTAGTTGCCGCCAGCCAGTTTTACTTTGCCGTCATTATAAACTCAAGCCCTTTGTCAAATGTTGGTATTGCAGTCCCCATGTGGTCTGTTTTAGGATACACAATTTTATTTAGCGTCATATTTTCAAAAGTAGATTCCATTAAAAGTTTTGTAAATGAATTAAAAATTAAACCACCATCTTCTCCGTCTTCTAATGCACCTGTCGTCAACAACAATGTTCGTTTATTTTTGTCTAAGCAGTTTGAAGATATATTTTTAAATTGTGAATACAAAAACTGATTGGAATACTCTAACGAGGGGCTTGCCGAAATATAATTTCTAAAAACATTTGTTTTCTTTTGTTGCTCATTTTGTAATGCGAATAAGGTAAAGTAGCCACCTAAGGAATGCCCCATAAGAGTTCGGTTAGTTGTGTCGGTTCGGAGGTTTTTATTAATGTAAGGAATTAATTCTTTTTCGATGAAGTCTAGAAATTTGACCGCCCCACCGCTAATTGAAAAACTGTCTTTAGGTAAGGCCACTGGATAAGTATAATCCCTATTGCGCAAAGAGTCGCAAGTAATGAAGTCTTTGTAACCAATACCAATGATAATTGGCTCAATGAATTTATTGTTTTCTTTTATTTTTTTTACAGAAGTTCTAATAATGTCGAAATAAACATTCGCATCCAAGAGGAAAATTGCAGGATATACGTTGGATTTCTTTTTATTGTAGTCCTTTGGAAGATTTATGAATAAGGAAAAAGTATCATTGACATTTTTAGAAAACAGGCGAACGTTAGGATTTATCTCCTCTTCTTCTGTATCAACTTCTGTTTTGTTTTGAGAGCTCTCTTCTAAAGTCGTGACAAACATACGATAATGATGTGGCGGAGTATTCCATTCGCCCAAACTACTTGATCTCACAAAACTTTGTGAAGTTCCACCCAACTTTACTTCGTAATGTATGGAGTTGTTTTTTTTGTCAGGAATAAATTCAATAGAAGCAATAATTTGCCCTTTTAAGTAAATATTATATTTTCTTAAGTCGAACTTCAACCAGCCCGATGTAATTGCTCTTTTTTCAGTTATGTTTATTTCGACAAGTCTTTTTGTTGGCTTAATACCATCAAAATCGTAAAAATTTACTCGGAAATTTCCACTGTCTGCACTTGGTTTGTTTATCAGTAAGTTTATGGAAGTCAACTTTGAGGAATATGGACTTAATTTAATTAATTGAGCAATCTCAAAAATGTCTTTTTGGTTTATACTTGCGTCAACGAAATGTAATTTGGGATTTGTTTTTTTAATTCCATATTTGTTCTCGACCAATTTCCTAGCTGTGATGGCGACCTGTTTTAATTGAATAGCTTTAACCTTGAGCGGAAATATTTCCTTTTTAGAAGCGATAATTTGTCTAATCGAAAGGCTTAACTCGTTATAACCAACGATTGAAAACGTTAACGTGTCATTTAAGTGTTTTTCATTAATGAGAATTGAAAATGCACCTAAGTCAGAACAAACAGTACCAATGTTTTTATTCTTAATGCCAATGTTTACGAATGAAAGATTAGATTTATCGTCGAAGTCAATAACTGTTCCGCTAATTTTTGTTTGGCCGCTGAGAAGAACTGAGAGAAAGAGAACTTTTATAAGAAGGAGTGTTTTCATTAAAGCTATTTGGTAAAGTCTATCAATGAAAATTATTTGTCGGTGTAATCAGTAAATGTTTTTCCGTCATACCGACACAAGCCTGTATTTCTTGTACCGAACCAAATGTTTCCATCTGTGTCCTGTATTATACAAAAAACACCAATATCACTTAAACCGTCTTTTGCTGTATACTCCTTTAAAGAATTGCCGTTAAAGCACCAAGCTCCGCCATGGCTCTTTTTTTCTATGTCATTATTGTAAGTCCCAAGCCAAATATTTCCTTGATTATCTTCTAATGCGGCGGTGATGGGCTCGTTTTTTAGTTCCGTTTTTTCAGTAAAATTAAGAAAGGTTTTCCCATCATAACGATAGGCTCCTTGCTTTGTAGCAAAAAATAATAAGTCTCCGTTTTTAGTTTCTAGAATAGAACGAAACGACGTGATGCTGTCAGGTTTAAAATTAACTATAGTTTTGCCGTCAAAATAGCAAATACCCTCACCGTCAAAATCCCCTGAAGCAAACCAAATGTTGCCTTTTTTATCTTCTATTATTTTTTGTACTACCTTCAGTTTTAGATTGTTTTCATTAATAACTCTATCGTTTAAAAAAGGTTTGAAGGTAGGGAAATCCTTGAGGTCGAGGGCAGGATCATAAAAATATACACCTTCATTAGTGCCAATCCATATTTTCCCTGAATTATCCTGCATTATACTCCATACAAAGTTATTTGCAAACGCGCCTGCTGAGATTGGGATATTAGTAAATTTTTTCTTTCCGGATTTATCGGAGGATTGTTTGTATCGGCAAAGCCCACCCCTTGTGCCAAACCAAATATTCCCAGTTTTATCTTCTAATATGCAAAGCACGTCGTTGTGGCACAACCCATTGTTGCGAGTAAAATTAGTAAAGGATACTCCATCATAATAGTAAACACCATCAGCGGTACTTCCAAACCAAATATTTCCTGTTTTATCCTGGAAAGCGCATTGGATTGAAAAATAGTCGTCAGGCCATTGCAAGAAGCGATTTTTTACAATCTTAGCTTGTCCCTTTTTTATCGCAGTTTGTCTTGCGTTACTGTCATTTAGTAAAGTAGTTTTCATCTGCCCATAGCAGAAAGTAGAGCTAAGTGTCAAGCCGATAAAAACTGTCCAGATGGAAAAAATCCGTGTCAATGTCATGGTTTTAAAAATTAGCGCTAGAACATTTCTATAGGCAATTAGTGCTAACTACCATATAGGACTGATTTTCTCATCCTTATCTGGTTATAATTGCAAGATAAGGATGTATTTTTAATCCTATTCGGTATATTAAATTTAGCCATTTTTTTTATAAACTAATAAAAGGCGAGATTACTTTTTGAATACTCTTATTACTTACATGCGTATAAATTTCTCTACCGCAGTCTCTGTTATATATTTTAAATTCCACTACATAACACCCGTCAATTTCATTTTCACCTTGCTGTATAAGTTCAATCCCTGAGCCCATAAAACAAATGTAAGATAATGCCAGGCATACCCCGGCTACAATTTATAGTAAAAACTAAGCTCAACATCCGGCCCTAAAAAAACTAAGCCGGCGCTTCTTTTATAACGGCATTTGCATATCTAAACGGTACTAACTTTTTGTTATTTTTTAATCTTCTGTTAATTTTAAAAGGCAAAGGCTGTCCTTTGTGTTTCGCTTTTGCCGGGGCGCTCAACGCCACATTCACATCCACTAAACAAAGCACATTTTTCTTTTTATCCACACGGTTCTCAAAGTCAAAAGCCACAAAATAAAACAGCTCACCTTCCTCAGCCTTCAGTAGGGTAGGGCTATCTTTTGGTTTTAGCTGTAGGTTGCGTTCTTTATCCGTTTTGCTTATAAGCACTTCTTCATAAGCATGCTCGGTTATTTTGCCGCTCTCAAAATTCACCTGCAGGCAAACAGCCTTTATTAGCGCCTGTGTTGCGCC
>CALRPF020000033.1:0-41633 GCA_943369995.1 Chitinophaga pinensis
GGTGGTGGTGGGGGTGGTGGCACCTCTTCAATTGGTGGCGGTGGTGTAAGATCGATCTGTGTATTCACGATCTTTTCTACAACCTCTTCATCTGCCGGCCTGTCCATAAATTTCTTCAAGCCCATTAAGGCTAAAGAAAAGACGATCATACCGCCAATAATAAACGTAACACGCTTATTATAATTTCTTCTTAGCTCAAAAGCGCCGTATTCCTGGTTTCTACCTTCAAATACCAGGTCGTTTCGCGAATCAAGGGTTACATCATTCCAATTTTGTAACATGTTTACCTCCTATTGTTAATTTGTTCCTACTTTTTCTGTTACCAGATCCATTTCCGGTTTTAAAATATCTACCATCACGTATTTACCAACAACATTCACATTCAATTCGTCAATTACATCAATTACGTTTTTGTATGTTGCTTTATCGTCTGTTTTAATAAGGTATGTAAACGATGCCGGATCTGCTTTTACTTTTTTAACCAAACGTTTAAAAGTTGTATCTTCTAATTGTTTGTTTTTGTGTTTCACATCCAATGCTTTGATCTGGTCTTGCATATCTTTGTTTTTCTTAAGCAAATACTTATGTAAGCTGTTATTGCCATCTTGCGAAAAACTTAATTCTGATAATGTTGTTTTTAAACCTTTTTCATCATCTGCAGGTCTGAATTCTCCCTCATAATAAAAAATACGGTTATCTTTTGATAGTAAGAACGTAATACCATTTTTTAAAGCCGGTTGATCTTTTGGATTATCTGGTGGTGCAGGAAAAGTAAGCTCCATTGATTTAGGTTTACTAAAAGTTGCTGTTAATACGAAGAACGTTAATAACAGGAACGCCAAATCCACCATGGGCGTCATATCAATACGCGTACTTTGCTTCTTGGCCCTTTTCTTGCCACCTTTGTGGCCTCCGCCACCACTGTCTGCTATTTCTGCCATTGTTTAATTTTTTAATTAATATTATTTAGTTGGATCAATTACTGTTCCTCCTCCTTCTAACGAAGTAATAAGGTTAAATTGGTACAACTTTAAATCTGTAAATGTTTTAATAACGTCTTTCACATAAATGTACTTTGTTTTAGAATCGCATTTTATTGCATAGCGCGGTTTTTCGGCTTTAAATTCGCCTCCTGCATCTGCTGCTTTTAATTTTGCTTCTTCGTACATTTTAACTGCTTCGGTACCACCAATTGCTATCCAGTCTTTCAACTGGTTGTTTGGTGTAATTGTATCCAAAGGCACGCCTTTTTGGCCTTTAAAGTTTTTACGGGCTTCTTCTTTTGCATCAATATAAGCAGGAAGATCTTTTATATCTACTCCAAAGCTTGGCAAACCGCTAAACTTAACGATCTGCTGCTCTGTAAAAGGTACTTTATATTTTGCTGACATAAGACGCAAAGCGTTCATTTTAGCAGTTGAATTGCTGATACCGAAAAAAGCACGGCCGTCATTATCAATGGTAACTAAGATATGATTATCCGGTAAATCTACCTGACCAATAGACGATGGAGGATCTACCACCACCGGCTCTGCCATACGGAAAGATGCCGTTAACATAAAGAATGTTACCAATAAGAAGGCAAGATCCACCATGGGCGTCATATCTAACGCCGGGGCTCCTCCTTTTGATGGTTTTTTTGACATTGCTTATTGTTTTTAATTAAGATGAATACTTTATTTAAATTCCATAAATATTTTCGAAAATAATCGAAAATTATTTTCCTGTAGCCTGGAACTCCTGGATAATAGAGAATCCTGCTTCATCCATAGCATAAGTAATTTGGTCAATTCTATTACTGAAATAGTTATAGAAAATGATCGCTAATGCCGAAGTTAAGATACCTACCAATGTGTTTACAAGAGCTTCGGAGATACCTGTTGCTAAGGCAGAAGTATCAGGAGCACCCGCAGCAGATAAAGCCGCAAACGCACGGATCATACCCACAACCGTTCCGATAAGACCTGCTAATGTACCAATAGAAGCCATTGTTGAAATAACAACCATGTTTTTTGATAACATTGGTAATTCTAAAGCTGTAGCTTCTTCAATAGATTTTTGAATAGCGTGTACCTTTGCTTCTTTATCCATGTGAGAATCGTTTTGTACGAATTCGTATTTTTTAATGCCTTCGCGAACAACATTAGCTAAAGATCCTTTTTGACGATCGCACTCTGCAACAGCACCGGCAAAATCGTGATTAGAGATCAATGATTTAATTTTAGCAACGAACTTATCTGTTTTACCGCTTCCGCTTGCTTTCATAATTGTTATAAAACGCTCAATAGCAAAAGTAATTACGGTTAATAAAAATCCAATTAAGATAGGCACAATGAAACCACCTTTGTACATTGTTCCTAAAATGTTGTGTGGGTGTCCTTTTTCTGCATCTCCGCCTTCGAAGTTAGATGCCGCCCCTAAGATACCTTTAAAAATAAAGATCCCAATAAAAAGGCAAATTACAATTGCTAATGCCGAAACAATTAGTGGGAAACCTCCCGATGTTTTTTTTGTGCTCATAGTTGTTGTTATTTATTATTTAGTTAATTTTCTTAATTTAAAATGAATGCCAAACTTAATAAAATAGAATCTATTCACAAACTATTTTTAGAATTAAAACGGCATTTAAGTACAAATATTGGCATGTTTTGGCAATAAAAAATGTCTTGTTTTACATCTGGCATTATTTTTAGCATATTTGGCAAAGCATATTATTAAATTGTTAAGCATGAGCGTTGAGGAGATAAGAGAGTATTGTCTTTTAAAAAAAGGTGTAACAGAAGGTTTTCCGTTTGATAGCGAAACACTTGTTTTTAAAGCGGGAAAGATCTTTTTGCTTACGGGCTTAAATTCAAACCCCGTTCAATTTAACGTAAAATGCGACCCGCAAAAAGCAATTGAATTACGAGAGAAATACGACTTTGTAAAACCGGGTTATCATATGAACAAACAACATTGGAATACAATTGTTTGCGATGGCCGCGCTACTAAAAAACAAATTTTTGAATGGATAGATCATTCGTATGAGCTTATAGTGCAATCTTTGTCAAAGAAACAAAGGGAAGAGTTCTTGAAGCAATAATACTCCTTGTTTCTTAGCTGTTCTGTCTTGTATCCTGCGTCTTTTATCATTTGTCAATTTTTCTTTCTTTTAACGTTAATCTCAACAAAAGCCTGCGTATATTTGTAATGCAATTATTCTCACACAAATGAATGTAAACGAGCTGTTAGAACGCGCTTTAAAATTCGAATTTTTAAGTATTGAAGAAGGTGTTTTTCTTTATGAAAACGCGCCAACAGCGGAGTTAATGTTTGTTGCCAATGAGCTTAAAAAGATCCAGAAAAAAAACTCTAATAAAGTTACCTGGCAAATTGATCGCAACCTCAATACTACCAACGTTTGTATTGCCAACTGTAAATTCTGTAATTTTTACCGCATTCCGGGTCATAAAGAGTCTTACATTACCGATATTGCTACTTACAAGAAAAAAATAGAAGAAACCATTAAATACGGAGGCGATCAGCTTCTGCTGCAAGGCGGCCACCATCCTGATCTTGGACTTTCTTTTTACGTAAATCTGTTCAAAGAAATTAAATTGCATTTTCCTCAAATAAAATTGCATTCGCTTGGTCCACCGGAAATTGCTCACATTACCAAACTTGAAAAAAGCACGCATACAGAAGTGTTAAAAGCTTTGGTAGAAGCGGGTTTAGATAGTCTTCCGGGCGCAGGCGCAGAAATTTTAAATGATCGTGTTCGTCGTTTAATTAGTAAAGGAAAATGTACGGGCCGCGAGTGGTTGGAGGTAATGAAAGCTTGTCACCAATTAAACATCACTACCAGCGCTACCATGATGTTTGGCCATGTGGAAACTATTTACGAACGATTCGAACATTTGGTATGGATTCGCGAGGTGCAGGCACAAAAACCAGCAACTTCAAAAGGCTTCCTGGCGTTTATCCCCTGGCCTTTTATGGATGACGGCACTTTATTAAAACGTGTAAAAGGTGTAAAAAATACCGTTACATCTGATGAATATATTCGTATGATCGCGCTTAGCCGCATCATGCTTCCAAACATTATAAATATACAGGCCAGCTGGTTAACGGTTGGTAAAGCTACCGCGCAAATTTGTTTGCAGGCCGGCGCAAACGATTTTGGAAGTATTATGATAGAAGAGAATGTGGTAAGTGCCGCGGGCGCGCCTCATCGCTTCACCTACAAAACTATTCAGGATGCAATTCGCGAAGCCGGCTTTGAGCCCCAACTGCGCAACCAGCAATACGAATTCAGAGAAATTCCTGAAAATATAGAAGAACAGGTTGTTAATTATTAAGCTTTTTAGCGCTTTACATACCAAAATAAGATAAATTTTTAAACTTTTTACAGCCATATGTACCAAAACAAGATAAGTTTATAATTAAAAAATTATCTTTGGTTCTATGTTTAAAATGTTTCTGGCATTTCTTTTTTCTTCTTTGTTTTTTCAAAGTGTTTCATCGCAAACCACGGTACAGGACACTATTTATTTAATGAACGGCCAGGTAGTTGGCGAAAAAATAATTGATACGCTTTTAGGGGCGATTACTATTGTCAATCCAAAAAAACCTTCTAAAAAAATTCATTACGAGTGGGACCAATTATTTATGGTGCGCTTTGCAAATGGTGATAAACGCTATTATTATACGCAAGATACAACCGTTAGTAACTGGTTTACACGCGACGAAATGTGGATGTATATGAAGGGAGAGAATGATGCACGCCGAGGCTTTAAAGCCCGCGGCGCTATGATAGGCGCTGGCATTGCCGGTATTATTGGTGGCATGTCTGGCACCTTTTGGGGGCCAATTGCGCCATACGGTTACATGGCTTTAAGCGGCATACCAAAGGTGAAAATAAAACACAACACCATAAGTAATCCTGCATATGTAGAAAGTGATGCCTACATTTTGGGTTACGAACGTGTGGCAAGACAGCGACGCAAAATTAAGTCCGTAATAGGCGGAACCGTTGGCTTAGCCATCGGCTATGGCATTTACGCGCTCTTTCATTCTTCTTATCCCGAAAACATTAATGTAGGTTTTAATAAATAAAAATAAAACGCATGAAAAAAATAATTTTATTGATCGCCTGTAATTTATTTCTGTTAGAAATAACCGCGCAAAATCAACACGGTTGTATTGCCGATGAATATTATAAAAAACAAGTGCAAAACAATCCTGAGTTTAAAAAGAACCAGGAAGCATTAGAGGTATTTACGCAGGAATTTATTAAAAATAGTTCTGCGGCTAAATCGGCAACAGCGTCGCTTTATATTATCCCTGTTGTATTTCACGTGATTCATACCGGGGGTTCGGGAAATATTTCTGACGCGCAAATAAAAGATCAAATTCAAATTTTAAATAAAGAGTTTCCGCGTCAGCAGGCAGATACTATTTTAACGCCGGCTGCATTTAAAGCTGCGGCAGCAGGTTTTAATGTTGAATTTCGTTTAGCTACTATTGATCCTAATGGTATTTGCACAAATGGTATTAACCGTGTTTATAATAGCATTGCCAATTGTTCGGTTGATGAAGACGATCCAAAATCTTTGTCGTATTGGCCAAGCAATAAATATCTAAATATCTGGTTGGTACAATCTATGCATTATGCTGGTCAATCTGGCTGTGGCGGCGGAGGTTATGCCACTTTTCCGGGCGGGGCGGCAACTTTAGATGGTATCAATATTCGCGGTGATCTTATCAGCAACATTGGTACTGCTGCAAGCAACAGCGGTTGGGGAAATTTTAAAGGGCGTTATTTAATTCATGAATTAGGCCATTGGTTTAACCTGCGCCATATTTGGGGCGATGCTAATTGTGGTAATGATCTTGTTTCAGATACACCACCGCATGTTAACAGTAACAGCGGTTGTCCGAATTTTCCGCGCAACCCAAATAATTCTTGCGGTGGCGGACCAAACGGAGAAATGTATACAGATTACATGGATTATACTAACGGGCCTTGTTTAAATATGTTTACCGCAGGGCAAGTGGCGCGTATGACTGCCTGTATTAATTCGGCAGCATCAGGCAGAAATAACTTATGGAGCAACGCCAATTTAATTGCAACAGGAACCGCTGACCCATATGTTTATCCTATGGTTTGCACTGCGGTTCCGGAGGTACTACCGTTTGGAACTATTGTTGCCTGCGTTGGTGATTCTGTAAAATTTACTGATTATTCTTATGGCGGAAATTCTTCTTCACGCGTCTGGAACTTTTTCGGCAGTCCTTCATCCAGCTTAACGGATAGCATTGTAAAAGTAAAATATAATTTCCCGGGTGTTTATAATCTTGCTTTAACAAAAACCTATTTGTCTTCAAGTAAAACAACAACATTTACAAATAAAGTTTATGTTTTGGATAGCGCTACTTCAAGTCACACAATGCCTTACAGCGAAAGCTTTGAGAATGCAGCCACTTTTGTAAATGAATGGACGGCAGTAAACAAAAATTTTGATGTGGCAGACTGGCAAAATGTTAGCACAACCAACTATACAGGAAACAATTGTGTGAGTATTGCTAACCATAATGCTATTGCGCCTTCTACAGACGATCTTATTTCTCCTGCATTTGATCTTAGTGCAACGGCAAGCAATACTTTAACTTTCAGGTTGCATTTTGCAACTCGAGCAACAACTAATTCAGACAGGCTGGAGGTTGCTGTTTCTAATAACTGCGGACTTACCTGGCTGCCTATTTACAGCAAAACCGGTACAACATTAAGAACCGTTACAACAAATATTAACGGCGCCAATGTGCCTACACCTGCTTCAACCGAGTGGCGCGAAGAAAAAATAAATATTGATGATACACATCTTTCTACAAAAACACGTTTCCGGTTTTCGTTCACCAGCGGCGGTGGCAATAATATTTTTATTGACGATATAAATATTAACGGCATTAGCACTGTTGGTATTAAAGAAAATACCGCAATTGCGTCTATTAAATTATTTCCAAACCCGGCAAACAATGTTTTAAATTTAAATTATACTCTAAAAAATAAAGCATCCGTTCAATTGGAACTTACAGATGTGTTAGGAAAAATTCAATCTGTACAAAATACAGAAACGGTTGTTGAAGGTGAAAACAAAAACATCATAAATACTTCTTTTTTAAAACCAGGCGTTTATTTTATTCGTATAAAACAAAACGGCGCAATTATTTATTCTTCTAAATTTATTAAACAGGGTTCTTAAAATTTTATGCAAAAAAAAGTAATGCTGCTGGGCAGCGGAGAGTTAGGTAAAGAAGTTGTAATTGCGTTACAGCGTTTAGGTCAACATGTTATTGCAGTTGATAGTTATGAAGGTGCCCCTGCCATGCAGGTAGCGCATGAGTTTGAAGTGATTAATATGTTGGATGGCGATGCGCTGGATAAAATTGTTGCTAAGTACAAACCCGATTTGATCGTTCCGGAAATTGAAGCCATACGCACCGAACGTTTTTACGATTACGAAAAACAAGGCATCACGGTTGTGCCAAGTGCAAAAGCGGCTAATTTTACGATGAATAGGAAAGCTATTCGCGATCTGGCCGCAAAAGAATTAGGACTAAGAACCGCAAATTATTTATACGCAACAACTTTAGAGGGGTTTAAAGATGCGGTTTCAAAAATTGGAATTCCATGTGTGGTAAAACCATTAATGAGCAGCAGCGGCAAAGGGCAAAGCGTTATTAAAACAGAAGCCGGTGTTGAAAAAGCGTGGAATTATGCTATGGATGGCTCGCGCGGTGACTATAAAGAAGCAATTATTGAAGAATTCGTAAAATTTGATTCGGAGATAACGCTTTTAACTGTGACGCAAAAAAATGGTAAAACTTTATTTTGCCCGCCAATTGGCCATAGGCAAGAGCGCGGCGATTACCAGGAGAGCTGGCAGCCATGTGCCATTGGCGATAAAGATCTTAAAGAGGCGCAGGAAATGGCCGAGAAAGTTACCAAAGCTTTAACCGGTTATGGTATCTGGGGCATTGAATTTTTCTTAACACAAAAAGGTGTTTACTTTTCTGAATTATCTCCGCGCCCGCACGATACAGGAATGGTAACATTAGCCAACACACAAAATTATAACGAGTTTGAATTACACGCACGTGCAATTTTAGGTTTACCTATCCCAAATATTGAATTAATTAAGAACGGCGCTTCTGCAGTTGTATTGGCAAGTAAAGAAGGTGTTCGTCCGGAATTTAAGGGTATAGAAAACGTGTTAGAGAACACAAATACAGATGTAAAGGTGTTTGGAAAACCAACAACGCGACCATACAGAAGAATGGCTGTTGTATTATGCAATGATGCCATAACATCTGATGTAAATAAAACAAAAGAAAAAGCAATTGCGCTTTCAAAACAAATTGAGGTAATTCATAAATGAGAAAATTATTTCTGATACCGTTTCTTGTTTTTTGTTTATCGTTTCAGGCGCAAAACGATTCTATTGTTATTCCTAACAACAGTATTTTAAAAGGCTTAAAGATTGGCGATTCGTTAACCTATTACCAATGCCATGTAGAAGAGGCCACACAGCAGCTTTCAACAGTATCGGGACAAACATTAACCGGCGCACAACAAAAATATACCATTACCGAAAAATATGTTGTACAAAAAAACGCAGATGGTTATTCTGCAAAATATTATGCGGCAACGCTGGCTGTTTTTCCAAACAGAAAGTTCTCTGCATTAAAAATAAGAGAGAAAGCCTATTGGGGTTTTAAAAAAGAAAAAGATTTTGTGTTAACAGATAAAGATCTTAAATACCTTATCGCGCTTGAGAAAAAAGGCAAAGAAGCCATTGAATATGATTATGCTATTACAAAATACAATACCAATCAATTAATTATCCGCAAAGGAAAAGATTTTAAGCAATTGGTAATTGATGGTAATTATATTTTATCGAAGTTGCTGGGGAAGTAAATTTACTTCTTCGCCTTAAACCTGGCTAATCCTCTATCCAACCAATCAATGTATTTATCAATATCCGGGTCGTAGCTGGTGCAATCGCTGTAATGCTTTTCGTTGCCGTCAATGATCCAATACTGAGGTTGTGTGCTCGATTGGTATTTGGTGTTCTGTAAATGACTCCAACGGTCTCCAACAGAAGACAAAGTGCGTTTAGATCCACTCCAGTCAACTTCCTTTTGTAATTCGGCTGGCAAATCTTTTTTATCATCTACATACAGCGAAACCAAAACAAATTCTTCGCTTAATTTTTGTTTTACCTTCGGATCACTCCAAACCTGGCCTTCCATTTTACGGCAGTTAACACAAGCCCAACCTGTAAAATCGATCATTAATGGCTTACCAACTTTTTTAGAATATTCTAATGCATGATAATAATCATCAAAGGCGGGAATACCATTTGGCCCTTTGTGCATATGCTCTGCAAGATCGGTATGTGTTGTGGCTCCTGAAGACACTTCCTGTTTTCTTCCTCCAAAACCTTCGGGCGATTCGCTATAAAAATCCGGAGGAGGAAATCCGCTTATTAATTTTAATGGGGCACCCCATAAGCCTGGAATTAAATAAATAGTAAAAGAAAAAACAATAACTGCAAATAATAAACGGCCTGTTGAAACATATTTCATTTCACTATCGTGCGAAAGCTTGAACCAGCCCATTAAGTAGCCACCCAGTAAAGCAAAGATAACGATCCAAATTACTAAGAAGATTTCACGCGTAACAATTCCTGCCTGCACAACAAGATCGGCATTCGATAAAAATTTCATTGCCAGAGCTAATTCTAAAAAGCCTAAAACAACTTTTACGGAGTTTAACCAACCGCCCGATTTTGGTAATGTATTTAACCAACCCGGGAAGGCTGCAAATAAACCAAATGGTAATGCTAATGCTAATGAAAAACCAAACATACCAAAGAATGGCCCGGCTAAAGCGCCTGTTGATGCTGCTTCAACAAGCAATGTGCCAATAATAGGCCCTGTGCAAGAGAATGAAACCAAACCTAAAGTAAAGGCCATAAAGAAAATTCCTATAAGGCCACCCTTGTCTGATTTTGCGTCCATTTTATTGACGAAGGCCGATGGCAAAGTAATTTCAAATGCACCTAAAAATGAAATAGCAAATACAACCAATAAAACAAAGAAAGCGAGGTTGAACCAGACATTTGTTGCGAGATTGTTCATGGCATCGGCGCCAAAAATTAATGTAACACCTAAACCAAGCGCAATGTAAATAGCAATAATAGAAATGGCATAAATAAACGCGTTACGAATACCTGCGGCTTTTGTTTTACTTTGTTTTGTAAAAAAGCTAACCGTCATTGGTATCATTGGGAACACGCATGGTGTAAGCAAAGCAGCTAAGCCACCAATGAAACCTGCAATAAATAATCCTAAATAGGTTCTATCACCTTTTTTCTCTTTTGGTGTCTCAGACACTTTTGCTTCAATGGTTGGTGTAGTTGTAGTGGTAATTGTTTTTTCTGCCACAACAGCGGTCTGGGTTGTTGTATCGGTAGGAATTGTTTCGGCATTGGCTGCAGTTGATCTTATGGTATCTTCAGAATTAAATTTAAAATCAACCGGAGGAGAAAACTTTTGGCATTGACTTTCGTTGCAAGCCATGCCGTCAATAAAACCTTTTATGGTAAATGGTTTATCAGTTAATGCTTTTATTTTTTGTTTGAAAGTAGCCGATCCTGAAAACGACCGTACTATCATTCCATCCCATACCGGCTCTGCTTCTTCGTGTGGTTTTGGTTCGCTAGTTTTACCAATCAATTTAAAATCTTTTGATTTTTCAAATTCAAATAATGTTGGTAGTGGGCCATTCGGAGTTTCTATTTGTGAATATAAATGCCAGGTAGGCTCAATCTTAGCTTTAAAGATCATCATGTATTCGTCTGCACTGATTTTTTTTAATGAAAACTTCCATGTTACATATTGTTTTTGTGCAACAGTAGAAAGCTTAAATGCAATAATTAAAAAAAGCAGAAAGATCTTCTTCATGGGATAATATTTAAATCGTTTTAAAGGCTTAAAAATACTATTATTTTTCTATTGTACCTTAATGCTAAGGTCGTTTGTTTTTGGGGGCAGGCACATTTGATCGTTACAGCACATAAATTCTATTTTAAAAGCCACATTAAAGCCTCCTTTGGCAAATTTTATTTTCTGTTTGAACTCTGATTTTTCAGTTACTACAAATATTTTGGCATCAAAAGCTTTGTCAAATTCTTCATGTACGTTGTTCTCCTCCACTTTACCAACTAAAGTATATTGTTTTGATACAGGAAATGTAAATGTGGTTGGAACCGGACCATCTGCCGTAACTTTTTGAGAATAGCTGTGCCAGCCCTTTTCCACCTTTGGTTTAATAATAATTTCGCCTTCGGTTGCAGAAATGGTTTTATAGCTTGCTACCCAGGTAATAGGGTTTTGTTGCTGGGCCTTTGCTCCAAAAAAAGAAAATATAATTGCAAAAAGGAGGATAATTTTTTTCATAAGATTTTTAGTATTTACGACATTAAACTAAAGTTGGCTCTATTTTTTTATTTACGCAAACCTCATAAACAAAGTTTAACATTTGTTCGATTCTATCTGCCCAAATCGCTCAATCTAGCGAAAATAATTTTAAGATCATTCTCTACTTTGTAATCTTTAGAGTAGTTTAGAAATGATTTATTTATCCGCTCTTCAGAAATACCTCCATTAAGAATATCTGAAGGGGTTAAGATGGAAGGGCGGATGGAAGGTAGGTCTTTTCTGGGATTTTTGCCATATCCCACCCACGAATAAATGCCAAATAAAACCTTAAAAGCATTGGCGATAAAGTTAAGCTTGTTACTTTGAAACCATATTAAGATCCAGAAAAACAGTAAAGCAACGGAGCTTACAATAAGATCTAACAAACGTTTTTTTCTTCTGTTCTCAGGTCTTCCCACGTTGTTTACATCTATAACATAAAGATCGCCTGCGGTATCAATACTGTTACTGCCAATAATAGAAAGGCTTTCGGGTGGAGCAATTTTAAATTCAACACCTTTTGTAACCAGTGTTATCATTTTATCAATGATCTCTTGCGAGGAGATATCGCGTGCGCAAAAAATAATTTCGTTCAACTGATGCACATCTATTGCCTCGTTGATCTGATGAAAATGCCCTATGTATGCTTTGTTCTTAATCCCGTTATTCTCATTACTGATAAAACCAATAAACTCCGACTGGATATTTGTTTTTTTAAGAATTTCGTTTACACGGTTAAACTCTAATTCGCTGCCAATAATCGCAATGCGGGCGTTTGTTTTATAGCCGCCAATTTTAAATCTTTTAATCTTTGCAAGATGATAAATAAAACGCGTAAATAAATAAATTACTAAAGTATAAGCCGAGCCAATTAAAATAAGAGCTCTTGAAAAACGATAATATTCGGGTAACAAAGAATACACAATTAAAATAAATGCTGTGCCGGCCAATACACCGCGAATAACTTTTGTTAAGCGCAGGGGCACATCATATCCACCGCTCAGGTAAACAAAAAACATCCACACCAAAGTATAAATTGGGAAGAAAAAATCAATAATGTCTTTCGAATAAAAATTTGGATAGACTTTAAAATGAGTTTCGTAAACATTCTTACATAAGTATAATCCCAATAATATTAATGTAAAATCAATTGCCGGAAAAAACCACTGCTTTATGAACCGCGCGGTAATAGCCGCGGCGGCCCTTAGATAAATAGCAAGATAAATTAAAAAAGCAAATGTACGTGCATGGTTTTGCGTAAAATGTTTCTCGGCAAAAATGGCCATTGCTTTATAAAAAACAATTACATAATTAACGCTGCTCTTTTTTGTACTCTCTCCTTTGTAATGAATAATACTGCTATCGGCAAAGTAATAATTCTTGTATCCACCCTGTGTAATACGGTAAGAGAGGTCTATATCCTCACCATACATAAAAAAAGTTTCATCTAATAAGCCAACTTTATCTAATGCTTCTTTACGCATAAGCATAAAAGCTCCGCTTAAAATATCAACCTGGTGATTTTTATTTTTATCGAGAAAGGTTAAATGATATTGTCCGAATTTTTTTGAACCCGGAAACAATTTTGCCAAACCAAAGATCTTATAAAAAGCCACAGCCGGGGTTGGCAGACCTCGTTTGCTTTCAGGTAAAAAATTACCCTTTCCGTCCAACATCTTAATGCCCAGGCCTCCCGCATTGGGGTGCGATTCCATAAACGCGAGGGTTTTATCAAAAGTATCTTCCTGCACAACCGTATCGGGGTTAAGTAAAAGCACATATTTGCCCTTGGCAATGTTTATACCCTGATTATTGGCAACCGAAAAGCCGGTATTGTTACTATTTGCAATCAGATTTACGTTGGGGAATTTATCCCGAATCAGAGCAATAGAGCCATCTACAGAGTTATTATCTACAACTATTACCTCGGCATCAATGTTTTTTAATGCTTTGAAAACCGAAAAAAGACACTGCTCCAAAAAGTGCTTAACATTGTAATTAACTATGATTATAGACAGCTGCAGGCGTTGTAAACGTTAATCCACTAAAATAATTATAATTGTTTAAATAATTATTTTTTTTACATTTGCATTCTCAAAAAATAGTTCTATCCACTATTTTAAAGGAATTTGGTCCCATAGCTCAGCTGGATAGAGCACAGGTTTTCTAAACCTGCGGCCGCTGGTTCGAATCCAGCTGGGATCACAGCAAATGCAAAAAGGCTACCTGAAAGGGTAGCTTTTTTAGTTTATAACCGTGAGCGAAAACCTTAGTTTTCAGCGAGTGGGTATCAACTAAAAAAATGTTTCCCGAAGGGAAATAACTTTTTCATTTGCAGCTTTGAGAAACCTGGATCTGCTTTAGCTAATCCTTTCAAAAAAAAGCTTCGCCTCCGCTCAGGATGACGTTACAAGAAAAAAATGCTTTTGCATTAACAGCATTCGATTACAATGGATCAACGTATTTAATCCAGCTCGTTTTCACAGGGCCTTTTGTCTGATTAGGGCGTTGCGGCAACCTACGTCCAACAAATAAAATAAAATTTTACTTCTTTATTTTTGAAAAGCCTGCTTCGCAATAAAAAAATTATTTTTTAAATTCTCTTTATTGTAACGCATGGGCAAACTGGTTTCAAGATCAATTAAACTGCAGCCAGCCTGCTCAAGTATACATTGTCCTGCCGCAGTGTCCCACTCCATGGTTGTTCCTAAACGTAAGTATTCATGCGCTTTACCTTCTGCCACCCAGCATTGTTTTATGCTGCTGCCAACGTTTATCGTTTCTACACTACCATACAAACTTTTTAATTTATCTATGTGTTGATTTAGCTCTTTGCTTAAGTGGGACCGGCTTGCAACAACCGTGTAGTTTTTTGGTAAGGGCAGTAAGGGTAGTTTTTTTCCGAGTAAAATTAAATTATCAATTAACAGCGGTTCTTTTTTATTTATTTCAGCAACTACGTCGTGTTGCAAAATTTTAAAGCTTCCATTATTTCTACAACCAAAATAAATCTCTTTGCTTACCGGCGAATAAATCACGCCGATAACCGGCTGTGTGTTCTCTATCAGCGCAATGTTAACAGTAAATTCTCCGTTGCGTTTTACAAATTCTTTGGTTCCGTCTAAAGGATCAACCAGCCAAACGTGCGACCATGTTTTACGGATCTCGTGATCTAAAATATCTTCTTCTTCGCTTATTATTGGAATATTAGCTGGTGATAATGTTTCTATTATTGAATCGCTTGCGCCTTTGTCTGCAAGCGTTACGGGTGTATTGTCGCTTTTGGTATGAACAAAAAAATCCGTATCATAGATCTGTAAGATCTCGTCTCCGGCTTTTAGTGCTGCAGCAATTGCTAATTTTAAAAGTACGTTATAGTCCATTTAATTCTTTATTCAAGATAATATTAATTTCGTTTGGCTGATTTAAGATCATAATGTGCGAACCTTTGTCTACAGCGTTAAAATCTTTAATGTTGCTGCAAGGTAAAAGCCAATCGGCGTTGCCATGAATTCGTATAAATTTTGTTTTACTTAATTTTTTATCCCAGTTAACAATGTAATTAATACAAATTGGGAAATAGTTTTCGGGCATTTTATTAATCATTTCAAAAAACAATTTATCGGATGGCTTCTTAAATCCTAAAATGCGCCGTTTTGATCTGGCCAAATAACGAAACAATTTATCGGAAAACAATTTATGAATTGGAAATGTTTTTAAGGCCTTAAGCAAAAAAGGAAACTCTGAAATATCTTTACAAGATGAGATTAAAATTACCTTTTTTGTTTCAACTTGTTCAGCAATTTCGGAACACAGCATGCCGCCAAACGAAACTCCCATAAGGTTTACGGGCCCAGTGGTATCAATTTGTTCAATAAATTTTGTGGCGTATTCTTTTAAAGTATACTCCGTTTTTGGCTCTGGCCAATCCAGTACTTTAATTTCATAGTTCGGAATAGAAATACCGCTGTATAATTCTTTCGTTGTTCCTAATCCGGGTATGGCATAAATTATTTCCATTTTATTTTTTTGAGTACAAAAAATGTGTCTGTTTTAAAGGGCACAAAGCGTTGGTAGGTATATGTTTTAAATGTTTCATAATCTTTTACAGGCCGTCTTGTAATTAAGCAGATTTTATCGTTCAAATGATCCCAGTTTATCCAGTTAACCTGGTTATCGCTTCTGTCCCACAACTGGTATTCAAAGCCGGCGCTTACACGCTCGGGTATTATGTTGTCGTTAACTGCCAACTCTTTTAGTATTTCTTTTTTTAAGCGGGCGGCACTAAAATAATCTTTCGTTGCAAAAACCGAAAAACAAAAAATAATTGCAAAAAGAATAACAGATAACTTAAGAGATTGTTTTGAGTAAACAAGTGTATTGCTCATTATGTAAACGACCACAAACAAGCCAAAGAAAACGCAATACCTGTCAAAAGAAGAATCTGCAATACCCATTAAAATTAAATAAAGGCAAATAACGCTTATAATAAATAGCTGTGGGGCAGAAAGCTTTTTTATTCTTTCCCATTTGGAAGAGCCAACAAAAAAAGCAAATAAAAAGTAGCCCAAACAAAAAAGCACAATTAAAAAACCATATAAAAAATTGTTTGTAGAATGAAGATCAGTTGCATAGATCATTAGCATATCTACCGTAGATTCTATGCCCACGCCAAGATTTATGAATACGTCGCCTAAGGCGTGTTCATTTAAATGATTGCCCAAATAAATAATAAAAAGTATTGGGATAATTATTAATACAATTTTTTGCGCTTTTTTTATTCCCTCAATAAATAAAGGCCATGTTAATGTGAAAATAAGAAGCAGCCATAAACCACTGTTTTTGATGATCAAAAATGCTTTGTTATACATTCTTGATATTGCATCCATATTTAAAGGCATTTTTGTTGGTGATAAAAAAACACCTTGGTAACTCCAGTCCCATCTGAATCTGGAGGATTCAAACAATTCGAATGCATAGAGAACTAAAAGCCCTCCTGCAAATAGAAACAATGGCGCCAACCAACGCGTTGGTGATTTATAATTTTTAATTATTTCAACAACTAAGTACGCTAAAAATAGCGCCAGGCCTAACTGTCTTGTTAGGGTTGCTAAAACTGCGAAAGAAAAAAACAAGAAAAGCAGCCACCATTTTTTATTCTGAAGGTATTCGTTAAGATAGTAGAATGCAAGAAACGAAAAATTAAAAAATGTAAGATCCGTCATAAATGAATTAAAAACATTTAAATAAAATGGATTAAAAATGATGAACGCGCAAACAAGTGCTGCAACTTTGTTTTTATTCTTCTTACAAAAGAAATTATACAAATGAAACAGGGTAATCAGGCACAAGAACATATTTGCAAAGCGCAAAACAGTAAAAGAAAATCCGAATAGTTTAACAAATACCAATCCCAGTAAGGCGTGAGAATAAAGACTCATAGCTGGCCAAAGGCCAATAACAAATTCGTTATACTTATTAAAGTGATAAACGGATTTTCCGTAGGCCCAATCGTCGTTTAAAGCAAAATCGCCAATGGGATTGATAAATAATTCAACAATAAAAACAACGAAAAGAAGAATAAAAAAAGGAAAGTATTTTTTGGAAAAGATCAATTTTACTCTTCCCGTTTATTTGGTTTCAATTTCAAATCCTTTATTTTTCCAATCGCCAAATCCTTTTTCGAGATTGATAACCTCTTTAAAGCCCTGTTTTTGCATTAATTCTGCGCAATCTGCGCTTCGGCCGCCTCCGGCGCAATAAATAAGGTAAGTTTTATTTTTATCTAATTTTTCGATGTTTGCCTCCGCGTTCTTATGTAAAAAATCAATTTGAGTAGCACCTTTTATCGCACCTTTGCTTTTTATCTCATCATCGGTTCGGAGGTCAATTAAAATATATTTTTTTTCTTCAATTAACTTTTTGAATGCAACCGCATCAACGTTTTTAATTTTTTGCGAAAAAAGTGAAATAGAAAAAAATAAAATTATAAGTGTTATTGCTTTTTTCATGTTTACATTTTTATTTGTTGTTTAGTGAAAATAACCAATCAATAGCTTTATTTTTATTTTCGAACATGCGCATGTGCATGTTTTGCTGACGCGTAAAGCTAATAATAAAATTTATCAGAATGCGATGTGAAAGCGACTTTATAATAACTGCGCAGGCAAGCGTCATCTTATTTGTTTCGGGTAATGTAGAAAATTCGCGCGCTTCTTTTGTAATTGTAGTATAACGACCAGACTCGGTAAGTACTTTTAATTTGTTTTCACCATCAAACTTTGACTTTAGAAAATCATGATGATACCTGGCATCCGCCAGTGTTACTTCCGAATTTTCGTCGAGCTTGATAAAGATAATACCATTATCCCAATATTCTAAAGTAGACGCGCGGCCACGATGAGATTCAAGAATTAAATATTTTTCTGTAAGCGTCAAAAAAATTCTTATCAAAGATAACAATTAAATAACCGTAACTGCAAAAGAATTGAACCAACTATAGTTAAGAAACACGTTTTAACAACGCCATATAAAAGCCATCAAAGCCCTGGCTGGGAAGGATCGTACGCTCTTTAACAAATTCGAAGTTAACATTGTTTGCTAAAAAAACATCCACTTGTTTTTTGTTTTCCGAAGGTAAAATACTACAGGTGCTATAAACTAATTCGCCGCCTGGTTTTACCATTATTGAATACTCAGAAATAATTTTTTGTTGCAGTTTTTTTGTGCGTTCAATTACCTCAACATTTAATTTCCATTTAGCATCCGGATTTCTTTTTATCACACCAAGTCCGCTACAAGGCACGTCCAGCAATACCTTGTCTGCCTTTCCTTCTAAACGCTTTATGGTTTTTGAATCTTCTATTACACGAGCTTCAATATTAAAAACGCCAGCTCGTTTTGCGCGCTTTTTTAATTCTTCAAGTTTAAACCCTTCAACGTCCATACTCACCAACTTTCCTTTGTTGTTCATTAAAGCGGCGATGTGCAAGCTTTTTCCACCAGCACCTGCACAGGCATCTATTACAAACTGGTTGGGCTTAGGGTCAAGAAAAGTGCTTATCTCCTGCGAGCCGGCATCCTGAACCTCGAACCAGCCTTCCTTAAAAAATTTATTCTGAAAAACATTTTCGCGTTTTGCTAATTGCAAAGCGTTTGTGTTTCCCTCTAGTTCATTTAGAGAAATATTTTCTTTTGTAAACTCTTCCATTAATTTTTTTGGAGATGTTTTTAAAGTGTTTACCCGCAATACAACAGCGGCTTGTTGATTCATGGCAAGAGCTTCTTTTTTCCAGGCTTCCTCGCCAAGCTCTTCAATACCAAGCTGCCAAAGCCAATCGGGATAAGATTCAAATACCGGTAAATTATTTTTTAAATGCTCTTTATGCTTTTTTATTGCTTCTCTGTCAAGATCTTTAAATTCCTGCCAATCGGGAAATTCAATTTCTTTTATTACCAACCAAACAGCCGTAATGAACCAAAAATTTTTTTGTGATTGCGCTAGCTCAGAATACAAACGAAAGTTTCTTACAATATCGTAAACGGCCTCGGCTACAAAACGCCTATCTCTGCTGCCCCATTGTGGATGAGCCTTAAATACTTTTTCAATGGCTTTATCAGCATAACGGTTTTTTACAAAAATTTCCTGGAGGGTTTCTGCAACTGAATTAACAAGGTTTTTATAGAGCTTCATAATTTAGAAGCAAAGGTAATCAGAATTATTTTACAACCTGCATATAACCTTTAAGGGTACGTTTAACCGTGCCTTTTAAACGCGGCTCAAACACGTCGCAAATGTAAAAGAAAGTGCCTTCACTAACGAGCTGTTTGGTTTGAAGACTGGTTCCATCCCATTTAAAATACGGATCTTTTGTTTTGTAAACCAAATTCCCCCAACGATCAAAAATTATCAGATCAATTTCTTTTATCTGGCGTACTTTAATGGCTTTAAAAAAATCATTTACACCATCACTGTTCAAAGTAATAATATTCGGCAGCTCAAATTCCGGGCAATTATCAATACAAAAATCAGGGCTTAACGGACTGACATTATTGCTTGAATCAACCGATTGAATTGCATAACAGCCAGAGATGAGCTCTAAACCATCATATACAAATGTAGTTGAAGTGGCCGGTGCTAATGTGCTTATTTGTTGATACGGCTCATCAACCGTTGCTTTGTAAAATAAATAATATTTAATTACATCGTCGCTACAGGTTGCTTTTACGTTGGTCCAGCTTACCTCAACCAAACCAGTTGGGCAATCTGCATTAATAGATAATGTTGGCGAACACGGTAGCGTAAGGTCAATTGCCGTAGCACAAACTTCCTGCGAATTATTTAATAACGGTTTGGTGATTGACGGGTCGGAATATTGCCCTTCACCTAAAATTTTATAACAATAAACATAGTTGCGCGTACTATTGCTATTCACAATGTTAGTTGTATCAGAATAATTTGTTAGCGACGTTGTTGCAATGGCTGTAAACGTAGCCACTGAAGGGTCTTTGCGATATATTGTATATTTATAATTGTTCCAGGGTGTAGAAGAGGTCCACGAAAGATCTATACGCCTGTCTGCAGGAGTAGGTGTTAAAAATATAGAAGTAGCGCGCTGAGAAGAACCAACTGTAACTGTTCCGGCAATAAACTCAACAATGTATTCTACATCTGAGTCTACTGTATTTACCGCCGTTTGAGTGTATTGAGTAGCAAGATTTAAAAAATACTGACTGGTTGAATTAAACACCGTTGTAAAAGTGCCTGTTGCACCCTGACGGCATTTTAAATTAAACTGATAGGGGCCGGTAAACACAAGCGTATCAAGGTTACCTGTATTGGTTAACGGTTTTTCCCAACGCACAAAAACAGAGCCGGTTGTTGTAGATGTAGAAAGTATATCTGCGTTTAACAATAACGGTATATCGCGTTTTAATTTAGCACACACCTGTGAGCTGCCATAACTCTGTGATCCATCTCTGTAAACTGCAACCACAAGATAACTATAATCCTGACCAACGGTTAGGCCATTGCCGCCATTGTTATCTAAAAAAGCGCTAACGGTTGGGGTGGTTTGCCCTATGTAAGTAAAGCCAGAACTTGCCGGAGCACCGGTTTCACAAGGGTCCGGAATAAAAGGTGTACAATCATTCTTTCGATATACTTTGTAAGAGGTTATTGGATTGTTTGTTGGGTTGCAGTTTGATAAAGACCAGCTTACATTTATTGAAGACCCCATTGGCACGGCTGTAACATTTTGCACTGAAGGTGGAACAACACGAATGTTATACGTCGCAAAATTAACGAGTTTTATAACCGGTGTGCTTCCGGGCTGACCATTATCTTCGGCTTTAAAAACAGTTTGATACGGTTGAGTACGAATGTGGTTGCAATTTGTGTTCCATGTAAAAATGGCGTTTGCTGTATTTGTAGGCGATGCGGTAGTTATTGTGAGGACTGTATTTCCTAAAGTAGCAATAGGGCTCGGCCCCGAAAAAGCGCCTCCATTTCCAAATAAGCTAACTACATTTATAAATATATTGTTTGGCAGTGTTGGGATATTGGGGTCTCCGAAAAGAATACTTCTTACTATTGTTGTTCCTGCCACAACACAGGTATCAATTGGCGGCGTTATGAACGGGGGATCGTTGTTTGGGCAGGTACCAACAACAACCTGCATATCACGCAAAACGTAGCCAATTAAAACATAAATACCGCTTGTGTTCTTTCTCCATTCTTTTACAATAAACGCCAAATTATACTCTCCAGAAGCTTGTGGTTTACACCATGTTAAAAGTCCGGTAACAGGGTTTATACCATATGTTCCGCCGGGTCCCGGATCGGGGTAAGAATAACCGGGAACGGTTTGTCCGTTCTCGCCCCTTGATGTTGAGATCTCATAACTTAAACTATCCCCATCGGAATCGTATGCTCCGGGGTTATGATAAAAACATTTGTCAATGCATGCCCTATCTATGGGTGCATATTTAAACTCCGGAGATGAGTTGGCCCCGGTAAAATTGTTTATGATCAAAAGGGTTTCAATATAAAAGGGTTGATCAATTGAATTAGGAATATTGATTACTCCGCCATTACGGTTTGGATCAAAAGAACGAATTAAATAACTGCCAGAACCAGGAAAAGTATGAACTATAACGTATACGTTTTTTTTTACGATATATGGTGGGGTGTTAAGTATTATTTCGCCGCAATTATTGCAATTATTACACAGGGTGGTGCCTCCGTTGACTCTCGGTGCTTCGCCGGATTGGCCATCTCCAAAGTAAACTGTGTCAACGCAGCGGTCGGCAATCTGAGAGCTGCTTGAAAAGTCATGATTTGTATATTTTGTTATGGTGATGGAATATGTGTAAACCGGAAAAGTGCCAACACCGGGTATGTTTTGTGTAAATGGAGGGATGCGCTTGTATGTAATCTCACCTGCGCGGTTGTGCGTGGCAAAACCATAAACGGAAAAACATATTAAAATAAGTACTAAAAGCCTTTTCAATTCTCAAAAATCTATTATATAAAATTAAACCATTTTATTTGAATACGCAATCACCATTCGTTAAAAACCCCTTGTTAAGTGTTTTGTTTGGTGCGGTTTTTCTTAAAAAAAGTTATTTCTCATAATCTAACGTTAATCTTTAGTTTTTTATTGTTGATGCGTGTTTTTTTTTTAACCGTGCGCGTTATTAAATAATTAGTCGCAATTATGATTTTGATACTTCTTTTTGTATTAATTTTGAACTCTTTATCCAAACACCCTAATGGGAAATCATCAGAATGGCCATGTAAGTAAAATAACACTTGCGGGTTTGCTTTTAACTCTAGGTATCATTTACGGTGATATTGGTACCTCACCGCTTTATGTAATGAAAGCCATTGTCGGCGATAAGCCAATTGAAGCAGATGTAATTATTGGCGGAATGTCTTTAGTGTTTTGGACAATCACCTTACAAACCACCATTAAATATGTAATTTTTACTTTAAGAGCAGATAACAAGGGTGAGGGTGGCATTTTTTCTTTATACGCATTAATTAAAAAGGCAAAGCGCAAATGGCTTATCTTTCCCGCTATTATTGGCGGTTGTTGTATTCTGGGCGAAGGTATTATTACTCCGCCTATTTCGGTTGCTTCAGCAATTGAGGGTTTGCAGCTCATTCCACGCTTTAGCAATATTCCTACTATTCCTATTGTAATTGCTATTATTACCGGCTTATTCTTTATACAACAATTTGGTACAAAGTTTATTGGTAAATTTTTTGGGCCGGTTATGTTAATTTGGTTCTTAACGTTGGGTATAATGGGAATGATAGGCCTTTCGCACGATTTTACTGTATTAAAAGCTTTAAATCCTTATTACGGAATTAATTTATTGATCAATCATCCCGGCGCGTTTTGGTTATTGGGCGCCGTGTTCTTATGCACAACAGGTGCCGAGGCGCTTTACTCAGACATGGGCCATTGTGGTAGAAAAAACATTCGCATTAGCTGGATCTTTGTAAAATCAATGCTAGTGCTTAACTACATGGGTCAAACGGCCTGGTTGGTTTCTATGAATGGGAAAACGCTTAATGGTGCTAATCCGTTTTACTCTATTATGCCCGAGTGGTTTTTGCCTTTTGGTATTGGCATTGCAACAATAGCTACAGTTGTTGCCTCGCAGGCTTTAATAAGCGGTTCGTTCACTTTAATAAATGAGGCCATGCGTTTAAACTTTTGGCCTAAAGTAAAAATAAAATATCCTACCGATCTAAAAGGGCAAATGTATATTCCATCCATTAATTGGTTGTTATATATTGGTTGCGTTGGCATTGTGCTGTTCTTTAAAGAGTCAAAAAACATGGAGGCCGCGTATGGCTTAACTATTATTTTAGGTATGATCATGTCTTCGCGTTTACTTGCGTTTTTTATGCGATTAAAAAAATACCCACATTGGTTCTTAAATATTTTTGCGGTTACTTATATAATTATTGAAGGCGCTTTTTTAATTGCCAACTTAGAAAAATTCCCTAAAGGCGGTTACATTACTTTAATTATAGCGCTTATTTTAGCAGCAGTAATGGCTTCTTGGTATTTAGCCAAGCTCATCCGGCAACGCTACGTTGATCTTGTGCCGTTAGATAATTACAAGCAGATGCTGGTCGATCTCAGTGCTGATAACTCTATTCAAAAATATGCAACGCATTTGGTGTATATGACCAGCGCCAACAATCCATCCATGATAGAATCGAAAGTTATTTACTCGATCTTACAAAAGCGACCGAAAAAGGCAGACATTTATTGGTTTGTGCATGTGGATGTAATGGATGAGCCTTACCGTATGGAATACAAGGTAACACAAATTGCTAATGAAGATATTATTCGCGTTGATTTTAGAATTGGTTTTAGAATTGCGCCTCGCATTAATTTAATGTTTAGAAAAGTTGTGGCCGACATGGTGAAGAATAAAGAGGTGGATATTACCAGCCGCTACGAATCATTAAATAAAAATAATGTAATTGGAGATTTTAAATTCGTGGTCTTAGAAAAATTCCTTTCGTACGAGAACGATCTTCCATTCTTTGAAAAGCTTATTCTAAACACTTATTTCCTTCTTAAACGTTTCAGTTTAAGCGAAGCAAAAGCGTTTGGATTAGACAGCAGCTCTGTTAAGATCGAGAAATTTCCAATGGTAATTAATCCACCAAAAGAAATTTTCTTAAAACGTATTCAATAAATTTTAGTGTTTAAAATGTCTTACACCTGTGTTAACCATACTAAGACCATTGGCGTTGCAATAATCAATACTTTCTTTATCTTTTATTGATCCGCCGGGCTGTATAACGGCCGTAATTCCTACTTTGTGAGCGATCTCTACACAATCGGGAAAAGGGAAAAAGGCATCGCTGGCCATTACCGCACCTTTAAGATCAAAGCCAAAGCTTTCTGCTTTTACAATAGCTTGCTTTAAAGCATCTACGCGTGATGTTTGCCCGGTGCCACTTGCCAACAACTGACCGTTTTTTGCAAACACAATTGTGTTTGATTTTGTGTGCTTGACTAATTTATTGGCAAATAAAAGGTCTTTTATTTCTGATGCTGTTGGTGATTTTGTAGTTACTACTTTAAGGTCTGCTTCTGTTTCAGTTTTCAGATCTTTATCCTGTTCAATAACACCATTTAATAAATTACGAAAAGATGTTTTTCCTAATTCTACTTTATTTTGAATTAAAATAATGCGATTTGGTTTTGATTTTAAAAGCGTAAGTGCATCATCATTGTAAGACGGTGCAATCACCACTTCACAAAATAATTTATTTACATCGGTTGCGGTTGTTATATCAATTGGGCGGTTACCAATTAAAATGCCTCCAAAAGCAGACACAGGATCAGCAGCTAACGCATCTCTGTAAGCCTCTGCAATTGTGTTTCTTGAGGCAACGCCACAAGCATTGTTGTGTTTTAAAATAGCAAATGTTGGTTCTTCAAAATCTGCAATTAAATTTACGGCCGCGTCAACATCCAATAAATTATTATACGACAATTCTTTTCCATTTAATTTCGTGAACATCGCATCCAGGTCACCATAAAAAACGCCCTTTTGGTGCGGATTTTCGCCGTAACGCAAGGTTTGGCCTTTTTGAACACTTTGTTTGAATTGTACGATCTCTTCGGTTTTATTAAAATAATTAAAGATAGCAGAATCGTAATGAGAAGAGGTAGCGAATGCTTTTGCCGCGAACTTTTTTCTGTCTGCAAGATCAGAACTTCCGTTCTTTGTGTTTAATAGTTCAAGTAATTCAGAGTAATCGTTTCTTGAAGAAACAATAACCACGTCATTAAAATTTTTAGCTGCAGCTCGAATTAAAGAAATTCCGCCAATATCAATTTTTTCAATCGTGTCTTCCTCAGAAGCTTTTGCTGCAACGGTTTCCTCAAAAGGATACAGATCAACGATAACAAGGTCTATATCAGGAATATTATGTTGGGCTTTTTCTTTTTTATCCGATTCGTTATCTCTTCTATTTAAGATGCCGCCAAAAATTGCCGGGTGCAATGTTTTTACACGGCCCCCAAAAATCTCGGGATAGCTTGTAACCGAATCTACTGCCGTTACCGGGATGTTTAATTTTTCGATGAATGAAAGCGTGCCGCCAGTGCTGTAAAGCTTTACATTAAGACTGTGAAGTTCTTTAATGATCGGTTCTAAATTGTCTTTATAATAAACCGAAACAAGGGCGCTTTTAATAGTTTTTGAATTGCTCATTTTAAAAAAATAAAGAGCAAAGATAAGTTAAGAATTGAAAAACTTAAGCATTGTTTAAAAAGGTTGAAAAGCTTATTTAATTTTTTGCTTTTCGCGAAGCCATTCGATGGCCTTATCCCGGTCGTCAAAAAAGCGGGTGGGTACAATTGGATTATTAACTTTTAAGAACAGGTTGCCAATTATTTTTTCGTGAACGCGATTGCTGCATAAAGCAACAGCTGCAACATGTTTTGAATATTCTTCTGATGCGGCGGCTCTTCTTGCGTCTGCAGAAACATCAAAACCCTCATCAACCTCAAATAACACAAAAAACTTTTTATCGGGCATATAACTTGTCGATTGCTCGCGCGATTGCCAAATGTCTTTATCAAGCAGCTTAACGTTCTTTTTTACTTTAAATTCGATCAAAAGATCGTCATTAACTACCATGTTATAAGCATTTGTTTCAAAGGTTTTCATTAATATAAAAGTAAAGAAAAAACTTTATTCTTTATCAAAATTAATAACTCAAGTTTGACCCTAACCATTTTTCAACGGTCTCTAAACTTAAATTTTTACGTTTAGCATAGTCTTCAACTTGCTCTTTATTAATTTTACCAATTCCAAAATAATGCGATTGCGGATGCGAGAAATATAAACCACTTACGGCAGCCGTTGGCACCATTGCTAAACTCTCTGTTAAGGTTATTCCTGTGTTTTTTTCTACGTCCAACAATTTCCAGATGGTTAATTTTTCTGTATGGTCGGGTTGCGCCGGATAGCCTGGTGCCGGGCGAATACCCGCGTATTCTTCTTTAATAAGATCTTCTGTATTTAAAGCTTCGTTTTTTGCATAGCCCCAAAACTCCGTACGAACTTTTTTATGCATTAATTCTGCAAAGGCTTCGGCTAAACGATCGGCAAGTGCTTTTAACATAATAGCTCCGTAGTCGTCGTGATCTGCTTCAAAACGCTTAACGTGTTCATCAATACCGATACCTGTAGTTAGTGCAAAAGAAGCGATGTAATCCTGCGGTGTAGCAACGCCGTTCTTTGGTTTTACAAAATCTGCAAGCGCAACGTTGTATTGGCCTGCGGGTTTTTTTGTTTGCTGACGAATAGAATGAAATGTTACTTTTTTATTTCCTTTTTCATCGTACACCTCTGTATCATCATCGTTTACTGTACTTGCGGGATAAATACCAATTACCGCATTAGCCTGAAGCCACTTTTCATCAATAATCTTTTTTAACATGCCTTGCGCATCGTTAAATAATTTTGTTGCTTCTATACCGCGCTCCGGATCCTTTAAAATTTTTGGATAAGAGCCTCTCATTTCCCAGCTATGGAAAAAAGGTGTCCAGTCAATATACTCAGCAATTTCTTTAAGATCGTAATTTGTAAATACTTTGTTGCCAATAAAAGCTGGTTTTACAATTTCTGTTTTACTCCAATCTATCGGGAATTTATTTTCGCGCGCTTCTTTTAATGAAATAAATTTATTTTGTCCTTGCGCGTTTTTATTTTGTTCACGCACGCGCTCGTAATCTTTATTTATTTCTGCCATAAACGCATCGCGCAATTCGTTTGAAATTAAGCTGCTTGCAACAGGTACGGATTTACTGGCATCGTTCACATGCACAACCGGACCCGAGTAATTTTGCGCGATTTTTACTGCCGTGTGTACTTTAGAGGTTGTTGCCCCACCAATTAATAAAGGCGTTTTAAAGCCTAAACGCTCCATCTCTTTTGCAACATGCACCATTTCATCCAACGAAGGCGTGATCAAGCCACTCAGACCAATTACATCAACGTTTTGTTTTTTTGCTTCTTCTAAAATTTTATCACAGCTTACCATAACACCAAGATCAATGATCTCGTAATTGTTACAAGCTAATACTACGCCTACGATATTTTTTCCAATATCGTGTACATCGCCTTTAACGGTTGCCATTAAAATTTTCCCTGCATTGCTTCTTCCATCGCCAACTATGCCGGCTTTTTTATTGTCGTCTTTTTCCTTTTGTAAAAATGGCTCCAAATACGCAACAGCTTTTTTCATTACACGCGCGCTTTTTACAACCTGAGGTAAGAACATTTTTCCGCTTCCAAAAAGATCGCCTACCACATTCATTCCATCCATTAAAGGTCCTTCAATAACGTGTAGTGGTCTTCCTAATTTTAAACGTGCCTCCTCTGTATCTGCATCAATATATTCTACAAGGCCTTTTACCAAAGAATAGCTTAACCGCTCTTCAACGGTGCCTTTTCGCCAGGCTTCATCTTTTTCGGTTTTTTCTTTTGTTATGCCCTTTAAAGATTCGGCGTGTTCTACTAAACGTTCAGTTGCATCATCTCTTCTATTCAACAAAACGTCTTCAACTAACACTAATAATGTTTTATCGATATCATCATACACTTGTAATTGTGCGGGATTTACGATACCCATATCCATACCGTTTTTTACAGCGTGGTATAAAAAAGCGCCGTGAATAGCTTCACGAACATGATCATTTCCTCTAAAGGAGAAAGAAACGTTACTTACACCGCCGCTTACTTTAGCATATGGTAAATTATCTTTAATCCATTTGGTTGAATTGAAAAAGTCTAAGGCATTTAGACGATGTTCTTCCATGCCTGTTGCTACTGGAAAAATATTAGGGTCAAAAATAATGTCCTGTGGCGGGAAATGCACTTTATCAACCAATACATCGTAAGCGCGCTTGCAAATTTCTTTTCTTCGCTCTAAAGTATCTGCTTGACCAACCTCATCAAAAGCCATAACAATAACGGCGGCGCCGTATTGTTTTATTTTTAAGGCTTGTTCAATAAATTTTTCTTCGCCCTCTTTTAAGGAAATAGAATTCACAATCGCTTTTCCCTGTACACATTTTAATCCAGCTTCAATAACCGTCCATTTAGAAGAATCGATCATAATTGGCGCTCTTGAAATATCCGGCTCGGAGGCAATTAAATTAAGAAATGTAGTCATCGCTTGTTCGCTATCCAACATTCCCTCATCCATGTTCACATCAATCACCTGTGCTCCGCCTTCTACTTGTTCGCGAGCTATAGATAAAGCCTCTTCAAAGTTTCCTTCTTTAATTAAACGTAAGAATTTTTTAGAACCGGTAACATTTGTTCTTTCACCTACGTTTATGAAATTACTTTCAGGCGTTAGGGTAAAAGGTTCTAATCCACTTAAGTGCATTAAATGATCGGCTACTGGTTTTTTACGTGGAGTAGCTTCTTTAGCTAATTCGGCTATACGTTTAATGTGCGACGGAGTTGTTCCGCAACAACCACCAACAATATTTAAAAAACCTGCTCTTAAAAAATCTTCTATCTGATGCCCCATTTCATGAGCGTCCTGATCGTATTCACCAAACTGATTTGGTAAACCGGCGTTTGGATAAGCGCTTACGTAAAATGGCGCTTTATTAGAAAGTTCTTCTAAATAAGGCCTCATATCTTTTGCGCCCAACGCACAATTTAAGCCAACGCTTAGCAGGTTGACGTGTGATACCGAATTTAAAAACGCTTCGGTTGTTTGGCCCGATAAAGTACGGCCACTGGCATCGGTAATTGTCCCCGAAACCATTACCGGCATTTTCCTATCAATAGATTTGCAATAATTTTGAATTGCAAATAAAGCAGCTTTAGCGTTTAGCGTATCAAAAATAGTTTCAACCAATAATAAATCTGCTCCGCCATCGATCAACCCTTTAACTTGCTCTGTATAGGCGGTAACTAATTCATCAAAGGTAATAGCTCTAAAGCCCGGATCGTTAACGTTTGGAGATAAAGACAAAGTACGGTTGGTTGGCCCTAATGCGCCCGCAACAAATTTTGGAACAGATGCAAATTCGGGGAACTCTTTTTTAAATTCTGCAATAGCTTCTTTAGCCACTTTTGCAGATTCAAAATTTAATTCATAAGCCAGTTCCTGCATCTCATAATCGGCCATGGCAATGGTAGTGGCACTAAACGTATTTGTTTCGATAATATCGGCGCCGGCCTTTAAATATTCTTTATGAATGGTTTTAATAATTTGTGGCTGTGTAATAGAAAGCAGGTCGTTATTACCTTGCAGGTCTTTATGCCAATCTGCAAAACGCTTACCACGAAAATCTTTCTCGTCCAGCTTATACTGTTGGATCATGCTTCCCATGGCACCATCAATTACCAATACACGTTTTTCAAGTTCCTGTTCAATTGTATTCATATACTTTTTTTAAATAAAAAATCCCTCCTGGCTTGCACCGGAAGGGATTAGTTTTTATACTTATTTTAATAAAATGTTTAACTAATATTTCCGACTTATTTTTTACGATTTAACCGTAACGAATTCCCACCTTCTTTTCCGTTTTAGATTTTAGATTTCAGAAGTAAGATTTAAATCAAACTTCTAAAATCACACTTCTGAAATTGAAAGGGTTGGTAAAGCTTCAACGGGCGTTTCCCTCTGCTTTTCTTAATAAGTGTGTTAAAGAACTGGCAACAAATATAATGCAAATTATGTAAATTTACAAGTATGAGAAAAGCCGTGTTTATACTTTTTACCATTTGTTGCCTTTGTTCTTTTGCTCAGAAAGACCTTAAGGGCGATGTTAAAACTGTTTCCAACATTATGTTGGCCCAGCAACTGGCCTGGAATAGTGGGGATATAAAAGGCTTTATGAGCTTTTACTGGAATAACGATAGCCTTAAATTTATTGGTAGTAAAGGCCTTACTTATGGCTGGCAAAAAACGCTTGATAATTATATAAAAAGCTATCCGGATAAAACCGCTATGGGCGTTTTAAAATTTACGGTTCTTTCGTATGAACAGCTTTCCAAAACAAGTATTTACGTAATTGGAAAGTGGGAGCTGGAAAAAGAAAAGCCAAGCGGTGGGCATTTTACTCTGCTATGGAAAAAGATAGATAATAAATGGGTTATTGTGGCCGATCATACAAGTTAGATGTAAAACGGAAAAGGTAAAATGGAAAATGTATTGCCTGGTTTATACAAACACTACAAAGGTAAAATTTACGAAGTAATAGGTATTACTACACACAGCGAAACGTTAGAAAAGTTGGTTGTTTACAGGGCTACTTATCAAAAAGACGGTGAAAATTTATGGGTAAGGCCATTAGATATGTTTACCGAAACGCTTGTTGTTGATGGGAGAACGGTAAAACGTTTTGATAAAATTTAAAGTCACAGATTTCGCTGATTTACACAGATCATTCTTTTTGTAATCACCACTAAATAAAAATCTGCGGCAAAACTTTCAGGATTAAAAATTATCTATTGGCGGACTACGTTTTGGGATCTTGAAATCGCTTAACATAGATGCTTTTAGGTTAATAGTTAAGTTGTAGCTTTTACGTAAACCAAAAGGGATCCAGTCTATACGCGCTTCCCAGCATTTAAGATCGCGATAAATATTAAAGCTGGTATAGCTTACGTTTTGATTTGTAAAATCGTAACCACTTGTAACACCAATTTTCCAGTTTTTTGTTGGTGTAATGTCTCCACTAAAATTTAATGTTTGTGTGGGCTGTAATTTTCGGTTATCGGGATTTGTTAAGGCCAGGTTGTAGTAAATATTCAGGTTCCATGATAATTGTTCGTTCGCGTCCAGATCGTTCTTAGACCCCTGCTCTGCACCATTGGTAAGTGTTGGCGCCTGTCTTGTTTTTCTTGCCGCCTCAATCATATTACTCCCAAAACTTGTATTCACGGCAAAGTTAGCGTTGGTTAAACGCGCCAGTGTTCCGTTTTCATTGTAAGCAAATTTGTTCATAGAACGTTTGTTTATGGCATCATAAGCGTATGGGTCGTAAGTGGAGTTTGCCACAACATCAAAATATTTAAAGAGTTTTGTACGTGCAGAAATTGTTATCAGGCTCATATTAAAACTATCTGCCGCAAAATTATAAGCGCCGCTCAGGCTTATATTTTGCATTAACGTTTTCTTAGTATAAGTAATGCCTGTGTCTGATTTTTGCTTCAGCTTAGCTTCGATATTATTGCTTAAGTTAAGAGAGAGGGCGTTTTGCTCGCCAATGGCCGGCCCTCCAAAAATGCTTCTTTCGAATATTGAATAGTTTTGAAATTTCCGTCCTGTTGTATCTACCTGCACTTTTTTCCAAAAGCCATATTGTTCTTCGCCAAAATCGGGCCTGTACAAATACGATAAGGTAGGAATTAATAAATGACGGATCTGTTTTACCTTTCCTTTTTTAAACATGTAATCAAAAAATACTTTTGTATTAAAGGCTGTAGAAAAATTAGCATCGTAACCGGTAACAAAATCGTTTACATTCTGCGTATACACTTTGCCAATATTGGTGTCCTGAGTAGAAAAATATCTATTTATGCTTTTTGTATACATTACCGACGATAGGTTTAAGCCTGGTGTAACGGTTATATATTTAAACATGTTAAAGTTGGTAGAGATTGGCAACGAATGTTTAATCCCATATTTTAAGCTATCTAAAAAATTATTTCCCAGGCCACCCACAGTATCTTTAAAGTTTAGTGTATTTCTGGCTTCCAATAAATAGTTAACGCCTATTTTATCAAATACATTTTGCTTCACTTTTCCTTCTTTACGGAAAGGATAAAAACGATTAATGTTAAACGTTAAGGAAGGAAAGGTCATTTCTACCCTTTTTGAAATAGAGTTTTGACTATGTGTGGCGTTTAAGCTTAAAGAGCTTAATTTAAATGTTTTTGTAAAATTTACATTTGATTGAAAAGAGTTTTGAAGGAACTCCCCTGAATTTATAGCGTTGATACGATTGTAACTTTGGTTCTTTACATAATTCACGTTTGCACCAAAACGTAATGTTGGGTCACTTTTATTATCCTGATTATGTGTCCACCTTACTTCATACGCTTTTTGTTTGCTGTAGGTTTTAGGAATATCCTTATCGCCAATATTAAATTGGCTATAACCTATGTAGGTGTTGCCGGTTGCTTTGTAAAGCACGTTATAATTATTTGTAGAATTTAAGGCCCAGCTGCCGTTGCCATAAATATCACCACGAATGATCATATCCGTTTTATCGCTTATAGCCCAGTAAAAACCACCATTACGCAGGTTAAAACCTTGTGTTGCTGAGTTACCAAATGTTGGTATCAAAATGCCGTTATGTTGTTTTTTAGAATTAGGAAAATAACCAAACGGCAAACCCAAAGGCGTTGGCACGCCGCCCACCTCAAGGTACATGGGGCCGGTAACTATTTTATCATCGGGAATTATTTTTGCTTTGGTTGCTCTGAAAACCGTTCGCGCATCCTGGTATTGGCAAGGAATGCACTTCATATCTTTCATGTAAATGATATTGGTACTGTCTTTTTTAATTTCGCTACCAATAACTAATAATTCGCCTTGTTTTGTGAGCGCATTAAAGATCTTACCGCGTTTTGTTTTTAAATTATAAATGATCTTATCGGCCTCCATTTCCTGTGACGCGTCTTTAAATTTAGGGTTACCAACATTTTTGCCCAGGCTGTCTTTTTTACCGTAGGCTGTAATAATGTTCTTTGAATAGTCTATTTCAATAAATTCAGACTCCAGGTTCATATCCCCAAACTCTACGCGGGCTTTTCCATATAGCAAGGCCTGTTTAGTGGCGCTTAAAAAAACAGCGCTATCAGTAGCAGAATAAGTAATGGGATCCTGTAGTATTTCACTGTCATCAGACGGCTCTAAGGTTATTGTAGTATCAGAAATAACATTTGTTAACGTATCTTTTTCGGGCGTTTGCGCTATTAAGGAGTTAACACCTAAAGATATTAACAAGCCAAAGAAGAAAACTAGTTTTTTATGTTGCGGTTTTATCAAGCCGAATGGGATAATTTTATTCCAACCAATGCAAGTTTACAAAGCTACAATACTTTACGGTATTGCATAGGTATTTATTATTTGAGATGGTTAAAAAATTAAAATATTTTGCGCTCCTGGCATGCGTTATTGGGCTGTTTGGTGCTTTTACGCATTTCAAAAAAGACAAAACCAATTCAATAAAGGTTATTGTTATTGATCCCGGTCATGGTGGTAAAGACCCGGGCTGTAGCGGCGTTACCCATAAAGAAAAAGATATTTCTTTGGCCGTTGCTTTAAAGCTTGGTAAATTAATTGAAGAAAATTTAAAGGATGTTAAAGTAATTTATACGCGCACCACCGATGTGTTTGTAGAGCTGGAAGATCGCGCACAAATTGCAAATAAGGCAAAGGCCGACCTTTTTATTTCTATTCACTGCAACGCCGCCGGAAAAGCCGTAATGATAAAAGACCCTAAAACCGGCAAAAAACGTGCAAAAGTTTATAAAAATAAAAAAGGAAAATACGTTGTAGTTGAAAAACCAAACCCCGTACCTTTTGGAACAGAAACCTACGTAATGGGTTTAAAGAATGAAGAGGGTAAAATGAAAGTGGCTACACGCGAAAACTCTGCCATTTTACTGGAAGATGATTACGAAAAGAAATACGCCGGTTTTGATCCGGAAAGCGAAGAGAGCTATATCATCATGAGTAATTACACCAGTGCTTACGTAATTCAGAGCGCTAATCTTGCTGTTAAAATTCAGGATGAATACATAAAAAAGGCAGGGCGTGTTGATAAAGGCGTTCACCGCCAAAGCATTTGGGTGTTATGGAGAACAGCCATGCCAAGTATTTTAACGGAGATAGGCTACTTAACAAATCCATTGGAGGAGGGCTTTTTAGGCAGCGCCAAAGGACAGGAATATTTAGCCAAAGCTCTTTTTAGAGGTTTGCGTAAATATAAAGACGATGTTGAGGGTACCAAAAAAGAATACGATGATGATATTGAAAACCAAGAACCATTAGAGAACGAAAATATAAAGGCTGGAAATATTCCTGGACAAAAAAAGATAGAAGAGGATGAGGAAGAAGAAGAGCTCAAAATAGAAATAAAGGAAAAAGATAAAGTAAAAGTGGATGATAGCAAATACACCAATGTTGTTTTAAAAGATACCACCGCGCCAAAAGAATTAAAATTAGATACGGCCGCCAACGCAAAAGAAATTGCTGAAAAGTTTAAAAAAGAACAGCGTGAAAAAGAATTAAAAGAGAAGGAACAAAGAGAAAGAGAAGAGCGCGAAAAAGCTGAAAAAGAAAAAAATAATGCGGTTGTTGCAGATAAAGCTGAAATTGTTTTTAAAGTACAATTTGCCAGTAGCGAAACAGAATTAAATTTAAAGCAGGACAAATTCAGCGCTGTTGTAAATGGAAATTATTACAAGGCAAAAAACATCTTAAAATATACGTCCGGAAATTTCACGCAAATAAAAGATGCGATCAACCATCAAAATCAATTGCGTGAAAAGGGGTTTAAAGATTGTTTCGTAATTGCTATGAAAAACGGCGAGCGTCTGGATATTAACGAGGCCAGAAAAATTACTGGGCAGTAAATTAAACCACTTTAATTCCAATTAAACTTACATCATCGGTTTGCTCAAATTGTTTCTTCCACCTAGCAAAAGAAGTAATAAGTACTTGTTTTTGCTCCTCAACAGTAAGTGTTGAAACCTCAACCAATAGTTCTTCCAACTGTTTTGATTTAAACTTTTTTCCCTTATCACCACCAAATTGATCAGAAAACCCATCGGTACTTAAATAAATAATATCATTAGATTGTAGCATTATTTTCTGTGAGCTGAATTTTTTATTTTCTTCAAGATATGTTCCAATAGGCATTTTATCGCCTTTGTACTCGGTTAATTGTTTATCTCTAACCAAATATATCGTATTGTTTGCTCCGGCAAACTCTAAAGAGTTATCCATTTTGTTCCATACACACAGCGCCATATCCATTCCGTCTTTTTGCTGTGTTTGGCCTTTTTGAAAAAGTGCTGCAATTACTTTGTCGCGCAAACGGTTTAAGACCTCATCGGCTTTAAATAATTTATTTTCGACCACCAGTTCGTTTAAAAAACTATTGCCCAACATGCTCATAAAGCCGCCGGGCACGCCGTGGCCTGTACAATCTGCCAAAGCAAACACAGCACGGCCGTTTGATAGAACGTGAGCCCAGTAAAAATCGCCACTTACAATATCTCGGGGCTGAAAGATTATAAAGTGTTCTTTTGAAATTTTTTTCCAAACCTCTTCGCCTGTTAAAACCGCGCTTTGTATGCGCTGTGCGTAATTAATGCTCGCAATAATTTCGTTTTGTTTTTCTTCAACTAATTGTTTTTGACCTTCAACTTCTTTTTTCTGTAACTCTAAAACAAGGTTTTGGTTTTGTATAATTAAATTTGCCTTTTTCGCTTTCCGATAGTTTATAAAAGCCAGCATAAGAAAAAAGAGGGTACCTACAAACGCAGCGCTACCAAGCCAAATGATCAATGTTTTACGTTTATTTTTTTCTTCCTCCAAATTAAGTTCTGAATTGGCTTGTTTTATTTGAAGGTCTTTTTTTTCGGTTTCGTATTTTGCTTGAAGTTCTTTTGTTGCGTCTAAACCTTTTTGAGTATAAATTGAATCAATAAGTTGCATGGTTTTTCTGTGATAGAAGGTGGCCGAATCAGATCTCTCTAAAACATAAGCTGCTCCTAGACCTGAATAAATAGATCTTAAATTATCTTTTAATTCTAATTCGTTTGACAGCATCAGAGCTTCGAACAAATAATGCTTTGCTGTTTTTGTGTTTTTATTTACATCGGCCGAAATTGTTGCCATATGAATATATGCTGGGATAAGGCTGGCATACATTTTATTTTTTTGCAAATAAGGCAGTGCTGTAGTTATATATTTAATAGCGGTGTCGTAACGCAATAACTGAAGGGATTTTCCCCCATACTCCGACATGTATAACATATATTTTGAGCTGTCGTTCAACTGTTTTGACTTATAAAAAGCTACTCTTGCATAATTAACGGCAGAATCGTATTTACTTAACGACAAATAAGCGTTTGAAATATTGCTGGTTGTGTTTACTTCGCCAATAAGAAAATTAATTTTCACAAAATAGTTCAGCGCCTCTTTACTATCGCTGATGGATCCGTATATATCTCCTAAAGATCTTTTAACCAGAGCAAAACTTTGATAACATTTTGCTACACCTTTTAAATTATTAATTGATTTGAAATACAAAAGAGCTTTATTAAAATTGGCTGACGCGCTATCCATATTACCTGTAATATGATAGGTGTTGCCTATTTGAATAATACCGTCGCCAAAAGCAACAGATCTTTCGGGGGCAATTTTAAGCGCTAAAAGAGCGTATTTTCTGGCAGTATCAATATTAGACCCTAAAGATAATTGAGCTATCTTAACACACACCTTTGAGGCCGAATCGTTATTTAATTTCGAAATGCTTTTTTTATAATCTTCAACCGTATTAACCTGGGCGGTTAATTTACAAATGAAAATAAAGCTTATTATGAAAAGTAAAAATATGCGCATCATCCAAATATTAAACTAAAAACCTCTTCCATTTTACCCGCAGAAAGTATTTTAATTTTATATGAATTTACGTTTATTCCTTTTAGGTTGTAACTGCTTACTATTATTTTTTTGAAGCCTAATTTTTCTGCTTCACTAATGCGTTGTTCTATTCTGTTAACCGGCCGAATTTCTCCTGTTAGCCCTACTTCACCGGCAAAACAAACATCCTGTGGAATTGGAAGATCTTCGTTGCTGCTAAGAATCGCGCACACTAAAGCAAGGTCAATTCCCGGATCTTCAACACGAATGCCTCCGGCAATATTTATAAAAACATCTTTTACACCTAATTTAAAACCGCAACGCTTTTCTAATACAGCTAAGAGCATGGATAATCTTCGCAGATCAAAACCCGTAGATGAACGTTGCGGGGTGCCATAAGCAGCGCTGCTTACAAGGGCCTGTGTTTCTATTAACATAGGCCTGTTTCCTTCCATGGTGGCAGAAATGGCCACGCCACTGGTTGGCGTATCGCGGGCGGTAATTAAAATTTCCGACGGGTTGGTTACTTCGCGAAGGCCATCGCCATTCATTTCGTAAATGCCCATTTCGTTGGTACTGCCAAAACGGTTTTTAGTTGCTCTTAATAAGCGGTAAATATGGTTTCTGTCGCCTTCAAATTGCAAAACGGTATCAACCATGTGCTCCAGCACTTTTGGGCCGGCGATACTGCCTTCTTTGGTTATATGGCCTATCATAAAAACAGGCGTGTTGGTTTCTTTTGCAAAACGTAAGAATTCGGCCGCACATTCGCGCACCTGGCTTACGCTTCCCGGGCTGCTGTCAATATAACTTGTGTGAAGAGTTTGAATAGAATCGATTATTACCAATTGCGGCTCTATCTCTACTATCTGCTGAAAAATGTTTTGCGTGTTTGTTTCCTGGAGTATAAAACAATTATCGGTAGTAACGCCAATGCGCTCGGCGCGCATTTTTATTTGTTGTTCGCTTTCTTCGCCACTTACATAAAGTATCTTTAAGTTTTTTAAACGTAAGGCCAGTTGCAGCATGAGCGTTGATTTACCAATGCCGGGCTCGCCACCAAACAATACAAGACTTCCCGGAACTATTCCTCCTCCGAGCACACGTGTTAATTCTTTTCCCGGAACAGCAATGCGTGGAAAATCCTGCAGACCCACATCCTGCAATAAGATTGATTTATTAGATTGTTTTGGGTTTTTGTTGCCCGAAAATAACTGAAGGCGATCGTTCTTGCTTTCTTTATGAACCACTTCTTCAACGTATGTATTCCATTCGTTGCAGCTTGGGCATTTGCCTATCCATTTGGCTGAAGGCGCGCCGCAATTTTGACAAAAGAATGTGACTTTGGTTTTTGACATTTCAATAACAAAATTACTGAGAAATAAGGCAATAGATTGCTATTAATTGTAGTATACCGTATGTTTTACCACAGAGGCACAAAGATCACAAAGAAAAACACTAAGAAGAAATTACTTTATATCTTCATCAGTAACTGAAAATCGGTATAATGCCAAAGTATCTCCAATACTTTCTGTTTCCCAATTTGCTTTATCTATAATGTTTGTTTTTATTGGTATTGAGTCTTTTGTAATTAAGAGGTTCATTAAAAAATCATCCATCTTTTTATCTTTAATTATATCATATGAATAACCTAAAGAGGGTCTCTCAAATACAATTGTATCAGCGTTTGGCTTTAAGATACTTGCTCCGGCTGAAGAATGCCTTCCTTCTTTAATTATTAATTTTAAATCGCTGTTAGATTTGTTTTTTACAATATACTGGATTTGGCTTCCCGGATCACATGAAAAAAAAGATATTGATAGTAAAACTAATTGAACAATAATTAGTTTTTTCATGTTTAAATTAAAGCGTATTCAGCTTTTGCATTAGCTCTTCGCGGAAAGAGCCGCCAACAGGAATTACTTTTTTCTCGTTCTCTAAAATTACGTTTTGAGAATCGATGCTTTGAATTTTATCTAAACGCGCAATAAATGAGCGGTGTACGCGTGCAAAATCGGTTGTGCCTAATTTTTTCTCAATATCCTTCATTGTGCTGTGAACGGTATAACGCGCGTATTGCGTGTTTATAATCACATAATCTTTTAAAGCTTCTACATAAAAAATATCTTTTAAAAGCACTTTTACCAAACGGCTGTTTGCTTTTACAAATAAAATATCTTTGCTTGTATCGTCTTTATTTTCAACTAACGAATATAAAAAATCGCGTTCTTTTTGAAGCTCGGCATCTTTTTGATGCTTGTAAACTGCCATTTCTATTGTAGAATGCAGATCGATTTCTTTAAAGGGTTTTAAAATATAACCGTAAGGCTCGGTTACTTTTGCTTTAGAAAGTGTTCCTTCGTCGGCATAAGCTGTTAAAAATATAACGGGAATTTTTGTTTTTTCTTTGATTTTATCACTTACATCAATACCTGTAAGATCGCCTTTGATCATGATATCCATCAAAATAAGATCGGGCATAGTTTCGATTATTTTTTCTATCGCCTCTTTACCATTGTTTGCAATGCCAATAACTTCGTAACCTAATTTTACCAAACTATTTTGAATGTCTTTTGCAACAATGCTTTCATCTTCAACTATAAATATTCTTAATTTTTCCATGTTTATCACATCTTAAATTTAATTAAAACTTCGGTTCCTTTGTCTTTTTCCGATTTAAATTTTATTTCGCCATCTAACTGATCTATTAGGGTGTTAACTAATTGTAAACCAAGAGTATTAGTATTGTTATAATCAACACCCGGCGGAATACCAACACCATTATCTGTTACTTCGAGGCAAATGTTATTGTTTTCAGATTTCAAATTTAAACAAACTTTACCTTTTTTAGCATCAGGAAAAGCATGTTTTATTGCATTTGTAATTAATTCGTTTATAATCAAGCCTGCGGGAATTGAAACATCTAAATTTAAATTTATTTTTTCGAGGTTTAAGATCAACTCTACTTTCTCGGATGATAACACATAAGATTGGATAATGTTTTTAGCAAGTGTTTGAATATATTCAGAAAAGTTAACCGAGGTAAAGGATTTGTTTTGGTATAAACTTTCGTGAATGTAAGCCATCGTTTTTATACGGTTCTGACTTTCTTTTAAAAGGGCAAGTGTATAGTTATCGGTTACGTAAGACGATTGTAGGTTTAAAATGCTGCTAATGATCTGCATATTGTTTTTTACGCGGTGATGCACTTCTTTTAAAAGCACATCTTTTTCTTTTAAAGATTGTTCTACGCGCTGGTGATCTACTTTTTTATCGGTAATATTATGTGCAATACCACTTACTTCAACAATTTTCTCGTTCTCAACAATGGGGTTAAAAAATATATCAAGGTAAATTTTCTTGTGATCCTTATCAAGCGTTTCTATCTCAAAATTTGTAGCAATGCCTTTAAATGCTTTGTCGTAATGATAATCTAAAACGCCTGCATAATCCTGATTTTTTGAAAGTGCGCCGCGATCTAATTTTAAACCTAAGAAAGGTTTTGTATTATAGAGCGCGGTTACCAATTCAAAATAATTTTTATTGAAAGAGGTTAATTTTTGATCCTGGTTAATTGTCCAGATATAATGGTGGCTACTATCAAAAATAGCCTGTAATTTAGCAGATTGTTTTATTATTTTACTTTCGTTCTCAATGCGCTCGGTTATATCCTGTGCAATGGCCGAAACCTCTACAATTTGGTTTTGCGAATAGATGGGGTGAAGAAATACTTCTCTGTAAAGCTCCTGGCCATTAATTAAACTTTTGTGGGTAAAAATTTGTTGTTTGCCATTAAACACCTGAATAAACTTCTCAGTCCAAAATTCAAGAAGTTCTTTATTGACAATTGTATCTTTTAGGTAAATCTGTTTTTTTGCTTGCGTGTTTTTACTTAAAAGTTTAAAGTAGTTTTGGTTATATGACGTTAACTCAAAATCTCTGTTAACAGTCCAAATTAACTGCGATCCGCTTTCAAAGATAGCCTGCAGTTTGCTTGTTTGATTTAATAGTTTTTGTTCATAAACTTTTGATCCGGTATTATCATGTGCAATACAATTAACCTCAGTAGCCTGGTTATTTTCGTTAAAAATGGGGTTAATGTATACTTTACGATACACCTTTTCGGTTGTATAGTCCTCTCTTTCAAATTCAAGCTTTTTACCACTTAATGCTTCGGTATATTTTGGATACCAATAATCTATATACTCTTTTTTACCTTGCTTTAAATGATCTGATATTTTTTGGCCTACATGAATTTTAATTTTATGTTTTTGAAAAATAACGTCATAAAAATTTTTGTTAAAGGATGTTATCTCAAACTTATCATTAACAGTCCATATAAGGTGGTTAGAGCTTTCAAAAATAGAAGAAAGGTGGGCGGTTTTTTCGAGTAATTTTTTTTCCGCTTCCTGTCGTTCTTTAATTT
>CALRPF020000034.1:0-38305 GCA_943369995.1 Chitinophaga pinensis
TCATTTTTTAAAATGGAGGCAATTTTATTTGCATTTGCAATAGGATCGTTATAAATAATTCCCTTTATATATTTTATATCTACCAGGTTTTCAAGATCAATTCCAACACCTAAAATTCCAATCTTTAAAGGCCCTTTTTTATAGATTTGGTAAGGCGTAATTTTTTTATTTTTAGATAAAACTGTATTGCTAAAATCATAATTGCAATTAATAAAATCAAATGTAGAATGGGGCATTTGTTGTAAAATATTTTCGCAACCCATATCAAAATCATGATTACCAAAAGTAACGGCATCGTAACCCATTAAACTCATTAATTTGTATTCTATTTCGCCGTGGTAATAATTAAAATAAGGTGTGCCCTGAAAAATATCTCCGGCATCTAAAAGCAATACATTTTTATCTTCTGCTTTTATTTTTTCGATTAAAGAAGCACGCTTTGCAAAACCACCCTCGCCGGGATATTTTGCATCGTTTGCCGGAAAAGGTTCTATTCTGCTATGCTGATCGTTGGTATATAAGATGGTTAATTTTGTAAAGCCTTTTTCTTTCTGTAAAACAGATTGCGCGTGGCTGTTTAGTCCATAAACCGCGGCAGCAGAGCCAAGCGTAAACTTTAAAAAGTCACGTCTATTTTGAAATTTGTAATCGCCCATCTGTATAAGGAACAATTTGTTTTTTATTTTCTGTTAAAAAAGTACAATAATTTATAATGGCTTCTCTAATCTTTGTGTTGCTTTTTTCTGTTACAAGCGCATCTTTCAGGAAAATAAAATTATCGCCGCCATTTGCCAAATAATCGCTTGTAACAATGGTGTAAATTTTTTCTTTATCTATTAAACTACCATTGATAGTGGCTTCCAGCAAGCCCTCATGTTCCGATTTTATTTTTAATCCAAAAAAAGAATGTTTTTTTTCGAGAATTATTTTTACTCCTTCCAATAATTTTTCTCCTTTAATTTTCACCAAAATAAGGTCATTTTCAAAGGGCATTAGCTCAAAAATATTTACCACCTTAATGTCGCCTTTAGGTAAATTAACGCGTAAGCCTCCGCGATTTACAATAACAACATCAATTGGCAAATTCTTAAATTCTTTTTCGCCGTTATATTTTAAAGCGTCGCAAACAAAATTGCCAAGCGTATTTTCATCTCCGTTTTTTGTAAGAACGTCTGTTGAGCTGGCAATTATTTTTTCGGTTTGTGCATCTACTTTTACTTTATATTCTGCAATCGTTACTTTTGCAATTTGGCTTTCTGTATTTTCTTTTAATGAATAATGCGAGAAATCTTCTTTTTGTTTTAAATAGTGTTTTGAGCAGGAAGCTAAAACTAAAACGCTTAAAAAAAGATATAAAATTCTTCCTCTCATTAAAAAACTTATTTTTGTAAAAATAACATTTTAAAACAGCCTTGTTTTATTTATATTTAAGACAATTAAAAATTTAACATTGCATTTAATTTGCACAAAAAAATATAATTTTTAAATGATAAGAGCAGAAACTAAAATACGTGTACGGTATGGCGAAACCGACCAGATGGGGTATGTTTATTACGGCGTATACGCGCAATATTATGAGGTAGGAAGGGTAGAAGCGATGCGTATGCTGGGCTTTAGTTATAAGCAGGTTGAAGAAAGAGGAATATTAATGCCTGTAATAGCTTTTACCATCTCCTATAAAAAGCCTGCTTTTTATGATGATGAGGTGACAGTTGTTACTTACATGCGCGAACGCCCGAATGGTTTGCGCCTGGTATTTGATTACGAGTGTTTTAATGCCGCAGGAGATCTTTTAAACACTGGTAAAGTTACCTTGGTACTGATAGATAAAGCAACCAATAAAATGTGTAAAATCCCTGATTGGTTTCAAAAGGGCTTTGATCCATTTTTTTAAGCATTTCTAGCTAAAATTCCTTAATTTCGCTTATCTATTAATTCAACATGATCTCTACTAAAAAGATTCAAATGGTTGACCTTAAAGGTCAATACGAAAAAATAAAAGCCGAAGTTGATAAAGGTATTCAGGAGGTAATAAATTCAACTGCATTTATTAACGGACCGGCAGTAAAAGAATTTCAAGCCGATTTTGAAAAATACTTAAATGTAAAACATGTTATTCCTTGCGCAAACGGAACAGATGCTTTGCAAATTGCCATGATGGCCCTGGGCTTAAAACCCGGTGATGAGGTTATTACCGCCAGCTTTACATATGTTGCAACAGCCGAAGTAATAGGTCTTTTAGGCTTAACACCTGTTTTGGTTGATGTAGATCCTGATACGTTTGATATTGATATTGCTGCCGTTGAAAAAAACATTACGCCAAAAACAAAAGCCATTGTACCGGTACATTTATTTGGTCAGTGTGCCAATATGGAAAAAATAATGGCACTTGCAAAAAAGCATAATTTATATGTGATAGAAGATGTGGCGCAAGCCATTGGTGCAGATTATACTTTTTCTGACGGAAAAAAAGCAAAGGCAGGAACTATTGGCACTATTGGATGTACTTCGTTCTTTCCAAGCAAGAACTTAGGTTGTTATGGCGATGGTGGCGCCATGTATACTAATGATGACGATCTGGCAAAAAAAATGCGCATGGTTGCACATCATGGACAAAGTGTGCAATACGTGCACGATGTTTTAGGTGTAAATTCTCGATTGGATACTATACAAGCTGTAGTTTTAAAAGCGAAATTGAAAAACCTGGATGATTACGCAGCTGCCAGAAATAAAGTGGCAGACTTTTATGATAAAGCATTTGCCAATCATTCAAAATTAAAAACGCCTGTACGTGCAAAAAATTCAACGCATGTTTTTCACCAATACACATTACAATTAATTGGTATTGATAGGGCAAAACTACGTGAGCAATTAGCAGAAAAAGGCATTCCGGCAATGATCTACTATCCAATTCCTTTACATATGCAAAATGCATTTAAGAGCGATCGGTTTAAACATGGAGATTTTCCGGTAACAGAAAAATTGTGTGCTACTGTACTTTCGTTACCAATACACACAGAGCTGGAAGAGGTAACTTTAAAGTATATTACTGAAACTGTTTTGGAATTAACGAGCTAATTAGTTAATTTGACAATTAGTCAATTAATAAATGGAGCAAAGAGAGAACGCCATATTAAACTTAACAATAGAATTTTCTATTGAGGCAATTTCTTTTGTTGAAAAATTGGAAGCGCAGCGGAAATTTGTTGTAGCAAATCAATTTGTAAAATCTGCAACATCAATTGGGGCGGATGTTAATGAGGCACAAAATGCAGAAAGTAAAGCGGATTTTATACATAAATTAAAAATAGCACATAAAGAATCAGATGAAACCACGTATAGGTTAACTATTTGTGAGAAGGCTGAATCTTATCCAACTAACAATGATTTGAAGGATAAGCTTCATATTATAACAAAAGTTTTATCAAAAATAATTTCGTCTACAAAACAAAAAATGAAAGTAAACGCAATTGGCTAATTATCAAATTGCCAAATTGACTAATTAAATAAATTATGAAAATAACAGTTATAGGAACAGGATATGTTGGTTTAGTAACCGGAACTTGTTTCGCAGAAGTTGGTGTTGATGTTACCTGCATTGATATTGATCAAAAGAAAATTGAAAATTTAAATAATGGCATCCTTCCCATTTATGAACCGGGTTTGGAAGAAATGGTTTTGCGTAATACACAAAAACAGCGTTTACATTTTTCTACTTCTTTAGTAGAAAGTATTAAACAAGTGGAAGTCGCATTCATAGCGGTTGGTACGCCGCCCGATGAAGATGGATCTGCCGATCTTAAATACGTTTTAGCCGTTGCTGCTTCTATTGGTCAGCACATGGAAAAGCCTTTGGTTGTAGTTACGAAATCCACTGTACCGGTAACTACTGCCGAAAAAGTTAGAAAAGCTGTACAAGCAGAATTGGATAAACGCGGGGCGAAAATTGATTTTTATGTCGCATCCAATCCTGAATTTTTAAAAGAGGGTGCGGCTATAGAAGATTTTATGAAGCCCGATAGAATTGTTGTTGGAACAGACAGACCGGAAGCGGAAGAAATTATGCGCAAGTTGTATAAACCATTTTTAATGAACGGACATCCGATAATTTTTATGGATATTCCTTCTGCAGAAATGACCAAATACGCTGCCAATGCCATGTTGGCAACTAAAATTAGTTTCATGAACGATGTGGCCAATCTTTGCGAAATAATGGGCGCTGATGTAAACATGGTGCGTAAAGGTATTGGCAGCGATGCCCGTATCGGTACTAAATTTATTTATCCCGGTGTTGGTTATGGTGGAAGTTGTTTTCCTAAAGATGTAAAAGCATTAATTAAAACAGCAAAAGAAAAAAATTACAATATGCGTATTTTAAACGCGGTTGAAGAAGTAAATGATAAACAAAAAGAAGTTCTTTTTAATAAAGTAAAAACACATTTTAAAGGCGATCTTAAAGGAAAGAAATTTACTTTATGGGGTCTTTCATTTAAACCAAAAACAGATGATATGCGTGAAGCGCCATCGTTGGTTATTATTGAAAAATTATTGGCAGAAGGTGCAAGTGTAGTGGCTTACGATCCTGTGGCAATGCATGAAGCAGAGCGTATGATTGGTAAAACAATTACCTATGCAACAGATATGTATGAAGCATTAAACGGTGCAGATGCTTTATTAATAGTAACGGAATGGCCTGAATTTCGCGTGCCGGATTTTGAAGATATTACAAAACGTTTAAAAAATAAAGTATTGTTTGATGGTAGAAATATTTTCGATCCGCAAGACATGAAAAAAGCAGGTTACGATTATTATTGTATTGGTATAAAAACTAATTAGGCAATGAGACAATAAAACAAATTTCGTAATTGACTAATCGTCATATTATCAAATTGAGTAATTTATAAACTATGAAAAAGAGGATATTAATAACAGGCGCAGCAGGTTTTTTAGGTTCACATTTATGCGACCGCTTCATTAAAGAAGGAATGAATGTAGTGGCCATGGATAACCTTATTACAGGCGATCTTAAGAACATCGAACATCTTTTTAAATTAAAAGAATTTGAATTTTATCATCACGATGTTTCAAAATTTATTCACGTTCCAGGTAATATTGATTATATTTTGCACTTTGCATCTCCTGCTAGTCCGATAGATTATTTAAAAATCCCAATTCAAACGTTAAAGGTTTCTTCTTTAGGAACACATAATGTTTTAGGTTTGGCGCGTGTAAAAAAGGCGCGTGTATTGGTTGCTTCTACAAGTGAGGTTTATGGAGATCCGCATGTGCATCCGCAACCGGAAGAATACTGGGGAAATGTAAACCCTGTTGGACCTCGTGGTTGTTATGACGAAGCAAAACGTTTTATGGAAGCGCTTACAATGGCCTATCATGATACACACAATTTGGAAACAAGAATCATTAGAATATTTAATACCTATGGTCCGCGTATGCGACTGAATGACGGACGCGTATTACCTGCCTTTATCGGGCAGGCATTAAGAGGAGAAGATCTTACCATGTTTGGTGATGGAAGTCAGACGCGTAGTTTTTGTTATGTGGATGATTTGGTTGAGGGCATTTACCGTTTGTTGATGAGTGATTATCATTTACCAGTAAATGTTGGTAATCCAAGCGAAATAACCATTAAAGAATTTGGTGAGGAAATTTTAAAATTAACCGGCGCTAAACAAAAATTAATTTCGTTGCCCTTACCAAAAGATGATCCAAAGCAACGCCGACCGGATATTACAAAAGCACAGGAAATTTTGGGCTGGCAGCCAAAAGTAAATAGGGCAGAAGGTTTAAAAATTACGTTTGAATATTTTAAATCGTTAAGTAAAGACGAATTAAATAAAACCGAGCACAGGAATTTAGAGACGCTTAATAAGTAAACTTATTTATTAGGATTTTGCGTGAGGGATTGCAACGAAAAGCCCGCAGCAAAGCGAGGACTTGCAGTGTAAAGCCCGACCCGAAGGGGCACGCCCAAATTAATTATATTAATTTATAGAAGTTTAAGTGTCTCGACTCTGCTGGACATGACAGAAAAATGTAGTACTAAGGATTCCCGGATTTTTTTCCTAAATAGACCTTTACAATTACACCAGCAATAGCAGCTAATATCAGAAGGCTACCCATAACATATCTTTCTGCAACAATCATTATAACGCCCCCTAAAAGTGTTAACGCCGATCCTAAATAACCTAACCAAGCATTTTTCATATTAATTCTATTAAATAAAAAAACCTCCGCTTTTAACGGAGGTTTTTTTGTAAAGTTTAATTCTTATTTCTTTTTATCAAAATCTACAACTATTGGTGTAGAGATACATAATGATGAGTAGGTACCAATTACACGACCAATTAACAAGGCGAAGATGAATCCGCGGATGCTATCACCACCAAAGATAAAGATCACTAATAATACGAAGAATACAGTTAACGATGTTAATATAGTACGGCTTAATGTACTGTTCAATGCAAAGTTAATAAGCTTGTTTCTTTCTTCACCAAATACATCAGCTTTTCCGCTATCAGCTAAACGCTCACGGATCCTGTCAAACACAACAACTGTTTCTGTCATTGTATAACCCATTACCGTTAAGATGGCAGCAATAAAATCCTGACCGATCTCTAAGTTTAATAATGAAGGGAATAAACCATGGAAAATAGTGTAGCATGACAATACAATTAACACGTCATGGAATAAAGCCACAACCGAACCTAAACCATATTGCCATTTACGGAAACGAACAACAATGTATAAGAACATCATTAAGCAAGAGAATAAAACTGCACCATATGCACCGTAAACGATATCTGTTGCAATGGTTGGTCCAACTTTTTGTTGAGATACAATATTGTCTTCTGTTGCTTTATATTCGCTTAAGCCTTGTAATAATTTAGCTTCTACAAGACTATCAGCCTTAGGATCTGTATCACTTACACGGTATGTAGTGGTGATCTTAACTTTGTTAGCGCTTCCACCAATTGTTTTCACTTCAGGTGAGCCTTCAAATAAAGGCGATAATGCTTTTTTAATATTCTCGGTATTTACATCCTGATCAAATTGAACCTGGAAAGTACGTCCACCTTTAAAATCAACACCTAAATTTAAACCGCCATTTTTAAAGTAGAACACAACACCTAAAACAATGATGATGGTTGAGATAGCGTAGTATAATTTTCTTTTTCCTACGAAATCAATATTGATATTTTTAAACGCGTTACGGGTTGCTGTAGTATCAAATGGAATTTCCATTTTACGCTCTAACATCCATTCAAAAATAACACGGGTAATTAATATTGCAGAGAATAATGAAGTACAGATACCAATAAATAAAGTAGTAGCAAAACCTTGTACCGGGCCAGAACCAAATACGTAAAGGATAACCGCAAGAATTGCTAAAGTAACGTTAGAGTCAATGATAGAAGACATGGCATGTTTAAAACCTTCTTTAATAGCCATTGAAGTAGATTTGCCTAAAGCAAGTTCTTCACGCACACGCTCAAATATTAAGATGTTGGCATCCACTGCTAAACCTATAGTTAAAACGATACCCGCAATACCTGGTAATGTTAACACCGCACCCAATGAAGTTAAAATTCCCATTATAAAGAACATGTTAGCAACCAACGCCACGTTAGCAACTAAACCAGACTTGCTGTAATAAGCAGCCATAAATACCAAGATCACTAATAAAGCAATAGCAAAGCTCATTAAACCTGAGTCGATCGCTTCTTGTCCTAATGTTGGACCAACAACGCTTTCTTCAACAATGTGGGCTTTTGCAGGTAATTTACCGGCACTTAAAATCGCAGCTAAAGCGTCAGCTTCAGAATCTGTAAAGTTTCCGGTAATTTGAGATTGACCGCCAGAGATCTCACCATTAACACGCGGAGCAGAAAACACCATGTTATCCATTACTACGGCAACACATTTTCCTTTGTTAGCACCTGTAATGATCTTCCATCTTTGTGCAGCTTCAGCATTCATGCTCATGCTAATCAAAGGTGTACCACCACTTTTTTGATCGTAATCTTTACGCGCATCAGTAATAATATCTCCGCTTAATGCAGCTTTACCTTTACTGTCTGTTTGTTTAATAACGAATAATTCAAAATAGGTAGCAACAACTTTTCCTTCTTCATTTTTTTGTTCAACTTCTTTTGAACCCCACATGAATTTTAATTTTGAAGGGAAGATGTTTTTTGCTTTTGCAATTTTTAAATATTGATTTACTAAAGCTGTATCGGCTTTAGAATAAGAACGGCCAACTACAGGACCTTCACCATAATTTTTTGGTTGTCCTTTTTCATCCATTACCACGTTTGGTTTTAATGGAGAATACATTGAATATAAAGGGTAGCGTTTAATGAAATTCTTTAATGCAGTATCCTGTGGGTTTACTGTAGGAGTTGAAATAGCTTTAGATGCAGAGTCTGCATTTTTGTTTGCATTATTCGTAGAATCCATTTTTGCAGCTAAAGCCGGGTCTGCTTTTCTTAGAGAATCAGAAATTACTATTTGAGTTGAATCTGCAACTGAAGTAATTGTTTCAGGACTTAATGTCGTTCTTACTAAATAATTTACTTTGTCGAAAAGTTGAGCGATCTCGGCGTTCTCATAAGTTTCCCAGAACTCCAGGTTAGCGGTACCTTGTAATAATTCACGCACGCGTGCTTTATCTTTTACACCCGGTAACTCAACTAAAATACGACCACTTTGCTCTAATTTTTGAATGTTTGGTTGTGTTACACCAAAACGGTCAATACGGCTACGGAATGTTTTTTCTGCATTTCCTATTGCTTCTTTAACGCGCTCATCAATAAATTTAATTACTTCTTCGTTTGTAGAATTGTATGGAAGCTTGCTTTTGTTCTCGATAGTTTGGAATAAAGGAGCCAAACGACCTTGAGGGGCTATTCTTCTGTAAGCTCGGTCAAATAATTTAATATAACTATCATTGTTTTGAACACCAAGCTCACTTTGCGCCTGGGCTAAAGCTTGTTTAAAAGCAGGGTCCTGGCTATCGTTAGATAAGTTCTTAATGATGTCCATTACCGAAACTTCTAAAGTAACGTTCATACCACCACGTAAGTCGAGACCTAAGTTGATCGCATTTTTTTGACATTCTTCGTAAGTATACTCAGCAATAAAGATATCATACACAGTTATCTTTTTCATTGAATCTAAATAGCGATCAGCTAAATAGTCCTTTAAAGAATCAACATAGCTTAACTCTTTTGATGCATTTCCTTTTGCATATTCTTTTGCAGCCATTTTTGTTTTGGCAGAATTAACCGCGTTTTCGGCATATTCTTTGGCATCTTCTTCAACACCCTTGGTTATCCATGTAAATGATAAATAAAATATACACGCCAAGCCCAATAAAATGGCAAATAATTTAACAGCACCTTTGTTTTGCATAATCTAAATTCTACTAAGTAATTTTTTTAATTTAAGGGTGCAAATATATCATTTTACCCCATCTTTCCCAATTTTTGGATAAAATATTGTTTGTCAATACGTTAATTTTGAGTGAATTAAATTGACAACTTTAAGGAAAGCGAGGCCGGGTCGATTATCTAGCGAATTAACACTTTTTGAACGTGGCGATCTGTAGCTGTTTTAGCCTCAATAAAGTACACTCCTTTGGCATAATTTTCGGCATGAAAAAACACATTTTTTTCACCTGCATTTATCTCTCCGTCGTATATCACATCAACCACCTGACCCAATACATTTAACAAACTTACTTTTATTTGCTGTGTTATGTTTGAGCTTAATGGAATGCATGTTATAAATGAAGCAGGATTTGGATAAACGGGTTTTATTTTAACAACCGCAGTTTCTTTTATCGATGTTGGTGCTGCACACGGCTGTATCTTAAATCTGTATCTCCCTAAAGGCGCAGTCATTGGTCTTGTCATGGTTTTGCCGTTAACGGCTGTTGCGCCAATGTAATAATAAACCGTATCGCCCGCCGCCTGTGCCGGAATATTGCAGGCATATTCATTTGTTTGTGCGTTTACTAATGTCATGTTTGTTTGCGTATAACCTAATAAAGTATCGGTTGTCCAAAATGTTTTCGCACTAGTAATGCCGCTTTTGTGCATGATCTTAGCCTTAATTAAATAATTTCCTGTATCGCATGATGCCGGGCGTGGTTGATGAGATATTAATAAAGGATCGTTTGTATTTACGCAATGGGTAATACAATGGATAGCGCCGCTTTGGGAAATAATGGGCGATGTGCCATTATCGCAATCAATACCTACTACTTTATAACCCGGCAGGTTTTGTTTTAAGATACGAAAGGCAGTTGTATCGTATTGCTGGTAGTAGGTAGGGAAAATATATGTTTTGTTCACAAAAACACCGTTGGTATAAGTGCAATACCAGCCACCGGATTGGTTTGGCCATTTGTTGTTTTTATCCTTTGGCATTGGTATACGTACTACTTTGTAAGGTGTTCCGAAAACAGAATTATAGTTGCTTAAAATGTATTGCAGGTTGGCTTCTATCTGCGGGCCATCCGCAATTCCGGTAGGGTATTGACCAAATAATAAAGTTTCTTCATCCAGCAATTTCATATGCATATCAATGTGATGAATGCCGTCATATGGTAACACCGGAAAACGAATGTAACGGTTAATGCCCATAAATTTTTTCATGATGGTATCAATATCTGCGGCGGTATGCGTTGGATTTTCGTTGTCGGTTAATTGCGATGAAAAAGCAGTTCCAAAACCATCGCTCATATAATTTCCACCGGTATGAATAAGATCATTTGGGGCTACCTTTGTTTCATAAATGGGTATATTCATGTTATTGGCAACAACCGTTGGAATAACGTCGTCCAGCGGCCTGGGGCGATTGTAGATCCAATCAACCAATATCAAAGAATCAACATATTTTCCGTAAACAGAATTGCCAAAATAATCACGTATCCAGATAGAATTAAAAGGTGCAACAATGTATTTTAAATTGGTTAAAGGCACTAAGTTGGTTGTAAGATTGCTTTTTACGGTATTTGAATCAGAGCAAATAATGGTTACTTTAGTTTCAAGTTGTGCGGCCTTAATTATCTCGCGGTGTATGGCAGTAAAGGATGTCCAGGTTATTACAAGTGTTTGTATCTCTTCCCATTCAGCAGCATTTCTAAGCTTTGTGTATGGCGGAACTGTAGTAAATAATGATTTGTTTAAACCATCAATTCTCGCTTGTTCTAAATAAGCAGGCATTTTTTCTTTCTCGCCATCGGCCCAGCCTTTGGGCAGATCTTGCGAGAAAGAGATATAAAATGAACAAATAGCTAAAAAAAGCGTAAATATTTTTTTCATGAGATTTTAATTTGCATATCAAATCTAATCATTAAAAGATTGATTTACAAAACTATGTCTTTGTAAAGTTTAGAAAGTTAAAAAGTTTTGAAAGTTCAAATAATTGAAGGACATAAACTGTAAATTCTACAATTTTAGAATTCTGTTAACAAATTAAAATTAGTGGCCATTAACTCTTAAATTTTGCTACCTTTAGTGGCTTAAAATTTATAAATACATGTTCGATTTTCTAAAAAAGCTTTTAGGTACTAAAAGCGAAAAAGATGTTAAAGGCCTTGAATCAAAAGTTGAAGAAATAAATACCATCTATGCTTCTTTAAATTCTATTTCACACGATGAGTTGCGTGCAAGATCTGCATCGCTAAAAGCAAAAATTCAAACTGCTATTAAACCGCAAAATGATGAAATAGCAAAAATAAAATCTGAGATCGAATCCAACCCGGATATTGATGTAAATACAAAAGAAGATTCTTACAAACAAATTGATGATATCGATAAAGAGATCACTAAAAAAATTGAAGAGGTTTTAAATGAAATTCTTCCCGAAGCTTTTGCGATTTTAAAAGAAACAGCGCGTCGTTTTAAAGACAACGAAAGCATGGAAGTTACTGCAACCGATGTTGACAGAGAGCTTGCAAAAGAACATGGTAACGTTGTTATAAACGGATCAAAAGCTTTATATAAAAATAAATGGTTAGCCGCAGGTAACGAAATTACCTGGGATATGGTGCACTACAATGTGCAGCTTATTGGTGGTATGGTTTTGCATTCCGGAAAAATTTCTGAGATGGCAACCGGAGAAGGTAAAACTCTGGTTTCTACTTTGCCTGTTTTCTTAAATGCATTATCTGGTCGCGGTGTTCACGTTGTAACGGTAAATAATTATTTGGCTAAACGTGACAGCGAATGGAACGCGCCTTTATTTTATTTCCACGGTTTAACTGTTGATTGTATTGATAAGCACGACCCGAATACTGACGAGCGTCGTAAAGCTTATAATTCAGATATTACTTACGGAACAAATAACGAATTTGGTTTTGATTACCTGCGTGATAATATGGCGCGTAATGTGGATGAGCTTGTACAACGCAAACATAATTTTGCTATTGTGGATGAGGTCGATTCAGTTTTGATTGACGATGCGCGTACCCCGTTGATCATTAGCGGACCAACACCACAAGGTGATAAACACGAATTTTTAGATTACAAACCAAGAATTGAAAAACTGGTTAATGTACAAAAACAATATTTAAATACCTGTATTACCGAAGCAAAAAAGTTATTTGCAGAAGGAAAAGAAAAAGAAGCAGGTATTCCATTATTACGTGCATACCGTGGTTTACCAAAAAACACTGCTTTAATTAAGTTTTTAAGCGAGCCGGGTGTAAGAGCTTTGTTACAAAAAACAGAAAATCATTACATGCAGGATCAAAATAAAGAAATGCATAAAATTGATGTAGAGCTTTATTTTACGATTGATGAAAAAAACAATCACGTTGAATTGGCAGAAAAAGGAATTGATTTTATCACCGGTAATACCGATGATACAAAGTTCTTTGTAATTCCTAATGTAGGTGATGAAGTGGCAGAGATCGAAAAAGCGATTGTTGATCCTAAAGAAAAATTATTAGCCAAGGAAGCTGTAATGCGTGAGTTTAGCATTAAGAGCGAACGTATTCACACTGTAAACCAATTATTAAAAGCTTACACTGTTTTTGAAAAAGATACAGAGTATGTGATTGACAACGGCCAGGTAAAAATTGTTGACGAACAAACAGGTCGTATCATGGAAGGCCGTCGTTATAGCGACGGTTTACACCAGGCCATTGAAGCGAAAGAAAATGTGAAGATCGAAGCGGCTACGCAAACGTATGCTACCATTACACTACAAAATTATTTCCGTATGTATAATAAGCTGGCGGGTATGACAGGTACCGCAACTACGGAAGCACAAGAGTTTTGGAGTATTTATAAATTGGATGTGGTGGAAATTCCAACCAACAGACCAATGACCCGTAAAGATGAGCAGGATTTTGTTTACAAAACAAAACGTGAAAAATATAACGCTGTAATTGAAGAGGTTGTAAAATTAGTTGCCGCCGGAAGACCTGTGCTTATTGGTACTACAACAGTTGAGATCTCTGAATTACTTAGCCGTATGCTTAAATTGCGCGGTATTAAACACAATGTGTTGAATGCGAAGTTACACGCAAAAGAAGCAGACATAGTAGCTGAAGCCGGCAAGGCGGGAACCGTTACCATTGCTACCAACATGGCTGGTCGTGGTACCGATATTAAATTAGGTGCAGGTGTTAAAGAAGCGGGCGGTTTGGCAATTATTGGTACAGAGCGTCACGAGTCTCGTCGTGTTGACAGACAGTTACGTGGTCGTGCCGGTCGCCAGGGAGATCCGGGAAGCTCGCAATTTTTTGTTTCGTTAGAAGATAACTTAATGCGTTTATTCGGTAGCGAGCGTATAGCCTCGTTAATGGATCGTATGGGTTTAAAAGAAGGCGAAGTTATTCAACACAGCATGATCTCGAAAAGTATTGAGCGTGCGCAAAAGAAGGTAGAAGAAAATAACTTTGGTACACGTAAGCGTTTGATTGAGTATGATGATGTAATGAACGCGCAGCGTGATGTAATTTACAAACGTCGTCGTAACGCTTTATATGGAGATAAATTAAGTATTGATATTGCTAACATGATCTACGAAGTAGCATCCAGCTTAATTGACGAATATCAACCAAATAAAGATGCTGAAGGTTTTAATTTAGAATGTATCAAAAATTTCGGAATTGAAAGTCCGTTCTCTGAGCAGGAATTTAATTCGGGCAAAGAAGAGGATCTTAGCAATAAATTATTTGATGCCGTTCAAAAATATTATACAGAAAAATCGCACGTGCTCGCCGATCAGGCTTTCCCGGTTGTTAAAGATGTATACACAAATCCAAATAATACATTTGAGAATATTGTTACACCGTTTAGCGATGGTATAAAAGGTATACAGGTAATTGCTAATTTAAAGAAAGCATACGAAACAAAAGGTCGCGAATTGATCTTGGGTTTCGAAAAAGCAGTTGTATTGGCAATGATTGACGATTCTTGGAAAGAACATTTACGTGAATTGGATGACTTAAAACAAGCAGTGCAAAATGCTTCGTTAGAACAAAAAGATCCGTTGGTTATTTATAAGTTAGAATCGTTTAACTTATTTAAAGAGATGATTATTAAGAGTAACAAAGAAGTTATTTCTTTTTTAATGAAAGGCGGATTGCCATCGGAGAATAATCAGCAACAACGTTTCACACAAGAGCAACCAAAAGCAAAAAAAGAAAAACTGGTTGAGAGCCGCGATGAAAATATTGTTGAAGAACAAAACGCGCAACAAAAGCCAAAAATTCAACCCATACGTGTAGAGCAAAAAATAGGACGTAACGATCCTTGCCCTTGCGGAAGCGGAAAAAAATACAAGAGCTGTCATGGACAAGGATTGTAATTAAAAAGATTCAAAATAAAAAAAGGCTACGTTATAAGTAGCCTTTTTTTTATTCTGTCAATTTAACTAAAAATAATTTTTTTGGCGTATCCCTTCGGGTCGGGCTGCTGCAGGCTTCGCTTCGCTGCGGTTTTTTGCCTTAGCAGGCAAAAGAACTAAACCTTTCGCATCCCTTACGCAGCATAAAAGCTTACAACGTTTTCAGTAAACTCTGCAAACTTGTTTTTTCTGTAAGTATAGAATGCAATTTATCAATTGCTACACGTTCCTGTTTCATGGTATCGCGATCGCGAATGGTTACAGTTTTATCTTCTAAACTTTGATGATCTACCGTAATACAAAATGGTGTGCCGATTGCATCCTGCCTGCGGTAACGTTTTCCAACGGTATCTTTTTCATCATAAGCCATCATAAAATCAAATTTAAGATCTTTCATAATGCTTTCTGCCAATTCAGGTAAACCGTCTTTTTTTACCAAAGGAAAAACAGCTGCTTTATAAGGCGCAAGAGCAGGAGGTAAGCTCAATACAGTTCTTGTATCGCCACCTTCTAAAGATTCTTCTTTTAATGCAGAAGATAATACCGATAAAAATAAACGGTCTAATCCAACCGATGTTTCTACAACATAAGGCACATAACTTTGGTTTAATTCCGGATCAAAATACTGTAATTTTTTTCCAGAGAATTGTTCGTGTTGTTTTAGATCAAAATCTGTTCTGCTATGAATGCCTTCTAATTCTTTAAATCCAAAAGGAAATTGATGTTCAATATCTGCGGCAGCATTTGCATAATGCGCTAATTTTAAATGATCATGAAAACGGTATTTTTCCGCACCCAGCCCTAAAGATAAATGCCATTTTAAACGTGCCTGTTTCCAGTATTCGTACCATTCCATTTCTGTTCCGGGTTTCACAAAAAACTGCATTTCCATTTGTTCAAATTCACGCATTCTAAAAATAAATTGTCTTGCCACAATTTCATTTCTAAATGCCTTACCGGTTTGCGCAATACCAAATGGTAATTTCATGCGTCCGGTTTTTTGAACATTCAAATAATTTACAAAAATTCCTTGTGCGGTTTCCGGACGTAAATAAATAATATTTGTTTCGTCAGTAACAGCACCTGTAGATGTATTGAACATTAAATTAAACTGGCGAACATCTGTCCAGTTTTTTGTACCACTTATCGGACAAACAATTTCAAGATCAACAATAATTTGTTTTACCTCATCTAAATTATTTGCGTTTAAAGCAGTTTTAAAACGTTCGTTAATTGAATCAATTTTATCCTGATATTCTTTTACACGTGCGTTAGTGCTTTTAAACATTACGGCATCAAAATTCTCAAAACGCTTTGCTGCCTTTTCAACTTCTTTATTTATTTTATCTTCAATTTTAGCAACGTGTTCTTCAATTAACACATCGGCGCGGTAACGTTTCTTGCTATCTTTATTATCAATTAAAGGATCATTAAATGCATCCACGTGTCCGCTGGCTTTCCACGTTGTAGGATGCATAAAAATAGCAGAGTCTATCCCAACAATATTCTCGTTCATTTGCACCATGGCTTTCCACCAGTAATCGCGAATGTTCTTTTTTAGCTCAGCGCCAAGCTGTCCGTAATCATAAACGGCGCTTAATCCGTCGTAAATTTCGCTGCTTTGAAAAATAAAGCCATATTCTTTACTGTGAGAAATTATATTCTTAAAAAAATCTTCGGGTTTTATATTGCTCATTGTAGAAAAATTAAAAATTCAAAATTAAAAAGTTTAAAGGCTCAAAAATAATCTTTTTATGAATCTTAATTCAAAGTAAGATTATCTATCAATCTTATTTTACCAACAAACACAGCAACTAAGGCAACTGCTTTTATTGAGGGTTCAATTTCTGAGATCTCTTTTAGTTCAGCATTGCAGATCTCAAAATACTCAAGCTTCATTATTGGAACCTTCAAAATTTCGGCAGACACAAAATCTTTTGCGCGTTTAACACCGTTAGTTAAAGCAATATGTTTCGCCTCTTGCATTATTTTTGGAACCAATGAAGCTACGCGTCTTTCTTCTTCGCTTAATAAGGCATTGCGTGAGCTCATGGCAAGTCCATCTGTCTCTCTTAATATTGGGCAGTTAACTATTTCTATAGGCGATTGCATTTGTTTTACAAGTGCTTTAATGATCATTACCTGTTGGTAATCTTTGCTGCCAAAAAAAGCTTTATCCGGCTCTACGATCTCAAATAAGCGTTTTACTACCTGCGCAACGCCGTTAAAGTGTCCTGGCCTGTATTTACCCTCTAAAACAGTATTTAAATAGCCAAAGTCATAGGTTTCGGTAACCGGGCCGTTAGGATAAACTTCTTCAACCGAAGGCAGAAATAAAACATCACAACCTGCATTCTCTAAAAAAGCAGCGTCTTTTTCGGGCATTCGCGGGTATCTTTTAAGGTCGGCCTTGTCGTTAAACTGTGTTGGATTAACGAAAATGCTGCAAACCGTTATATTACAGGCCTTTTTTGAGATAGAAATAAGTGAGATATGACCGTTGTGCAGAGCGCCCATGGTTGGCACGAAGCCAACAGTGTGGCCTGAACTTTTTATTTGCTTTAAAAAGCCCTTTAAATCTGCTATTTTGGTGAAAATTAACATGCTAAAGAGGGGCAAATGTACATTTTACTTTGAAATATGGATTTTTTTTTATTACTTTTGTATAATTATTTTACAGCATTTGTATAATATTTTACAGGAGAAACTAAAAATTTAGTATGAAGAAAGCCAGAGTTCTTTTTGTTTCGCAAGACATTACCCCTTATTTAGACGAAACCTATATTGGAAAAATTGCCAGAAAGCTACCGCAGGGTATTCAGGAGCGTGGTAAAGAAATTCGTACTTTTATGCCGAAATACGGCTGTATCAACGAAAGAAGACATCAGTTACACGAAGTTATTCGCCTTTCGGGGATGAATATGGTGATAAATGATGTTGATCATCCATTAATTATTAAAGTTGCCAGCATACCAAGCGCGCGTATGCAAGTGTATTTTATTGATAATGAGGAGTATTTTAGCCGTAAAGCAGTTTTAACCGATAAAACAAGCGGTAAATATTTTGATGATAACGATGAGCGTGCAATGTTCTTTGTACGTGGTGTTGCAGAAACAGTAAAGAAATTAGGCTGGCAGCCGGATATTATCCACTGTCATGGCTGGTTTACTTCGTTAATGCCATTATATATCAAAAAATATTATGCCGAAGATCCTTTGTTTGCAGATACAAAAGTTGTTGTATCATTATACGAAGATGAATATCCTAAAACATTGAATAAAAAATTCATTGATAAGTTAACGTTTGACGGATTTAATAAAAAAGACCTTAAACATATTTCTGAAGAATCGAGTCACATTAACATGTTGAAACAATCTTTAGAGTATGCTGATGGTATTATCCAGGGAACTGAGAATTTAAATCCTGAATTAGAGAAATTTATCAAAAAAACAGGAAAACCATTTTTAACTTATAAGAACGAATTAGAATACATGGATTCTTTCAACGAGTTTTATGATGTTATGCTTGAAGAAGCTAATGTTTTAAGCTAAGCATTTTAAACCTTAATAAATGCCCTACAAACTGTAGGGCATTTTTTTTTGATTTTTTAGTAAATAATAAAAATCCGTGTTTAAATAAATCCCTATTTTTAGCGTTTATAATAATAATTTGAAGACCTTTAAAAATACTACGCTATTACTTTGCTTTTTAATAGCTTTTACTGCCTGTAAAAAAGATAATAGCATTTTAGGTATTGACGGACAGCCAGAGAACGATGGCCTTAATGCCAGTTTTTGCGATACGGCAGTTATCACCGCTTTTACCAAAAAGTATGATTCAATTGCCACATTTAATGATAAACTTAAATTTTTGGGAAGTAATCAGGATCCTACATTCGGCCGCATGGATGTTGGTTTGTATTTAAACGCCAACATACCAAATGGTGTTACTTTTGTTTCTTTTGGTGACGATGCTAATTTAGTTTCATCAGAAATAGTTTTAGCTGTAAACACTTTAAACTTTGTTGGCGATCAAAGCACTGCTTTAACGTATTCAGTTTTTGGGCTCGATTCAACATTAGATAATTCAAGATTGTATTTTACAAACAATACAAAACTGCACAATAAAAATTCTTTGCTTGGTGTTTACACCGGAACCTATAGCTCCTTGGATGGTAAATTGGTTTTAAGAATCCCTATTGATAATAATTTCGCAAAATCTATTTTAAACAACCCGCAATATCTTATCGATAACTCAACTTTTTTAAGCAAGTACAAAGGATTTTATATTACAGCAGCCGGAAGCGCTTTAAATCCGGGCACATCGCCGGGGTCGCAAGGCGTTATCGCTCATTTTAATTTAGAAGATCCTTTAAGTGGGTTTTATTTACGTTATCAAAAAGGCACGCCATCTGCAACAAAAGAAGATCTGGCATTCAGGTTTCAGTTTTCGGGAAGCAACGCGCTTAGATTTAATACCGTAAAATTTGATGCCAGTACAGGCAACTATTTATTAAACAACCAGCTTAATGGTGATACAACTCTTGGCCAGCAAAATTTATTTTTAAAAGGTATTGGCGCTACCAGGATAAAATTTAAAATTCCATTTTTAGATTATTTAAAAAACTATGCTGATAGTGTTCCATTAGCAATTAATCGTGCCGAATTTGTTTTTAATGTCGATCCCTCTTTTTTAGGTGTAGTTGGAACCGGTGTTTACTTTACGCCACCAAAACTGGCACTTTTGCCTTTAGATTCAACAGGTAAAGAAACTTATGCTGTTGATCAGTTAAGCCAAACCGATTTTGATCTTAGATATGGTGGCGAGTATGATGCAACTAACAACCGTTATGTATTTAATATTGCGAGGCATGTACAGGCAATTTTAAATAAAGAAAAAAAGAACTGGGGCTTTCATCTGGTAGTTGCCAATCCTGAAAGATCAGAAGTTATACGCCGTGATAATATGGCCGAAAGAGTAGTACTGGCGGGCAATAACAATCCAACACTTCGTCCAAGATTTAAAGTAACTTTTATTAAATATAAACACGATAAGTAATTTTATCTTGTAGTTTTAATAATTCAAATACCATTTTAATTATTAGCTTTATACTTCCCGGTGGATAAAAAGAGCTTACATACATTACTCAATCTTGAGGTAAATTCTCTAGCACCAGGTTTTATAATCTATTCTGAAGAAACTTCACCACGATTAAGTTATGTAGCAGAATTTATTTTTAATCATGTTTTAAAAGTAAACGCCTGCATCACAAATTCCGTTTCTGAATTTGAAACATCTGGTTTTTATAAGATCAATTATTCAAAAAAAATAATAAGCGGTTCGTTTCAAATTTTGCCGGCTACTTTATTATTCGAAAAGGCCGTAAGCGAAAACAAGCCGAAACCGGTTTTAAAGAATGAGCTTATGTATTTTTTTGAGAATACCGGGGCAGAAAGCGAGACGAAATTTAAATACGATATTTTTTCTGCTGTATTTTATTTTATTTCGAGGTACGAAGAATGGCAAAGCTTTGAAGCTGACGCGCATGGCCGCTTTGAGGCCAAAGCAAGTATTCTTTTTAAAAACAATTTACATTTAAAACCGGTAGTTGATATTTGGATACTCGAATTAAAAACCGAGTTAGAAAATTTTTACAAAGACTTGACATTCTCTCAAAGTAAATTTAAGTTAATTAGTACAATTGATGTTGATAATTTGTACGCGTATAAGGCGAAAAGTTTTTTAAGAACAAGCGCCGCTATCTTTAAAGATTTTTTAAAAAATGATCTTGCCAATATTAAACGCAGAATAAATGTTCTTAGACATAAAGAGAAAGATCCCTTCGATATTTATTCCGAAATCTCTGAATTCTGTTCTGCTAAAAATATTCCTCTTTTTGTTTTTTTTCTTTTCCGAGCAGGTAATAAATACGACAGAACAGTTGATCCTAAATCGGGAGCCTTTAAAGAAGTGATTGAAAGATTAAAAAAAAGAGGAGCAATTATTGGCCTGCATCCATCATACTACTCGTCTCAGTATAAAGACGTATTGCAGCACGAAATTCAAACTTTTTCTAAAAGTTCAGTCGTTCCAATCGATCTGTCGCGCCAGCATTATTTAAGATTTAACATAAAAACAACACCATCTTTATTAATAGAGAATGGGATAATCGCCGATTTTACAATGGGTTTTGCCTCTGCTCCGGGTTTTCGTGCTGGTACGTCTTTCCCTTTTTATTATTTTAATTTCAATACAAATAAACAGGATGATCTTTTAATGGTTCCGTTTTGCACGATGGATGGCGCGTATTTTGTATATGATAAAATAAGTCCCGAAAAAATGCTAAGTTCTTTAAACAATCTGGCTGCTGAGGTTAAAAAAGTAAATGGTTTATTTGTGTCGGTTTTTCACGAACGTACCTTTTCTAACCATTTATACCCCGGTTACGACCGTATTTATAATAATTTTCACCAAACAATAAATGCTCTTTAACCTGCCAAAAAAATAACCTATCTTTAAACCATGAAATTTTTAAAATTATCATACCTTTTAACTGCTTTTGGCGCCTTGTTTTTATATTCTTGTAAAAACGAATTAAATATTAATGCACCCTATAAAGAAGTGCCAACAGTTTATGCGGTTCTTTGTCCGCAAGAGCCTATGCAAATTATACGAGTTAATAAAGTTTTCCTTGGGGAAGGTGATGCTAATCAAATGGCGCAGGTGGCAGATTCTATTAATTACCCGGCCGGCGAGATTTCTATTACCTTAGAGCGTTTTGTAAATGGCACTCTGGCTTGGTCAACACCGTCAAATGCCAGTCATACAATTAGTTTTCGCGATTCGGTTGTTCAGGCCAGTCCCGGCGCTTTTAATTCAAGCCAAAGGGTTTATGTAACATCAGACAGATTATATACAAGTGGACAATACGTTTTAAAAATTAAAAACACTAAATCGGGAAATGAATTTGTTGCAAGAGCAACTGCATTTGATAGCATTAATAGTACATTTAACGCAAGCTTAACACCTACTCCGTTTGTGAAGCCATATTTTCCGGTTACTCCAGGCTCTGTTTCTCCTTTAGATCCAATTAAATTTAATGAAGCCTACATTGATTATAGCCAACAAAACCAAACATATTCTCCTAAGTTTTACCCTAATCAAGGCGCAATTTATACCATGTCATTAAGATTTTATTTTTATGATTATCCAAGTGGTTTAGGAGTAGATTCTATTTCAAAATATGTAGATTATAATTTTGGAAATCAATATATAAAAGACTTAAGGACCTATCAAAACAATAAACTTTTTGTTTTTGAGTTTAGGGGGCAGGATCTCTTTAATGCGGTTGGGTTTGGTTTATCTAAAATGAATCTTAACACTTCGGTAAAACGTAAAATGTATAAAATGCGGGCAATTGCTTATGCATCTACGCAGGATTATGCCGATTATTTACAATTTACGGCGCCTTCTTTAAGTATTGCTCAGGATAAACCTATTTATTCTAATTTCGACAACCGGGCCGCCATGGGCATTTTTACTTTCAGAACCCGCCATTCGATAGATAAAGAAATGCAAAGCCCTTTTGTGTCGCAGTTTTCATTTAATCAATATACCTGTAAGTATAATTTCCTTACTGCTGCTAACTTTCAACAAGGTTGCCCTTAATATGACTTTTTTGTAAAAAGACCCTTTTTTCGTGTCATTTTGTAGCCTTTTTTCATGGATTTTGTGACAGGTTGTCGCTTATTTTTGCATTATTCTATTTGGCATATTTATTGAGATATTCCTCGTAAATAATATACTTAAATAATAAAAATAAATAAAATGGGAAAAATTATAGGAATAGATCTTGGAACCACAAATAGCTGCGTTTCAGTTATGGAAGGTAATGAAGCTGTGGTAATACCAAATAATGAAGGTAAACGTACAACCCCCTCTGTTGTTGCCTTTGTAGAAGGTGGCGAGCGTAAAGTTGGCGATCCTGCAAAACGTCAGGCAATTACCAATCCACGCAAAACAGTTTATTCGATCAAGCGTTTTATGGGCCATACTTTTGATGAAGTAAGTGGCGAAGCTGGTCGTGTACCTTACAAGGTAATTAAAGGTGACAACAATACTCCACGTGTGGAAATTGATGACCGCAAATATACGCCTCAAGAAATTTCAGCTATCATTTTACAAAAAATGAAAAAAACGGCTGAGGACTTTTTAGGAACAGAAGTTACCGATGCAGTAATTACAGTACCTGCTTACTTTAACGATGCGCAACGCCAGGCAACCAAAGAAGCCGGGGAGATTGCGGGCTTAAAGGTAAAACGTATCATTAACGAACCTACTGCTGCTGCTTTAGCCTACGGTATGGATAAAAAAGGTAAAGACATTAAATTAGTAGTGTTTGATTGTGGCGGTGGAACGCATGACGTGTCTGTTTTAGAATTAGGCGATGGTGTGTTTGAAGTAAAATCTACCGATGGCGATACGCACTTAGGTGGTGACGACTTTGATCAGGTAATTATTGACTGGTTAGCAGACGAATTTAAAAAAGACGAAGGATTAGATTTACGTCAGGATCCTATGGCTTTACAACGTTTAAAAGAAGCTGCAGAAAAAGCTAAGATCGAATTATCAAGCTCAACTTCTACCGAAGTTAACTTGCCATATATTATGCCTGTTAACGGTATACCAAAACATTTAGTGAAAAGCTTAACACGTGCAAAATTCGAACAATTAGCAGATAGCTTAATTCAGCGTACTATTGAGCCTTGTAAATCGGCATTAAAAAATGCAGGTCTTTCAACTTCAGAAGTAGATGAAATTATTTTAGTAGGCGGCTCAACACGTATTCCTGCTGTGCAAGCTGCAGTTGAGAAATTCTTCGGCAAAGCACCAAACAAAGGTGTTAATCCTGATGAAGTGGTTGCTTTAGGTGCTGCTATACAAGGTGGTGTATTAACCGGCGAAGTAAAAGATGTATTGTTGTTAGATGTTACGCCTTTATCATTAGGTATCGAAACAATGGGCGGTGTATTCACAAAATTAATTGAGTCGAACACAACCATTCCAACAAAAAAATCGCAGGATTTTAGTACTGCTGCAGATAATCAACCTTCTGTACAGATCGTTGTTTATCAAGGTGAGCGTCCGATGGCGCGTGATAACCGTAAGTTAGGTGAATTTAACTTAGATGGTTTACCACCTGCACAACGTGGTGTACCGCAAATTGAAGTTACTTTTGATATTGATGCGAATGGTATTTTAAATGTAAGCGCAAAAGATAAAGCAACAGGTAAATCACACAACATTCGTATTGAAGCTAAGAGCGGTTTGAGCCAGGAAGAGATCGAAAAAATGAAACGTGAAGCAGAAGCAAATGCCGATTCAGATAAAAAAGCAAAAGAAGAAGTTGATAAGTTGAACGAAGCAGATGCAATGATCTTCCAAACAGAAAAACAATTAAAAGAGTTTGGAGATAAAATTCCTGCTGAGAAAAAGGCACCAATTGAAAATGCTTTAACAGAATTAAAAGCAGCACATGCTTCAAAAGATATTGAAAAAGTAAACGCTGCTCTTGCAAGTATGAATACGTTATGGAGCGCAGCGAGCGAAGATATGTACAAGGCACAACAAAATGCCGGCGCAAATAATCAGCAAAATAACGATCCAAATAATAACGGTGCTCAAAATGATGCTAATAAAACCGGCGGCGAAAATGTAACCGATGTTGATTTTGAAGAAGTAAAATAATTTAATTAAAAATAGAGATATGATCTTATCCATCGCACTTATATTGTTTTGTTCTTTGTTAATTATTGCTGTTTTGATGCAAAATTCAAAAGGCGAATTTCAAAGTAGAATGACAAAACAAATTGTAAGTATAAATAAGGCCAACGGTTTTATTGAAAAAACAACCTGGACCTTAGCCGCCTTGGTAATGGTATTTGCTATCTTAATCAAATAAGTTTTTAAAGTTTAATATGAATTAGAATCCCTTCGGTAAAAGCCGGAGGGATTTTTTGTTTTAACCGATCCTTGTATTATATTTATAGTATTAAATGAAAAATATCCACCAAAGCACCACCCTGGGTGTTATTCTTAATGTAGGTTCTATTGTTTGCCTTGCTTTAGGCTATTCTTTACCGGCTTCTATATTATCTTTGGTAGCTTATTTTGCTTCTATTAAAGAAGTATCAAAATATACCAGCTGGTACCAATTTATTACTGTTTTTTGTTCGGCAATTTTAATAGGTATTTCTCTTGAGACTCCTTTTGATCATTTTCCTTTTTTAACACTCGCTTTATTGCTGGCAGGTTTTGGTTCTATTTTAAGGATCGTATTTTTTACAACATTTTCTTACACCGGCTATTCCTGGTTCGAACCATTAATGTTTGTTTTAGGATCTTGCGTTTACATTCTTGGCAATATTATTGGATCTTACGGTTGGCAGGGTTACGCATTTCCCGCACCCATATTATTATTTGGCGCACTTTTGGGCTATGGAATTTTAAAGGATAAAAAACAATTAAAAATCCATTCTGGCGGCTATCGTGTTCAAATTGGTAAACCCGCAAACGAATTTGCCTTGCCTGATCAGAATGGTGAGATTGTAAAACTCTCTGACTTTAAAGGTAAACGTCATTTATTGTTAATCTTCGTTCGTGGTGATTGGTGTCCGGGTTGTCACATGATGTTACGTACTTACGAAAAAAATAATGATAAATTTCAGTCCAAAAATATTTTAGTAATGGCTATTGGTCCCGATCCTGTTGGCGTAAATAAAGGGATGGTAGAAAAGTTAGGCCTGGATTTTAAAGTACTGGCCGATGAAGGACAAAGAACTGCCATGATCTATGGTGTTCAGTTAAAAGAATACGATAATGATTTTGCAGAGAAGTATGAAGAAGGTATTCCTTTGCCTGCTTCTTTTTTAATTGACAAGAGTGGCGTGGTGCGTTATGTTTCCCGTCCCGATAAAGTAGGGGAGTTCTTAAATCCTTCGTTAATTTTTCCGATCATAGAAGAGCTGGACGGAAGATATAAGACTTCAAAAGATGCTATAGAAGAAGTAACTTCGCTCAAAGAAACGTTTTCTAAAAAAGTATCTACCAGCCAAGAAACAAAGAATTACGAAGAAGAGATTGCTGCTTTAAAAAAACAGTTAAGCAATTACGAAAGCATTATCGATCAAGCCAATGATGCTATGATCGTAATTGATATTGTGGATGGTAAAATTCACCAAACAAACCCAAGTGCGACTAAATTGTTAGAATATTCGGAAGAAGAATTAGAGAAGCTTTCTTTATTTGATCTTCATCCAAAAGAATATCTTGAGAAAAGTTCGAGCATTGTTGCCGATGTTTGGGAAAAAGGCGGACTAATCTATAAAGATATTCCATTTGTTACAAAGTCGGGAAATTTAATTCCGGTAGAGTGTTCTGCTAAAGTAGCACCTTTCGCGGGTCGCCCGGCTATTGTTATTTATGCACGCGATATAACCGAGCGTTTGCGTTTAGAAAAAGAGATCAATGAACAGCGCGAAGAGATCGATGAAAAGAATAAAGATATTTCTGATAGTATTGAATATTCTAAGCGTATTCAGCAATCCATCTTCATCGAAAAAACAAAATTGAAAGAGTACGCACCCGAGTCGTTTATATTTTTTAAACCACGTGATATTGTAAGTGGCGATTTTTATTGGTTTACAAACTATGAGATCAAAGAAGATCTTCATTCTGCAGATGGATATCATTATAAAGCAGGAACAAATATTTTAGTAGTGGCGGCAGTAGATTGCACCGGCCATGGAGTACCCGGTGCATTCATGAGTATTATTGGAAATAACCTATTAAATCAAACAATCAATAATTCAGCAATAAATTCCGCAGCAGTAGCTTTGGATTTCTTAAATAGCGAACTTAAAAAAAGTTTAAATAAAAATAGTAACGAAACGCCCTTGCGGGATGGTATGGATGTAGCCTTTTGCTGCATTGATATTAAGGGAATGCGTTTGGAATTTGCGGGTGCAAATAACCCATTGTATGTTGTTCGTAATAAAGAGTTATTTGAATTTAAAGGCGATAAACAGCCCATTACCGCAGCAATGGATTCCGAATCTAAGGGGTTTACAAATAAGTTGTTTACATTACAAAAAGGAGATTGTATATACCTTTTCACGGATGGTTACGCAGATCAGTTTGGTGGCGAAAAGGAAAAGAAGTTTTTATACCGACGTTTTAAAGAAACGTTAGTGAATATGCAGGATCAATCCATGGACGAACAAAAGGCTACTTTATACAATACATTTGAAAAATGGCGAGGTTCTTTAGCGCAGGTGGATGATGTGCTTGTAATTGGTATTAAAATTTAAATTCCTTGGCACAAAAACTCCCAATTGGTAAACAAATTGCTTATGCCTTTGGCATGATGGGTTGGAGTATTATGATCAACCTTATCGGTGTGATTTTAATTTATTTATATATCCCGCCTGACAATAGCGGGTTGCCTAAATTTATTACACAGGTTGCTATATTAGGTGTGTTTAATGTGATAGCTATTGTTACATCAAGTACGCGGCTGATAGACGCAATGTATGATCCGTTAATTGCTCAATTCAGCGACAGAAGTGAAAACCCAAAAGGGAGAAGGATTCCCTTAATGAAGTTAGCGATCATTCCATCTCTTATTTTTTGCTGCCTGGTTTTTTATCCTTTAAAACAAGAAGAAAGTACATTGAATATTGTTTGGCTTGTTCTTATGCTGATCGGTTTTTATGTTTCATCCACAACCTATATTATTCCGTACAATGCTTTATTGCCTGAATTAGCGCCGACATCAGAAGATAAGGTACGTTTGGCAACTTGGCAATCGGTGGGTTATGTATTTGGAATTGGAATTTCTTCAAATGCATTTAATTTAACAGAACTTTTGCAAAATAATTTCGGAATAGATTCAAAGATCCACGCATTGCAGATAACAATTTTTATCTTCGCTTTGTTAGCGGCAATTTTTATGCTTATAACTGTTTTAGCAATAGATGAAAAAAAGTATTGTACTTCCGTTCCCAGCTCTGTTCCTTTAAAAGAAGCCTTGGGTCAGACATTAAGAAATAAAAATTTCCTGTTTTTTATCGTTGCCGATTTCTCTTATTTTATTTCTATTACACTTATTACTTCAGGTTTAGTATATTTTTTAAAAGTGCTTTTGGAATTGCCAGAGAGCATTGGAAATAAATTAATGATCACTATGGTTCTTGTATCCTTTGTTTTTTATCCGGTTACAAATTGGGCAGCAAAAAAAATCGGAAAGAAAAAAATTGTTATTGGCTCTTTAATATTGCTCGGTTTTATTTTCCTGGGAATTTTTATGCTTGGTAAATTTAATATAGATCCTCAAGCGCAGATCTTTTCATTAATTGCTTTTGCTGCAATTCCGTTAGCCACTCTAAATATTTTACCTGTGGCAATTTTGGCGGAGGTAATAGAAAAAGATAGTGCGGAAACAAAACAAAATAAAGAAGCTATTTATTTTGCGGTGCGTTATTTTTTTGTAAAGATCGCGCAAACCTTTGGTATTGCTTTGTTTTCAATGTCGTTGCTTTATGGTAAAGATGTTGGTAATGATTTTGGTGTTCGCTTAAATGGAATTTTAGGCTTTGTGCTTTGCTTTTTGGCGGCAATAATTTTTACAAGGTTTAAGGAAATCAGATCTAATACCTAATTTTTTTTAGTGTGAAATTACAAAACGTTTACTAAGCGTTTGCGAATTGAGAGCTGTAAAGTTCAATAAATAAAAACCTTCAGGCAGATCTTTAGTATTTATCGATGTTTTGTTATTATTTAAAACAAGCTCTTCTGTTTTTACTATTTGACCTAAGCTGTTAATTATTTCTATTTTTGTAAAGGGAATTTCTGTATCAATATTTAATAGATCATTTACCGGATTAGGAAAGGTCTTGATTTCTTCATTTATATCGTTAAGATCGGTTAACCCAACATGATAAGAATAATCGCAAGGTAATGTTGTAAATTGTTTAAATCCAAAAGTACTGTCTGTATAACAGAGAATCTTATCTAAATAATCTGCATCGCAAGAACCCAGGTTAAAATAGAATGGAAATAGAAACCTCGCCCCAAATCTTTCTGTGATGATTGTATTATAAGTAAAATTATTAGAATTTACTTGTCCGTTATAAGTAACATTTAGTCTTTTTAAATATATAGTATTCTCCAAAACAGAATCTACAGAGTTAACTGTTGCTGTATAGGAATACACACTTGAATATTGTTTAATTTTTGTTATCCAGAACTGGCCAGGGCTTGCTGAGTAAATGTAAAGGATTTCCCACTTGTTTGTATTTGTCACAAAGTTACGTGTAAAGTTATTTTGCATGTAGACTGTATCATGACCTTGTTTTATTAAAGTCAATACAGTGGTATCATGATTGGTACATTCAATAAAAAAAGATCTATGCTTTAATACTTTTACAGTATCATTTCCTAATATAGAATCTCGCTCGTATTTAATATTCTCATTAAAAACATTAGCGCTGCTAGTTGGGGTCCCTAAAAAATTGTATTTATAATGCCATTCAGCTCCTGATGGAGTAAAAACCTTTTGCGCATTTAAATTTATAATAAAGAAAAATAAAATTCCAGATATAAAAAGAAGTTTTTTCATCCTACCTATTAATATTATTCGGTCTGGTATACACCAATTGCATCACATTAATGTTACGCATGGCAAAGGCTGCTTCACAATAACACAAATAATAATTCCATTTTCGGATAAAATAATCATCAAAGTCTAAGGCCTTTACCTTATCAATGTTTTTATTAAATTCCTGATGCCAGATTTTTAATGTATGCGCGTAATCCAAGCCAATATCTTTAAGATCTACCAAAGTTAGATCGCAGGTTTCGTTAATGGATTTGTTGATCGCCGCAACTGATGGTAATAAAGAGCCTGGAAAAATGTGTTTCTGAATCCAGTCAACACCATTTTTTAAGCTCTCAAAACGCGAATCAGGACAGGTAATTACCTGTATGGCAAAAATGCCGTCTTTCTTTAAAAGATCGCTGCATTTTTTAAAATAAGTATTGTAAAATTCCGCACCAACAGCTTCTAACATTTCTATAGATACAATTTTGTCAAACTTTCCTTCTAACAAGCGGTAATCTTTTAATACAATGGTAATTTTATCAGAAAGATTTTCTTTTTCTACGCGTTCTTTTGCTAGTTTATATTGTTCTTCAGAAATCGTAACGGTAGTTACTTTGCAATTGTAATTCTTTGCAATGTAAATAGCATTTCCTCCCCAACCGCTGCCAATTTCCAATACATGATCGCTTTCTTTTAAATGTAATTGTCTGCATAAGCGATCGTACTTTGCTAATTGCGCATCTTTTAATGTCATGCCCTCTTCTTTAAAATAAGCAGAAGAATAAGTCATTGTTTCATCTAAAAAAATGGCAAAAAAATCGTTGTTGAGGTCGTAATGTTCTGAAATATTTTTTCTGGAACCACTAACGCTGTTACTTCTTTTTAAATGAGATAATTTGTTTGCGATTTTAAATAAATTCAGCGCTAAACTTTTTGTGGAGCTTCCTGAAGCAGTAGGCGCATTATCTACATTTAATAAGAACCATTTAATTACATTGGTAATATTATCTGTATCCCATTCACCATCGGTATATGATTCTCCAAAACCAATATCGCCAAATAATACACAACGCTTAAAAAAGCTATTGTCTTTTACATCAATATTTGCTTCAATTGTTTCTTCACCATTTCCAATTCTTAAAGTTTGTCCATTTGGTAAAGTAAGGTTAAGTCTGCCCAATTGCATTTTAGAGAGGAGGTCAATAATGACTTTCTCGTAAAAACCCTGTTTGGTTGTTATGCTAACTACAGTTGACATTTTAGTAGGTCGAATTTAAGAATATTAACCTAAAAATAGACGAATTTTTAAGAATATCCTTACATTTTTTTTATGTTTTTTAATCGTTTTTATATTTACGAAATACATCTTTTTGCAGGTGTATATTTTCGGCTTTTTTGTGATAAGGAAGCTTTTTTCTCCATAATAACAAGGCATTCCAGTGAATTAGAGCTATTATTTTAAGGGTTATGAATGGAAAACGAATGCTGTACCACAATAAATTTCGATTATTTATTGGTTTTTTAACACCAGTTAAAGTGCTTATGAAAACCCGCTCGTTATCCTTATAAGTGTCAATACGGTTATTTAACTTTTCAGTTGGAATGGCAAGGTTAAAATCAAATTTGGCGTCATGATCCATAAAAGGAGAAACGTAAAAATACTTGGTTGTATTTAAATGGAATATATTATTGTTTAAATTTTCTTCGGTAATTAAATAAGGTTTCATTTCACCGAAAGTATTTCCAACTTCTGCTACACAACAAATTGGCTCACTCTTTTCATCAAAACAATAGTAAAACGACACGGGATTGAAATTGTAGCCAAGCACATTTAAATTAGTCATTAACATAATTTTGGTTGGAACAATTTTAACACCGTTTTGTTCGAGATAATTTAAAATATGTTGTTTCGTACTTTTAGTTTTATCGGGATTTTCAGTTGGTAATTGTAAATGCTCTTTATCCCTGAAACTAAAAAAATTGAACTTATTATGACTGAATAAAAGTAACTTCTTCTTTAGTTGCTCAAGTTCATCAAGATCAATATAAAACATAAACACATTGTAATGAAACCGGTGCGAGGCGGGTTTCATTCTATTGTGCATAACAAAAGCTCTATATAAACAAGAATTCATCTAATGGAAAATGTAAAAGGTAATATGGAAAATGTCGCGAATCTCATTGGTTAATTGCTTCTTTTGATGATTTTTTAATTGCAGCAAAAATGTTTTTTAATTCTTGGGATTCCTTTATAAATATTTCAAAATCTTTTTGATACTTATCTTCATCATAAAGTTTCTGTAAAATCCTCAGCCAATAAAGACTTTCTCTTGCTTCCTTATAACTTATACCAACTTTATTAGAAAAGTCTCTTTTAGAAACAGCTCCCTGCGCTTCTTCGTAATTTGCACCAATCGAAATACTGGATCTTGCAACTTGTCCTTTGGGAATTCTGTATATAAAATCATCAGGGAGTTTTTTTAGAAACTTAAGAGTATTTACACCGAAATCAAATGTTCTATCTAGTAATTGTTGCGTTCTATCATTCATTTTTTAGTTTCTGATTTGGTTCACACCATTTTCCCTTTGCCATTTTACATTTTACATATTTTCACAAAGATTTACGGCACTCGCATAAGCATCTTCATGAAAGCCGTATTTAAAATAACTACCACAATAATATAATGGACCATTTTCATTTAAAGTATATAATTCTTTTTGAGCGTTAATGGCATCAACGTCAAACAAAGGATGCTCGTACATGATCTCTTTTAAGATCTTATTTTTATCTACGCTTCCGGGAATTGCATTGATGGAAACAAAATAATTTTTCTTTTTGCTTACTCCCTGTAAACTATTCATCCAATAAATCGTTGTTGGAATTTTTTCGCCGTTACGCTCTTCAATTCTGTAGTTCCAGCTACTCCAGGTTAACTTATTTCTCGGCATAGTTGATTCGTCAGTATGAACCATTGCTGAGTTTTTTTGGTATTTAAATGGGCTTAATAATCTCTTTTCTTCTACAGTTGGAGTTTCCAATAATTTTAGCGTTTCATCGGCATGCGCTGCAAAAATAACTTTATCAAATTGCTGCGACGTGCCATCTTTAAAAAATACAGTTGCAGTACTGTCAGGATTTCTTTTTACTTTAACAGCACCATTATTTATATGAATTTTATCCTTAAATGGTTTTATCAAAATTTCTCTATAAGCCTGGCTGCCATTTTCTAAAGTGTACCATTGATGTTGTGTATTTAACCCTAAAAAACCGTGATTTTTAAAAAACCGAATTAAAGCAACGGCTGGAAAATCCAACATTTTGTCCATTGGCGTACTCCATACCGCAGAACTCATTGGCACCAAGTATTTCCAAAGCATTTCTTCGCTGAATTTAAATTCTTTAATGTATTGTGCTAAAGAATAATTCTCATATTTGGGATTATCCAGGATCTCGACACTTATTTTATTAAAGCGCGTAATTTCCATTAACATTTTAATATAACTGATCTTGAAAATGTTTTTACGCTGAGCAAATAAACCATTAAGTCCAGAGCCGCAATATTCAAGGCCGCTTGGCGTATGTTGAACGCTAAACGACATATCGGTTTTTTTTATTGGCGCTTTTATTTCTTCAAACAATTTGCAAAGATTTGGGTAGGTTTCAAAATTAAAAACCATAAAACCCGTATCCATGTGCACTTGTTTTCCCTCTTCATTGGTAGAAAAAGTATTGGTATGTCCGCCAATGTAATTGTTTTGTTCAAATAAAGTAATGTCGTATTTTTTTTGAAGCAAATGTCCGCAGCCCATTCCGGCAATACCTGTTCCTATGATAGCTAATGTTTGCATAGGTTAATGGTTATTTTTTCGCAAAAAGATAATGACTCACAATCCACTCCTCACCTTTATTATAAGCCCACAATTCAGCACAGGCCATATAAAAAATACGCCAGTAAACCCACCATTTAATAGCGTTTTCTTTGCCATATGTTTGCTCAAATAAAGGCATTATCTCTGTTTTATGTTTATCCATGTTTTGCAACCAGGCTTCGGATGTTTTGCTGTAATGCATACCACTTACATGCCAGTGTTTTCTGATGCTTAAATGTTCGTTAAAATAAAGAAGTAGATCGTCACTTGGCATAATACCACCGGTAAAAAAATATTTACTCATCCAATCGGTATCGTCTATCACTTCAAATTTATAGGCATACTCTTTATGAGTAAAAATATGTACGAATAATTTTCCTTCAGATTTTAAAAGCGTGGCAACTTTGTGCATCAGTTTTTGATAGTTGCGCATATGCTCAAACATTTCAACGGATACTACACGATCAAACGTTTTTTCCAAAGCAAAATCATTAATATTTATAGTGATGACAGTTAGATTGTTTATTCCTCTTTGTTTTGCCTGTTCATCAATATAAATTTTTTGCGTGCGCGAATTTGACACAACTGTAAAATTGCTTTTAGGAAATTTTGCAGCCATAAATAATGATAATGAACCCCAGCCGCAACCTAATTCTAATACATCTTGGCCATCTTTTAATTCTGCACGCTCACAAGTAATTTCCAGCATGTCTTTTTCGGAGGTATCAATATCAGTTACGCCGTTTTTCCAATAACCACTGCTGTATTTTAAATGTTTGCCTAAACAGTATTGATAGAATTGTGTAGGCACTTCATAATGTTGTTCGTTAGCTTCCTGCGTATTAATGGCAATGGGAGATGCTTTTAACTCATCTATTAATTGCATTAAATGCGCTTGCTGTGCTTCGGTATTTCCTTTATTTTCGTCTTGTAATCGTTGTTTTAACAGTTTACGAATGCCAATACGAATAAGTGAATCCGGAACTTTATTTTTCTCTAATAATTTGTCGTAGAACATAATTTATTTTTTCTTAAACCACGGAACAAAGACGCTTGTTGTTCGTTGATATTCTTTATATGCTTCGCCTTTACTTCTAACAGCTTGCTCCTCCGTCATTGGTATGCCGGTTACTTTAAAAATTAAATAACCAATTGATAAAGGACAAATAACCGCTAACCACCCATAAGGACTGGGCAGAGCAAATATCAATACTGAAACCCAAATTGAGAATTGGAAAAAATAATTTGGATGACGGGAATAATTCCATAACCCGTATTGGCAAACTTTGCCTTTATTTTCAGGTTGTTTTTTAAAATAGGCTAATTGCCAGTCAGAGATACCTTCGCCAACGATACATAATAGCCATAAGCCTGCGCCAATATATTCAACGATCGAAATTTGCTGATCTTTATTTAAAGCAATAATAAAAAACGGAATAGCAAGCATTACATTAGAAAAGGCCTGCATCTGGAAAAAGAAAAAGAATTTTGTATCATTCCATTCCAACCTTAGTTGTTTGTAACGACCTTCTTCTTCTTTTATATGAGAACCAACCCGAATCAATAAGTAAATTCCCAAGCGCAGGCTCCACAAACCCGCTAAAGCACATACTAAATTTTTTCTTTCTGCATCTCCATCTGCCAAATACCAAATAATAGCGGCAATAACTGTAAAGTTAAATGCCCAAAAAATATCTACAATGCCATTGTTCTTAATCTTTAATGCCCATAAAAAAATAATGACCATAATGACAGCAACCGCTGCCCATGAAATAAGTGGAATGGATAAATAATTGCTCATGTTTTTTACCAATAAAATTAGTATTAAATATACGGGTTATTTAAGATAACGGTTTTTAAAAAACGAAATAATATAAGTATTTACTTCTCGGCGTAATAGATAGCTGCAGAGCCAATGCCTAAACCTTTGAAGTAGGTATTTCGGTAGTTTAACTTATTTAAAATATTCACAAAATCCTGATTGTGAGGAAAGGCTTTTACGCTATTGGTGAGATAATCGTAAGCTTTTTTATCTTTCGAGAACATTTTTCCTATTAAAGGCGTAAGAATGGAGAACCCAACATTATAAATGCCCTTAAAGAATTTATTTTCAGGAAAAGATGTTTCAAGAATTACAATTTGCCCATTCGGTTTTAAGATCCTCTGTAAATTCAGAAGGCCTTTTTCAAGATTCTCAAAATTTCTTACACCAAAGCCTACCACAATAGCATCAAAAGTATTGTCGGGAAAATCAAGCGTTTCTGCATTACCGTATTCAAGTGTAATTAACTTATCAAGACGGTCGGTTTTTATTTTACCGCGCCCCAATTGCATCATACCTTCGCTTATATCAATTCCAATTATTTTTTCAGGACTAAGTTTCGCACAGGCAATTGCAAAATCGCCGGTACCGGTTGCTACATCTAAAATTATTTTTGGTTGTCTGGCCTTTAAAAGATCAACACATTTTTTGCGCCAGCTTTTATGTGTGCCAAATGAAAGAATAGTGTTTATACGATCATAACGTTTAGCAATGTTATCAAACATTTGCGCTACCTGTTCTTTTTTGGGATCAGTGTTTTTGTAGGGAGTAACTTTATCGTGCTGCATTATTTTACGAAATCCAGTTTTAATGCTTCTTCAAACAACTGGGATTTATCAATTGGTACAACGCCTATTTGTTCGCACACAATACCTCCAGAGAGGTTTGCTAATGCTGCGGTAAAAATATCATTGCAATCTAAAGCGCGGCATAAAGATGCTACGCTTATAACCGTATCACCGGCACCACTTACATCTGCAATGCTTCGTATGTGTGCGGTAATATGTTCTTTTATTTTACGTGAGTTGGTTATCACACCTTTTTCTGCAAGCGTAACTAGTATTGTTTCTGCCTTTTGTTTTACTCTAAAGCTGCTAACAGCTCTTTGAAGCTCATTTATATTATCTCCACTCACATCCATTTTAATACCTTCGCGTAATTCTTTTAAATTGGGTTTAAATAAACTAACGCCTTTATAAGTATTAAAATTTTTCTTTTTTGGATCAACGCAGGTTGGAATATTTTTACTTTTTGCAAGCTCAACTACTTTGCTTACCAATTTAGAAGTGATCAGCCCCTTGTTGTAATCTTCAAAGATTATCACATCAATTTTATCGTGATTGATTATATGAGAGATCAAGGTTAGCAATTGTTGCGTTGCGGCAACTTCTATTTCATCTTCTATTTCTTCATCTACTCTTAACAATTGCGCATGGTTTCCTATCACACGTGTTTTAACGGTTGTTACCCTGTCTCGAACTTTTAAAATGCCTTTCTGACTTAATTTTTGTGTTTTTAAAAGATCTAAAAAAGCCTGACCTTCATAATCAACACCAATTACAGAACATAAAACAGGATTAGCGCCGAGCGCTTGAACATTAAGCGCTACGTTAGCGGCGCCACCAAGCCTTCTTTCTTTTTTAGTAACTGCAACAATTGGCACTGGAGCCTCCGGAGATATACGACTCACCTTTCCCCATAAATAACTGTCTATCATTACGTCGCCAATAATTAGCACGTTAAGGTCATTAAAGGATTTGAAAACTTCTCGGATATAATCTTTTTTTACTGAAAATTTCTTCATTGTGATAGTGAAAATTATTGAAGTTTTGCTAAAGCTTCCTTCATACGTTTTAAAGCTTCTTTTAAATTCTCTTCGCTTGTGGCGTAAGAAAAACGAATGTAAATGTCGTCACCAAAGGCAGCGCCTGGCACTAAAGCTAAATGCCCCTCGTCTAATAAAAAAAGTGAAAGATCAGTGGCGTTGTTAATAACGTGGTCTTTATATTTTTTACCGAAATAATAAGTTACCTCCGGATAAACATAAAAGGCACCCTGCGGAACGTTAGTTTTTAAACCGGGAATTTCTTTCATTAAATCAAGTACCAGGTCTCTGCGCTTTAAAAACGCATCGCGCATTGGCTTTATGTAAGTATTGTAATCCAGCTCCATGGCTTTGTGCATAGCTTTTTGCGTAATGCTGCAAGTGGCAGATGTAAATTGGCCCTGCATTTTATCGCAAGCCTGGGCTATCCATTTTGGCGCAGCCATAATGCCACCGCGCCAACCCGTCATAGCAAATCCTTTTGATACGCCATTAATGGTAATTACCCTGTCTTTTATAAAATCAAACTGCGCAAAGCTTTCGTGACCGCCGATAAAATTAATGTGTTCATAGATCTCGTCACTGATGATATATAATTCGGGATGTTTTACAATAACTTCTGCCAGGGCTTTTAATTCTGCTTTCGTATACACACTTCCTGTTGGATTACAAGGCGTGCTGATCATGATTAAACGTGTTTTTGGCGTAATTGCTTTTTCCAATTGAGCCGGTGTTATTTTAAAATCGGCATCAATGTTTGTATCTACAATAACAGGAGTTCCTTCTGCTAATTTTAAGATCTCTAAATAGCTTACCCAAAAAGGTGCAGGAATAATTACTTCATCACCCGGATCAATTAGACATAATACTGCATTTGCAATACTCTGCTTAGCACCTGTAGAAACAACTATTTCATCATTGGTATAAGTTAAGCCATTGTCACGTTTAAATTTTTCACAAATAGCGTCACGCAATTCTACGTACCCTGATACATGTGTATAGTAACTGAAATTTTCATCAATTGCTTTTTTGGCAAAATCTTTAATTACCTGCGGTGTATGAAAATCAGGTTCACCAAGACTTAAACTAATAATATCAATTCCTGCCGCTTTTAATTCACGACTCTTTCTTGCCATCGCAATTGTTTGCGATTCTGATATTTTATTTACTCTTTTTGATAAATGTGTCATAGGTCTTTATTAGCAATAAATGTAATAACAATTTTAATGAGAATGTTCGGTTT
>CALRPF020000035.1:0-36989 GCA_943369995.1 Chitinophaga pinensis
CATTGAATTTTAAACTCATGGTTACTTCACTGCTATATTCAAACATTAACCTTCTGGGATTTTTTCGCGGAAATTTAAATACGTCCTTTCCAAAAACCGGTGTACCATCCGGCTTAAAATACAATACATCAATAAATTTACGCGTAATCAATTTGCTGTTTCCATCCCATGCAATCAGTGTGTAATAACCATCACATTCTACAATTGATGTATACAACATGCCAAACCATTTGGCAGTTGTGCCAATATAAGTTTCGGGGTTTTTTATCTCGGCCGATTTATCTGATAATTTAAAATGTTCAAAGGCCTCAATTGTTTCGTGTTTAAATAAACCTTTTTTAATTCGCTTGCTGTTATTTATAACCAAATATCCAAAATAAGCTTCGGTACCATCATCCCTATTTAAATTCCAGGTAATTAATTTAAATTTTTTATCCTTCGGACTGAGAATAGAAATACCTTTTATGCTATCGAACGAGTAAGCTAATATTTTTGGATCATCAATAATAGCGTCCCAGGCAGCAATAAGTTTTTTATTTGCTTCGATCCTGTCGGCTTCTTTACGACTGTTAAAACCTTTTTCAATTTTAATGATCTCTTTTTCTGCCTGTCTGAGCTTTTGAAAAGACGTATCGTTTTTTTGCGCCAGGGCAAATACGTTAATTAAAAGAAAAAAATAAAATATGGGCTTTTTAAACATTAATTTTATAATGAATATATGCAGCAAAGATACAAATATGGAATGATGAATCTAGTTTTTAGATGGATAAGATTAACCTTTGCGTATTTATTTTTTGCTTTAACGATTATTTGCATCATAAATTACAAAACAAGTATTTACTTGTTAAGGCAGGCAAAAGGGCAATTGACACTACTTTTGGCTACAGAATCCATTTCTGGTTATAGCCTGAAACATGATCTTACGCCGCAGGAAAAAGAAAATATTTTACTGATCGAAAAAATTAAAAAGTATTCGATTGATAGTTTAGGTTATTTACCAACGAAGAATTTTACGAGCATATACGATCAAAAAAATAAACCAGTATTATGGGTCATAACAGCCAGCGATCCATATGACCTGAAAGCGTTTGAATGGAAATTTCCGGTAGTAGGGAAAGTAACTTATAAAGGATTTTTTAAAAAAGAGTTGGCGGTGAAAGAATATGATCACATGGTTGCAAATGGCTATGATGTAGATATAAGAAGCGTTTCGGCATGGAGTACCTTGGGTTGGTTTAATGATCCTGTGTTAAGCTCAATGCTTCAGCGTTCAAAAGGAAGTTTGTGTAATTTATTATTTCACGAATTATTTCATGCAACATATTATGCGCCAGATGCCGTTGATTTTAACGAGAATATAGCAAGTTTTATTGCACATAAAGCAACCATTCAGTTTTTAAAAAACGACACGATTACATTAAAAAAATATTTGAGTAGTTTTTCAGATAATACTATTTATAACCGCTACATGATCCGCAAATCAGAAACGTTAAAAGCCTGTTATCCTGCAATTAAAAATAAAAAGAATAAGCAGATACTTAAACTAAAAGCATTGTATGATATCGCAGATAGTATTCAATATCTGCCTTTAAACGATAAAAATAAATTTATAGAAAAAAAAGAAGAGATCTTTCGCTACAAGAATGCTTATTTTATTGATTTTGAGCAGTATGATAGTATGCAGGATAGTTTAGAGGTGATTTTTAACAAAATTTATAAGGGTAAGCTCAAAAAATTGGTACAAGATTTGAAGCGAGATAAAACAATCATTAAATTTGGTAATTAAACAAACCCTTACGTATGAAGAGATCTATACTTGTGTTACTGGCATTTTTTATTTTTTATTTTTCGCTGCAGGCACAGAAAGGGCACGACATCAAATTAAATTTAAAAAATTGCCCCGATAGTTCTATGTACCTGGTTAGATATTTTTTTACTTATTTATCTATTGTGGATAGTTGTAAAAAAGTAAAGAACGGAAAAATTCAGTTTAAAGGTGATACGGAGCTTGATAAAGGCGTATATGCTGTTGTTGGGCAAAATAAATCAGGTTTACTCTTTCAGATATTTGTTAATGAGAACCAAAAATATTCTATAACCTGCGATCTTACTGATATAGCAAATACTTTAAAAGCAGAAGGTAGCAAAGAAAATGAGCTTGCATTTGGATATATGAAATTCATTACCAACCAGCAGCGCGATTTTGGTAAGATTATGACCGAATCGAAAGGAAGAAAAGACAGTCTTGCTTTTTTATTAGAGAAACAAAAATTGTTTAATGAAGTGACCACAAAATTTGAAACTGAATTCAACGAAAAAAACAAAGGTAGTTTTGTAATTGATTTTTTAAATCTTACTAAAGAAAAATATCCAACCGATATCCCTAAAGCCTCAAACGGCCGGCCGGATAGCGTTTATCAGTATTATTATTATAAGAATCACTATTTTGACGGTATGAATTTAAAAGACGATCGTTTAATTGCGACTCCTTTTTTTGCCGACCGTATAAAAAAATATTTCGAATCAGTTATTGTTCAAAACCCCGACAGCTTGATACAGGAAGCAGATAGATTTTTTGCAAAATGTAACGAAGGAAGTGACATTTATAATACCATGCTTGGTTACTTAACACACAGTTTTGAGAATAATAAAACAATGACCTTTGATAATAAAGGCAACACAATTACTTTTGATAAGGCATTTGTTCACATGTGCCAAAAGTATATTATAAGTGGAAAAGCAAAAGGTGTATATACTGAAGAAACAGTTGTAAAAATAAAACAGAAGATAGATGTAATGGTTAATTTATTGCCTGGCGCTAAAGTGCCGGATATCTCGATGTTTGATACAATTGGCGGAAAGATTCTTATGAAAATGGGTTTTGATACTGCAAGAACAAGTTTAGGAATTAGCGCCTTATATGAAAAAAACATCAGCCAGATAACTCCTTTATATAGAAATCTTTACCAGGTAAATGCAAAATATACAATTTTGGTTTTTTGGGCTGAAGACTGCGGCCATTGCCAGACAGAGATCCCAAAATTAAACGAAAATTTAAAAGAACTAAAAGGTAAAGTTGATTTTAAAGTTTTCGCGGTGCAAACCAAAGGCGATCTGTTTGAAAAATGGCGAAAGTTTGTGGTGGATAAAAAACTCGATTTTATAAACGTATATGAAGGCATTCCGTTTAATAATTTAAGAGACAGATTTGATATTTTTGCAACACCGGTAATTTATATTTTAGATAAAGACAAAAAAATTAAAGCAAAAAAATTAGCCGCCGAACAGGTTGTTGAGGTCATCAACATCATGGAGAAGATGGAGAAAAAAGATTGATCATTAAATTAAATACGCGTAAAAAATAAGCATATGAAAAAAACACTACTTCTTGTTACAGCAATTTTTATTTTTTCTTTTTCGTCAATAGCCCAATCGGGCTACGATATTAAATTTAATTTTAAAGGCACTAAAGATTCGATCATGTATTTGGTTAAATACAGATTCGATCAAAAAGTTATTGCCGATACATCTAAAAAAATTAAAAATGGCCTGGTACAATTTAAAGGTAAAAAAGATCTTGATAAAGGTGTTTATATTTTAGTAAGTCAGGAAAAATCTATTTATTTCGATTTTTTTATTAATGAGAGTCAAAAATTTACAGTTAATCTCGATAACTCCGATATCGTTAATACGCTTAAATCTGTGGGCAATAAAGAGAATGAGCAATTCTTCTCTTACATTAAATATATTACAAATAAAAATCTTGAATTCGGTAAAATAAGAGAGGCAACAAAAGGTAAAAGTAAAGCCGATAGTACAAAATACGTAAATGATAAATTAAAAGAATTAAACTCCGAGGTGAAAAAATTCGAAAAAGAATTTATGGAAAGCGTAAAAGGTACTTTTGTTTACGACGTACTAAATCTTAAAACTGAAAAAGAACCAACTGAAATTCCCAAAGCAAAAAACGGGCGTCCTGATAGTTTATATCAATATTATTATTACAAAAACCACTTTTTTGATGGTGTGGATTTTAAAGATGAGCGTGTTATTCATACACCGTTTTTTGCAGATCGAATTAAAAAATATTTTGACAATGTGATCGTACAACATCCAGATACTGTAATTGCTGAAATTGATAAGATCATGGCAAAATGTAACGAGTGTAATTTAAATTATATTTTACTGCTCGGGCATTTTACTTACAAGTATGAGCAAAGTAAAATAATGGGCTTTGATAAAGTGTTTGTTCATTTGGCGGATAATTATATTGCTAGCGGTAAAGCTGTTAAATGTGGTGTTTATACCGCTGAAACTGCTACTAAAATAAAAGAACGTGTAGATATTATGCGCGGCTTGTTATTAGAATCTAAAGTTGCAGAATTATATATGGTAGATACTACTTACGCTAAACAGGTGATGAAATTGGGTTTTGATACCGCCAAAACAAGCAAAAGCGTTACCGACCTGTATTACAAAAATATAGACAAGTTAACGCCAATGTTCTCTACACTGTATTCAATAAAATCAAAATATACGGTTCTTGTTTTTTGGGCGTCTGATTGCGGACATTGCCAAACTGAGATTCCAAAATTAAATGAGAATTTAAAGGAACTAAAAGGCAAAATTGATTTTAAAGTATTTGCTGTTCAAACAAAAGATGATGTAGAGGCGTGGAAAAAATTCATTATCGAGAAAAAAATTGATTTTATGAATGTATTCGATCCGGTACATTTAAATAATTTAAAAGAACGCTTTGATATTTATTCAACACCTGTGATCTACATTCTCGATAAAGATAAAAAGATCAAAGCAAAACGCTTAAGTGCCGACCAGGTGCCGGATATGTTAAAGCTTCTTGAAGATATGGATAAGAGAGCGGCAGGGAAGTAATTTCGTTTTGTTATGCTGACGAAGGAAGTATCTCTGAAATTAGATCCTTCCTTGGGATGACACTATAATAGCTCCTGCTTTAGCAGTTTTATATCTTTAATTAATTTTAAAACCTGTACTTTATCGGTACCATCATACATCCCACGTATTCGTCCTTTGGTATCAATTAGTAATAATAGTTCGCTGTGTAAAAAACCCTCTGGTGTTCCATCATCTTCAAATGCATTTACCAAATAACTTGTTTTAGCAAGATCGTAAATTTGTTGTTTGTTGCCGGTTAAAAAATGCCATTTATTTTTTTTGGCTTCGTATTTTTGTCCGTAAGCATTTAATACTTCTACTGTATCGTGCAGTGGGTTAACAGTGTGGCAAAGGATCAATAACGAATCATCATTTTCAAAAGCTTTTTGCACATCTTTTAAATTTGTAGTCATTTGCGGACAAATACTTTGGCAGGTTGCAAAAAAGAAATCAGCAACGTAAATTTTATTTTCAACAGTTTTATTATTTACGATCTCACCAAACTGATTCTTAAAACTAAAATCGCCAATAGTGTGGTAGATCGTATCGCTATTGCTTAATTTTTTTTCACCAATAACTGGAAGTAATAGTTTTTTTTCATCGTGTGATTTACAGGCGCCAAATAATGTAGCGCAAGCGATTACAGCTAAACTAAGAGTTTGATTTAATTTCATTCTTCTGAATTAATTTATTTTTTTCTTCTTTTAAACGCATGTGCTGATATTCATCTATCAAACGTTTTATTTCTGCAACATAACGCCCATCGTAATAGCCGCGGATATTACGGTTAACGTCTACTAACGCAAAAAAGCTATGATCAATGTAATACGGCTTTTGTAAGAAATAAGAATTATTCATACTGTCAAAGCTCTGTTTGTTCCAGGTGTAAAAGTGAACGTTCTTATTTCCTTCGCTTAATTTTTTTAGCTCCTCCTGTATGTCAGATCTTCCGTTTTCTGAAGCAGTAATAAGAATAATTGGAATGTGCTCTATTTTTTGTTTTTTATAATTTAAGTATTCCCATAAGCCCGCAAGTCGAAGATCGTTTTTTTTGTATTCGTCTTTAATGAACATTAATGCATACAAAGGATATTGTTCTTTTTCAAGCGTTACCAATTGTGATAAAGTATCTTTTTGATCAAGCGCATAAAAACTATCAGTTACTCTATTATAAATGGTATCGTTTGCCGCTACCGCTTTTCTGGGACCATAAATGGGTAATTTTTTTGAGTTGATGGTACTCGTCTCTAAGATCAACCACATGGTAGAAGGTAGGGCAAGAATTAAAAGCAATAGCCACTTTTTATTTTTCATGAAATGAAAGTTTTATAGAAGAAACATGTAATACCATGTTTTAAAATTCTGCCACAAAGATACGTGAGTTAATGTAAATAAAAAACCCCGCTCCTTTGGAAGCAGGGTTTATTTTAAAATAAGTACAAAAATTACTCAACAATTAATCTTCTTGCCGAAGACTTATCGCCTACAGTAGTTTTAACGATGTAAATGCCGCTTGAAAGATCAGAAATGTTAATGTTATTTTCTAACACAGATGCGTTTCCTAAAGAAACGGTTTTTACGACCTGTCCAACTGAATTGTAGATTGCAACGGTTGCATTTTCGTTATTGCTATTAGATAATTTTACATTAAAAGCATCTTTTGCAGGGTTAGGGAAGATGGCAAACGTAGCGTCAAAATTCTTGTCGTTTAAACCCGTAATTAATGCCGTGTTTAACCATATCTCGCCAACGTAGCCAGTACCCTGATCGGTATAATTAACCGTTAATAAAGGAAATTTTTGACTACCATGGTAATAAGTATAATCAATGCCCTTGATGCCTAAAGTTGTACTAATAGGCACGGTGATACTTACAACTACGGTGTTAGTTGTTTTAATCTGTAAGATATTTGTAAAGTTGGTTCCTCCGGGAATGATTAACGTTCCGTTACCCGAACCAAGTGTAGTAATAGTACCGGCTAAAGTGCCGCTAAACGTACCACCAACAGTACCTGAATAGGTATCAGTATTGGCATATCCAAAATTAACAGGCCATATAGCTGCAATAGCTGAGCCTGTGTTATAATTAAAACTAATAGTGCTGCTGCTGCTGCCTAATAATTCATAATTGCTTGTAGTTGCTTTCCAGTAATTGTAATTGCCGCCACCCTGGTTCTCAACAATAGTTACACCGGTATACGCAGAACTACCCGGTACAGAAGCGGGTGTAACATAAGTAGAAGATTTTGTATTTGCGTTAGCGGTAAAGTTGGTGAAGTTCCAGGTTTGGTTAGCACCAATTGTTTTTGGAACTACAATCGATAAAGAATCGTATTCTTTTTGATTTTGTACATCTCCAACAATAGGCTCGTTAAAAGCTTTTGTTAAAGTCAACTGCGCATCTAAACGGCTTACAAATAAACCCGCTAGCGCTATTAAGTAGATTTTTTTCATGTTTGTTTTGTATTTATTGGTTTATATTATTCTTTAATTAATTTTTTAGATGAAGAAGCAGAACCAACATTTGTTTTAATAATATAAATGCCAGAATTTAAATCTGTAAGGTCAATTTGGCTATTAATGTTTGTTGAATTACCGAGCTCAACCGTTTTAACTAACTGACCAAGGTTATTTAAGATCTTTACAGAAACATTTTCTGCTTTTTGGTTTGTAAGTGCAAGGTTTAATCTATCATTTGCAGGATTTGGATAAACTGAAAAATCAGACTTTAAACCCGCTTCTTTAATACCGGCAATTACATTGTTGTTTATACGTATACTGGCCGAACTCCCGCTAAACGCACCTGAAATAGTTTGATAATTCACACTAAGAATAGGGAACTTTTGAGTACTGTGGTAATATTGGTAATTGGTACTTAAAACTGTTGCTGATGCCACCGGTATTGGTCCTGCCATAAGTGATATATTAATAGTTTGTGTTGCTGTAACCTGCAAAACGTTAGTAAAGGTTAAACCACCAGGTAATAAAACAGTTCCTGTGCCGCTTGCCGAAGTTTTTACATTGCCTGTAGCGTTTCCACCAATAGTTGGCGTTGAAACCGTACCACTAAGCGCATCTGTTTTATTGTAGCCGTACGCAATTGGCCAAACAGCAATAACGGCAGGGTTAGTATTTAAATTAATAGAAAGACTTGGTTGGTAAATGCCCAGTAGCTCTAATTGCGGAGTTGCAGTAGCGGTAGCTCTATAATAGGTGTAACCTGCATTTCCATCAAATTCGGCAAACGTAGCATTAGGGTAATTTCCCGCGTCTGTTGAACCTGCAACGGTAGTATAATTGCTGGTTGATACACCCGTGTTAGTTGTTAAAGCAGAAAAATCCCATAGGGTATTTGGGCCAGCATTATTGTCTAAAGCAGCGGTTGAATCCCAGCGGTGCGAGATGTTTACATCGCCAATTACCGGCTCGTTAAAAGCTTTAGTTAAAGTTAACTGAGCATTTGAAATTTGTGTGCCGAATAAAGCAGAGAAAATTGCAAAGTAGATTTTTTTCATGTTTTTTATATTTAAGAGATAAAAATAAGAAAAAAAGCCTCCTATCCAACAAAATTATTATAGGTGGCTGAATTTTTAAACCACATAGGACACATAGAAATAAAAGGATTTAGTTTAACTCACTTGAAGTCCAAGAGCCGAATAGAAAAAATTTAACACCTCATTTTAACAATTGCCAACGTTTTCTACGTGGTTAAATTTATGCAATAGCCTCAATAAAAAGTTTATGGTCTAATTCAAATGGCTTAATGTTTTCTTTTAAACCTTTAAAAAAATCAGGACCATATTTTAAATAAAAACCTGCAAAATTTTCAGATCTCTCTTGCGGTGTGCCATTTGGAAATAATTTTTGCTTAACACCATTTATCTGGTTGATCTCTGTTTCTGAACGTTGTTTTAATGCCTTATTTGCTTTTCCAATTAATTGTTCAACGCCATTAATTACTTTTTGTAATTCAGCCATAGCCGCAGCATTTAATGTTTTATCTACTGTACTTACTTTTTCAATAAGCACGGTGTATAATTTATTAAGCTCTTCTTTTTCTTTATCTAAAGCAAAAACATTATTTGTTTTTAATTGATAAGCATCAATTAATTCTTTAGTTTCTTTAAAAAAATCTTCAGGTTTAAAGTTTAGTTTATCTATTTTATTTTTAGTGCCGGCATCAATTACCGTAATAAAATTTCGCGGTATTAATATCGGAAATAAAACATTCAATGCTTCAAACATGCTTTTATATTGTAACCAATAGGCCAGTTCGCCAGGGCCGCCAACGTAAGCAATGTTTGGTAAAATAACCTGCTGGTAAACCGGTCTTAATACAACATTAGGACTAATTCTTTCAGGTTCATTTTTAATGATGTTTTTTATTTCACTTTCGGTAAATGAAAGATCTGTTCCCAACACTTTAAATTCAGTACCTGTTCTTTCAATACGTGCGCGTAAATTATCGGCAATATAAAAGCAATTGATGGGGCGTGGGTTAACCTGTGTAGCATAACCCATTTTATTTAAAGCATCCGTACTTTCCTTTACTTTCGAGAAAGAAATATTCTCAAAAATTTCTTTTTCTAAAACGTTTGCAATTTGCTTTTTAAATTCTTTGTCATGCCCATCAATAATTACCAAACCATATTCACCAAATAATTCGTTCACTAAAAAACGGGTTGCATCTTTTAAATTTGAATTATTTAAATACGCTTTTTCAAATAAGGAGGATAAATAATTTCCATTTTCGGTGGTACCAAAACTTTCTTTTACTAAAACAAAAAGTTCTTTTAATTCTCCTGTTTTAAAATCACCAACAGCGCCGGCTTGCTTACTTTCCCACTTAAAATTTTTGTTGAAAGCATTAAAATTATTTACCTCATCAAAATCGTGATCTTCGCTCGCCATCCAATATACAGGAACAAAATCAAATTCGGTAAATTGTTTTTTTAATTCTTCGGCTAAATTTATTGTAGAAAATATTTTGTGGATAAAATACAAAGGCCCTGTAAATAAACATAACTGGTGACCGGTTGTAACCGTAAAAACATTTTTTTGCTTCAGACTTTCTATTTTTTTTAGCGAAGCAGCCGAAGTGTTATTTACTAATTTGCTTTGGCTTAAAATGATCTCTGATAATTTATTACGATCAAGATCTGTATATAAATTTGTTTTTAAAAGATCTGCAAAGCCATTTAAATCGGGATAATTATTGTAGAATGGTTTTAAAGTTTCTTTTTTATCCAGATAATCCAATACCAGCGGATTAATGGCTCCGGAAGCTTTAAGATCAATTTTTTCGGTTTTAAACATATTATAGTTTGCTTCCAAATGCTAGATCGCCGGCATCACCTAAACCCGGAACAATGTATGAGTGTGCAGTTAATTCTTCATCAATAGCACCACACCAAAGTGTATAATTAGTACTTGGCATGTTTGCTTTTAAATAATCAATACCCGCCTGGCTTGCAACGGCAGTAACAATATGCGTATGTTTTGGAATGCCTTTTGCTAAAAGTGATTTATAAGTTAATACCATCGATGAACCGGTTGCCAGCATGGGGTCACAAAGTATCACAATTTTATCGTTAAGATCGGGACAGGCAACATATTCTAAAATTATCTCGAAAGTATTATTTTTATGATGCCTGCGATAGGCGCTTATAAAAGCATTTTGAGCTTTGTCAAAATAATTTAAAATACCAATATGCAAAGGTAGGCCAGCTCTTAAAATAGTGCCAATTACAGGTTGATCTGCCAGCTGTTTTGTTTCTGCAATCCCTAAAGAGGTAGTTGTTTGAACTGAGTTATATGTAAGCGATTTACTTATTTCATAAGCAAAGATCTCACCCATACGTTCTAAATTCCTTCTAAAACGCATACTGTCTTTTTGTATTTCAATATCTCTTAATTCAGCAATGAATTGATTGAAGATAGAATTTTGGCCGGCTAAATTATGTATCATGATATTTTATTTTGAGAGGGTGATGGTTAGATTTTTTTCGGATTGATAAGAAACTTTATCAAAAATTTCGATTGGGTATTTATAATCTTTAAAGCCCGGCGATTCTACTAAAATAGAATATTTGCCCGGAGGAAGAATAATAATAAAACGCCCGGTTGTTGGATTAGGAAGATAGTTGCCAACGATCTCGTTAGTGATAATATTGTTAACCGAAATAAAAGTATCTCTGAATTCAATTTTATCAAGCGTATCTTTCGCGGTAAAGTCCCCAATCAAAACAGTATAATCCATCTCCACATCGTTAAACGATACGCGGTAAACATCATAGTCGCCATTGCCGCCACCTCTTACCGAGCTTACATAACCAAAGCGACCGTTTTTAGAGATCCTGAAATTGAGATCATCATATGAAGTATTTAAAGGATAACCCATATTCTTAACATCTCCATCAAAGGCTGAACCTTCTTCATTTATGGCAATCTTAAAAATGTCGTATCCGCCCATACTACTATGCCCCTTACTGCTAAAATATAATGTTCTGGCATCGGGCGATAGATTTGGGAAATCTTCGTCTACCGGTGTATTTATTTTTGGCCCGAGATTTTTTGCATCACTCCATTTTCCGTTTGGCAATTTAGCGCAGCTGTAAATATCCGTTCCTCCAAAGCCGCCTTTACGGTTACTGGCAAAATAAATTAATTTACCTTCGTTGTCCATTGTAGCGGCAATAACATCACCGCTTCCATTTATAGTGGCAGGCAATTCTTCAAGCTTTGAGAACATGCCGCCTCCAATTAAAGTTGATAAATATAATTTTCCTTCACCTCTTAAATTTGGTTTGTTGATGAGTAAGATATTTCCTTTAGCATTCATACCAATTACCTCATCGTTTGAATTGCCTGTGCCAATGGGCTTTCCTATTACCTCAGAAGTGGCATATTCGCCGTTAACTACTTTTGATATATAAATAGAATTTAAAAAAGTTCCGTTGGGCGATCTTGTTACATCTTTATCTACCGGGCGTTTAGAATTGTAAACCATGTACGCCTCAGTTTCATTTACGAAAGGATAATAATCTGCAAAAGCAGAATTAATGCCTTTACCTAAATTTTGAAAAACAACATTGATAGGAAACTTTATTATTTCTTTGGCGTTAATACAATGTTGAATTTGCTGATCAACTTCTTTTAAATTATTTTCATTTCCTTTACCATTCTTTTTGAATTTCTCGAAAGATCCAAGTGCTTCATCAAAACGATTAGCGTATTGATAAGCCCGGCCTAATAAATAATCTGCATTTGGATTATGTCCATCATTACGGATAATATTCTCTAAATAAGGAACAGCTTTTGCTTTATTAATATTTGTATTTAAATAGCAAACGGCGGTATTGTAACTATACGATTCGTTTTTAGGCGCTATTGCAACCAATTGTAAAAAATCCTCTAAAGCCTCTTCGTAATCGCCGAGTTTTAATCTCGCTTCCCCTTCTGCTAATAATTCTTTAGCATCTTTATTTACCTGCGCAAAGTTGTTAACCCAACTAAAAGTAAAAAGGCTTAATATGAAAATTTTAAATTTCATTTCTTGTTTTATTTATTCTTAACAACGTTCAATAATTACGGCATATCCCTGGCCAACACCAATACACATAGTTACCAGAGCATATTTTTTATTATGTAACTGAAGATCGATAGCCGCTGAATTTAAAATACGTGCGCCACTCACGCCCAATGGATGGCCAATTGCAATAGCCCCACCGTTAATATTTATTCTCTCATCATTATCTGCTAAACCCCAATTGCGTGTACAGGCAAGGCTTTGCGCAGCAAATGCTTCGTTCAATTCAATAAGATCCAGATCTTTAAAAGTTAAACCTGCGCGCTTCAATGCTTTGTTAGCAGCCTCAACAGGGCCAATGCCCATAATGCGTGGTTCAACACCAACTACTGCACTCGAAACAATTCTTGCCAAAGGTTTTAAATTATTTTTTTTGATACCTTCTTCGCTTGCTAATAAAATTGCAGCAGCGCCATCATTTAATCCACTTGCATTACCTGCAGTTACGGTACCATCTTTTTTAAAGGACGCTTTTAAGTTTGCAAGGCCTTCTAAAGTTGTGTTGGGTTTTCCAAATTCGTCTTTTGAGAAAATAATAGGATCGCCTTTACGTTGCGCAATTTCTAAAGCAACAATTTCTTTTTCGAAACGTTTATTTTCAAGAGCCTTTCCAAATTTTTGCTGACTCCACAATGCAAATTTATCCTGATCGGCGCGATTGATATTATATTTTTCCGCAACATTTTCTGCGGTATCACCCATTGCATCAACACCAAATTGTTCTTTCATTTTTGGGTTGATAAAACGCCATCCAAAACTACTGTCAAATAATTGTTGATCGCGACCAAAAGCGGATGAAGCTTTACTCATAACCAAGGGGCCACGCGTCATATTTTCAACACCGCCCGATATCATTAATTCTTCATCGCCAACCTGTATTGCCCTTGCTGCATCAATGCTGGCACTGAGGCCGCTGGCGCATAAACGGTTAACTGTTTGTCCGGGAACTGATATCGGCAAACCTGCAAGTAAAGCAGACATGCGCGCCACGTTTCGGTTATCTTCGCCAGCCTGGTTAGCACAACCTAAAATAACATCACCTACAGAACTAAAATTAACTGTAGGATTTTTTTTCATTAATTCTTTTAAAACAAAAGCGGCGAGATCATCTGTACGAACTGTAGATAATGTTCCGCCAAAATTTCCGATAGCAGTACGAACACCGTTTATAATATAAGCTTGTTGCATAAATTTCAGTTTAACTCGAGAGTAAATGTAATTATTATTATTGTTTTTATGAATGAATAAATTCGACATTTATCCGGGAAAAGCGTAATAAATACAAAAAATTAACCCTATTCTTAATAAGTGTTTAAAACAGAATTAATTTTTGTATATTAGTGTATAAAATGCCGCCAAAACGCTACCTGATATTTATAATAATATTTTTTACTTCATTTTGTCTAAATTTTTTTGGACAGGATTCTCTTTTGAAAAGAGATTGGAACTTTATGTTTAGTGCAAATGCCGGAGTTGTAGCTTTTCAAAAAACTAATTTTAGCTTTGGTCCAAATAATACTGAAAGCCATAGGTTATCTGGGGCAACAGAAAGTTTTTTCAACTTCCCCTCTACCTCTTTAAATGTTGATATAAAATATAAACACTTTTGTTTTGGGTTTAATTACAATTATTCTAAAACAATGTTTGAAGGTATGGAAGTTGAACGATCGGCCTATTATACGGTCCAAAATGGAAACCATACGAGTACAACTATTTCTCAGCATTTTTTGATACAACAAAACGTAACAAATATATGGAGTAAAAAAAGTTTAAAAGTTGGAGGCGTTGTGGATCTGAATAAAAAGTCTACGCTTATGATATGTTTACTAATTCCGATAAATTATGTGGTTACTGAAACTACTAATACAACAGTTCAAAATCCGGAACACATTCCGCTCGTTGATGAATTAAGCGGCTTTAAAACTATCAAAACAGATTATTCGATCTCAAAAAATCTTCATAGTTTACCGATAGCACTAGATGTAAATCATTCAAACGGTTATATATACCCGGTTATAAATTTTAATATAAATTATAGTTATTATTTAACTAAGTATTTTGCAATAAATACAGAACTAAATACGTCGTTTCTTAAAATTGAACAATATCGGGGTATCGGAAATCCTTATGATTTTTCACAAACATATAATGGTTTTCAATCAATATATAATATGAGCCGGCAAAAGATCTTTTTAGTAAATGCCGGGTTGCTTTTTAGATTATAGGTGAAAGATTAATCGGGCTTTATTTCTTCTTTATGTTTACTGTTGCTTTGATATACTTCATCAACATCATCTTCATCTTCGTTTAGCTCAACATTTTTTTCGTTCTCTAAATTTACATTTACAATAATTGGCGGAGCTTTTGGTTGAGATACCCAAACGCCACCATTATAAAATACATAGTGGTTTCTCCAGTTATCCCAATAAAAATTATACCGCGGAAAATAAACCCACCTGCGGTTATAGGCATATTTTGGCCTCCAGTGAGGATGATAAACGATAACTTTTGCCGGACGGTAGGTACTGCGTTTAACAACTACCACCTTTTTATGCCCATAATGATGGCGATTGTGTCTGTGACCTTTACCTTTTTGAGCAAAAAAATGCGGGCTGATAAATAAAAAGGTAACGAATATAATGAGCTTAATTGTTTTCATAGCGCTGTATTTATTAGTAAGACGCTAAAACAATAAAAAGGTTTAATGGAATTACCAGTTTTTTGAAGTTTTGTAAACGATGCCTTTAAAAAGCGCTACGATCTTAGAGGAGTCGTTCTTTAGAAAAACGTTTATCTTATAATGGCCTAGTTTTTCTGTTTCTGTTTCGCAAAATGCCTGGGCAATTATCTCATCATTTTCTTTTAGACTAATAATGTGAGAAATAGAAGTTTCAATGCTTACACTTTTTCTGCCTTTTGAATTAGAAGCAAATGCCAAAGCGCTATCTGCAAGAGAGTAGGTAATACCACCATGCGCAATGCCAAATCCATTAAGCATATCTTTTTTTACTGTAAGACTTAATTTACAAGAACCTTCAGATTGTTCTAAAATAGTAATGCCCAACCACTGACTAAAAAAATCGTTGGCCATCATGGTATTAATTATATCTTTTGCTTCCATATTAATGCGAATAAATTAAACACATAGATACATACAAAATTGATAATAAAAGCAATCTAAAAAGAAAACATGGATTACTCATCTTGGATGAGCAGAACATCTACAATTTTCCGTATAAAATTAAGAAGGTAAGAGCCTATTTTACCAGGTGGTTTAAATTTGCAGGATCACATTTTTGCTTTCCAGGGAATTTCGTTGGCTTTTTTATCCATTGTAATCCATCTTGAAAGCATGAATAAATAATCGGATAACCGGTTTAAATATTTTATGTGAATATTTTCAATCGTTTCATTTTCGGCCAGTCGCAAAACTGCTCTTTCGGCTCTGCGGCAAACACAACGCGCAATGTGGCAGTAAGATACGTAAACATGCCCGCCAGGTAAAACAAAAGATTTCATTTCAGGAACCTGTTCATTTATTTTATCAATTGCTTTTTCAAGTGCAACTACATCTTCTTCATAAATAGGAGGAAGCTGCATTTTATTTTTTTCGGGATCTGCGGCAAGGTGCGAGCCGATAGTAAATAAACGGTCTTGTATCGAGATCAAAAGCTCAAAGGTGTTTTTTTCTTCAATAACATCACGCAATAAACCAATGTGTGAATTTAATTCATCAACTGTGCCATAAGCTTCTATCCTAACGTGGTGCTTGGGAAGGCGCGTTCCTCCGATTAAAGAAGTTTGCCCTTTATCCCCCGTTTTTGTATAAATCTTAAAGGCCATTTTAAAATGATAAACTTAAGTTAACACTTGGCATAATTGGTAATTGGTTAATACGCTTAAATGTAAAGCGATCAACATAAAAAATATTTTCGCGGTTATAAATATTTGTTGCCCCACCGTTAACTTCAAAAACAGATCTTTCTGAAACATGGTACTTATATTTTATGCCAATATCAAAACGATGATAATCTGGTAAGCGCCCACCATTAAGCTGTCCGGGGATGTAACTTAAATTGCCGTTAGCATTTGGGAAATTGTAATTAATGTTTCCGGATGGATTTAACTGGTTAACAAAGCCCTGCGTTTGGGTAAACGGGAACCCCGTACCATAGTTCCAACGTGCGTTGAATTCCCAGTTTTTTTTCTTTCCAAAATTATAAGACATTACCAGGTTAACGTTGTGTCGGCGATCAAAATTTGGCGGGTAATTTGTAACAACACCGCTTGAGTTGTTTCCGATCCACCTGTCGTTAAAGGTAAGAGAGTAAACTGCCCAAAAGTAAAAACGTTTTCTGTCGAATTTTAAAACCACATCAAATCCGCGCGCACGACCTTGCTCTATCACAAAATCTTTTTTGTATTCATCGGGCCGCGAGGCGTTAAGGTCATTATCATCAAATATTTTTTCACGGTTAACATTAATAACCTGGTTAAAATTCTTTTGGTAGGCTTCTACATTTAATTCAAAATATTTAAATAGATCAAATTCAAAACCTCCAACCACGTGAGTAGCTTTTTGAACAGAAGAATTAACATTTTGCGTTTGCCCTTTATAATCTAAATAAGTTTTAGAGATCTGGTTGTTTTCGGGAGAATTGATAAACCCATAAAACAAATTTACAATATCTCTATCGCTGTTAGCGCTTAATAAAGTTTGGCTATATAAGCCACCAGCGCCCTTAAACCTGATTTTAGGCGTTACGTTGATCTTTATAGATGCGCGGGGTTCAGGAGAAAAAACACCAAGCGTAGCATAATATTGTAAGCGTAAACTAGGTTCAAATACAATACGTTTTTTCTTGTCAATAAATTTGTGTTTTAAAAACCCAGCCACATCAATTGTGGAGCGGCCTAATTTTATAGAGGCAAAATATGGATTTTGGATCTCGTAATTTGTTGTGGTAATTACACCCTCAATTCCAAACCGTAGTTCTTGACGGCCAATGAATTTAACAAAATTAAAACCGGTATTTACACCACTCACATCACTTTTTTTAGAATCTGTTTCTAAAGACGGATTTGTAAAGTTGATAGCGTATTTTGAATAAGCAAAAACACCTTCTACAAGTAAATTACTTGATTGAGGTACCAAAACAAAATTAGAGCCAACGCCAACATTTTTCCAGCTAAAAGAGGCCACATCGCTGTACTTCACAGCATCTGTAAAATTAAATCCAAATATGCTGAATTTGCTTCCTCCTGTAGAATTTATGGAAGCTTTTCCATAAAGATCGGTATAATAAAAAGGTAAACCATTTGGATTGGCATAACCGTAAAGGATTTTTGAAGTTTGTGGTAAGTAAGAATGTTTGGCAGAAAGTAAAAACGAAGCACTTGTATTGCCTTCGTCTCTTAATTTTACTATAGGGCCTTCGAGCGTAGCTTTAGCGCCAAAAGTAGAAGCAGCAATTTTACCACTCAAGTGTTTTTTATTTCCATCGCGTGTGGTAACATCCATAATAGATGAAGTTCTTCCACCATATTCGGCGCCAAAACCTGCGCTGTATACCGATGCGTTCTTCATAATGTCATTGTCAAAAACTGAAAACAAACCAATAGAGTGAAAAGGGTTGTAAACAATTAATCCATCTAATAATACTTTATTTTGCACGGGTAAACCCCCACGTATGTATAATTGCCCGCCTTGATCACCCGTGAAAATAACGCCGGGTAACACCTGCAAATACTGCGCAATATCAGGCTCGCCAACGCTTGGTAATTTGCTAATGATAATAGGATCAATCTTTTGAACGGCCACAGTTGTATTTTCTACTTTATCAGCTGCGGTTGTAGTTACTTCAATTTCTTCGAGCTTAACACCGCCTTTAACAGCATAAAATTTTTCAGTTAAAATATCACCGGCTTTTACTGTAATTTTTTTTGATATGGTATCAAAATCAAGATTGGTAACCAAAATCGTATAATCACCCGGTGGAATACGGGTAATTGTAAAAAAGCCATTCATATCCGTATTAGCACCAATGGTTGTGCCTTTAAAATACACATTGCTAAAAGGCACAGGTTCGCCATTTGCTTTATCGTAAACAAAGCCTTTAACAATACCGTTGGTTTGTGAGATGCCGTTATAAGATAACAGGCATATTGATAATACTAAAAGTGTTTTTCTTATAAGAGTGGAAAATGCCATAAATTGAGATCCTTTTTTAATCAAAAATTTGATTCGTAAATGTACTTATTATTAAGTTAAACAACCTTTATGGATCAAGTTTTTTGATAAGTGGTAGATTTCCTCTTTTAAGCTGTAAATCTTACATATGTAATAGGTTTCCAACAACACATTTTAGCACCCAAAACCTTTGGCATATCCTTAGCGTATATATTGTAATTTGTTTATTTTTTGCCAATTTAAGAAGTTAAAAAGAGGGTTTTGTCTAAAGCACTTTAATTTTTTTTAACTTTTATTAAAAAGCTTTGAATAAATTGAAAAATTAGTTTACATTTACTAGTACATTAAATTTTGAGTATGAAGAAAATATTTATTTTATTATCGATATTATTTGTAGGAAAGGTTAACTCGCAGGTATTATCAGAAACTTTTAATAACGGTGTTCCAACAAACAGTTGGGATCTTTCAACAAACGGTGATTTTGCATTTCAAAGTTCAGCCACAATCTATACAGTATGTACTGTGCCATCTAGTTCAGGCGCTGGTTTTTTAGCTGGTGAAGATTTTAGTGGCGGTCCGGAAGAGGCTAAATTGGCTTTTTCTACTGCCGGGTGGGGCGCAATGACGATTCAATGGAATGGCCTTAGACAACCCGGTGCTCCTACTGTAGTTCTTGAAATGAGCTCAGATGATGTTACTTATACCCCTGTTGCTTTTACTGACGTAGCTTCGGATGGTTTATGGCACACAATTACCGCTATTCCGGTACCAGGTATCTACGACAATGATCCAACCGTTTTTCTAAAATTGACATATACTTCTGGTGGCGCAAATAGTATTGTTGCTTTTGATGATATTAATATTACCGGATCGGGAAGCCCATTGTTTTATTGGGATGGGGCCGGAGCACTGCAAAACCTTACTTCCTGGTGGACAAATATAGGCGGCACGGGATCTAATCCCGGAAGTTTTACTACTCCTGGTCAGAGCTTTCAAATGGGCCCGGGTGGGTTTCCTTCTGCCACTTTATCTTCAACCTGGGCAATTAGCGGCGCGGCTACAAAATTATTAATTGGCGATGGTGTTACCCCTTTTGCTCTAACGTTAGCTAACACTTCTACACTATCCATGTTAGCTTCAGCTAAATTATCTGTTTTAAACACGTCAACTTTAATTATACAAACAACAACCGGTGTGCCTGCATTATCATCCTTTAGTATTGCAACCGGATCAACTATTGATTATGCTCAATCAGCTTTCTTTAATATTTACAACATAGTATATCATAATCTTAGAATTTCAGGCACAGCTGATAAGGCTCAAACTGCGGATGTAACAGTAAATGGAGTTTTAGATATCGCAGCTGGAAGAAGCTATAGTATGAATGTTAACCCTTCAAGAACATTAACTTTAAACGGCACTATTTCCGGTTCAGGAACATTACGAACCAATACAGGATCCAACCTTACTATTGGAGGTTCGGGAACTTTTGGCACGCTTAATTTTAGCGCAGGAACTGCCACCGGCTTAACTAATTTAACAATAAACAGAACATCGGGCGGTACAGGAATTACTTTAGGAACTAATCTAACAGTAAATACAACAGCTGCTTTTACAAATGGATTACTCAGACTTAATGGCAAAGTTCTTACTTTGAACGGCTCAAGCACTTTTGGAAGTTGTACTTTTGGAGGTTCGTTAACTTCAACGTTAAATGTTAACAGTAGCTGCTCCGGAAGTTTATTGATGGATCAAACATCCGCAACTACAAGGGCTTTGAGTGACCTTACAACTAATAACGCAGCAACTAATTTAACATTAGGAAATCCTATGGAAGTTTGGGGTACCGTTACACCATCTGTGGGAACTATTACTTCGGGTGGTAATTTAACTATTAAACAAAATGCAACTAATAAAGGAAGAATCGGAATAATTTCAACAGGTGGTTTTTCAGGTAACGTTACGGCCGAATGTTATGCTCCAGGGCCAACTACAGGCTGGGCATTATTAGGCGCGAATGGTATTAGCGCTCAAACAATGAATAACTGGTATGGTCAGTTTCCAATGGCAATTGAAGGATCAACTACAAGTGTAACCTCTGCTGGTGGTTATTTTGAATCTGTTCAGGGATGGAATGAAGCCGACGCTTTTGGTTATGATTCAACGATTACAATTTCAACGCCTTTAACACCCGCAAAAGGCTTTTGGGTTTATTTGGGTGATGGACAATTTACCACTTCAGATTTTACTATTAAACTTACCGGCAGCCCGGTTACGGGTAGCCTTTCTATTCCTCTAACTAATTCTGCTCAAACCGGAACATGCTTAATAGCTAATCCATTCGCGTCGCCAATATCGTGGACAGCTTTACGCAATGGAAATGCAGCAGTAAGTAACGCTGTTTATATTTATAACGCAAATGGCCCTTATGCTACTTTTGTAAACGGAGTTGGTACCAATGGCGGTAGCGATGTTCTTCCTTCTGGTCAGGGTTTTTATGTTGAGGCACTTTCCAACACAAATTTAGTTGCTCTTGAAACAAATAAAGTTACCAGTAACACTAACCTAATGAAAACCAATACAACTTCTAATACTTCTAACATTGGCTTACCAATAAAGTTAAATATTAGCGGTTTTAGTGGTGATTTTGATGAGACGGCAATTCGTTTTCACGGTTCAGCAACCAATGCTTTTGATGCGGAATGGGATGCCCGTAAAATCTTCCAGACTCCGGGTTATGTTGGTTACCCTGGCGGTTATAGTAAGTACACTACTATTTCAACAAAAGGAAGCGGCAATTTAAATTATTCAATTAATAGCTTACCATATGCTTTAACTCAAAATGCTGTAATTCCTGTGCTTGTAAAAGTTATGGCAAGCGGTCAGTACACGATCTCAGGTCAGGATATGCAATTATTACCTCCAGGGGCTTGCGTAACTTTAAAAGATAAATTATTGAACGTGGTACATAATATCAAAGCAAGCCCTTATGTTTGTACAATTAATGATACAACATCTGCAGCAAGATTTGAATTAACTGTTTGTGCTGATATTACAACAGGAATTAATGATAATAATACAAATGTTGTTGGAGATCTTTCTGTAAACGTTAAGCACGACTTAAGCGGTATTGATGTAGATCTTAACTTTGATCAAACTACCAAAGCAAAAATTTCGGTAACAAATATCTTAGGTCAAAAAATAGTTAGCAATAAAGTTGTAACTACACAAAATGAAACAGTTCGTTTTGGTTTAGAACCAAAAAATCAATTGTTATTTGTTACGGTTGAAACTGAAAACAATAAAATAACTAAAAAGATCATTCACTAGTTTTAATATTGTCGAACTATCCCGCCTGGCTCAGCTATGGCGGGATTTTTTTTGCTTTTTTGCAATATTTAGCTCAGTTGTTACGTTTTAAGAATCAAGCTTTGTTTATATTTGATCATGCTAAATAAGATACTCGTTTATTGTTTATTGTTAATACCTCTTTTATCTTTCGCACAAACAAAAGTAGTAGAAGAGGATGATTACGTTAACGATAACGTTCTAAAATACGACGACTATAACTACAAGTCTAATATTAAAACTGTAGAGCTGCATGAATCTACATGGGAATATAGTAATCCAATAATTGATCTTCACGGAGGGGAGCAGATTCAATTAAGTTTTGACGACCTCGATGGCGATCAAAAACAATATTCTATGACCTTTGTGCATTGCAATGCAGATTGGACCCCCAGCGACCTGATGATAAGCGAATACCTTAGCGGTTATTTTGATCTTAATCTTATCAACTTCACCTATTCAATGAATACGTATCAGAAATATACGCATTACAGTATTTCTTTTCCACAGCAAAATTTACAATTTACAAAAAGCGGTAATTATGTTTTATATGTTTATGCCTATGGCGATAAAAAAGATCTTGTATTAAGCAGACGTTTTCTTATTTACGATAACAAAGTTGATATTGCCGCAAATTTCAGGCAGCCCATTGGAGACAATGAACAGTATAACAAACAGCATATTGATTTTATCATCAACAATGGTGGTTACGATATAACCAATCCATACAAAGATCTTAAAGTAGTTATTACACAAAATAACCGTTGGGATAATGCCGTTACAGATATAAAGCCAACTTTTATGGGAGGCAATACACTTACTTATTCGCTGGATGATGCTTCCACTTTTAATGGTGGCAACGAGTTTAGATTTTTTGACGCGCGAAGCGTGAGATATTATTCTGAAAAAGTAAAAGAGATCTTTAAGGATGAAAATTTTAAGAACCATATTGTGCTGTATAAAGATGAATCACGATCTATAAAACCATATTTGTTCTATCCCGATTTTAATGGAAAATTTTTAATACGCAACAATGATTTTAAAGGAAATATGGATTTTGAAGCCGATTATGTTTATGTAGAATTTTTTGTGCCGTATTTAAATCCGGAAGTTAATGGCAACTTTTATATACTCGGAAAATTAACGGATTGGAGAATGAATAAAATAAGTAAAATGACGTATAACTATAAACGTTTAGGTTATGAGGCAAAACTTTATTTAAAGCAGGGGTATTATAATTATATGTATGTTTTAAGCAATGATAGCAAGCCTGGTGGAGATGAAACTATAATGGAAGGAAATCATTGGGATACTGAAAACGATTATAATATTATTGTATATCACCGCAAAATAGGAACTTATTACGATCAGTTAATAGGCTACAAAAAACTAAATTCTTTAAAGAAATAATTTATTTTACAAGAACCTTTGCCTCAAGCATATCCATTATCGCATACTTAACCCCTTCACGCCCTAATCCACTTTCTTTTATGCCTCCATATGGCATTTGATCAAAACGTAAAGTAGGCACATCATTATGAATAATGCCCCCCACTTCAATATTTTTAAAACAATAATCTAATTCAGAAACCGAGTCTGTAAAAACACCACACTGTAAACCAAATTTAGAATCGTTTATTTTTTTTACTGCGTCTTCAATTTTGCCATTATATTTTTCAATACAAATTACCGGACCAAATACTTCCTCGGCATTTACTTTCATTTTAGAAGTGGTATTGGTTAAAATAGTTGGTTCGTAAAAACATTTTTTTCTTTTGCCACCGCAAACAAGTGTAGCGCCTTCTGCCACAGCTTCGTTTACCCATTCAGATAAGCGCTTGGCATTATCTTCATCAATCATAACAGAGATGCGCGTTTCTTTTTTTATTGGATCGCCTGATAATAATTTCTCCGTTTCTTTTTTCATTAGATTTAAAAAGGCACTAAAAAGATCGGGGTGCACAATAAAACGCTGCGCGTGAATACAAATTTGTCCGCTATACGAAAAAGCACCGGTTAAACATTTTGTAATTATTTTTTTAAGATCAACATCTTTCGAAATTATTACTCCGGCATTTCCACCAAGCTCTAAAACAACTTTCTTTTTACCGCTTTGTTTTTTTAATTCCCAACCAACGGTGGGCGAACCGGTAAAACTTAATAAACTAATACGTTCATCTATTACTAATAAATTTCCAGTTGCTCTATCCATTGGTAAAATAGAAACCATACCTTTTGGTAAATTAGTTTCTTGAATAATACGGGCCAGCTCTAAAGTAGAAAGCGGGGTAGTAGATGCGGGTTTTAGAATAATAGGACAACCGGCAGCAATGGCTGGCGCGATTTTGTGCACTGCTAAATTCATGGGGAAATTAAATGGCGCAATACCCGCAACAATGCCGATAGGAAAATAAATTACAATACCCTCTTTACTTTTTCCGCTTGGCGTCCAATCAAGGCTCATATATTCTTTTGGCAACCTTTTACATTCTTCTGCCGCAATTAAAAAAGTTTGCGCGGCACGTTCAATTTCTGCAGTTGCGTATACAATAGGTTTTCCGCTTTCAATACTCAGTACTTTTGCAAGATGAAGTTTTTTCTTCTCTAATTGTTCTGAAATAAATTTTAAAGCACTAAATTTTTCAAGGGATGATAATTCTTTGCAGACTTGCTTGGCTTTATCGGCGGCAATAATTGCTTTATCCAAAATCTTTTTATCCGCTAAAAAAGTAGCGGCAAATAATTTACCAGTGTATTTATTTGTAACAGAAAGAGCTTGAGCAGTGGTTATAAATTCGCCGGCTAAAAATATTTTATATTCTAACATTTAATCTTTTTTGTTATTGCAAGATAAACATTTTTAATTTTAAAGTCGGTGCAACTATATTACTTTACTTTAACCGACCTTTTGCTATTTTCAAATTCTTTTTTGAGCTTGTGATTTTGTTGAGCCTCATCAATAGAATGCGATTGCTGAAGGCTTTCTTCCTGCATGGTCATCTCACTTAGTTTTATGTAATATTTCTTTATTACATGTAATTCTTCTTCCGTCATACCTTCAACATTTACTAAACGGTTACTCGCAAATTCATGTGACGCTACCAATTCATTTAACTTTAATTGTATGGCAAGAGAATCTTTATTCTGCGCTTTTTGAATTAAAAACACCATTAAAAAAGTTATGATAGTGGTGCCGGTGTTTATTACTAATTGCCAGTTTTCCGAAAAATCAAATAAAGGCCCTGTTATTGCCCATAAAATAACAACACTTAAAGCTAAAATAAATGCTAATGAGCTACCCGTTAACTCGGTAACTCTGGAAGAAAAACGTTCAAAAAAATTCCTGTGATGGGTTGGTGTCATTTTTATTGTTTTTGAGATAATTAATATAAAGATGCAAAATTTATGCCCATAAATTGGTAAAGTTTTAAATACACGAATATTTAGATCAAGCGACACTAGTATTTTATTAAGCGCACCCGGCAGATTAAATTCCACATTACTGTATATTTTGATAACAATTCATTTTAAAATTATTATAAAAATTGATTTATTTTGTGCTGCAATGAGTACTATTGAAATTAATTCTCAGTTTGAATATGTTTTAAATTTTGTTAACCAAACTAACCAGCCAATTTTCTTAACAGGAAAGGCCGGCACAGGTAAAACAACATTATTAAAACATATTAGGGAAAATACAATTAAGCAAATGGCCGTGGTAGCGCCAACCGGTGTTGCAGCAATAAACGCAGGCGGCACAACTATTCATTCTTTTTTCCAATTTCCGTTCGCCCCGTTTTTACCTATTTTAAATTTAGAAGGTAGTGCCGATTTTTCAAAACAATCTTTAGCCTCTTTTAAATACAATAGCTTACGACTTTCTATTTTTAGAAAATTAGAGCTTCTGGTAATTGATGAAATAAGTATGGTGCGTTCTGATCTTTTAGATCAAATAGATTTTGTTTTACGTAGTAGCCGTAAGAAAACGCATTTGCCTTTTGGCGGCGTGCAGGTAATGTTTATTGGCGATATGCACCAGTTGCCACCGGTTGTAAATCATGAAGAATGGAGATTGTTAAGCCACATCTATCAAAGCCCCTATTTTTTTGACAGCCTTGTAGTTAAAAATAATCCACCGGTTTATATCGAGCTCGAAAAAATTTACAGGCAAAAAGATCAGAATTTTATTGATGTTTTAAATAAGGTGCGTAATAATAATTTAAGTTTCACAGATCTTGAAGAATTAAACACACATTACAAACCGGATCTTTCAAATGATTTTATTCGCGATAATATTACATTAACTACACATAATCAAAAGGCAGATGAGATCAATCAAAAATTGTTGAACGAACTATCTGATAAGCCTTATGTTTTTAAAAGTAAAGTAGAGGGTATCTTTGGAGAGAAAAATTATCCGGCAGATGAACAACTAATTTTAAAAAAAGGAACGCGCGTGATGTTTCTTAAAAATAATGCCGAGAAGAATTATTATAACGGTAAAATTGGTATTGTTACTTATGTTAGCGATTCTGTTATAAAAGTAAAGTGCGAAGAAGATCATAACGAAATTGAAGTAAGTAAAGAAGCTTGGACAAACGTTTCGTATAAATTAAATAAAGAAACAAAAGTAATTGAAGAAGAAATTCTTGGAACATTTTCGCAATATCCTCTGCGCCTGGCGTGGGCCATTACTATTCACAAGAGCCAGGGCTTAACGTTTGAAAAAGTGATTATTGACGCGGCGCATTCTTTTAGTGCCGGCCAGGTTTATGTGGCTTTAAGCCGTTGCAGAAGTTTAGGTGGATTAACGTTAAGCTCAAAGATAAGTGCCGAAACGTTGTTTAATGATAAAAAAATCCTGCATTTTTCTTCAACAAAACAAGATCAGGCAGTTATAGATGCTGTTTTTAAATCTTCAAAAGAGGAATATATAAAAGCAATGCTTTTGAATTTATTTGACTTGACAGATATTATTTATTCGCGAAAGGATCTGGCGGGAATTTTTCAAATGTATAAAACACGCTTACATGCTTCGGTAAACGAATGGAGTGAAAAATTATTTTCGAAACTGGATGCTTTAAATGAAGTGAGCCTTAAATTCAGAAATCAATTAATAAGCTTAATTTCAGTTTCTTCAAATGTTGAATACGATGAAAACATAAGCAAGCGACTTGGCCAGGCAACGGCTTATTTTTTGAATGAGTTCGAACAGATATTAAATGCATTAAAAAATATTCCCTTTACAACAGAAAGTAAAGAAGCTGCAGAGGAAATAAATGCAGAATTACAAAGCTTATTTGAACAGGTATTTACAAAAAATGCTTTGTTTAAATCGAGTGCTTACGGATTTAATTTGCATGAATTTTTAAAAGCTAAATTAAAGATTGTATATCCGGCTATGCGCATAAATGTTTATGAAAATGCCCGCAATGCAAAAATTTCTTCAGATATTGATCATCCTCAATTATATAAAAAATTATTATTGCTTCGCGATGATATAATTAACGAAGAGCACAGGCCAATTTATATGGTGGCAAGTAATAAAACCCTAAAAGAGTTAACTGAATTTTTGCCAACTACAGATGAAGAGTTGATGAAAATTAGCGGTTTTGGAGAAGCAAAAGTAGAAGCTTATGGAAAAGATTTTTTGAATATTATTAAAGAATATATGGCTGAGAACGGGCTTGATTCGAATATGCAGGCTAAAGCTCCGGCAAAAGTAAAAAAGGGGAAAAAAGAAAAAACTAAGTCTGAAGAAAAGGAAGTTAAAATAAGCAGTAAAGAACAAACGTATAGGCTTTTTAAAGAAGGGATGAGTCTGCAGGAAATTGCCGCAGTGCGTGGTTATACGATCTCAACTTTAGAAAGTCATTTAACCCCTTACGTTGCAAGCGGCGAAATAGATATTGACAAATTGGTTTCTGAAGAAAAACAAAAAGTAATTTTAAAAGCGCTCGAAAAATTTAATAAAACGGAAGGCTTAAATCCTATTAAAAGTAAATTGCCTTCTGATATTTCTTTTTCCGAAATAAGATATGTGTTAGCGCATAAAACGAAAGAAGAAAATTAAATTACTTCTTATATTTTACCATGTAATGCAAGCCAACACTTTCTTTACGTTTCATAGCGTGTTTAATAACAAGATAACCAATGCAAATTAAATTACGCAGCTCACATAATTTTTGAGTTATAATAGTTTTATCGTACAGCGCTTCGTTTTCCATGTATAATATTTCCAAACGGTCAAAGGCACGCTTTAAACGTAATTCGCTTCTTACAATACCAACATAATTACTCATTATCTGTTGCACCTCTTTTTGCGACTGAGTAATTAAGATCATCTCTTCGGCATGCTCTGTTCCCTCGGCATTCCATTCGGGAATATTATTTTCTATCTCTACTTTATCAATTAAATTTTTTACATGTTCAGAGGCACGGTGAGCAAACACAACCGCTTCTAACAATGAATTACTTGCTAAACGGTTAGCGCCGTGTAAGCCAGTACAAGCGCATTCGCCAATGGCGTATAAATTTTTTATAGATGATTGTGCATTGTCGTTTACCGCAATGCCTCCGCATAAATAATGTTGCGCGGGAACTACCGGTATCATTTTTATAAATGGATCTATACCTAAACCCATACACTTGTTGTAAATATTCGGAAAATGTTCGATGAATCCTTTTCTGTCTAAATGACGGCAATCCAGATAAACAAAATCTTCGCCTTTCATTTTTAATTCGTTATCAATAGCGCGTGCAACAATATCGCGCGGCGCTAGAGATCCACGGGTATCATATTTTTGCATGAACTCTCTTCCGTCTTGTGTTTTTAAAACGCCACCAAAACCACGCATGGCTTCTGTAATTAAAAAACTTGGATTTTCGCCGGGATTAAAAAGTGAAGTTGGGTGAAACTGAACGAACTCCATATCTTTTACCGCACCTTTTGCGCGATAAACCATAGCAATGCCGTCACCGGTTGCAATTTTTGGATTTGTTGTGGTAGCATAAACGTGGCCTGCACCCCCGGTTGCCATAATTGTAAATTTAGAAAGAACTGTGTCTATAACGCCATTTTTAATATTTACCACATAAGCTCCATAGCAAGCAATATCAGGTGTTTTAGAAGTGACTGTTTTTCCTAAATGATGTTGTGTAATAATATCAATAGCAAAGTAATGATCATAAACAGTAATGTTTTTATGGTTATGAATTTGTTGCAGTAAGGCCCGTTCAATTTCAAAACCGGTAATATCTTTATAATGTAAAATGCGGTGCTCGCTATGGCCGCCTTCTTTTGCAAGATCGTATTCGCCTTTCTCTGTCTTGTCAAATTTTGTTCCCAGGCCAATTAATTCTTTAACACGTTCTGTTCCTTCAGAAACTACCATGCGCACAATGCGCTCATCACAAAGTCCGCCGCCTGCGTCTAAAGTATCTGCAACATGTTTTTCAATGCTATCCTTATCATGCCAAACGGCAGCAATGCCACCCTGCGCATATTTGGTATTGCTTTCATCTTCATTACTTTTTGTAATTAAAATTACTTTGCCTTTGTCTGCCACTTTAAGAGCAAAACTTAATCCGGCAATTCCGGATCCTATAACTAGAAAATCAGTTTTTATCTGCATGTTTCGTTGACGTAAAAATACTATCTTTTAATGAGTTTATTATAATTTAACTTCTTTCTTAATATTGCCATAAGGGCACAATGTCGCAAATAAACACGAAGATAAATCTTTGCGAAACTTTTAGTCTTTACGTATTCGTTGCAGAAAGTTGAGTTATATAAATTTTAAGTTCGTATTTTTGTAGTAATTATGAACTTAGACGAAATACCATATATCATTTATGCAGAAGAAACTCCAAACCCTTCGAGTGTAAAATTTGTTGCCAATAAATTACTTTTAGTGAGCGGTGCTTCAGCCGAATATCAAAATGTTAACGAAACTGCTGATGCTCCTGTTGCTGAAAAATTATTTCAATTTCCATTTGTAAAACGATTATATGTTGCTTCTAATTTTATAACCGTTACAAAACAGGATGCTGTTGACTGGGAAGATATTCGTGACGAATTGCGTGTTTTTTTAACCGATTATTTAAACAAAGGCAACGCCATTATAAATAAATTACCGCAGCAACAAGTACCTAAAGATTCTTCTTTTAAAGAAACTGTTTCTATAAATACACAGCACGTTCCACCGACAAACGATGTGGAAAATAAAATCATTGAAGTGTTGGAACAATACATTCGCCCGGCTGTAGAATCGGATGGCGGTTTAATTACGTTTAAAGAATTAAAAGATGGCATTGTGACTGTGCAAATGCGCGGTAGCTGCAGTGGTTGCCCAAGCAGCACCATGACATTGAAAGCCGGCATTGAAGCACTTTTAAAACGCTTGTTGCCCGATCATGTAAAAGAAGTGGTGAGCGAAGCAGTTTAAAATCTGATTTTTTTTGTGATAGATCTTTGATGAAAGACTCATGATTTTAAGACTATTAACTAATGACTATTAACTAATGACTAAATGAAACCCTCCTTCAACGATATTTATATGGAACTGGCTGAGAAGCTGGCTTTGCGCTCACACTGCGTAAAAGCGCAGGTTGGCGCGGTGTTAACAAAAGATACACGAATTATTTCTTTGGGATACAACGGTCCGCCGGCAGGTACGCACAACTGCGATATTGAATTTCCGGTTGATGGTTGCCCAAGAGATAGTAAAGGCAGCTGCTCGCTAGCGTTGCATGCAGAACAGAACGCAATTTTATATGCGGCAAAAAATGGCGTGAGTATGCAGGGCGCTACTTTGTACGTTACTTTATCGCCGTGCATTTCATGTGCAAGGGTTATTTATACAACCGGCATTCAAAAAGTTTTTTTTAAAGACAGTTATGCAAAATACAAAGGACTTGCCAACGATGAAGGTGTTGATTTTTTAAGACGTTTTGGTGTGGAGGTGCTTGAATACAAAAAGCAGGATGCGATTTAAACGATCTATATTTTTTTTAATTTTCGTTACATTTTTGTTGCCCGTTTTTGCTCAGGAGAAAAAAGCAGGGCCAAAAGATAAAACATTTGCGCAGGAGCGTAAAGCACGAAAAAAAGCTAAGTTCGAAGCCCGCGAAAAGCGCCGCGCAGAAAGGGCTGAGCGCAAAGCCATAAAAAAATATCACAAACGTTTGCAAACAAAAAAAGTGCGTAAACGTATGAAGCTAAGCAAGCGCCAATCAAAATTAAATAACGACAATAGGCGCGAACCTTTTTTTAGACGGATTTTTAAGAAGAAAAAGCGTAAAACTTAATACCACTAAAATTCACTAAGATAATTTTACCCTAAATTTTGTCTGAAACCCGTTTTCCATTTATCCTGTTTTTTTAGCCACTTATAAATTTGGGGTCACCACATCCGAACTTGTTAATTTTATACAAATACAACTTTCGTAGCTTTAGAGTATGAAAATAATGTTAATAGCACATTAAAAGATTAATAACTTGAATATCAGTAGATTAATAAAATATGAAGTTTTTTGCTTGTTATTAATCACTAGGGTTTATACTTTTAAGGCTTTTATAAGTAGAAAAATTAAGGTAATTTAACAATATATGATAAAGAAGATTTACTTAGCGGTAGTATTAGTTGTTTTCACGGGCCTGTCATCATTGGCGCAGGATGGGAATGGTGCAATTAAGATTTTGTTACAGGATAAAGCAACAAAGGAAGCAATTCCTTTTGCAAACGTTGTAGCTTATAAAGATGGGGTTCAGGTAGGCGTATCTACCACAAACATGGATGGTGAGGCATTTATAAAGCCTTTGTCGCCCGGAAAGTACACTGTTAAAGGTGTTTATGTTGGTTACCAGGCCTCAGAGGTTAAAGATATTATAGTTGGTGATGGTAAAACGGCTTACATCACTATTGGGCTTTCAAATGGTGAAGGCGTAAAGCTGGATGAAGTTGAAGTTGTTACCTACATGGTACCACTTATCGATCCGGATACTAAATCAGGACAAACCGTTACCCGCGAAGATTATCAGAACTTAGCTACTAAGAACGTTAACTCAGTTGCCGCAACTACAGCAGGTGTATACCAGGCCGATGAAGGAAAAGACATTAACGTACGTGGTGGGCGTAGCGGAAATACAACTTATTTTGTGGATGGTGTAAAAGTGTTTGGCGCGCCAAACTTGCCGCAACAATCTATTGAACAGATAAATGTAATTACCGGCGGTGTACCAGCGCAATTTGGTGATTTAACATCAGGTGCTATTTCCATTTCAACACGGGGCCCTCAATCAAAATATTTTGGTGGTATTGAGTTGATCTCTTCTCAATTAACTGATAAATTTGGCTATAACTCATTAGGCGGAAGCGTTGGTGGACCTATTTACAAAGCAAAAGATTCTACACACCGCACTATTTTGGGTTTCTTCGTTTCAGTACAAGGTAACTATGTAAAAGATAATGCACCTTCGTTTGTACCCGTATACGTTATTAAAGAAGAAAAATTACAAGAATTAAAGGATGCGCCTTTATTGCCTTCACCGTCTGGTACAGGTTTTGTGCGTTCATCTGAGTATATCACTAAAGATGATCTTAATACTCAAAAATTCAGACCAAATGCTTCATCACGTTTATTAACTCTAAGTGGTAAATTAGATTTTGCGCCTTCGGCAAACACTAACATCTCATTAGGTGGTTTTTACGATTATAATGATGCTTACAATGCAGCTATTCAGGATCAACTTTTAAACTCCGCAAACAATTCAAGAACAAGTAAAAGAAGTTACCGTGTTAATTTAGGTATTACTCAAAAATTAGGTGGTTCAGGTAATAAAGAAAAAACACAATCTGTTTTAACTAACTCATTCTTTAAATTCTTAATTAGTTATGAGAATGGGTACGATGTAATTCAAAGTGTAAAACATAAAGATAAAATATTCAATTATGGTTATGTAGGTAAATTTAACAGAACTTACCTTGAAAAAGATTGGGCGTTTAATTACCAATACGATGAAGCTTTTGACTTGAACGGACAAACTATTAATGCTTACAAATACAGAGGAAGAAGTGAGTTGCCAACTACCTTCGAAGCAGGAGATCTAAATCCCGATATGGCTATTTATACTTCGTATTTACTTGCAAATGCGCCAACCGATCAATTTATCGGTTTAGGTTATATTCAAGGTAACAACGGTATCGTTAATGGTGGCGATCCTCAAAGTATCTATAGCTTATTCAACAATTTTGGTGCTTATCCTAATAACTACAGACGAGATCTTAAAGATCAGTTCCGTATTGCAACCAGCTTTAATACAGATATTAAAAATCACGCACTTACTTTTGGTTTAGAATTTGATCAGCGTAGTCAAAGTTTCCACTCTTTAAATGCATCAGGCCTTTGGACTTTAATGCGTTTAAATGCTAACTCACACACCACTCAGTTAGATGAATCAAATCCAATTTTAGTTCCTGAGCTTTCTGGTTTAGTTCCTTATTACTATTATAACAACAAATATGAAGAAGCGAAACAAACAAAATTCTCAGAAAAATTATTAGAAAAACTAGGATTACCAATTGATTACACAGGATTTGTAAATACAGATGCTTTAGATCCAAATGATCTTAGCCTTGAAATGTTTGGCCCTGAAGATCTTTTCTTAAACGGTGCTAACAGATATGTTGGATATGCAGGTTTTACACACGATGGTAAAAAAGTAGGCGGTACTACTTCTATTAGCAAATTTCTTGACGAAAAAGATGCGAAAGGTAGAAATCAATTCCCTATCGGATCTTTCCGCCCTATCTATGCTTCGGTTTATATCATGGATAAATTTGACTTTAAAGACATTAAATTTAACGTAGGTTTACGTATTGACCGTTACGACGCTAACCAACAGGTATTAAAAGATAAATACGCTTTGCATGAATTGGCAAAAGTTAGTGATCTTGGTTCGTTAGAGAACTTACCAGCGGGATTTGCAGATAACGTACCAGGTAACATTTCTAAAGATGCTGCAATTTATGTTGGTCAAACACCATCCGGCGGTAAATCACCTTTATTTATTAAAGGTTACAGAGATGGCGACAAATGGTTTGATTCTGAAGGTAACGAGATCTCAGATCCATCTTTGATCGCTTCGTCATCTGGTAATCCGGTTCCATTATTTAAAGATCGTACTAACTACGAGAAAAAAATGTCAGTTGGTGGATTTACACAATACGCTGCAGCAATTAATGTAATGCCTCGTGTCGCGTTCTCTTTCCCGATTTCAGATGTGGCTAACTTCTTTGCTCACTACGATATCTTAACACAACGTCCTGATCGTAATCAGTTACAACCACTTGATTTTTATTATTTAGATGCTGAAAGTAGCTCACCACTTTTAACGAATCCAAATCAAAAACCACAACAAACAATTGATTACGAATTAGGTTTCTCTCAAATTTTAAATGAGCGTAAAAATGCTTCTTTAACGATTACGTCGTTTTACCGTGAAATGCGTAATATGATTAACCAACGTGTTATTACTGGTGCGTATCCTAAAACTTATATCCAATACGATAACATCGATTTTGGAACAGTTAAAGGTTTATCTTTTGCATTGGATTTCCGTAGAACAGGTGGTTCAAGATATTCATTCAACTATACATTACAATTTGCTGAAGGTTCCGGTTCAAATGCTAACTCAGGCGCTAACTTAGCCTCATCGGGTCAACCAAACTTACGTATCCTTCAACCATTGGATTTTGATCAACGTCATACATTTACATTACAATATGATTACCGTTTTGGTTCAGAAAAAGATTACAAAGGCCCATCGTTTAAAAGCAAAAAAAGTGGCAAAACCTTTCAAATATTTGAAGATGTTGGTTTTAACTTGTCATTCTTACTTGGTTCAGGTACACCCTACACACGTTGGAATACAGCTGTGCCGTACGCAGTATTTTTTGCAGGAGCACGTTCAAGTATCGTTGGTCAGATCAACGGATCAAACCTTCCTTGGAGTTTCAGAACTAACTTAAGAATTGATAAAAACATTCCATTGGCTTTTGGTAAAAAAGATGATGAGAACAGAAAAACCGCAAACTTAAATGTTTACTTACAGGTTTTGAACTTGTTTAATAGCCGTAACGTGTTGGGCGTATATAATTATACCGGTAATCCTACAGATGACGGATACTTAACATCTACACAAGCTCAGGCTGCATTGGCACTCGCTAATAGCGCAACATCATTTACAGATCTTTATAATATAAGTATCAATAAAGCAACTAACTATAACACACCGCGTCAAATTCGTATTGGTTTGATGTTTGAATTTTAATTTTTGGGAGGAATACACTATGAAAAAAATTATAATAATACTAAGTGCTTTATGCAGCATAAGCACTTACGGCAGAGAAAAAGCCGCAAGCCAAAGAAACGCTTCCGGATCTAATTTCAGCCAAAAAATAATGGCAGAATGTGCCGCACCAAAAGCAGCACAGGAATTGTGGGTTAACAACGTAAGAACCATTATTTATAGTGGCGGTGATATGTGGTGGGATCTGCAGGGTAACGGTAACGCCTATTACATAGTTCCTGCTACAGCAAATAGAAATAATGGTGTATCATCAAGTTTTGCCGGATCAATTTGGTTAGGCGGTTTAGATGCTGGTGGGCAATTAAAGGTAGCGGCAATGACTTACCGTCAAAACGGTATCGATTTTTGGCCTGGGCCTTTAGATATTGTTAACACTTCTGCTGATCCTGCAGAATGTTTAAAATATGACCAGATGTTTAATATCAGCCGAGTTGAAGTAGATAATTTTGTTGCAACCGGAGTTCTTACGCCAAACATTTTAGCTTGGCCAGGTAATGGCGATGTTACAAAAAATCAGGATAGATACTTGGCTCCTTTTGAAGAGCCTGTGGTTAAAGATGGCTTTTATGATCCTGCAACGGGTGATTATCCGGCATATGATGTTGCAAACTTAGCCTTAAAAGATAATTTAGGATTCTGCAAAACTAAATTATATGGCGATCAAACTTTATTCTGGGTATTTAATGATAAAGGGGGAGCGCATACAGAAACTCAAGGTGTGCCTATTGGTATTGAAGTTCGCGCGCAGGCGTTTGCTTTTAAAACAAACGATGAGATCAATAACATGACTTTTTATAGTTATGAGATCCATAACCGCTCTTCTTTTGAATTAAACCAAACTTATTTTACTATTTGGAATGATGCTGATTTAGGGTATTATTTGGATGATTATGTGGGTTGCGATGTATCAAGAGGTTTAGGGTATATCTATAATGCAGATCCATTCGATGAAACAGCATCGGGTACTAACGGTTATGGCGATTTCCCTCCTGCATTTGGTTGCGATTTCTTCAAAGGCCCTTTAGCTGATCCGGGTGATGGAATTGATAATGATAACGATGCCAATGTGGTTCCTCAAACGCCTTATACGGGTACTGATGAGGCTGGTGAAACTATTCAAATGAGCCGTTTTACATATTACAATAATAATATTGGTGCATTCCCTCCTCAAACTACAAACCCCGATATTGCTATTCACTACTATAATTTCATGACAGGTTTTTGGAAAGATGGTTCGCCATTTACTTTTGGTGGCAATGCTTACGGAGGAACTGCTCCGGCAACTTATGTTTACGATGGTAATCCGGTTATAGGTACTGGTTGGACGGAAAAATCTGCAGGTAATTTACCTGGCGATAGACGTTTCTTACAATCTGCCGGCCCTTTTAAATTAAAACCAGGGGCTGTAAACGATATTACGTTTGGTATGCCTTGGGCACAAAGTCCGGTAAAAGGAGGCAACTTAACTTCAATTGATCTATTAAAATCGGCTGATGATAAGGCACAGGCTTTATTTGATAATTGCTTTAAATTATTAGATGGCCCTGAGGCTCCTAACATGACAATCCAGGAAATGAA
>CALRPF020000036.1:0-36726 GCA_943369995.1 Chitinophaga pinensis
GTAACATTGAATGGAACGGAACTAACCAGGCAGGAAAAGATGTACCTGCAGGAACTTATTTTTACATTATCAAAGCCACAGGTAAAGACGGAACCGAATACGATAAAAAAGGTAACGTAAGTATTTACAGATAAAAAATCTAAATTTAATAACATCCCGGTAAAGTTAATTTATCGGGATTTTTTTTGCCTTAAAACTTCTCTTTTCCAAATAAAACCTTAAATTTGAAGCACATTAGTTACGTGTAAGAAGCACATTATTTAAACCAATTATATGAATATTCACGAATATCAGGGAAAAAGTATTTTGAAAAGTTTTGGCGTTGCAATTCAGGAAGGAATTGTTGCCGAAACTGCCGAACAAGCTGTTGCAGCTGCAAAAGAATTAAAAACAAAATACAATAGCGATTGGGTTGTTGTAAAGGCACAAATTCACGCGGGTGGCCGTGGTAAAGGCGGTGGTGTTAAGTTAGCGAAAAATTTAGATGAGGTAAAAGAAAAAGCTTCGGCTATTCTTGGTATGCATTTGATTACACCCCAAACAAGTGCTACGGGTAAATTGGTAAACAAAGTTTTAATTACACAAGATGTATATTATCCCGGTGCTTCAGAAACAAAAGAATTTTACATGAGCGTGCTTTTAGATCGCGCTAAAGGTAGAAACACGATTATTTATAGTACCGAAGGTGGCATGGATATTGAGCATGTTGCAGAACATACTCCTGAAAAGATCTGGAAAGAAGAAATAGATCCACGTATTGGTATACAAGCGTTTCAGGCACGTAAGATCGCATTTAATCTGGGAGTGAGCGGTAATGCATTTAAGGAAATGGTAAAATTTGTGTTGAGTTTATACAAAGCTTACGAAAGTATTGATGCATCTTTGTTTGAAATTAATCCCGTTTTAAAAACAAGCGACGATAAAATAATTGCGGTAGATAGTAAAGTTTCTTTTGATGACAACGGTTTATTCCGTCATCCTGATTATGAAGCAATGCGAGATGTTACAGAAGAAGATCCAACAGATGTTGAAGCGCGTCAGGCAGAATTAAATTATGTAAAATTAGACGGTAACGTTGGGTGCATGGTTAATGGCGCAGGATTGGCAATGGCTACTATGGATATTATTAAATTAAGTGGTGGAGAGCCTGCTAACTTCCTTGATGTTGGCGGTACCGCAAATGCAGAGCGTGTTGAAAAAGCATTCCGTATTATTTTAAAAGATACAAACGTAAAAGCGATATTAGTTAATATTTTTGGTGGAATTGTGCGTTGCGACCGTGTTGCGCAAGGTATTGTAGATGCTTACAAAAATATGGGTACTATTAATGTGCCTATTATTGTACGTTTACAAGGTACAAATGCTGAAGAGGCTAAGAAAATTATCGATCAGTCAGGCTTAAAAGTATACTCGGCTATCGAATTTCACGAAGCAGCAGCCCTTGTAAATAAATTATTAAAAAACTAAAAAAAACAATATCTTTAAAAAATATAACAAGAACCGATGAACAAATCAACTCTATTATTTTTATCTGCAATAACTGCATTTACGTTTAGCAGTTGCGGAGGCGGAGAAAAATCCGAAGACATTGAAACTGGAGATTCTGTGAAAACAGAGGAGCCACAGATCAATCCGGTATCCGAAACTTTTTTCCAGGTGCCATCTCCGGGCGAAATGCTAACGTTTATTAAAATGGTTGGCGGAAATAAAAACACTGAAACATCGTTTTTAAATTCTCCTGCAAATCAAAAAAATTATACTGATAATAAATCAAAAGCTTTAAATTTTGGTATTTACAGTTGCGATCTTAGCTACTGCAGTATTTTTAATATTGGTTCTGAAGCATTAAAATATTTTAAAACGGTAAAAGTAATGGGCGATCAAATTGGTGTGTCTACAGCAATTAAGCCAGAGGTTTTAAAGCGTTTGGAAAGCAACGTTGGATCTTCTGATTCATTAGCTGTAATTACAGATGACGTTTATTTCTCATCTTTTGAAGCTTTAGAAGATAGCAAACAAGGCCCAACATTAGCATTAGTTGTAGCCGGTGGCTGGTTAGAAAGTATTTATATTGCAACTAACCTTGCAAAATATCAAGAAAAAAGCCCTGTTATTGAGCGTTTAGCCGATCAAAAATATACTTTAGAGAACTTAGTTGAGTTTTTAAAGAAACACGAATCTGATGCAAGTGTTGCAGCCGTTAAAGCTGATTTTGATGGTTTATTAGCAGAGTTTAATAAGATCAGCGAAAAAGACGCTACTGCTGCGGGTGCTAAAGAAGGAACTAAAACTGCAATGTTAGGTGGTGGAAAACAATTATACATTACAAAAGAAGTTTACGAAGCGATCGTTGCAAAAATTAAAACAATCCGTAACTCTTATACATTAACTAAATAATAAATATTTATCCCATGAAATACTTTTTATCCCTAATAGTAGCAGTTGTAATAACGTCGTCGTCGTTCGCGCAGGCCGGTGTTTGTGGAAACTTCCATAAAAAATATTGCAAGTTCGAAAAAGACAAAGCCGATTGGCAATATAATGCGCAGAGCAAAAGCGGTTTATTTAACCAGGGTATGGTCTCTAAATTACGTTGTGTGATTTACAAAGGAATGGATTATAGGATTTCTGTATGTTGCGAAACAGTATTAGGAGATAAAGTAAGCTACAAGATCTTTGATTCACGTACCAACGAATTATTATTTAATAACGCTACCGCAGAAGATACACAAGTATTTGAATTTGCAAGCGTAAGTACACGTCAGTTAATTATTGAAGTAGTGGTTCCGCAAGGTGCAACAGAAAAAGATAAGCATAAAGCTACAGACGCAGCTTGCGTTGGTTTATTAATTGAGCACAAGATCACTGATAAACAAGGTTTCTCTACATACTAATCATAAATAATTTTGTAAAAAACCCAACCGAATATCGGCTGGGTTTTTTTATTTAAATTTGTTGCCTAAATAATTTCACATGTCAGTTCACAAAGAGATAAAAAAAGTAACCACAAACGTTTTGCAGGAAATGAAACGCCGTGGCGAAAAAATTGCTATGCTAACTGCATATGATTATACCATGGCTAAAATTATCGATAGCGCAGGTATTGATGTTATTTTGGTTGGAGACAGTGCCAGTAACGTTATGGCGGGCCACGAAACAACGTTACCAATTACATTGGATCAAATGATCTATCACGCCGGAAGCGTTATAAGAGCTATTAACCGCCCCTTAGTTGTTGTAGATCTTCCCTTTGGATCTTACCAGGCTAATTCTAAAGAAGCGTTAAATTCCGCGATCAGAATAATGAAAGAAAGCGGGGCTCATGCCGTTAAATTAGAAGGTGGGCGGGAAATTAAAGAAAGTATAGAGCGTATTTTAACCGCAGGTATTCCGGTAATGGGCCACTTGGGTTTAACGCCGCAAAGCATTTATAAATTCGGAACTTATAATGTAAGAGCAAAAGAAGAAGATGAGGCCGACCGCTTATTGGAAGATGCAAAATTATTAGAGCAATACGGTTGTTTTGCTTTAGTGGTAGAAAAAATTCCTGCTACGCTTGCAACAAAAGTTTCACAAAGTATCTCTATTCCTGTAATTGGTATTGGAGCAGGAGCAGGCACAGATGGACAAGTTTTGGTAACGCACGATATGTTAGGTATGACGCACGAATTCAGCCCGCGTTTTTTACGTCGTTATTTAAATTTGTACGAAAGTATGGGTAATGCCTTTAAACAATACATTGCCGATGTAAAAAGCAAAGATTTTCCGAGCGATAAAGAACAGTATTAATTTTTTTTAATAATTTCATAAAAAAAGGCGGCTTAAACTTTAAGCCGCCTTTTTTTGTTTTAATTTTTATTTTACCTGATCTTAACTTTTTCAACTTGTAAAACTTCGCGGGTAACTGAGTTAAATACAAATACAATTACCGTAATTTTTTTATCATTAACTATAATCGGCTTAACAACATCAGGTGTAGGATCTGGTTTGTCAATTGTATAGGCCATGCCTTTTAAATTAAAACCATTGTATGAATATTTAACGGTATCGCCGGCTGCTTTTGGTGAAGTTGTTAATGCTTCACCCCATGTACTATTAACTGCTCCGCGAAGCATGTGCTCAAATTCATAATCATCTATTTCTACCCCTTTATCATCTTGCTTTCCAACAATACTGTCTTCTGTAACCAATATAGAAACATTAAGATTTGGAGAATACGCGGTTTTAAAAATAGCTTTCACATCCGTATTTAATGCACCATTGGTAGTATCATAACTTGTTGTTACATCCAGTTTAACAATAAAAGGATCGTTATTAGCGATTGAAACTACCGTGCTCCATGCCGAGGCTACATTGCGTAAATCGTTTGGAGCGTAAGCTTTACGGTTTATTATACCAGTTGGGTATGAATTTATTTGAAATCCCGAAGTTCCATTCCAAATATCGCCCGCGTTTGTCCTATAGTCTGCGGTATATACTCCGTAGGGAGATGCAAAATGACCCGCGTGTATTGCAATTAAAATAAGATTATTGGCATAGGTATTTAATAAGTTTTTTGCAACCACCGTACCGTCCGGACAATTTGGACATTTCATGCCTGTAAAATCTTCTAATAATGTTTTTTTAGTATTACTAACTACTATATTGTTTTTTACAACAAAATTGGTTCCTTCAATTGTATTTTTTTTGATGATAGGGCTTTTTATTCTATCACATGAATAAAAAAATACTATTATTAAAATGATGGATAGTGAGATTAACTTTTTCATGTTCAATTTATTTATATAATATAAAGATACTAAAAACTACTGGTAATTGAAATAGCAAAACCATTACTTGCAGGAACAGTTCTACACACCCCGCCAACACAAAAAATACCCGCCCTTTGTTTACCATAACTCAAAGAGATTCTATGTGGCCCGCTGGTATAACCTGCGCTAAAATAAACATAATGTAGTTTTAAAGATTCAACCGGATTACCATAATTATATTGATCAATTGCTGCTAAGAATATATGCGTGGTTGGCGTCCATTCAATTAAACCAACAACCCAACTCCCCAAATTTAACGTATCACTGTTATCGCGCTGCATACCTTGTAACTCCAAACGAATGGCCGAATTTGATTTGTATTTATAAGTAAGGTCAAGTACTTCGATATTAGAAAGTGCGTTCTTATAAGGTCCTTTGGGTGTATTGTGTTGTACTATGTTAATATTGTTAAATTGGTTGCTATACATAAACGTAGCTTTAAATTTTTTAGAGAATTTTTTAGTAATCTCAATAAAAAAATCGTGATAAAGATCACTCCCAAATTCTTCATAATTAGTGCGGTATAATTTAGAGGTTGTTAAACTGTCGTTTACATTTATCTGGCTCAATAAATTTGCCTGCGAAGCATTTAAAGTCACATCCATTCCGTATTTACCTCCTAATAAAGAGCCCTTTGGCACTTTAAACTGAATTTCTAACATGCCACCCACTTCGCCATTTGGTTGTGTGGCGTAAGGATTGTAAGCTGGCATTAAATAAGTATGCTGTTTGGTTGTGGCAGGTAAATAATTAATTAAAAGGTTTTGTAAGGATGCATCGCGATCGCTTCTGAAGCTCATGTTATCAATGCGTTTTCCTTGTAATAAAATAGAAAACCCTTTTGTGGCATAAGAAGTAGAAAAAAACATGGCATCGCCTTGCTGGTAACTAAGATATGATTTCCCACCTACTACACTTGAGTTGGAAAGGCTCGGATCGTTCTCTTTTTGCACATATTCAGCAAAAAAATTAAAACCTCCTCTTATAATATTCATTCTTCCACCATAAGACCCAACATTTTCAGGTAAATTAAAATCGGGATTTTCGTCAGGTTGATATTTACTTACAAAGCTGCCACCTAAAATAACTTTGGTTTTAATGTTCTGTGTAAGTGTATCAAATGTTTCGTTAATATTCCATTCCCCGTCAAAGCCACGTACAATGCCCGGGCCAAGAGTAAAGAATGATCGTTGCTTGCCAACCATGCCTTTAAATGTAAAGCCTTTATAAGGATTAGAAATAACACGGATTCCGTCCAAAGAATTATCAAACAATAAACCCGGCTCGTAATAAGTTCTTAATAATAAACCGCTGCCAAACTGCTCATAAATATTACCAACAGTAATGTCTAATAATTCATCCTGGTAACGGGCAAAACGGTTTGTGATCCCCTGGCCTTTGTAACGGGTATCAAAACCCTGCATTACATTATTATAAGCCTCATATCTTACACCAGCAGAAAATTTACCTTTCGTGTAATTAATGTTTCCAAACGCATTGGAAAGCATTTTTTCTGGCACAGGAGGGGCGCCAATTAACGTGTCAGGCTTATAGTATTGGGCGTCTATCTGAAAATAGCCGTGTACCGAATTTACTTCATCTGCAATGCTCTGCGCTCTAGTATTAAAAGCATTTAGCAAGGCCATCAATAAAAAAGTAGCTGTAAGGCTACTTTTAAAATATTTTTTTAGCATGCGGTAAAATAAGGTAATTTTTGTGTTAAAAACAAAAAATTATTTCCCTTATTTATAAGTGGTAGTTAATGCGATAAAGCCTCGCCTTTAGCCAGTTTTTTAACGTTTTCATATAAGGCATCTTCATCACCTTCGGTGTAGGAATTATGGCTCCAAACAATTTTACCGGTACCATCCACTAAAAATGTGTGAGGCACATTGTTTACGTTCATAGCACGTTTAAAATCAGAGTTTTCGTCAATATAAACTTCATAATCCCAGCCTTTTGATTTTACGTCGGTAACTACTTTTCCGGCGCTGCGGGCATCATCAATACTAATGGCAATTAATTTAACACCTGTTTCTTTCGTCCATTCGCTGTAATTTTCTTGTATTGCATCTAATTCTTTTTTACAAGGTTTACACCAGGTAGCCCAAAAACTAATGATTATAGGTTTTCCACCGTTAGAAAATGTACTAGTGCTTATTTTACTGCCATCGAGTTTTTTTACTGTAATTGCAGGAATTTTATCACCGTCTCCACGTGATGAAGTAAAAGCAAACGCTGTTACTACTAAAAGGGCCAAAATAATTTTTTTCATGTTATTAGTGTTTAGGTAAAGTTATCAATTATTGAACCACAATGATAAAAAAAATATTTTTAATAGCCGCTTTAACACTTTTTGTAATAAGTTAAAAGTTTAGAAAGTTATTAAGGTTTAGAAAGTTACTTGATAAAGCAACTTAATAAAGCTAAAGTCTAAATTTTATTATCATTATTAAACACGCTTCAATAACTTTCAACTTTCTAAACTTTTAAACCTTCCAAACCTTGTTTTATTTGTCTAATTTTGACAAAATTTTTCTAATGGATACAAGTAAGTCGGCTCAGCTTTTTGAGAAAGCAAAAAATTATTTTCCCGGAGGTGTAAATTCTCCGGTTCGCGCATTTCGAAGTGTTGGAGGTAATCCATTATTTATCGAAAAAGGAAAAGGCTCACATATTTGGGATGCTGATGGAAATGAATATATTGATTATTGCTGCAGCTGGGGCCCATTAATTTTAGGTCACGCTAACGATAAAGTTTTAAATGCCGTTGATAAAACAATGCGCAACGGAACTTCTTTTGGCGCGCCTACCAAACTAGAAAATGAATTGGCAGATCTTATTTTATCAAACAATAAATTCATACAAAAGATTCGTTTTGTAAGCAGTGGTACAGAAGCTGTTATGAGCGCTATTCGTTTAGCGCGCGGTTTTACAAAACGAAATAAAATTTTAAAGTTCGAAGGTTGTTACCACGGCCATGTAGATTCGCTTTTGGTAAAAGCGGGCAGTGGTCTTGTAACCTTTGGTAACTCCAGTAGCGCAGGTGTGCCCGAAAGTTTCGTGAACGAAACTATTACTGTGCCTTTGCATAATAAAGAAGCTGTTAAAGAAGCTTTCGAAAAATTTAAGAACGAAATTGCCTGCATTATTATTGAGCCGGTTCCTGCAAACAATGGTTTGTTATTGCAGGGCAAAGAATTTTTAGAATTTTTACGCGAGATATGTTCTGCCAACAAAACACTTTTAATTTTTGATGAAGTAATCAGTGGCTTTAGAATGGGGTTTTGCGGTGTTGCAGGTTTATACAATATTCAACCCGATATTATTACTTACGGAAAAATAATTGGCGGTGGATTCCCGGTTGGTGCTTATGGTGCCAGTAAAGAAATTATGAGTAATATTTCTCCTGAAGGCGCGGTTTATCAAGCAGGAACTTTAAGTGGTAACCCTGTGGCTATGAGTGCTGGTATTGCCCAGTTAACAGAATGTCTTGCCCCAAATTTTTATGCTGATCTAGAAATAAAAACAAAATATCTTGTAGATGGGATCAATAAAATAAATCCATTTAAATTATTTAAGTTATTTAGTTTAGGTTCTATTTTCTGGATCGCCTTTACCGAAAAAGAAACAATAAATAATGCCGATGAAATTGATGCCAATAGCATGAGTTATTTTAAAACCCTTTATCACGCGCTTTTAGAGAATGCTGTGTATCTTGGCCCGAGTGGTTACGAAGTAGGTTTTGTTAGTCAGGCGCACTCTTATGAGGATCTTGACAAAACAATAATTGCTTTTGAAAAAAGTTTAAAAAAATTAGTTTAAATTTATCTTAACTATATGAAAACAGTTGATTCTATAAATTTCTCAAACAAGCGCGCAGTTATTCGCGTTGATTTTAATGTGCCTTTAAACGATGCGTTTGAAGTAACCGATTCTACCCGCATCCGCGCAGCAATTCCCACTTTAAAAAAGATCTTAAAGGATGGTGGCAGCCTGGTTTTGATGAGCCATTTGGGCCGCCCGAAAGAAGGGCCAACCAATAAATACTCATTAAAGCATATTGTTGCAGAGTTAAGCAAACAATTAGGAACACCCGTTTTATTTGCAGATGATTGCATTAGCGAAAAAGCTTTTCAACAATCTGCCGCACTAAAAAGTGGCGAAGTTTTGTTATTGGAGAATTTACGTTTTTACAAAGAAGAAGAAAAAGGTAACGAAGAATTTGCACAAAAATTAAGCAAGCATGGCGATATTTATGTGAACGATGCTTTTGGTACCGCTCACCGTGCGCATGCTTCAACAGCAGTTATAGCAAAATATTTTAAGCCCGAAGCAAAATGTTTCGGTTTTGTAATGGCTGGCGAAGTGGCTAGTATTGATAAAGTATTAAACCAAACACAAAAACCTTTTACGGCAATTGTTGGTGGCGCAAAAGTGAGCGATAAAATTTTAATCATTGAGCAATTAATGGGTAAGGCCAATAATATTTTAATTGGCGGCGGTATGGCATTTACTTTTGTAAAAGCAATGGGCGGGCAAATTGGTAAGTCACTTTGCGAAGATGATCGTTTAGAGATTGCAAAAGAATTAATTAGTAAAGCAAAAACAAAAGGCGTAAATTTATGTATACCGGTGGATGCAATTATTGCGGATAATTTTGCAAATGATGCAAATAAAAAAGAAATAGATATTGATAAAATACCTGATGGCTGGATGGGTTTGGATATTGGACCAAAAACAATAAAAATGTTCGGCGATATTATTAAAAATTCAAAAACCATTTTATGGAACGGCCCAATGGGTGTTTTTGAAATGAGCAGCTTTGAAAATGGCACTAAACAAGCCGCCTTTGATATTGTAGACGCAACAAAAAATGGCGCGTATACCTTGATTGGTGGAGGGGATAGTGTGGCAGCCATTAATAAATATAATTTAGCCGATAAAGTAAGTTATGTGAGTACCGGTGGAGGGGCTTTGTTAGAATATATTGAGCAAGGTACTTTGCCCGGGGTAGAGGCAATTAAAGCATAAATTAAATTTGGTATTATGAAAGCAATAATTTTTGTTTCGTTTTTTTTATCAGTAGGGTTTTCTTCCTGCAAAAAAAATTATGTGTGCGAATGTAAAAACTCTAACACTACTTACCTTGCCGGCGAAATAGAATCTACGCGTGTTAAAGCAAAAAAATATTGCCAGGATCTTTCTACCGCAAATACTAAATGTAACATACAGCAGTAAATGAAAATCTTCGGAGCAGTTCTTTTGATCATATTTACAGATTGTCATAAAACTTATGATTGCACTTGTACAACAGAAAAGGGACAGTCATTGAAAGTGGGAACAGTATCTGCCGCCAAAAACAGGGCAAAAGAACTTTGTGCTGAAAATGTTAACAGAAACGCAAGTGCAACTTTTACATCTTGTACAATAAATGAGTAATATGAATATCAGAGTTGGTTTTGGTTATGATGTGCATCCTTTGGGCGAAGGGCGAGAGCTTTGGTTAGGCGGCATTAAATTGGAGTTTAATAAAGGTTGTGTTGGCCATAGCGATGCTGATGTTTTATTACACGCCATTTGCGATGCCTTATTAGGTGCTGCCAATTTACGTGATATTGGTTTTCATTTTCCTAATACAGACCCGAAATACAAAGGTGCCGACAGTAAATTTTTATTAGCAGAGGTGGTAAAGCTTTTAAAAGAAAATAATTATTACGTTGGCAATATTGATGCCACTTTAAGTTTAGAAGATCCAAAAATAAATCCGCACATAAAAAAGATGCAGGAAATTCTTGCGCCAATTTTGGAAGTTACACCTAATGAGATTTCTATAAAAGCTACAACCAATGAAAAACTTGGTTATGTGGGCAAAGGCGAAGGGGTGAATGCTTATGCCGTGGCTCTGATCTATAAAAAATAAGTCGGTACAGTTTTTTAAATATTTAAGATTCATTTTTTATATTTAATTCATAAATATTAGATAATTATTTTTAGAGTTAAATTTATTATTTTAATAGAACTTGTAGCAAAATGAAAGCAGTACTAAAAACATTTTTTGCAGGCGCAATTTTTTTGTGCGTTTTGCTTGCCTGTAAAACTGAAGTTAAAAACGAGCAGCCCACTGTTATTAAGGAAACTACTCTTTTAAACGAAATAAAACCGTCTGGCGAAGAGATGTGGCAAGCTCCGGATACAAACGACATTCCCGATAACGAAGAGGGGAACGCTATAAAGTATGGTAGGCAATTAGTGCTAAATACAGCTTTTTATATTGGCCCAAATGGCACAGTTGGCAAGTACACGGCAAATTTTATGAATTGTACCAATTGCCATTTAAAAGCGGGTACTGTTTTGTACGGATGTAATTTTTCCAGCACACACGCAAGATATCCACAGTATCGTGCGCGTGAAAATAAAATCTTATCGCTATCGCAACGTGTTAATAATTGTATAGAAAGGCCGCACAGTGGTAAACCCTTGCCTATTGAAAGTAAAGAAATGACCGCCATAATTTGTTACATAAAATGGGTAGGTCAAAATACGCAGGTAAATAAACATATAAAAGGCGATCGTCCATTGGACTTAGAGCTTCCTGATATTGCGGCCGATCCGGTAAAAGGCGAGGCCGTTTACAAAAGAGAATGTTTATCCTGCCACGGCGCTGATGGAGAAGGAAAAATGCGTAGCGATAATGTGTGTTATGAGTATCCACCTTTGTGGGGCCTTAAAAGTTACCAGCCCGGCAGCAGTATGCATAGGGTAGTTAAAGCGGCAACTTTTATTTATTGCAATATGCCAAACGGTAAAGCTACTTACGAAAAACCTTATCTAACCAGAGAGGAAGCTTTTGATGTAGCAGCTTTTGTTAATGATGATAGAATTCATAAACGCCCCATAAATAATGGTGCAGTCAATTATCCGAATATAAAAACAAAACCTATTGATTATGGTGTTGGCCCGTACATCGACACTTTTCCTGAGATACAACATAAATTTGGCCCATTTAAGCCAATTGTTGAATGGCGAACTAAAAGAGGTTTGCCAACTAAGTTTTGATTTATAAAAATTAAAAAACTTAATAAAATTTTTTCACTATTCCCTTTTTAATTTGGGCGTGCCCCTTCGGGTCGCGCTTTACATTCCAATCTTTTTATTCGTAACCTCATAAAAAGGATTTCCATTGCAATCGCTCACGCGCTCGGAACTCTTTGGCGCGGATTTTTTAATCAGTAAGTGATTACTCCGTCACAATCTTCGTAAACTTACTTTTCTCATCACCGTAAAAAGCAACATAATAAATTCCGGGTTTTAAATTGTCTTCCTGGGCGTTGATGATGATTTTATTTTTTCCGGCAAAGTAGTTTTTAGAGCTTACTAATTCTTTAATTATTTTTCCAACGTTATCAACTAACTGAATGGTTAATTTAGCTTCTTTTGTTAACGTAAACTCAACTACTGTTTCCGTTTTAAATGGATTGGGAGATGCTTTTAGTGATCCGAGATTTTCTTCTTTCTTGTTTTCGATACCTAACAATAAAGGACTCACTAAAGCTGTGTAAACACTAAGAGCGCCACTGTTGGTCATTTGCATCCAAATTGGCCTCACCACATTATTGTGCGCAGAGATGCCGATGTAATCACCAAAAAAATAACCCGCGTTTGGCGAAAAAGGATTGGCATTAACTTTGTAATTTGTAAAACTTGCGCCACCATTTGTAGATACAGCCATGTAAACATCTGTGTTATTTCCAGAAGCATAATTTCGGCGATCGTAAAAAAGAACATACACATAACCCGTTACCTGGTCAATGGTCATGGCACTCATAAATTGTTGTTTGCCCGGCACATCATCATTCACCCTAAAGGGCGCGCTCCAAGTTGTTCCGCCATTGGTGGATTTCGTGATCCAAACATCTCCATCATTTACACCATTTGTTTTATCACTCCAGTTCATATAAATGGTTCCTTGATACGGCGAATTGCTGAGGTCGCAAAATGTAAAGGGTAATCCGTTACAACGGTATAAACCGCTAACGCTGTAGTCCCATCCTCCCGGAAAAGCATTCACAACTTGTTCGTTTGGCAGCCAGGTTGTGCCACCATCGGTAGATTTTTGAAACATCAATCCATTTTGTCCGGCCCAGCCAACATAAATTTCGCCGAGCGGCCCAACAGCCGGCACCGCGCCTTCAACAGTAGAATCGGCATCAATACAATTTCCTGCAAATTTTGAAATGCGTTTTGGAACTGAAAAAGTATTTCCACCATCGCTTGATTTGGAATATAAAATTATTGAACTATCTAATACATTTGAACTTCCGTAATTATCAAATTGAGTCCAGGTCATGTGAAATTCATTATTATAAGGGTTAACAACCGCCCAGGCTTTATCTTGCACTTTAGCGCCATTTTTTCCTACGCCTACGCAAGTTGTATATGTTTGTCCAAAATTGCCTGATTTTTGCACTACTATTCTGTCAACCCATGTACCACCGGGTGTTATAGCTGGATTTGGATTTGATAGATGAATATAATAACAGGCATTTGCTGTATCCCATATCATAACCGGGTCGCCATAAACATCGTAAGCATTGCAGGCGAGTGTCTGGTAGCTCCAGGTAGCGCCACCATCATTGCTTCTATAAGCATTTTTTAAATTAGAACCGGCTACTATTTGATTGGTGTTTTTTGGATTTATGGCAATAGAAACCTCCTCGGGTTGATTTAATGTGCTGATTAAAACATTTGGAAATTGAGCAAACATAAAACTTCCAAAAATCAGAAAACAAAATAAAAATGTTTTTTTCATAATAACTTAATTGTTAAGGTAGATTAAAGATAAGCAGAAAAACGTAAAGGAATTGTTAAATGAAAAAGATCGATATAACACATCTATTTATTTGTTACCTTTAATCAATGAGATCTATTTTCTTTTTAATTTTAGTTGCAACATATACTGTTAGGTCGCAAACCTATAATTATTACTTTGGCAATTTACATTCACACACTGCTTTTAGCGATGGTAATAAAGATTCGGTTTCTTCCGGTGTAAGTACTCCGGCGGGCGCATATCCCTACGCGCAGCTAAGTCAGAATTTTAATTTTTTAGGCGTATCAGAACACAATCATTATTCAAACAGTAAAAACCCCGGCTTCAGAAAACAAAATTATGTGCAGGGATTAAACATGGCAAATGCGGCCAATCAGGATGGAACTTTTTTAGCATTGTTTGGAATGGAGTGGGGCGTTTCTTCAACTTACAACGGGCATCTTATTATTTATGGCATTAACCAGCTAATAGGTTGGGAAACTTCGGTGCCGGGCGTTATAGGAAACAACTACGATATCTTTAATGCAAAAACAGATTACGATGGTATTTTTAGAAAAGTAAAAAATGATCCCAACGCATTTTGTTATCTTGCGCATCCCGGCTTTAGTGATTACTCAACCAATGGCACTTCTGCAACAGCACTAGCATATTCTGCTTACAACGCTGCTTACGACAGCGCCATCGTTGGCACGCCATTGCGCAGCGGGTTAGCATTTAGCACCTTTACAGATTATAGCGATTATCCTCTTGGCGATTATTTTGCGTATTATAAAAAATTATTGTCTGTTGGTTATCATCTTGGTATTGGTTACGATCACGATAACCATTACACCACTTTTGGCAGAAGCACGGGTGGAAGATTAGTTGTTTTAATGCCTTCTTTAACGCGCGCTAACTTAACCACTGCTATGCAGCAAATGCATTTTTATGGCAGCGATGATTGGAACGCAAAAATTGATTTTAATATGAATGGCAATATTATGGGCTCTGTGTTAACAGGAAGCACGAATCCTGTTTTTAATGTGGTGCACAACGATATGGATGGAGAGCAGGCGGATAGTATTAAGATCTGGAAAGGAATTAATAATAATACCGGCACACTGCCAACCGTTGTTTATACATCTTTAAATAATAACACGGCTACATATAATGATGTAAGCGCGATGCAAACTAATGTAGAGTATTACTATTTTGCAGAGATAAAACAGGATGATGGTCAATGGATAGTAACCTCGCCAATATGGTATACCAATACCTCTTCGGTTGGTATTGCAGAATATGAAAATGATTTTGAATTTAATTTTTTTCCAAATCCGGTAAACGAGAATTTAAACATTAGCATGAGCAAGTGTGCCGATTATAAAGTTTCTTTAATTGACATTACAGGAAGAAAAGTAAGCGAAATGTCTTTTTATGATCAATACATTAATATTGATGTAAAGGACATAAATCCCGGTATCTACACCTTAGAAATTAAAGGTGAGAATACAACCAGGTTTAAAAAAATTATTGTAGAGTAGTTAAAAAGCCGCTCTTTTTAAACGATCATTTATTGCTCTGCCTAAACCCTCGTCCGGTAATTTTTCGCAAAATACAACGTCAGCGCCGCTTTCGTCAGCAAGCCTTAAATATTTAAATAAATTAATGGCTGCTTCGCCAAGGTCTTTTGTTTTTGAAAGATTAAAGATGAGATGATCTTGTTTTGAAAAATTCTCTTCACCAAAACAAATAATAGCTATTTTTTTTTCTTTATTTTTTTCAATAAGCTCCTTTATATCGCCAATAAATAAAGGTTTTTTAGGGGCATAATGGCTTTTTAATTGCCCCGGGGCTTTTGGGTCACTTGATGTATTGATCATCAATTCAACTTTACCAATTATTTTTTCAATTTCTTCAATTGCTAATCCGCCTAAACGAAACACACAAACTTTATCGTTCTCAATGCCTACAATGGTCGATTCCAGTCCAACACCACAGGCACCACCATCCAGTATATAATCAATTTTATTGCCTAACTGTTTTTCTACATGCGCAGGTTCGGTTGGACTAACATACCCAAATGGATTGGCACTTGGTGCAGCCAAAGGAACATTTATTGTATTTAATAACTCAAGCGTAAGCTTATGGTTTGGAATGCGCACTGCCACCTGCTCCAATCCTGATGTTACAATGGCCGGAATACTCTCTTTTTTGGGCAGTAATAGTGTTAAAGGCCCTGGCCAAAAGGCATTTGCCAGCTTTTGTAAACGATCATCCTCTAAAACAGCGTATTTAGCAATATTTTCAATAGTTGGCACATGAATGATCAAAGGATCAAAAAAGGGCCTTTGTTTGGCTTCAAAAACAGAAAGCACAGCCTTTTCGTTAAGCGCATTGGCGGCCAGGCCATATACCGTTTCGGTTGGTATAGCCACCAGTTTGCCCTTTAATAGCAGATCTGCCGCTAAATCAATATTTTTTCCCGTTTCTGCCATTGTGCAAATATACAGAATATCAAAAAACCTTATATTTGTTGCCCCATGAGTGAACTCATAACTATAAAAGATAAGCAATTTAAGCCATATATTTCGCAACAACAACTCTCAGAAGCTGTTAAGAAAATTGCTGATTCAATAAATAAAGATTTGCAAAAAGACCTACCGGTTTTTTTAGTAGTTTTAAATGGGTCTTTTATGTTTGCGGCCGATCTTTTAAAAGAAGTTACTATTCCCTGCGAAATTTCTTTTATTAAAGTGGCAAGTTATCATGGCACAACCAGCAGCGGTACAGTTACAGAATTAATTGGCCTGTCTGAAGATATTAGCGGAAGAAGTGTAGTGATCATTGAAGATATTGTTGATACCGGAATTACTTTAGAAAGATTAATTACCGTATTAAACAGAAAAAATGTAAAACAAATTAAAGTTGCAACTGTATTATTAAAACCAGAGTCCTATACAAAAGAATTTAAGATCGATTATTACGGTATGAAAATTCCAAATGATTTTGTGATAGGTTACGGTTTGGACTATGACGGACTTGGAAGAAACTTAAAAGAGATATACGTTCTCGCATAAAAAACTAAAAATTAAAACCATGAAAAAAATGCTAAACCTTGTTTTATTTGGCCCTCCGGGAGCAGGTAAAGGTACACAGTCAGAAAACTTAATTAGTAAGTACGGATTAGTGCATTTAAGCACAGGCGATATTTTACGTAGTGAAATTGACAGGGGAACCGCTTTGGGCAAAAAAGCCAAAGAGATAATGGATAAAGGTGAATTAGTAAGTGATGATATTGTTATTGGTATGATAGAATCAAAGCTGGATGATAACACCAATGCCAAAGGTTTTATTTTTGATGGTTTCCCAAGAACAACTGCGCAGGCAATTGCGCTGGATGATCTTTTACAAAAGAAAGGTACCGGTATTAGTGGTATGCTTGCTTTAGAGGTGGATGATGAAGAATTAACGGCGCGTTTATTAAAGCGCGGCGAATCGAGCGGACGTGCTGATGACAGAAATGAAGATATTATCCGTCGTCGTATACAGGAATACAATAATAAAACTTTACCATTAAAAAATTTTTATAGCGAACAAGGCAAATTCCATTCAATTGATGGCATAGGAACTATTGACGGAATTTTTAAATCATTAGTTGATCGCATTACTTTTTTAAATGCAGAGATGGACCTTACCGCTTTAGAAAGCGATTTGGAACATTTGGATCTTACCATTCAGGATTTTGAAGTTGCAAGTGAAATGGAACCGGAATTGTTATTGGAGATAGATGCCATTAAACGCATTGAAGCCGAAGAGGCGGAGGAAGAAAAAGAAAATAAAAAACAAGCAGCAAAAAATAGCAATGTAAAAAGCACTCCGGCAAAAAAAGCTGTAACAAAAAAAACTGCTGCAAAAAAAACAGCAAAACCTGCAAAAAAATCGAAACCTGCTCCTAAAAAAGCAGCGAAGAAGGCAAAACCTGCACCAAAGAAAAAAGCAGTTGCTAAAAAATCACCTGTAAAAGCGAAAGCAAAAAAGGTAGTTAAGAAAGCAGCGCCGAAAAAAGCGGTAAAAAAAGCAGCAAAGAAAAAAGTTGCTTCTAAAAAAACTGCACCAAAAAAGGTAGTTAAGAAAATTGCTAAATCAAAAGCAAAAAAAGCAACTAAAAAAAGAAAATAATAAATTAAACATATTAGAGCCTGATGCGTTTTAAGCATTAGGCTTTTTATTTGGAGCCAAGAGAAGATGGATAATAATTTTGTTGATTACGTTAAAATATGTTGCCGCAGTGGTAAAGGCGGCGCGGGTTCTGTACATTTTCACCGCGATAAATTAACTGCCTTTGGCGGCCCCGACGGTGGAAATGGTGGAAGAGGGGGGCATGTAATTTTACGTGGCAACAAACAACTGTGGACTTTAATACATTTAAAATACCGTAAACATATTGTTTCGGAAGCCGGAGCAAACGGATCGAGTAGTAATAAATCTGGTAAAGAAGGTGAAGATGAATATTTGGAAGTGCCTTTAGGAACTATTGCACGCGATGAAGAAACCGGTGAGATAGAATGTGAAATTACTGAAGACGGACAAGAAGTGATTTTAGTAAGAGGCGGAAGAGGTGGTTTAGGAAACGCGAATTTTAAGAACAGCGTTCAGCAAAACCCACGCTTTGCGCAACCCGGCGAAGAAGGAAAATCGGAATGGAAAATTTTAGAATTAAAAGTGTTGGCCGATGTTGGTTTGGTTGGATTTCCAAACGCCGGTAAATCCACTTTACTATCTGTAGTAAGTGCTGCAAAACCCGAAATAGCAAATTACCCTTTTACAACCTTAGTTCCTAATTTAGGAATTGTAAGTTACCGTGATGATAAAAGTTTTGTAATGGCCGATATCCCCGGTATTATCGAAGGCGCACACGAAGGAAAAGGTTTAGGCTTACGTTTTTTAAGACATATTGAAAGAAACTCTTCTTTATTATTTTTAGTGAGTTGCGATAGCAAAGATGTTGTAGATGAATATAAAATTTTATTGAACGAGCTAAAAAAATACAATCCCGAGCTGTTAGATAAAAAAAGAATTCTTGCAATAAGCAAAGCAGATATGCTGGATGATGAATTAGAAAAAGAAATGACTGCTGATCTTAAAAAGCGATTGACAGGCAAAAACAAAGTACCGTTTATTTTCTTTTCATCAGCAAGCCAAAAAAATCTGGTTCAGCTAAAAGATATGCTTTGGGAACAAATGAACGCGACGGTTTAATTTTTTTATTCGTCCATAAACATTTTTCTTATGTTATTTATGATTTTCTCGAAGCTTACTTGGTATGTGTAAATAGATATTCGAGCTTCTTTATAAGATAAATGTATAAATAAAGCGTCACTAAATGATTTTTCAATATTTTGCTTAAGTGGTGTTAATCTAGATTCCTTTGAGGTTACTAGGTAATCAATTGCAGTAGTTGAAATAAAATAATCTCTAAAAATGCTATTTTCTGTTAATTCTAGATTCCCAACTATTTCGTAGAATGTTTTATATTTTGACAAACTGTCTAATAATTGTTTTTCAGTATCCCTCAATCGCGCAGCTTCTTCATATTTTTGACTCCTAACAATTTGATTTTTCAGTAAAACAATATCTTTTATTTTTTTTCGAATTTCAATAACATCTTTTCCGAAAACAGCTTCAATATTTTCTGTTGTTGAAATTTTGCTTTTCTGGTTTTCTAATTCTTTTATAAGTTCCTTATTCAGAATGCTATCGACGTTATTAAGTTCTTGTTGAATCCGCCGACTTGTTCCTGTTTTATTTTCGTTATCGGCGTCTTCCTTTTTTGCCATTAAATCATAATGAATATTTAAAATTTCTTTCAAACTCTCAAGTTCAGTTTGAGGAAGATTGTTTTTACTAATTTCCTTTAAATTAGTTGGTTTTTTTAATTTGAAAATGAACTCTCCGCCTTTATGCCCTAAGGGTTGCAATGGTTCACCTCTAGGAATTTGGTCTTGTTTTCCAGCAACTTCAGAGATTATTTTATTTGTTACATCGGAGACACTCAGTAATTCTTCTTCATTTGAAGTTAAAATATTTATTAATGACGTTGCGAATGGACTGTTATCACCAGGTTTACCGTCAAGAACAGGTTCTATTCTTCCAGAAGAGATAGCCCATTTCGAGGGGATTCTGTCGAGTTTGTCTTTTGCCGTTTCCATTGCCCCACGATAGTTGAATAGGCTTCCGGAAAAACATGAATCAGTAATTAAAAGAACGTGATGTGATTTAATGACTTTAATGTAATTAAAAATTGTGGAATAAGGCAGACAAGAATGCCTTTCGTATGGACTAGAATCATAAGGCATTAAATAACCTAATTCTAAAGTTTTATCGTAATCACCATGACCGCAAAAAAGTATAATAATATTGTCATCTTCATTTTGTGTCTCTACGTAATATTCAAGTCTATCAATAATGTTTTTTAATGAAGCTTCACTATCTAATAAATATGTAATGTTTTCATGAGCAAAGTCATATTTTGTTTGTAAGACATTTACTATCTCCTTAATATCTTTAACTGGATTATGTAGTTGATTGCATACTTTATAATTATCAATGCCAATTGCTAAAATGTGATTGCTCATAAAGTTTGGTGATATTAATTAGTTTGTAATTTATATATACATATCAAATATAAAAGAAATTTCGAATGTACGAAATAGGTAATTTTACCTATTTTTCAGTTTAAAAATACGTAGAAAACCCAAACTGAAAACCCGCCGTTCTTGATGCAGGATTACCTAACAGATCTGTTTGCCAGTGATAACGGTAATTAAAGCGAATAACGGTTTGTTGTGATGGCCTAAAACTTATTCCCGGAACGATGGCAACTAAATGATCAGCAATATTTGTATTTGTTTCATTAAAAGTTCCAACATTATAATCTACATATTCTGTTCTGAAGGCAATATTCAATGTGCTGTTTTCCCAGCCTAATATTTTTTTTCTTAAAACAGGCTGCACTAAATCTAAGAATCCGCCCTGTAGTTTATTGCCAAATGCCTGTGAGTAAGTTCCAGGTACATCTACACTAGCCCAAACCCATTCGCCGGTTATATATGTTTTTAAAGCTGGTAACGTAGTATTAAGGTCAATAGAAAAAAGATCTATTCTTCTTTGTTTATCCAACACTAATCCATCTTGTTCAAATTTATTATAAACACCACCCATCCACGATACGCCTATTTCCCCGATCTTTCTATGGCGTACCGCAGTTTTAGTTGTTACTAAAGGCACACCATTAAAGCTTTCTTCAAAACGTTCAGGGTTTTGTTTACTTGCGGGTAACCAGGTTCTGCCTTCTGCATTCGAAATTATTTTATCGTCAAATCCATTTGTCAGGTAAGCTTCATAAGCCCACACAAAATTATTTTTCGCATACTTTCCAAATAAACCAAAACCTACATTGCTCCAGGTAGAAGGAATGATCGTAGTTGCAGAGATGGGCCTGCTAATAAATTCCCATTTTGGCCCATCATGATTTTGATTGAAAGCTCCAATAGGATTCATGATCACACCACCACGTAAATTTAATAATGGGTGTAATTCAATATCCATAGATGCAAATTCGATTGCAATTTCTTTTCCTCCCTCTTCAAATTCTATCTCCGATAAAAATTTTATTCTTTTTTTAATAGAGGATGAAAGAAAAATAGTTAAGCGGGGAATTTGAAATGATAACCCTTCTGTAACACCGTCTGTTCCAAAGTAAGAACTATTTGCTTCTACATAACCACCAACAGCCACCGGAAATTTACCCATAGTTAAGAATGGGCGATTGTAAACTGCATCCATGTTCATTTTTAGTTTACTTGTATCTGCTGGAGCACGTTTTACGAAGGATGAATCTGTCTGCGCAAAAAATTGCCGACCGGTAAAAATTAAAATAAGAAATATTATTTTTTTCATTTTAAATTAATTGTATATAAATATTTTTTTCGTCGCTTGACACGGCAAAATTTTTTAATTTTTGGTCTGCAGGTCCTTGTATCACTTCTCCTTTATTATCGAACTCGCTGCCGTGAGCAGAACAGGTTAAAATATCACCATTTACATTCAATTCAATTCCCTGGTGCGTGCATCTTAGCAATAAAGCGTCATAACTGTTATCGGCTTTACGGTAAACAATAATTGACTGTTCGATTTTGTCGCTTTTAACAACAATGTACTTTCTGAATTCGGTCTTGTTTTTTTTGATCTCAATAAATTCGGTTTTTGAAACGGGCAATAGGTTATTATTAGCAACACTTTGCACATAGTGTGTTCCGGCACAGGATTGATTCATGAGTGAAATGCCTATTAAGCCTAAACAAGAACCACCGCAAACTTTTAAAAATTCTTTTCTATTCATTACAAGCTTTCTAAGAATTTAATAAGATCATCTTTTTCACTTTGCGAAAGATTTTGATAAGCATTTTTACTCTTCTCTCCTTCGCCACCGTGTAATATAATTGCATCGTTAATGGAAGTTGCTCTGCCGTCATGCATTAAAAAATAACTTCCGCCCTGCGAGTTTTTTGACAAACCTAATCCCCACAATGCCGGCGTTTTCCATTCTGCGGTCATAGCAATACCTTCTGTATAATTATCGTTTAAGGCAGGTCCCATATCGTGCAATAAAAGATCAGTGTAGGGATGAAATTCTTTATAAGACAAAGCCTCAATATCTGCTTTATTGGTTTTCCAGTTAGCGATATGACATTTTTCGCAGCCAATATTTTTAAATATATTTTTTCCCGCTTCTACATTTATGTTATTTTGATCGCGCTGTATTGGCATTTTTAAAGTGCGCAAATAAAAAATAACATTTTGTATTGTTGACGAAGGAATTTCCGGGTCAGGCGCGTTATCGCCATAAGGTCCAATAATACCATTTATTCCCGGCTCTAACGAAGCATACTCTGAGGTAACCCCCATATCCTGAACATAAGCATTAACCGTTTGGTGCCACAAATCGATTGCTGCGGCTTTTTTTCCAAAACGCCCGATGTATCTTCCATTAGAAACTAAATGATGTGATTTAGGTTGAAAATAATTTGGCGGACTAACATAGTTAACCACTCCTGATATGCCGTCACCATTAGCGTCCAAAGGATCTGCATTGGCCAGTATTTGCGCATCAGTCAAAGCTTCCAAAAACCCCAAACCTGTATTTGCGGGTGGTGTAAATTTTGAGAATGTGGCCCCTGTAGGAATTTGCTCTGGTGCGTAACCCGGAATGGCCCTGTTTTGCAATTGCGGGCCGCCTTTTGCCATAAATGTATTTCCGTTTGTATCTGCTTGGCCAAAACGAATAAGTGTTGTAGAGGGATGTCCCTTGCCGTCACCTGGATGGCAACTGCCGCACGAATTAGCTACGAAGTAAGGACCTAAACCATTTTGTGCTGTAAAAATCTCGTCATTAAAAGCAACATCACCGGCCAGAAATTGTATTTTTTGTTCCGGGGTCAAACCCTCTACCGGCCCATCCAGTAGCTGATCGTCTTCCGGCGCTTTTGGCAATAATTTTTTGCAGGCCGTGATAGCGATCATGCAAATAAATAAAAAACAGAGAATATATCGTTTTGATAACATGAATTTAATTTTAATACAAAGCTCAAATTTTTTTAGTAGTTTATAATTAGTAATTTTGGTATGCCTAAAAATTAATTTATGAGAACAGAAACTGTTGAAAATTACCTTAAAACAATCTACAATCTATCGTCGGATAATACTTTGGTGGTTACGAATCAACAGTTAGCCGATAAGCTCAATATTAACCCGGCCTCTGTTACCGAGGCATTGCGCAAGCTACACGAATTAAAATATGTGATCTACGAAAAATCGTATGGCACGCGTTTAACCGCCGCGGGAGCTAAAATGGCACTTGGTATTGTGAGACGACACAGGATCTGGGAAACTTATCTTGTAAAAGAATTAGGTTTTGGATGGGATGAGGTGCATGTGGTAGCCGAAGAACTGGAGCATATAAAAAATGATAAATTGATAAATAAGCTTGCTGAAATTCTTGGTAACCCTGTTTATGATCCGCATGGTGACCCAATACCGGATGCAAAGGGAAAGATTCAGAAAAGTAATTTTATAAAACTCTCAGAAGTAAAAATTAAGAGCAATTATAAAATAATGGGTGTTACCGATCATTCTACGGCCTTTTTAAAATACCTTGACAAACATCATTTAATAATTGGGGCTTCAATAAGCATAAAGTCTATAGAAGAGTTTGATGGCTCGATAATATTAGTATGTCAGAAGAAAGAAATAAATATTAGCCCTAAAGCTGCTGATTGTATTATTGTGCAAGTTTTTTAGATAACTAGTGGTTTATTAAAAAAAATAATTAATTTTAAAACATAATTACCACTCTTATTGTACTAAATGAATGACGAAAGCCCCAAATTCACTAAAAGTGAATTTAAGCAAATTAAGTATTTTGTATACTTTGCAATATTCATAATCGTTTTTCAAACGTTTCAATATATTACTACAAAAAGAACCACGAAAAAATACAGAGATCTTTTTTCAAAGGTAACAGAACTAGTAATATTTACTAATTCTATTTCGGCAGAAAATTCTACTATTCACAGGGCTTTATTAAACATAACTTTCTCATCAGACAGTTTAGATGTAAAAAAATTCAGATCAATGCTGGAAAATTCGGAGAAGAAAACCGGGGTAAGTATCAATCTTATTGAACAAAAGGTATTAACAGCAGATCTTTATAATTTTGAGAAAACCAAATTATTCACAGACCTTAAATTCGCAGAACAAAAGTATAAAGAGACGTATAGAAAATATTTAAAACAATTAAGCTCAATGAGCGAGAACGAAACTTTGTTGTTTAGAAGAGATGTTTTGCGACCACTTTTAGAGGGCTTTCAAAAAGCACAGTATTTATTCTTAATAAAAATATTTACCGATCAACAAGCTTTGGCGGAAGAGATCGCAGCAGATGCAAGTAACGCAAGCTTTACACTTTTAATTACGGGTAATTTTTTACTTGTAATAATTATTCTTTTTCTTATTTACATCCTTTTTTCTGAAAGAAAAAAACTGGTTTAGCCAGCTATAGATTTTTTTGAAGCTAGTTTTAGCCAGATAAATCCAAGTATTCCGGCGAGCAAGGAGGCTATTAAAATGGAGATTTTCGACTGATCAATTTTTTCTGCATTATCAAATGCCAGCAATGTAATAAATATCGACATAGTGAAACCAATTCCTGCAAGCATTCCTGCACCAATTATATGTTTCCATTTTAGATCATTTCCTAAAACAGAAAATCCTAATGATGTTGCAATAAACACAAATAAACAAATGCCCAAAGGTTTGCCAAGCACTAAACCAGCAATTATGCCCAGGCTATTTGTTTGCGTTAAACCCTCTTGCCAGTTGGCGTTAATAATAATACATGTATTTGCTAAAGCAAAAACTGGAAGTATAAAAAACGCAACGGGTTTATGAAGGAAATGTTGAAGCCTATAAGAAGAAGATTTTTCTTCACCATTACCAAAGGGAATTGCAAAGGCAAGCAGCACGCCTGTAATGGTAGCGTGTACTCCTGAATGCAGCATAAAATACCACATCGCAATTCCTCCTATAAGGTAGGGAAAAAGGTTGTGAATTTTTAAACGATTAAGAATAAGCAGAACACCAAAAATACCTAAGGCAATTAGTAAATTCATATAAGCAATTGATGTTGTGTAAAAAATCGCTATTACAATTATTGCTCCCAGATCATCAATAATAGCAAGCGCCATTAAAAAAACTTTTAGCGAAACCGGTATCTTATTTCCTAAAAGAGAAATAACACCAACGGCAAAAGCAATATCTGTTGCCATTGGAATGCCAGCCCCGGCTTGCGAGCTTGTTCCAAAGTTAAATAAGAGAAATATCCCCGCCGGCACCAGCATGCCGCCAAGCGCTGCAAAGGCAGGTAATGAAGCAGACTTAAGATCTGATAATTCTCCTTTATAGATCTCGCGTTCTAATTCAAGACCAATTAACAGAAAGAAGATGGTCATTAGCCCATCATTAATACAGTGTTCTAAACTTAAGCCTGCAATATTTATATGCCAAAGTTGGATATAACCGCTTTGGAAAGGCGAATTGGCAATAAGTAATGAAATGATCGTGCAGAAAATGAGAATAAGTCCGCCGGCTTTTTCACTTTCAAAAAAATCTGTAAATAATTTTGTGAGTTTCATTTCTGTAATACAAATATACAGAATAAGAATTAAGGTTTATTTTTGTAATGTTTACTTAAATAAGCAATAGCTTTTTTTGGGTAAAAGCAGCAAAATTTCTGTAACGATGATGTACATCAACTATTTCATCAATGGTTCTTAAGACTAATTCTTTATTTTTCCATGTATTAAGATCGGTGATTACGATTTGCAGACAATCTTTTTTATAGGCTATTTGTTCGAATACATGTACTAAAGTATTTTTTACTCTTAGTGTAGTGTTAAACTGAAGTGCTTTTAATAAAGGCAAAACATCCTGGGGATGTTTTCTACCTCGTAATTCAATTCCATGGCAAATCTCGCGTCGAATTTCTTTATCAGTATGATGTAAATATTTTTTAGTCCATTTTAAAACAGGTTTTGGAATCTTTTCTCCCATTTTTTTGACAGAACGAATTACAGCATTGCGTGGTGAATGATGTTGATCAAATAAGCCGGGGTCAAAAAAGTGTTCAACAGTTTTAAATTCTTTTATGCCAATTTCGCCGGCAGCATTAATAACGGTTTGGCGTATTTTAAAGTCGTTTTGATTTTGTAGTTTTTTAAGATTAGATGTTATTCTTTTTTGAAGTGAAGGGTTTTCAAAATAGATCCGGCCAATATTAAAATAGGCTGATTTGCGAATGCAGGTGTCTTCATCAGAAAAATAAGTAATAAAATGATCTTCTTTTTTATTCCTAAGATCGAGCAAAAGTTCTTCTCTGATCTTTGCAACTAGTGCAATTCGTTCGGGTTTATCCAGATCATAAAACTCATGGCTGATTTATTTAACAAAACCTCTTAACCAGCTAAGCGCTTCAGCTTTATCCGAAAACAATTTTGTTTGCAAGTAAGGCTTATTTACTTTAAGATAAAAATTACCAATTATTTTTTTTGCAATAGAATCTACAACAATGGCTTTTGCCCTTGCATTTGTAATAAAAGTTTTACTTGCCGAGAGCTCTCTGGCTTCTCTGCTAAAAGAAGCTAATTCTCCGGTACTAACTAAAATCACATAGGGTTTGTGGCCGGCAAGCTCCGAGCTGATCTTTTTTAGTTCTTCAAGATCTTCAGATTCAACCACTATACCCGCTTTAATATAATTCTCAATTATACTATCTTCTAATAAGGTCACTTCAAATTTTGACGTGATTATTTTTTTTGGCTCACCGATAGCAGTCATAACTCCGAAGATAACAATATATCCGATAATTAAAACCCGCAAGAGCAGAAAAATACAAATTTTATTTGTTGATAGTTTCAATAACAGCAAGCTTTTCGGGCCGTTTAATTATTTTTTTATGGAATATTTAAAAAATCTGCATCTAAATAGAAAAACTAACAACTAAATTATATTTTGCTATGAATTTAAGATCATTTACCTCCAAAACAACCCGCTACACGGTAATAGGTTTGCTTACCTTATCGCTTGCCGCCTGGGTTACGCCAACCAGCGTTTATAAGCTGGCCATGGATAACGAAGTTATTACCATGATAAAAAAGAAATTAACCAAATATAATGACGCCCTTCCTGAAGACAGGGTGTATTTGCATTTTGACAAACCTTTTTATGAACCGGGCGAAAGTATCTGGTTTAGTGCTTATGTGCGTGACGGGCAAACATTAAAAGCCTCACATAAAAGCGATATCGTACATGTTGAATTAATAAATCCAAAAGGTGGGATAGAAAAAAAGATCACGCTTATTTCAAAAAACGGGAAAGCCGCCGGAGATTTTTCTTTGGACAACGAAGCTTTAGGGGGACTTTATAAAATCCGAGCCTACACAAACTGGATGAAAAATGACGGGGAAGAAAATTCTTTTGAACGAGAAGTGCAGGTGCAGGATGTGATCCTTCCAAATTTAAAAATGAAATTAAATTTTGAGAAAAAGGCATTTGGCGCCGGCGATCAGGTAGTTGCCAAATTAGAATTAAATACAAATGAAAATAAACCGTTAGCCGATTATAAAATAAAGTTTGTTGCCAATCTTGATGGTAAAAAAATAATCGAGAAAGCAGAAATAACAGACGAAGAGGGTATTAAATACATTAAGTTTAATTTACCTTCAAAATTAGAAACGAGCGACGGTTTATTAAATGTAATGATCGATTATAACGGAAGTACAGAAAGTGTTTCCCGCTCTATTCCAATTATTTTAAACGATATTGATTTTACTTTGTTTCCTGAAGGCGGCGATCTGCTTTGTGGTTTTGATAATAACATTGCTTTTCGCGCATTAAATGAGTTTGGCAAGCCTGCAGATATTGAAGGAGTAGTGTTGGATGAAAAGGGTGTTGCTGTCACAACGTTTAGCAGTTTTCACCAGGGGATGGGCGCTTTTAAATTAAATCCTGTAGCGTCAGAAAAGTATATTGTTAAGATCACAAAACCCGAAGGTATTGAAGAAACTTTTAAATTGCCTGAGGCTTTAAAACGTGGTTACGCCATGGGCATTGATAATTCAAAAGACGAAGAATTAACCTTAAACATTAGTTCAACCGAAACTGAAGAATTAGCATTAATTGCACAAGTGCGCGGTAAATCTTTTTACACAACTGTTATTAATGCAAAAAAAGGCACAAATAAAATTACTTTCCCAACAACTAATTTTCCAATTGGCGTTTCACAGATAACTTTATTTGATTCACATTCTATTCCCCGGGCGGAAAGATTAGTGTTTGTTAATAAAGGCAAGCATTTAAATATTTCGGTTGAAACGGATAAAGAAAAATACTTACCAAGAGAGAAAGTAAAAATGACACTTTTTGTAAAAGATGAACGTGGCTTGCCAATGCCTGCAAATCTCTCGATGGCTGTTGTTAACGATCAGTTACTTTCTTTTGCTGACGATAAATCGGGCAATATGTTATCGCAATTTTTATTACAACAGGACATTAAAGATAAAGTAGAAGAGCCAGCATTTTATTTTGATGAAAAGGAAAAGAAAGCTGATAAAGCTTTGGATTACCTTTTAATGACCTCTGGCTGGAGACGTTTTACCTGGGAAAAATTAATTGAGAATGAATTACCTGTTGCAAATTATAAAGAAGAGAAAGCAATTATTTCCGGAAAAGTTTTAGATGCTTATACCGGAAAGATAGTTCCCAATGCCGCAGTAAAAATTAACGGTGGTTTAGAATTTCCGGGCGATTGGGAAGGCAAATTCTTTGTAAAGAACATAGATCTTTCTACAGCACAAACGGTAACTTTTAAAGCACCGGGTTATGGCGATCAGGCCCAATACATTCAAAACTATAACCAGGATATGACCGTGTATCTATATCCAAATAATTATTACAACAATTATTACAAATCTACTAAATCGAGACCTTCCACATCACGTTCTAAAAGCGCAAAGAAAGGAATGGCTGTTCCAAACGATATGGATGACTTTGTTCAAAATGAAGCAGTAGGGATGGCGGTGCCTGCTAACATGGCCGGTCCGGTTGATTTTAAAAATTTAAAACAGCCGGATGTTGCAAAAGAAAAAAAAGTTGCTGATAATAAAAGAAAAGAAAATAAAAACGAAGAAGGTAAATCTGAACACGAGAAAGAACTCGCCAAGGATATGGCTGGCGAAATGAATTTAAAAAGCTTGGATAAGGAAGTTGAAAAAATTGCTGCGGCGGAAGTAATGGATAGACGTGATGCTAAATTTGGTCAGGGTGGCCGTGTTTTAAGCGGTAGCTTTAACAACGATGCAAATCTTGTAAAATATTACCGTGCGCGTCAATTCGCCTCTCCGGTTTATAAAAATGATGAGAATGTAGAAACACGAACGGATTTTAGAAATACAATTTACTGGAACCCGAATATTGAAGTTGGTTATTCAGGAAAAAGAACAATTGAGTTTTATACTTCTGATGATATTACTTCTTTCCGCACAACCGTTGAAGGCGTTGGAACAGATGGAACTTTAGGAAGAGCAGAAAAGAACTTCTTTTCGCAATTACCTTTTGCTATGACAACAAAAATTCCGGTGGAAGTTGCTACAGAAGATATCGTATCTATTCCTTTAACTTTAAAGAACAATACAGATAAGCCCTTAGGTGGATTATTAGCGATCACTGCCCCCGCAGCTTTGCAAGCTATCGTTACTACACCATCTATTCAAACAATTATGCCGGGCCAGGCAAAAACAATTTATTTAGATTATAAAGTGTTGGATAAAATTGGTTACGGTGAATTTACACTTGGTTTTAAAGCTTGTGGCTTAGGTGATGCCTTTACACAAAAAATTAAAATTGCACCAAAAGGTTTTCCGGTTACAGCTTCTTTCTCTGGACAAGATGTAGAAAAAGAATTTTCTTTCACAATGAATAAAGTAATTAACGGTTCAACAAAAGCAATATTTACAGCCTATCCAAATGTTGTAACAGATCTTATGAAAGGCGTGGAAGGTATTCTTCGCGAACCGGGCGGATGTTTTGAACAAACCTCAATGAGCGCATATCCCAATGCAATGGTTTTAGACTATCTAAAAACTACCGAAAGCAAAGATGATAAAACACTTGCTTATGCCGGTACACTTTTAGACAGAGGTTATAAACGACTTGTTACTTTCGAAACAAAAGAAAAAGGATACGAATGGTTCGGCGCATCGCCCGGCCACGAGGGACTTACAGCTTTTGGTCTGATGGAATTTGTTGACATGAAGAAAGCAGGTGGAGATGTTGATCAAAAAATGATCGATCGTACTGCTGAATGGATCATGAAACATAAAGACGGTAAAGGTGGTTTTTCCAGAAACACGCAAGCCTATCACGATTTTGGAAGAATAAGCGAAGACGTAATGAACGCATACATTGTTTACGCAGTTGCCGAAGCAGGATACACAGATGTAAAAACTGAGTTTACTGCGTCATGCAAGAAAGCGTTAGATACAAAAGATGCTTATTTAATTGCTATGATGGCAAACGCGGCTTATAGTTTTAAAGATGCCAAGAAAGGCGATGAATTAATGACAGCGCTTTTAGCTATACAGGATAAAAATGGCAGCTGGACAGGCTCAACACATTCAATTACGTATTCGCAAGGACAATCATTAACAGTTGAAACAACCGCAATGGCAATTATGGCAATTTTAAAATCAAATAAAAATGCTAAAGAGTTAAACGATGCTGTTCAGTTCTTGGTAAGCGCACGCAGCGGTTACGGTGTGTTTAGCACAACACAAGGTACAGTATTGGCTTTAAAAGCGTTAACAGAGTTTGCTAAATACAGCAAAAAAACAACAGAAGATGGCGCAATAGAATTATTCGTAGATAATAAAAAGATCGGAACAAGATCTTATAAAGCCGGAGATAAAGGTGCTATTGTAATTGACAGTCTTGAAAAATTCATTAGCGGCGAAGGAAAACACACAGTGAAAGTAAAATACATCGGTGTAAAAACGCCTTTACCTTATTCAGTTGCTTTTAGCTGGAATACGTCTTTACCAAACAGTAATAAAGAATGTGCGGTTGATCTTAAAACCAAGCTCGCAGAAAAATCAGTTAAAGTAGGCGAGACCGTTCGTTTAACTGCAACGGTTAGCAACAAAAAGAATGAAGGCATTCCAAGCACAATGGTACTAATTGGAATTCCGGCAGGATTTAGCGCGCAGCCTTGGCAATTAAAGGAAATGCAGGAGAAAAAAGTGTTTGATTATTATGAGATTTCAGGTAATACTATTGCGATCTATTATAGAGGAATGGCCCCATCATCCGCTAAAGAAATAAATTTAGATCTTAAGGCAGAGATGCCGGGAGAATACGATGCGCCGGCTTCTTCAGCGTATTTGTATTATACAAATGAATTTAAAACATGGAGTTCTACAGAAAAGATCACCATTAAGAAACCTGCAATTTGATAATATACTGTCATGTCGAGCGGAGTCGAGACACATAAGCCGCTTCTCGACTACTCTCGAAGTGAGATAAAAATTTATAACAATGAAAATTTTAACTTTTGTCTTATTTTGCTTTCAGTTTTCTTTTGCTAATGCAATTGTAAAAGAAGATTCTTTAAAAAGCAGGTTTGATATGAATGACCCGCGCAATCCGCAATGTCCTTGTCATAAATATCAAAAGCTGGCAGATGAAGAATACAGAAAGCTCTTAGGTAAAGAAATAAAAGCAGATCCGTACAAGAATAAAGAAAATTTTAATAATTCTCTTTCAGGTGGAAGCGATCTGAACTCAAAAAATAAAACAAACTCTAAAAAATTCCGCTCAAGAAATTGGACACGTAATTTTTTTAATTTCAAAAAGAAAAAAAGTTCAAAAAGAAGAAAGACAAGAAGGTTAAGGAGAGATAACACATCTTGCTATCATTTTTGATCAAATAAAAAGTCCCGGACGCACCGGGACTTTTTTTATTCACGCGCACCGATAATTAGAAGCTTCGGTGTACCATAGATCATCATTCAGAAAAAGCTGAAAATTAAAAATAATGAAATATTAAACAAAAGATGTATTTTTAAACCTACTGGGATCAATTAGAGTTTTTTTACAAGATATATTATTTTATATGCTAGGTTTTTTATTATATAAAGTGTACACAAGGTTTTTTTATAAAAGCGATAGTATGCCTTGGTATAGGACTTTTATATATATAGGTTTAAATACTATATTTCATTCTTTTTTTATTTATATGATGATTGATGGAGTTTTAAAAAATATGCAAATCGAATTGAATTTTTCTAGAATAGTTTATGTATTGATTTTTGGTTTATTACCTATCGTATATGTCTATTTTAGATTTTTTTACAAAAAGGATATTAATTATTATGAAGACAAATATAAAAACCATTGGTTAAATAAATTTTACTTTGATGGAATTTTAATATTAATGCCATTTTTAGTTTTTATATCTGCTCCTATTTTAAGAATTATACTTTTTGGTGGAGAAATGTTTAATCATCCATACATTGGTGCTTTAGTTTTTTTATTTAAGAATTAATGGGTTACTGTTGGCTCAATCAGCACCGCTCATAATTGAACCCATATCTTATTCTTCGGAATCCGTATTATAAATATACTTTTTTTCAGCTTTTTATGAAGACTAAACTTTGGTGTATTGTAGGTAAAAATCATTAGTTTATATTTCGTCTCTACGGGACTTAAATATCGTATGACTAATGTTTCTATAATATTAAGTCCCTAAAGGGACTATACATTAGTTGAATAGCAGGAAATAAAAGTTTGTTAGAGAAATTTCTATAATATTGTATTTTAAAAGACTCCGTAGGAGGCAAATATTTTAAAAAAAAGAAAAAAAATAAGCAAGTCCCGTAGGGACGAAATAATTTTCATGTTTTCATTTTTGATCAAATAAAAAGTCCCAGCTAACCGGGACTTTTTTGTTTTTTGTAGATTTCACGTTGGGCGGAGTCGAAACGTTTATCGTGCTTTATAATGTTTGAGTTTTTCGTCATTGCGAGGAGGTTTTGCGTTGTAGCAAAATGGAAAGAAGCAATCTAAAACCACTGTGTGTTAGATTGCTTCGCTATCGCTCGCAATGACGAGCGAACTCAACTCACAATATTAAAATTAAAGGCACCCATTTTTTTAGCGCCGTAGATTCTTAACCAAACGGGCAACACGGCTTCGGTTCCTCTTGCTGAACTTATGTCGCCGAGGTCAAGAATGTTCTGATCTTTCCAGCCTAGCGTATTTAAAAATGTTTTTACTTCTGTTTTTGCAGCTTCATCATTTCCGCAAATATAATTTACATGATCTCCTTTTATTATTGATGGATCAACCATAATACCGCACCACATCGTGTTTAATGTTTTTACCACTTTTGCATTTGGAAACGTTTTTTGTATTTCTTCCGCCAAAGAATGTGTATTGCTTAACTCCGGTGCTAAGCATGGCGGCATACCTTTGCTGAAATCTAAGGGATTAGCAATGTCAATCAAAATTTTACCGTCTAAATTTTTTGCAGTTGCTAAATTTAAAGCGTTGATAGAATTCATGCCTTGTGTTGTATTTAAGATCAAATCACCAAATGCTGCGGCTTCCGCAAACGTGCCAAGCTTTGCTTTTGGGTTGGCTTCATGCCAGGTTGCAAATACATTCTTGCCACCGTCTTTTCCGGGAGTTGATAATTTTTCCTGAACATTTCTTGTTCCGATGATTACTTCGTAACCAATATTGGTTAAACGTGTTGCAAATGTTTGCCCAACAGTTCCTGTTCCAAGTATTGCTATTTTTTTCATATTGTTTCTTTTTTTAAGTGGTGAAGCGATCTTTGATCTGCTTCACCGATTGTTACTATCAAAATTATAGTTGCAAACATATATACACTTATTTACCTTTGCAATAACTGTCAATTTTGACAGTAGTATAATTTAACAAAAAATTGCAAAATGATCATTAAAGGTAAAGCATATGTTTTCAAATTGCGCGGTAATACATTTCATTGCGCTATGGATGTAACCATGAGCTTTATCGGTGGCAAATGGAAAACAGTAGTAATTTGGTATCTGCGAAACAAGACCATGCGTTTTGGGGAATTAAGAAAACAAATTCCGGATATCACAGAAAAAATGTTGAGTCTTCAATTAAAAAGTTTAGAAGAAGATGGCATTATTAAACGCCATGTTTTTGCAGAAGTGCCTTTGCGCGTAGAATATTCGTTAACAGCTTTTGGTAAAACATTATTACCCGTTGTTGAAAGCATTGCCAAATGGGGCAGAAATCTGGGTGATAAAGAAGGAACTGTAGAAGAGGTTTTGCCTAAAAAGAAAAAAGCTAAGTAGAAATACTCCTCCGTCCTTCGTACGCCTCCTCAAGTGGAAGACAATAAAACAGAGGTCATTGTTAATGACCCTGCAATGGCTTTATCATTAAAGAATTTTGGCGTTTCATTTTTTTCCTGTAAAGCCAATGTATAAAGTAAAGGTAAATAATGCTCGCGTGTTGGGATCGCTAATTTTGCAGATTTACTTAACGATTCATAATTGATCAATGCTTTATGATCTTGTGTTGTAATTTTATTTTTAAAGATGGTATTCATTTCAATCGCCCAGTCAAAACCATATTCTTTATCCAGATCGTCCATAGAAGTAGCCTTTACCATTCCTAAATTATGTACCATGTTGCCACTGCCAATAATTAACACTCCTTTTTTGCGAAGACTTGCCAGTTCTTTTGCCAGTTCGTAATGGTATTGCGGTGGTTGATTGTAATCTAAGCTTAATTGAAAAACGGGAATATCTGCATTTGGGAACATGGGTTTTAAAATGCTCCAGGCGCCGTGATCCAGTCCCCACTTCTCATCCAGACCAACACTTGTTTTTTTAATTGTATTTTTTGTTTCCAAAGCAAATTCCGGACTGCCGGGTGCGGAATATTGTGTTTCAAACAACGCTTTCGGAAAACCTCCAAAATCGTGAATGGTTCTTGGTGCTTTCATGGCCGTAACAAAAGTGCCGTTTGTTTCCCAATGCGCTGAGATACATAAAATGGCTTTTGGTTTTGGTAAATTCTTTGCAATGGTTTTCCAACCTGTTACAAATTCATTATCATTTATTGCATTCATTGGATTGCCATGCCCGATAAAAAGCGCAGGCATTTGTTCTGTTGAACCAAAAGTTTCAGTTAATTTATTTAATTCGTTTAATTTCATAGCTACGCCTGATAAAGGAAATAATGCCAATAATTTTAAGAAGTCTTTTCTGTCCATTTTTATAAGGGGTAAGTAAAGTTAAAAAAATAAAAATCAATAGGTTTTAGAACAGTGTTAATAAAAGCAATTTATTTATTTGCCAATTAATTTGTTACTTCGCCAGCATAAGATTCGTTTATGAGATACTCAAAGGTAATTACCATATTTTCGTTTATTGCAGTAGTTACAGTTATTGCCTGCAAAACAAAAAAAGAAACTAAAACTGCAAACCCTGTTGTTACAACGCCTGTTGAAACCCCAAAGGCAGATGTTATGCCTGTAACCTATGAAACATTAAAACCTTTATTAGCTAAAAGCTGTAATACAGGCGGTTGTCATGATGAGAGCAGAAGACGAATGAATTTTAAGATCTACGATAACCTTAAATATTTTGGTGCCAAAGGCGAAATAAAAACACACGTTTTGGATATCAAAAATATGCCTCCGGATGAAACGCTTACCGACGCAGAGCTCGATCAGTTCCGCCGCTGGATCTCAGAGGGGATGCTTGAAAAATAGATATTTAATTAATTAAAGTATCTTTGTGTAAATAAACACAAATGAGCACTTTTAACGATCTTAATCTTTCCAAGCAGCTTTTACGCGCCATTGATGAGATAGGGTTTACAAACCCAACACCCATTCAGGAAAAAGCGTTTCCGGTTATTTCTTCGGGCAGAGACGCCGTTGGGATAGCACAAACGGGTACCGGAAAGACCTACGCTTATTTATTGCCCATTCTTAAACAATTAACCTATTCCGAACAACGCCAGCCGCGCGTTGTAATTATTGTACCAACCCGTGAGCTCGTTGCACAGGTTGTTGGCGAGATTGAAAAGCTTACTAAATTTATGAGCGTAAGAACTTATGGGGTATACGGTGCATCTAATATCAACACGCAAAAACAAAAAGTATATGATGGCCTAGATATTTTAGTAGCAACTCCCGGAAGGTTTATAGATCTTACTTTAAGTCGTACGTTACAATTGGGCTCTGTAAAAAAATTAGTAATTGATGAAGTGGATGAAATGCTTAACCTGGGTTTTAGAGCACAGCTAACTCAAATTTTAGATTCGTTACCACCAAAAAGACAAAATATTTTATTTTCTGCAACTTTAAATGAGGATGTAGAATTAATGATCTCAAAATATTTTAATAGCCCCGAATATATTGAGCTT
>CALRPF020000037.1:0-36595 GCA_943369995.1 Chitinophaga pinensis
AACACTAAAAGAATTAAAAGAAAGCGAATAACCTTTATTTCCGGTTTCTTCGCCATCAATAGCTTTAACACCTAGTTTATTAACTTGTTTTGCCAATTGTGCTGCGCGTTGCCAAAAGCTTCTTTTAGCAGGTGCTTCCGCAATAACAATAGCATCATCGTCTACCTCGGTAGCTATCAAGTAATTTTGTTTAAAGAATTTAGGTTGTTCAGAATTAGAAACCAAATTAGAATTAGTTGTATCTATATGGGTTTTATTATTGTTTAAAGCAATTGTTTTAGATTGGTTTGGATCTTTACCTAACTCCTGTTCAATATTTTTCTTTTCTTCATCTCTAACTACCGAATTGGTTATTGTTTCGTTTAATATAACTTCTTCGTTTTTATTGCTGTTGTTTTTTAGTGTTGAATTTTTAGCAATATAATTGGTGTTTTCAGGAAGAGTGTCATTTATTTTTTTATCAGGACGGGCGTCTTTAATTATTAGTTCATTTTTAGTACTCTTCAATTCAACCTTAGCAATGTGTTTTGCTTCGGTATCAGGTTTCGAATTGTAATAGTTAAACACAAATGCCAAAGTAAATAGCAATAAAATAGCAGCGGCAACAGAAGCAACCGTTCTGAAATTAAATAAAGCAATAACCCTTGCTTCTTTCTTTAAAGATTCTTTTTCTTCAAATACAATTAAATTATCTGCAACTAATTTAGTTTTTTGCAAAGATGAAAGTTCCTTCTGAAGAGCAGTGTTTGTTTTCAATTCGCTTTCGAATTGAGCTTTTTCTTTTAAAGACAATTGATCTTCTAAATAAGCTAAAGCAGAATTATTTAAAATCACTTCATCATCGGTTTTATATAAAGAAGGCTTATTTTCGAATGCTAAAACTTCTTTGCTCAAAATCGTTTTGCTATATGCCTGTAATTTTAAAGCAAGTTCTTTATCTCTTAATAATTTTATCTCAAAAGTTTTTTTATCAGCTTCCGATAAATTATTCTCCAAATAATCGATTAATTCTTCATCCTCAATAAAAACCTCTGTTTTTTTTAAGTTGTTTTTAAAATCAATAGATGATTCTTCCTTCGTAAAAAAAGGAAGTTCCTCATCCTCCAGGTCGATCTCCAATTGAGGATTAGCAAGAATAAAAGCTCTTAATTCGGCAACTACATCTTCATTTAAATTACCGTCAAGGTAATCTATTAAAAATGCTTCGTAATTATGTATATTAATTTTGCCCATTAAATAACTGTTTCCATCTTGCCTATATAATTCTTTAAAAATGTTCTTGCTCTAAAAATATAAACCTTAACCTGGCTTTCTGTTAATTGCGTTATCTCTCCTATCTCGGCATAATCATAACCTTCATAGTCGCGCAACAATAAAACTGTTTTTTGTATCTCGGGCAACTGCTGTAAACCTTGATTTAAGATCTCTTTTAAATCAGAATACTGTGAAGTATGACTATGTTGATTAAGATCAACCTCATTCATTTTTGCACTTTTTGAATTCTTACGCGTGTAATCTACTAACGTGTGGTAAGCTGTAGTAAATAGATAGGTCTTCGATTTTGCAGCATCAATGCTATCTATCTTACGCCACATTTTTTCAAAAGAATCCTGCACAATATCTTTAGCCGCATCTTTATCACGAATTTGTTTCATAATAAAACGGTACACACCATCTGCATGGTTATCTACACATTGATTATATTCGGCTAAATTCAATTTGTTTTATAAGTGTAAGACGAACCAACGCCCTTAAAGTTACAGATAAATCACAATTTTAATTATCTGAAAATCAATTAATTAAAAACTAAACATCAAAATGTTTTATGTTTGAATTGGTTGTAATATGATTAATAAATGCCTCATGATTTAATTCAGCACCCCTTACCTCATATTCAATAATAAGGTCGTTGTTTGATTTTGTTTGACGCAACCATTGGTGTTTTAATTTAAATGAAACAATTGTTTTTTCAATTTCAACTTTAAGTTCAAGGTTATTTTGGATGGTAAGTTTATATACTTTTTCCTGATTATATCTGTCTATAAATTGTTGCACACCGGTAAACCCAAGTAAAATAAAAAGTGTAACAAAGGTTACAAGCACCGCAAATTCATATTGCGCAATGCCGCATGCCATTCCAATGGCAGCACTTATCCAAATTAAAGAAGCTGTGGTCATTCCCCTCACGCTTCCACCATCTCTAAAAATTGCACCGGCACCTAAAAAACCAACACCTGTTACAATGTTAGATGCAATACGCGCGGCATCATCATCTTTTCCTAAAATAAAAGAAAGTATTGTAAATAATGTTGAGCCCAGTGTAATTAAAATAATTGTTCTGAAACCAATGTTACGGCCTTTATACTCGCGCTCGGCACCAATTAAAGCGCCCAATGCCAACGAAACCAAAAGCTTCATAGAGTTGTCGAATATAAAATCGTAATCAAATTTCATTTTACAATTGTTTTAAAATCTCCGCTTCTACTTCTTTCGAATCCCAATTGGCTTCAATATCTGGCATGGCCATTATTTTATCCATTATCTTTTGTTGCTTTTGACCTTCGCTTAATGCTTTACTATAACGGATAGATGGCGAATAAGTAACCATGCTGTATAGCGGAATCCATTTATCTGGATGGTTTTGCGAGAATTTTGCTTCAATTTTTTTCTGTAATAAAAATTTAGGGTCAGCGGTTTTATCGCGCATCTCAATAAAATTTCCAACAGCTAAGTCGGCTATGGCATCTGCATCGGGCTTACGTAAACTTTGGTATTCAGGAAAGATCTTTTCCCAATCATCATTATGCTTTGTAATTAGTTCGTTCAATACCACGCAATCTTCAAAACCGCAATTCATACCTTGACCGTAAAATGGGACAATAGCGTGCGCTGCATCGCCAATTAATCCAACTTTATTGTCAAATGTCCATGGAAAACATTTTACGGTTACCAAAGACGAAACCGGATTATTCATAAAATCTTCTATGAGCGTTGGCATTAAAGGCACGGCACTCGCAAACTCTTCATCAAAGAATTTTTTAACAGCTTCTTTCGTTTTTAAATTGGCGAACGACTTCTCACCTTCAAAAGGTAAAAACAAGGTACAGGTAAAATTTCCATCAGGGTTTGGAAGCGCTATCATCATAAAACTGCCACGGGGCCAAATATGTAAAGCGTTTTTCTCTAATAAAAATTCGCCGTTTTTTCCGGGAGGGATAATTAATTCTTTATAACCACTTTCAATATAATGTTGATTGTATTCAAAGCGATCGTTTTGTAATTGCATATTTAAGCGCGACGCGGCAAAAGCGCCATCGGCACCAAACAAAAGATCAGATTTAAATGCCTCTGTTTTCTTTGTGTTATTATCCTCAAAAGATGCTTCCATTTTTTGACGATCAATATTCGCACATCGTTTATCAAAGTAGATCTTTACATTTGGCTGTTGTTCGGCAAGATCCATTAACTTCATATTTATATCAGCACGTGATACCGAATAAATGGCCTGGTTATCTTTACCATAAGGTTGATAAGCTGAGGAGCCGTCTTTATTATGGATCTTCCGGCCATACATGGGAATGGCAATTTTTTTGATTTCCTCTGCAATACCAACACCTTCCAAACCTCGCCAACCCCGGTCACTTAAAGCAAGGTTGATTGATTTACCCGCATATATATCCGTGGTACGCATATCAGGCCTGCGCTCAAAAACATTTACCTTATATCCTTTCTTGGCTAAATAGATCGATAACAAAGATCCAACCAAACCGGCGCCAACTATAGTAACACTTTTACCCATTATATTAATTTTAATTTGATTTCAAATTTATTCAAAAGATAAACAACCAAACAGGATCTTTATCATTTTTTATACTTACTCTGCATACTTTCTTTATTCCCCAGCATAATTATTGCTGCAACAACCCTGTTTTTACGTGTTTCCTCTCGCTTTGCAGACTCTATCCACCTTATATAACCTTTTTTTTTGGAATAAGTCAGGCTTTCAAAGTATTTTAAAAGACCAGCCTGCGTAAATTGTTTTTTAATATCCTTGGCGATTTCAATTTTTTGATCTTTTTTTGATATAATAATTTTTTTACCGGCTTTATTCAGATCAATCGCTTCAATTAAATATTCCAGAAGAATATCTTCATCAATTTCTTTAACATCTGTAAATCTAAAATTCCGGGTATTTATGCTTTCCGGATCACCAACCAATAATTTTTTTTTATCCTTTAAGGATGTTCCTTTAAAAAAGACAAGGTTTACATGTTTTTTAAATCCGGCAAAACCACAAACCATACCTTCTAAATAATAATTTGGTCCCCATTTCCAGTCTTCAATAAGCTTTGGGTCGGCTTTTAAGATAATTGTACGCAGTTTTTTGCAGATCTTTTGGCTCCAATCGGGCAAAGCATCATTGTAATCACTTATTTTTAAAGATGCATCTGCTACGTGCTTTGTTGCTGCCATTTTATTACCTTTAACCGTGCAAAAAAAATTCGAATCAAACATACTTAAAAATCAACTTTTTAGCAAGAAAGATTCTTTACTGCTTGCTATTAGCGGAGGCATTGATTCGGTGGTGCTGGCACATTTGCTTAAAAATGCAGGCTTTAATTTTGCCTTAGCTCATTGTAATTTTAAATTACGAGGAAAAGATAGTAATGCAGATGAAACATTTTGTAAAACGCTGGCAAAAAAATTAGGTATAAAATTCTTCGTTCAACAATTTGATACAGCTGCTTACTCAAAAAATAATAAAGTAAGCATTCAAATGGCCGCGCGCGAATTAAGATACGCCTGGTTTAATGAACTGATTAAAAAAAATAAATTCGATTGTTTGGTTACAGCACATCATGCTAACGACGTTGTTGAAACTGTTTTCATCAATCTTTGCCGCGGCACTGGCATTAAAGGTTTAAAAGGTATTCCCGAAAAAGCTGGAAATGTGGTACGTCCGCTTTTAAATTTTACTAAAGAAGAGATTAATACGTTCGCAAAAAAAGAAAAGATAAAATTTCGTATTGATAAAAGTAATCTGGAAGATAAATACGAACGTAATTTATTAAGACTGGAAATTATTCCTAAATTAAAAAAACTGCATCCTGCCCTTGAGCAAACCATCTTAAACAACGTCGCCAATTTTAAAGCAGAAGCAGAAATTGTAAATGATTTTTTAGCAGAAAAAACAAAACAACTCATCTCCGAAAAAGGCGAACTGGTTTTGATGGATAAAAATAAACTGAAAAAAGAAAAACATTTAAATACCATTCTTCATTATATCCTGGAGAGCTTTGGTTTTAACGCTTCACAGATAAAGGATATTAAAAATAACATTACAGGCAAAGGAGAAACCGGGAAGTTATTTTTTACTTCGAACTTTACTTTAACGATTGACAGGGATTTTATTTTTATAAAACAAGGCGTTAACCAAAGTCCGGAAGCCTTTAGCATACGTTCATTTGACGAATTAAAAAAGTCGGGATATTTAAACTTAAAAGAGATAAGTAAGTTTGAACGTGTAAAAAACAATGAGCTTATTGTAGAAAAAAACAAGCTCATTTTCCCTCTGAAGATACGCGGTAAAAGAACAGGAGATAAGTTTCGTCCCTTTGGTATGAAGGGCTTTAAGCTTTTAAGCGATTTTTTAAAGGATCAGAAATTAAACGCTTTCGAAAAAGAAAAATGCCTTATTTTAGAGAATGGTAACGGCGAAATTATTTGGGTACTTGGCCGCAGGAGCGATGACCGTTATAAAGTAACAGGCAAAGAAACTAAACTTTTAAAGATTACTATAATTGAATAAGAACGAAATATTATTTGAAGAAAAACAATACATGGGGCATAACCGCCTGAGTATTGTTATTCGTTCGTTACTTACTTTATTTTGTTTTATTGCCTATTACTGGAGCGAAAATCCAAAACCGGTGCAGGTTTCTATTTTTAAAATTGGTTCTTATCCAATTGAAAATATAAACGAATCGGGATTAATATTTTTTATTATTGGTATTTGTATTTTAGTTTTTTCTACCGGCTTAACTTACGTATTACATATACAAACAAAAGTTTACAACGGCTTTTTAATTTTAGATGGTTTTTGGACGGCCAGGAAAGTTAAGATAGATCTAAAGAATATTGTGTCGATAAGAAGAAGCCGTTATAAAAAGAATATGTTGCGCCGGGCTGTTTATAACCTTCATAATAAAGGGGTTATCCGCTTTTATACCAGCGGCGAGGAATTTATAGAACTAGTTGATAATGATGGGTTTACATACAGAATCGGAAGTCAAAAAACCCCTGAATTATTTAAAGTACTTAAAAAACAAATAAATAATTAACAACTGCAACCTTTTAAATTCTATTACGTTTTATATTACGTTATCTCATACATTAACCTTTTAATATTTTACTACAATGGTTGCAACAGAATTTCAAGCTATAGAAAAAGAACAGATAGAAAATTTAAAGTTCCCATCAACAGAAGTTTTAAGTACTACCGAAAAAATAAATGAGAGACATGCCGAGCTTAATCGTGCTTTAACTTTAGGCAACAGAGAACATACAAAAATTAAGATCTATTTTGAAGACGATACTTCCTGCAAAGTAGTAGAAACAACTGTTTGGGGCGTAACAGATAAAAGGGTTATTCTAAAACAAGGTGTTGTTATTCCTATTCACCGGGTACATTCGGTAAAGCTTTAAAGAAGCTTAAAAAACACGTAAACAAAAGGTGATACAAATATCAGGCTGTCAAAACGGTCTAATATGCCGCCATGCCCGGGCATAATACTACCACTGTCTTTTACACCTGCTTCGCGCTTTAATTTACTTTCAACGAGATCGCCCAGCGTTGCTAAAACAGGTACAATAATGCCTAAAGCCATCCAGGTATAATTATGAAAATCAAAAATTAAATTATTAAATAAAAAACTTAAACCAAAAGTTATTAAAACACCAATAATAGTTCCTTCCCAGGTTTTACCGGGTGATACACGCTCTATCATTTTATTTTTACCAAATAAACTTCCACCTAAATAAGCAAAAGTATCGTTGCTCCAGATAAGAAAGATGATGCCAAGAATTAGCCACGGCTCAAAATTTTTCCCATCCAAAATTCCTGGTTCAAATGCTGCTTGATTTAGTAATGCAAAAGGCAACACCGCGTATATTAAACCGGCAATTGTAAAAACAGCATTTTTCATGGCGCTTTCATTTTTACTTAGCATGGCAAATGCAAGAATAACAAAAGGGCCTGTAATCATAAATAATCTGGATATAATACTAAATAAAAATGCACTATTATGTCCAATATCTATAAAACTTAAAAAAGTAAATGCTCCAATTATTAGTCCGATAACTTTTAAGGGCTTCGCCCCCATCTTCTCAGCTATTTTATAAAACTCGTATAAGCCGATCATCGAAACAGCAAAAAAGAAAAGCGAGAAAGAAATGTAATTCCAATAAACACAGCCTACCAGCAATACAACAAATACAGCAGCGCTCATGCTTCGGGTAGCCAGTGTTTTTAAATTTAATGCCATAGCTTTTGTTTAACGCAACAAAAATAAGGTTTTATTTGTTTGTATTTTATTAACGATTATATCCAATTAATAATCCTAACTACTCCCCAAAATAATATTAATTTTGCGCCATGTTTGAAACTTCCGTCTTTTTAACCATACTTGTTGGTTTGTTCTCGCTAATAAATCCTTTAGGCGGCTTGCCGGTATACATAAGCCTTACATCGGATATGAGCGATGAGAATAAACTCAAAACGCTTAAAAAGACCTGTTTCTATATTATGGTAATTTGCGTGGTTTCGTATTTTATTGGTGTTTATCTTTTAAACTTTTTCGGCATTACAATTCCGGCATTACGCGTAGCCGGCGGACTTGTTATCTTCCGTTCGGGCTGGCAGTTGTTAAATGTTACTCATAAAAAAGAAGTTTCTGGAAAGTTAAAAGAAGAAAGCGATAAAAAAGATGATATCTCCTTCTCTCCGCTTGCTATGCCTTTATTAGCAGGTCCGGGCTCTATGTCTTTTTTAATTACTTTATACGCCAGCAGGCCGGATGATTTTTATAAGGGCATTGGGCAGGATATTGTTGCCATTGCCGCCATAATTCTTGTTTCTTTATCTATTTATTTCATATTTAAATTCGCGCCAAGGCTTATGAAATATGCGGGGCAAGCGGGTTTAACTTCCCTATCCAAAATCATGGGCTTTTTAGTTATTGGCATTGGCGTGCAAATGATCATCTCAAGTATTGCACAGGTGGTAAAAAATATCTTTTTGGAGTTACAGCATTTAGGGTAATTAGATTCGTCTCAAAAAACTTTTGATTTATTGCGTAATTTGGGCGCGTCCCTTCGGGTCGGGCTGTCGCTACTCGCTCTTTACCCGCTCCAGCCGGCCCATCAAGCTACTTGCTTGCCATTCTGCTAACGCTTCATAAAGGAGTTCAAACACGCCGCTCCATCCCTCACGCAAATCACGATAAATAAATTCAGATTATTTTTTTACCAGCTCCAAAAAATCCAGATAAAAACCTTTCATTTTTTCATCAAAGGCATCGTTATGAAAAATTGAAATTAGCTGTCCATGGTATTTTCTCACTTCTTTAATAACAGGCAGCGCAAGTTCTGCAGCGGTTTTACTTTCTTTCTTAGAATAATACATCAACGTATTTTCTGCAATACAAAATGGATTGATCGTTAAACCGGTCAGCATTTCATTTTCAATATTATACCATTGATAGGGAAAACAATACGAAGCCCTGAAACCATTGAGGTTAGTATAACCCATTGAATAATCTTTTTCGATGCCTGCCTGCAATAAATTATTATAGGTTTGTGGAAATCTTAAAATAGAATAATGCTGGCGGCTAATTGTAACGGGCGCGTTAATGATATTTGAAAGGCGACTAATCTCTACTTTTAATTGCTGCAACTTATTTGTAGAGCCATAAGAAGGGTGGATACCAACCTTAGAATAATCTGCCATACTTTTTATTAATGATTGAAAAGGCAAATTAGTTGCAGATTGATTCTTATCATTAGGGCCATAATCGCCCAACAGAAAAAAATAAATGGCCTCTACTCTATTCTTTCTATTTGCATCAATTAAAAAATCATAACAATCAAAAGGATCCTTTTTATTTCCTGCAATAACTTTAAAACGTTCATTAACCCCTTTACGATCTTTAGAGATAACATCTTTTAAATAACCCGCCATGGCACGAACAAAGCCTTTGTGTTTGTATTTAAAAGCGTTGTCAACATCAATGGTAGAAATAAAACGGTATTTATTTTCTTTGAATTTTAATGCAGGGAATTTATTCTGTAGAATAATTTGCAATTCGTGCAGCCATAAATTAATTAATGGTGTTTGAATAAAATCGTATTGATATGCCAGGCTGGAGCGGTAATTAAAACGGTTATGCTCATCCGTTTTAAATGGAAGATATTCTTCGTATCGCGATAGCAACCAAAAAGCAGCACCAAAAAGATCGAAGGGCACTTCGTCATTTGATGTTTTAAAAAAAATCTTCGAAAATTGCTGATGAGAGTTTACAGCTAAAGGATAATCTTTTATTCCTACATCAAATAAAATAGAATGCGGTTTTATACATAAACAACTCTCAAATTTTTTATCCGAAAAATTTATTTTTGGAGATCCTGATGCTAAAAATTCTTCTTCATTAAACGTTTGAATTACTTCCAAACCTAAAGCACCACTTAATAAAGTTCTTAAAATATAATTTAAGCGATTAGAATTTTTTACTGAATATATTAAGATGCTATTGATTCATCTAAATTAAAGCGTAGAAACAAAAAATTGATTCATTAATAGAAAAGTTATTGAATGGCTAATGTTAACTCTTAAAATAGTTGTTTTACATAAGGCAAAAAGATAACACTACCTGCTACTGCGGCAAATACAGATGCCACTAAAACAGCGCCCGCAGCTACATCTTTAATATATTTTATTCTAGGGTCAAATTCTTTTGAGTACAGATCGCACATCTTTTCCAGGGCGGAATTAATTAACTCCAAAGAAATAACAAGCGCAATACAAAGCGAAACCACAAACCATTCGGCTTTAGAAATAGAAAAATAAAGGCCCGCAGCAATTACAAGAGCAGTAATACCTAAATGAATCTTTAAATGCGGCTCACTTTTAAAAGCTTGATAAAGCCCTGAAAAAGCATAACCAAAAGCTTGTAGTCGTTTTTTAAGATAAGTCATTTGTTTGTGTATTAGCAGCGCTCTTTATTGAAGCAACTATTTCAAATATTAAATATAAGAAAACGGTGAATGTTATTGTAACGGCAAAGGTTTCTTTATAACAATCTGCATCAAATAACGAAAGCAGCATTTTTTTTGCCAGATGGAATGGGTCAAAAACTATATCCCAACTATTAAAACGTAAATATCTTCCCAAATAAATACCATAAGCACTCGATAGCATAATAAAGAATTTTATTCCGCTGGTTATCCATCTCGATCTGAATAAAGCGTTTGAAATTGCTAATAATCGGTTAACGCTTAAAATAAAGAAGACCATTCCTAAAAACGCGAAGCTTAAGATCAAAATAAGATCGAGCCACATTGGCGCTGCTATTCGCTCACGCAAATGAAAAAGATCTGTTATAATGTATGGCGCATTAGGTAGAAAAAGAATGGTAGTTCCAATTATAATGGCCTGCAATATTCTGTGTTGCTCATCTTTATAATTTTTAATAAGGATATACGGAATAAAAGCTAGAAATAAATTCCATATCAAAAAAACATACGACCATTGATCTGTTCTTACGATCCTGGCAATCAGTAATAATAAACAGAAACAAAAGAGCTTAAAAAGATTATCTGCCCGCATAACCTACCTCCTTCACTTCAAACGATAAGCGGTTGTTTTTAATAAATTGTTTTTGGTCATCATACAAATAAGTAAGCTGCAGGGTTTTTAAAGACGGATGCCGGTTTAATTGTAAAAGCTCTTCATTTGTTACATTTTGTAGAGATATAAGTTCTAACTTCTTAAACAGTTTAAATAATTCAAATTTTCTAATTCCATTATAATATCCTATAACCTCAAACTTTTTTAAATTTTTGTTTAAAATAAGATTTTGCAATTTTACACCATCAAAATTAGCAAAGCTAATCTCCTCCAGATTTTTAAAAAGAGCAATCAGCTCAAAATCAGCAGGTACATTGCTTAAATTCAACATTTTTAAGTTCTTAAGATGTGTTATGTTTTTTAATTCTACATTTCCCCAATAATCAAGTCCAAGGTGTGTTATAATCCCGCTCTTAAATTGTATCTCCATTTTATTTGCAATGGCCTTATCTCTTAAATTAAAGCTTTGCCATGTTTCACGTTTATTCTCAACAATAAATTCATATAAGCTTTGCGAATATTTTTTAAAATCATAATTTCTTTGAAATTTTTCATTCTCATTAAACAAACTGTCTTTTTTATCGCCAAAGAAAACAGTTGTTAATTCGGGTAAATTAGCATTTGAAAGTCCAACCAGGTAAGATTTATCTAATGCTCTGAATGTTTTTGCGTGTGCAATATTATAATCTGAAATTATTTTATCCCAGTTAACAAAAGAACAAAGACTTAATAATAAAAACCATGCCTCAAAATTTTGTCTAACCAGGTACCAGGCACTTTTTGTATTATTTACTTTTAAGAACGTAAAAAACAATCCAACTAAGCTCAGTGTTAAAAACACGTATACGCCAATGCGTAAATACGTTAATTGATATTCAGCCACATACCATCCGTTACGCACCATAGCAGAAATAACCATTAGCGCACTTTGCAGTATCCATAAATAAACCAACAATTTTAATGTTTTGGATTGTTTATTAAAATTAAGATCAGCTTTAAAGAACCACATAATTAAGCCTACCGCAATAACAATAGAGAATACTAAACTCCAAACAGCGTTATGCACAAAATCAGACAAATAAACACCTTTAGGCAATTCATGCGAGCCTAATAAATTTGTAAGATCTAATGAATTTACAAACACCAACATTAAATTTAAGATTCCAAAAAGCGATAAAGCAATTACAGTATTGTTATTGATCTCTTTTGATTCTTCTGTAGATGCAGTATTCTCAAGTGTACGATTAAATTTAATATCCCATTCGGTAAATACCGGAATATCTCTGTAGTAAACCAAGCCATATATAACCAGAAAACCCCAAACAGTAAATAAACACCAGCCTACACTTATCCAACTCAAATCAATATTTTTTGTAAAATCTTTAAATAAAGGATTTGCCTGTTGATACAACGCAAAGAATACAACAGCAATTACTAACGCAATTGCTACGCCAAAATATATCTTAAGTTTTTTGGTATTAGCAGGCGCAACATTTTGTTTTCTTAATTGTACATAATCAATTATAACAAATACGATCGAAGATACAACCGACCCAACGCTAAAAACTAAATTCAAAATGATAGAATTCTTATTGTTAAAACTTTTTCCCGAAAAAATAAATAAAGAAAGAATACAGGCAAACACGCTTAAATTGCTATTCACATAAAAAACAGCTACGCCACATAACATGGTTAATCCTGCATAGTACCACCATTGCTTTGTCTTTATTTTTTCAGGATTAAAATAAGCCAATACAGCTGTTACAATACCTGTAAACAATAAATAATTTAAACCAGTAGCCTGTTTGTAAAATAAGATGCTGAATAAAATTGCCGTAGCAATCAGTAACCAATCATTTCTTTTCATTGTTTTAGTTTTTAATTTTTGTGGATGTGTAAATTGAATAGGCAACAGGAAAAAGCATTAATAAAAACCCAGTAAAAAATAAAGGAGAATTAAAATCCGCAGGCACATAAGTACCTATCTCCGAAAATAAATTCTTATCGGAACTAATGCTCCAGCTCGTACCGTTTCTATTCGTAAATAATATATAATCCCACATAAATGAAACTATACAAACTACCGCTCCCGAAATTAAAAGCCACCAAAACGAAGGGCCTACTTTATAATCGGGCTGCTTATCAACCTTATAAATAACAAATACCGAGCCAATGATCATTAATAAACACAGCAGGCACGGCGCCCACACAGGACCAACCCATGGCATTGGCACTAAAAATAAAATATCCCAGGTTGCTAAAGTTTGTGGCCAGCCTAAACAGATATAGAGGAATACATAATAAAAAATATCCCAGATAGCAAAAGCCAAAACAAAATATGCAAAACGCTGCAATTTATTCTTGCCTGCCATGATACCACAACCTACTAACATAATAATGGTTGCTATCTCTCTAAAAAATTCGATCCTGGCCACAAAAGGTGAGATCTCTTTTAAAGGAAATTCAAAGCCACCTTTGTAATACAATTCACGCAGGTAAATTACTACAGCACTTTCCATAAAGCCCATAGCTATTGCAAATAAGCTTACCCAGGTAATTAATTTTTTTGTTGTATGCATATTATTTTTCTTTAATATTTTTTTCTTCAAATAAAGCAGCTCTTGTTTCTTTAAAATTGTGAAAAAGAATCGACTTTAAATCAAGCTTTGAAATATCGCTGCATTTTTTACCGCACTGATAAGAAGTTTTAAGGTAGGACCATTGTGTAGGCAGTAAACACCATGCGCCTATGGATGTACCAAATGAGGCGATAGAATTTTTACCATTGCCCCTTAAAAAGAATTGCAAAGCCACTTCATCTTTAAAAGAAGATGAAAAATCAAAGAGTACATGGTAAAGATCATGAGACTCTGCACCTGCAATGGGTTCAAATTTATTTTTCTTAAAAAATTCGCCAAGAGCCTTACCAACGGTTCCATCGGGAAAGCTTAAAAGATCAGCTGTACTTAACTTCCAGCCGGGTTCTTTTATACCAACATTAAAAACGGTTGGACCAATAAGATGTGCTGAAAAAGAAGCAATTTTCATGTGAAGCTGCCATACTAAAATAACAAACTTGTTTGGATGTTTTGCGGGTGTATTCATGTTTCTTATTTTTTAGTTATAATCTCTAACTGACCAATTTTTTTATATACAAAATACAAAGGAAAAAAGCCTATAAACCCAAAAGCGCAATCTATTAACTGATGAAAGAAAGGAATGTTACGAATCGGGCCGCAGATAAAAGCTAAAAGAAAAACAGCACCGCAAGCCGTCATAGCTGCAATTAGATTGGCCTTATATCTTACCGGATCAATGTAAACAGGAACAAAAAATAAAGCAATAATAATATGTGCAAAAGCTAACCAATCGGTACCGTACAGAACAAGATCTGGTGTTTGTTTAACAGCGTCATAAATTTTTTGTATCCAATTTTGCAATGTTTCCGGAAAAGAAGCTTTGTTCGCTATCAAAAAATCCATTTCTGTTCTTAAAGGAAAGGCCGTTACACCACTTAAAACTAATAATGTAACAAATACAATTATTGCAATTCGAATTTTAGTTAGATCTTTCATAATTATTGTTTTTTAAATAAGTATTCAATTCTTGTTTTGGATAATATTGTTTAGCAATTCTATCTTCCGGCTTTTTATCGAACAGGTATAACCACAGCAGAAATAACCATTCCAGCGGTTTCATTAAAATATATAATAAGTTAGCAAATCTTTTATGTTTAGACCATTCGTTTACCGGAATGTTACAAGCATCGTAAGAATTACGAATAACCCGGTGTAATTTTGGTGTATGATCTTCTAACCAATTTTCGAAAGCGTTGGCTATTAGTAACTGGCGGTTAACTACAATGCGTTGGTTTGCTCTTACACCAAAGCGTGTAGGCTTTACCAGTTTTTTATTTCCATTAGCGGCAATAGAGCATAAGTAATGCCCGCCACCGCAGGAACAATCCTGGTATTTTGATAACAGGTATCCACAGCTTTCAGTAAATTGGGTGATAACAGAATCGGGTTGTTGTCCGCATAAAAATAAAGCGGCCTGTATCACCAGTAATAATGGCGCAGTTAATATAGTTACAAAGCCTAAATGATTTTGTTGAATAGAATAATAAAATGCATTTATAATATTACCGGAAGTTGTTTGTTGTTTTTCTAAATAAGATCTTAAATACGCATTCATACGGATAATCTCTTTCAATAAATAAAAGCAAGAAAAGAAAGGTGAGAGATACATAAGGCCAATTCCCGGAAAAGCCGCCGCAGGAAACATGGGCATAAAATGAATGCAAATAGTAAAAGTGTATATAAGACCTATTACCATGAGTGCAGAAATGATTGAAATAACAATTGGAGAAAGTGCGTTCTTTAAATATTTTGAAATAAAATAAGCCGAAGCAAAAATTACCCAAAGTGTATACGCGGTTGGTATACTTTCTGTTTGAAAAGGGTGCTCCTCGCATTTTGTATCGGTAAAAGCAATGCCCATTCCCGGCAGGACGCCAATAAACAGTATCTCTGCCATGAATTTGCAAACCACAGCAAAGGTTATTTTTTCAATTGGTTTTGATTTAATAAGATCAATTATTGCATAAATGATCAATAATAGTGATGCAGTAATAAGCAATGTTATTCCAATTATTGTTAAAGCGCTTTGCATTTCAAAGTGATTTTTTAAATTTTTTTAATCCAGTTTCTTAATTAATTTTTCCAGGGCGTCCAGGTGATCTTCAAAAGCTTTTACACCAATTTTGGTAGCACTGTATGTGGTAGAAGTTTTCTTGCCAACAAATTCTTTTTTAATGTGGATAAATCCTTCTTTCTCTAATGCAGAAGCGTGGCTGGCCAAATTACCATCGGTAACCTGCAACAGATCTTTAAGCGAATTAAAATCAACTTTATCGTTCACCATCAACACGCTCATAATACCTAACCTCACCCTGCTTTCGAAGGCTTTATGAAGTTTATGTATGTTTGGATTGATCATTTTATAAGTCGATAGAATTTTGTCTTGAGTCCTTAGTCTTAGCTCTTATTACGTTCGTATTTAAACCACATAATGGTGCCATAAACAATATGCAATACACCAAAACCAATAGCCCAAAAAATAAGACTGTAGCCTAAATAAAAGCAGGAAATTAGCCCTAAGAGTATCTCCAGGCAACCTAAATAACGAATATCGTGCAATGTATATTTACTTGCATTTACAAGTGCAAGGCCATAAAAAATAAGCATGGCCGGGCCAACCAAAATAATAAAATCACTTCCATGATATAACATAGCAATGCAAAATAAACCGCCTGCTGCAAGTGGAATAAATAAGTTTATTAATAATTGAATGGCAGTATGATCAAACAATTTTTGGCCACTTTTTTTTGCCCTGCGTGCGGTTAAAATAAAAGCGGTGATTAAAGAAGCTGTTAATACAACGGCACAAATAACAATACATTTAAAGATAATCGCGGTAAAAGAACTATTATCCCTACCGGCAACCCAAAAACTACGAATATAATCGTGAATGATCTTATGCCCGAAATAAGCGCCTATTAACGCATACACACCCGCAAAAATGCCGGAGAGTCCGCTCAGGGATAAAAAGCGGTTAGATTGTTTCATCATTTGCCTGATATCCTTTAAGGCCTCTAAATGTTGTTGTTGGTTTTCCATACTAAAGCACTTTGAGATACAAAGTTAAATATTAAATTTTAACCGGCAAGCGTTTTTTGAAAATTTTAACGAATGATCTTTTCAAAAATTTTGGCGATGTAATTATTTAATAGTTCGGAGGTTTTGTTGCGCCAGGGATATGAAGGGTTTAGTTCTTTTACCTGCTAAGGCAAAAAACCGAAGCGATAGCGGAGCCCGCAATAGCCCGTTAAGGCGCCAAAAAAAAAGATTCGATCTGATTGTTAAGACCAGGCAATTATATAAAGTGTCTCGTCTTGGCTCGACATGATAGTTTCATTAGGATTCAGAGTTCCTAATATCCCCCTGTTAATATAAAACTTCCTACTCCACCATTTCCCTTTTAAATGAAGCCTATTTTTAAATAAAATTCTTTCAACATGAGCGATATTGCCCATTTTTTTAGTCCCGTTAATACCGATAACATTTTAAATAATTACAATTTAAAAGAAACTCAGTTTGGTAACCTGTTTACTATTTATAAAGAAGGAAGTGATTTTCCGGAACTGGAAGAAATGGACATTGCGTTAATTGGTGTTTGTGAAGACAGGAACAGCGAAAATAACGAAGGAAGCAAATTAGCTCCCGATGCCGTGCGCGAGTTCTTATATAAACTTTATGACACAGGCTTTAGAGGCAACATTGCCGATCTTGGAAACATAAATGCCGGACATTCTACAGACGATACTTTTTTTGCATTAAGAAGTACGGTAGATTATTTGATCCGTAAAAATATTATTCCTGTAATTATTGGAGGCTCACAAGATCTAACGTATGCGCAATTCTTAGGCTATAAAGATCTTGAGCAAACCATTAATATTACCGCGGTTGACAGTACTTTTGATCTCGGTAACCCGGATGAAGATATTACCAGCCATTCTTATTTAGGAAAAATTATTTTACACCAACCTAATTATCTTTTTAATTACAGCAACATTGGTTATCAAACTTATCTGGTAGATCAAAACAGTTTACAAATGATGAACCGTTTGTATTTTGATGTGTACCGTTTAGGACAAGTGCGTGATAAAATTGAAGAAGCGGAGCCTGTGATTCGTCAATCAGATATGATCACCTTTGATATTTCCTGTATTAAACACTCCGATGCGCCCGCAAACCCGGATGCTTCGCCAAATGGTTTTTATTCTGAAGAAGCTTGCCAGATAATGCGTTATGCCGGCATGAATGATAAATTATCTTCTATTGGTATTTATGAATTAAATCCAAAGTTTGATGTGAGTGGAAAAACAGCACATCTTGCTGCACAAATGATCTGGTGTTTTTTTGATGGCTTTTACAATCGTAAAAATGATTTTCCAAGCAGAACGAATCCCGATTACATTCGCTTTCACGTGGTGTTGCAGGACGATAAATACGAAATTAATTTTTACAAGAGCAAAAAAAGCGATCGCTGGTGGATGGAGATCCCCTACCCGCCGCATAAAGATCTTAAATTTGAACGCCATACGTTGATACCTTGCAGCTATAAAGATTACGAATTAGCCATTAGCAATGAGATTCCTGATCGTTGGTGGCAAACTTATCAAAAGCTTAGCTAGCGCGATTTAACATAGTTGACACAGATTATATCGTCTTAATTTCACACAAATAGTTAATATTTGTTTGAAACAGTGTTATCATTAAAATCCTTGCTCAATCTCATAACGTTTTTTTATTGTTAAATAGATTTGTTTCTATTAAGTATTATTTTATCTTTAATATAATATTCAGGCTATGGTTGAAGAGCAAGAAGTTAATCTATTTGAAGAATTAAATAGTATTTCAAAAATTCATTTCCTTAAAAGAGATGATATTGATCATATTATGATCGACTTTGCAAAGCGCATTTTATTTTGTTTAAAGATGGAACGCATGAATGTTTGGCTATTTAATCATGATCAAAGCGCTTTGATATCAATTGGAGAATATGATATGCGCACAAAGCAATTCAACAAGAACAGCATTCTTTTAAAACGCGACCATCCTATTTATTTTAAGGCTTTAGTATCTAACGAAATAATTATTGCCGAAGATATTTACACACATCCGCTTACTAAAGAGTTCAGCACTAAGTACGCCATAGAAAATGACATTTTTACTTTGTTGGATATCCCTTTGCGGATCTCGGGCGAATTAGTTGGCGTAATGTGTTATGAAAAAACCGGCGTTAAAAAAGAATTCAGTAAAGACCAAATTAGCTTTTGTTTAAGCGTTTCGTTTGTAATGGCTTCTAACTTAGAAAGTCGTAAAAGACGTGCCGCACAGGATAAACTTGAAAAAATGTTACGCGAAAAAGAAATTCTTTTAAGAGAGATCAATCACCGTGTAAAGAATAATTTTTCTATTTTAATAAGCCTGCTGCGTTTACGAAAAAACAAAGTAAAAAACCCTGAATCAATAACTTTAATAGAAGAATACGAACAAAGAATCTTTTCTATGCTCAAGATTCACGATATGCTGGAGAAAAACAATCAGTATTCTGAATTATACTTGTCTGAATATATTAAGGAACTGATCCTGGAATTTAGGGTAACCTATCCGCAGATCAACCACAACTTTAAAGTAAATGTAAATTACCTTGGTTTTTTGATCTCTACCAAAAAAGCAATTCATTTAGGGCTTATAATTTCTGAAATATTACTGAACTCCATAAAATATGCTTCAGACAAAGCCAAAGATTACGAAGTTGAAATAAGCCTTCGGCAAAAATCAGAGCATGAAATTGAATTAAAGATTGGAGATAACGGTTTGGGCTTTGACTTTAACGAATTAATTACCAAGCACACCTTAGGTTTAGAGTTGATAAAAGATCTTTCAGACTCGTTGAATATGATCTCTCAATTCCCTTCTAAAAACAATTGTTATTATACCTTTAGTTTTAAGATCTAAAATAACATTCATAAAAAAAGCGGATCAAAATTTGATCCGCTTTTTTTATTTACATGAAGTCTACTTCTTTATCTTTACTTTTTTCTAAGTTGCTGTTTCGTTTACTATATATGAAGTAAACGGCTATTCCGATCACACCCCAGATCATAAAAGCTATCCAGGTTTCTTTTCTTACAAAACACATTAAGAAAATATTAAAAGCAACACCTAATGTACCCACAACGTAAACAGCCGGGGTTTTATAAGGGCGCTCTAACTCCGGTTTTTTATACCTCAGCATCATTACCGCAACGCAAACCATTGCAAAGGCCAATAATGTTCCCATACTGCACATTTCGCTTACTTTATCAATTGGTGTTAAAGCTGCAACCAGTGAAATAATTCCACCAACTAAAATAGTGCTCTTGTGCGGTGTTTTAAATTTATCGTGTAATGTCTTAAAGAAAGAGGGTAACAAACCATCTTTTGCCATTCCTAAAAAGATGCGTGTTTGGCCTAACATCATTACCAACATTACAGAAGTTAAACCGGCAGTTGCCGCCAAAGTAATAATAAATACAGCCCAATTAATACCAATGCCTGAAAACGCAGAAGCAACCGGGGCTGCTTTATCTAACTGATCGTATTTTACCATGCCAGTTAATACTAATGAAACTAAAATATATAGAATGGTACAAATTACTAAAGAAGCAATAATAGCAAAGGGTACGTCTTTCTTAGGGTTGATAGCCTCACCTGCCTGGGTTGACACAGCGTCAAAACCTATATAAGCAAAGAAAACAATGGTTGCCGCGGTTAGCACACCACCAAAACCAAAATTAAACTTACCTGTAGCCGCGCCGTTATCATCCAATATGGGGGTTTCTGCCGGAATAAAAGGTGTCCAATTATCAGTATTGATATAAAAAGCGCCAACAACAATAACAAATAATACAACCGCAATTTTTATGATAACAATAATGTTATTTGTATTCGCGGCTTCTTTAATTCCTTTAACAAGAATAGCCGTAACTATCCAGGTAATTAAAAAAGCAGGCAAATTAAACGCGAAAGAAGGGGCTGCAATGCCAGCGGCTACGCATTTTTCGGTAGCAGTTGCCATATCATTACAAAGCCATATAGGAAATTCGATATGAAGTAAATGAAGAAATTTTACAAAGTATCCACTCCAGGCCACCGCCACTGTTGTGGCGCCCATCATGTATTCTAAAATCAAATTCCAACCAATGAACCATGCAAATAATTCACCTACAGTTCCGTAAGCATAAGCGTAAGCTGAACCTTCAACCGGTAAAACAGATGCAAACTCTGCATAACATAAAGAGGCGAACAAACAGCCAATGCCTGCAATTACAAAAGATAAAGCTAAGGCAGGGCCAGCGTAATCGTGAGCGGCAATACCCGTTAAGGTGAAAATACCACCGCCAATAATAGCGCCAATGCCTAATGAGGTTAAGCCCCACTTGGTAAGTACGCGCTTAAGATCACTTTTTTTCATATCTGCCTCAAAAGCAGATACCGGTTTTACTCTCCAAATTGACATATATTAATTTTAAAGGTTAGGTCTTATTAATTAGTCAAATTAACTAATTTCTCTCTAAATATACAAAACATATATAAGTCTTAGTTAAACCGCCTGAATTTTGATTGAAATGAATTCGCGTTTCTTGCAAGCGGGATGTGCAGGGTTTAGCCACCACAGGCCGCCTGCCCATGCTAGCGAGGAGGCCACCGCAAAAACCCAGTGGTTTTTTGAGCAAGGCTGTGTGTAAGCAAGCGAAGCCCGTAACAGCATGGCCCTAAGGGATCGCCCAAAAGAAAATACAATTCACTAATAATTTAATCATTCTGCAAACTCCTCGCAGCGACGGAGGTTTTCATATCATTTAACAAAAAATGAAAGCTATTAAGCAGAATTCTGCCATTTTCTTTTTAACTTTGATACATCAACATCATTAAAAAATATTTATTCGGATTAGTAGTAACGGCTTACGTTATTTCTGCTGTTGGCATACCTGTTTTTTTACATTATTGTGGTGGTGAATTAGAAAACATTAATTACGTTGTTAAAGGCACGAGCTGTTGCGGAGGCGAAGAAGATGATTCTGAACCAATGGATGACGGTTGCTGTAAAGATGAGAATATGATTCTTAAAAACAGCCCTGATTTTACATTAAAACAAAATAATACTTCTGATCTCGTAAAAACATTTTGCGATCTTTTTTATTTAGATCTTCCTTTTTCAAACACTGCATTTACAATTCAACCTATTATTTACCTTGCTTCTATCGAAGCTCCGCCGCCAAAGGTTCAAAATACCTTGGTTATTTCCTCTTCTGTTCTTAGAATTTAATTGTTGGCCCGAAAGATCTTTCGGTGATTTTTTATTTCTAAAAATTAAATCAACAATTAAAAAAAATTAATTATGAGAACAATAATAATATTCCTATCCTTATTTATAGCATTAACAACAAATGCACAGGATAAAAGTGTAATAACCGCAACTATTGCTGTTAAAGGCAACTGCGAAGAGTGTAAAGCACGTATTGAGAACGCAGCCGATATTAAAGGCGTTAAGCTTGCCGTTTGGGACCAAGCCGCGCAAACTGTTACGGTAACTTACAAGTCTGATAAAGTTACCCTGGAACAAATTGAAAAAGCCATTGCCTCGAGCGGGCATGATGTTGCCGACTTAAAAGGTGATGACGCCAAATACAAAAAGCTACCGGAGTGCTGTAAATACCGTGATAAAAAATGTGTGCTTCCTAAAAAGTAAACATGAAAACAAGGTGTTTACTTGCTTTAATTTGCATAGTAAATATAGCATGCATTAAAGCGCAGATAAAAGGCAAAGTAGTTGAAATCGGTCAAAAAAAGGATACTACCGTTGTGCCGGGCGTTACATTGGTTTGGGATAGAACATCCATTGCTGCTACTACAGATAAGAACGGTGATTTTTCGATTCCGGCTTCATCAGAAAGCAACAAACTTATTATTAATGCCGTTGGCTACAAAAGCGACACGCTTTTAATTAACGATGTAAATAAATTTTTGTTGATCGTTTTAAAGAATGGCGTTGAGCTTAAGGAAATAGAAATAGTTTATTACAGCACTGGTACCGAGATCTCTTATTTAAATCCTATTAAAACTGAAATTTTAACCGAGCGCTCTCTGATGAAAGCTGCCTGCTGTAATCTTTCTGAAAGCTTTGAAACCAACCCAAGTATTGACGTAAATTTTGCTGATGCCGTTAGCGGTACAAAACAAATTCAGATGCTTGGCCTCTCCGGGCAATACGCACAAATTACTAAAGAGAACATGCCCTACATGAGGGGTCTTGCCGGAAATTATGGATTAACATTTATTCCCGGAACCTGGATACAATCTATACAACTTAGTAAAGGCGCAGGTTCGGTCGTTAACGGTTACGAGAGTTTTACAGGACAAATAAATACAGAGCTTCAAAATCCTGAACGTTCTGATAAATTAAATTTTAATGCCTACGGAAATGAAAATGGCCGCAACGAATATAATTTAAATCTATCCCGCAGGATAAATGAAAAGTTTGCGGTTGGCATTTTAAGTCATGCCAGTTTTAATCCTTTAGCACAAGATCTTAATAAAGATGGTTTTGCAGATATCCCTACCGGAAAGCAATACAACATCATGAACAAATACGCTTACAATACCGGTAAAGGTTTTGAAGCGCAGTTTGGCGGCTCGTATATGAAAGACACACGCAATGGCGGACAGTTTAAAGAAATGATAAAGAATTATACTGATTCTGTTCCTTTATATAAAATAGGTATTGATAATGAAAGATGGGAGTTATACAGTAAAACAGGTTATGTGTTTGCTAAAAAACCCGGAACCAGCATGGGTTTACAGCTTTCTTATTTAAATCACGATCAAACAAATTTTTATGGAAACAATAAATATACCGGTGCACAAAAAACATTTTACGCCAACTATATTTTCCAGGGCATTTTAAGAACTACCAGCAATACTTATAAAGTTGGCGCAAGTTTTTTGAATGACGATGTTAACGAAACCTTTCGCTTGTTTAAATATAAACGTTTAGAACAGGTTGCAGGAACATTTTTAGAATTTGCGCATAACCGTGGCGAAAAATTTAACCTGGTTGCTGGCATTCGCGCAGACTATCATAATTATTACGGTTTATTTTTTACGCCACGTTTGCATTTACGTTACGCTTTTGCACAAAATTCCGTACTGCGCTTCAGTGGAGGCAGGGCTTTACGCACCGCTAATATTTTTGCAGACAATGCCTATTTAATGGCCTCATCAAGAAATTGGTTGGTTGAAAGTGCAGATCTTGCTTTACCTTATGGTTTAAAACCAGAAGTTGGTTATAATTACGGATTGAATTTTACACAAAAATTTAAGATCAATTACCGCGATGCATACATAACACTGGATGTTTACCGAACCGATTTCACCGATCAGGTTGTTGTAGATGTTGATAATAATACGCAACAGGTATTGATCTATAATTTAGATGGCCCCTCCTACTCTAACACTATGCAGTTTGAATTTAATATGGAACCTAAGAAACGTTTCTTTATAAAAACTGCATACCGTTATGTAGATACAAAAGTAAATTACAAACAAGGGCTGCTTCAAAAACCAATGGTATCCATGCACAGAGCATTTATTAATTTGAGTTACGAAACAAAGAACAGTCACTGGCAATTTGATTTTACAACTCAGTATAATAGCCAAAAACGTTTACCTGCTACAGACAACAATCCGTTAGATTATCAAAGGGCGAGTTATTCACCACAATATTTTAATTTAATGGGACAAGTAACTTACCTCACAAAAATAAAACGTGCCGATTTTAATATTTATTTAGGTGTTGAGAATGCTTTGGATTACAAACAATCAAATCCAATAGTATCCAGCGATATGCCCTTTAATAAATACTTTGATGCCAGTATGGTTTGGGGACCGATCTATGGGAGGATGCTGTATTTGGGATTGAGGTTTAAAATTAAATAGAAACCCGTCATCGCGAGGAGGAAACGACGAAGCGATCTCAAATACAGAATGCAAATCTCTATGTGCGAGATTGCTTCGCTATCGCTCGCAATGACGGAAACGTTAATGTGTCCTGTGCTCTAACTTTTTATTAGAAAGAAACACTTCGTTTTGCGCTAATTGCATTGCGCGCATGATCAATACACTTAAACTTGCAGCAAAGAAACACCAAACCGAAATAAGGTAAGCTTCATACATGATTTTTGTGGTGAGTAATGAGATCAATAATAAAAAAGCTATTGATTTTGTGCCTTTAACAGATGAAATAAACGGTGGAAAAATAATGGCAATCACGTACATAACACTACTTATAATTACTTGTGTTTGTGTTGATTCTATATCATAATAAATGTGATGCTCCTTTACCTCGGCACTTACATGATTAAACAATAACCTGTACGCCAATATTGAAGAACCTATCATACCAGCAACAACTGTTGACCAAAGTATTTTCTTCCGGGTTTTATTATGTTCCATCAAAAGAAACGAAACAGGAATCCATAAAGGCCAAAGAAACTGTGCAAAGAATAAAAACAAATAGGTTGACGGTGTTTGCCAGCTTTCATACCCAGCGTAGGATAATGATAACCATAACAAACCCTCATTTACCTGCTGTATTCCAAACAGAACCGGAATACCTGCAAACATTAGCTGACTACGCGTACTGGCTTTTCTTAAAGAAAATACACCTATAGTTCCTAAAACTGCTGCTGCGGTAAAACTTGCTCCTGCTGAGAAACACATAATAAGTTGTATTAATTGGTTATTATTTTCTTGCAAATTTGATGCCAATACACCCCTTTTTGTAGAAACGGGAAGTGCTGGAATAAATTTAAACCATATAGAAACAAAAAGGCCCTCTAAACACTTAGAGTTTTTAATTTTTTCGCATATCGAAGAAATATGTGTTTTACTTTTTTGAATTTTAATTAACCTATGAAAAAACTAAGTTTCTATATGGTTAAAAAGTGAAAGAGTTATAAATGTAATCCTACCAAAACAAGTGGACCTACAAACAAACAAATATAAAAAAGCACAATTAAAATACGCTTAAAAAAATTCAGATCGAATTTTAAATTTACTTGTAATACCGCCGAAATGTGCTGAATCAATAATGGCTCTGCAACTGTGTATTCATATCTCCCTGGTACAACGCCAACGTATTTTTTAGGGAAAGACATGATCAAACAATCACGAATTAACCAATAATCTTTATCCGGCAAATTTTCATAATCGGTATGATAATTAATTTTTTCCAACCTTAAATAATCACGGATTTTTTGATGTTTTGTTTCATTATAAATTTCCAAACCAATTAAAACGGGAACGATGATCATTACAAAGCTTTGAAAGAAAAGAAACAAAGCTAGAAGACAAATGATAGAGATAACACCAAAAACCAAACGGATAATATGGTTTTCTTTAAAGAATAAGGTCTCAATTAAACGTCCGCCATCTAAAGGATAAAAAGGTAAACAATTTAAAAGATTAATGATCAAAAAAGAATTGGCCAGCATTTTTAATGTATCATTTTGAATGTCTTTATTTAACCAAAACAAAATACAGCCAATAATAATTCCCGGCACAGGGCCTGCCAAAATAATAAGGCTTAATTGCGCCTGCGATACCTGTTGTTTTTTACCGGTTGTAAAAGCGCCAAGTAAAGGCACAATAAATATTTTCACATTGCTGTAATTAAATAATTTCATGAACAAAAAATGCCCCATCTCATGAATGATAATAACCACAAGTATTGCGGCTATATAAGCAAGATTACTGTCGAACAAAAAATAGAACATCAGACCGTAAATAAATAAACTCAGCATAGAACGCACTAAAGCATTTTGGCTTTTTGTGGCCACAATAGGTTTTGGAGGATACCCGCCACTTGTTGCTTGATCTGTATTGAACTCGTCCACTAGCTTGTTGCTTTTTTATTGAATAAATGAAAGAGTAAATATATACAACTTAAAAACAAAAAGAAGGCCCCTGTTTGGTGTAAAGCACCCATAATTACAGGAACCTGGTATATTAACGTTAATATTCCTAAAATAAATTGAATTGTAACACCATAGATCAACAAAGTAATGCCCATGTTTTGTCGTTTGGTCAATTGCAGTTTATTAGACCTGTACCAGATCATACAAATTAAAAGAACAATAATAAATGCCGTTGTGCGATGCACAAATTGTATACCACTTGCATTCTCGAACATATTCTCAAAAAAAGAATTTTTCATTGTTACTTGTTCCGGTATCCACTCCCCGCCCATTTTTGGCCAGGTGTTAAAAATATGTCCGGGACGGATGTGAGAATCTGCGCCTTCTACATAACCTGCGGTAAAAGCTCCAAAAATTATTTGAAAGATCAATACACAGAAAAATAAAATGGTAATAACTTTTAATTTTTTTCCATCAGAAACCTCAACATCTTCCTTTGGATACAATAAACGTAAAGCAAACCAATACGTAAATGCAAATAGCGTAAAGGCACTCATTAAATGTGTGGCTAATCTATAATGACTTACTGCGGGTTTACTTTGCAAACCACTGTATACCATCCACCAGCCAATTACCGCCTGCATGGCACCCATAAAAAAGAGCAATACAAAACCTGGCCACATGTCTTTTTTAATTTTCTTTTTAATTAAAAAATAAATAAAACCAATTGCAAACACATACATCATCGTACGTCCGATCATACGGTGAATGTATTCCCATAAAAAAATAGGTTTAAACTCCTTCAGAGTCATTGTGTAATTTATTTTTTGAAACTCCGGACTTTGTTGGTATTTCTCAAAACGCTCCTGCCACATATGTTCATTAACAGGCGGAATAGAGCCCATAAAACTCCAATCGGTTATCGATAGGCCTGAATGTGTTAAGCGCGTTAAACAACCAACTACAACCATTATATATATTAAAAAACAACCGGCAAAAAGCCAGTAAATAATTTGTTTGTGTGGTGATGTGGAAATAGAACTCATTTACTGCCCTCAAATTTAAGGCGAAAAGAGATAGCGTGCAATACTAATTTTGGTGACAATAGGATGACAAAGAAAATCAGGTTTTAATTCTCGTAAGCTCCGATAGTAACACTAGTGGTGTTACGCGAAGCGCCATCCAGATCAGAAGGAAATTTTTGAGCATCAGTTGTAGCATCCGGATTAACAAAATTCTTAGTTCTTGTTTCATTTGGCGCATGAAAATCATACACACCGTAATCTACAAATGCCAGAGAACCTGAGCCTTTTCTGATATCATTTTTAAATTTATTTACATCACTTGTGTTCATATCTGTTTTTAACCAGCAGTTACTGAATGTAAATTTTGGTAACGCATTTGTATTCGATTCATTAAGATCCAAAGCTATTTCATTTGTAAGTTTTCCATCAACAATACAATTTCCAAAATAAGCAGAATCTAAAGGAAAAATATAAGAATCAGCATAGTTATTAATGTTAACAGTCGGTTTTTCTCGGTTCTTTTCTTCCTCCCAAAAATTAGCAAAGGTGCAATTCAGGAAAGTATATTTACCTCCTAATGTAAGATTGACAGAATGCTCCAGGCAGCTACTGAATACATTATTACCACCATAAACATGATAGCCGATACCATAAAAACCAAAAATACTCATATTCTGAATTTTTGTGTTGGTTATTTTTAAACGTCTTGGTTCGGCAGTAAAAGTAACACCCGCGCCGCCCATTATTTCGGCCTGCACACCAATAGTACCGTTTTTTATAATGGCGTAATCAATAGAATTATTTACGCTACCTTCGTTTATCCAGATCCTGTCCCACTGCCCTGGCTCATCTCTATAATCTTTTTCGCGACGTGCGCCTGTAAAAACAACTTCATTATTTTTTTGTCCGTTCACTTTTATTTCACCGTAACGGTAAACCCAAAGACCTGCTTTGTTATTTAAGTAAATTTTTGTGCCTGCGGGAATAATTAATTTTTGAGTAGAATCAACCACCAAATAACCATAAATAACATGAGGTTTATTGGTGTTTAAAGTAACAACAGCGTGATCAGATTCACTTATGCGGGAATAAGGCAGATAAGTGCCGTCTTTAAATTTTATAGCATCGGTGGGGTAATAATAATATGCGTCTTGTCCCCATGCTTCCAGGTAAACGGTTTGCGTATTGCCGTTAACAACAAATTTTATAGCATCGTTTATGATCAATGGCGAGTTAGCATTGTTTGGATTAACGTTTACCTGTATAAAAATATACATACTATCGTTAGCAGCAATTTCAACATCAGTAAAAGAACGACCGGGACTACCATCTACATTTATTATAAATTGAGAGGTGTTTCCTCCAATAAGATCGATGGATGAAATTTTAATTGGCTGATCGTTTTTATTTCTAACACGAATATTTCTTGTAGAAGAACCGATCGTTGTAAAAACGGTGTCAAACAAAACTGAGTCTTGTGAAAACTGAACTTTTGCACTTGAATCTAAAATAAGCTTATCCTTTTTACAGGAAGTAAGATCAAAGAGCAAAGCAAATGCTAAAAGCGAAAAAGTGGTTATTTTAAAAATGAGTTTCACGTCTTGAAATTATTAACGTATTAATTGCTAAAATAGTGTATTAGTTAAAAAATATTTAATTTATAAAACTTTCAGATTGAGCGTAGTCTAAATCTTCTCGCTTCTCGACTTCGCTCGAAGCGACATATTATTTTGATACAATTATTTTGTGATGAATAGTTTGATCCTTATTTTTTCCGGTTATAAAATAAATTCCGTTGGCTAAATGAGTAACAGATATAGTTCTATTGTTAGAATTATTTAATGTTACATTTTTAACTACCTGACCTAACTCGTTTATCAATGCTAGTTTTAGATCAACAGCCGAACTAATTGTAAACTCGCCGGTGTTTGGATTTGGATAGATCTTAAAAAGCTCTTCTTTTTTGTTTGAATTTATTCCTGTACAAGGTGAAACATTAAAAGTTAGGCTTTTTGCAGCCGCAGGACATCCCGCATTAAAGGTTGTGATCAATGTAAGTATAAGTGGCGGATTTTGTAGATCGGAAAGAGTTGGGTAGTAAATTGTATTAGGAAATGTTGTCATAAAGGATCCTACGCCATTACTGTTCCAATTACCAGATGTAGCATTTGTTACGGTAGCAGAAATACTAATAGGGCTTAGATCATTATTACAAATATTTGTATTAGTTGGAGCAAACGTGATTACGGGTTGTTGAATTAATTGAACAATAATAGAATCCTTCACCGGCTTACAGCTTCCTGTAGAAGTTAAATAAAACTTGATGGAGGTTTGATTTATATCATTCCCCGTTAATGTATATGTAGTTGTTATTGTGTTTAAGGTAGACGTATACGTACCAAAAGATCCAACACCATTAGCGGTAGACCAGGTACCTGTTGAGGAAGCGCCGCTAACGGTTCCACTTAATATAATAGCCATGTTATTGCTTGAAGCCTGGCATATTGAAAAAGAAGGTGCGGCTACGACTGTCGTTTTCTTTAAAAACTCTGTCATGTAATGATAATACGAACCTGTTGAACCGCCTCCGTTGCAAACACTTAAACCAAAATCACCTACACTATTTGCAATTGAGTAAGAACCTATTGGTAATATAGCAGAATTTAAATTTATTTTAGCACCATAATATGGTCCTCCGCTTAACGCGGATGTTCCGGGAATAACAGTAAAAGCTGCCGCAGTAACCAAAGTTGTTGAGCCATTTACAGTAAACGTATTTTGTGAGCCATTCTTGCAAAATAAACTTAAGTTAAACACCTGTGCATTATTGCGGGTAAAGTGGGTAATAGTTGATCCAGCGCAGCCTAATGGAGGAATTATTGCTTCAGACATTTCGCAACCAATACCACTTACGTGCATTGCATAAATATCTTTTGATGCAACTAAAGATGTAAGCGGTTGATTTGTTTTATAAAAATAAGTATCACCTGCATTTATCACAGTTGTTGTAACAACACCATCATCAAACGTCAATGCTGTATTGCTATTTGTTGCCACAACATATATACCTTCATTTTCTGCGGCCATTATATCCCCTTTCACAATAACATACTCGGTTCCAAGAATATTTACAGGCACAATTTGATCTCCGATCAAATCCCAGCAACCTGAAAAAGTAGCTTTAGCTCCATCATCAGCAACAGTTACCGAAATTGGTTTATCAGAAGTAACATGAGAACCCGAAAGATTATTTGCCAAAACAGTTGTGGTCTGCGATGCATTCTCAACAGTGTATGCACTTCCGGGATTTGGCAAAAATATAGTATATGTTACATTGGCCAAATGCCCTATTACATTGCACTTTGGAGTAATGGATACTGTTGTATTGGCTTTTGTAGCAATAATATTAATTTGTTGTTTTGGCTGAACGATTCCCGGAGGTGAGTTTGCCAGGTTTGGTAAGGTTTGGTTATTTCCCTTTTGTTGGAACGGACAGTAAAAATCTAAACCCGCGCCGTTTCGCAACCCTTTTAAAGAAAAAGTTTCGGGATTGTTGGCCGCCGATACAATATCAAAAACTACTCTAATATCATCGGTAGAAGATATATATAGGCCATAAGGCAATACAACATCTGAAGGTTTCACTTCAAGCGAATCATAACCTGCGTTAGTAGTATTTACTATTGCGTCTCTCCAAAAAGTATAATTAAATGCTGTATAAGGTCCTAAAACAAAAGTGGTATCGTATTTATTAGAACCGGTTATTGCTGGTTGCCTTAGGTGAATTGTGGTAGATGGCGCGCTGTAAGTATAAATAAGTAACCTGTAAGGACCCCTTAGTGAAATATCTGGAGAAACAATTGGCGAGGCAAACCAAAAAGATGTATCAATTTGTGCAATGCCCGTAAAATTTTGAAAAGACAAAAAGGCAAATAAAAAAGCAGTAATTATTTTTTTCATTTTTTTAGATATAAGAACAGTAAAAATACATAAAAACAAGGCTTTTATAGCGGGAAAAAGCATTTTATAAGAAATAATAAAAACTATTGAAAATTTACAAATTCCGTTTCCTAAAAAATTATTAATTTCAAAGCCTTAACCTACCAAAATATGTCATTTATAAACTCCATTACCGCCCGCCAGATCTTAGATTCGCGTGGCAACCCAACCATTGAAGTAGATGTTGTAACCGAAAACGGAATTCTAGGCCGTGCCGCAGTGCCTTCTGGCGCATCAACAGGCTCGCACGAAGCTGTTGAATTGCGTGATAACGATAAAAAAATATACATGGGCAAGAGTGTGTACCATGCTGTAAACAATGTTAATACGGTATTGCGTGAAAATTTAAAAGGCATGTATATTTTTGATCAGTCAGAAATTGATGCAAAAATGATAGAGCTGGACGCCTCGCCAAATAAGGCAAACATTGGGGCCAACGCTATATTAGGGGTTTCTTTAGCTGTTGCAAAAGCTGCTGCGGAAGAAAGCCGCACACCTTTATACCGGTATGTTGGCGGTGTAAACGCTAATTTATTACCAATACCCATGATGAATATTTTAAATGGTGGATCGCACGCAGATAATGGCATCGATTTCCAGGAATTTATGATCATGCCTATTGGCGCCGAATCTTTTAGCGAAGGTTTACGAATGGGCACAGAGATCTTTCATCATTTAAAAGCGGTATTAAAAGCTCAAAAAATGAGCACCAATGTGGGCGATGAAGGTGGTTTTGCGCCAAACTTTAAAAATAATGAAGATGCCATTAAAGCCTTAATGGAAGCCATAGACAAAGCCGGTTACAAAGCAGGGGAAGACATTTATATTGCTATGGATGCTGCTGCATCTGAGTTTTACGATGCCAAAGAAAAGGTGTATCACTTTAAAAAATCTACTGGCGATAAATTAACTTCTGCTCAAATGGTAACTTATTGGGCAGACTGGTGCAAAAAATATCCAATTATTTCAATTGAAGATGGTTTTGGCGAAGATGACTGGGACGGATGGAAACAGGTGACTGATGAGTTAGGCAGTAAAATTCAATTGGTTGGTGACGATCTTTTTGTGACCAATGTAAACCGCCTGGCGGATGGTATCAGCAAGGGTGTTGCCAATTCTATTCTTGTAAAAGTTAATCAAATAGGCACCTTAACAGAAACTATAAACGCTGTGCAAATGGCGCAAACAAACAGCTATACTTCGGTTATGAGCCACAGAAGTGGTGAAACGGAAGATACAACCATTGCCGATCTTGCAGTAGCTTTAAGCTGCGGACAGATCAAAACTGGTTCTGCATCCCGTAGCGACAGGATTGCAAAATATAACCAATTATTACGTATTGAAGAGCAATTGGGTGGCGCAGCAAGGTATTTAGGAAAATCGTTTAAGTTTGTTCCGTAACTGGCTCAAAAAAAATAAACTTAAAATAACCCAAAATAACTTTGTTTATATAAGATCAGATTGTAAATTTATAACCATAAAAGATTATCCCAATGGATCCGTTGAAAGAAAAATTTAAAGCTAAAGCAGAGGTTTTAGCAGCAGACATTAAAGACATTATTAAAAACCATGGTGACCTTAAATTAGGTGAGATCACTGTAGCGCAAGTATACCAAGGCATGCGCGGTATGCCGGGTATGGTTACCGAAACTTCGCGTTTAGATCCTGAAGAAGGTATTCGCTTTAGAGGTTACTCTATTCCTGAACTTCGTGCCAAATTACCTAAAGCACCGGGCGGTACAGAGCCTTTACCCGAAGGTATTTTTTATCTGATGCTTGTTGGTGAATTACCAACGCAGGAAGATGTTACATTCATTACTACAGAGTGGACAAAACGTAATAACGTTCCAAAACATGTATTTGATGTAATAGAAAAACTACCGCCTGATACGCATCCTATGACACAATTTGTAATTGCTGTTATGGCAATGCAAACTGAATCTGTTTTTGCAAAAGCTTATGCGAAAGGCATGAGCAAAAAAGATTATTGGGATTACGCATACGAAGACAGCATGAATTTAATTGCGCGTCTTCCGCGTATTGCAGCATACATTTATCGTCGTAAATACAAAGGCGGCGTGCATATTGAACCGGATCATAAACTGGATTGGGCAGCAAACTTTGCGCACATGTTAGGTTACGAAGCATTTGATATGAAACGTTTAATGCGTTTATATTTAACTATTCACGTTGATCATGAAGGCGGAAACGTTTCTGCACACACAACACATTTAGTTGGCTCTGCTTTATCAGATCCTTACTTAGCATTCGCTGCGGGTATGAATGGCTTGGCTGGTCCGTTACATGGCTTGGCTAATCAAGAAGTACTAGGTTGGATTATGGAATTGAAAGAAACTTTAGGCGGTGGTTTACCAACTAAAGAACAAATTGCAGAGTACATTAAAAAGACCTTAACAGAAGGAAAAGTTGTACCAGGATACGGCCACGCTGTGTTGCGTAAAACAGATCCACGCTTTACCGCGCAGCAGGATTTTTATAAAACATACATTAAGCACGATGATATTTGTGAGATTGTGCAAATGGTTTACGAAGTAGCACCTCCTATTTTAGAAAGCACAGGAAAAATTAAAAATCCTTGGCCGAATGTGGATGCGCACTCAGGAGCTTTATTGGTGCACTATGGTATGCATGAACATGATTTTTATACAGTGTTATTTGGCGTAAGTCGTGCGTTAGGTGTATTAGCCAGTTTAATCTGGGATAGAGCTACAGGTTCGCCAATTGAGCGTCCGGGTTCATTAACTACCGAGAACATTAAAGCAAAAATTAAAGCAGCTAAAGAAGCAGCAAAATAATTTTCAATTACAATTATTTAAAAAGCCCGATCGTAAGAACGGGCTTTTTTTATTTATCGTGTTACCCAACCATTATATTGCCTCAGCACGTATACAAGTCGTTAATATATTTACAAAAAATATAACCTTTAATTTATTACATTTGGTTCAATGTCACATTTCACAAACCCGAAAAGAACGCCTGGCTTTTTATTAAACGCATTTACTGTTTTGCTTTTACTATCTCTTACCACTTCCTGCAAAAAGCCAAGGAACGGAAATTACACTTATGAAGAAACAGGAATTAGAAAAACCTATTTAAAAGAAGATGTGGCACCTTATGTTCTTTCAAAAACGTTTGAAATTGCAACAAGTGAAAAAGTGCCGGTCAAAAACAAAAAAGATATCTTAAGCATTAATAATGTTGTATGGCAAGTTGTTGGCGATTCTGCTACCAACCGTGGAAATACCAGCAGTATAACCTCACCGCAACAAAGTTTTAAATCGCACTACAGTTATTGCGGTATAATTACCGGAAAGAAAACTATTGAAGGCGTTTTTAAAAGAGTGCAAACTATTAAAAGTTTTAATAATACCACCATTGATAGTTCATCGGGAACGTTTAGGTACTTTAAAAATTAAATACTATAGTTCAGTTTTAATTTTTACCTGGAGCTTATTTAACCAAGCGAACGCCTCTACATGTGAGTCAAACACTTTGGTTGAAACTAATGGTTTATGAAACTTAATATAAAAATTTGCTAATATTCGTTGACTTAATGTTGAAATTACTATAGCCCTATGTGATAAAGGCACAATGGATTCTAACTCTCTTACCTTTTTCCTTCCTTCGAGTGTAATATTTATCTGTCCTTCAGAATCAATTAAAATTGGAAACAATTCATTTTTGCCAACTAGTTCAATTAATGCGTTGTGATTTATTTGATGACCTTGTTCATCAATTTCCGAATTTAATAAATAGGTATAATGAATAATTCCTGACTTTAAAAGTCTAATCCTCACTGTACTAGTTCTTATTTCCTTTATAAAGATAAAATCATCATTACTTTTCATTATAAGAAAGTTTAAACCCTTTAATAAAGATAATAAAAAAAGAATTTAAAAAAAGATAAAACTTGCTTCACTTAATTCCTTTTTCTTTAAAAAGATCTGTATCATAAAAAACCTCCCGCTTGATTAAAAACGGGAGGTTTTTATTCTACTATTGCTATTATTATTGTTTTACAACTTTAATAGTTTGTTGTTTATTACCTTGAATTGCTTTTATAACATAAATTCCATTAGCAAATTGTTGAAGATCTAAGCTATTTGTTCCTGAATTCATAGTTTGATTTATTATTACACCTCCTAAAGCATTTATAACTATAATGTGAGAAGTTGTATTTAATTCTAAATTAAATAAACCGCTTGATGGATTAGGATAAACACCGATCAACCCCGAATTAGTGAAATTGCTATTTGTAATACCCGTACAAATACTTACATTTTGAGAAATGCTTGTTGAATTTGAACAACCATTTACATCTGTGCCATTAACCGTGTAGCTGGTTGTAGCCGTTGGATTAATAACTATTGATGTATTATTTGACGTTGTGCTCCATGTATAAGTTACTGCACCATTAACCGTTAAAGTTGCCTGCTGACCCGAGCAAATTACAGAATTACTAGAACTTGCATTTAAAACCGGCAATGCATTAACCGTTACGTCGCAAACAGCCGAAACAGAAGATACACAACCATTCAGATCTGTACCACTAACACTATAAGAATTGTTGGTTAAAGGACTAACAACATCTGTTCCATTTGAGAAGGTATAGGTAGTTGCGCCAGAAGGAATCATCGTAAATGAATCACCAGCGCAAATAGCTCCGCTATTAACCGTAATTACAGGCAAAGCGTTAACCGTTACATCACACACAGCAGCAATTGATGATACACAGCCGTTTGCATCTGTGCCTGTAACACTATAAGAAGTGTTTGAACCAGGTGTAACAACATCTATTCCGCTTGAAAAGGTATATGTAGTTGCACCCGATGGTATCATTGTAAACGAATTACCAGCGCAAATTGCACCACTGTTAACTGTAACTACTGGTAATGCATTAACTGTTACAGCGCTTATTGCCGTGTTAACACATCCAAGAGCATCAGTACCGCTAACTGTATACGAAGTGCTTGACGATGGCGTAACAACGTCTACACCATTTGAAAATGTGTATGTGTTTGCCCCTGAAGGGATCATTGTAAAAGAATCGCCGGCACAAAT
>CALRPF020000038.1:0-31772 GCA_943369995.1 Chitinophaga pinensis
GCGTAACGGTTAACATAATTTTGATCTTTTGCAGAGATAGCTGCGAGCTAAGCTAGGCGTTTAGTTGATTAGGCAGCCAGAAAAGAGCTTAGCGAGACAGCGGTTTCATTTTCGCTGTAGCCTCGTCGCGAAAATGAAAATCTCCTTCAAAAGTCAAAAGTGTTTTGGTTACTTTTGCACATCAAAAGTGACAAATAAAATCAAGAAAAAATGTAGGCCAGAATTAACTCAAAAGCGTTTTGCTTACTTTTTTGTTCAAGCAAAAAAGTGAGGCCAATAATTAGTTCCGTAAACAAAAGCGTGCTATCCACTACGCAACCTGACTTAAATGTGCACAGCATATTTATCCCGCGTCAAAAGTGAGAAAGAAAAAATAGAGAAATCTTTTGATTACTTTTTGTATCACAACAAAAAGTGACGCAGTAACTATTTTGTGTAAAATAATTTTCCGGACTCCATTTTGCTCCGCAAAACCTCAAAGAAATTCCGATAGATTGGTGTTTTAATTTTTAACACACAGTAAACTTACGCGCAAGCACACAATGTGTTCCGGTCCAGGCAATTTCGATCTTTTGTAGAGATAGCTGTTGTTTAAGCTAAGCACAAAGTAGTTTAAGCGCCCAGAAAAGAGCTTAAACAAGCAGCGATTTTCAATTCGCTGTTCTACCTCGCGAATTGAAAAATATCCTTCAAAAGATCGAAAGCGTTTTGGTTACTTTTGTGCGTCAAAAGTGACAAAAGATTTAGTTTAATTTTATGTAGCCCTGATTTTCGCTCAACTTTTTATCAAAAAAATTTGAAGGAAAGAATTTATGTTCAGAAAAAAGAAGGCATAAAAAACCGAAAAACTACTCCTTCACGATCTTGGTTCTGTAAACAGCCCTAGAGTCGTGTTGTACCTCAATAAAATAAATACCTTTCGCCAATGGACTGATATTTATTTTTTCATCGGCAAATGTAATTTCTTTTACAAGAATTATTTTTCCCAAAGCATCCGTTAAAACCAAACGGCTGTTAATTGCCACCTTTACAACAAAATAGTCTTTAGCAGGATTTGGATAAATAATTAACTCTGCATTATTTGCAAACGTTTTAATACCTGTGCAAACATCTACAGTTATATTTACAATATCTGATGCCGAACAACCGTTTGCGTTTGTATAAGAATATACAGCTGCATAATTTCCTGCACCAATACTCGGGTCAAAGCTATTTCCTGTTACGCCCGGCCCGTTATAAACACCGCCAGCGGGCAATCCGCTTAAAGGTAACGGTGCATCGCTATTGCATAGTAATGTTTGTGTGGCAGATAAAGAAACAGATGGTAGCATATTAACAACTACATTGGCAACGGATGTGGCAGAACAGTTAGCGCTTGTGCCGTATACTGTATAGCTTGTAGTATTTAACGGCGAAACTGTAATGGCCGGTGTGTTTTGTCCCGAACTCCACGAGTAAGAGTTAGCACCGCTTGCTGTTAGGTTTACAGATTGTCCTTCACACACAGTAGCTGAACTTACGCTTACGCTGGGATTTGAATTTACGGTTACCGTAGCAGATGTACTCGCACTACAACCCGGACCATTGCTTGCCGTAACGTTGTAAACCGTTGTACTTGCCGGGTTAACATTTATAAAGGCCGCGTTAGAGCCGGTAGACCAGGTATAGTTAGTGGCTGCACTTGCATTTAAATTTACATTTTGTCCTGCACAAATAGTAGCAGAGTTAACCGTTAAAACAGGGGCCGTGTTAACCGATGCCGTTACAGCAATTGGCGCACTGGTACAATTGTCTTTTTGCACTTGCCAGTTATAAAAGAAATAATAGTAACCTCCACCGGCGCTGGCACCGGTCATACTTACCAGGCCACCTATGTTGTAGGGATAAACAGCTCCGGCGCTGTTGCGATATAAGTTAATGCTGGCACCGCCAAGTCCCAAACGGTAGCCAGTGCCGGGTGTTAAAGCAAAATTCAAATTCACGGTATTAGCGCCAATTGCAAGATTAGCAACAGTACTTGTAATTAATGCATTGGCAGAGTTACGCAATTCAATCGTTCGGTTGCCTGCTGTGCTGGCATACATAACAACTGTTTTTAAGGTAGAAGGTTGTATTACATCAAAGATCTGGTATTGGCCGGCTGTATTGTAATTGCTTCCTGCACCAATAGTAGTGTTGGTGGCGGCACCAAATACCGGTGTGTTAGAAGAAGTGTTTACAACATAATAAGTAGTGTTGCTGCTTATACTTGGTGTAACATAATTAGTGCCAATATTTAACGGTGTGCCCGTAGCCGTTGCAGTGGCATACCAATACAATTGCGAAGTGCCGCTGGCAGCTAAAGAAACGGTACCCGCGCCACAACGCGAACCACCCGTTGTTACAGGGCTGTTAGGAATATTGATAACTATGTACGAAGGTTTAGTAATAGAGTCTACGGCAGATAGGCAACCGTTAGCTTTTAATTTTACAGTATAAGTTCCCGCAGCTGTGTAAGTGTGCGCAGGGTTGGTAGAGGTGGAGGCAGCGCTACCGTCTCCAAAATTCCAGGTATAGGTATTGCCATTAACCGTTGTATTATTAAAAATAACACTTGCCGGTATAGAACAGAAAGATGTTGAGTTGGCAACAAAATTAGACGCTACCACGCTCGAGTAGGCAGGGCCAACGCCCACAGCATACCAGGCATTGGTTGTTTGTACTACCTCATTACTGCAATTACCAAAAATATCTTTAGCGGCTTGTATACAATAACCTCTTGCTGCTAAATAGTTGGTGGAAGGCGTAAAATAAACGGTTAATGCTCTAAAAGCAATTTGCGCGGCAGATGCTTTGGTAATACCTGTTACGTTAAAGGCATTGTTAATGTCGTTAGTGCCTGTACCACCCTGGCTCAATAAATAGAACCAATAGTTGCTCACACCGCTGTTGGTATGAACACCGCCATTATCATTTGTTCCGGTATACCAATAAGTTCCTAAATAAGTATCCGGGTCCTGGAAAAGATTAGGGTTACTCATATTACGTATGCCTTGCCCTCCCGGTGTTATGTCTTGCCCTATCTTCCAATCCCACTGGGCCGGGCGACCATAGTTCTCTATCATCGTTCCAAAAATATCAGAAAAACTTTCGTTTAAAGCGCCCGATTCATTACTGTAAGTTAGGTTAGATGTGTTAGATGTTAAACCGTGTGTTACCTCGTGGCCACAAACATCCAAAGCCGTTAAAATCGTAAAGGTGGTGCCGTTACCGTCACCGTAGGTCATGCGTAAGCCGTCCCAAAAAGCATTATTATAATTTGTATTGTAATGTACATAACTTAATAATTTATAACCTGCATTATCAATACTGTTGCGGTTATGATTCAGCATATAATAATCATAGGTCATCTCTGCACCCCAATGCGCATCGCGTGCAGCCTGGTCAACATTTACTGCTGTCCAGTTGGTGGTGGCATTTGTAAAATCGGTAGCGCTGTAGGTGGCAGTGTTTTGCATGTTATAGGTTTCTACACCTAAGCCGCGTGCGGTTTCACGTAAACGGTAAGTGCCCGCGTTATTATCGGCGGTTACCGTTTGGGTGCCACTATATTTTGTAACCACCGTATTTGTAACATCTGCATGGCATATCAGGTTTTCTTCTTCAAGTATCACGCCGCTTTTTGCATCTACAATTACATTTGCTCTATATAAAGGTTCCTCTGCATAAATATTAAATTTATAAGCGTAAAGTACGCTTGGTTGTTTTGCTATTGTATGTTGTGTGTATAAAACCAATTCTCCTTTGGGATAATAAGTAAAATCCGGCTTGTTAAGCACTTGCCGTGTATGCTCTTCTTCGGCTTTATTTTCCCATTTATATTTTTTAGCCTTCACTTTTTTAAGTGCAAATTGTAAAGCTGCTTTTTCGCTAAAGCTTATGGTATTTAAAGGTTTTTGAACAACACTAAGATCTCCGTTTATAGATACAACCTGGCCGTTTTTTGAATGCACGGCAATTATAGCGTTATTAATAAGAGCGTTCTTATAATGCAGTTGATATTTTGAATGTAAATAACCCAAATGATCGGGTTCGCTTTTTATTTTTACGGCTTTTACATCGCTGTTATTTAAAACAACCGAGTTTAAAAAGGCTTCAACCGCAGTTTCATTTATAACGTAATCTTCTTTTAATTTAATAAAGTTTACCTGGTTATTACTGTTATACGTATACTCGTTGGCTATCGCTTTTAGCGCGTTGTTATTTTGAGCTGGTAAAGTGTTGCATGTAATTAATGCTAAAGCAATGGCACTTTTAAAATAAAAAAACTTCATGGTTTACCAGGGGGGTTAAAATTTACACTATTGAAATTAGGAAATTGCTTTTTTAAAAGCAAATAAGGTGTTAAAATCTCATACAATTAAAAATTAACAAATAAAACAGCTTACCATATGTAACTGAATGATTAATAAGTAGATGATCCCTGGTTTGACCCAATTTACTCCCTGCTTAACGCCTGGATATCTTATAGATACTCCATAGATGTCCTATAGATACAGTTATGTTACGGTTATGTTACAGTTATGATAGTGTTATAGAGGTGTTATAAAGCCTGTTTCCAGGCCAGGCAGTAAAAACAAGTAAAATGCTAATAAATCAGGGTTTTTCTTCCAAAAAGGTAGAGCGGTAAATGTCGCCAATAGCAATCATTTTTTCATCAAAGATCTTTTGGCCAAAAGCATCAAGTAAAAATTCTTTTGCATTTGGGTCTTCGATCTTGTATTCTTTTAATTCTTTTGGCTCCGATAAAGGTAAACCAAGGCACGATTTGTATACTTTCCAAACAAATTCGGCATTGTAAAGCTCATCATTATTTAAAGTTATTTTGTTATCATAATGTAAACCAAGCTTTGCACTGGCCCAATTATGCATTTTGGTAACAACATCGGTAGTTAAAACCTCTTGCTCAATAAGGCGTTTAACCATAAATTCACCACCAATCGACATTTTTTTAAATTCTTCAAGATTACATTTTTTCAAAGGTTCTGTAGCATAGTAAACCATTGGCACATCACTCTCCATAAAAACAACACCGGCATAGTTAAACTTACTATTGCCGTTCGGCAAAAAGCTATTGGCTTTATTGGTTTTTATAAAAACAATATCGCCGTCTTTTATTTGCGTTTCAAGAGGTGCGTCAACAGTTTGAGCAAAAGAGATAGTACCAACTACTAAAATAAAAAAGAGAGATATAAATAATTTTGTTTTCATAGGGATAATAACAAATAAGGATGAAAACGTTTTTTAATGTTCCGGTTCCTGTTTATTTGTACGTTAGCACCCTGCAAAGGTTGTGTTTTTTTTAACTTTATAAGGTTTAAATAGACAAATTATTGCTTAAGGTCGCTAAAGCGATGTCTTTGTTCGCTTTCCGTTAAATTTTAATGCTCAAAATTAACGTTTCCGCATTAGCATAAGGCCATCTCTAACAGGTAAAAGCAGGGTTTCAATCCGCGTATCCTCACTTACTTTTTTATTAAAATCGTGTATTGCCCGTGTATCTTTATCCATTTCAGTTTCTAAAACTTTGCCACTCCAAAGCACATTATCGGCAATAATTAAACCGCCTTTTTTTACTTTATCAATCACAAGATCAAAATAAACAGCGTAGTTTTTTTTATCAGCGTCAATAAAAACAAGATCAATTTGTTTGTTTATGGTCGGGATAATCGATACAGCCTGGCCGGTAAGCAATTCTATTTTATCTTTTAAAGGCGAGCAGTTAAAGTATTTTTGTGCAAAAGCATTGGTTTCTTCGTTCGGGTCTATAGTAATTAATTTTCCGTTCTCTTTTAAACCTTCTGCTAAACATAAAGCCGAATAGCCCGTATAAGTTCCAATTTCCAGTATCAGCTCTGGCTGCTGCATTTTTGATAAAAAGCTTAGCAAACGCCCTTGTATATGGCCACTCAGCATACGCGGCTGGTTTACTTTTAAATTTGTTTCTCGGTTAAGCGCTTTTAAAAGCTCACTTTCCGGTTCAGAAAAGGCTTCGCTATACATACTTAATTTTTCGTCAATAAATTCCATATATAATATTTAAGATCGCAGATCTTAAATTTAAGATTTACCTTAATTTCTAAAATCTTAAATCTAACTTCTAAAATCAGGTTAGCCGCTTCGAAATAATCTTACTCACGTTGCCAAAAACCTGGCCGGGCGAGAATTTTCGCCAGTTAAAATCATCCAACTCTCCTCCATAAATAAAATAATAATCAATGTGTGCTTTCTTAAATTCCTGCAACACGTGTTCTCTAAAATTTATCAAAGCAATCCATCCTTCTTCGCCATTATCTTCAAACCATTCTTCGTAATAACTGTCATCACTGTTATGAAAATTAAGCACGTTCTCGCCAATTAAAATATATTTATTAATGCCCATATAATTAAGCTCATCAATAAAATCGCGTTTTAAAAGCATTACATCATTGTTTATGGCATCATTCCACTCACCAATAAATTCAATAATCGCATATTTTTCGTGGTAATCAACAAACAATATTTTTATATACATCGTATCACTTCCAATATCATCCCATTGGGGGTGAATGTAAAAATTGTAAATGGTATTGGAGTACTCAAATTCGCTGTAATCGCGCTTATAGAAAGGCGACTGCGGATCGTCTGCAGCTATATACAAATGCCGCCAGTTAAAATATGGTTCTATTGTATGCAAAGTGCAAATTTACTATAAATGACTTTAAATTTTTATATTTTAATAGTTATAAAAACATATAATTTAGTTATTTTTACGAGGTTATGAGCGTTGCCATTAAGGTTGAAAATATTTCTAAAAAATATATTATAAAGCACAAAGAATCAACGCACGATACTTTACGCGAAAAAATTCCGGCAGCTTTTAAAAAAGCAATTTCAGGCAATTTTAAAGGTCCTTCAAAAGAAGAGTTCTGGGCTTTGCAAAATATTAATTTCGAAATTAATAAAGGCGATAGAATTGGCATAATTGGAAGGAACGGGGCCGGAAAATCAACACTCTTAAAAGTATTATCACGCATTGTTTCGCCAACAAAAGGCAGAGTAGAGATTGAGGGACGCGTTGCCAGCTTATTAGAAGTGGGCACAGGCTTTCACGGCGATCTTTCGGGCAGAGAAAATATTTTTTTAAACGGAGCCATTTTGGGGATGACAAAAAAAGAGATCACTTCAAAATTTGACGAGATAGTGGCGTTTAGCGAAGTGGAGCAGTTTTTAGATACACCCGTAAAACGTTATAGCTCTGGTATGTACGTTCGCCTGGCCTTTGCCGTAGCCGCGCATCTTGATCCCGAAATTTTAATTATGGATGAGGTGTTGGCCGTTGGCGATTCTGCTTTCCAAAAAAAGTGTTTGGGTAAAATGAAAGATGTGGCTTCAACCGGCCGCACTATTTTATTTGTAAGTCACAATATGGCTTCTATTCAAAATTTATGCGATAAATGTTTGTATTTAAAAGATGGGCAAATGGTTGCCTATGGCAAAACAGAAGATGTTATTCCCGTTTATTTACGTGCTTCACAAGAAGTACAACTTTTAAAACTTTCTGACAGAACAGACAGAAGCGGAAACGGTAAATTAAAATTTACTTCTTTTAACTTAAAAAATAAACAAGGTCAAAATGTAGTTGCCGCGCACTGTGGTGATTATTTAAATTTTGAAATTGAAATTGATGCTTTATCAGACCTTTCAAACGTTATCATATCTTTAGGTATTGATGATAACATGGGGCAGCGGGTGGCACATTACAACAACGAATTAACCAACCAGGTTTTTGAAAAGATCGCTAAGGGTAAACATAATATTGATATTGCTACGCCCAAGTTGCCACTAAAAAGCGGCGAGTACAATTTTACCTTGTATTGCACGGTAAATGGTGATATAGCAGATTGGATACAGGATGCAGGTTCTTTTTCGGTTGAATCGGGCGATTTTTATAAGTCAGGAAAATTACCACCCGAAGGTCAGGCAAGTATTTTTATTGAGCACTCTTTTACATTAAAGTAACATGTTCGGATTATTTAAATTATATCGCGCTGAGGCAAAAAAGCACGGGCTTCAAACACCACTCAAGTATTTTTTTCGCTGGAAAAATAGTTTAGAGCCGGGTGCTTCTTCTGTAAAAGACGAACAACCCTGGATAACGTTTAAAGCCATAGATTTTTTAAATACCAATTTAAAAAGTACAGATAAAGTTTTTGAGTACGGTGGCGGTGGCTCTACTTTGTTTTTTGCAAAACGTGTCGCCGAAATTATAACGGTTGAGCACAATGCAGAGTGGTTTAAAATATTAAGCGATATTGTTGCACAAAAAAATATTAAAGGCTGGAAAGGTAATTTTGTGTTACCCGAAAAAGGCGATCTGGCTGCACCGCCTGATTTTGCAAATCCGGAGCATTATTCCGCAGACGATATTCCTTCATACGGTTTTAATTACAAAGCGTATGTTTCGGTGATCGATCAATACCCCAACAATTATTTTGATTGCATTATTATTGATGGCAGATCTCGCCCTGCTTGTATTAAGCACGCTATGCCAAAATTAAAAGCGGGCGGCTATTTAGTGCTGGATAATTCTGACCGCAAATACTATTTAACACAAACAGAGCCTTTGCTCGCAAATGATTACCAAAAAATTATAGGAGAACAAGGCCCTTCGCCTTACGCGCAGGTCTTTACACATACTACCATTTGGAAAAAGATAAAATAAATGCCTTTAGCACCAATAGTTATATTTTGTTACAACAGGCCTGTACATTTAACTAAAACGTTAACTGCGCTTAAAAACAATTTATTAGCAAATGAGTCAAACGTATTTATTTTTTGCGATGGTGCAAAAGAAAATGCAACACCGGCAGATCTTAAGAATATTGATGAAGTTGCTGAGATCTGTAATAGCCTTAGTGGCTTTGCTTCTGTTGAGGTTATTAAAGCGCCCAAAAATAAAGGGTTACAAAATTCGGTTATTGGTGGATTAAATGATGTGCTCGAAAAATTTGAAAAAGTTATTGTGGTAGAAGATGACGTTGTTACGTCACCTTACTTTCTGCAATTTACTAACGATGCTCTAGAAAAATATAAAAACAATAACAACGTATTAAGCATTGGTTCGTGGAATTATTATTACAACAAAGGTTTTAATTTTTTTAACCACATGCCCGATACCATTGCCTGGGGCACCTGGCGCAACAGGTGGAAATTATTTGAACCGGATGGAAAGAAATTATACGATCAATTAATTGAACGAAATTTAATGAACAAGTTTAATCTGGGTGGGCGTTATAATTTCGAGAACATGTTAAAACTGCAATATGAAGGGCAGATAAGCTCATGGGCTATTCGTTGGACAGCGGTTGCCGTTTTAAACAATACGCTTTCCTTATATCCTAAAATATCTTTATCGCAGCATATTGGCTTTGATGCTAATGCTACCAATAGTTTTGAGAATGATTACAATAAAAATATTGAATTGGCAACAAGCAACATTTCCGATTTTGATATTGAAATAATAGAAGATCCCGCATCGGTGGAGGCATTTTTGTATATCGAGAATGAAATAAAAAACTCTCCTTCTTATCTTAAAAAAGAAAGTCCGCTAAGTAAATTAAAAACAAATATTGCCAGGCATTTACCTTACAGGTTAAAACAAGCAGTAAAAAAGGTGGTTCGCAAAGAGCCTGAACAAGATCTTTCTGGCTGGTTTGGTAATTACAATAGCTGGAAAGCTGTAGAAAAAGAATGCGCCGGCTATGATAACGCCTCTATTTTTGAAAAAGTAAAGCAAGCCACACTCAAAGTAAAAAAAGGTGAAGCTGCATTTGAAAGAGACTCGGTTACATTTGATAAAATTGAATTTGACGAAAAATTACTCACCTTATTTAAAGATATTCTTAAAGAAAATAATAATAAATTATCTGTTCTTGATTTTGGTGGCGCCCTTGGAAGTGTTTATTTTCAGTACAGGCAGCTACTTGATAAAAATGCAGGTGTTAATTGGAATGTGGTAGAACAGGGTCATTTTGTAGATTTCGGACAAAAAGAACTACAGGATAACGAATTACTTTTTTATTACACAGCCCAAGAAATAGTAAATAAAACAAATGTAGATGTGTTGCTATTATCAAGCGTATTATCTTACTTAGAAGAGCCATATAAAATGTTAAACGCTTTAATGGAGCTTTCAATAAAATACATTGTAATAGATCGTAATTTGTTTTTAGCAAACGAAGAGCGTTTAACCAAGCAAATAGTTCCAAAAGCAATTTACGAGGCTTCTTACCCTTGCTGGATCTTGAATGAGAAAAAGGTTTTAGAAACACTTTCTTCAAAGTATGAACTTGTAAATACATTAGACCCATATAATGGTTTACAGGTTGATCTTGGTGATAAAAAAGCGTATTTTAAAGGACATATTTTAAAATTAAAATAATGGAATTGAACCAACTAATAGAAAAAGTTCTTACAACAAAAATACTTCAGGATAATCCTCCGGTGTTGCTTGATATCGGTGCTTCTGGCGAAATTCACCCCGAATGGCGTATGATCGCAAAGCATTCCGTTTGTGTTGCTTTCGATGCCGATGACCGTGATTTTAATAATTCAGAAACTAATTCTGGCTATAAAAAAGTTCATTTAATAAACGCCATCGTTTCAAATAAAGAAGATAAAACAACCGTATTTTATTTAACAGCTTCGCCGCATTGCTCAAGCTCACTTTATCCCTTAAACGACAAATTAGAAAGCTGGAGCTTCTCAGATCTTTTTAAAGTTGAGAAGACCATTGAGCTTAATAATGTTTCATTAGCAGCGGTATTAAAAGAAAAAAACATTGATTACATTGATTGGTTTAAAACAGATTCGCAAGGTACTGATCTGCGATTGTTTACATCCCTTTCAGATGACTTGCAAAAAAACGCCATCATCGCGCAATTTGAACCTGGTATTATTGATGCATACAAAGGCGAAGATAAATTTCACGGTGTATTGGCATATATGGATAAAATGCCTTACTGGGCCTCTGAGATAAATATTATGGGCTCTAAACGTATCGCTAAATCAACACTTACAAAATATAAGTTAGACCCCACAACCGATTTTAACTTCCCTAATAGTTCTTGCTGGGGCGAGATTACCTACTTTAATACTTTTGATAATAAAAAAAGCGATCGCGATATTTTATTGGGCTGGGTGTTTAGCACCATTAAACAGCAGCATGGCTTTGCACTCGATCTTTTAAATTTACACAATACCATCGACAAAAATTTATTTTCTGAGCTCGAAAGCTATTCACTTGAGCAAATAAAACCGGTTCAAGTTACATTTACTACAAAACAAAAAATTAAAAATAAACTAACCCGTTATATTAATAAACTGTGAAACTGAATTTCTGCACATTATTTAACGCCTCTTATCTCTCGCGTGGATTGCTGATGTATCAATCGCTGGAGAAGCAATGCAAGAACTTTCATTTATATGTTTTTGCTTTTGATGATGTGTGCTATGAATTTTTTAAGAAAGAGAATTACCCGAATTTAACTGTTGTGTCTTTAAAAGAATTTGAGGACGTAGATCTGTTGCGCATTAAACCGGGTCGCAGTGCCGGTGAGTATTGCTGGACCTGTGCTTCAGCCACTATTTTGTATTCTATAGAAACGTTTAAATTAGACAATTGCACGTACATTGACGCAGACATGTATTTTTATTCTGATCCTAAGGTATTGGTAGAAGAGATGGGTAATAGTTCGGTTTTGATTACAGAGCATCGTTTTACGCCGGAGTATAAAGAATCGGAGATCTACGGAAAATACTGCGTACAGTTTGTAACATTTAAAAATGATACAAGAGGTATGGAGGTTTTACGCTGGTGGCGAAATGCCTGTATCGACTGGTGCTATGGAAGAATTGAAGATGGTAAATTTGGTGATCAGAAGTATCTTGACGATTGGACAACGCGTTTTAAAGGCGTACACGAATTGCAACATTTAGGTGGTGGCATTGCGCCATGGAACCTGCAACAGTATTCTCTCGAAAATAATAATGGAAAGATAACCGGCACAGAAAAAAAATCTGGTAAAAAATTTGATGCCATTTTTTTTCACTACCACGGTTTAAGGTTTTATAATAACGGTGTAGTATCACTTACAGGTAATGATTATGAAATGACGGATGATTCGCGCGCTTTATTTTATTTTACCTACGTAAAAGAGCTTTTGGAAGTAAAAAAACAATTGCAAACTAAATTACCAAATGTAAATGTAGACGGCGCAAACGCTCCTTCACCGGAATTACCTTTTACAGTAAAAAGCAGTATAACAAAATATTTAAAAGATACCCGGCAGTCGTTGAGCAATGTTTTTGGTAAAAGTATGGCGTCAAAATTAAAACATTTTCATTATTTTTTTTACGATAAAATATAAGCATGTCGCAGCCTCTTATATCCATTATCGTTCCAACATTTAATTCTTCAAAAACCCTGAAGGCATGCCTGGATAGTGTGTTTGAGCAAAACACTTCGTTTGAAGTTTTAATAATTGATTCAGCATCCACCGATGGTACATTAAATTTATTGGAACACTATACTTCTAAATATGCCAACATTAAAGTTTACAGCGAAAAAGACAAGGGCATTTATGACGCAATGAATAAAGGAATGGACCTAGCAAAAGGCGAATGGTTATTCTTTTTAGGAAGTGACGACGTTTTTTACAATAAAGATGTTCTGCAAACGATAAGTAAAAAATTAACGAATACCGACAGAGAAGTTGTTTACGGAAATGTGGAAATAGTAGGCAATACAGCCTGGGCAAAAAATGGTGAGATCTATGCCGGTAAATTTTCAACCGAGAAATTATTAAATCAGAACATTTGCCACCAGGCAATTTTTTATAAAAGAGATTTTAAGTTGAAACATGTTGGGTATTATAACCTCGATTATGTAAAATCGGCAGACTGGGATTTGAATTTGAGATTTTGGTCAATAACAAAATTCGCGCACACCGAGTTAACCATTGCTAAATATTCCGTAGAGGGTTTTTCGGGCAATAGCGGCGATGCGAAATTATCGAACGACTTTGTAAATAATATAATGCGTTATTTTAATTTCTCACCTTTCAATCATTTAATAAATACCAGTAAGTTTGTTTATTATAGCGATGTATTAAAACTGCAACAGGAAACTAGCCCCCTCCGATACAAGCTGGGCTCAGTAAAAAGGGGTATTAGGAAAATATTAAAGAAATTTTCTTAAATTCAATCTATAATTTTATGAACTCCGATCAAAAATATTTTGCATTTACGCTTTGCTCTAATAACTATTTAGCGCAGGCAAATGTGCTAAAAGAATCTTTTTTAAAATTTAACCCTCATTTTCAATTTTATATTTGCCTGGTTGACGAGCTTTCGTCAGAAATTAATTATGAGCGCTTTAATCCCGCAACTATAATTCCCCTGGCTAAAGTTAAAGGTATAAACGTAAAAGAACTTATTGCAAAATATGATATTGTTGAATTTAATACTTGTGTAAAACCTTCGGTTTTTAAGCACATTATCGAACGAAATAAAAGCGCGGAGATCGTTTATTATATCGATCCGGATATTTGCTTTTACAATAGTATTGAAGAAGTGAATCAAATACTTCAAACGCGTTCAATGGCCTTAACGCCACACATTATTTCGCCAACTAAACCAGATGAATTTGGCGCCTACGAAGCTCTTTTTTTAAATTATGGTATTTATAATCTTGGTTTTTTAGGCATTAACGCAAAAAATAAAAATGCCATTGCCATGCTGGATTGGTGGGAAGAAAGAACCTTGGGTATGGGTTATAACCGTGTTTCTGAAGGTTTATTTGTTGATCAGCTTTGGATGAATTTAGCACCAGTTTATTATAATGATGTAGCGATATTGAAAGATTATAAATTTAATATGGCGCCATGGAACCTTCACGAACGTTTTGTTGTAGAAGTTAAAAATGACGATGTGATGCTGAATGATAATTCTAAACTGGTGTTTTATCACTTTAGTAATTTAAGCACAAATAAAGAAGAGATCTCGCGATTTTATACACGCTATGATTTTAAGAAATTTCCTCTGCTAAAGAAGTTGTATGAGCCTTATTTTGAAAAGATAGAGGCGCAGGGATATTCTAAACTAAAAACAATTCCTATTGCTTACGCACTTTATAAAAAAGAACAGGAAAAAAATTCAGTTGTTAAAAGTATTGTATTAAAAATGATAAGCTTTCTTCAAAAAGTGAGCCGTAAAGTTTAAATAAGATATTTATGTTATTCTCTGTCATAACCATAAATTTAAATAACAGCGAGGGGCTTAAAAAAACTATCGAGAGCGTTATTTCTCAGGATCATAAGGATCTTGAGTTTATTGTTATTGATGGCAACAGTTCTGATGATAGTGTAAGCGTAATTGAAAACTATAAAGATAAAATTGATTATACGATCTCAGAACCTGACAGCGGTATTTATGACGCTCAGAACAAAGGTGTTTTAGAGGCTACAGGTAAATATTTATTGTTTTTAAACAGTGGCGATGTTTTAAGCGAAACAAATACATTAAGTTCTGTAGCGGCTTTATTAACCGACGCTTGTTTCTACTACGGCAATCTTATCATGGTTAAAGATGGCAAAAAGGAAACACATATCGCGCCATCAAAGATCGATCTTGATTTCATGTTGAACAGTACATTTTGGCACCCATGTGTTTTTATTAAAGCAGATCTTTTTAAAAAATACGGCCTTTACCGCACCGATTTTAAAATTGCCGGCGATTACGAATTCTTTATCCGTTGTCTTTTAAAACCCAATATTAGTTGTGAGCATATAAACCGTTTTATTTCAATATTTGATGGTAATGGTGTTAGCAACAATCCAAAACTGGCTGATCTTTTAACCGAAGAAAGAGAAAGGGCCTGGCATTTAAATTTATCGGAGCCAATATTTGAAAGCTTAAAAAAACATAACGTTTTTTCGCGCAGCAAATATTCTAAGATCATTAGCACTATTCAAAAGTTCAGGGGGAAATAGAATGTCGAATAGTAGTGCGATAAAAGAAACTTTATTTTCTATTAAAAAGAAAAGCCTCTCTGGGTCTTCAAAATTTTTCAGAAAGTTTAACCGTTTGTTTTTATCAGGTAAATTAACGGAAAAAGAATCGTATAACATTCCTATTGTTATTAATAATCGCAACCGCTGCACTTATATGTTGCAATTAATTAACTGGTTAGAGCGAAATAATTATACCAATATTATTATTCTTGATAACGATTCTACTTATCCGCCGCTATTAGAATATTATAAAACCACAAAACACGAAGTTATTTTTTTAAAACGTAATGTGGGCTACATGGCTTTGTGGCAAACGGCGTTTTTTGAAGAAATTAAAAAAGGATTTTACGTGTACACCGATCCGGATGTAATCCCAAATCCCGCCTGCCCGGGCAATGTGGTATATAAATTGTACACTGTACTATCAAAGTATAATTCTGTTGAAAAAGTCGGTGCCGCATTAAAAATAAACGATCTTCCTGATCATTATGATAAAAAGGAAGAGGTAATAGAATGGGAAAAGATCTATTGGCAAAAAAAGATTGAGAATAATGTATTTGACGCCATGGTAGATACAACCTTTGCTTTATATAAGCCTTTAGCCTTTGGTAATGCGGAAATGTGCAAGGCATACAGAGTAGGAGGAGAGTATGAATTCTCGCATTTACCCTGGTATATTGATTCAAATAATTTAACGGAAGAAGAAAAATATTACAGAAGCAATGTTTCTAAAACATCTTCTCATTGGTCAAGTAAATAAAATGAAGGAATTGGTTTCGATCTGTATACCCGCTTATAAACAGCCGCTCTTGCTCAAAACAGCAATTGAATCTGTTTTAATGCAATCGTATACCAATTACGAAATTATTGTTAGCGATGATACGCCCGACGATTCTGTAAAAAAAATAATTGATGAATTTAACGAACCAAAGATCAGTTATTTTAAAAACGAAAAAGCTCTAGGTAGCCCTGATAATTGGAATAATGCTATTAAAAAGGCAAAAGGCAGTTATATTAAAATTTTGCATCACGATGATTATTTTGCAAATAAAAATAGCCTGCAAAAATTTGTTGCTGCTTTAGAAACCGATGCCAAAACAAACTTTGCATTCTCTTTTTCAGATATTTATTTTAAGAAAACAAACGAACATTATCTGCACAAACAAAGCAATGCACAATTAAAAAGATTAACAGCAGAGCCTGAATTTTTATTCTTTAGAAATTGCATCGGCGCACCCAGCGCGGTTATTTTTAAAAAAGACGAAAGGCATACTTTTAACAAAAACTATAAATGGCTGGTAGATGTTGAATTTTATATCAATTATTTAAGAGAACATAAAAGTTTTGTTTGTATCCCCGAAGCTCTCGTAACGATCGTAGACGGTAACGAGGAACAGATAACTCAGGAGGTGTCAAACGATAAAGAGCTCGTTTTAAAAGAAAATTTAAACTTGTTTTCGGCTATTTTTTCAGATAAGCTAAATAATAAAAATTCACTTTTGTATTTTCAGGAATTGTTTGTTCAATTTGGAATTAGCAGTTACGATGCCCTGAGAGCCGATGTTGAAGTGCCAAATAACATTAATGGATTTGTTAAAGAGGTTTTTATAGATCTTCCAAAGAACAGTTTATTAAAGAAGATTAAAAAAAGAGTGCTAACCAGCCGCTATAATAAGCGTATCTTTAAGATAGAACGTTTTTAATGATCGTAGTTAAGCTCATAGGTGGATTAGGTAACCAGCTGTTTCAATACGCTGCGGGTAGGGCATTGGCAAATTATCACAAAACAGATTTGGCGCTCGATACTTCGCATTTAAAAGTAATTTCAAATGGAGCTTATACACAACGCAAGTTCGAATTAGATAAGTTTAATATTAATGCGTCTATTGCCGGCGAAGAAGCGTTAAAGAATTTTAATTTTGATCAGAATAAATTTATTGGCAGGTTAAAAAAAATAAGTCCGGGATTATTTAATAGAATGCTCTTTAACGAGCATCATTTTAATTTTCATTCTGAATTTTTAAAGCTTCCAAAAGATACTTATTTGAACGGTTATTGGCAGAGTGAAAGATATTTTAACGCGGTAAGAGGAAAATTATTAACTGAAATTACGTTAAAAGAGCCTTTTTCCTCGCATACTCTTTTCATCGATAAGAAGCTTACTGAAACTAATTCGGTATCTTTGCATGTAAGGCGCGGCGATTTTGTAAGCTTAGAATCGGCAAATCAATTTCATGGCTGTCTTGAAGTTGATTATTACAAAACGGCTTTAGCGCAAATTAAAAGTAAAGTTGCCGACCCGATTTTTTTTGTTTTTAGTGATGATCTTGATTGGTGTAAGCAGAATCTGGATTTTATTGAGAAGAAAGAATTTGTTGAAGGAAAAGCAAATGGCGGTAGTGCACGGGAGGAATTGGTTTTGATGAGCCGGTGTAAACATAACATTATTGCCAATAGCAGTTTTAGCTGGTGGGCAGCCTGGTTAAATCAAAATAAAAGCAAAACCGTAATAGCGCCAAACAATTGGTTTGCCGATAAAAAAATAAATACGAACGATCTTATTCCAACAAATTGGATAAAAATTTAAATAATAATTCGCCAACGGTCTCTGTAGTTATGTCTGTTTATAATGGCAGTAGGTATTTGCATGAATCAATAGCAAGTATTTTAAACCAAACCTTTAAAGATCTTGAATTTATTATAATTAACGACGGTTCTACTGATGATTCTGAAGCGATTATTAAAACATTTAAAGACGAGCGTATAGTATACATCCCTAACGAAAAAAATCTAGGCCTTATTGATTCTCTTAATAAAGGCTTGGTAGCCGCAAAAGGTAAATACATTGCCAGGATGGATGCGGATGATGTTTCTTTGCCCGACAGGCTTGCATTACAGGTAAAAGAATTTGAAAATAATCCTGATGCCATAGTTATTGGCTGCGATTATTTTTCGTTAACAGGTAGCAAATTAAAACACATAAAAAACAAGAACAATAGCGATTATCAAAAGTCGGTATTGTTATTTTCACCATGTTTTTGCCATCCGACGGTAATGATGAAAAATAGTTTTAATGAAAGGAATGTTTTTTATAATAAAAACTATGTGCATGCCGAAGATTATAAATTGTGGACAGAATTATCTTCTTTTGGAAGCTTTTTAAATGTGGCTCAACCTCTTTTAAAATACCGGTCTCACGCATCACAGGTTAGCAACCAGAATAATGTGGCACAATTAGAGATAAGTAAAAAAATAAGAGAAGAATACTGCCATAAATTAAAATTCTCTTTATCTCCCGGGCAATTTGAAACATTAAATGTTATTGGAAATAATGTTTTTATACGATCAATAGAACATTTAAACGATATAGAAAATTTACTTTTGCATTTAAAGGAAGAAAATAAAAAGAACAAGGCATTTGGTGAAAATGCTTTTAATATTTTTCTTCATAAGTTCTGGTTCGATAGCTGTGGGTACACAAATCTTGGCTTAGCCGCATACAGCAAATATTCTAGATCTATGCTTTCAAAGGTTACAAAAGTATCTTTAGATAAAAAAAGCAGGTTGCTTACAAAATGTTTATTAAGAAAATTCCGCTCTAAATAAGTTTTTTAAATTCTGTGGTCCAATGTTCCCAGTTCAAAAACTCATCATATAAATTACGCGTGGTCTTCCTTAACTCAATGTATTCTTGCGTATGGTCAATAAAGTAAGCGATCTTTTCAGCATAACCATTTCCCTTATCCGAATAGTCAATTAAATAACCGTTTACATTTTCTTTTAAATGTCCTGCTACACCACCTGTGTTTGCTATAATAGCCGGCATTCCAAAAGCGCTGGCCTCATTTATAACAATGGGTGTACAATCAAAACGGGTAGGTAAGATCAAGAAATGATGTTGTTTGTAGATCCTGCTTAATTCTTCCTGGCCTTTAGGATCATTCTTATCAATAAATGGTATAACTGTTATTTTAGGATGCTGAAATTCACTTGGCGGAATACAGCCAAGAACAGTTAAGCTAACATTATAGCCTTTCTCTAGAAGCTGTTTAAAGGCATTATAAGCTATTTTTCCACCTTTATTTTCCCAATACACACCAACAAACAAGATCTTCCATTCTATTGGCAAAGTAAAATCTATCTCATTTTTTGAAGGGAGCCTGTCAAAATTAGCACCAAATGGTATAACCAAAACTTTCTCTGGATTTATTTTGTAGTCATTTACTACCGAATTTTTTGCCCAGTCAGACGATACAATTACACTTTTACTTTTTTGAACGGCATGTTGCTCAATAAAATTTCCTTCGTCAATACATTGCTGCGAGAGGTTTTGCAGGCTATCGTGATAATTGAGGCAGCTTGCAAAGGTTCCATCTGTAAGATAAATAACCGGTATTTTGGTTTCGATGTATGCCAGCTCGCAAGAAGCCGAAGGCGCAAGAATAAGATCGTATTCTTTTTCTTTTAGCTTCCTGTTAAAGTAATTAGCATAAGCTTTACTAATAAATTTGCTGTGCCTATAGCTATATCTTTTTCTGCGAAACTTTAAGCTTAATTGGTTAATAACCTTTGCTATAAATAATTTAAAAGCCGGTTCGTACGGACCAAGAATATCTACATCACCTAAAGTAGACAAAGCCTTGTAAATAGAGTAATGTGTACCACTCCAAACTTTTTTGTTTTTTGGATCTTCGGCAGATAAATATGCAATTTTTAAGTGTTTCACGTTACAATTTAACTAGACTATTTAGAACTAAAATGTTAAATTTACGATTATTTTAATACTTAATTCGCCGTTAAATATGAAGTTTTCGATTATAGTTCCTTCTTTTAATCAAGAACAGTTTATTGGCGATACCTTGAAAAATTTAGTTGATATTAAACAAAAAGCTTTAGACAAGGGAATAGGATTTGAGATCCTGGTTTTTGATTCCGAATCCAACGCTGTAGTTCAGGAACAAATTAATAAATACAAAACTCATATTGATCATCTTGAAGTAAAAAAAGACAAAGGACAATATGATGCCATTAATAAAGGTATTTTAAAATGCACGGGTGATTACTGGACCTGGTTAAATACGGATGATCTTATAAATACGGAGGGCTTTTTTAAGTTGGTTAACATTTTAAAACAAAATAGCGGCATCGATTACGTTTATGGCGGTGTAAATTATATAAATGAAAAAGGCGAAATAACAAAACAGTATCCATCTTATCCTTTGGATTTTAAGACGCTTTATTCGCATACGCCTGCCATATTTCAGCCCGGTTCTTTCTTTAAAAAAACATTTACAGATAAGATCGGTTTGTTAAAACCCTACCAATGTTGTTTTGATTACGAATACATTTTAAGGTGCTTTAAGAACAAAGCTAATATTTATTGTTGTGATTTTATTGTTTCAGATTTCAGGTTTTATAAAACGTCCAAATCTGGCAGCATAACAACTGTTTTTATTAAAGAACAACTTGAGATAAGTAAAGAATATGGCAGAAAACTATTTCACTTTTTAACGGCTTTTTCCTATTTGCGTTTAACTAAACATTTTTTATTTCCGCGCAAATGAAAATTCTTTTATTATCAGATACCTATAGTGAGCATACCGAAAAGTGGGCTCTTGGTCTTGCAAATAGTGGAATTAAAGTAGGTTTGTTTAGCTTTAATAAAGCGTCTTACAACTGGCATGTGCATGAAAACATCACTGTTTTTTTTGAACCGGATGCTAAAATAAATGCAGAAAGTACTTTAACAAAAATAGCATATATAAAATATGTTGCGGTTTTAAAAAAGATTATTAAACATTTTAACCCGGATATCTTACACGCGCATTATGCCACCAGTTATGGGTTTGTAGGCGCATTAACGGGTTTTCATCCTTTTGTTATTTCAAGCTGGGGTTCTGATGTTATGAAATTTCCGAATAAAAATTTTGTAGCAAAATCAATTTTAAAATTCAACTTTAAAAGAGCAGATCTTTTATGCGCAACTTCTTTTACTATAGAAGAATATATTCACCAGGTAACAGATAAACCTGTAACAGTAATTCCTTTTGGTATCGATCTTAATGAATTTAAACCCAAAAACGTAAGCTCGTTATTTAATGCCGATGATTTTGTATTGGGAAGTATAAAGCCGCTTGAAAGTCTTTATAATATTGATATCTTAATAAAAGCATTTCACAAACTATTACAAAAATACGATAATTTAAAATTATTAATAGTTGGCGAAGGGTCAGATAAAGATACGTTATCGCAAATTTGCAAAGATTTAGGTATTTTTGAAAAGGTAATATTTACGGGACGTATTCCGTTCAAAGAAATAAGTAATTATTATAATATGCTGGATGTATTGGTGAATATTAGTGAGTACGAAAGTTTTGGCGTTTCGGTAGTTGAAGCAATGGCTTGTGAAGTGCCTGTTGTTGTTAGTAATGTAGGAGGTTTAAAAGAAGTGGTGAAGGACGATTTAGTTGGACTTAAAGTAAATGTTGGAGATGTTAATGATACAGCGAAAGCTATTGAGCGCTTAATAATTGATGAAAATTTACACGAACAAATGGCTGTAAATGCGAGAAAACATGTTGAGGAAAAATACAACTGGCATAATAACCTGAAACAAATGATAAACGAATATTCAAAATTGCTTACTAAAACAAGAAGTACAAAGTGATCTTAAAACCAATTAAAGATATTGATCTGTTTACAGAAAAAGCCGAACCTGCCATTGGTGTCTTTGGCTCTAAAAAGTGGCTTTCTGTTTATGGTGAACAACTCGAATTAATTGGAATTTACAAAGATGAACACCAATTAATTGGAGGTTTTTACTTTTTAAAAACACGAAAATACGGTTTCAATTTTGTAAAGTTGCCACCCTATACGCCCCATTGTGGTTTGTTTTTTGTTTCTGAAAGTAAGAACAAATCATCAATAAATAATTTCTCTAAAGAAGTAATGAATGATATATGCACCTATTTTACGAAGCAAAAGAGTTCGTTGACGATTCTGGCCTTTCCTTCTGATATTATCGATCTTCAACCATTTATTTGGGATAAATATAAGGTGATACCGAATTATACTTATCGTATTGATCTAAATAAAACGATGGAGGAGATAAAAAGTAATTTTGATAGCAAGAACAGGAATGTTATTAATAAAGCTATTAAAGAAGAAATAAATGTTTCAGAAAATTCGATCGATCGGCAGGAACTTTATAAATTTTTTAAAGGTTCTTTAAAATCAGCCGGAGCTAATGTTTACGAGCAAGAGTTAAAAAATGTATTTCTTGAATTTTCAGATGCTTCCAACTCTTTTGCTTTAACTGCAAAAAAAGAGGATAAATTTTACGGCGCTGTTTTTTGTGTTTATGACAAAAACAATTGTTATTATTTATTGGGTGGCGTTGATAAAAATTCCGGAATACAAGGCATTAATAATTTATTGATCCAAAAAAGTATTGAAAAAGCAAAAGAAGTAGGTTGTACTACTTTTGATTTTGAAGGATCAATGCTAAAAGGTGTAGAGAAATTCTTCCGCGGCTTTGGTCCGGAGCTTATTCCATACTATACTGTTAACAAGGCTTCTCTGCCTTTAGAGATTCTTTTAAAATATAAGAAGCGCGAAATATTTTAATGGATAAGGTTCAACTTATAAAACATAAAGATATTGATCTTAAAAAATGGGATAAAGTAATATTGTCTTCAAAATCTCCTTTGGTCTTTGCACAGTCTTTTTATTTAAATGCAACTTCCCCAAACTGGGATGCGCTCGTAATTGGAAATTATGAAAGTGTTTTTCCGCTTACTGTAAAAAGTAAATTAGGTTTTAAATACCTGCCACAACCTTCATTTACATCGCAACTGGGCGCGTTTGGTAAAATAAGCGATGCCGTTGAAACAGCGTTTTATAATTATATAACCACTCATTTTAAGCTTATTGAGATAGAATTAAATGCTTCAAATAACTTAAAAGCAAAAGGGTTAAGCCAAAAAAGAACATTTATTATTGATTATAAAAAAGAATACACTTATAATCAAAATACCAAACGTAACATTAAAAAAGCAGAAGAAAGCGGTTTTAGTGTTGAAGAAGTTGACGCCAAGGAAAGCGTTTTTCTTTCTAAAAAGATTATAGATCCTTTTCTCGAAAAGGAAATTGGCCTTGACAAATCAGTTATAAAAACCTTCAATAACCTATTGGCAAATGGCTTAGAGCATGAGCAGATTATAACTTTTAAAACTATTGATGCAAAAAAGAATATAAAAGCTCTTGGTCATTTTGTTTTTAACGAAGCACATGCTTTGTATTTAAAAGGTACCAACCTCGATAAAAAAGAAAACAGCGGCAGCATGCATCTATTGGTTGAACACGCGATAAAATATTTTGAAAATAAAACCCGGATATTTGATTTTGGAGGTGGCGGTAATGTTGGATTAGCAGGGTTTTACAGAGGTCTAGGTGGTAGCCAATTGGATTATCTTTTTTTAAAGACAAACCGTTTACCGAAAGTAATAAACGTTTTAAAAGGAAAGAAAAGCTAAGATCTATGAAAGCTATAATATCACACGATATAGATCACATCAGCGTTTTAGAGCATACTTTCAAAGATGCCATTATTCCGAAATTTATGGTGCGTATGCATATTGAATTACTTGCCGGTAAGATCTCACTAAGGGAATATATGTTGCGTTGGACAGATTTTTTTAAGAACAAATGGCAAAACATTGACGAGTTAATTACTTATAATAACATTAACAACATTCCATCATCATTCTTTATCGCTGTTAACCGGGGTATTGGACTTAATTACTCAAACCGTGCCGCATTGCTTTGGATAGAACAGATGAAAAGAAGGAATTGCGAAATAAATATTCACGGCATTGAATTCGAAAACCAGAAACTTATTAATAAAGAATTTGATTTGTTTGGCAATTTAGCCGGACGAAATAATTTTGGCGTAAGAATGCATTACGTTAGAAATTCAGCCCAAACTTTTACAATGCTTAACAAAGCAGGATATACATTTGATAGCACCGAGCATGCCTTTAAAGATCCTTATAAAATTGGCAACATGTGGGAGTTTCCTTTTCAGATAATGGATGGATGGATATTGGAAGATGGAAAAAAATGGCAATCGCTTAACCTGGAAAAGGCAAAAGTGAAAACACTTAAAATAATTGAAAAGGCGCAGGAACAAAACTTAAAATATCTTGGCATTGATTTTCACGACCGATATTTTTCGCACTCATTTAAAACGTGGCTAAACTGGTATATGTGGCTGGTTGAATATTTAAAAAGCAATAAAATAGAGTTTATAAATTATAACGATGCTATTAAAGAACTCGAAAAATAAGTTTACCGCATAAAAGTCTGTAATTACCTCATTTATTACCCGTAAGAAAAATAATGCTTTAAATTTGATCTATCAACAGGTCGTACAACATATTTGTTCATGTTTTTGGATCACTTGCTTTTTTAGCAAGTGCTCTTTTGGCATCGCCTCAATGGCCCCATGTTGACAGAATGTTTCAAAATCCAGGCGGGCAATTGGATGTTATTTTTCAGGTACATTTACTTATTTTCTTTTATTTGAATTATTATTTTTTTGTAGATAAATTTTATTTTACAAAAAAGTATGTTATGTATTCTGCCATAATTATTGCAGCACTCATAATTTCTTTTCCACTTACAGATGCCATCGTTTTTGGATTGAATGATCCGCCTCCTCAGATGAATCACGCCAATCAGCCTGAACACTTAGGGCGTCCACCATTGCTAATCGTATTTATGAATAAAAAACTGTATTTATTTTTATTTGTTTTTATTTCATCTCTATTTTTAAAGATCAGGCAACACTTAAAAATAATTCAACAGGAAAAAACAACAAGTGAACTTTCTTTTTTAAAAGCGCAGATTAACCCACATTTTTTGTTTAATACCTTAAATAGTATTTACTCGCTTAGTCTTCAAAAATCAGACGATGCGCCGCAAGCCATAGTAAAGCTATCGAGCATGATGCGTTATGTTTTAAAGGAAACGAAAGATGATTATGTGGCTCTTGATAACGAGTTGAATTATGTGAGAGATTACGTAGAACTTCAAAAATTAAGAATTGATAAAAAGGTTAAATTTAATTTTGAAATTGAGCGTAATGACCAGGATCAAAGGATTGCGCCATTGATCGTGATCCCTTTTATTGAAAATGCTTTTAAATATGGCGTAAATTCAGAAGAGAATTCTGCAATCAGTATTAAGATAACTGTTAATGGAATGCAATTGATCTTAGATATTCAAAATAACAAAGTAAAAAATATGTTTGCCCAAAACTTAAGCACTAATCTAGGTATTGAAAATACCAGGAAACGATTAGAACTGCTATATCCAGGCAAACATAAACTGGATATTAAAGATCTTGAAAAGGAATTTATTGTAAATTTAGTGTTAGATTTAAATGATTAAGGCAATTGCGATAGATGATGAGCCGCTTGCTCTTGATATTATAGATAATTTTTGTACCCGGTCTTCAAAGATCACTCTTGAAAAAACATTTACTTCTCCTCACGAAGGATTAAAATACCTGAACAAATATCCTGTAAACTTAATCTTCCTTGACATTCAAATGCCGGGCATTACCGGTTTAGAGCTTGTTAAAAATTTAAAGCAGGATGTGATGATCATCTTTACCACAGCATTTGACAATTATGCTGTTGAGGGCTTTAATTTAAACGCGATCGATTATTTATTAAAGCCTTTCTCTTATGAGCGTTTTATGCAGGCTATAGATAAAGTGGCGCATTATCAAACCCAGTTATCAAGTCCTGCTAATGCCGAACAATCAATTTTTATCAGGGCCGATTACTCATTGATAAAAGTTGAGTTTGAAAAAATTAAATATATCGAAGGCTTAGACGATTATATTAAAATTCATATTGATGATGCAAAGCCAATAGTAGCGAGGTATACAATGAAATTTTTTTTGGAGAACCTTCCCCAAAATTTATTTATTCGTGTTCACCGCTCGTTTATCGTGCCTGTTAAAAAGATAAAAGCCTGCAAAAACAAAACTCTAAAAATTTTAGATATCGAGATTCCTGTTGGCCCTAGTTATGAAGCCTCCGTTATGGCGGTTTTTAACAATAAATAATTCACCTTTTTTTTTAATCTTTTTACCTCTTTTATTTTTTACACTGTAACTTTTAAAGTACATTTACTTAACAATAAATTTACTTAAATATGAGAATTACTAAGCTTAAAACTGTGTTGTTTACTCTTGCATTTATTTTTTCGGTTAACTTAAACGCGCAAAAATGGAATGGGCTTACATTGTACAGCAATAGTGGATCATCTATCGGCTACCTTATTGATACCAATAATACGGTGGTTAAAACCTGGAATTTTACTGGAGGCGGCACAGGATATTCAACACACCTGGCACCTGGCGGCGATCTATACAGATCTGCAGCCGCATCTAACGTTTTAACCGGCGGAGGAATGACGGGTAAGATTCAAAAATGGAGTTATGCTGGTGTTTTACTTTGGGATTACACATACTCGTCGTCAACATATTGTATGCATCATGATCATTGCGTATTACCAAACGGCAATGTATTAATTATTAGTTATGATGTTAAAAGCGCGGCAACGGTTACTGCCGCCGGAGCTAATAACAACATCACAGTTTGGGCGGAGAAAATTCTTGAATTGCAACCAACAGGTCTTAACACTGCAAATATTGTTTGGCAATGGAATGTTTGGGACCACTTAGTGCAAAATGTAAATCCAAGTCTGGCAAACTATCAAACGTCGATTGTAAATAATCCTCAACTTTTAAATATCAATTATGGCCTTCAAAAAGATTGGATGCACATGAATGGTATTGACTATAATCCTATTCTTGATCAGATTACCGTTAGCTCGCACAATTTGAACGAATGGTATATTATTGATCATAGTACAACAACCGCTCAGGCAGCGTCGCACACAGGTGGTAACGCTGGTAAAGGCGGCGACTTTTTATACCGTTGGGGAAATCCTGCGGCTTACCAGGCAGCAGGCTCATCAATTTTAAATGTAACGCATGATGCGCATTGGATACCTGAAGGTGTTCCAAATGCCGGCGATCTTACAGGAATAAACAATAAAGGTGTTATTAGCCCTGCAGTAAAAACTACTGTCGACAGAGTCACTACTCCGCGTAATAATTATAATTATACAATCACACCTGGTAATGCTTTTACACCTTCTATTTATGGCGCAAGGCATACATCTAGCGGCTACACCAGTAATATGGGTAGTTCTGATCAGTTTCCAAATGGTAATCAAATGATATGTCTGGCTACTGCGGGTCTTATTTACGAGGTTAACTCCGCCGGTACAACACTTTGGACAAAAAGTACGGGTGGCACAACACCGCAAGCACACCGTTATACAACCTGTTATATTAACAACGCGGCGCCTGCACAACCTGTTATTACATATAGCAATCCTGATCTTGTGTCTTCTGTGGGAACAACCTATCAATGGTATTTCAACGGTAATTTAATTGCAGGTGCAACCAGCCAAACCTATACGCCAAGTCAGTATGGTATTTATGTTGTAAGAACAACAGACGCAAATGGTTGCGTAAATGTATATTCACAAGGTTTGGATTATACGCCTGTTACAGCAATTAAAGCAGAAAATGATAAATTAAATTCGTTAGCGGTATTCCCAAATCCAACATCTGGAAGTATTGAGCTGGATTTTAATGGTTATACCGAAACTGAGTTTACTATTTCTGTTTTTGATAATACGGGAAAATTGGTTTTAACTAAAAATAATGAAACAAAGATCGATCTTTCTGAACTGAATACAGGTTTATATATTTTAAATATCTCTGTTCCAAATAAACCTTCCGTAAATAAAAAAATAACTCTAGTAAAATAATAATATGAAAAAAATATTAAGCCTTATTATCATCCTTTGTATATCATCTGGCGTTTATGCAAAAAAAATAAAATTTGCCGTTGATATGGGCACTCATACAATCAGTCCAAACGGTATACACGTTATGGGTGATTTTCAGATAGCGGCCGGTTATACTGCCAATCTTGACCCAGGTTCTATTAGCCTTACGCAAGAAGGAGCAACAACTATTTACAGTGCAATTTTAAATGTTCCGGCTTTTCAGAAATATGAATATCAATTTGTAAATGGGAATCAAACCTACGAAGCAGAGTTTGTGCCTGTTGAATCAAGTGTGGATATATTTAATAACAACCGTTGGCTTTATGTTGATTCGTTAACAAACGATACAACATTTGTTGGAGCAATTATGTTTGGCGGCAATGCGCCGGCCGGTAAATCTTTGATCCGTTTTAAAGTAGATATGAATTTGAGTTTACCTGTTTCTTCAAATGGTGTACATGTTGGCACAAGCTATCAAAGCTTTAACCCTGCAACTATTTACATGTATAGTTTTGGAAGTAATATTCACGAGGTTATTGGTTATGTTACAAATGGTACATACCAGTTTAAATATTATAATGGTAAAACAACTGGTAACTCAGAAACGGTTCCGGGCGCTTGTGCCACATCCGGTAACCGATCTATTGCTGTAACAAAAGATACGGTATTATCGAATATTTGTTTTTCGAGCTGTGCGGCCTGTGTGGGTGTTGGTGTAAAAGAAAAAATTTTAAATGCAATAGCTTTTAAAATGTATCCAAATCCTTCAAAAGAGAGCGTTACATTAAGCGCAAAAATATCGGGTTCATATACTGTTGTTGTATTTGATGCTACAGGCAAACAAGTAATGACAGTAAAAGACGTTGAAACAGAAACAACACAATTAAATATTCAGAATTTTGTTTCCGGAATTTATTTTGTTCGCATTAGTGGTAAAAATAAGCAAAGCGTAATACAAAAATTAGTAGTACAATAAATTAAAAAATGTTCAGGTACTTTAAATTACTAGGATTGCTCATACTTTTAAATTTTAAAAGTTATGGGCAATCTTTTTATAATACAAACACTATTCAAAAAATAGAGGTGCATTTTAATGATCCTAAATGGGATTATATGCTTGATACTGCCAAATTAGGCAAAGAAGGTTATTTAATGGCGCAGTGGGTTAAGATCAATGGTGTTTTATATGACAGTGTAGGGGTGAGGTATAAAGGAAACAGCTCTTACGATTCTACCAGATTAAAAAATCCTATCCATATTGAGTTAGATGCTTATAAGAATCAAAGCCACCAGGGTTATCAGGATATCAAATTAAGTAATTGTTATCAGGACCCCTCAATGATCCGCGAAGTATTGGCCTATAAGATACTTAAAGATTATATGCATTGTCCTGAGGCCAATTTTGCACAGGTGTATATTAACAATACCTACATGGGCGTATATTCAAATACCGAATCTATTAATAAAACATTTTGTGGTAATCATTTTTTTTCACAGGATGGTACATTTATTAAGGGAAATCCCAATGTTACACCATCTGCAAATACAAAATCTAACTTAAAACAATTAAACGGCGATAGCAGCTCCTATTTTAATTTTTACGAAATAAAATCCGATTACGGCTGGAAACAATTGGAAGCATTAAGCGATTCTGTTACAAATCATCCAAACACCATAGAAAATGTTGTGGACGTTGATCGTGCCATATGGATGCTGGCTTTTAATAACGTTTTAATAAATCTGGATAGTTACAGCGGCGCATTTTGCCAGAATTATTACTTGTATAAAGATCGTACAAAACACTACAACCCAATTGTGTGGGACCTCAATATGAGCTTTGGCGGATTTCCTTTTTTGGGAAATTCAAATACGAGTCTTGGAAGTCTTACTATTCCTTCCATGCAAAATCTGCCAATTAATATTCATGCTACAGATGCTTACTGGCCTTTGATGAAAGCGGTTTATAATAATCCGTTATACAAAAAAATGTTGGTTGCGCATACACGAACTATGTTGAATGAAGTGTTTGTAAGCAACAATTATGTTACAGATTACAACCAGTTTAAAACAATTATAGATACTGCTGTTTTAAGTGATAACCGAAAATTTTTCACATACACACAATTTCAAAACGCATTAAATACAAATTACTCTGTAGGCAGCTATTCTGTTCCGGGAATTCAAACATTAATGAATGGTAGAATCTCTTATTTACAATCAACTTCCGATTTTACGGTTACTGCACCAATAATCACCGGTGTAAATAATAGTACTTCACCGATTTTAAATGCAAATCTTTCTTTCAGCGCAACTGTTACAAATGCAAGCACGGTTTATTTTGGTTACCGTTTTTCTTTGGCAGATAAATTTATACGTGTTTTAATGTATGATGATGGCGCGCATAATGATGGTGCTGCGGGCGATAATATTTACGCAACAAGCGTTAATATGTCCGGCAACCAACTACAATATTATATATATGCCGAGAATGCAAATGCAGGAGTTTTTTCTCCTCAAAGAGCAGAGCATGAGTTTCATGAATTAAATATGCTTCAAAATCCTTTGCCCGGACAAGTCGTTATTAATGAATTTTTAGCTAATAATAAAAGCGATGTTAAAAATGAGTTTAATTTACTGGAAGATTGGATAGAGCTTTATAATACAACCAACACAGCTTTAAGTTTAAGTAATTATTATTTAAGTGATGAGAATAAAGACAAAGCAAAATTTGCTTTCCCAAAAAATACAGTAATACAACCTAATGCTTTTTTAATTATTTGGGCGGATAATTTTAGCTTAGGCGGAACTCAGCTGCACGCTCCTTTTAAATTGAATGAAGACGGTGATAAGATCATTTTAAGCAATGGCTTAAGATCGGTTTTAGATAGTGTTTCTTTTGGAAATCAAACATCGGATATTTCTGTAGGTCGCTGCCCGGATGGTATTGGCAGTTTTACCTTCTTACAATATCCGTCTTACGCTTTATCTAATTGCGCTGTTGGCGTTAACGAGTATGGTTTTACAGGCGCTAATTTTATAATGTATCCAAATCCGGCCAAAGACTATTTTAATTTGAAAACATCCGATAACTCTAAAAAAAACATCGAAATTACAAATGCTTTAGGGCAAGTTGTTTATGCTAATAAATTTGACAGCGCTATTACAATATCTACAAACGGCTGGCAAAGCGGCTTGTATCTTGTAAAATGCAATAATTCAGCAAAAAAAATAATAATAACTAACTAACTAAAATAAATAAGAATGCTGTACGTTAAAAATTTAATGAAATTAGGATTTGTACTTCTGTTTGTTGTAAATTTAATGTCTTGTAAAAAAGAGGCCGGAGAGGGCGGTACTTCAACCATAAAAGGTAAAATTTGGGTAGAGGATTGGAATAATGCTTTTACTGTTAAAAATGGAGAGTATGCTGGTTATGATGAAGATGTTTATATTTTATATGGCGATGCTGTGAGTTATAGTGAAAAAACAAAAGCTAATTACAATGGCGAGTTTGAATTTAAATATTTACGTAAAGGAAAATACAAGATTTATGTATATTCAAAAGATAATAGCCTGCAGTCAAAATCGGGCGATATTTCAATTGTAAAAGAAGTTGAGATAACGGATAAAAAACAAACTAAAGAAGTTGAACAAATAACTATTTATAATTAAGAACATGCAAAAAGCAATTATAGTTTTCTCATTTTTATTTTTAGCCACATTTTCTTTTGATCAAAAAAA
>CALRPF020000039.1:0-24296 GCA_943369995.1 Chitinophaga pinensis
AAAAGAAAAAAATAAAGAGTTTAAATATATTGATCTTAATTATTTAAATCAGCGTACAAAATCTAATCCAAAATTAATAAAGGAGATGATCTCTTTGTACTTAGAACAAACGCCGCCACTTCTAAAAATAATAAAGAACAGTACTAAAACCAGAGATTGGGATGCCTTGCACGGCGCAATCCATAAAATGCTCCCTTCCTTCACAATAATGGGCTTTCACGCGGATTTTGAAGCAAGGGCAAAAAAAATTCAGACCTATTCCCAAAAACAAAATAAATCTGAAGATATTCATCAATTGGTTTTGGAATTAGAAAATACATGTGAGTTAGCGTTTAAAGAATTAGAACAAGAACTCAACAGCGTAAAATAATTAAAACGTGAGCAGTAAAAATAGAATACATATTTTTTTAGTAGACGACGATGCTGTCTATTTGAAATCGATGGAAATCGAATTTCTCGAACATTGCGACTTTATGGTGCATACATTCAATTCGGGAGAACTTTGCATTGAAAATTTAAACATTAAACCGGATGTTATTATTTTGGATTATCATCTTGATGGTATTAATAAAGATGCCATGAACGGAATAGAAACTTTAGATCGTATTAAAAACCATGACAGGAACATCCCCGTGGTTATTTTATCATCCCAGGATAAAATAGAGGTAGCGGTAAGATGTATGCAGCACATGGCTTTTGATTATGTTGTAAAAAGCGAGACTGCCTTTGTACGCTTGCAGCAAATTATAACAACAATATTTCGCTATAAAGTAATGGAAAAAGAACTAAACTGGTATATCGATAGAACGTAGAATAAGATCTGGTTTATTGAAAAAGTGTGAACCATATAAATGAATATCGGAATTATGTAACACTAAAAATCTGTAAAAAATCAAACTTTGTAGTGTAACAATTCCGTTACAAATAATACAAAGAACAAATGAAAACAGAAACTCCCACCAAATCGGAAAAAACAATTGCGCCGCCGGTTGACAATAAAAAAGACGTTGAAAATCATAAAAAAATAGCCACACATTTGGAGGCATCTGCTAAACACCATGTGGAAGCAGCTAAACATCATGAAGAAAACAATCATGAAAAAGCTGCAACAAGTACAATTAAAGCTCAGGGACATTTACTTTTAGCCAGCGAAGCGCAAAAAGAAGATGCAAAACATCACGCAACAACTACTACCTAAACATTAATGTTATGACATTATAAAAAGTTCCTCGTTTAAGCGAGGTGCTTTTTATTGCTTAATAAATTAAAAAAATAGTGTCAACCCAATTACATGAAAAATGAAAAGGAGCTTAATGAGGATATCCTGAAGGTGACCATGCTCATCAAACAAAAATATCCTGAATTAGTAAAATACACGGGAGAAATGCCGGTAAAAATAGAGTATGCAGGTAGCGATACAATAAATATCAAAACCCTGCAGGATTATTACGATTCGCTAGACGCGATCTTAAGAAACTATACTACCTACCATCATACAAACCCTAAATAAAACATATTTCAAAAAAAAATTCTAACTATCAAAAAACAAAAAAACCAACCTTTAATAAAAATAAAATGAAAAAATCTATTCTAATACTAGCTGCTATTGCAGGAATTTCTATTGTAACAAGTTGCAGCAGCCCTGCGCAAAAAATAGAAAATGAAGAAAAAAATGTAATTGATGCAACCAAAGATCTTGATAACGCTAATATTGAATATATGGCGGAAGTAGAAAGATACAGAAAAGAAACAGCAGACAGAATCGCCACCAATGACCAAAACATTGCTGCCTTTAATTTGCGTATTGAACATGAGAAAAAAGATGCAAAAGCTGACTACGAAAAAAAGATAGCAGACTTAGAAAAAAAGAATAGCGATATGAAAATGAAGTTGGCCGACTATAAAGCAGATAGTAAAGAAAACTGGGCTGATTTTAAAGCAGCTTTTAATCGCGATATGGATGACTTAGGCGACGCCTTAAAAAAACTAACAACCGTAGAGCCAAAATAAATAATTAAATAATCAAGGAGCAAGCTTATGTTTTATGATCCTTATATATTAGGCATGCATCCGCTTTGGTTATTGGCCTGGGTAGTTTTATGTGTTTGGATCTTTATTTTACCCTGCGATATTCCGGGGCAAAGAAATAAAAAAGATTCACCCTTGGATATTTTACAAAAAAGATACGCTAAAGGGCAAATTACGATTGAAGAATACGACGAAAAAAGAATTATTATAGAAGCGATAATGGCTAGAAAATAACACGAACTAACAAAGCCCAATTTACAATAACTCAATAACAAATAAATTAAATTAAGGGGTATCACTTTTAGGCAAAGACGCCCGGGTTTAAACTGCGTTTTTTTATCGGTTAAATGATCAGGTAGAAAAATAATTTACATAACTATTACTTAAAATTACATGAAAGAATATAAACTACTTGCTCCCATTAAGATGGGCTTCCTGGAATTAAAAAACAGAATTGTTATGTCTCCCTTAACTCGATGCAGGGCAATCGGCAACATACCAAACAGTTTGATGGCAGAATATTATGAGCAGCGTTCAGGAGCAGGATTAATTATAACAGAAGGCACGTCTCCTTCACCCAACGGATTAGGATATGCGCGAATTCCCGGTATATTTAATAAAACTCAGGTTGAGGGTTGGAAAAAAACAACATCGGCGGTGCATAAAAAAGGTGGTAAAATATTTGTTCAGTTAATGCATACAGGTAGAATTAGCCACCCCTTAAATATGCCGGTTGGATCAACCATCCTTGCGCCATCTGCTGTAAAAGCAAAAGGCCAGATGTTTACAGATTCAAAAATGATGCAGGACTATCCTGTTCCAACAGAAATGACTTTGGAAGATATCATATTCACTAAAGCCGAATTCGTTTCATCAGCAAAGCACGCTTCCGATGCGGGTTTCGACGGTGTTGAATTACATGGAGCAAACGGCTATTTACTCGAGCAATTTCTTTCTCCGATCACAAATTTACGGAAAGACAAATATGGTGGAAGTATAGAGAACCGCTGCCGTTTTGTTCTTGAAACAGTAACCGAGGTTGCGTATGCAATAGGTAAAGGTGAAACAGGCATTCGCTTATCCCCTTTTGGAGCTGCTAATGATATGCCTCACTATCCGGAAATTGAAGAAACGTATAACTATCTTGCACAACAACTAAACAAAATTGGAATTGCCTATATACATATTGTTGATCATTCTGCAATGGGGGCGCCATTTGTTCCATTTGAAATTAAAAAAATAATTCGCAATAATTTCTCAAACTGCATTATTCTATCTGGTGGTTATGATAAAGAAAGAGCAGAGCTCGATCTTGAAAGCGGATTGGGCGACATGATCGCTTTTGGACGACCATTCATAAATAATCCTGATTTGGTAGAAAGATTTAAAAATAATTGGCCATTATCAACAGATCTTAAATCAGAATTGTTTTATACGAGCGATGAAAAAGGTTATACAGATTATCCAACATATAAACCTGTAATTAATCTCGTTAATAATTAAGCTCTACCCCTAAAAACATTGGATTATAAGGACTATTATAAAATACTGGGCATTGATAAAAAAGCCAGCCCTGATGAAATTAAAAAAGCATTCAGGGCATTAGCAATAAAATTTCATCCGGACAAAAATCCGGATAACAAAGAATCTGAAGAGAAATTTAAGACTATAAATGAAGCAAACGAAGTATTGAGCGATCCTGAAAAAAGGAAAAAATATGATGAGCTCGGAGAGAACTGGCAACAGTATGAGGGCAGCGCAAATCAAAAGCAGGAAAACCCTTTTAATCGTTATGCTAAAAGCCAGACTAATTATCAGCAGGAAACTAATGGGCAGCCGGATTTTTCTGATTTTTTTGATCAGTTTTTTTCATCATCAAACCGTAGCAATGGGGGTTTTAATGCAGAGAATATTAAAGGAAATGATTATGAAACTGAAATGGAGATCTCGCTTATTGAAGCCTACAAAGGTACGAGCCGGCTTATACAATTAGAAAACGAAAAACTCAGGATAACAACTAAGCCCGGTGCATATAGTGATCAGCTATTGCGAATAAAAGGAAAAGGTGCAAAAGGAAGCCGCAAAGAATATAGCGGCGATTTGTTTGTGCGTATTAAAGTTACACCCGATCCACAATTTATACGCAAGGGCGATGATCTTTATAAATCAATAACAGTTGATTTATATAATGCTGTTTTAGGCGGAGACCTTATTGTAGATACTCTATCAGGGCAAATTAAAATTAAAATTGCTGAGGGAAGTCAAAATGATCATACTATTAGATTAAAAGGCAAAGGAATGCCGGTGTATAATTCAACTTTGTACGGAGATTTATATCTTAAATTAAAAATAAAAATTCCTGAAAAATTATCAGACAAACAAAAAGAATTATTTGAGCAATTAAAAGTCACCTTATAAAATCAACTTTATGAAAACTGATCATACAATTTATTACCCGGCAAATACTACTCAATTTTCTTCAACTCAAATTGAAGAAGCATTATATGATTCGCTGTTGCATTATTCCCTACAGCATTTAAAAGTAGTGGGTAACATTTCGCAGGAAACTATTTTGAATTCGCTAAAAAAATCGCTACAAATATGCAGTTTGCTTGGCATTAACAGTAAATATCATTTTAAACAGATATATGTGTTTGATGCGGAATTTGATATCCTTAAAATAGAATGGTTAATGAGTAAAAAAGGTTTTAATTTAATGATCATGCAAATTTCGCCCATGAATAAAAAAATGGCGCGTTGGCTTTGGGAGTTAACAGATAGTGAAGATCAAACTAAATTTTAATACGTGTAAATTGTCGCAAACTACCAACCAGCAAACGAAGCATTAAAAATAATTAAGCCTGGTAGTGCTCTGATAATAATTTAATTAAAACGTTTGCTAAAGTGTGAATAATACAAGTCTTAATTTTAATGATGTAATACTAAACGCACTTAATAAACTCACCTTTGTAAAGTTCAGAGAATTTATTAAAAACATTAATTTATAAGACAATGAAAAATAACGAAACATTACAAAAAGAAGTTCAGGATGCCATTAAATGGGAACCTCTATTACACGCCGCTGAAATTGGTGTAACCGTTAAAGATGGTGTAGTTACGCTAACCGGTGTTGTTGATAGCTATACAAAAAAATTAGAGGCAGAACATGCCACTAAAAGCGTTAAGGGTGTTAAAGCCGTTGTAGAAAAAATTGAAATTAAATTTAGCGGTACAAGCACAACAACCGATGGCGACATTGCTACGCATGTATTAAATTCTTTTAAATGGGATTGGCAAATACCAAACGACACAATTAAAGTGAAGGTTGAAAACGGATGGGTTACACTTGAAGGTGAAGTAAACTGGGACTTTCAAAGAAGAGCAACAAAAAATTCGGTTGCCAACCTTATAGGTGTTAAAGGCGTAACAAACAACATTAAAATTAAATCCGAAACGCAAGACGCGATTGAAAAGACCGCCATTGAAAGAGCATTATCAAGTAATTGGGCTGTAAACAGGAGCGACATAAACGTTGCGGTATCCGGCAACAAGGTAACCCTAACAGGTACCGTTAATTCGTGGTATGAAAAAGATGAAGCAGAAAGAATCGCTTTTAACGCTCCGGGTGTTTGGTTTGTTGATAATGAATTAACTATTGAATACGATTATGCACTTATTGATTAATTATTTAAGCGGGAGCAAAAATCCCGCTTATTTTTTTCGTAATACTCAAAACAACTATTCAAAATGAAAAGACTCCCTTCATTCACATTCGGTTTTAAAATATTATGTATAGCAATTTTACTTGTTACTGCATCCTGTAAAGAAAAACAAACTACAGAAAACACCAAATTAATAAAAGAGGTACAATCTGAAGCAAGGTTTGTAAGTACTATGGATGTAATGGAAACGCAATACCTGGTAAATGCCGCTGAAGTTAATTTAGAAGGAATTTTGCTGGGCCAATTGGCAGAAAGCAGAAGTAAAAACAATTCGGTTAAAAGCCTGGCAAAAATAATGATCGCCTTTAATCAGGAAGGCTTAAGAAATGTAAACGCCCTTGCTTTAAAAAAGTCAATCAAAATGCCGTCATTTTCTACACAAAACGCCCAGGAAAAATACGAAAAACTAAATGCCATAGAAAGAAACCATGTTTTTGATAAAACATATTGCGACATGGTGATAACAGAACACCAGGCCGCCATTACTATGTTTGATAAAGTATATTCAGAATCAAAGGATACTGATATTAAAGAATGGGCGCTAACAACGCTTACAGATCTACGTTCGCATCTCGACCAGGCGCTCGATTGCCAGGTTGAATTAAAAAAATAAACCTTGTAATTATTTAAAAAAAATAAAAAATGCAAAAAGCAACAAAATGGTCTATTGACCCATCACATTCAGAAATAGCTTTCAAAGTAAGACATCTTATGATCGCACACATTAAAGGTTCTTTTAAAACCTTTGATGCAAGCATCTACACTGCCGATAAAGATTTTACAACCGCCGATATAGATCTTTGGATCGATCCGTCGTCTGTATTTACAAACGACGCAAAACGTGATGAACATTTAAAAAGTATCGATTTTTTTGATGTAAAAAATCATAAGCAGATAACATTTAGATCGAATACGATTGGTCCAAAGAATTCGGAGGGTAAGCATGAATTGTGGGGCGAATTAACAATGGTGGGTATAACCAAAAACATAAAACTGGATGTTCAGTTCGGTGGAATAGTAAATGATCCCTGGGCTAATGAAAAAGCAGGATTTACAATAACCGGAAAAATTAAAAGAAGCGACTGGGGACTTAACTGGAACACAACGCTTGATAAGGGCGGTTTAATGGTTAGCGACGAAATAGTTATTGCATGCGAAATTGAACTTACAAATACTGCTACTAAAGAGCTGATCATGGAAATTGAATCAACGGGCAAAAATAAAAATAGTTGAACTGCACTCGGTTTACAGAAGTAGAAAAATGAAAAGTGATCAGGATCTAAAAAAAGATGTACATGAAGCTATTAGTTGGGACCCACTATTACATGGCGCAACACTAAACACTACGGTTATAGATGGCATTGTTACTTTAACCGGCAGTGTTGACAGTTATATTAAAAAGTTAACGGCAGAGCATTTAGCACAAAAAGTTATTGGTGTAAAAAATGTAATCGAAAAAATAGATATTACATTCGATCGTAAAAACGAATTAAGCGATACGGAGATGGAAGCCATGGTTTCAAACACATTAAAATGGAATTGGGGCGTATCTGATAAAAAATTAAAGATCTCTGTTTTAAATGGCTGGGTTACACTTGAAGGCGAACAACAATGGGATTATCAAAAAGAAGCCGCAAAGAATGCAATAATAAATTTGATTGGCGTAAAAGGCGTAACAAACAATATCACGCTTAAGCGCAAGGTAAAAGACGAAATTGAAAAAAAAGACATTCAGCGCGCGCTCGGCCGCAATTGGTCAATGAACAATCTTGATATACACATTAACATTGTTGGAAATATGGTAAGGCTTACCGGAACCGTTCATTCTTTTTATCAAAAATACGAAGCAGGCCGTATCGTTTTTAATGCGCCAGGGGTATGGACAGTTGATAACGAATTAACCATTGCGTAATAAACTGAAATCAAAATTAGAGATCAAACCAGATGCAGCAAGCATCTATTGTGACAAGATGTAATAAATTATTACACTTTTTTCGCGTGTCTTTATTGGATAAACGAACAAACAGCTTAGTTTTATTTTTGAGTATACTTTGCTAAGGAAGTAAAAAAATTAAACCAGTTAATTCTTCCATTATTTTTACCCATCCGCACAATTACAATATTTTTTGAAGGGTCTACGTAAATATATTGTCCTAATATTCCCTCAGCCATAAAATCGCCTGTTGCGGTGGGTAACCACCATTGGTATTTATAAAAACTTGCTCCTCCTTCTGTTCTATCACTTTTTATAGATTCTTCTACCCATTTTTCCGATACTATTTGCTTACCGTTCCAATTGCCTTTGTTCAAATACAGTCGCCCTATTTTTGCAAAATCTCTTGCCCGTGCATTGATACAACAAAAAGCTTTTTCCATTCCTCCATTCTTTTTATCAATGCTCCACGACGCGTCATATTCCATTTCAAGCGGTGTCCATAATTTTTCCTGAAAATATTGAGTTATTGTTTTAACTTTTAAAGCGCGCTCTAATATTAAACCAAGAAGCTGCGTATTGCCACTTACATATTCAAATGTTTGGCCCGGTATACCTTTTAATTTTAATTTAGCAACTTCACGTTTTAAATTTCTACCGTAATAAAAGGATGCAGCGTGGCCAAAGGGATTAAAATAACTCTCGTTAAATTTCAAAGCAGAAGTCATTTGTAATACCTGCTTAATGGAAACTTTCTCAAATCCATTTTTTTTCAGTTCGGGAATATAATTCGTTATGGGTTCATCAACTGATTTTATTAAACCATCATCAATAGCGCAGCCAATTAAAATAGAGGTAATTGATTTAGCCATCGAAAACGAAGGAATAATACTTTCCAGATCATAGCCTTTAAAATATTTTTCGTATTGTATGGTATCATTTTTTATGATCAAAAAAGCTACCGTTTTATTATCTTCAAGAAGCTGATCCATAGAAACAGAATCGGCTTTATTGCCCACTTTTAAGGACTTAGGATATTTTCCGGTAGTAGTTGAATAGAATTTAAATTTAGTATCATTACTTTTTAAAGCGCGTGATGGAAATTTCTTATAATCCTTAATGTCGGCAAAGTTGTAAACCACAAAGCGCCCAAGCTTACAGGATGATAAAACAAGTGAAATAATAATAACTGCAACACCTATTAAATACAATTTTAAATTATTCATAATTAATTTTATTTTTTTTAAGCGCCCGGATGATTTTATGATATTATTGGGTTATTAAATTTACTTATTTTTATGAGTATTACATGGTCATTTTATTTCAACTTGTATTTCAAAAATTCTAATGAAGAACTTTTAGCAAAAAATATATTGTCGGTAAAAAGCTTATAAGGATCCAAATAAATGTTCCTTTCCAATTCTTAAAATTGAATTTCGAAATTATTAGGATGAAAATTATGACTGACCAAACTATTGAAGCATAATATAAGATCAAGGATAGAAAGTCAAATATTGCAAAAAGGAAATGTAAAGATTCGGAAAATCTAAAATATGATCCTAACTCTCGAAATATAAACGCCGAAATAAAAAGTGAACAAATAATTATTGCAGATTTATTATATTCTTTCACTGATACTATTTAACTTCTAAGATTTATTAAATATAACGCTTTCTGTTTTTACAACTGCACGGCTTGCAAATCCGCGCGAACGGGATATTTGCAGTACCGCTTAATATAACCGTTAACGTTTTGAGGTTAGAACAATTGAAAGCAGTGTTATGTTCTTCTTTAGTCGATTCATTTTCAGTTTATAATCGCAGCACGAAACCATTTATACGCTAACGGGTCTGGATTATTTTTCCCTGTGGTTGCACATAAGAGTTTGGGTTAATTATTTTTGTTATGTCCTTCCAATCTAATTTAGCAATAGTTCCATCATTTTGATATAAGAAAACATAATCTTTTGTTTCATAAATTTTCGCTCCTGCAATTGTATCTTTTCCTTGTATATAAATGATTGCTTTTGGCTGTCCACCGCCATAAGAAGGTGAAATATATGGAAATATTAATCTTGCATATAAGTAAGAAGAAATTGTAAGAAAGAAAACTATTGCAACTGAGCGTATAAACATATCCATAAATTTACTTTCCCCATAACTTCCAAAATATTTTTCTTTTACGGACATTGATTTCGGTAAATCAGGATTCAACTTCTTCCTGTGATTGTGAAGTTTTATATCAAATTGGTTGATTAGTAAAATCATCAATAATAATAGTGCAAAAAACAATTCTACGGTTACAACATTTATATACATCTGGTTTGAGTGGAATAAATACCAAAAAATTATCAAAACTATATATGTTATATATTTTAAAACTTCATTTATAAACGTAAAAAAAATGTGCTCGCCATCAAATACGATAACCATAGTTGTAAATCCCCAATAAAAAGCTATCAATTGTAACAATATTTGCAAAGCGGTTTTATAAGGATGGATGTCAATTTCATCAAATATCCCCAAAAAACCACTTATATAAGTGACAAGGGTAAATGCTCTGAAAAAAATCGTCAAAGTTGCTTTTCTCCAATTTTGGTTAAAAAAGTTCTTTATATCGGAATATAAAAAAAAGCCTAGTCCATTAATTACCATAAAAAGTAGGTAACAAAAACCAACACCTATAGCGTGTGGTTTCAACAAATCAAAATCAACAATATCAAACCGATTTAAATTTATAGTAATTATAATTGTCCCAACTATAAAGGTTGAGATCGATAGAATGGTTGCTGCTCCAGGAATTGTTTTGAAAAATTCATTCATTCTATTATTTTTTTATAGAACCTTTTATATTAGCAATATTCTTTTTTAATGCCTCCATTTTTTCTTTCTTTTTTACAATCTCCAAATTTTCATCAAGAATAAACTCAATTCCTGCACGCAATACATCAAAATTTGCGAGGCAAGTTTCTTCATCAAGCTCATGAATACCTAAACTTAGTATTGAATACAGGCTTTTATTTTCAACCAAGAAAGAAGGCAAGTAATCTTTAAGTAGTTCTATCTTTTCTTCCATTCTCCCTCTTTGAAATTCTTGTTCTATCTTTAATCCATTTGTGCTCGCTTGTTTAAAAGCATCTAGTATTAGATATTCAAAAATTCGACGTAAATAAACAAATGAGCCAATTCCCACACCGTTTGCAGCTAAACCAATTGCTCTTGTAAATTCTTTCAGCTTTTCTGTTGGTAACAATTTAGTGTATTGTTTAACTTCATTTATATGAAAGTCTGCGATAGAAGGATATTGTCCAACTTTAGAAATAGTATTGGAAGTTATATCATAATGAATTAAGAATGTCATAATATCTTCATATCTTTTACACTTTATCTTTAATTCTTCAATACCACCTCTCGTTAAAAACGATTCAGATGGGGGACTCCAACCCGTAAAAGATGAATCTTGCTTTCTTTTTGGATTAAATCCATCAAACGTAATATTATTACCGTGTCCTCTTCCCATGGTTAAAATTAACCTTAACTGTGTTGAGTTTTCTGGTGTAATTAATATTGGAGAATATATTGGATGCTTAAAAAAGAAATATGTTGGGTCAAACTGATTCATGTTATTATGATTTAATATGTAAAATAAACTGTGATATATAAAGATAATAAATACACTTAAATAAAATACTTGTTCAGGCGGGTTTTTAATGAGTCGTTTTTATAAATGCTTTCACTTCAACTTCTCCGCAACATATTTCCCGGTATAGCCTTTTTTATTTTTAGCCAAGTCTTCGGGCGTACCTTCAAAAACAATGGTGCCGCCTTTCTCGCCACCTTCCGGACCAACGTCTATGATCCAGTCGGCACATTTAATCACATCAATGTTATGTTCTATCACCACTATCGAGTGGCCTTTTGCTAATAACGCATCAAATGATTTTAATAATTTGGCCACATCATGAAAATGTAAACCCGTTGTTGGTTCGTCAAATACAAATAAAGTAGGTGATGTATTATTAATGGCAATTAAAAAGCTGGCGAGTTTAATACGCTGTGCTTCTCCTCCACTTAAGGTGCTGCTGCTTTGGCCTAATGCAACGTAACCCAAACCAACGGCTTGCAGTGCCTGTAATTTTTCTAAAATGCGTTGGCAGGTTTTATTTTGTTTATCGCCTTCAAAAAACTCAACAGCATCTTCTACCGTTAAGTCTAAAATATCCGAAATAGATTTGCCTCTGTATAAAACTTCCAGCGTTTCTGCTTTGTAACGCTTGCCTTTACAATTCTCGCATTGCAATTGTATGTCGGCCATAAACTGCATCTCCACCGTTATATTTCCTTCGCCCTGGCATACCTCGCAACGCCCGCCTTCCACATTAAAGCTAAAAAAACCGGGCTTGTAATTTCTTGCTTTTGCCAGGCCCTGATCTGCAAATAAATTCCTTACCTCATCAAATGCTTTTACATAGGTTACCGGATTTGAGCGCGACGACTTACCAATCGGGTTCTGATCTACAAATTCTAATTGTTTAATTTGTTTTAAGCTGCCACCAATCATGTGGTCTGCATTCACGCTGTCAAAATAACCATCCAAATATTTTTGCAGGTTGGGTATCAATCCTCTTCTAACGATTGTGGACTTGCCGGAACCACTTACACCTGTAACACAGGTTAAAACCCCTAAAGGAAATTTAACACTAACATTCTTTAAATTATTTTCGTTTAGGTTTCTTATCTCAATAAACTCTTTCCACTTGCGGCGCGTTTTTGGCACTTCAATGCGTAAAATATTATTTAAATATTTGGTGGTGTATCCTGCTTTACTTTTTAATAATTCTTTATGCGTGCCTTGAAAAACCAAATGGCCACCATGCGTGCCGGCCTCCGGACCAATATCAATTAACTCATCGGCCATGCGCATAATTTCTTCGTCATGCTCTACAATAATTACGGTGTTGCCTTGTTGTTGTAACGAACGCAATACTTTTATCAAACGTTCGGTATCGCGCGGATGCAAACCAATGCTTGGCTCATCTAAAATATAAAGACTTCCTACAAGTGTACTTCCTAGTTGCGTAGCTAAATTAATACGCTGGCTCTCGCCGCCACTCAAGGTATTGGCCACACGGTTTAATGTTAAGTAGCCCAAACCCACATCCATTAAATATTGTAAACGGTTGGTGATCTCCGTCAACAAACGCTTGGCTACTTTTGTATCGTGCTCATCTAATTTTAAATTATTAAAGAAAGGTTGTAACTGATCAACCGGAGAAAGAACCAATTCGGTAATATTTTTTCCGCCCACCATTACGTAATTAGCGTCTTTACGCAAACGTGTTCCCTGGCAATCGGGGCAAACGGTTTTACCACGGTAACGCGCCAACATCACACGGTATTGAATTTTGTAAGTTTCACGTTCCAGCATTTTAAAGAAACCGTTTAGTCCTTCAAAATAGTCATTGCCTTCCCACAACAATTGGTAATCTTTTTTAGAAAGTTCTGCAATGGGTTTATGAACCGGGAAATTAAATTTATGCGCGTGTTTTAATAATTCTTTTTTATAAGAGCTCATTACATCGCCATTCCAACACACAATCGCACTTTGAAACACCGATAAACTTTTGTTGGGAATAACAAGATCGGGATCAATACCAATAATGCTTCCAAAGCCTTCGCAGGTTTTACAGGCGCCAATGGGATTGTTGAAAGTGAAGAAGTTGACGTTCGGTTCTTCAAAGCTCATACCATCCAGCTCAAATAAATTACTGAAGGTATGTTTGTTGTATTCGCCTTCGCTTTTTTCTATCCACAATAAACATTCGCCTGCGCCTTCAAAAAAAGCAGTCTGTATACTATCTGCAGCACGACTTAAAAAATCTTCGTCACTTGGATTAGATACCAAACGATCTATCAATAAAAAAACTTCTGATGTTTTTTTAACCGTTTTAAAATCAATCTCGCTTATTTTTTGTGTTTTACCATTTACCACCGCACGCGAAAAGCCCTGTTGCGATAACAGATCTAATTGTTTTTGAAAAGGACGGTCTTTTGCTTCTAATACTTTTGAAAGCACTAAAATTTTAGAGCCTTCTTTTAATTCTGCAATAAAATTAACCACATCCGTCACGCTTTGGCGCTTAACCTGTTTGCCGCTTATGGGCGAATAGGTTTTGCCAACGCGCGAGAATAATAATTTAAAATAATCGTATATCTCTGTAATAGTGCCAACCGTACTGCGCGGGTTGCGCGAAATAACTTTTTGTTCAATAGCAATGGCCGGCGAAATGCCTTTAATATAATCTACCTGCGGTTTTTCTAAACGTCCTAAAAATTGTCTGGCGTAAGCCGAAAGGCTTTCTACATAACGTCTTTGGCCTTCTGCATAAAGTGTATCAAATGCCAGTGACGATTTACCCGAACCCGAAAGCCCGGTAATAACAATCATTTTATTTCTTGGTAAAGCAACATCTACATTTTTTAAATTGTGTTGTCGCGCGCCTTTTATTACAATAAACTCTTTTGAACTTAATTTGGTAACATCCCTCTCTTTAGTGCTCATATCCTTCTACTCCATTATTTTTTTTAAATGTTCAACGGTTGATTCGTCTTTCCAATCAATATAACCAACAGTTTCTTTTTTAACTTCCAGCTTTGTATTTACGATGTAAGATGTTGGAATTGAAAAAATACCAATATCGTTAAAGCCCTGGTTTAATTTTAAAAATGTAAAAGGATAATCTGTTCTCGATTTCCAGGACATGATCTTTTCCAATGATTCATCGCTTATGATAACAACTTCCACATCGCTCAACCGGGTATCTTTAATATCATTCATCTCGCGCATCTCATCCAAACAATTGGGGCACCACGAGGCGCTAAAGCAAACCACCAGCTTCTTGCCCTTAAAAGACTCAAATTTAACGGGTTGTTGGTTCAGATCAGATAACGACAGCTTATTAAAATCGATACTGGGCGCGTTATTGTATTTGTTATAGAAATAAAATGCAATAAAAATGCCTATTAGGGCAATAATTGTGCTGATCCATTTTTTGTTCATAGTAATTAAGAATCGATAGTTAATTGATTTACAAACTGCGGCGTTTAAAGTTTAAAAATACGGATAGATTTGCAAGTTAAAGGATGATTTTATTAACCAAAATATTCAAGATCGTTTTAAAAGTTTTTGCTTTTTTTATCATTTTATCTGTTGCCAGCACTATTCTTTTTAGATGGGTGCCCGTACCTTTAACGCCGCTAATGCTGATAAGATGCGTGGAGCAGAAAAGTGACGGAAAAAGCATGACCTTAAAGCACGATTGGGTAAGCCTGGAAGAGATCCCACCAAAATTACAACTGGCCGTAGTTTGCAGCGAAGACCAAAATTATTTAAAACATTATGGGTTTGACTGGGGCGCTATTGAAAAAGCCATGAAAGCCAACGAAGACGGCAAAAAAGGCCGTGGCGGCAGCACCATTTCACAACAAACTGCAAAAAATGTATTCTTATGGCCCGGCCGTAGTTATATACGTAAAGCTTTTGAAGCCTATTTTACTTTATTGATAGAAACATTCTGGAGCAAAGAACGCATCATGGAAGTTTACCTCAACAGCATTGAAATGGGAAATGGCGTTTACGGTGCAGAAGCCGCGGCACAACACTGGTTTAAAAAATCGGCCATAAAATTAAATAAGGATGAATGCGCCGCTATTGCAGCGATTTTACCAAATCCTAAAAAGTATGTTGCCAACCCTCCAAGCGCTTACATTAGCAAACGTAAGGCCTGGATAAAACAGCAAATGAGCTTTTGGGGCAATAAATTAGATTACGATAAGTATAACGACGAGGATGACAAAGAGGAGAAAAAACCAATAAAAAAATCTTCTAAAAAGAAAAAATAATGAACAGAGTTACGGTATTAATATTATTGCTTGTAATGTTTTTAAGCTGCGGCAATTCAACCACGGCCGATAAAAGCAAAACGGTTTTAAAAGAAGCTAAAGAAGAAGTATTTTCTAATTTAAACAAAGAAGAAAAACTAGCGGCCTACCGTTTGGATACCTTGTTTACGCAAATGAACCAGATGGGAACCTTTAATGGCAGCGTGTTGGTGGCAAAAGCCGGAAAAGTATTGTATCAAAAATCGTTAGGCATTTTAAATAAAAGCACCAACGATGTGTTAACCGACTCCTCTATGTTTCAATTGGCTTCGGTCTCAAAAGTTATTACGGCCACAGCGGTGTTAATGTTGCACGAAAGAGAATTAATAGACCTCAACAAACCATTTTCTTTTTACTTTCCTGATTTTCCTTATGAAAATGTAACGGTTAAACAATTATTAAATCACCGTTCGGGTCTGGCAAATTATATTTATGTGTTAAACAGCGAGATCTACCAGCCAAATTATAAAATGAATAATGATGAAATGTATACCTATTTCATTACCAAGAATCCAAAACCCTATTTAAAACCAAATACACGTTTTAATTATTGTAATACCAATTATGCCTTGCTGGCTTTATTAATTGAGAAAGTTTCGAAGAAATCGTATTCAGAATTTATTCGCGAAGAATTATTTAAACCTTTGGGCATGAAGAACACCGCTACTATTAAAGATATTGACCTTAACGGAAAGAACATTACCAAACCTTACGATAATAAATGGAAACCTATTGACCTGGATGCCAGTGATTATGTGCTGGGTGATAAAAGTATTTATTCAACCCCATACGATCTTTATTTATTTAGCGAGGCCATGTATCAGAATAAGATCATAAAAGCCGAAACACAGGCGCTAGCTTACACTGCTTACAGTAAGGAAAAAAAATTAAGCAATTACGGTTATGGTTGGCGATTAAAAGATGTGAACGACTCCTTAAAAAAAGAAGTGTACCATAATGGCTGGTGGCATGGTTACCGCTCGTCGTTCCATCGCCGTTTAAATGATAAATTAACAGTAATTATTTTAAGCAATCAGTTAAACCGTTCGGCCTATCAAACGTACAGGGTGTATCAGATTTTAGATAATGCCCCGGTAGGAGATACGCTGGAAGATGTTGAATAATTTAAAAAAGTATCGTTTCCCAACTGCGCTTTAAATGACAAGTTAAAAAAGAATAAATAGAAATTATATGTATTTTTGCCCTTTATGTTAACGCTTTATATAAAAGAGATACGTAGTTTTTTAAGTTCCTTAATAGGCTACATTGCTATTGGCGTTTTTATATCGCTGGTTAGTATTTTTATGTGGGTTATCCCTTCTGAAAGCGGTGGTTCAAATATTTTAGATAACGGCTTTGCCAATATTGATCCTTTATTTTTTATTGCGCCCTGGGTTTATTTATTTTTAATTCCTGCCATTACCATGCGTTCTTTTTCTGAAGAGAAAAAAACAGGCACCATCGAATTATTATTAACGCGTCCTTTAACAGATCTTCAATTAGTTCTTGCAAAATATTTAGCAGGCCTTACCTTGGTAATGGTTTCTTTATTGCCAACGCTTATTTATTATTACAGTGTTCACGTTTTGGGTGCACCAAAGGGTAACATTGATACCGGCGGTATGTGGGGCTCTTACATTGGGCTTTTGTTTTTAGGCGCCGGATTCGTTTCAATAGGCATTTTTGCATCTGCTATTGCAGAGAACCAGGTAATTGCTTTTATTATTGCATTGCTTCTTTGTTTTTTCTGTTACATAGGTTTTGAATTCATCGCGCAAAGCGGATTATTTGGTAAGTACGATGCCTTTTTTAAAGGCCTGGGATTGAATGATCATTATGTGAGCATGAGTCGCGGTGTAATAGATACACGCGATGCCATTTATTTTATAAGCGTAATTGCCCTTTTTAATTTGTTAACCAAACTTGTTTTAGAAAGCAGAAAATGGTAGCAGAGAAAAAAATAAATACTTCAAAGAACAAACGCCGCGATATTATGTCGCTGTTTGTTTTGTTGGCCATTATTGTACTCATTAATTTTATTGGTACTTTTTATTTTAAGCGTTTCGACTTAACCTCCGAAAAACGCTATACGCTTGCAGAATCAACGCGCACTTTATTACAAAATTTAGATGATGAAGTTTTATTTAAAGTTTATTTTGACGGCGATTTTAATCCAAGCTTTACACGTTTAAGAAACGAAGCCAAAGAAATTTTAGACGAGTTTAGGGCTTATTCAGGAAATCAAATTCAATACGAATTTATTGTGCCGGGCGATGGATTATCTCCCGACGAAAAAACAAATCTCGAAAAACAGCTTTACGAAAAAGGTTTGGTACCCGAGCAGGTTTACGAAAAAAATAAAGACAAAACATCTCAATCGTTAATTTGGCCGGGCGCTGTAGTTAGTCACCAGGGCCGTGAAGCCATTTGGAAAATTTTTAACCGCCAGGATAATACCGATTATGAAGTTTCGGTAAATAACAGTGTAAAAGAATTAGAATATAGTTTAACAAATACCATTCGCAAATTACAACGTCAGAAAAAACAAGAAGTTACTTTTATTAACGGGCATTACGAATTGGATACATTGCATATTATGGAATTTGCGCGCGCACTTTCTGAATATTATGATGTTAACCGCACACCGATTTTAGGCAAGCTCGACGCTTTAGATCAAAGTGACGCTATTGTTATTGCCGGGCCGGACAGCGCTTTTACAGTGGCGGATCAGTTCATTATTGATCAGTACATTATGCGTGGCGGAAAAGTTTTATGGTTAGTAGATCCTGTTGGCATTAACCGCGATACCCTGATACAAAAAGGATTTACTTTGGGCTTACCGCGCCCCTTGAATTTAGATAATATGTTATTTAAGTATGGAGTGCGTTTAAATACTGTTTTGCTTCAGGATTTTCAGTGCTCGGCCATACCTTTAAACGTTGGCTTTAAAAAAGGGCAGCCTAATTTTAAATTATTTCCATGGCCGTTTTCTCCATTGGTTTTGCCGGATGGTAATCATCCTATTGTAAAAAATCTCGATCTTATAAAATTTGATTATGTGAGCTCTTTAGATACTATTACCGCGCATGGAATTAAAAAAACTATTTTATTAAGCACATCGCGTTACACAAAAATCACGCCTTCGCCTGCACGCATTTATTATTCTAGTGTACAAATTCCACCAAAAGAATCTCAGTTTATGAACTCGTATGTACCGGTTGCCTGTTTATTGGAAGGAGAGTTTACCAGCTTTGCAGAGAATCGTTTACCAAGTATTTTTTTAACCGATTCTGCCTTTAATGCCAAACATAAATATATGCCTAAGGGCAAGAAAACAAAAATGATTGTTGTTGCCGATGGAGATGTTGCCAGGAATGATTTTATAAGAACCTCTAACAAGGCTGTACCATTGGGTTACGACAGAGCCACCAATCAGCAATATGCCAACAAAACATTTTTATTGAACTGTGTAAATTATTTATTGGATGATGAAGGGATGTTACAATTGCGTTCGCGTGAAGTAACATTACGTTTATTGGATAAAAAGAAAATAAGCACACAACGCGGTAAATGGCAAATGATAAATGTATTAATGCCGGTAATGTTATTGATACTGTTTGGGTTGATACAATTCTTTTTACGGAAACGTAAATTCGCTAAGTAATACTAAAAATTTAACCACATAGGCACATAGAAATTATTTACTGTGTGTAAAAAGATAGAGAATACATAGAAAGCCTGCGGCTTTTTTATTCCGAATTAAAAAATAACGAGAATCGCAACAGGGATGCGAAGGGTTTAGTTCTTTTGCCTGTTAAGGCAAAAAACCGAGGCGCTAGCCGAGCCCATAGCAGCCCGGCCCGAAGGGGTTGCCTAAATAATAAAAACACACAATATAATTATTGAACGAATTTTGAAAAAGAAAATTTTCTGATTTAAAGTCCTTCTCCTTTGGAGAAGGATTTAGGATGAGGCTTGGAGCCAAATGAGGCTTTACTCAAACAAACTAAAGTTTGTTTCAAGCAATTGATTTTTAACAGCAAACATAACAACACCTGCGGTATTATTTACACCTAATTTGCTCATGATGTTTTTGCGGTGTGTGTTTACAGTGTGGGTACTTAATTTTAATTTATCGGCAATTAATTTATTTGATAAACCTTCGGCAATACCACGTATAATATCAATCTCGCGATCTGTAACAGACATACCGTCGCAACCTAATGATTTAATAAATGAATTGGTAGTTTTAATTTCTTTAGCGGCAGTTAAATAAGAAACAATTTTTCCACAAATAAATTTCTCGCCTTTAATAGTTGAGTTTACAGCTTCTAAAATTTCTGTTTTATCGCAATCTTTTAGTAAATAACTGGTAACACCGCTTTCTAACACTTTATTAATATTATTTTTAGACAACATTTCGGTTATTACTAAAAATTTAATTTTTGGGAATTTTTTTACGATCGTTTTTAATTCTTCGGTGTCGATACCTAACGACGTAAAATCAGAGATCAATAAATGCGGTTTTGAAAGTTGTAATTGACTGATAAGATCATGCTTGTCGCCACAAACGGTTGGCACCAATTCAAAACCTTTTAGCTCGCCCACCAAAAGTTCTAAACCAACTCTTGACAGAAAATTTTTATCAGCAATTAATACTTTGATCATAATTTAACAGAGCAAATATAAGCAAGAAATTTGAAGAAAAGTTGTTAAATCGTTATCCTTTTGCCATCGGTTGCTAACAGGCAATTCTCAAAAATTGGCGAGGCTTCTGCTATGAACTGTTCCAGATCTCCATATCTTGCCGAAAAATGACCCAATAACAATTGCTTAACATTAGCGGCTTTGGCAATTTGTGCCGCCTGTTCGGCGGTGGAGTGATAGGTCTTCTCTGCCCTATCCAGTTTATCATTTAAAAAAGTGCTTTCATGATAAAGTACATCAACGCCTTTTATGGTTTCAATTATTTCAGGAAAATAAATGGTATCGCTGCAGTAAGCGTAACTTTTTGCATCCCTTGCGCTTTCGGTTACCCGGCTGTTTTTAATTAAAACTCCTTCTTTATTTACAACATCGTTGCCTTTTTTTAATTTGGGAATATCGGCCGTTGAAAGCAGATTTTTATCGAGCTTATATTTATCAATTTTTCGCGGCAAAGGTTTTTCTTTAAATAAAAAGCCGGTGCAATAGATCCTGTGTTTTAGAGGAAATGAATATACCTCAACTTTATCGTCCTCAAAAATTAAATTTTGTTTATCGTTACTGGTAAAAACCCAGTTAACGGTATAATTAAAATGTGTATCCGAAATTTTATTCATCAGATCCATAATATCTTTTAATTCTTTTGGGCAATAAATTGTAATATCCTGTTTACGCCCTAAAAGATGCATGCTGCTTAATAATCCGGGCAGGCCAAAAAAATGATCGCCGTGCAAATGCGAAATAAAAATATGATCGATGGCCTGAAATTTTGCCTTGAACTTTCTTAACTGAATTTGTGTAGCCTCGCCACAATCAATTAAAAAATAACGCTCAGCTATGTTTAATAACTGAGCGCTTGGATTTCTTTCAGAAGTGGGGCTTGCAGACGAAGAACCTAAAATTAATAATTCAAATGTTTGACTACTCATTAACGGTTTCCGGCAAGTACCATTCGTTTTGTTTCAGAAAAATTTTTGTACTGAATGGTATAAAGATACATACCGTTGCTCCAGTTCGATCCATCTAACTCGTAACTGTTATCGCCATAAGTTGTTTTGATCTTATCTTCAAATATTTTGTCGCCCAATAAATTATACACACTTATTTTTGCGTTAGCTTCGTCTTTAACATTAAATTTAATAGTTGTTTTTGCGTTAAAAGGATTTGGGCTGTTAGAGATATTTAAAGATTTAGAATTAACCTCTTCTTTAATACCTACAGCTGGATTTATTTTAATGATATAATAGCTTAAACTGGTAGCGGGAGATAAAGAAGATGAACCACCATTATAATTTGGCGTGGCCGGGCACGGACCAGCAATGGATGGTGTTAAATAAGGCTGTACTTTAAACTGTAAAGTATAAGTGCCCGCTACTGTTGGTGTACCTGAAATAACCGAGCAGCTATTTGCATTACCCGGATATTTAAAAACACCGGCAGAATTTGTAACTGTTGGGCCTGCTAAAAAACTAAGGCCCGGAGGCAATGCAAAATTTGTGTAAGATGCAGGAGTGCTTAATTCTATTCTGTTAAAACAAATGGTAATAGAGCTTTGAACCGTATCTTGCGGCACACGCACGGTGATATTTTGTCCGTATGGCATACCAACAGTGCCCTGCATAAAATTAGTAGCGCTATCGGGCCATATACCTGCTTTGTTCATGGCCAAAAAAGCCGGATCTATTGAACAGGTTGTTGGCGCCTGGGCTAAGGCAAATATTGAAGATAGGGTTAAAATAAAGGTAAATATTCTTTTCATAGTGTTTGGTAGTAAGATATTTAGATATCGCTAAAGTAATACTCCTGCTTTAAATAAAAAAGTGAAATAAGTTGAAATTGGCGATTTAATACTTGTTTAAAATACGCGAATTAGTATCTTTGCAACCTTAAATTAAAAAAAATGGCAGGTAATATAACCTTTACAATGATTAAACCAGATGGCGTTGAAGCAAACAACATCGGACCAATTTTAGCAATGATAAACAAAGCGGGATTTAAGATCCTTGCAATGAAATACATGCGTTTAACCAAAGAACAAGCTGGCAATTTTTATGCTGTACATAAAGAGCGCCCGTTTTATGGTGAATTAACCGAATATATGAGCGGCGGACCAATTGTAGCGGCTATTCTTACAAAAGATAACGCTGTGGCAGATTACCGTAAGTTAATTGGCGCAACAGATCCTACTAAAGCAGACGAAGGAACAATTCGTAAATTATTTGCTAAGTCAATTGCTGCAAATGCAGTGCACGGCAGCGATAGCGATGAAAACGCGGTAGTTGAATCAAACTTCTTTTTCTCGCACCTTGAAAGGTTTTAATTATTAATTGATATTTAAAAAGCCCGTATTGGTTTACCCTTTGCGGGCTTTTTGATTGAATAGATTAAACCCCTAAAATGTGAAAACCTACCACTTTTAAAGAAAAAAGTGGTTTTTAAGAAAAAGTGATAAAAATTGTTTTGTTTTATGATAAAAATTAAACAAATTTGTTAAAATTTATTAATGTTTAAATAAACCACTTTGGTATGATAAAATATCTCTCAAACAAATTAGTAAAAACTGTTGCCATAGTTGCCTTGGCAGGATTAACAGGTGTAGTTGAAGCTCAGAGCTGGTCTCAGGCAGGGCCTATTTATAATGCCGGAAGATCAAGAAACATGATAGTTGACAAGAACGACCTTTCGGGAAACACTATGTATGTAGGAAGTGCGTCAAGCGGTGTGTTCTACACCAATGATGGCGGGGTTAACTGGAGTGCGGTAGTATTAACAAATAACAAATTAAATGTTAGTTATATAGCGCAGGCAGCTGATGGTAAAATTTATGTTGCCACAGGCGAAGGTTTTCTAAGACCGGGTCAAAAACTAAAAGCACAGGTTGGTACAGGTTTATACCGCATTAATGGCAATAATTTAGATCTTGTTGCGCCAAGTTCAATGGTAGGTACCGTAATTAACCGTGTGGCGTGCAGCCCATCTAACGCAAATATTATTGCATTGTCTACCAACAATGGTATTATGATTTCAACAGACGGCGGTGCTACCTTTAATGTTGCTCCCGGAATGACGCCAACAAGTACTTTAGTGAGTGGCCAGGATGTTAAGTTTGACAATTCGGGTATTTTATATTGTTCTCAGGGAAATGAAACTTCTATTGGGTCTGCAGCAGCAGCCGAAGCATCTAAAGTTTACAAATCAACAGATAATACTTTAAGCAGCTTTACTCAATTATCAACTTTAAACTCTCCTTTGTTACAAAACGATATTTATGGACGTATTGAATTAGCCATAGCGCCTTCTAACAACTCCGTAATTTATGCTTCTTGTGCCAGTAAATTTGCAGGAAACAGTGCTCCCGGTTCTGCAAACTTAAAAGGTTTATTCGTTTCTTATGATGCCGGCGCGACCTGGGGTTTAATTTTACAAGGTTCTTCTCAGTTAGATCCATTAATGAATGGTGAAACTTTTTTTAACACTGTTGTTGGTGGAACTGCTGCTTCTGGTGACTACGCGCAAGTTATTACGGTTGACCCTTTTGATTCTGATCGATTGTATATTGGTAGCTACCAATTTTATTTCTGGAAAAGAACAGGCGGTCCTAACTCAAACCCTGTTGGAACATGGACTAAAAAAGGCGTTACATTTGTTCCTAACTCACAATTTTTTTTAGCAAGAAACATTCACGATATTAAATTTATTACTTCGGGTAATTCAATTTCTAAGTTTTTCTTTGTTACCGATGCTGGTATTTACAGATCAACAGATGTATTAAACGGTCAATTCGGTTTAACAAGCTTTCAACCATTTTACAAAGGTTTAATTACAGGTCAGTTTAACTCCGTTAGTATTGAGCGTTTTCCTTTATCAGCAGGTTCATCAACATCGGCTCCCGGAACTCAGGTGATTCCATACTCAGGTTTTATTGGTGGCACAGGAGGTAACGGTTTAAATTATTTTAGCGGTAATTAT
>CALRPF020000040.1:0-18318 GCA_943369995.1 Chitinophaga pinensis
GTATGGGTATTGTTTTGAGGCTCGAATACATACTCGTTAGTTGAAACTGTTCCGGTTTCCCAGTTTTTTTCGGTTTGGCTTTTAAGGGTAAATTTAGTTGACATGTTATTAAACAATTTAATAAGGTAAATTTTTATTAGGGGTAAAGATACGGTTCATTAGTGTAAGCCAGTTTTCTTATATTTTCTAAAACTCTTTTCATGTATATTTTCCAGAACGTTTTTGCAAATAGCAAATTTAATGGATAAAGTAAAGCAATAGTTGAATGTAATGTGTAGGTATATTCTATTAAAATTTTGTTTGGCTCTAGCTCGGTTGTTTGCCATTCGCCGGTAAATTTCGTAAAGCCAAGCATCCACGATTGAAAATCACTCACTTCAATTTTCCAGTATTTATTCTCTACACGTTCAATTACTTTATCAACCGAAGCAAAGCCGCCTTTTTGAGAAATTGATCTGGCTGCAAAAACCTTTTTACTATAGCCCGGTTGGCCCCAGTGTTCGTCATTTGTGCAATGTGTAACTTTTGGCATAACACCATAGCCTGTATGAATTTTAGAAATATCACAAAGCATCGGGGTTTTAAAAGCGCGTTCCAAAGAGCAAGTGTATAAGGTTGTTACTTTTATTTTTGTTTCCATTTTATGGCTGCGCTATTATTAACCAGGCAATAAGCCCTCCCATTATAAGATACGGTAAAAATACCTTGTATTTAAAATTTTTATCTTCTTTGTATTCTTTTATAAATTCTTTCTTTAATTTATCGTGTCCGTCAACATGTTTTATTTGTTCTACTAATTCTTTGTCCAGATCAACGGCATAATAAACTGTAGTTTTTGCTCCGGGAAGATCTTCTAAAATTTTATAATAGTTTTCGGGGTTTGCTTTACAGAGTTGATAAACAGACTCCCCAAAATACCAGCTTATAGATCGGTATTCGATGGGTAAAGTTTTTAAACTATCTTTTAACAAAGCGTAATTTAGCTCTATAGCATTTTTAATGATGTAGTTAGTTGTATTTGTAAATTTAGTTTGCCTTTCAAATATGCTGTCCTGCAATTTTCTGATAGCGATGTTCGTATTTATTTTAAATTCATCGTGATAATAGTCTTTCTGCTGTAAGCTATTCCATACTCCGTAGCCGTTTCCAAATGAATGATGATTTAGAGGGAATTTGTTGTTTATGTTCCTGCTCATATCAAAATAACTTTGCAAAAAATAAGCTTCGTTTAGTTTCATGTAAGCTAAACGTTTGTCTGCTATAATTTCGGCTTTCATTTTTTTATCATTGGATCTTAATAGTGCTCTATTGTTTTCAGTTATGGTTAACGTATATGATGAGCCTTTAAACGCAATATCTGTTTTTCTCAATAGTGTATCAATACTTACTATCCTTGGATCTTGCCCAAATTTGCTATTACGTACGCCCATTTTATAAACCTTTACAGTATCGTTTGTGATTTCAATATAATGATGTACTGGTTTAGTTCCGGTTTTATAAAATAAAGTATTTTGTCCAGGTAATTGGAAGTAAACTAAAAAAATAATTATGTAAAAAATTTCCCTCAACAAAAACGTATTAAAGATACTAATGTTTATCAGAGAGATAAAAAACGGGCAAAATTTAGTAGCCCCGATGGTTATTGTGAGTTAGCCAACTTGTGGTAAGCCTCGAAAGGACCGTATTCCTCACAGGGCGCTGAGCTGGCGCGGCCAATTACTTTTGCTCGCTTTTATCTGCTGGCGTTAAGCTGCCTTATAGCCAATCAAAAAATAAAAGCGAACAAAAATTTCTTTCTGCCCGCTTTTATAAATGTACATTTAATATGTTTTATTTCTTTTTGTTAAACTCTTTTAGATATTTTTTTAAGTAGTTATTTTTCTCTTTCCCGGCCAGGATGTCGAAATTTTCAACTTTCCCATTGATATGCAGAAAATCGTTTGGTTTGCGAACGGGTGGAGATTGTTTTACTTTAAACCCTGTTACAAATATTGAATAGCCAAACATGGCTCCAAAACCAATCTGGTTCATCGTTCCAAGTAGGTCAGTTGTTTGCCATTCTTGCATTACTTTTCCGTCTTGAATGTTTCTCATAAATATACCAGATACCACTATATTCTTATTATTATTTGGTGCGCCCATAAATTTGCCCGTATTAATTACTTGTGAGGAAAAACGAATGGAAACCATGTTGGTTTCGGTTATTGTTTTTTCAAGTATCATGTTAAAATTCGAAAATGCCCCTCTCATTTCTTGCATGAAGCCAATGTACTGGTCTTTTGTAAATTTGTACCCATCTCCTGTGTAAGTAAAGTTCTCATCAAGCAGAGAATCGAGCCTGGCCCAATTACCTTCTAATATCGAACGGGAAACGGAGTAAGCTGTTTGTGAATTAGCTGAAGTGTTTTCGTCTACAATTGTTAATGTTGCTTTTTTCATAATTGTTTTTTTAGATTTGGTTTTTGTTTGTGAAAAGGTTAATAATGTTGTTGTAAGGATTAATGCCACGATTAGAATTTTTTTCATATGATTTTAATTAGTTTATAATGAGCCAAATTTATAAAATAGGCTTACCTTTACTGACGTACTTCCCAATATGAAAGCGCTTTCTTTTTGGTAAGTGGCGAGAAAACATTAGGTTTAAAAGACAACTTTGCATTATGAAACGATACAATTTAAATGGCACATTTTATTATTGCCCGGTGGATTTAACTTTACAAATTGTTGGAGGTAGATGGAAAGGAATTGTAATTTGGAATTTACGGGAAGAGAAAAAACGTTTTAGTGAATTAAAACGGCTACTTGTTACAATAAATGATAAGATGCTTTCTCAGGTTTTAAAAGAGCTCGAAGAGCAGGGCGTTGTTAATCGAAAGGTTTGCGATGTTGTTCCACCCAAAGTGGAATATAGTCTTACAAAAGAAGGTAAAAAATTATTGCCGATTATGCAGTCGATGAATGACTATGGTCAAAAGTTTGCTGTTTAGCAATTGCCATAAAGCTTGCAAAGGTCTTGCAAGCCTTTACCGAGCCTTTCGACTTCGCTCAAGATAAACTTTAGTCGAAGTACCCGCCCGCTTGCTTTTGCTTGTTGTTATGCGGCATTTTTGTATTTCTGCAGACCAAAGAAATTATTAATGTCTGAAACTAATTTGTCTATAGGTTTGTTTTGTTTCATTGTATTAAAAAACTCATTATTGATAGATTCATCAATTATTTGTCCGCTGCGCACTTTTAGCAAATGAGGGAACCGCGTGTATTTTTTTAATTTATAAAGGGTCAGCGAAATTTTGTCTTTTTCGTAACTTGATTTAGGTTGACGTCCGTCCAGATAAATTAGTTCGATGTTTTTGTCTAACCTTGGAAGAAGCTCTTTTTCGATAAAGTCCTTTGCGTCAGCCCTGTTGTTGTAACAGAAGAAATTTTTATCGCCTAGGTCGATTAGGTAACTTTTTAATTGCCGGTCAGTGATTTTTGCGTAAACATAGTAAATAGGCCAAAACACAATCAATAAAGGAAGAACCAAGATTGCGAATGCAAGGCCAATGATAATAATAAATGGAAGGATTACTATGTCTATAATTTTATTCATTCTGAATACTGCCTAACGTTTTTGGGCTTGCCGAAGTTGGGGTAATTAGAAGTGCAAATGTTCAATTTAGCACTTCTGCCCCTATTTCGGCAAATCCATGTTGTGCGTTCGTAATTTTTCGTTTCAATATTTCTTTAATAAGTAGTTTGCTTTAATAATCCCAATTCCTTGAAAGCAGCTTTCGTGATTTCCTTTCTGCAACTGCCAAAGTTTGGAGTATTATATTTTCTATCTTGTGTCAGTCTTGTTGCAAAAAAATACACTCCTTTGCTATTTTCTAAATATCCAATCCACCAACCTGTGTTTATATTATTTTCTCTTGTCCATCCCGTCTTTGCTCTAATAGTATATTCATTAGTTTGCTCTGTTACCATTACTTTTTTTACAATAATCATGTTTGATTTTGAAAAAGGTAGATTCTCATCGAAAAGTTTTTTAAGAAATTCCACTTGATTTTTTGGTGAAATAGCGTAAGCCCCAAAATTCCAAAAATCATCGTCGTTTTGGGAAAGGTTAATATTACCATACTTAGAAAGGCTCAAATATTTTTTATATTTCTCTCTACCAATTTTCTTGGCCAATTCTATAAACACCCAACCGGCAGAAACTTCAAACGCTTCTTTCACAGTCATATCATGATAAATCTCGGGCCTGAAACCATACTTTACTGTATCCACTTTGCCCACCCATTTAATAATCTCATTTTCGTTTGCAATTGTCTTTGTTTCTAAAGCAATTAAGAGGTTTATAATTTTAAAAGTTGATGCCGGCAAACTCCCTTGCTTTATGTCTGTAGTATCTGACACAATATATTGTCGTTTATTGTTGTCATAAATGACTATTGAACCTTTTACATTGCAGTTTTCAAAATATTTTTTGAAATTAGTTCTCAGAATAGTTGTGTCATTTGTATGCTCGGTTTGAACGGATTCAACTTCTTTATCTGCTGTACAACAAATAAAAAATTCAAATAAAATAAGCGCGATAAATAAATTTTTAAATTTCATTTTGCAGATTGATAATATTTTTGATAGAATAGTATTTTATTTAGTTTTTTCCTGATTTTTGCTTTGTCTAAATTCCAACCAAAAGCCTGATGTTGTATTTGGTGATATGACTACGCTTTTAGAATTTTTGCTATTAAAATTTTTAGTGAAATTGATGTTTTCTGTTTCTAATATCTCAACCAATTTTTCGATTTCATGAACCTCAACAATGACACCCATTATTGGATGATTTTTAGTTTGTTGAACTTCTACAGAAAAAAAATTGATTTCTCCCTGTGGAAGTATTGCCGATTTATATTGTTTAAATAATGGAGAACATGATGCTCTTTGCTCAAACTTTATGTTTAAAGCTGACAAAAATGTTATCCATTTATTTTCATTTTCCGATGCGATCCATGTTCCAACGAGTGAGAAAGCTGTATTTCTGTGAATAAAATATTCAGGCTTGTCGGTTGGAGAGGGGCTTCTGGTGCCAAAAAACAACGAATGCAATTCATTGTAAATCGGAAAGGTTAACATTTTGCCTTCCAACTCATATTTGATATTATTTTTTTGCAGTTGGTTATTTAATGCTTCAAAATCATCTGTAAAAAGTCCAACAAATGCAGGGCCTTCTCCCTCCGAAATAAAATTTTCGTATTCGGTGCTTAATGCGTCATTTCTATTATGAGAGGTAATAAGTTCCAATTCGGTGCCATTACTAAATTTAATATGCTGGTTCCTAATTCCATTAGAGTGAAATCTTCCCTGTTTTAAAGTAAAGCCAAGCTTTTTAAATAAATCTGTTGATCTTTCGAGATTTTCAACGGCTATAGGAATGTGGTCAAACCCTTTTATAAAAGGTTTTGAACCTTCATTTGTTTGAAGGATTTTGTGGCCCTTTCTTTCATTTAAGGTGGTAAGGGTTTCTTTATCTTTGGTACTGTTTGTTTGGCAATTTTGAAAAAAAACGAATGTTGAAATAACTAGTAAAATACCTTGGCTATTTTTTTTTGAAGTTTTCATTTTCGATACTTCCTTTTAATTATTTTGTGTTTATTACTCCTTTAAATCTTTAACGGAGAGATAAAAACTTGGCAAATGTAAAAACTAAAGCCTTTCTTAAAGCGTTTGTTCCCTTCGAGTGTTTTTTGAGTATGACGCACAAGGTTTTGCGGCCGTTTGTCCGTTTTTTTTGCTAAGTCCAAGTTACGCATTTGAGCGTTAACACGCAAAAAAATGGTCGCATTATTGGTGTTACCAGTATGGTGGCGGCATACAGATACGTTTTGCTTACGGGTCTGCATTTAACTTTCACCGTCTCTAAATTCAAACCACTTAAATTTGCTGTCTCGACTTTTTTCGAACCAATGTTTTTCGTCAGTCTTTGTCGGTTCGTTAACTGGAACTCTAAAAAGTATATGCAGTGAGAAGTCGGGCAAAAAGCCGTCGTGATAATAGTCAATTTGAATAGAGTCGGAACGAGGGGAAATGTCTGGGAGTAAAATTAATTCTCCTTGTAAATACTCATATTCGGGGTATGACACATTAGTGCTTTTAACTTGCATTGCACTGCCAGTTGTCTTGTTACAAAGACTTGAAATAAAGGGAGCGTCACTATGATTTTGAATTGCAACTCTAAATCCAGGATAGAAAACTATAGCCCACAAAAAAGCAAAATAAGAGACTTGAATATATTTATTTTTAAATGCCGGAACGAATTTTTTTAATAAATAAAATACGAGGATTCCGCCGCCACAAATTGCGAAGAATAAAAGAACCAATTTAATAAGTCCACCGATTATTTTAAAGTCGTCATAGTCATAGCCCGATAACTGTCCGCAGTAAAGATTTGTCCAGCCGAATTTTAAGATAAGATAAAAAAGAACAGGCGTTAAAACGAGTGTCAATATGATGTGGAGATTTTTTTTCACGTCTGTCTATTTGTCTTTACGGGATTTGTCCCGCCGCTTACTGGTAACTACCCTAAAGACCTGATAAAATCACCCCAATCCTGTATATGTTACAAGATTGGGGTGATAATTTCATCCTTATTTATTATTTCTTCCCATCATTCTTTGGCATATCATTTTTTTTCGCCATCCTCTTTTTTAGAATTGTTGCGGTCCATAATGCCATCTAATAATTGCAGGCCTAACAAGCCATTAATAGGGCCGTTCTGGCCATCGCCGTTGCCGGTAATTAATACTTCCGGTATGATCTTAATTTTTTCTTTACCTATTTGTTCGGTTACTTTTAATTTGGTAAAGTTATCGCCACCCATGGCTTCCACCGAAAGTTTATACGATTCTGCATTGGATTTACCAATGGCTAAAATTTTCTCGGCTTCTGCTTTACCTGTTACACTAATTTGTTCTGCATTTGCATTCGCTAACATTTTAATTTTTTCTGCTTCGGCATTGGCAGTTACTTTTGTTTTCTCAGCATCGGCATTGGCAATAATTTTTAAACGGTCTGCTTCTGCTACCGACGATATTTTTACACCACTGGCTTCACCGGTTGCTTTCTTCACCGCAGCATCGGCAATACGTTCTGCAATTAATACACCCTGGTCGGCCTTCACAATTTCTTTTTGCATATCTGCTACTGCAGTTTCTTTTTCTAAGGTCTGGCGTGTTACCTCTGCTTTTTTCTGAGTTTCAAAAGTGGTGTTTTGTTCTTCTGCAATTTTACGGTCGGTTAATGTTTTCATTAAGCTTTCCGGCGGCACAATGTCTCCAATTAATGTGTCAACCCCGTTTACGTTATACTGGTCTAACACTTCGCTAATACGTTTTTTAGCGGCATCCTGTCTTTCTTTACGGGTGCTTAAAAAAGCAATTACATCACTATCCTGCGCCGAGTTTCTAAAATAGTTACCAATGGTTGGTTCTAAAACCTGGCCCACTAAGTTTATCATATTTCCAAAACGCGCAATTACTTTTGGCGCTTCGGTAGTTGGTATGTGAATGATCTGGCTCACATCTAAATTAAACGGGAAACCATCTTTTGAACGCACAGTAATGGTTGATAAATGTTTATCTAACTGGTGCGCTTCGCTGCGCGCGTTAGCCCAGTTTAAAACTAAATTAGTTGTTGGTACCAATTCAATACGCATAATAAATGTGTTGATAGGATATTTACCCGGCCCCAATGGCTCGGCCCAAACGCCTTTTTCGCCTTTGCTTACAATGTTACCGTGTTTAAATTCTGCACCGCTAAGGTCTTTTCCTTCTGTACCAACATAAGAAATTACAACACCAACAGAGCCAATTGGGATCTCTGTCATTTTAATTTGTTCTACCACTGCAAACCACGGATTTAAATAATACGAACCCGCTAAAATTACCTGTGGCTGTAAACCTTTGTTACCGCCGGCTGCTAAAAAGGCATCGCTATCCTGAAAATTATTATGACCGCTTAAATTTTTACCGGCAATGCTGCCTTCTTCAATTTGCGAACCATCTAATGTGGTTACAACGCCCACCATATTTTCACTTACAGTAAACATATCTACTGTAAATATTTCAAACAAAAAAGTATTTATACGGTAAGTACCCGCAGTAATGTAGGCGCTTTGGCGACCTTTACGTCCGCCTTTATTTAAAAAGGCAACGGCATCCTGAAAACCATCGCACTCAACTTTACGTGCTAAGATGTGACCGGTTTCTAATTCTTTACCATCTTTTGCAACTATTAAACCAATTTTTCCTTGCGGTATAATGGTTAAAGGCTGCATGGTAATTTCGTATTGCCATATCCATTTCCAAAAATAAATACCTGGCGCCAACGTTTGCGCCTGAAAACCTGCTTCACCTTCTACAGCCACAATGCGGCCCGGAGGTAATTCTGATTTTCCGAAAAGCACGAATTTTTTAGTTACCAAACCAATTTTGTCTTCCTGCACAAAAATGATACCGAACAAACGGAAAATTAATTTGTAAAACACCAACAATAAAACGGGGATCAGGATCCACCAATACTTCATAATATATTCCATAATAATTTTTTTAGTTAAGTAAATGTAACCGTAAGCTTTGTATTAGTTTTTTGATTTTATAAACATTTGTTAGTGCTTTTTAACATTGCGTCGTAAACAAACACATCATTTATTAGTAAATTAGTGTAAGCAAAGCAATTACTTTTGCTTATATTCTGTTGTATCAAATTATATGAAAAAATTCTTACTCATACTTCCGTTAATTGGTTTATCGTTTTTTGCATTGGGGCAGGATGATGAAACGCCCACCACTTTTTGTAAAGAAGATATTGATAAAAAAGCAATGAAGCTTTATTTAAAAGCCATTGATAAAAAGAAATATAAAAAACCCGAGCGTATTGCATTTTTAATGGAGAGTTTGCAAATAGAACCCGATTTTGCAGAAGCAAATTTATTTATGGGCTTAGAGATGATCGTGCGCGCCAAATTGGAAAATCTTTCTTTCTCGCCAATGACGCCCTATTTTATGAAAGCCATTGCTTCGTGCCCGCAAATACATAGCGAGCCATATTATTACATTGGTTTTTCATATTACGAAGAAGCCAAGAACGATTCCGCCAAAAAATATTTAGAAAAATTTATTGCCTTTAAAGATCAGGACGGGAAAAAATTCGCGAAAGATTACGATGCTGAAATGTACCAGGCAAAAATGATGGTAAAATCAATGAAGAAAGAGGACGCGTTAAAAAAAGGCGTGCCCTTCGATCCGAAGGTTGTAAAAGGGGTTTCAACCGAGCGTGACGAGTATCTTGCTTATATTTCGCCCGATGATAAGAATTGTTTTTTTGTGCGTAAGGTGCCTGTAAACAGCAAAGACAAAGTATACACCAGCGATAAAGAATTAGAAGTATTTATGCGTGCAGTACGTGATAAAACAGGCAATTTTGATAAGGGAGAAGAAATGCCTTATCCGTTTAATGATAATGGCGAGAACCAGGGCGCATGCAGCATTTCTATTGATAACAAGCATTTATATTTTGCCATGGAACGCGAAGAAGGCGGCGCGCAGAAGAACACCGATATTTATGTGAGTGATAATATTAATGATGAATGGAAACCTTATCGTAAATTAAGTTTAAATGTAGATCATCCGGTTTACTGGGATTCGCAACCTACCATTGCGGCAGACGGCGTTACGTTATATTTTGTAAGCGACAGGCCGGGCGGTTTTGGAGGCACAGATATTTATGTTACCGTTAAAGATCAAAAGACAGGGATCTGGAGTATTCCAAAAAATTTAGGACCAAAGGTAAATACAAAGGGGCACGAACGTACACCGTTTATTCATAGCGATAGCGAAACACTCTATTTTAGCAGCGATGGGCATTACGGTTTTGGTGGCCTGGATATTTTTTACGTACGTAAAGATGAAAAAGGGGAGTGGCAGGAACCCGAGAATATTGGTTCGCCCATTAATGGCAGTACCGATGATGTAGGTTTTTTTGTAAGTACAGATACAAAAAAAGGATACTTTTTTAGTTTTGATGAAGGCAAAGTAAGAGGCAAAGGTGTTGGCCGTTTTGATCTATACAGTTTTGATCTTTATAAAGAAGCTCGTCCGCAACAGGTTGCTTTTATTAAAGGCGATGTTAAAGATCATGTAGGTAATGAAATTACAGGAGCCGTAGTTGAAATTAAAAATATACGCACTGAAGAAAAATCTTTTGCTGTTGTAGATAGTTCTACCGGGCAATTTATGGCTGCTGTTAATTTAAAATCAAAAGATGATATTTTAGTTACGGTAAAAAAAGAAGAACATGCTTTTACATCAAAAGTAGTGAGTGTAAAAGATCTTACGTTTGAAGCCGCGGCTAAAGAAATTAAAATGGAATTAAACGAGGCAATTCCTGGAAAAACATTTGTGATCAACAATATTTTTTATGCAACCAATAGTGCGGAGTTAACAAAAGAGAGTAAAGTAGTATTAAAATCGTTTGCCGGTTATTTAAAAGAAAATCCTACCGTAAAAATAGAGATCCATGGGCATACCGATAACGTTGGTAATCCTAAGTCGAATGAAGCTTTAAGTACCAATCGTGCCTTTTCGGTTAAAAGTACTTTAGAAGAAATGGGAATTAATGGTAGCCGCATTAACGCTAAAGGTTTTGGACAAAATAAACCGGTTGCAGATAATACTACAGAGGATGGCAGGGCAAAAAATCGTAGAACGGAGTTTATGATATTGGAGAAATAAAAGCAGAATTCATTTATAAAATAAATTGTTGTTATAATTTTTTTGGGCGCTTTAACGGGCTGCTAAAGGCTTCGCTTCGCTACGGTCTTTTGCCTTAACAGGCAAAAGAACTAAACCTTTTGCATCCCTAGCGCAAAATACGCACGCCGCGTTAGGGATTTGAAAGGCTTGGTACGCAGCGTAGCGAAGTACGGTAGCGAAGCGGACCCTGTAACAGCCCGGGCCGAAGGCAACGCCCAAGAGGGATTTGAAAATTTACTTAAATAAAAGCTTTTAATTTTTTTAATTTGGTTACCCAAACAGTTTTTTGATCTTATCAAAAAAGCCTTCTTGTTTTTTAGGAACTTTTGTTTCTTTAGGTTTCTTGTTACCGTCCAGCTCATTTACACGTGCATTGTGTTCGCTATCACTTTTATTTAGTTTTGCAGAAATAATATTCAAGAAAGCAGAGCTTTTAGTAAGTTTCCATAAGTTCTCATACGTTTCTGAAGGGAAAACATATTTAAGGTCATTTACAATAATGTGATAGATCTGTAAATTTTCGGGAAAACGTTGCATTAAAGTATCTAGAGCGCCTGCCTCAAAAGCTGCCAGCTTATTTTCTTTTAAACAGGTAATTATTTGTTGTGGGCTATTAAACCCGTTTATTTTTTTTGCCGAAGGAATTTGTTTTTGGACACCGGCGTAAATGTCATCCAAAACCCTTCTGTGTCGTAACGATGGCGGCAAAATATTTTCTACTCCGCAAAATTTGCAATGGTAATTTGTTTTTGAAGGATCGGTCTCTAAAGGCGCGCCACAGGCCGCACAACGCACAGCAACTAGAGCTGCCTTATTAGCATCGCTTATTTTTTTATTAACGTATGTATAAAAAACAAAGTTTTTTATTTCATTAAACGATTCAAAATGCAATTCCTTTTCACAATGCTCGCAGGTGTGTTTTTTAGTGGTAATAAGATCTTCGGTAGGGTGTATGCTTTGTTTGCATTCATAACAATTAAGGGTAGCAACAGCTTCCGTATTTGAATTGACATTCATCAGGCCCAGTAATTTTTTATTTCCTGTTTCGCCTTTAATCAAATCCTTTACATCAGAAAAATTCATGGCATCTACCCAGGTATGTTTGCTTTTCTCTCCGCAATCATCGCACTCAGGAGAGCCTTTGGTATCATGCATAGGAATATTATTGCCGCATCTTGCACAGGCAATATTAAGATGGAACTTATACCATTTATATTTAAAATCGCTCATGTAAAAATTTTATATACTAAAGTACTAAAATCACCTGAAAACTAAATATAGATGTTTTTAATAAATTATTTTTTAGGCGTTGCCTTTGGCCCGGGCTGCTGCGGGCTCGGCTATCGCCTCGGCTTTTTGCCCTTCGGGACAAAAGAGCTAAACCCTTCGCATCCCTAACGCATACGTAAACCTGCCCGAGGACTTGCAGCGTAAAGTGCGGGCCGCAGGCAACGCCCAAAAGAAAACAAATTATTTGAAATTTTTTTAATAAAAAAAGGGCCGAAGCCCATTAATATTTTTAGTCCCCCTCTCCTTTGGAGAGGGGCTAGGGGTGAGGCTTATATGCCCTACTCAAAATAATCTTTCATGCGTTCAAAAAAACCTTTTTCTTTTTTGTTTGGGTTCGGTTCAAAGTTCTTAGAGCCTTTTAAAGTTTCTAAAGCTTTGCGTTCTTCGGGGCTTAAATGTGTAGGCGTGTATACACTTATTTCCACTAAAAGATCGCCTCTGCCATAAGCATTTACATCAGGTAAACCTTTGCCTTTTAAACGCAATACGCGTCCGCTTTGCGTGCCCGGTTCAATTTTAATTTTTGCTTTCGCATCAATGGTTGGTATCTCAATACTTGTACCCATTGCAGCATCCGGAAAGCTAATATTTAAGCTGTAGATCAAATGATTTCCTTCGCGTTTCAAATCCGGATGATCTTCTTCTTCAATAACTATTAATAGATCGCCGTTAATGCCGCCGCGTGGCGCAGCATTACCTTTACCCTGCATGCTTAGTTGCATTCCTTCTGCAACGCCGGCAGGCATATTAATAGTAATTATTTCTTCTTCTCTCACAATGCCATCGCCGTGGCAGGTATTACATTTATCTCTTACAATTCTTCCTTCGCCACCGCATCCATTACAGGTTGTTTGCGTTTGCATAGCTCCCAAAATAGTTTGCTGTACACGTGTAACAACCCCAGAACCGTTGCATTGTTTGCAGGTATCGTATTGTCCGTTCTTTGCGCCACTACCGTTGCAGGTTTTACAGCTAACATGTTTATTTACTTTAATTTTTTTCTCGGCACCGTTTGCAATCTCTTTTAAATTTAATTTTACTTTAACACGCAAATTGCTTCCGCGGTTAACTCGTCTGCCGCCACGGTTTCCGCCGCCACCGCTGCCAAAACCAAATCCGCCAAAAATATCGCCGAACTGACTGAAAATATCATCCATGTTCATACCACCGTGGCTATGGCCACCGCCCGATGCACCGCCAACTCCGGCGTGGCCGAATTGGTTATAGCGCTGACGTTTTTCGTTATTGCTTAATATTTCATAAGCTTCAGCAGCTTCTTTAAATTTATCTTCAGCAGATTTATCATCCGGGTTTTTATCAGGGTGATATTTAATTGCAAGCTTACGGTAAGCTTTTTTTATTTCTTCGTCGCTCGCATTTTTAGCAACTCCTAAAATCTCGTAATAATCTCTTTTGGCCATTTTATTTTTATTGTGCTATGACAACTTTCGCAAATCTAATTACTTTATCTCCTAATTTATATCCCTTTTCAAGCTCGTCAATAACTTTTCCTTTTTGTTCTTCGCTGGTTGCAGGAACGTGTGTAATGGCCTCCATAGTATCAGGATTAAAAACAGCACCAAGACTGTCAAAAGCAGTTAAGCCTTTATTTTGAATGGTGTTTTTTAATTTACTTGAGATAAGCTGCAAGCCCTCTTTAATGGCATTTACATCTTCAACACTTTCATTTGCCTTTATCGCCCTCTCAAGATCATCTATAACTGGTAAAATAGCTTTAAAAACATCTTCAGCAGCTGTTTTAATGATGTCGGATTTTTCTTTTACGGTACGTTTACGGTAATTATCAAATTCAGAATATAAACGTAAATACCTATCGTTTAATTCTTTTATTTTGGCTTCCGAATCTAAAGTAGAATTAGTGGAAGTTTCGTCAGTTTTTTCAGCATTTTCGGCCGTATTGGCAGATTCGGTATTGCTTTCAACATTCTCTATATTTTCCTCGGGTACGCTATTTTCGTGGTTCTGCATGGTATTTATTAATTTAAAATAGTTTTTCAACTAAGGTAAATCAATAATTTTGCCAGACTTTTTTACAGGAAGTTTTGTCAGTTTTTTGATACCAGAAATTCAACCCTGCGGTTTTGCTTATGATCTGTATCCGAACAATCGCTGTGCGCTTTGCACACTTTTCGGGGCTCGTTTTTCCCTTTTGAAAAAACCCTGATTCTTGAAGCCTCTATCCCTTTTTTTACAAAGTAATCTTTAACGGTTTTTGCCTGTTTGCTGGTGAGGTCCATAGCCGATTTTGCATCTGGTTTTGAATCAGTATGCGTGGTAAGATCAACTCTAAGATTTTTATTTTTTTTAAGCATGTTCAACAGTGGCTGAAGTTCTTGTTCATCTTTTGGAATTAAGGCATTACCGTTGCTTGTAAAAACAAGATTCTTAATAACGTTTATCTGGCTTACGGTTCCATTCAAAGCCATTTCTACATTATCTTCTGTAAGTTTATAACTTTTATTGGATGGAATATAAAATACAAATCCATCGGTAGTTGTTTTTCCTTCGCAGATATTTTCTCCAAGATCGTTATAAACAGCCAGCGGATCGGTGGTAACGACATTTATTTGATTGTGTGTTTTTAAAATAAAATCCTGGTTTAATTTTACGTCATAAAAAGAAAAAATGCCGTTAGCATTTATTAAAGAGCTGGAAATAGAATCGTAATAGGCGTCAAACAAATACAATTTCCCGTTTTTGATAAAATCCTCTTTGCTACTAATGTGACCAATAGTGCCGCTAATATCTTTTTTAATAGGAAGGAAATTTTTCTTTTCGTCTAACAACTCTTCTATTAATGTTATTTTAGGATTTAAAGCAATTACATAACCGTTCTCATCTATCAAAACATCGGCAGGTAAAGAAGTGATGCCATATTTTTTGCACACATCATCTGCAAAACCTTTTTGCGCAATGCAATTATTAAAATTGTTAAGCGAATCGTTTTGAATCTCTTCTACCCATGCTTTTTTGTCGTTTTGCACTGCAATATTAACAACTTCAAAACCATCGGCCGTTTTATATATAGCGTTCTTATATCGGCCGGCCATGCGATTAAGCGACTTGTTCCTTTTTTTAGATTCAGGTACCGATGTGCTCCAAAAATGTAGTAATACAGCGCTGTTGAGATAAGGCATATTAAAGCTTTGCAATGAGTTTTGTTGATTTAAAACAAAGCCCGGTGCTTTATCGCCGGGCTTAACTTTAAAAGAGTTATTTTGCGCAATAAATGTCGCAAACACAAAAATAAAAGCTATAAAAAAAAGTTTTTTCATTGCGCAACAACTAATTTTTCTAAAGCAGAAATAAGGTCCTCTCCTCTTAGATTTTTATCAATAATTATTCCTTTATCATTTATAAGCACGTTGTATGGAATGCCTTCTACGCCGTACTTTTGAGAGGCTTCGTTATTCCATACCTTCAAATCACTCACATGGTTTCGCCAAACCAAACCATCTTTTTGAATGGCTTTTTTCCAAAGGTTTTTATCAGCATCTAACGAAACACTATAAATTGTGAAACCATTTCCGCTTTTAAATTTCTGATCTTTAAATTTCGTGTACGCTTTTACAACAGTTGGGTTTTCTTTGCGGCAAGGGCCACACCAGCTCGCCCAAAAATCTATTAAAACTAATTTGCCTCTTAATGAAGAAAGTTTCATTACACTATCGTTTAAATTTGGTTGCGCAATTTCGGGAGCAAGATTTCCTAAGCCCAGGCCAACAACAGGTTCTACAGTAGAGGTAGGAAGAGCTGCTACAAAAGCAGTTGGTTGTTCAACTTCGGTAGTAGTTACAGTTTTTTTGCTTTTACAAGCAATAAATATTATCAAAGAGGCACTTACAAAAAATAGTAATTTTCTCATTTGTCTTTTCTTATTATCTGGGCACCTATTGCATTTAGACGTGTATCAATATTCTGGTAACCTCTGTCTATTTGATTAATATTAAAAATAATGCTCTTGCCTTTTGCGCTCATAGCAGCAATTAATAAAGCTACGCCGGCACGAATATCCGGGCTGGCCATTTGTATAGCGCGCAATTGAACCTTTCTGTCAAGACCCATAACTGTTGCGCGGTGCGGATCGCAAAGAATGATTTTTGCGCCCATATCAATTAATTTATCTACGAAAAACAAACGACTTTCGAACATTTTTTGATGCACCAAAACATTGCCTCGAGCTTGTATAGCGGTAACCAACGCAATACTTATCAAATCGGGTGTAAAGCCGGGCCAAATGGCGTCACTAATGGTAAGAATAGAGCCATCAATAAAAGTATCTATTTCGTAACTCTCTTGTTCAGGAATAAAAATATCATCCCCACGACGCTCCATTTTAATCCCTAATCTTCCAAAAATAGTTGGGATAATACCTAAATTATCGTAGCTCACATCTTTAATGGTGATCTCTGATTGAGTAACGGCGGCCATTCCAATAAATGAACCTATCTCTATCATATCCGGCAAGATGCGATGCGTTGTGCCCTTTAATTCTTTTACACCATCAATAGTTAAAAGATTAGAACCAATACCCGAAATTTTTGCACCCATGCGGTTAAGCATTTTACACAGCTGTTGTAAGTAAGGCTCACAAGCCGCATTGTATATGGTGGTGGTGCCTTCTGCTAAAACAGCCGCCATAACAATATTGGCGGTTCCTGTAACAGAAGCCTCGTCCAATAACATATATGCACCTTTTAGATTTTTTCCTTCAACTTCAAAAATTTCACTGTCGGCGTGGTAATTAAATTTTGCACCCAGGGCTTCAAAGCCCATAAAATGGGTATCTACGCGGCGGCGTCCAATTTTATCGCCACCCGGTTTTGGCATGTAAGCCTTTCCAAAGCGTGTCAGCATTGGCCCAACAATCATCATACTACCGCGTAAACTGCCGCCTTTCTTTTTAAATTCAGGCGAAACCAAATAATCGATATTTACACTATCTGCCTGAAAGGTATATTCTTCATGACCTGTGCTTTCAACTTTAACGCCAAGTTCAGCCAATAATTCAATCAGTTTATTGATGTCTACAATGTTTGGAATGTTGCTTATGACAACTTTTTCTTTAGTTAATAATACGGCGCAAAGAATCTGTAAAGCTTCGTTTTTAGCGCCTTGCGGAATGATATCACCTTTTAGTTTGTGTCCGCCGTGTACTTCAAAAATTGCCATAAGAAAGTATTAAAATTTTCTGGGATTTTTATGTTTGTGATTATTGTTTTTGTGTTTAGGATTTTTGTGGAAGAATTTTTTGGCGCCGCGCAACTCTTGGTGTGAGCTCAATACAGTGTTGTCATCCAGTTTTAATTCTCCACTTGACAGGTCAGCAAGATTTTTAAAAATAACGTCGTCGGTAATAGAATCTTTATTCCAGTTGAAATAAGATTTTTTAAGATGGTTTGCTATTTGCCTTGTCAACTCCTTGCGCTCAGGCCCTTCCGGCAGCTCACGCGCTTTTTTAATAATATCCTCAATGGTTTTACCGTAATGTTTAAAACGTATTTTACCTTTTGGATAATCTAATTTTTTTGGTTTTTCTTTAAATGTTTCCGGACTTGGGATAGGATAGGGGCTATCTACATCTAATTTAAATTGTGAGATAATAAATAAATGATCCCATAATTTATGGTTATAATCTGCAATATCTCTTAAATGCGGGTTTAACTGACCCATTACTTGTATAATTGCTCTTGCACAAAGGTTACGCTCTTCGCGTTCCTTCAATTTGCAACAATATTCTATCATTCCCTGAATATTTCTTCCATATTCGGGAATAATTAATCTGTCTAATTGTGTGTTGTATTCCATCTGTATTAAAGGTTAAAGATAAATTAAAATTGAGGTGGGCGTTTTTCCCTAAAGGATTTTATTAAGCATTGCTATGTTAGTAACAATTTAGCCTTTTGAACTCGAAACAAAGATACAATAAAAAATTTATCTTCTTTTTAGACCAAAATAAGTTAAAAACCGCTCAATTATTACAAATACTTGGTAAAAATATTTGGTCAATACAAAAAGAGTATGTATTTTTGCCCTCCCGTTTTTTGAGTAGATAATAAGTAGTAGGAAAGAGGAGAAAAAATATTTTAAAAAAAGATTAAAATTTTTTAAAAAATATTTGGATGTGATAAAAAGGATATGTACTTTTGCACCCCCGAAAAGAAAAGAGGAGCGAGAAAAACAGGGGTTAAGTTCATTAAGTTTTGATTTTTAG
>CALRPF020000041.1:0-15189 GCA_943369995.1 Chitinophaga pinensis
ATTGAGCTTATTTCTAGAGGAACACCTTTGGAAAAAATTGTGCAATACGCTTATTTCGTTCCTAATTTTTATACCAAAATCAATTTACTAAAATGGCTGATCAAAAATGAAAAAGGATTTACAAAGGTTTTATTATTTGTAAAAAATAAAAAAATAGCAGATGATATTTACGAGGTCTTGGAAGAAGAATTCCCTACAGAAACCGGTGTTATTCACTCTAATAAATCGCAACCCCAGCGTTTTGCTTCTGTAAAATATTTTGATGAAGGTGTGCACCGTTTATTAATTGCTACAGATATTATTGCACGTGGTTTGGATATTCCGAACGTAACACATGTTATTAATTTTGATATTCCAAAAGAGCCCGGCGCCTATATTCATCGTATTGGAAGAACTGGTAGGGCAGATAAGGCAGGTATTGCCATGAGCTTTATAACAGATGCAGAAAAACCTTCGCAAGTTGCCATTGAAGCTTTAATGAATAAAAAGATACCTATTCTTAAAATGTCAAAAGATGTAGAAATAGATGAAGAGTTGACAAAAGATGAAATGCCTGTTACACGCGATAAGAATTTAGCAAAGCAAAAAAAGATAGAGGTTACAGGTGGAGGCGCTTTTCACGAAAAGAAAGCCAAGAATAAAAAAGAACAATTAGGTGGCAAACGCAGCCAGGAAAAAATAAGACGCTTACGCGAGAGCTACGCTAAAAAAAGAAAATTTTGATTTATGAAAACAAAAATTCTACTGTTTATTTTTTTAAATTCTGTAATTGTAAATGCCCAGCTTACGCTCAGTCAAAAATACGACAATTACCGCTCCCGTTTTAATTCAAAATTTAGCGTGTGGGGCTCCGGTAAGGGGCAAGGAATTCCAATGTCTACCCGCGAAACGGTTTTTAGCGGAAACAGTATTAACCATTGGGGCGATGCAGGAATTTCTTTGGGATGGTACATTGGAATGTTAGCAACTGAATACGAGATTAAAAAAATAAATAATCAAAATTATTCGCAAACAGTTCAGGAATTGTATATGGCTTTAAATACAATTAATAGACTTGATAGCGTTGCAGAGATTTATTACGGAGGAGTGTCAGATATAAATGGTTTTTTTGTAAGAGATGATGTTTCACCGTCAATGATATATGCAACAAACTCTGTTAATCCTTTATTCTTTAATTCCGACAGTTGTATTGTTTCAAATTATGCCTGCGGTTCGAGTTATTGTTTACCCTTAACTGGTTTATGTTTAGGAAATTTAGATAATGAAGAAAGCCAGGATCAATTCTATCATTTAATGATGGGACTTTCGTTATGCGCAAAATATTGTAATGAAAATTACGGGGGCATTAACTTATCTTCTGAGGCAAAAGAGATAACAGACAGGATGATCAATTATATAAAACAAAATGCATGGATAATTAAAAACCCGGTAAGCGGAAATAATGTTTCGCGTGGCGAAAATACAACGGCATACTGCAACGGTATTGCAAAAGCAGGTTACAATATTACAGGCATAAACTACGATGATGCCACTACCGGCGGATTTACTGCAACCTATAGCTGGGATATTTTTCCAACTATTAATTTTCCGGTTGGCGCTTCACTAACTGCAGATAACGTTCATATGTTTTTGGCAACGGCTGCGGTAGCAAATGATCAACGGTCGTCGGTTGATAGTTATGCTTTGTCCTATAAAATGGAAATTTATCCACTGTTAAGGCAGGTTTTGTATGGCGGACCAAACCTCATTCATGATAGTTTATATAACAAGCTTTTAAATAAAGCAGATGAAAATGGAAATTATTACTATTCGCCAACCTCCAAATCTACGGGCGCTACATGGTATAGTGAAAATATGTTTGTTTGGCCTAATAGAAATTTAGCGAGCGCTGCAGGAACAAATACCTTGAGTTTTTCATTTGGTGAGTATCATGGATTGGATTTTATGTTGTTGCATAATCTCGTTCAATTAAAACAACTTACACTTGGATATAGCGAAAATAATTTAGAAAATACGCTTCTGGTTTATCCCAACCCTACAAACGGTAATTTAAAAATAAAAAATTCACTTAATAAGGAAGCCTTAGTTTGTATTTATGATTTGCACGGCAGGCTTTTATCAGAAACAAAACTGACTGCTTTTAATGATGAAATAGAGTTAAAAGAGGGGCTTTTGCCAGGCGGCGTTTATGTTTACAAAGTGTTTTGCGATAGCAAAGAAATTAAAAATGAGAAACTCATAATTTCGAGATAAAGGATATTAAAAAGCCCGGAATAATTTCCGGGCTTTTTAATATTTATACTTTAAAGTATTATTTATTTCCTTTTACAATAAACCACCAAAGCGCAACGTAAACGGCCTCAGGTTTTGCTCCTTGAATAGCGCTTGTTACATCACTCATTTTAGCAATTGTACTATTGCTTGAATTACGGATGTCATTTCCGTCAACTTTTAAAACAGAAGAATTACTTGAGTTACGGATCGTTTTTCCATCACTGTCAACATGCCCAACAGAGCTGTTGCTCGAGTTACGGATCGTTTTTCCGTCGCTATCAATATGCGCTACTGAAGAATTACTGGAGTTACGAAGTGTTTTGCCATCGCTATCCATCTTATACTGTGCGCATGCTACCGATGATACCAGCGTAAAAGCTGCAATGGCTAAAAAAGATCTCATTGTTGTTTTCATAGTTTAGGTTTTAATTTACTTAAAGCTATAAAAAAGAAACAAGAGTTCAAAATGATGGAACACTGATGATGCAGATTGCGCGGATCTTTATCTTTGTAAATTCGTTTTACCGGTGTCATCCGCGTTCCATCAAGTAATATTATCTTACAGTTACTTTTGGGTTAACTCTTTCAATTATATCAAAAACCTGCTGTTGTTTGTTTAATGCCACTACTTCTTCATCTTCTGCATTAGAAAGATTTCCGAGTTTAGAAACAAGGTTTGCCTGAGCATATGCTTCTTCACGCATTTCTTTAGCCATACGTATGCATTTTTCAGCTTCGGTATTCAGGCTAACAGCCAATGCAGTAGTGACATCATCATTTTCAATGATCTTCAACAACACATTAATGTAGTTTCGGTTTTGATATAATTTTTGATAGGTGTCTTTTGCCAGTAGTTCTGAAATCTCAATTTGTTTGGCTACAAATTGTTTTTCAAAGAAAAGAGCTTCAACGGTTAATTCTCTTTTCTCGTCGCCGCTTTTTGATTTAGCAGCATTTCTAAAGGCGAGTGCGGTAAGGTTTAATGCTTTTGCCTCTTTAAGAAGTTCGTTTAATTCTAACGCTGCAGATTTTGTGTATGTAACGTTAACGATCTTGCTTTCCTGGCTGATAAGCGTTTTTCTAATCTGAGTAATTTGGTTGCCTGATTGGCCGAATACCATCGCATGAATGATAACCGCCAACATTGTTGGAAGGTAGAGATTTGTTTTCATAACGAATAAGTTTTAAGTGTGTGTAATTTTTCATTTTTAATAAGAGTTTTAATTTTTAAATAATGTTGCGGATAAACTGTTGAGACGCTTTTTTACCAGCCCCGGCTGTTGCATTAAGTAGCGGGGGTATCGGGTATGTTTGAGTTTATAGTTACCTTTTTGTACGTGACTAAAACTAAAAGGTTCGGTTTTAGGTGAAATAGTTTTTGAAACAAAAATGATTAATAAACCAGTTTAGCTTTTTAGATGTTTTTTAAGTTATCTTTTGTGAACTCATTTTTTACATTACCTGTATTTAAGGTACCCGCGGGTTCAAACAGCATTACCGACACTTCGTTTTCTGCAACCGGCCGATGCTCAACACCTTTTGGCACAATTAAAAATTCATTCGGCCATAGTTCAACGGTTCTATCCCTGAACTCCATTTTAAAGTTACCGTCAATAACATAAAATAATTCATCTTCATGCTCGTGGCTGTGCCAGGTAAACTCACCTTTAAATTTTACCAGCTTAACCTGTTGGCCATTTAACTCTCCTACAATTCTTGGATTCCAGTGATCTGAAAAAAGCGAAAGTTTATCTTTAATATTTATTTTTTCCATTTTATGAAGCAATTTCTTTTAAAGCAATAACCAGTTTATTTATTTCGGCAACAGTTGTAAATACATGTGGTGTAATACGCACGCCTTGAACATTAGAAGAATCAATGGCAACCGTCCATATTTTATATTTATCCAACAATATTTTTGCAAGTTCGGCAGGTTTTATTCCTTCTACACCTACGTTGGCAATAGCACAGCTGCGCAAGTTATCGGCGGGGGTATTTATTTTTATTCTCTTGATGTCTTTTACCTGACTTAACCACAAATCTTTTAAATAGCGCAAACGTGTTTCTTTTTGTTTTATACCTATGCTATTTTGATAATTAATGGCATGATTGATTGCAATATCAGAAGCAACGGAAATTGTTCCTGTATGGTTTAATTTACGTATATCTTCATCTTTAAAATTAAACTCGCCATAAATTGGCCACAGTTTTTTTATTCTTTCTTTCTTTACGTATAAAATGCCAACCCCTAAAGGCACGCCCAGCCATTTGTGTAAACTGCTCCCATAATAATCGCAATTTAATTCGCTTATTTTAAAATCAATATGCGAAACAGCGTGTGCGCCATCTACCATCACTTCAACCCCTTTGCTATGGGCCATGTCGCAGATCTTTTTTACAGGTAAGATCTGGCCGGTAATATTTATTACATGGCAGATCATTAGTAATTTTGTTTTAGGTGTAATTGCAGATTCATATAATTTCACTATTTCTTCATCACTTTTGGGATCTAAAGGAATTGAAACTACTTTATTTACCATGCCGTAACGTTTGGCTTGTTGTTTAAACATATCTAACATACTGCCATAGTCCTGTTCGGCCATTACTGCCTCATCGCCCGCTTTCCAGTCAATGCCGGAAATTACGGTGTCTAAAGATTCGGTCGTGTTGCGCGTAATAATTAATTCTTCGGGCGAACAACCTAACAATTGCGCCAAACGTTCTTTACTTTTTTGTTTGTTATCGAACTGAAGGGTGCGCATGTAATAAGAACCCTCCATGTTTACCATTTTAAGGTCATCGAGATAAGCGTCTAAAACCGGCTGTGCTAAGATGCTGTAATAGCCGTTTTCAAGATTAATATAATCGGGTTTTAATTTATAATCATTTCGTATCGATTGCCATTGGTCCGGCTCGTCATCTGTTGTCCAAACGGAAGGCAATTCTTCGCTAAAGCTCTTTGCTTTTACACTTAGTGGTAATGTTGCTGTAAAAAGCAGCGATTTTAAGAAGTTTCGTTTATTCATTTTAATAAAATTTTAGCTTACCGCTCATTAACACTAATTTACATAAAGAAAAATGTTGTTTTACCGACTGTTTATTATATTTTAAAAACAAATAGAATTTATGTTAAGCGGCGGTTTGTATTAAGCTTTTACTATTATCTTTACTTAAAAATTTATACATTATGAGTAAAGGATTAATTGCAGTTTTAATTTTTGGTGTAATAGCCGTATTTGGTGGCATCTGGTCTTGTAACAAGCGTAACAGTTTTGTTGGTATGCGTGAAAATGGAAAAGCACAATGGCAACAATTAGAAAGCCAGTATCAGCGCCGTGCCGATCTTGTTCCTAATATTGTAGCAACAGTTAAAGGTGAAGCAAATTTCGAGAAAAGTACTTTAGAAGGGGTGGTTACTGCACGTGCAAAAGCCACGCAAATGACCATTGATCCTGATAAGTTGGATGAAGCTTCTATTCAAAAATACAAATCAGTACAGGGCGAGTTAAGCGGTGCTTTATCACGTTTGTTAATGGTAACTGAAAATTACCCGAATTTAAAATCAAGCGCTGCTTTCGCTGATCTTAGAATAACTTTAGAAGGTTGTGAAAACAGGATTTCGACTGAGCGTATGAAATACAACGAAATGGCGCGCGATTTTAATAAAGCTATTCAATTCTTTCCCGGAAGCATCATTGCTGGTAGCATGGCTCAATTACCATATTTTGAAGCAGAGGCGGGGGCAGAAAAAGCGCCTAAAGTAGAATTCTAGTTTCATATGAAAACCGCTCGTACTTTTTTTAATCAGCAAGAACAAGCCTTGTTAGTAGAATCGATTGCTTTGGCCGAATTAAAAACTTCTGGCGAGATTCGTTTACATATTGATAATTTTTGTTTTGGCAGCGAAATAAAACGTGCTGAAAAAGTTTTTACAAAATTAAAAATGCACCAAACCAACGAGCGTAACGGCGTTTTAATTTACATTGCTGTGTTAAGTAGAAAAATAGCGGTTGTTGGCGATAAAGGTATTCATCAAAAGCTCGGGAACGAATTCTGGCAAAAAGTAGTAAGTGAACTCATTAAAAAATTTAAAGATAACAGTAAAGCCTTAGCTTTATCCGAATGTATTTCTGAATGCGGCGAGCAGCTTGGTAAATTCTTTCCAAGAAAAAGCGATGACATAAATGAACTAACAAATACTATTTCGTTTTGATCATGGGCAGAATTTTAAGTTTTATATTTATTTTATGGCTTGGTTTTACTTCTGCCCAGGTTGCAGAACGCCCAAGTCCGCAACGACTTTATAATAATCTTTCTACCGAATTTTCTCAATTTCTTAACGCTTCAGAAGCGCAACAGTTAGAGGATAAACTGGTTCAATTCAGTAAAGAAACTTCAAATCAAATTTGTGTTGTTATTGTTGATGAACTCAATGGTTTAGAGCCGGCACAATATGCAACTGCAATCATCAACGAATGGGGCGTTGGTAAAAAAGATGCCAATAATGGAATCGTTGTTCTTTTAAAACCAAACAGTCATGATCTTTTTATTGCTATTGGTTATGGTTTAGAAGGAGCGATCCCAGATCTTGCTACTAAAAGGATCCGTGAAAACGAGATGAATCCTTATTTAAAAAGCGGTGAAAATTACAAGGCTTTAGATAAAGGAACAACCGTTTTAATGCAGCTGGCAAAAGGCGAGATCAACGAAAAGGATTACTCGCGCCAGATGAGCGGTGAATCTAAATTTAAAACGTTTCTTCTCATTCTGGTTGCTATTGCTTTTGTTTATATTTTCTTTTTCTCAAAAAATAATGGCGGCGGCGGTGGCTACACCTATTCAGGTAGCGGACGTTCAATTTTTTCAGGTGGCGGCAGTAGTTTTGGGGGCGGCGGAGGTTTTGGTGGTTTTGGAGGCGGAAGCGGTGGCGGCGGCGGTTCGGGCGGTAAATGGTAGTTTAATCGCTTTGTACTTCTTCATCAAAAAGATCATCGTTCTTATTCCATTCATCGGTAATACTATTCCAAACTTTTTCTAATTGCCCGTCTTTATCAGTTGTTGAAAAATATAAGGTACTTAATGCCGCATATTGTCTTGGATATTTTCTTACCAGTTCCATGTTGGCGATCGTTTCTTTAATAGAAATTTCTTCCTGTAAAATAATGCTTTGTGCTGTTTCAAGTAGTAATTTACGTAAAGGATGCTCAAATTTTTTATCAATATGCTTTAAAAGATTGATCAGCGTTTCTTCTGAAACTGAATCTCCGCCTGCTGTTTTGGCTATCTCATCAATTACCGCAAAAACAGAATTGGGTGAAATCGTGATCGCCTCGTCAATTAATTTTAAACAGTGAAGGTAATTCTCAAACGGAAAACTATCTTCTATCTTATTTATAAATTCTAATTCTTTTAAAGCTTCCATTTTTTAATCAATTTATTTTTTTATTGCTATCTTATCCTTCCAGTAGCTTATCATCACATCCCTATCTGTTTTCAATACGAAAGTTTTGTAAACATTATTATCTTTTTCCTGGCTTATCATCATACCTTCACCGTCTTTTTTACCTAGAAAGTATTTTGATACATGCTTGTCATTCTCGGTTACTATTACTGGTCCGGCAAAAGTAGCCACTCCAAAATAAATATGGCATAAAACCAAATGTGCCATAATGGTTTTTGTACTATCACTTAAGGCCAAAACTAATTTTTCGGAAATTGCAGGCCCTCTCTTTATCAATTTTAAAGCGGCCGGACTGTTCATAGTAAAAGAAGCTTTTTGCTCATGAATAATTTCAAACTGATTATTATTCAATTTTTTTATAAGAGAATTTGTGCCTGGGATCTGTCCAAAACAAACAGATGAAAATAAAATAAACAGGAAGAGAATTTTTGTTTTCATTTTAGTTAAAGTTACAAATTTTATTGTTTGAATTATAAGGTCAAAAAAAATCGCAGCTAACATTTGTTAACCGCGACCTTAAATTAATTTATAAAATTCTTATTTCGCTTTATCATTATTTAAAAGTTTCACGCCTAAGATGCTTTCTAATAAAGACGCGTCTTTATTGCTGCCACCATTCATATAGGTAGATGGCAATACTATTTTAGATAAGGCTTCTGCCACGCCGATCTTAGTGTCTTTTTCAAATTGCGCGCGCTCTTGTGGTGTTAAACCGGCGTTCACTAATTTTGAGTTGGCGTATGATCTTGCGTCCGCTTCTGTTTTTAATTTATTTGCTTCCAGGATGGCTGTTTGCGCTTCCAATTCCGCAACTTCTTTTTGTTGTTGCGCCTGAGTAATTGCTTGCGCTTTTATAACCTCTTGTTCCCATTTAGCTTTTGCGGCCGATGCTTTACCCTGTAGCTCTGTTGTAATGGCGTCCTGCTCTGCCTTTTTTGAGTTGGCAATTGCAGTTTGTACCTGCATATAAGCTTGTTGCTGCACTTTTATTTGCTTTTCAACTTCTTCGTCATAATCAATCGAGTTAAGCGCTAAACCCTGCAAGCTTACATTGTATTGTTTAATGGCCGAAACTTCCTGGCGTAAAGGTTGGTTGCCTTTTTCAACGATCTTAACTACTGTAATGGTTTTATCTGTATTCATTAAGTCATCATGCACTTTAATGTCTTCTTGTTTAGTACGGTATACACCATTAATAGATTGATCTTCGATATAAGATAAAAGATCGTTACGTTTTTCTGCAGATGATTCTTTAGATGACATTAACGGGCCCGTCATATAAACTGCTTTAGTTACAACCTGGCGAATCAATTGCTGTTCGATTGCCATTTGCGATCCAAAATCGGTATGTAGTTTTAAAATTGCTTTTTCATCTTGCGGCATGTACCAGCGAACAGACCCTGAAATAGTACCGTGACCACCATCGTTAAAACGGATCTTTATAGAATTATCTTCGGTTGCGTTTGTGCGCGAAGCTTCTTTATTGGTCTCATCTTTTTTATTGCTAAACCAAAACTGGTTTGATTTTTTGTAATGGGTTGCCGTTCCAAAATTTTGCGCAACAGGTCCCGGTGTAGTATGCACAGAGATCTTGCCGCTGAATGCGCTTTGTATAATTACAATTTCGGAGTTATCTACATTCTCTACCAAACGGCCCGAGAAGAGAATAAAAATTAGCACTAAAACACCAAATCCCAACATAAGGATCTTTTTGGTATTTAAGTTTGTGAACGCAGCTTTTAGCTTTTCCATGAAAGTATTCATTATTTGTTTTTATTTAATAGATTGTCTGATTCTTCTTTTAATTGCTCGGCAGTTTTGTAATTTTTATCTACCTCGTTTTGCACATTCTTAATTTCTTCAACTTTTGCTTTGGCCTTATTTATTTTTTCATCCAAAGAGCCATCAATACTTGTTGAAGTTGTTGTATTGTTTTTTGATTTTCTGAACGAACCAAAAATTGGTTTACCTGCAATTAAAGGATAAAAAAACTCGGTAATTGCAATTAATACTATTGCTGCTGCAGCAATTATTTCAAGAAGCCTCCACATGGTGTTAAATATAATACATTTTAGTGACCGCTTTTAACCCCGCGCAGCCGTTACTGTTTTTGTAAATGGGGACTATAAATATATCAAATTTTTCGTTTCCCTCAAAAGGCTAAGGAATAGTGAAGTTGATCTGAGTACTAACTGTTGTAGTTGCTAGTGCGCCAAGGCTTAGCGCTGTATTTGTTGTGCTTATCCAGTCGCCGCTATTTATGAGATTATTGGAATCATTATCATAAAAAGCGTAATAATAATAGCTGCCCGGATGCATATAATTGAACGTAAACGTTGTACTGCTGGCATTTAGAATAACGTAACGCGACCTGAATTTTAAATTACCGGAGTTAAATGTAAAGCCGGAAAATAAAGGTTGGGTTGTAATTACAAGAGACACTTTTTTTGAAGGATCAGGCGAATAAGTAGCAGCAAAATTATAAGTAGCCGTTGTTTTGCCAAGATAAGGTTGTGTGTTTTCCGCATAGGGATCTCCCACCGGAATTCCTGAAGTTGCAAAAAACATGGCTTCGGTTAAACTTGTAAAACTATTTGTAAAGTCTTTAGTAATTGTATTTTTTGGAAACGAAAAATTGGTAATAGCAGGTTGTGCAGACGTCGAATCCTGGAGTTTGGCGCGCCAGGTCATGTGTGGGGTTGGGTTTGTAAGGGAGTTATATTTATTCGTATACGATTTAATGTACAAACTATCTGCTTTAAAAATAACTTCGGTAAATGCTCTTGTTTTGCCTTTTATTATTTCGCAAAAGCGGTAAAAAGAATTAGCGCCGTTTTCGGAAACACTATCTGCTAAAAAATACGATACGCGTTTTGCTCCACCAAACGAACCACCATTACGAAAAGCAACTTTTTCCTGGTTATTATATTTTGCAATAAAGAACGACATAAAAATATCGTTTAAAGTATCGAGTTCGTTTTTAGCCGAAATTTGATTTTCTGCATTTGGCCTAAAATCCACTATCCATTCGGGATAGCCACCAAGCGGGGTAGTGGAAGTTACAGGGCCATTCCATATACCGCGTAATTTTTTTAAGACGTTAAAGCCAAATGCATTTGTTGAAGGATTTGTTGGCGTGCTGTTTACAGGAGTTTCTTCTTCAGCGGGTTTTGATTTTTCTTTGCAACTAAACGCTAAAAGTAAAGCAATAAAAAAGGCGGTTTTGAAAATTATGTTCATGTGTTTATTTTGCGGTTTAGTATATTAAATATACAAAAGGTTTTATTAACCCGCCCTCACAAATTCTTTTTTATCATCATCCCAAATAAGCAAATTAGCTTGTTCTTTATATTCTGCAATAAATTTTTTGGCCTCCTCCATTGTTTCCGGATAGCCGGCTTGCCCTGTTAAAACAGATTTTGTATAGGTGGCATAAACCCGCTGATAAACAAAGCCGTGGTCTTTCAAAAATTCTACCACCTTCCATTTTTTAATATCCGTTTGTTTTGGAGGTTTAAAAAGGTGACTAAAAACAGTAGTGGGATTGCCGCATTCGGGGCAGGCGGGGTTGATCTTTGGCGCCTCGTTCTTATAAACACTAAATGCTTTTCTGCAGATAAAGCAAACTTTTTTGTAGCCCATAATTTTTATCAAAACAACTCAATTAAATATGCAAATTGTTTAGGGTTTTTCAAAAGGACAATAATAATAACGAGAGAAAGAAATCGATCTTTGCCATTAAATTTTGTTTTAAAAGAGGTTCGTATAATTCTTCAGGGCGGGGCTTCCAACCTATACAGTAAGCGGTATAACTGCTTATGTAGGAATTATTGCAATTGCTGTTTTTAAGAAAAGTGCTGTTCATTATTTCTTCCCTTAATTCACTTTTTACTATCCTACGTCTTTTGCCAAACCAATATTTGTGTATATACAGATCTGGTGCGCCCAAATGATGTATACTTTCGTGAGCAATCGTTCTTGATTTATTATGTCCAACAAACACACTTTTGTTAGTGTAAAATCCTAAAATCTTACGGGTATTTATTTTTGGAAGATGTAATACAAAAAGCTCATTTTTATCTAAGGGATCGCCTTTAGGTGTATAGTTTTGACGAATCTTTCCTGCAAGTAAAGTATCTTTTAGTGAATGTGCGATAGAATCAAAAAGGTCGTGTCTCCAGTCAAGCGTCTTGGTAAGTTGTTTTTCTTTTTTGGTTTTTTTTCGAGCTATAACTCTGAAATTTTTTTTTCTGAAAAGCACACTCATTTTTTTGCTTGGTAGTTTATATACGAAAGTGTGCTCTAAATTTGAATCAAGATTTACTGGCCAGTATTCATTAAAAAGTAATTTTTTTCCATGCCAGCTTGCTTCCCTGCTTATCCAATCATAGGCTCTTTTTGATTCTTTCTTGTAAGCGTTTAACAATGTTGTGTCAACATTTTTATAAGTACCGGATACTATAAAATGATACACCTTAATAGTGTCTTTAATAGCAACATGTTTAACAGGCACGCGAATTTTAACCAGGAAGCATGAGTGCAATGCCATCGCAGTTGATAATACGATAAGATGATGTAAGATTTTTATCACATTCAGTTTATGAATATAATAAATTTTTCCTGTAAAGAACTTAAGCTATCAAAGTTACCTTAATAGCATTTAAGCCTTTTTGACCCATTTCGGTTTCAAAAGTAACTTTATCTTTTTCTTTTACCTGTTGTGATACTAATCCGTTAACGTGAAAGAAAATACTTTCCTGTGATCTTTCATCACGAATAAATCCGTAACCTTTTTCTTCGTTAAAAAAGCTGATGTTTCCTTTACGTATTAAATCTGCAGGATCTATGGCGGCTTCTATCTTAGCGCCAAGCTGAATGTCTTCGAGGTTTAATTCTTTTTTCTTTTTTGGATCCGGAGGAGTGTCCGTTAAATTTCCAAATTCATCAACATAAGCGATCATGTCTTCAAAGCTTTTTTTGCCACTGGCTTTTCGCTCTAATTTTTTCTCTTCCTTTTCTTTACGCTTTTTTAATTTTTTGCTTTCTTTTTCTTTTTTACCTTGTGTTTCTTGCGATCTGGCCATGTTTAAATTTAGGTGGTTGGAGTTCCTTTTACGGAATTGTGAATTGCAAATATACGTAAAAGCCACGGGCTTTGGGCTATAAGCTTTAAGATAAGGTTAACAATATGCAATAAAAGGTGTTTTTACTAAGTATTTATACTTAAAAAAGGGCCAGAGATACTGATATTACCGTGTTCGCTTATTTTTCTGTAGAATATGCCAAATCAAACTTTAATCTAACCAATTCGGGCTCATTGGTCTTTAAATTGATTCTAAGATCCATTAAACAATTATGTTTTGGTATGTATGATTTTTGTTTGCTAACATTAAACGTTACTATAATAAAGTTTGAATGGTCTTTTGATATATTTCCAATTACATTTAAATAAACTAAGTTTCGGTAAGTGAGTTTTTTATTCGCTTCTTCGCTTGTTAAAGAAATGATCTTTGTGTTCTCAAGACTTGCCGGTAAATTTATATCAGGAAAATCTTCATGTTTGCCAATGAACAAGGTGTCAAAAAAAAGTTTGTCTTTTTTATTTACCGCTTTTATGTATTCTGCGATGGCTTGCGAGTATGCTTTTGTTTCTTCAACTGTTGTTGATGAATGATCGATTTGGCCGAACCCGAATATCGCAGAAAGTAAAAACAATAGGGTAATGAATAAAAGATTTTGTTTCATTATGAATTTGGTATAGCAAATGTAAACGCAATTAAAAGAAAATTTGTTACTGAGTAGTTATTGCGCTGTTAATGCTTTGTTAATGGAACCACCATATCCATTTACAAGATCTTCTCAAAACAAACGCTGTCGGGCACATCAGCATACTGACCAAAGTTTGGAATGGTCTTGTAATTGTTCTTATGATAAAGTTTAATAGCCTCCGGTTGTTTTTTACCGGTTTCTAAAATGCATTTTTCGTAATTTAATTCTCTACACCATCCTTCTAATTCAGCCAATACCAAAGAGGCAATTCCTTTTCCACGATGTTGGGGCGGTACAAACATACGTTTTATCTCTGCTGTTTTTTCTTCGTAAGGTTTAAAAGCACCACAAGCTATCGTCTCATCGTTTTTGTAAGCAAGCACAACGTGTTTAATACTGTCAATTTTATTGTACTGTGCATAAAAGGCATGGTCTTCGCCATCGCGTATTTTCAGGTCTTTGTCCAGCTCTGTTACAAGAGCCCGGAAATCTTCATTATCGGAGTTAGTGCGTTTTAATGTGAGCATAATTCTTAGTTCAGTATTCTATTTAAGTTCCTGCGCCATTTTTAAAGTGTGTTTTAACGATCTTGTATCTGTCCAGTCATCATGCCCCGGAATAATGTATTTTGGATCTTTAAATTTTTTCTCAACTTTTTTTAATGTTGTTGCATAGTCTTTTACGCTTGCATCCGATAAGTTTCCAATATTGTTAGCCTCAACACTTTTTATTAAGCAACCACCATATAGTATTTTTTCTTTCTCAAACCAAATTACAATATTATCCGGCGCGTGACCTTTACCTGGATAATAGGTTTGAAACGAATAATTACCAATAGTAAATACCGTGTCTTTGTCAATTAAGAATTCTGCTCTTTTCATTCCTTTTTTCTTACTCAGCTCATCTGTTTGTTTTGTTGTATATGTTTTAATGCCCAGTTGCCTGAAATAGGTGAGTCCGCCGGTTCTGTCTTCATGAAAATGTGTGGCAATGCACATCACTATATTTTTATTGTGTTTTACTTTTATACTGTCTATTAAAGGTTGATATTGGGTTGTGTCCCAGGGCGAATCAATAACAACCGCGCCTTTATCGGTTATAAGGTACATGCCGTTTGCCGGCATCTTGCTGCCTTTGTAAAAATTATAGGTTTTGAAAATATAAAAATCGCCTGTTAAATGAAAAATTTCAAGTTTAGCCTCTGTTTTTTGCGCAAAGATATTTGATACGATAAACAAGAAAATTGTAGTTGAGATTGTTCGCATAGATCTATAAATTTATTCCATTGCTATTTGACAAACGCTAATTTTAGATTCATTAATGTTAAACCAAATTATCAGGTGATAATAGGTATAAAAAGCGCCGTTCTTGTTTTTTGGATGAGCAAGGTCGAACATATCGGCTGAGATAAAATAAAAATCACCCGTTCCGGCCTTTGCTAAAAGATCAGTAATATATTTTATTTCGGGCTGAAGATCTTCTTTATTTATTCCTTCGCCACGCAATTTTTTTATAAATGCTGATAAGTCGCTAAGTGATCGCTTTTTAAAATCTTCCGCTTCAAGAAGGGCCAGGTTAAATGCATGGCCAAGAAAATCGTGATCTTCAGCGGAATTAATTCGCATTGCTTTGCTAAAATCTGCAAGCTTAAAATTTTCTTCAGTAAAAAAGTCTTTAAGTAATGT
>CALRPF020000042.1:0-14490 GCA_943369995.1 Chitinophaga pinensis
TACTGTTAACATTACCGAGCCCAATGCGCTTGCACTTAACGTATCGCCGCCGCAAACCATTTGCTTTGGTAACATCGCCCAGATATTTGGACAAGCCTCAGGTGGCACCATCCCTTACAACTATACCCTAACCGATCTTACCACAAACACCTCTACTACTGCGCTTACACCTAACGGTTTAAATAGTACGCCTACGTTAACAACAGCTGCTCAATATACAATTTCAGTTATTGACGCGAATGGATGCTCTGCAGGCCCCCAAACTATTAATGTTGGTGTGCGCCCTCCACTTTTAGCAATAGGGTCGACAAGTACAATTTGCGATACGAAAACATTATCGTTAAGTCCAACGATTACAAGCCCAGGCAAAGGCGGGCCATATAATTATAGCTGGAGCAATGCAGCATCCGGCCCCGTTGCTATTGTTACCGCAAATTATGCAGCTGCTCAAACAACTACTTACTCTGTAGTAATAGATGATGGTTGCTCAATACCGAATGCAAAAGCAATATTTACAGTGATTACAAATCCTGCACCTAATGCAACATATACGCCGGTAAGAAGCGAAGGTTGCGCCCCGTTAACAGTAACTTATAACGGTATTGGTGATTCGACTACTACTAATTTTAATCCTTTTTTCTGGACCTTTAGCGGCTTGACGCAAGCGCCAAGTCCTGTATTAAACCCACAGGTAATTACTTATACAGATCCGGGAATTTATTCATTAACAGTAACAGTAACGAATAAATATGGTTGCCAACAATTAATAACGAATCCTTCGGCCGCAGAAGCCTTTTCGGTGCCTATTGCAGGCTTCTATACAAATCCCGGAAGCGCAAGCTTAATGGAGCCAACCATTCATTTTAATAACACATCTTCAAATGCAAATGGGTATATATGGGATTTTGGTGATTATACATTCCCAAATACTAATACCTCGTTTGCAATTAATCCTGAACATTTATACAGTTATGCAGGCGTATATAAAATTTATTTGGTAGCTGTTAATACCAAAGGCTGTAAAGATACAGCAACAGGAACTATAGAAATTACACCGGATATGGGTGTGTATATACCAAATGCATTTACACCAGATAATAACGGACGCAACGAAGTATTTATGCCGTATGGTTATGGCATTAGTGAAGACAATTATAAAATGGAGATCTTTGACCGTTGGGGTGAATTGATCTTTACTTCGAGCGAGTTTAGAAAAGGATGGAATGGTAAAGTAAAAGGAACGGACGTTACGGGCCAAGACGGTGTTTACATTTACAAAATAACAATATCGGATCTTGAAAATAACAAGAAGAATTATGTAGGACATGTTACTTTACTGAAACAATAAATAGGTTAATCATTTTAAAAATAAAAAAGCGTTGAAGATCTTCAACGCTTTTTTTATGAAGTTTGTTATTATTTGATAGTCGTACTTGCGCCAGGGATGCGAAGGGTTTAGTGCTTTTGCCTGTTAAGGCAAAACACCGGAGCGCCAGCGCAGCCCGTAGCAGCCCGTTAAGGCGCCCAAAAAAAATAGATTAATCAAAAAAATTTAAGCGACATTGTTATTGCAGAAACAATTTTACTTTTTTGCAGTATTTTCTTTTGCAATTAAAACATATACAGGAAAATGGTCGCTATAACCACCGGTATATGTGCCAATGTGATAGGTTGTAAAAGGATAACCTTTATTATTTCCATAATCAAATTTTAAGAAAGACTTATTAAAAATTCTTACAGCATAATATTGCCAGCTTTCGTATTTTTTTGGAAGAAAATTTTTATTCATAATTGCCTGGTCAAATAAATTCCAGCTATCCTGCCAAGCTATTGAGCCAGTGCCTTCGTTGTATAATTTTTCCATTGGGTTAAAATACTTTATATCGTCGCATTTTTTTAGATCGCCGCAGGTATTTATTATTTCTTTAATAGACACATTAACTGGATCGTCATTAAAATCGCCTAACAAAATAACTTTTGCAGTTGGATCGGCATCTGTTATGCTATCAGAAATATGACGCGCTACTTTTGCAGCGCCATTTCTGTTTGGCCTGCTTTTTAATTCGCCTCCCCTGCGCGATGGCCAGTGATTTACCAATACGGTTAATGGTTCTCCTAAAAAAGATCCGCTCACCACTAAAATATCGCGGGTTTTGTAAGAAGAATCGGTTACTAAAGTTACATGATACGAAACTGATTTTGTAAGTTTAAAATAAGCAGGGTTATAAATAAAAGACGGATCTACACCACGAATATCCGGCCCCTCGATATGCTCTACTTTATAATTACGTTTTTTTAAACGTGGCGAATTGATAAGATCTTCTACCACACTTTTATTTTCAATTTCGCATAAACCTAAAATTGCCAAACCATCGGGTGTTACATCGGTTGCCATTTGCGAAATAACATCAGCAAGATGATCAAGCTTTGTGCGGTAGCGATCTCCGTTCCATACATTTTTTCCGCTTGGTGTAAATTCTTCATCATTTTTCCACTGATCGTTTAACGTGTCATATAAATTTTCAACGTTCCAAAATCCGATTGCCGAAATGAAATATTTTTTATTCTTATCTAAATTTTGTGCTTTAACAGAACACACAATTAATATGAATAAGAAAAATAATTTACTTTTTATTGTCATGATAAATTTTAATTAGGGCTTAAAAGTAGTAAATAATATGAGGTGATATGTTAAATGAATATTTAGAAAGTTTAAACCGTTTTAATTAAAAAGTGGTTGAATTTGGTAATATATTGTTGACAATTACCTAATAATGCACTAACTAAATATGCATATATTTACCGCGATTTAGTAAGAAGTGATCACCCTTGAGGTAATATAAAGTCTCTCTTTATAGACCCGAAGCCGCTTCATAATAGTTAGAAATAATTAGGATGAAAGCAGGCATAAATTTCATCCTGATTTTTTTAAACAACATATAAGTAATTAACGTTATTAACAGTTTTAATAAAACAATATTTAATATTTTAGCTTAATGATAAAATCTACGACTATAAAACATTTATTTTGTTTTGCATTATTATTTTTTTCGGGAATTACTTTTGCGCAGGTAACTCAGTCTGATTCAACAATAATTTCAACACCTGCAGATAGTGTAGATAACACTTTTAATATTCCGGTTTTTAACGCAACGGGTGGCGATATTGATTCAGATATTGGCCAGCAAGAATCATCTTCTTTGTTGCAATCGGGCCGTGATCTTTTTGCACAGTTCTCAATTTTCCATTTTAATGCGGCACGTTATCGCATAAGAGGTTATTCTTTTGAAAACCTTTCGATGATGCTTAACGGCATTGACATTAACAGCCCCGAACTTGGCTTTGCATCTTTTGGTGAATGGGGAGGCTTGTATGGCGCTGCGCCTTTTAGCGAATACAGACTTGGTAACGGGGCCTCCCGCTACGGATTCTCTGGCCCGGCGGGATATAATAATTTTGATACAAAAGCCTCTTCTTTTAGAAAAGGTACACGCATTGCCTATGGAACAACAAACCGCAATTTCAGACACCGTACAACCATATCGCATTCAACCGGTATGATGGAAAACGGTTGGGCTTTAAGATTAGTGGTAAGCAATACTACGGGTGACCAGGTTTATATTCCGGGAACATACATCAGAGCAAATAGCTTTTATGTGGGCCTGGATAAAAAAATAAACAACAAAAATCTTTTATCACTTACAGGATATTTTTCACCCTCAGAGCTCGGTGGCCGCTCAGGTGCGCAGTTAGAAGCCTACGAACTTACAAACAATAACTATTATAATAGAAACTGGGGTTACCAGGATGGCAAAGTAAGAAACTCTGTAGTTAACAAAACAAGCCGACCAACCTTTATGTTAACGCACATTTTAACGCCAAACGCTACTTCAAAATTAAGCACCTCTTTGTTTTTTAATACAGGAAAAGCAAGTAGATCTGGAATAAACTGGAACAACTCTCCAAATCCATGGCCTGATTATTACAGATATTTTCCAAGTTATTTTTACAACCAGGGTTTAACAGCACAAGGTGATGCTCAAAAAGCATTGTGGGAAAATGATGTAAATACGCAACAACTTAACTGGGACAGAATGATAGCAATGAACCAGGATAATTTATATACAATACCATCGCAGGTTGGACAAGGGTTAAATACAACCGAAACAAGATCACGTTACATACTTGAAGACAGGGTTGAAGATTTAAAGAATTTCGTTTTCAATTCTGTTTACAATAAACGCATTGAAAATTTATTTATCAGTGCCGGTATAAGTGGCAATGTATACCGCAATCACAAATACAAAATTTTAAGTGATCTTTTAGGCGGTACTTTTTGGCTGGATTATGATCAGTTTGCGTCAAACCTTGGTGTTAGTTCAGCCTTTCAACAAAATGATCTTGACTCTCCTGATAGGAAAATTTACGAAGGAGATAAATTCGGTTACGATTTTAATATCAATATTAATAAGGCGCAGGCTTGGACACAAGGGGAATACAGCATTGGTAAATTTGATGTTTATGCCGGGCTTCAATTTTCAAACATGCAGGTTTGGAGGGAAGGATTTGTTTCTAATGGAAAATTTCCTACAACGAGCAAAGGAAAAAGTGATGTGCTATCGTTTACAAATTATGGCGTAAAAGGTGGAGTAACTTATAAACTTAATGGTAGGAATTTTATAACTGCTAACGGTAGTTTTTATACACGCCCGCCCGAAGTAAATACAATGTTTATCTCTGCTGAAACAAGAAACGATATTACAGGAGGCGTAACATCTGAACAGGTAGCAAGTTACGAAATAAGCTACCTGCTTAAATCGCCGGGTTTTAAAGCTAGAGCAACTTACTACAATACATCTATTAATAATCAAAGCCAAATGCGTATTTTTTGGTATGATATTTATAACACCAACGTAAATTATTTTTTAACCGACTTAAACGAAAAGCATCAGGGTGTTGAATTAACACTTGAGAAAATATTATACACCTCACATGTTTTACAAGGTGTTTTTGGTTACGGAAATTATTATTACACCAATCGTCCGAAAGCGCAAGCATGGCAGACCAATAACAATATTGAATTATACACCAACAGAACAGTTTATTGGAAAGATTATTATGTAGGCGGCACACCGCAAATGGTTAGCGGTTTTACTTATAAATACATGGGTAAAAAATTCTGGAATGTAAGCGCTACATTTAGTTATTTTGGTGAATTGTATATTATGACAAATCCTGATCGTAGAACTGAAGAAGCAGTTGTTGCGTTTCAACAAGGAGATGATGAACAGATAAATGATGTAGTTGGACAGGAAAAAATGCCTGACTTTTATACTCTTAATTTAAATGGCGGAAAGTCTTTCAGAATAAAAAATAAATATTATTTAAATTTTAATGGTGGTATAAATAATTTATTGAACAATAAAAATGCTTTAATTTTTGGTTATGAGCAAATGCGCTGGGATATTGGCCAGTTAAACAGATTTCAGAATAAATACCAATACATGATGGGGTTAACCTACAGAGTAAATGTTAGTTTTAGTTTTTAATTAATAAATAATTTATATAATGAAAAAAAATATTATAAATCTTTTTCTATTAACAGTACTCTTGATGGTATCTGTTTCCTGCAAAAGAAAAGGAGAGATACCGCCTATAAAACCTCAGGCAAAGTCTTTAACAATTGCAGAGCTTAAAGCCATTGCAAGCTGTACCAATAATTGTGAAAGATTTTTTACAACTGATACCTATTTAGCGGGTGTGGTTTTAGCAGACAATGCGGCTGGCAATTTTTATAAAGAAACATTTATAAGAGATGCGACAGGGGCAATACATTTGACTTTAAAATCTGCTCCGGCTATTTTTGTAGGTGACAGTATTCGCGTTAATATGAAAGGATTAAGCATAGGGTATAATTCAACCACTTTAATGTTAGAAGTAGATTCAATTGATCCGGACAGATCTATGGTATTATTGGGCAAAGGTGTTTATCCTCAACCGAGATTGATGGATATGAACCAAATAAATTCGCCAAATTATTTTGCTGGTTTTATAAATGACCTTGTTGAAATTAAAGGGATAGGTTTTGCTCCTGCTGATGCCAACCAATTATATTCAAATATCAATACAACAGCGCAAAGCAGGTTAATGCAATCTTGTGGAGGAGATCCTATTACATTAAGGACAAATTCTTACGCGAATTTCTCGGGTCAAAAAACACCAACAGGTTATGGTAACATTATTGGCATTGCAACAAATTACAGTACAACAAAACAATTGGTAATAAGAAACACAACGGAATGGAGTATGACAAACACGACCTGTGTTACACCCGGACTTTATCTTAAGAAAAATTTTAACGATGGTTCTGTTACCAGCGGAGGGTGGACAATACAAAACGTTAGCGGTTCTATTAACTGGGCTACTGCAACGCTTGGTACATGGGCAAACAGACCTTATGCTGTAATATCTAATTTCGTTTCGAGCGCTAATCAACCCTGTGAAACATGGATGCTTTCTCCATTAATAGATCTTTCTGCCGCAACAAATCCTATTCTATCATTTCAAAATGCCTGCAATTATAATGGCTCTGCTTTAGAATTGATGATCTCTACAAATTATACGTCTGGATTACCTTCTGCAGCAACCTGGACACCTGTAACATTTAACTTATCAGGAGGGGGATTTGCTTTTGTAAACTCTGGAAATATCTCATTAAATGCTTATAAAACAACTGGTGTAACTATAGCGTTTAAATATACAGGAACATCAACTGCGGGTAAAACATGGGAAGTAGATGATGTTTTAGTTTCAGAAAATTAATTTGATCAAAAGAAAAAAAATGAAAAAGATATTTTATTTATTGTTTGTTGTTTCACTTGGCTTTACTTCATGTAAAAAAAAGTTTGATAATCCGGCGCCTCAGGGGCCAACTGCCGTTAGCGGCTACATCACGATTGATTCTATTATAAAAAGATATAATGCTTATTACGCTGTACCACCGAGTAAAGTTTACAAATTTACTACTGATATAAATGTTACGGGTATTGTAACAGCAGATGAGATAAGTGGTAACTTATACAAATCTGTTTATATAAAAGACGCAACAGGTGGCATGAAACTTAATTTAACATATGGTGGAGGTTTATATGTTGGCGATAGTATTCGTGTAAATTTAAATGGAGTTAAACTAAACAGTTACGGAAACCAGATACAATTAGATTCAATTGATCTTGAAAAAAGTGTACATAAAATTTCAAGTGGTACTTTAGTAACACCAAAAAAAGTAACCATGAATCAATTAATAACTACAAATACACTTGTATCGCAGCTTTATTTTCAGTCTGAGTTAGTTGAGCTTGATTCGGTTGAATTTGGTATTGGATCAAAAGGAGTTCCATTTGCCGATGCAGTTAACAAGGCTTCGATCTCTCATCTTCTTTTAAACTCTTTTGGCAGTAAAGTTATTGTAAGAACATCAGGATATTCTAATTTCGCCGCCAGTATTGTGCCATGTGGTAAAGGAAAAATTGTAGCAATTGTTGGGCAGTACAATGGTGCTATTCAACTTACTATTCGTCAGCTTGGCGATCTTAGTATTTCTACAGGCACTTGTCCGGTATACGTGAAAAGCTTTAATGATAACAGTATTACAAGCGGCGGATGGACAACACAAAACGTTTCAGGTAATATTAACTGGGTAACCTCCAATGCCGGCGGTGCACCAACTTATTACGCGGCCATCTCTAATTATATTTCGGGTAATCAGGCGTGTGAAACATGGTTAGTTTCTCCACCATTTAATCTTACAAATAATATTAACCCAATGCTTTCATTCAATAACGCATACAATTATACCGGTCCGGCATTAGTAGCAATGGTATCTACAAATTATACAGGTGGCGCAGTAAGTACAGCATCCTGGACAACTCTACCTTACACAGCATCAACCGGTGGTTTTAATTTTGTAAACTCAGGAAATATTTCTTTAAATGCTTACAAAACAAACAATGTTACCATAGCGTTTAAATATACAGGCACTTCAACGTCAGGATCAACTTGGGAGTTGGACGATATTGCAATTTTAGACTATTAGTAAAAATATTAATTATAAAAAAAGCCCAGTAAATAATTACAGGGCTTTTTTTATAGTTTTTTACTTTATCCTAATAAAACTTTTTTAGCATCAGCTAAAACATCAAATGCTTTTTCCTGCGTTGCAGCTTCGGCATATACACGTAATACTGGCTCTGTACCACTCGCACGGATCATTAACCATGTGTTTTCATCAAAGAAAAATTTGTAGCCATCAAGATCATCTATACGAGATACTTTATATTTTCCAAATTCTTTGTAAGAATTATTTTTGCAGTTTTGTAATACTTTTTGTTTTATAGCTTCATCAATATGAAGATCGTTACGCTCAAAAGAAAAAGTTCCTGTAATGGCGTATACTTCTTCGATCAATTCATTCAATGATTTACCCGTCTTTGCCATAAATTCCCAAATGGTTAATCCCATCCAAATACCATCGCGCTCAGGTATGTGGCCTTTAATAGCAATGCCCCCGCTCTCTTCACCTCCAACTAAAACATCTTCGGCTACCATAATGCTGCAAATATATTTAAAACCAATTTTTACAACATCCAATGGCAAACCATAATGTTCGCACATGTTTTTTATTTTAACCGTAGTGCTAAATGCTGTAGCAACTTTACCTTTTTGATTTTTATATTTTACAAGATAATGGATCAATAATAAAATAATATGGTGCGAATCAACAAAATTTCCTTTTGCATCATATAAACCAATTCTATCCGCATCGCCATCTGTTGCTAAACCGCAAGAGATATCTCCTTTTTGTTTGATGAAGTTACTGAACTCTAAAAGGTTTTTATGGATCGGCTCTGGCGCCTGGCCATGAAAACCGGGATTGTGATCGTTATGTAAATGGTAAATCTCCGGGAACAAACGCGTCATTACACGTTGACCGGCACCATACATAGAATCGTAAGCAAGATTTAAATTTGCATTTTTTATTGCCTTAAGATCGAAGTTAGCCTCTACGTGTTGAATATAAAGATCTTCGAGAGGAACAATTTGAAGATCGCCTTTGCTTTCGGCTACGGCAAGATCAATAGCGTTATAATCAATTGAACATTTTTCAGGAATGATATCCTCAATTTCCTGAACGAGCTCGGGGCCCAAAGGCCCACCGTAATGAGCTTTAATCTTATAACCGTTATAAGTTGGAGGATTATGGCTAGCTGTTATAATAATCCCTAAATTGGTTTTATACTTTACGCAACCCAAAGAGATCATAGGTGTACTGATAAATCCTTTTGATAATAAAACTTTTACACCATGAGCAATAAATACTTTAGCTGTTACTTCTGCAAACATTGGCCCTGCGAAGCGGCAATCGTGCCCAACTACTACAATTGGATTTTTATTGCTTTTAACCAGCCATTTTGCGGTAGCTTCGGTAACTCTTGCAACATTCTCTTCCGTAAAATCACGTGCAATAATTGCTCGCCATCCATCTGTTCCAAATTTTATCTTCGTCATATTAAAAGTTTGTATTAAAATTACTTATAATTCTTTTTCTGTATAAAAATTAAAGGTTAAACTATTTAAAATTTAGCGCTATTGAATTTGCAATATCAATAAACTCTTCTTTAGTTGGTTTTAATTTTTGATTAGAAAAGTTGCAATCGTTCATTGTTCTTATTGGTATTAAATGAACGTGTGCGTGCGGCACTTCCAAACCAATAACTTGCATGGATATCCTATTACAGTCTACCGATTTCTTTATCGCCTCGGCAACCCGTTTACTAAAATCCATTAAGCCTAAGTAAGTTTTATTATCGAGATCAAAAATATAATCCACTTCTTTTTTTGGAACAACCAAAGCGTGCCCCCTTGTTAAGGGATTAATGTCGAGAAAAGAAAAATAATTTTCGTCTTCGGCAATTTTATAAGAAGGTATTTCGCCTGCAATGATCTTTGAAAATATACCTGCCATTGTAACTTAAATTGTAATTTCAGAGATCTCGAATGTCATTTTTCCAACCGGCACCTGTACATCTACTTTTTCACCAACTTTTTTTCCAAGCAATGCTTTTCCAATTGGCGAATCAACAGAAATTTTTCCACTTTTAAGATCGGCTTCATTTTCAGCAACCAAAGTATATTTCATAATTGCACCGTTGGTAGTGTTTTTAATTTTAACTGTTGTTAAAATACTTACTTTAGAGAGATCGAGCTGTGTTTCGTCTACAATACGTGCATTTGCAATTACATCTTCTAATTTAGCTATTCTTAATTCCAGTAAAGCCTGGGCTTCACGTGCAGCATCGTATTCCGCATTCTCGCTAAGATCGCCTTTATCGCGCGCGTCAACAATTGCTTGCGTAGCTGCTTTTCTTTCAATAGTTTTTAGCTGTTGCAATTCATCTTTCATTTTTCGCAAGCCTTCTTCTGTATAATAACCTATTTGTGCCATAATTACGTACTCTTAAAAAAACAAAGAATCCCGATTAATAACCGGGACTCTTAATATAAAACAAATGTATAAAAAATTCTATAGATTCAATCGTAATCCAAAGGTATGTGTTCCGCCAAATGGATTTGTAAGTCGGTAAGAATAATCTAAACCAACCGTTGATTTTTTCTCATTAACCGGAACTTCAAAAGTTACACCAGCAGCTGGGCCTGTGAAAACTGTTTGACGGGTATCTGCCTTTAAAATTCCTTTCTCAGCATAATAACCACCTCTAAACATTAACATATCTTTCCAGGCGTATTCAACACCAAACAAAAAATTATCATTTGTAAATGAGTTGGAAGTATAAGTACTGTTAAGTGATAAACGGTGTTTTTTTGATAAACCAGTGCTGTCTTTTGTAAGGTAAAGATCATAAGCTAAACCAATGTTAACCAACGCAGGTAATTCAAAAGCGCCTGAACGGTTATTTACTGTTAACTCATAATTTCCGCCATAATTAACAACTGATTGACGCGATAAACCATCGCCCTGATAACGCATTTTTGGACCCCAGTTTTTTAACGCTATACCAATATGAACCTGGTCATATTTACCGGTGTGGTATTGAATACCTGCGTCAATTGCAATGCCACGGGCAGAAACGTTAGGAATTTGCTCGTTAATGATCTTGAAATTTACACCACCAAAAATATTATCAGAGAACATTTTCGCATATGACAAACTAATGTTGTAAAAAGTAGGAGTATAAGTTCCTAAACCGCCCTCAGGTTGTTCTTCGGTAGTAATTTCAATTTTACCAGCGTTAATAGCCACAACACCTAAACCAATAGTACCCGTTTCGCCAACACCTTGTGTAACACCAAAACTATTGATAAAAATATCAGTGCCTTGTAACCAGTTTGAACGGTTAAATATTACTTCGGTTTTGCGTGTAAAAGCCGTACCTGCAATGTTTAAGAATTGGGCTTCTAAACCTCTTACCTTTGCTGAGTTTGAACCAACCATACCTGCATTTCTTGCATATGGATTGATCAACAACTGGCTCGCACCGGCCTGACCTCTTCTTTCGGGATTACCTGCGTTACCAACTGTTGCGGCAACCATCAGAGCAGATAAACTAATATATTTTAAATTTTTCATCATAAACTTTACTAGTTAAGGTTAGTAGCTTTGAACATCTAGTGGACGCATTACACCAAACCATTTTAATATTTTCTCACCAATTCCCGGAGCATCAATATGGAATATATATAAACCACTTGCTATAGAAATATTACTTTGATTTTTAAGATCCCAATCCACATAAGGGCTACGTTTAGCCTGTTTGATATCTGTGCCAGAACCAGTGGTTCCAAGATAAATATCTTCCTGACCAGTAACATCACGCGTAATTGTTCTTACTAATGTTCCATTCATTGTAAATATTTTAATTGTACACTTACTTGGAAGATTTGTAATTCTCACACGATTATCAATTCTCTTAGTTTCGTAAGATGAAGATCCGTAATAAGGATTTGGAACAATTTTGATAAGATCTAGGGCATTCTTAGCGGTTGTAGCATCAGCAAACAAAGTAGCAATATCGCTTGTATTAAATTTATACATAGGGAAGTTGTTATTTTGAGGATCAACTGTATTGATATCGGTAGTTAACATACTTGGAGAATTTACGTTCTGCAATTTGTTGATGCTGATAGCAGTTTGAGGAGTTGTATAAGTTGCAACCCCAGAGAATCCATAACGGTAAGGTTTGGCTACATTAATTTGCATTCTAACATCTGAAGGCATATTTTCAGGTTTGTTAAAACCAAATCCTGGCGCAGGCATTGGCATTGATACCCACATGATATCACGCTCCAGACCGTTCAACGGCCCAAGTCCTGCACCACTATTATCGTTACCAAACGATGGACCAAAATATTCTTTTAATACAAAAATATTTCTTGCACCGGCATCATATCTTGTTTGTCCGTATGGTTTTCCGCCTAATGCAGCTTCCCATCCAAAATTGCCCGGAGTTGGGTAGGTTGACTGAATTGAGTTACCACCAAATACATATACAAAGTGTTTACCACCAAATGCGTATGGATATGGCGTGTTTTCGTTTGAAGTTGGATTCCAGATCATATCGTTACCATTATTTTCTTTTTGATAACTGTCTTCGCCAAACATCATATTTAAACGCTCTCCTGTTTCAATATTAATTGCATAACCCGGGAACCAACCCATACCTGTTGCAGAGATATATGCAGGAGAATTAGGATCAGTACTTGCAGGATCACCCGCGTTAGCATAAGTTCCATCTTTATTCACAGAAGTATGTTGTCTTGGCCCAAAGAAAATACCACCGTTTTCTGCAAGTTGATATTTTTCCTGCATTTCAATTACAGGGCACCTTGTCCATTTGCTCTTATCTTTAGTATAAACAATAATTACACTACTCACTTTTCTTAAGTCAACATTTCCATCCTGACTAGGAGTAGTATTACCTGATAAACCATAAATACCCGGGAAAGAAACTTTGTTTGATTCCCAAACTTTGCCATTTAAACCAGGACCACCAAACACACGTGAAGGAATGCTTGCAGCGCTGCTTGGAGTAATTGAATAATAAGAAGCTGCTAATGCATATGGTGCCCATGTGCCACCAAGAATATTACCAAATTGTTTTTTTGGATCATAGAAAGCTGCAATAACACCTTCGTTATCTTTTCTGTAAAATGCATCTTCACTACCTTCAGTTTTATTGTTCCCTGAAAGAATCCAGTTTGTTGGTGTTGCACCATCAACATCTCTTACAGGGTTTAACCAACCAGAAGTACCGTTAACATAAGAAATGCTAGCTCCAATAAATGATCCGGGCTGAGGGCCTGCATAATCAGAAGTTTCTAAAGCAAAGTTTGTGAATTTACCCGAAGTTTCGCCCGGATCGCCAACCTGTTTAATAGTTAATGAAAAACCAAGATCAGGGAAATAAAATTCATTACCTACCTTAATTGTTTCGTAACGAACATCAGTAGTTGCATTTGTAATAGCATTTGGATAATATAGTTTACCAGACTGAAGATCTTTTAATTCCCAGCTTGTACTATCTACATTTAATGCCGCAATAGCTGTGCCTAAAGTTCCTGATGGCATTGCATTTATGCTAGTTTGAGGCGTAGAAGAAGCAACACGGGCGTTAATAAATCTGAAAGTAAAATCAGAATTTTTTACGTTTAAAGGGTCTACAACTTTAATATTGATAGGGCCTTGTGCGTTTTCGTAAGTAATATCTGCTTTAAAACCATTATTTACAATCTCGGCTTCTGATGCAGCATTCATAGTTAACATATTACCGCCATTGCCCTGACCTTCAATTCTTGTTATTTTTGGTCCGAAACCATAAGCCGATTGACTAACGGTTCCATCTTTTTCAACTTCAGGAATGTGAGGAATACCAGCAGCACGCTTAAGTTTACGACCTTCAAGATATGGGCGTTTTTGACCTAATAAGTTTGCAGAAGGATTAACTGTTACTGGTACATCCGGAGCATAAGTTAAATAGTTATTATATGCATATGCAACTGCAAGGAAATAGTATGTTTTATTATTTACCAATCTTCTATTCGCAGAAGTAGAGAAAGCATCATCGGTAATTTTAAATGTAGATACCACACCTTTATCTGAACCTTCTACTTTAACTTTTGGTACAACAGCACCAACGTTATTATCCAGTTCGTAGTTAACTAAACGTGATATGCCGTTTGTAACATCACATTGAAAAACAGGAATGGCTTTTGTTCTGTCGGAAAGATCAGTTGAAGTTACCTGATCATTTGAAATTTGATAAACAATATAACCTTCAAAACGATAAACTTTATCAGGATTTTTAATTTCAGGAATGTTTGATGTTGGATCAGATAAAATTGAGATATCTGTTTCAGCATAATCATTATTGAATTGCTTGTAGTTATTTGATTTTCCTTTTTCGTTAGTTAAAT
>CALRPF020000043.1:0-14280 GCA_943369995.1 Chitinophaga pinensis
AAGCTCTCTCAAATAAGCCCGCTGCCGATGGTGTTAATAATAAATTTCCTACATTCACGCCACCGGCACTCTCTCCAAATATCATAACCTTGTTTGGATCTCCACCAAAATTAGCAATGTTGTTTTTTATCCATGTTAATGCCAACACCTGGTCCATTACCGCGTAATTACCCGAAACGTTATTCGGGCTCTCCGGCTCTAAGCCCGGATGCACTAAAAAGCCAAGCGGACCTAACCTATACTGAATAGTAACTACAACGGCATTGCCCCTTGAAGCCATGTTTTTACCAAAAAACATTTGTGTGCCGCCACCTTCTTCGCTGGCGCCACCTTGCTGGTTTCCACCTCCGTGTATAAATACCAATACAGGTCGTGTACCTGTTCCGGTTTGCGGAGTCCATATGTTCAGATATAAACAATCTTCATTACCAGTAAGCGTGTAGGATGAGCTGCCCTGCGTGAATTTTTTTTGCGGACAAACAGGGGCAAAGCTGTTGGTTAGTAAAGTGCTTGTCCAGTTGTCAGGGTTTTGCGGTGCTTTCCAGCGCAATGCGCCAACTGGCGGTTTTGCAAACGGTATACCCATAAACTGGTAAACACTTCCGTTTAAGCTGCCTTGTATAGGGCCAAACTGGGTACTAACGGTTTGCGCGCTTACAGATGAAAATAGTATTGTAAATAAAAGTAATGGAAGTAAAAATTTTAATTTCATGCTAATGAGATTTATGAGTTTAATGTTAGACGATCATTTTGCTAAAAGGTTTAATCTATAGATCTATTCTTTGGAAAATTCAAACTATGATCTGCCAAGTTAAAATTAGAAAAATAAAGCGAAGCTCCAAATTTATCTGGTCAGGTAGCCTAATTTACAACCAATTGTTTGGTATAAACATTACGGCATGTATAGGTTACACGCGGTGTAAACCTGTAAAATTTAGTATCAATGGTAAAAGTATTTTTTGTAGCAGACAGAGTGCCCGAAGCAGAACTAATTTGATCGTAATCAGGGCTCCAGTAATTAACATTTATTGAATTGCCGTTTAAATAGGTAGCGGGCACTATCTTCTCCATACCAATATTTAAAAACATAAGATCAAAATAATTTTTAGCGGGATTTGGCCATACAGATGCCGTATAATTTTGCGATGTAGTTGTTGAAATGGGGCCTGCAACAGACGTACATGTACAGGCAACATCGTAATTGCCATTTAAAAAAGCCGTTGCGTTTTCTACTACGTGCACTGTTCGCGTTACCGTAGCCAATGCCTTGCCTTTTGAATCTTTAGCATTATATTTCAAATAAAAGGTGCCGGGGAGATTTGTTTCAACTTTCCCGGTAACATCAGTAACAGGAATAAAATCTCCATCGTTTATCCATCTGTCATGATTGTCCTCAAAAAATTTGGCACCCGGATCTGTGTAGGCCGTATAAAGATAGGCTGTATCTATTGGATTGCCCTGTATAACAATTTCAGGAAGTGGTATAACAGGATGTATTTCTTCTTGCTCACAACTTAACGTTACCAGGGCAACAAGTAAAATGTACAGATAAGAAATTTTCATGAACGAATTTTCTTTGTATTAGCAGCCACCGTTTTTTTTATTCAGGTAACTTTGGTATTGCTCGCTAAAATCATCTGCATAAGGATCTCTTATCGGATACATCACTTCTTCCTTTTTTACTTTAACCGAAACAGTTTTGTTGTTTTCTTCCTGTTTATTGCAGGCTGTTTCTTTTTTACAGCTTAACAAAACGCTTAAAAATGCAATACTTAAAATAAGTGTTTTCATATCTTTTATTTTATTTAGTTTCTATTTTGTTTGTGTTGCTTTTATAGAGAGTACATATTTGTAAACCGCGTCTGTTTGCTCTTCGTTTAATTTTGCCATTTCTGCCATTTCGGTAATAATGTTTTTCCATCTCGATGTCTCGCGTTTATAAATATTTTTTGCGCCATGGCAATTAACGCAAGGCCCCACAGTATAAAGCATGTGACCGGTTTTTAATTTGTCCAATGTTACATCACTATATTGTGTTTGTATTGCAGTTAACTCTTTTTCTCCCGGTTCATAAATGCCATCCGAAGAACTTTCTACGGTTGAGAAAGTAGAAAAGCTCTGTTTGCTTTTCACAGTGTCTGTCTTGGCAATGCTTGCAGTAGTTGCTGTGGCAGTTGTGTTTTTTTTAGATTTACATCCTTCAATAACTGCCACGGCAGTAAAAAACAATAAAAGTAAAATGGTTGACCTCATATTTTTTATTTATATACAAATATAGCTTAACTAAAATGTAAATTTTGTTACTGACTAGTTATTGGCTTGTTAACGACTTGTTAATGCTGTATAAAAGCCATATAAAATGGTTATTTTTGAGATAGTACAATGAAGCTTAACCGAACGTATTTATTCATCGCTATTTCATCTATCGCCCTGGTGATCGTATTAATCATTCAGATAAACTGGATCTTTGAAACTGCTAAAATTAAAGAAGAGCTCTTTACCGAAAAAGCAAACATTGTTCTTTCAAAAACCACCGAAGCTCTTTCTTCAGATTCTGGAACCGTTAAAAATATTGGTGCCTACGAACAATCCTTTGGCTGTATAGTTATTAACGCTTGTAAAACACAAGAGGTTTGTATTAGCACGCCGGATATTAAAAAGATAGATTCTTTGTTCCGGCACTTTATGAGCTTTTATAATTTTCATCTCGATTATTCTTTTGTAGTTGTAAAAGATGCACCGGGTGAGGCCAGGAACGAAAATAGTTTTACGAACAATATTTACCGTAAACGTTTGCAGGAACTGGCCAGTAAAAGTGGTTTAGAGTTAGTGTTGATCATTCCTGATAAAGAACAATTTATTATGGCAGAAATGGGAACGCTTTTTATTACTTCTGTTGTTTTAATTCTTGTTGTGCTTGTATTATTCTGGCGTACCACTTTATCTTTAATGAAAGAAAAACAAATTTCAGAGCATACCACCGATTTTTTAAATAACATGACCCACGAATTTAAAACGCCCTTAACAAACATTGCTTTGGCAGGAAAGATGATCATTAAAGACCCTGTAATTAAACAGGAAGATAAAATAAAACACTACTCAGGAATTATACTTGAAGAGAACGAAAAATTAAGGTTGCAGGTAGAGCAGGTGTTAAGTATGACGGCGCTTGAGAGGGGGGAGATACCTTTACAAAAAACAGAATTAGATGTGCATGAGCTTATTAATGATTGCATAAAATGTATTGGTATACAAATAGAAAATAAACAAGGCGAATTAAAATTAAGCCTGGATGCCAAACAGTTTGTGATAATGGGAGATAAAACACATCTTACAAATGCTTTGTGCAACCTTATTGATAACGCAGTTAAATATGCTAACGAAAGGCCAGAAATTTCTATTCAAACATTTAATACTTATAATAATTTAAGTGTTATTTTTTCAGATAATGGCATTGGTATAGAAGAGAAATATCATAATAAAGTATTCGATAAATTTTTTCGCGTTCCAACCGGTAATGTACATAATGTAAAGGGCTTTGGATTAGGCCTTGCCTACATCAAAAAAATAATTGAGTTACACGGTGGAACAATTGAACTAAAGAGCGAAGCGGGCAGGGGTACTACATTTACTATTAATTTACCTAATGCATAAAGAAAAGCTTAAAATATTATTGGCCGAAGATGATCTGCATTTGGGAATGCTGCTGGTAGATTATTTAGAGGCCGAGGGTTTTGACGTAAAACTCTGTAAAGACGGTGAATTGGCTTTAAAAGCCTTTCAAAGTAGCAATTTCGATCTGTGTTTGTTGGATGTGATGATGCCAAAGTTAGATGGTTTTTCTTTGGCAAAAGAAATGAAGGTAAAAGATAAAAAAATACCGGTTATTTTTATTACGGCAAGATCTTTAAAAGAAGATAAATTAAAAGGTTATGACCTTGGTGCAGATGATTATATTACTAAACCTTTTGATGAAGAGGAATTACTCTGGAAGATAAAGGCGCTTGTTCGTCGCATACCCGAAAACAAAAATATAGCAAAAGTGGAAGTTATTTCAATAGGTAAATATTTTTTTGATTTTAATAATCAATCTTTAACCATCCATAATAAAACCAAACGCATTACAGAAAAAGAAAGCGATATTCTTAATTATTTGTCAAAATACCGTAATCATGTTATAAAGCGCGAAGACATGCTAAAAGATCTTTGGGGCGAAAACGATTATTTTTTTGGCAGAAGCTTAGATGTGTTCATTACAAAAATGCGTAAGTATTTAAAAGAAGATCCTTCCATAAGCATCGAAAATGTTTTTGGTGTAGGATTTATTTTTAACGTGCCGGTATAATATTTAAAATACCTTCTTCCCTTTGCCGGTCGTTATCAAGCTGTATAAGCTTTTTTTAATAAGATTGTTCCACGCATTTGAGCAAGCATCATAACACTCAACTTCCGGAACTAATCCAATCTGAGTAAAAAGCAATTGTGTTTTATTATTGACCTCTGAAATTTCAAAAATAATTTTCATGTTCGTCCATTCACTTTTATCTTTAAGAAAGCTAAGCTTACTTTCAGTAACAAGCCATACAATTTTTTTATCAGGAATAAATTCAACTACTTTTTGCTTTGAAAAGTGGAATTCTTCCATCCGATAACTAAACTCATCATTAAGCTTATTATTATTTCCTTTAATTTCTCCCTGCCACCAGCCACTAACATTGTTAATGGCGTTAAATATTTCCTTTGGCGACTGGTCTACTAAAATACTTGTTGTAAAATCTTTTATTTTCATGTTTGTGATTTTTTAATTATTTTAATAATACTAACTGCCCTAGGTGGTATTGCAAATGCGTAGTTCTGGTGATGATGATGTTTAGTTTATTGCGGTGCGGTTCTTTTGCAAAATCCTCTAAAGAGACAGCAGTATGTTTTTCAAACCATTCGTCAGGCTTTAAGCTTTCAAATTTTTGGTTTAGCCATTCGCATTGTTTAGCCCATTTTTCTCTCAATTCCCTCACAGAAGGTATTTCGGACACTGATTTGTCAGGAGATTTAATAAAAGGCGTATGTAGTTCAGGATATAATTTATCGCCGATCCCTAATAAAACGATCAAATCATCGTGCACTGCAATTAAATGGCCTAACAAATAAATACCCCTGTTCTTTTTTGGCGCAATTTCTTTTTGTAATTGTTCATCAGATAGTGTATTTAATAATGTTGTGCAACTATGTATTGACGCATTCCATCTGTCGAAGGTCATTTTAAGCATTATTTGTTCTTTATTCATTTTTATAAGTTTTTTGTTTAATACAAAGTTATTGTCTTAAATAGTACTTTTAGGGGTGTAAAAAAGACATTTTAACGGGTTGATTTGGACATTGCAATTTTATATATTTGTTAAAATTTTTTTTAATGAAACATCTTACCATTATTGTACCAAACGGCGAAAACAATTTAAGTAGTATTGTTGGGGCTTATAAAATATTTAAAAGAGCCAACGCGTATTTTAAAAAGAACGGAAAAAAAGAAGTTTTTAAAATCGAACTGGCGGGTACTTCCAAAAAAGTAAAATTTTACGATGGTTTGTTTACGGTAAAGCCACATACAGATATTTCTGCAATAGCAAGAACCAACCTTATAATTATTCCTTCAGTAAACCACAATTATCAAAAAGCAGTAAAAGGAAATAAAGTGTTGATTGATTGGATTACAAACCAATATAAAAACAGCGCAGAAATAGCAAGTATTTGCACAGGCGCATTTTTATTGGCTTCTACAGGTTTGTTAGATGGAAAAAGCTGTTCAACGCATTGGTCTGCGGCAGAGGATTTTAAAAGGATGTTCCCTAATGTCGATTTACAAGCAGATAAGCTTATTACCGATGAAAACGGAATTTATACAAACGGGGGCGCATATTCTTTTTTAAACCTTATAATTTATTTGGTAGAAAAGTATTACGACAGGCAAACTGCAATTTTTTGTTCCAAAGTTTTCCAAATAGAAATGGATAGGAACAGCCAATCAGAGTTCTCAATGTTTGCCGGACAAAAATCGCACGACGATGAAACAATTAAAAAAGCACAGGCTTACATTGAAAAAAATCTTCATGAAAAAATTTCGATAGAACATTTGTCTTCTAAATTTTCGGTAGGCAGACGCAACTTTGACAGAAGATTTATTAAAGCAACAGGTAACACACCCATTGAATATGCGCAAAGAGTAAAAATTGAATCTGCGAAAAAAGCACTGGAAAACAGCAGGAAAACTATTAGCGAAATAATGTATGAAGTAGGGTATGCCGATGTAAAAGCCTTTAGGGAAGTGTTTAAAAAGATCACGGGCATGTCGCCGGTAGAGTATAAGGGCAAGTATAATAAAGAGGCAGTAGTCTAGGTCAAATGCTGTTTTATCAGAATTGTTTTGGTTTTATTTTTTTAGCGGCATGCTCCGCTATTTCTTTAATGCGTCTTTGTCTTGTTTCTGATTGTTTGGCAAGCGCTATCCAGGACAGCATCATTTTTTGTACAGACTTACTTAAGCTTAAAAAGTAAGCTTTAGAACCTTTATTTGCTTTGAATGCTTTCTCAAGGTCTTTAGGTATTGTTAATTCCTCAACTTCATCTAAGATCGACCATGAGCCGTTTAGTTTTGCAGTTTCAATACTTTGGTATCCTGCATTTGTCATCAGATCTTTTTCAATTAAGTTTTTTATTTTTTCTTTATTTATTTTAGACCAGGTACTAATTGGTTTTCTTTTGCTAAATAATTGTATAAACTTTTCTTCATCAATAGCTTTTCTTACACTATCAATCCATCCAAAACAAAGAGCTTCGTCAACCGCTTCACTCCAGGCTATACTCGAGATACCGGAACTCTTTTTATAATAAACCAACCAAACCGATTGCTTTGAAGCATGATTTTTTTTAAGCCATTGCCGCCAGGCTTTTTGGTTTTTTGGACAAAATGTTTCTGGCATTTAATGGCTTTCCTTTTTATTTATATAAATTATTTCAGGAGACCTTCCATCTTTATCACGTTTAGAGCGTCCATATAATCCAATTTCAATATCTGAAGGGTTTTTATTTTCAAGTTCAGAAGGATTTACGTAAGTATACATTCCATAGCCATGGCCGGAAACTATCCAACCTTCGGTTTGTTTTAAGCCTATAACATTAAAATCGCCCGCAGAACTTCCCACGTAAACCGGACCAAATTCTTTCATTTCTTTAATAGCTTGTTCCCCGATATCGGGAATTGTATCTGCATTATCAAATATCAGATAGGTTCCGTTTTTGAACAAAACCCAATCCTGAAATTTTGGGCTTATTGATAATTTTACGTTTTCTAAAAGATTTTTATGTTCCATTTTTTCAGAGTTATTCTTTTTGTTTTCTTGGTTTTCGCGGCAGCTTGAAAGTAAATACACAAAACTCAAAAATAGCATTTTTTTCATTTTTTAGTGGGATTTCTCTATTTCATTTCTTTCTTCTATTATTTGTTGAGCTGCTTTAATTGCAGTCGTTGTATATCTTTTATCGTTCATCAAATGAGTTAGTTCTTTTGTTGATGTGTTTTTAAATCTCGATCTGAATTTCTCAACCTCTTCATTTAATAATTCATTTTTTGTAGTGGGAATTTTCTCAAAAGATTTACCATAACTATCCGTCGGATTGACTTTAAACCTTTCGTAATTAATTGCCAAAGTAAAAAATCCCAAAAGAAGAGTAGTAAAGCTAAACCCAATGTGCAGCGATCCAAAATTAATGCTGGAAGAAAAAGAAGTAAAGTTTATTACATTAAAAACACCTAAAACAATTGTAGCGAAAAGGCTATACTTATAGAAACGTCTGTAACCAAAAAAGAAAATAAAGTTTATAATAACAGAAATAAAAGCTAAATGATGCTTATTGGTCAGAATAACATAACTGTTAAAACCATCTGAATCTATAGAAGGAATAAATGCTCGCCACAAAAGAAAAATGCACTCAACACTTAATATCACTAAAGGTAGAAGTTGTTTGTATTTTTGATAAATTACTTTCATTACCATGATCAAATTCGAATTAAATTTAGCGTGGCCTTCAACAGATTTTTATTCTACCTTTTATTTTTAAAAACAAAAATTGCAATAAAGATAGATAGAAGTAACATAAAACCAAGTCCAATATATATTGAATAGTTAATAGTTTTTGGAGTTAGTGCAGCTAAAATTTTTTTTCTTTTTTCGAGACTTATTCTTTGAATTTCTCTATCCGATAATTTTATCCTTGTTTCAATTATTTTATTCTCAAAACCATAGTTTATTGCTTGCCAGTAATCTGATACGGCGTCGCCATAATTTCCGATTAAATAGGCAATGTTACCTAAATCGAATAATAGCTGGGCAACAATTTTTTCCTTTGGCGCAACAAAAGAAACTCTTTCGTTTAATTGAAAATATAAAGAATTTGAGAGTTTAAGTAATTCATCTTTTGTCAATTTTGATCTGGGAATCGAGTCATTCCCAAAATCTGTATTTAATAAAAAGGATGTATTTATTGAGTTGTTACCATTTATTTTTGCCTCTAAAATTTTCACATGTATCCATTCAGATCCATTATGAGATTTTTCATCTATCTCAATCGATCTTTTTATCCACTTTAAAGCATTTTTATCATCACCAATGAGCTCGTAAGCAGTTCCTATGTTTGATGCGGTAGAGTACCTGTTCGGGCTAAGTTTTTCTATTTCCAGGTATAACTTAATAGCAGCATCAGTTTGCTTAAGAAGAATTAGTAAAAGTCCTTTATCAGAAAGGTAGTCCAGATCTTTTGTCGCTTTGTATAAGCTATCAAGGCGTCGTATTCCAATTTCTAGTCCTTCATCACCATTAAAGATATGGCCATAAGGAACATTTCCTTCCATATCTTCATATAAAAAGGTATTATCTTTTAACATTTTACTTTCCCCGTTTAAGCAAGCGCGGGTTTCAAATAAGGTTGAAATCAGAATCATTAAAGAAAAAAATAGTTTTTTCATTTTTTGGATATTAAATTTGTTATAACTGTTCGGAGTTTGATGTTTTACTTCCTCAATATCTTCTCCATTGCTCTGCCTTTTGCAAGCTCATCTACCAGCTTATCTAAATAACGCATTTTTTGTATTACTTTATCCTCAATCTCTTCTACGCGGTAGCCACAAATAACACCTGTAATTTTTGAAGCATTTGCATTAAACTTTGGCGCTTCGGCAAAAAAGGTTTCAAAATCTGTCTTCCTGTTAATTTGATCTCGCAAGGTTTTTTCAGTGTAACCTGTTAACCAAAAAATAATAGTGTCTAACTCTTCTTTCGTCTTACCTTTTCTCTCTACTTTGTTAATATATAAGGGATATACACTCGCAAATACCAGTTTATAGATTCTTTCTTTATTCATATTGTGTGCTGATTATTGTATAAGTTATCTTCTTGTTTTTTTGTAGATCGTTTATAGCGTTTTGCAGTTTGCCAATGGTTTTTGATAAGCATCTTTTACGCCAGGATATTTTTATTCAGGGTCAAAAAGTTTAGCCCGGTTAAACTCTTATCCCGAAGATATAGCCAACTAATGCAGATAAACCCATTGCAATTGTGCCCCAGATGGTAATGCGCATAATGGCTTTTATCACGTTTGACCCCCCGGTTCTGGCAGCAATAATTCCTAACGAAATAAGAAAAATTATTGTGAAACCATACAGCCAATATTCCATCCCTTTTACCGGCGCAAAAAATATCACCAAAAATGGCAATATGCCGCCAAATGTAAACGAAGCGCCCGAAGCTATTGCGGCTTGAATAGGCTTAGCCTGGCTTATCTCGTTTATGCCCAATTCGTCTCTGATGTGGGCGCCAAGTGCATCTTTTTCTGTTAGTTCAATGGCAACCTGCATCGCGGTTTCTTTTTTTAAACCTCTCTTCTCATATATCTGAGCTAATATTTTTAACTCATTTTCAGGCATTTCTTTAAGCTCTTTTTTTTCTCTTTCAATGTCAGCTTTTTCTGTGTCTGTTTGCGAGCTTACAGAAACATACTCACCGGCAGCCATTGATAACGCACCCGCAACAAGCCCTGCGAGCGTTGCCAAAACAATAGGTTCTCTTGTTGAACTGGCGGCTGCTACACCTATTGCAAGACTCGAAATAGATATTATACCATCGTTTGCGCCAAGAACAGCGGCTCTTAACCAGTTGCTTCTGTGTATATAATGATTGTCCAGATAATTGTCAATTGTTATCGTTTTCTGGTTGTGATTGCTTGCCATAAATTATACCTAAAGTTTTGAAAGCAAACATTAATTTTTTTGCTATGTCCAAGGTACACATTTGAGCGTTAGTGAACAAAAAATTATGCTCGTGTTGCCGTGCTAACTTTTTAATGGTGCTAACTTTCTAACGATAAAAAGTATGCTTTTTTTAGTTCGAAATTAGGAAGCAATGGTTTTTTGAGGAATTTAGTCATTCATACTTTTTGCTCAAGCTTTATAAGGTCTTTCGAAATTTTTAAATTAAAGCATGATCATATTATTTTTCTAATTTTGATCTAATAAAAGGAGCTACATATTTTAAGGATGGCACCGCCAGCAAAAACGCTATAAGCCAACTTCTAAGCCAAATAGATAGAAAATTTTGTCCAAAGCCCAAATTAACAGCCACCAGGGTAAATGTAATATAACTTGTTACAACAATGGCTGTAGTTATAACAAATTTAAAAGTTGTTTTTGTCATTTTTAGTTTTGAAATAAATATTTATTGGCTGTAAAGCCACGCTCATCATTCCTTTTTTTACCCACGTGTCGTTTAGCGCTATACGCTTGGGGGCTTAATAGTCAGTGGTCGTTAAAATAATTATGCCCGTATGGTTTTGTAGATCTTACTCAATAATACCCACTATTTTTCAACTGCCGCATTTTGTAAGGCCTTTCAGATAAGAAATATGCTATTTTTTGTCCACATGGATGTGTGTTGAAACTGTTTGAAAAGTGTTATTTCATAAAGAAATGTTTTTGTACTTGAGTCAACATATCTGAATTAGTAAAGCTAAATATTGATAAAATTATGGTCAGTTTTTTCTTAGCTATTCATTATTAAAATGATTGGCAAAACTAATATGGTCTTGCCAATCAACTATCGAAACCCGAATTGTATTTTTTTTTGATTATTTAACCGCTTTTTTTATTTCGGCTATCAGATGAGCAATTTCTTCGTTGCTGTTGGCAACTGTAATTTGTGTAATTGGCTTTTTGGTCTTAGCATCAAAAAAATAAACCACTCCGCTTGCTTTGTAGTTTTCCATAGCCTTTGTAAGTTCAACTTTTTTAACCTCTGCCGCCGACTTTTTTGTGGTCTCTGCGTTTGAAAGATCATTCATCACAAATTGAATTTGTCCGTCTTTATTGTTTTCCATAAATGCTCCCATAGCTCTTTCGCCATTTGATTTGCAAACCGAACACCAGCTTGCGGAATTTACCACTGCTAATACTTTTGCAGAATTTTGAGCATAGGCTCCAGCCGAAAATACAAATGCAAATAATGCAGTTGCGAATACTGTTTTTAATTTTTTCATTTTTTTCTTTTTTTTTAATTGTTGTGTCGTTATTGACACTGCAAAGTTGCAATAGAAAAAAGAAAACCGTTTTGTAGATTAGTTCAATTATTTGGCAATTTGGTTCAATCGATAATTGCTCGGTGTAGCTTTGTATTTATCAAAAAAGCTTTTCGAAAAATTTGCCAGGTCGTTAAAGCCGCATTCAAAAGCAATGTCCGAAATTCGATTATCCGAAATTGAGAGCAATTCTGCCGCTTTTTCGAGCCTTTTGGTTTTAATATAGTTGGCAGGCGTGTCGTTATATAATTTCGCAAATTCTCTTTTGAAAGATGATACACTTAAATTTGCGTGATGAGCTAATTCTTCGATTGTCAATTGAGAAAACAAATGCGCTTCAATTATTTGTTTAAAAGTATAAACGGTTGGCGAAAAAAGCTGCGACAAAATTATTTGTATCGCTTCGGCGTTTCGTGTTTGCGATAATAACAGGATAATTTCTTTTAACTTCAAAATCAAAATATCTTCATTAACTAAAGATGGATTTTCAAAATAAAACAGCAGTCCTTCAATGTACTTTTGAATTAAAAAGTCGTTATTTATTTTTTCATTTGCTTTATTAGAAATTGCATTACTAGGCGTTTGCAGTAAGGAAGGCAATTCTCTATCGTAAATTTTCTTTAAAATATCAGGGTGAAAGTGAATGATCACCAGTTCGTTATTGTTGAGATCTTGTATATTAGACATTTCCTTTCCGAAATTTTTACAATTAAGTAATACCGAATCTTTTGCATTGAAGTCTACCTTTTCGTCATCAATTTTGTAGTACATATCTCCATCAAGCATATATAGAAAACAAGCATTATTTGACGCGGGAAAAGCAAGTTTAAATGGCGTATTTAGAACTAATTTTTCTATGAGTGTTTTGCCAAACAAGTCGTATTTTTTGTGGTCGCGTATCATTTTTGTGATGTTATGTCTGTTGTTATTTTTGATTTTCTATAGGATTGCGGTATTTCTTATGGTACGATAACTAAGGTTTTGCGAATTTGCACATGCTGTCTTTCGAATTTGCTGTAGTTATAAACACAAAAGATTATTTAAAGATATATGTTTATTATAGAGGTGCAAAATAATATCGCGCTTCGGCGTGTATTAGCTGGCGCTCTGCGATGGTCTGCATCTGCCCGCTTACGGTTAATTGCTGTTACGCACAGTTAATTAGAATATTTCGTAAATATGTCTACAACGCCGTGCACGTCCTTTTCTGTTTTTTTAGAAATCGGCTAATGCCAATTGTATTATTCGTAATTGTATTGATTTGGTCACCCTTAATTAATTAATTAATTAAGTTTTGTTTTTCATTCATGAATACTTTAAAAAATAATTTTCGCCTAATTAGTTTCTAAGGCGTTCTCTTTTCTTATTTTTCTGTATAAATGTTATTTCTTAACCAAAGTCAATGAATTTGATTTTATTATACTTCAATTTTGCATAAATATTTAATACAAAAGTATATGAAATCAATAAAAGTAACGATTATAGGATTGAGCTTAACTCTATTTTATTCAAACCTTCTTGCTCAGCAAATAAACATATCTGATAGTCTTTGTAATGTTTCCGCTATTTTAAATTCCGATTTTTGCAATACAAACTCTTATGAATTTTCAGTCAAAACAAGCAATAACACTTTGCAATTTTTAACCAAGTCTGAAATAAATTGCCAATCACAAAAATATTTAAGCCGTTCTCTAAATGGTATAAGTTACGCGATTAACAATGGCCAAAAAAGTCTGATGTTTAGTCAGCCAAAATCTGGCTTAAAAGCAGAGCAAATTGATCTGGGGCCGATGGATGATAAGAAAGACTTTTTTCTGAACAATAGGCGTCACAGGTATTCTTCACTTTGGGCCTTTGCTTCACTAAACTATTTGTACGCCGATTTGGTAGGGGTGATGGATAAAAATAAACTGTTGCAATACCAAACCGGCGTGGTTGAAGGGGTGAAAATAACGCCCGAATTTTTAACTGTAGCAGCAGCTTTTATGCAAATTCCTATTGCAAACGTTTTTTTGCCTCAAGTTATTAAAAATGAAAAAACATTACGTTGGGTGCAAATTGCATCAGGTACAATAATGACATTGGTTCAATCGGGAACACTGTTTATCGGAAAACCGGCTCCTTACTACGTTTTGTTTTCGGCTTTTGAGATTGCTGCAACAACTTATATAACCATTGATGCTATTAAATGGAAGGCAAAGTCAAATAAAAAGAAATTAATTACGGATTAAAATGAAAAATAACAGTCAAATAATTGAAATTTATAAAGCCAGAACTATTGGCTTATTTTTTCTGTTTGCATTTATTGCTTATGGGTTCGGGCGACACTTTTTTGAAAGCGCGAATGTTTCCGGAAAATATATAGGTACTTTGCTGATTATTTTGAACTCTGTAATGGTTTTATTTATTGGCATACTCCTTAAAAAAAACCTGCAACATTACAGTGCAATGGTTGGAAATATTTATCTCTTTACAAGAATATTTGAATCCATTGCTCTTGCCAGCATTATCCTGAATTTAACTCCCATATTTGAGATTACTTATAATTTTGGATATAATATTCCCATGTTGATTTTGGGTTTAGGCAGTATTCCAATGTGCTTAATTTTATACAAACACAAAGTTTTGCCTCCTGGCTTGGCACTTTTGGGCGTTATAGGTTAT
>CALRPF020000044.1:0-13441 GCA_943369995.1 Chitinophaga pinensis
TAATTCTTTTAGTGTTGAAAAAAAATAAATTAAGAATCCGCTCTTAAATTCCGTAATTTTTTAAGTTTTTTAAAGTGTGAGGGTGTTAAGCCTGTTGCTTTTTTAAATTGAGATGACATATGAGAAACATTATTGTATCTTAATTTATGCGAGATCTCGGTTAAACTCATATCGCTAAAAAGAATAAACTCTTTTATTTTTTCAGACTTTTTTAAAATAATGTATTGCTCAATGGTAGTTGCCTGTGTTTCGGAAAAAAGATTTGACATATAGTTATAATCATATCCTAGTTTTTCTTTAAGGTAAACAGACAATTTTACCTTGGGCCAGCTTTCCGGTTTTTCGAAAAGTTCGTTAATGATGATCTTTATTTTTTCAGTCAAGATGCCTTGTTTATTTTCCTGGATCTCTAAACCGGATTTTTTTATTGCGTTATTAAGTTTCTGTTTTTTTTCCACGCTTAAATTTTGTTTTATTTCCGCTTCACCATACGTAACGTGTGTATATGGAACATTGAGTTTCTTGAGTTCAGTTTTTACAACTGTTATGCAACTTTCGCAAGCCATATTCTTAATATAGATCTTCGTCATAGATTAACGGATTTAACAAATGTGAGGAATATTCACAACAATAAATTATAAAATTGCTTTAAAAATTTATAAGATTTACTGTTTTCTTTTTATGATTAAAAAGATGTATTCAAAACTTATAAAATTTACTGATTTAAGAATAGGAAGCAAAACAGTTACTCTAAATAAAAAATATTTCAACTACTTTTTATATTGTTGTAAGAAAAGTTGTCAAATGCTTCTCAATACTTTTTGTATCGGAGCTTAAATAATAATTTCTTAAAATATTTCTGCTATAAACTAAAACATATTTTATTTTAATATTTTTAATATTTGCACTGATATTTTTATTTCCCGTAAATTCTTTTACACTTTTTATTTCTTTACCCTTAATTTTTCCATAAATATAAATGCAACATTTTCCTGTGCTAAAATCACAAACAAATATTTTTAAACGCCCTTCATCTATGGTCATATTTTGATATCTGAGTTCAAGCTTTCCATTAGTATCTTCAACAAGTGTGTCTGTTTTTTCAATAATAGTTTCCTTAATTTCGGGAGGAGACAATACAAGGTCTAATTCATAATCAGCAAAGCTTATTAATTTGCCGCTGGTTTCAGGAATTTCAAAAGTTCTCATATTATTAGGGCGCAATAGGTTTGCTTTTAACTTTCAAATTTCATTCCAGTTCCTTTTTTACGAGGTTTTAAGGTATTTATTGAGTTAATTCATTCAAAAGTGTGTAAAAAGGCTCCTTTTTGGGGAATTTTTTGGCCAATTATCAATATTTACCTATTTGCTTACGTAATTCACTGTTTTTTATTTAGCAGTAAAATATTTTAAAAAACCTGTAACTTTTTTAAAGTGGGCTGCGTCTTACTCTTAAAATAGCAATAAAGCGCTTTTAAATTTTAAACATAAATATTAAAAAATAAACTATGAACACTAAATTTTTATCCATCGCCCTTATTACTTCGGTAATTTCAATTAAGGCCCAGCAAATTCAAAACAGGCAGGCTTCTGCTTTTAATAAGATCGAAACTTCGGGTTCGGTAAATGTTATTTATACAAATTCCGACAGTTTATCACTTTCGGTTTCGGCTTCAGAAAAAGAAATTGATAATGTTGAAACAAAAATTGAAGGTTCAACGCTTAAGATATCTAATAAAGGGAATTTTACGTCGCCGGTTAACGTGTATGTAAAAAACAACACCTTAATTGATGTACAAAGCAGTGGCGCTTCATCTTTCAGAACTACTAATCTTATTAAAACAGATTCGTTAAATGTAAACGGATCAGGTTCTTCTAATATAAATATTAAAACAGAAGGCCGCTCTGTTAAAACAATTCAAAACGGCGCAAGCGAATTAAAATTATCGGGCAGTACAACAAATTTATTTTCCGAACTTTCCGGAGCCGCTACCTTAAAGGCTTACGATCTTACTTCAGATAAGGTAAATGTTGCAACTACCGGCGCAGCAACCGCAAAAATATTTGTAAACGATAAATTAACCGCAAATGCAAGTGGAGCCAGCAGCATAAAAATTAAAGGTAATGTAAAAGATATAAGTGCCGAGGCTACAACAGCTGCCAGTATTACTAAAATTGACGAACAGGTAAAAAAATCGGTTGGTAAATCGGGTAAAGATTCAACTATTTATAACTGGAAAGGAAAGCAAATAATTATTATTGATAAAGAAAAAGGAAACGACACCATAACTATTGGCGGTAACCAAAAAAAACGTAATAAGCAGGCTTACTCAAATGAGGATTTCAGACACTGGGCAGGTTTTTCAATGGGTGTTAATGGTTACATGGGTGCAAATGGTATTACTATGCCAAAGGCAACAAATTATATGGATCTGGATTATGGCCGCAGTTTTAACTTCCAGTTTAACTTAGTTGAGCGTCACCTTAATCTTTATAAGCATAAAGTAAAATTGGTAACCGGCTTTGGATTTGATTATCATTCTTATGCTTTTGACCGTAAAACGAATTTAAATCCAAATTCAGATAGTTTAGGCTCTTTTGCCAGTGTTGACACAACGAATTTTTATACTTACAAGAAAAATAAATTCAGAAACACATATATACAAGTGCCGTTATTGTTAGAATTCAATACAAGTAACAATCCAAATAAAACCTTTCATATTGCTGTTGGTGTTATCGGACAATACCTTATCTCATCGCGCACCAAACAAGGACTAGAACAAGGCGATTTTGAATTTACAAAACAAAAAAGAGATAGTTATAACCTTAGCCCGTTTTCTGCCAAAGCTCATGTAAATGTAGGTTACCGAGGTTTTACAGTATTTGGAGAGTATAACTTAACGCCTTTATTTCAATCGGGTAAAGGACCGGAATTATACCCTTTTGCAGTTGGCGTTAGATTAATTCCTTTTGATTAGAAAGAAATGTTTAAATAAAAAAGCCTGTTAAAATTTAACAGGCTTTTTTGCTAAAAGGAAAATTACCTCAGTACTTTTATGTGCCCGGTTAAAGAATGATTTTTGTTTTTTAGATCATTAAAATCAGCTTTCCAAACATAAATATCATCTTGTACGGGTTTTCCTCTAAAAGTTCCGTCCCAACCTTTTGTAATATCGTTTGAATTAAAAATATTTTCGCCCCATCTGTCAAATACACTTATTTTAAAATCTTTTATGTTTGTGCCATATGCAAAGAAAATATCGTTTAAATTATCTCCCTCTGGTGTAAATGTATTTGGAACATAGAAGGTCCAGCCTGCATCAACATCTATCTTTTTACATAAAGTATCTGAACAACCCATAAAATTTATGGCTGCCAGGCAAACGGTATAACTTCCCACTTGCTCGTAAGCATGTGAGGGTTCAAACTCAGTTGAAGAGTGCGTGTCATAAAAATCCCAAAAAAACGACTGGGCATTTTTTGAAAGATTAATAAAATTTGCATTGTAACTGAGAGCAGGATTTATAAAATCAAAATCTGCAATAACAGAATTGTATTTCACTTCAATTACTTTTTTTATTGTATTTAAACATGGCTTACTGGGCGAGCTCGTCAAATAAACCGCATAAATACCTTGTGCCGCATAATAATGAACAGGGGCATTATCATAAGAGGCACTGTTGTCTCCAAAAGACCAAAAAGCACCATTGCCATTAATAGACGTATTAAAAAAACTAACCTTACCATCACAAGGCGATAAACTATAGTTGAATTGAGCGATTGGACCGTTATTAATTACAATTGATTTTGTAATTGTAGCACTACAGGTTAAGCCGGCGTTTATTATCAGTGTTATTGAATAGGTTCCGGTATTAAGATATGTGTGTGTTGGAGCGATGATTGATGAACTATTACCATCGCCAAATTGCCAATCATAAGTTGTGGCAAAGGAAGAAGTATTAACAACATTTAACTGCTTTAAGCAAGCATCAGAAGTAACATTAAATTCCGCGAGACTACTTTTGATTATAGAAACTGTTTTAACGGTAGAATCTTTACAGCCAGATGAATTTGAAACAATAAGCCAGATATTAAATGTACCCGATAAAGAGTAAGTATGGCTTATAGGATTTTGTAAAACAGAAGTGGTTCCGTCGTCAAAGCGCCAAAAATAAGATGTGCCGCCAACAGAATTGTTTACAAGGTTTACTGTGGTGTCACAAATAGTTAATTGCGCTGTAAAGTTGCTGCCTACTAGCGAACCAACAGTAATTGTTTTTTTTATAGTATCATTACATCCATTGTTACTGCCGGCTATTAAAGAAATGCTGTAAGTGCCGGGCGATGAATAACTGTGTAGGGGTTGAGCATTAGTTGAAGTATTACCATCGCCAAAATTCCAATTATAATTTATTGCTCCTGTAGAAGTATTGCTTATTGTAAAACTTCCGTTACAAGTATTTTGATTATAATTAAAATTGGCAACAATAGGATTTATTGTAACTGCTGTTGTAACTGTTGATGCACAACCACTGTTATCATTAACAGACAGGGTATAAATGGCTGTTGAAGTATGAGTAACGTTTATTGCCTGGCTACTAATATTTCCAGGCATCCAGGTATAGCTGTAAACAGAAGAGCCACCGGAAACTGTAGAAGATAAAGTTACCGGAATATTTTTACAGGCAATAGGCGAATTTAAATTTACGTTTAATCCTGTTGATTGTGTTACTGTAAATTGAGTAGATGCGGAAGTAACATTACAGCCAGCACCATTGCTGGCTGTAACAGTATATATACCTGCCGTTAAACCCGCTGCTGTTGAAGTATTAAGATTTCCAGGCGACCATGAATAGGTTAAATTTAAAGTAGGATTTGAAGAAGTAATTGTTGCAGAAGAAGCACCTCCACAAATGGAAGATTGTACAACTGTTGAAGTAATAGAAAAACTACTACTATTATTTGCTGGTGCCCAAAGCTCAATGTTATCTACAAAATAATTAGCGTACACAGAAGCATTTCCACCTGGATTAGCAAAAGACATTGTAGGATTATTATTTGCATCTGGCCTGAAACATCCAAACGTAATACGGTTCCATACCGCTGTTGGATTAACCGTAAAAGTATATTGTGTCCAGTTTGTAGAAACAACATTAGTTATAATTTCGCATTGAGGTATAACATTTATTAAACCCCACCCTGTTTGTGCTAATGGGCCGGCCGAAAAATGCGCGCCTATGTTTCTTATAGTGTAAGGTGATTTTATGCCAGTACCGTTAGACAACCAAAATGATAATGTATAGGTAGTGCCGGGTTGCATTGGACAGGATAATTGAGTAGAAAGATATTCGCGGTACTGAGGAAAAGGTACATTATACATAACTAAGGCAAACATAGCGTTTCCGGCTTGTGCTGTACATGTTCCCGAAAAAGTAGATGGTGGTGCAGTGTTATTGGTACCACAGGAGTGAAAATAATCGGGTGTGCCCCATGCGCCTGCACCGGGATTCATATTTACATTATCCCAATTACTACAAAATTGCCATTGTCCACTGCCGGAAGGGCAGCCTGAGTTTAATTCAAAGCCCGAATTTGTAATCAGGTTAACCTGGGAAGACGTATAAAAAAAAGAAAACAGGAAAGTTATTTGTAAATATTTAAACACAAAGCAAAAATAAGTATTTTAGCCGAGTTATTTCTGTCAATTTAAAAAAAATAATGAGTTTGTTTAAATATTTAGCTAGAAATTTTGTTTTTCCAGTTCTTATTTTTTTTAAATATGATAAATTTTTATTGAGTAAAAGCTCAAAAACTTGCTGTATCATTAACTTTCATGGTGTTAGAAGAGGTAACAATGGAGTTTTTAATAACAGGCACATGCCGGTTAAAAATTTTGAAGAAACGATCAAATACCTTAAAAAAAATTACGATGTGGTATCTCTTAAAGAAATTTTTGAAATACACCGCACAAAGAGAAAATCCAATAAAAAAACTGTAGCCTTAACGTTTGATGATGGTTATCTAAATAATTTTGAAATTGCTTTACCAATCCTTAAAAAGTACAATGTTCCGGCAACTTTTTATTTAATTTCAAAAGGATTAACCGAAGAAAATTTTTTTTTGTGGCCTGATGCGATAGACCTGGTTTTAAAATATCATAAAAACAGTATTGAAATTAATGGTTATACATTTAAAGAACCGACTTTTTATAACGAAACTCTTGGGCTTGGGATTTTAACTTATTTAAAAACATGTGGTTCAAAAACGATTGAGTTAGCAAAAAATATTTTAAACAAGCACCCGGATATCGTTAAAAAAATGAAAGTGCTTTCTGAGTATACCCAATTAATAGATGCTGTAGGATTAACAAAATATATAAACGAACCATTAATTGAATACGGATCACATACACATTCTCACTATAATTTAGAGTATTTAAGTGTTTCGGAAGCCGAAGTAGAATTACAAAAATCTAAAGAAGTAATAGAGAACATTATAGGTAAAAAAATCATCTCTATCGCATTTCCCGATGGGAGTTATACAAACGAAACTATCGGACTATCAAAAGAAAGTGGTTATGTAAACCTAGTGGTTGTAGATTATAAATTTAAAGAAAATAACACCAATAAAAATTTACTTTCCAGATTTACGATAAGTAACTCTACAACTTTAAAATCTAATGCGATAAGGCTTGCCAAAGAATTTAACAGCTACGGTTTTAATTGAATTAATTTATATTTATTCCTAAAAAATGGAGCAATTTTTTTACCTTTAACCTCGTGTTATGGAAACCAAGAAATTTATTGATGTAGAAAAGATCCTTAAAGAGAAAGCCTATAAATTATATATATGGTTGCCCCGCTTTGCTATTAAATGGCTTAAGAAAAAGCTTCATGAGGATGATATTAATTCTGCCATGCTGCATTTGGGCGATGCACAGGGGCTCGATTTTAATGCCAAAGCCCTCGAAAGGCTTGGCGCTAAGGTAGAATCTGTAAATGCGCATTTGGTTCCCAAAGATGGTAAGGTAACCATTGCTTCCAATCACCCATTAGGGGGGCTTGACGGGATGGCTTTGATAAAAGCTGTTGGCGAGATACGGCCGGATGTTCGTTTTTTTGTGAATGACGTTTTAAAGAATTTAAAAAACTATGGCGATGTATTTGTTGCTGTAAACAAACTGGGTGCTGCTTCTGCAGGTTCATTGCGAGTAATGGAGGAAGTTTTCCGGGCAGTAAATGCCGTATTGATCTTCCCTTCCGGTTTGGTGTCTCGCAAGCAAAAGGGTTTAGTGCGCGATCTTAAATGGCGTAAAAGCTTTGTTACACAATCCATCGATCATAAACGCATGGTACAGCCTGTTTTTATTGAAGGTGAGAATTCTAAATTCTTTTACAACTTTGCACAAACGCGTAAACGCATAGGCATAAAAGCAAACATTGAAATGCTTTTTTTGCCGGATGAAATGTTTATGGCCAATAAAAAAACTATTCGCATTCATTTTAGCAAACCGTTTGATGCCACCAAAGTGTTTGATAGCAGTAAAACTCATCGCGAATGGTCAGATTTGGTTTATAAATTCATTTACTCACCTGAGTTTATGAAGGGTTTGTCTTTCGAAGAATTTATAAAGCTTTAAGCTTTCCCGGAGCTAAAATCCTACGTAAAAAGACTGATTTTTGCCGTTAGCTATTTCTAAAACGCATTTTGTTGTAAAAGTGCTTCTTTTTTAGCCTAAATTTGTATTGCCCGCATGAAAGATGTTTTTTTAGTACATATTACCTTGCCAGAAGTTTTTACGCCGAAATTTTGGGATCTCATTCCCAAGCAAACCCAGCGTATAAACGATCTTTTAGAAAAACGTATTATCTTAAATTATTCTTTGGATATGGAGCGAAAGAATGTTTGGGTGTTTATTGAAGCTAAAGATGAAAATGCGGTAATGGATATTTTAAGCACTTTTCCCATCATTAAAGATGTTAAGCTTAGTATTCATGAACTGGCATTTTACGATGCTGCACCAATTGGTCTTCCTGAGCTGATAATGAACTGATTGTTTACATTTTTTTAAGTAATTGTAACAGAGTGCCTTGCTTTCTCTCATTACAAAATACTTATATTTGCAGCAGCATGCAGGATATTTCTTTAAAAAACACTCTATTAGTAACGCTTTTGGCTTAAATTATTAAATGAACAGCCGTATAAAACTATTACTTGTAGGTGCCTCCAATAAATCAACCCGATCTATTGCCCGGTCGTTACAAAAGCATAACTGCGAAACCTATGTATTAAACGATGAAGATCTTGCTGTAAGTAAAAGCAAATACATAAAAGAATATCTTCTAAAACCAGCCATTAAATACAATATAGTGGCATATAAAAACGAGATCATCAATACGATTACGAAATATGGTATTAATGTAATAATACCCAATACAGACCTTGCAATTGATGTAATTCTTCGTTTTAAACAAGAAATTGAAGCCTTGGTACCGGTACTGGGTTTAAATAAACCGGAGGTCTATAAATACGCGCACAATAAACATGAACTTTTAAAAAAAGCAGCAACGTTTGGTTTAAAAACACCCCGGTATATTTATGTTGACGATTTAAACCTTTTGCCTGATCTTAAACAATTAAAATATCCCGTTGTTGTTAAACCCGTTTCTTCTGCAAAGATATCTAACCAAAACCATTTTGGCTATAAAGTTTCTTTTCCAAAAAATAAAGAAGAACTTATTAATACTTTAAGAGAGCTGGTTTGCAACACACCTGTAATGATACAAGAGTATATTGAAGGGTACGGTATTGGTTATAATATTTACGCCATAAACGGAGAGATAAAAAGCGAGTACATTCACAAAAGATTAAAAGAAAATTCAGGCGTTTCGAGTTATAGAAAAATTATTCCTTTACAAAGCTATGAGGTAAAAGAAAAAATACATGCTTTAATAAAAAATATTGTTTGGAATGGGGTAGGAATGGTAGAGTTTAGAATTGATAAAAATAATGTTCCATATTTAATGGAAATGAATGGTAGGTTTTTTGGTTCAACCGAATTAGGGGTAAAAGCCGGTTACGATTTTCCATCATTTTTATTTACAGATCAGTATTTAAAAGCGCCAAAAATAACTACCAAGACCGAAAACTATTATTCGTTAAGAATGCTTCATGATGAGGTATTGCTGGAAATGGCTAAACTAGTTCAAACAAAAAATATTTTAGTATTTTTAAAGTGGTTTTTTTCTTTGTTTAATCTTATCCTTCCACAAAATTTTTTAGAAGATAACTTTTTTAACGATCCTAAATTTGTTATGAATCTTTATGGTTATGATCTTAAAAGGATAAAGGCAAAAAAGATAAGAAAAATTTTTTTAAATAATGTTTATTTTAAACCAATACAGAAAACAAAATGGCAACAACTTAAAACTGTTGCTTTTGTGTGTAAAGGCAATATTTGCCGTAGTCCTTTTGCGGCGGAGTACGCAAAAAACGAGTTTCCTGCTAAACATATTATTTCCTTTGGTACGGTAAAATTAACCGATCGTTTAAGTCCGGTTGAGGCTGTGGAAATGGCAAAAAAATTGGGTGTTGATCTTTCTACCCATCGATCAAAAAACATTACAGATATTGAGGTGAAGGCAATTGATGGGTTTATAGTTATGGATAAATTAAACTATTATGAACTGTTGGATTTGGGAATTAGTGAAGAGAAAATTTGGTTTTTAGCAGATAAAGAATTGCCTGATCCCTATAAAAAAATTGCAGATGATTTTGAAAAAGTTTACAGCGAAATAAAACAACACCTTGATAATTTAAATTAGTATTTTTGGTTTTATGAAAAAAACGTTAAGAGTTATTTATGAGGCAATTCCATTTAAATATTACGTGTATAATATTTTTAGGAAGGTTTTTTCGTTACCTAAAAAGTGGCATGCTTATTTTTATTTTATTGGCGATTTTGAATCCAAAGTGGGAAATGCATCTTTTATGATGCGTAATTATGGCTATCAATATCATGTAGAGAATGAATTATTTTGGGGTGGTGTAAACAATGGCTGGGAAAAAGAATCGATTATTTTATGGATTAAACTCACAAAAATTCATGATAATGTTTTAGATATCGGTGCTAATACTGGTTTGTTTTCATTGATTACAAAAGCAGTAAAGCCATCGGCGAATGTAATTGCATTTGAGCCAATGCCAAAGATTAACGAAAAACTTTTGTATAATGTTCAATTAAATAAAATGGATGTAAAGACCAGTTTACTGGCTTTATCTGATTATAATGGCGAAGCAACCATTTATCCAACTAATCTGGAGCATGTATACAGCGTTACCGTTAATAAAAAAAGGGATGATATAACCGATAAAGTGCACGAAGTAAAGATCGATACAATTAGATTAGATAAATATATTGAGGAGAACAATATTAAAACTATAGATCTTATAAAAATAGATGTAGAAACTCATGAGCCTGAGGTTTTATCGGGCATGGGCGTGTATTTAAAACAATTTCAACCTACTTTTTTAATTGAGATACAATCTGAAGAAATCGCGCAAAAAATAGAAAAGCTTATTGATGGCTGCGATTACAATTTCTACAATATTGATGAGAATAAAGGTATTACAAAAGTAGATAAATTAACGAAAAGCACTTATTTTAATTTTCTTATTTGTAAGCCTTCTGTCGCAAAAAAAATAGGCCTATAGGCCTTTTAGCCATTACCTCTTCTTTTACCAAGAAATTGACTTAAAACCACTTTTATTTCATTTTTAAACATGAAGTAAAATAGTATTCCAAAAAAAACAAATTGTGCTAAATACATCCACATATTAAATTGGGGATGTATTATAAAATAAGTAACATTTACAAAAATAAATAAAATAGGTGCCCCATAAATTTTCGAATAATTTAAACGGTAAGTAAATATGTTTTTTGTAAAAAAAACAGAAAAGAGCACTTGCATAATTTTTGTAATAACACCAGCATATAAGGCACCAATTAACCCAAAATAAATAACACAGTAATAAGTAATTATTATTTGAATAATTGAACTGATGCCAAAAACCTTTAATAACGTAGAGGTTGATTTTGAAAATAAAATACTTGCCAGGTAATAATTTAAAATAGTTCTGGTAGCATAACCTGCCGCAATCAGGCCAACAAAATCAAAACTAAAATAATATTGCTCTTTTGGGATAAAAATCTTTATAAATATAGGAATGAGGATACAAAAAGCTATCATTGCCATAATATTAATGGCTGTAAAAACATTAAAATACCGGTTTGTTTCGGGCGTGGTTTCGTTTTTTTTATGCTTACCCCATATTTCAAATACTTTTGGATAAATAACGGCGCTTAAACTGTTCTGAAAAAATTCAATACCAATAAAGCATTTTATTATTTGATCATAACCTGCCAGGTGCACTGAATCGATATGCGATACCAGAAAGTATCTGTCAATATTACTTACAGTCCAAATAGATAAAACAAAAAACAGATAGGGCGTACAGAATTTGTAAATATCGGACAGATATTTTTTTTCGAATTTAAAAACAGAATTGGATCTGAATATATAAAAGGCCAGAAAAAAAATAATAATACCAGAAAAAAAACGGCCGCTAATTGGACCAATTAAAGAGTTGGGATAGATCATTAATCCACCAATAGAAATAAGAAGGGTGGCAAAAAGGTTTATTACATTAAATGCAAGAAATTGCCCTGGTTTTTTTAAGTAGATCAAACAATTAGATGCCGCTTTAAAATAAGAATTAAAAAAAGCGGTTATTATTGACGCGAACGCAAAAATGCCAAATTCTACATTTGCTTTATCTTTAAAAATAAGTGGAAACAAAAAAGGCCCTATTATAAACGTAACGATTAATAAAATAATGCCGATTATTAGCATTAATATAGATGTAGTGCCAAGAAAAAGTTTTTGCTCGGGCACATTACCCGTAAGATGCGCATATTTTATTCCAAAATAGGTATCGAGCGAATACGCAAAGAAAATTTGTAAAAAAAGAGAAATACTAATATAGAAACTAAGGATAACAAAATTATCAGAATCCAGCATATTTAAATAAAAAGGCAATAGCAAAATGCTTGTAAGCATTGGCATAGCACCACCGATAGTATAAATAATAGAGGATTTAAGGAAATCTTTGCTGATCATTTATTAATAATAATTGTCTAAAATTGCCAATTAAATTCTTATTTTTAACGCAGAAACTTATTATTTATCAACTTAAGAGTACCAATATTTTAACCCCAAATATTGAAAATGACAAACAACGCTTCAAAACAGCAGGTAGAAGACTTTTACAATTCATACAGCGAGAAACAAAAAAAAACAGGTGTAAACGTCCGTCACCGAACAATTTTTAAAAACCTTACAGCTATTGGCCTAAAAGCAAATTCAAAAGTACTTGAGGTAGGCTGTGGTATAGGAACAGTTAGTGGATTGATCATAAAAAGTATTCCGAACGGCTATTTTACCGGTGTTGACATAAGCGACGAAAGCATAGCCATCGCTAATGAAAAATATGCAGTAAAGGGTAAGATTGAATTTTTAGTAAGTGATATGAGTAGTTTTACACACCAGCAAAAATTCGACTTTGTAGTGTTGCCAGACGTTTTGGAGCATATACCGGTTGAACAGCATAATAATTTATTCAAGATATTAAACGAGGTAACTACTAAAGATGCTATTGTTCTGATTAATATTCCTGAGCCAAATTGTTTAAATTGGGTAAGAACAAACTATCCCGAAAAGTTGCAGATCATCGACCAGTCTCTAAGCATGCAGGATCTTCTCAATAACTGTTACCCCAATGGTTTTAAATTGTTTTCAATGAACTCATATGGTTTACAATACGTTCAACCGGAATATACCAGCATTGTGTTAAAAAAGAACATGATTATAGAGCATTACGACATTAAAGATAAGTTGAGGTTAGGGCTCGAGAATCTTAAAAGTAAGATTTAAATATGAAGCTGTTTTTGTTTACTAATTTTTTTCCATACAAAAGGGCAGAACCATTTTTAGTTAATGAATTTCAGTACGCAAAAAAAAACGCTTCTTCTATTACCGTGTTTACACTTTATGGTAAACCAGCAGACAGGATTATCGAATCTTCAGATGTTATTAATTTATTACATCCTGTATTAGATTCGCCTGGTAATAAATCGAAACTATTATGTAACGGTATCTTTAACCGGGCACCATTTGGCTTTCATTTAAAAGAATTTTTTAACAAGCATATATTTCTCTCACCTAAAAAATTTTATTGGTTGTTTATTAGTTTTCTTATTACCCGAAACAGCCTTTCATCAATAGCTTTTAAGAATTTACAGAATGAGATAGATGCATCAGAAACACCTGTTTTATATTTTTACTGGGGCGATAATTTAGCATGGATAATACCCTATTTAAGA
>CALRPF020000045.1:0-11619 GCA_943369995.1 Chitinophaga pinensis
TGCAGTTTTTGCATTTGGTTTTTTAATGGAGTTGTTTGATAAAAAATGGAGCATATATCTTCTTATCTTTGGAGGTTTATGGGAAATAGTTTTTGCGATTTGGCTAATAATTAAAGGAAGAAACAATAATAAAAAACTAAATAATAAAATATGATAGTTAAAAAAATTCATTACATATCGGGACTTATAATCACAGTATTTGTTGGATTTCATTTATTTAATCACGTTTGGAGCATTTTTGGTGCAGAAGAACACATTGAAATGATGAACTCATTTCGTATTATTTATCGTAATATTTTCGTTGAGATAATTTTATTGATTACCGTTTTTGTTCAAATATTTTCAGGGCTTAAACTATTCAAAACTAATAGAAAAAGAGCAGTATCTATCTTTGATAAATTACACATGTGGACGGGGCTTTATTTAGCTCTTTTTTTCGTTATACACGTAAGTGCTGTTTTGGCAGGGCGATATTTTTTAAAGCTTGACACAAACTTTTACTTTGGGGTAGCCGGACTAAATACATTTTTGTTTAACTTATTTTTTATTCCATATTACGGCCTGGCGATTTTTTCGTTTTTTGGGCACATTGCGTGCATTCACAACAAAAAAATGAAACGTAATGTTCTTGGTTTGACTCCAAATGTACAATCAAAAGCCATTTTGATATTCGGTATTTTTCTCTCGGTTGTAATATTATATGGGCTGACGAACCATTTTTGCGGAGTAAAAATTCCCTCAGAATTTAACGTGTTAATTGGAAAATAAAAACAATAAATTACACTAAAGTAATTACGAAAGAGCAGCCTTTTTTTGATCGGATAATTATTGAAGCGTTTAAAAGATAATGCACAAAAATTAACTTAAGCTTTCTTTTGGATTTTTTTTCTTATTCTGCTTAACGATTCAGGTTTTACACCAATATAGGTTGCAATGTCGTATTGCGGAACCCGTTGAAATATGTCGGGCCTGGTTTCTAACAGTTTTAGGTAGCGTTGGTCAGGTTTGTCGGTAATATAAGTAGTCATTAGATTTTGCTGTTCCATAAAAACAGTTTCCATAATTTGGCGGGAAATTGTTTCAAAGCGAGGGAATTTTTTAAATAATTCCTGGGCTTTTTCTTCGTTTCCAATAACTACAGTTGTATCTTCGGTGCAAATTAAATTATATTTTGAAGCACTCTTGCCTTGAAAATTTTCAAGTGAAATTATCCACTGTTCTTCGGTATAAAAATTTGTTGTGATGTCGTTTCCGTCAATTGTTTTAAACTGTCGTACACATCCTTCAAGTAAAAAGAAAGTGTCTTTATTAAATTGTCCTTCCTTAGCTAAGTAATCGTTTTTATTAAATTTTTTAATCACCATACTTTCTGTCAGCACATTTATTTCATCAGTAGTCAAATTAGTGATTCTTAAGAAATAATTTATAAGTCTACTATACATGGTCTTTTTTTCTTTTAAGCTGCTTTAAAACTAAACTTAGCCAGGCTTACAAAAATTAATGCGTGCATACCTGAAAAAGTTTATTTAAAGATAAATGTTTATTGGCGAGTCGCAAAATAATTTCCAACCAATTCTATCTGTTATTTTCTTAAAAACAGTCAACGCTCTTTTATATTGTTTTTGTGTCAAACTCGGGTCTGCAATTGCATTGTGCATTTGGGCATATGTTGCAGTATATATGTAAATTTTGTTATATTGAGTAATTGCCCTATTGTATTTATTTTGATAAATTAAAACTACTTTACTGATTAGCTGCGTAGCCCCCGAACACCAGAGCAGTTCAATTGTGCAAATCCAAGCTGATATTTAATTTTTAATAAATTTCCGGGTCTGTATAGCATCATTTTGTAAGCTGATAAAGTAAATACCACTTTCGAGTTTCGAAACATCAATTTCAGTTGTTGATTGTATGGCGTCAAATGATTTTATTAATTCGCCGAGCATATTATAAATTTTTATTTGTTTATGCTCCATAGTTGAGTTAAGCATTTTAATGGTTAAACTTTCGGATGATGGATTTGGAAAAATCTCAAACATATTTTGACTTACCGTATAATTTTTAATACTGTTAATACCCGGGATAAAAAACTCCAATAACACAACTGCATTAGGCTGCATGTGAAAAGTGTATGTAGAGTCGGAAATACTGATGTTTTCTTTTGACAAGATGGAATTGGGGTATAGAAAAGCCGTTGCCGATGCCCTTGTGTAACCCGCAGTTATTAAAGAGTCGTAACGAAAAACAACATTGTTATGGGTTGAATCTACAAGATACTTACTTCCTGGATGTATTCCGGTTAAACCGGAAATTGAGAGTTTAATGTTTCTGCCAAAATGAAATGCAGAGTCTGCCTTTTTATAAATAGGGATAACAGAATTTATATCGGATGTTAATGCATTTGTGCTCGGCAAAATAATAAGCCCCTTGTAAATAGAATCCAGTTTAAAACCAGTGTATCCCGCAGCTATTAAGGTTTGCACATTATATTGTTTATTAAAAAGTAAATACAAAGTGGCTTCATTATAACCATCCAGCGAATGATTTGATAAAAGAATACTAAGTGTATCGTTTTTAACCGACGATACCGAGGCCAGATTTAATAGATTTGAACCATTTGTTTGCACCTTGTTCCCTTTAAGTTTATCAAGCAACAGCAGCGATTTCCATTCGGGTTTATGCAAAGCTGCCCAACTTATTAATCCATAATCTTTATGAAATTCAGTTGTACCCATTTCAAAATCTTGCCAGGCAGCAATCAATTGAGCAGAAACACCATTCTTTTCCAATTCTAGTATGTAATTGGGAATGTAAGATGATCCAAGTGTTTTTTCGCGAATAATGGGATCGTTATTCCACTCCGTAAGCACATATGGAACAATGCCGTGACCGGAGTTAATTAATTTTTGGTTGAGATAATCAATTTCCATTTTTACAGAGTTAATACACGATTCGAATTTATGCCATGAAATAAAATCCAAATGCGCGTTCCATGTTACGCAACTATCAATAACCCTACCTACGATAGAGGAATCTAGTTGAGTATTGGATAAATAGCCAAACTGAAAAGCACCTCCAAATTTGGCAGAAAAATTTGAAACAACGGGTCCGCCAACTTTTGCAGAAGGATGGCTGTTTTTTATGGCAAAAAAAGTTTGTTTAAAAAAACTGAAATACTGATTGGTTGTTCCTTGCCAATAAAAAATATCCGGTTCGTTCCATACTTCGTAATAAGGGTCAAGGCCCCACTGGCCGTTAATCTTGCTAACAATGCTGTCCATTAACAAATTCCATATTGCGTAATTTGAGGGCGGCATGGCATTAAATTTTTTCCATCCGCCTCCAATTATTGTTTGATCGGCCGATGAACTTAACCACGCCGGCATTTTCATTATAGGAAGCACCAATTTTTCACATCGCGAATTAGCGTATAATATGCCTTGTTTAAGCGATTCTAATGTTGCCATTATATCATTAATTGATGGAGAGCTATTGTCGAACGCTGTTTCAATACTGATGAGCCTAATAGAATTATGTTTAATACCGTTGTTTACAAAATCGTTTTCGCCGTTGGTTGTTTTAGGCACCAAAAACACGCCTGGTTTGTAAATACCGGGTACTGTTCCAGTTACATTTTGCGGTTTAATATGTATGTTTTGGGAGAATGTATTTATCCCTATAAAAATTGCAATAATTAAAGTAGCCTGTTTTCTAAATTTCATGGTGTTGATTTGGGTAAAACCTAGTAAACTTAAAAGGCAATCAACTGCCTTGCTTTGTTTAGCTTGTACTTTAAGTTTAAAAGGGATCGCTGACAATAAAATCAAATTTTTCATTTTTATAGTTTAGTATATTAAGCTGCTTTATTATAAGTCGAAACAACCGATTTTTACCCTACTGAAAATAAAGAATAATTTGTTAAAAAACGAATTTACAGGAGAATTAACAGTGAGAAGTTTTCGAATTGTTAAACGCTATGTTCAAGTTGCCACTTAACGATAACGTATTGAAAGCTAGCGCAGTGCGCTTGTGAAACTTCCCGTGTCTGCCCGCCGAAAAGTTTATATGAAGATACAAATGTTTGTTAGCAAAGCCAAACGAAAATAACAATCTGCAAAGCAGACAAAAGATTGGCTTTGCGACTTACCGGTCCGCCCGCCTTGCGCTTAGCCGCTGTTAGGCAATCGTGCTTATTTTTTTGTCAACTTGTCCAATAACCAACGTGCCCAACAAAATGCTTGAGCGTCTTTATTACATTCAATACATTTATCTGCCTTGTTTTTTAAATAAGCATTTTCCTTGTCTGTCAATGTAATAGCTTTTGAAATAGGTTTTCCCGTTATATATTCAATTGCGGTAATGTATGCCATTTGATAACAATATTGTTCATCGTCCAAATAGCGTTCAATTTTTTGATAATCTCCACCTTCCCATCCATAAAATTTGTCACACTTCAATAACCTGTCTTTTATTTTAGGAACAGCAGACTCATAATGGAGGTATGAAGCTAAATATATCCAAGAGTAACCACTGTCTATACGCTGTATTATAAATGGCTCCAATTCACTTTTATATTTTTTAATTTTTTCTATTTCGAAGCTGTCAATTTGAAAAAGGAATATTCCTTTCTTAACATCTTCATAGTCGGAAGTTGACGGGTCTGCATAAATAGGAAGTTCAGAAATGTCAGTTGTCTTTTTGAATAAATTGTTTTTCAAGTTTTCCAATTCTTTTTCGGTCGTTGCTTGATAATTACAGTTTACAAAAAGGATTGAAAATACTGTCCCAAAAAATAAAAATCGTGATATGATAGATTGTCTTTTCATAGCATGTTGCCTAACGGTTTGCAGCTATGTGTTTTGGCGGCTTAGATTTACTACACTGTCTAAACGCACGCTGTTTATTAAATGCACAACTGTTTATATTCTCACTTCCCCCGCCACAATGCAAAACTGCTGTTATAGCCAGTGCTTTATTGCCTGTCGAGCATGTGGTTGTGTCCGCCATCATTTTTTTTATTCAGAAGAAGAGTGTTATTTTGATTTATCAGTTTACAATGTCTTAATAATCTCCACCAATTTTTCTTTCGTAATTGGTTTAATGATATAATCCGAAACCGAGCTAATCGCTTTTGCCCTTATAATATCATCGGGCGAAATGGATGAGGAGCAAATATAAATGGTAATTGTTTTTCCAGTTTTAGGTTTAATCTTTATGTATTCTTCCAAAAACTGCCATCCATCCATCACCGGCATGCTAAGGTCGAGCAGAATAATTTCGGGAAGCAAATCGGGTTTGCTAATGTTCTGTTTCAAAAAATTAAGCATCTGCAATCCGTTTCCGAAAACTTTAATCTTGTCAACAAGATTTGTTTGCTCAATTGCTTTAGTAGTTAAGAAAACGAATGTTTCGTCATCATCAACTAATGCAAGGTGTTTTACTGTTTTCATTTGTTTTGGTTTTTAAATTCAATATAAAATGTACTGCCTTTATCCACATCGCTTTCTGCCCAAATTTTTCCTCCCATTGCATCCACCTGCGTTTTAGTCATAAACAAACCAAACCCATTCGCCTCGGGATGCTCGTGAAATACTTTGCGGATTTTAAAAAGTTTATGTCTGTGCATCTTCAAATCAATACCCAAACCATTATCCGAAACCGATAACACAACGGTATCATTTCTTTTTTCCGTTTTAATTTTAATAATCGGTTTCCTGTCGGGCGATTTATATTTCAAGGCATTGCTCACTAAATTCGTAAAAATGCTGTCCATATATTTTTGAGGAAAAAAGATAATAGTCGCGGCATCAAAATTTATTTCAAGCTTAGCTTCTAACAATTTTATCTGCGTTTCAAAACCTTTCAGAACATCGTTCAGGCAATCTTTCAAAATTATTTTGTCCGATTTAATTTCCACATCCTGCCTCACCTGAACAGATTCCACCAATTCCGAAAACACCTCGTTCAAATGCGTCACCACAGGTTTTATTTTTCCAATCATTTCATTCCGTTCCTCTTCATCCTTACTATTTTCAATATAATCAACCAGCATAGCAATATTTACAAGCGGTGCCCGCAAATTATGCGAAACAATGTTGCAGAAATCAACCAACTGTATGTTTTGCACTTTCAGCGCACTCGTTCTTTCAATTACCTTCTGCTCCAGTTCTACATTCAGTTTTTTGATTTGCTCCTCTGCATTTTTTCGATCGGTAATATCGCGCGCTATGGCATAAATCTTTCCTTTAACAGGGTCGGGAGTGCTATTCCAGTCAAACCAAAGATAGCTTCCGTCTTTTTTGCGGTATCGGTTCACAAAATTTATGGTCACGGCTCCGATTTTTAATTTTTCTATTTCCTGAAGCGTGGAAGCAATATCATCCGGATGAATGAAATTCAAAAATTGACTTTCGCGCAATTCTTTTTCTGAATATCCCAGCAGCTTTTCCCAGTTGTGATTAACAATTTCGAAATATCCCTCAACATTTGCAATGCAGGCAAGGTCATAGGTATTATAAAAAAAGTGTTTGTATTGTGTTAGCTGCTCTTCTAATTTCATCGGTTTTAATGTTTATTTTTTTTATCTTAAAGTGGCCACTTGTGAGTAAAAACAATTCATAAAGTAAATTATTTTTTTGTCCCCAGTTTTAAGTTGCTACTGTCTTGTCAAAATATGTTAAAGTGTTTATGGAGACCTGTCGTTTTTATGCATTGGCTATAACGGTTGGCGGCTAGGCGCAGGGCGGTTTATGAAACACTGTCTGCCGAAACGTTAATTTAAAGATACATGTTTATTAGACTTTTGCAAAATGGGCAAAGTCCGGTGGACTTTGAGCCTGCCTGTGCGAGGCTTTATACTACAAGCGACCTTGAATTTGCAAAAGCCTTGCGTGTCCGCCCGCATTGCGCCATGGCTTGCTGTTAGCACTTGTAGGGCGCACACTGATACGTCAAGTTGAAGTGTCTGTTTTATTAATCCGTTTCTGGATAGTCAATTGTTGTCTTGTCGTATTTTAAAGTTGGAATTGGCGAAGGGATTTTGCCTCGTGGACCAAAATAGAACCACCAACTTCGTTTGTAATGAAATGTCATTGTAAAAGGCGGGCATTTTCTTTCACTAGGATTCAAACTGTCTGCTAATAATATGATGTCAGTAAATTTAAATACAATTTTTAAGGTTCTTTTGTCAGTAATTCTATCGATGCTTTTAGGCAGTTTGTTCTGTTTGAGGACAATCACACCACTTTTCTTTCTTGTTATATAGGTCAATGTGCATTGCTTTAGTGTTTTGAATCTGTTATTGTATCCGGAAGTCTTAGAGAATAACGAAAATTCTTTTCCGTCATAATATGCAGAGTCCGTGTAAGTCGGTTTTTTTACTTTTATTTTATTTGGAGTTGTCTGCGCGACCAAATTTGTCAGCGAGAATAATATAATGATGACTAGAAATTGTTTTTGCATTTTTATGTCTAAATGTTTTTTGTCTACCGAAATGTCCGCCCGCCCTATTAGTGCTAACGGTTTGCAGCTTGGCGAAGTGGCGGAAATCGTAGCACAAATGTTCAGTTTTGAACAGAAGTTTAATCGAAGAACTGCCGTTGAATTTAGCACTAAACCCGCCATTTTGCCAAACTGCTGTTGTGCGTTCGTTGTTTTATGTTTTAATTCAATTCTCTTTGGTTGTTGCAAAGTATAGTTTATAGCCAGTAAAAATTATCCATAAAAAGTAAAATATAAAAACAATTCTTTGTCCTACTGCTGGAAAATTTGGAAAAATAAAAACCCAACCTCCAAATAAAATTGTAAGCCAAGTGAAAATAAGTGTTGGTTTAATTGCTGTTGTCCAATATGCTGATTTTCTCATTTGCTTTGGATAAGAAAAAGCACTTATCAAAAAGAAAATGTAACTACCAAAACTACCAACAGTATGAAGCAACATTGTTATTGAATTTCTATTATCAAAATCGCCTGGAAAAACTCCTGAAATAGCCATAAAAATACCACTCATAAAAATACCTATTAAGGGCAACTTACTTGAACTTCCCATTTTTATATTTTTGTAAAGCCCAACGGAAAATACTGAAATCAAAATACCTGGTATGATATACCCAAAAATATTCCAAGTCCATTTATTTGGTGCATCAACAGAGCCCAATTCGCTAATTGCTTTGGTCAAAAAACTATATTCAGTTCTTTGATTAGCCATTACAAAGTATGTTAGCCAAAATATTGTTGGTGCTAAAAAACCAATGATTGCATAAGATTTATTATTCATTTTTAATTTAATTAATTTGAAACTACAAAATTAGCAAACAACATAATTAGTCAATTTGATATAGGTCAAAAAGTGATTTTCTCAGCTCTTATTCTACTCAATGTTTCTTGTGTAATTCCTAAATGAGAAGCCAACATTCCAAGTGGAACTCTCAGCAGTTTGTCTTTTGAAGTCTTACAAAAAAAATCATATTTTTCTTTAGCTGAATGAAACTGCATAGAAATTATCCTTTCAGATTGTTGAATAAAATAGTTAGAAATCAGGATTCTGCCAAATCGTTCCATTTCGGGAAAATCTTCAAAACATTTTTCGAGTTGCAAAATATTTATTACAATGAGTTCTGAATTTTCCAATGCTTCTATGTAGCAGTTGTCAGGCACATTTTTCATGAAACTATAAATGGAAGTAATCCATTCGTTTTCTGCCGAAAAATTGTCGGTAATTTCTTTATCATCTTTTTTGTAGAAAATTCTTAATAGTCCTGATTTTATGAAGTAGGTATTTTCACAAATCCTATTTGGTTTGTGTATAAAACTTCCTTTTACAACAGTTTTTGTTGTCGAAATTTCGTGCAACCGTTTTGTCAATTCGGTCGAAACAGGAATGAAGTTTTTTATATGTTTAATGAGAATTTCTTTCATTTGCGGACTGTCTGTTTACAATGACGCACAACTAGCTTATACCCGCTATAAACATTCTGTTATCTCACTTATTGTTGGGAGATAAGCGCTACTCAGTAGCGGATTATTAAATATATAACTATTTCTATAAATAGTCAAATGGAGAAATTATTTTTTGTAAGTTATTTGTGCTAACGTGAGTATATATTTCTGTCGTCCGGCTGCTGCTATGTCCCAATAACTCCTGTATATAACGTAAATCGGTACCATTCTCTAATAAATTTGTAGCATAACTATGCCTTAGCCAATGCAATGTAACAGGCTTTTTAATGCCGGTTTTTTGTAAATTGGTTTTTAATACCTGTTGCAAACTTCGCTCATCGTACATCGTACCCGCAACCTGGCCCTCAAAAACATAAATTTTCGGTTCGTAATTTTTATAATAGTCTTTTAATAGTTCTAATATTTTCCCACTTAAAGGTGTTATCCTGTCTTTACGTCCTTTTGCCTGTTTTATAATTAATAAATTACGCTTCAGGTCTAAATGCTCAGGCTTTAATTTTAGTAATTCCCCACATCGCAGTCCACAGGCATAAATTAAACTTAACATAGCTTTATGTTTAAGATTAACTGTTTTATTTAATAATTCTTTAACTTCTTCTTTGCCTAATACATTGGGTAACAGTTTCTCACGTTTAGGCCTATGTACTTTCTCCGTTTCTACGAGTTTATTTTCAATAGTTCTAAAAAATAATTTAATGGCATTTACCACCTGGTTTTGGTACGAGGCAGAGAATTTGTTCTTTAATATATATTCGTTGTTAAAAATCACCACATCAGTATTTGTTATCTCTGCAATGGTCTTACCGGCATAAAATCTTAAAAATGTTCTAAGGGCGTCTGTATAGGTGTCAATTGTACTATCGCTGTATCGTTTCGAGCGCATCCAACTCTCAAATTCTTTTAGTTTAAGTTTCGCTTCTTCGTTTAAATTTGCCAGTGTATGGCAAGCTTGTAACTCATTGTGTGTTTTCAACTTTTCACTTTTGTTAAGCTCATTTTTAAAAGTAATAGTGTTTCCTTCATTCAATAATTTACACACCTTGTCCACCGTGTTTTGATCGTGGTCCAACAGCCAGGCCTTATGCGTATTGCTCCATCTGCCGCCTTCAATTTTTTTTAATAAATTAAATATAGCAGGTTCATATTTAAACTTCACTGCAATACAATCTTTTTGCCTGTGCCACAAACGTTCTAACACTATTTCCATAATATAAATGTACTATAAAGTAGAGCATAGTGTGGCTACAAATCATAGCATCTTCCATGTAAAATACCCGGCAATAATTTAATTTCGGGCGCCCGGGCGGGCTGCTACAGGCTCGGCTCGCACCTCGGCCTCCTCGCCAGCAAAAAGAGGCGGCTGGCTGCGGTGGCTAAACCTTCCGCATCCCTGGCGCATTCCATGCACACACACACAGCGTAACGATTAACACAATTTCGATCTTTTGTAAAGATAGTTGTTGTTCAAGCTAAGCACAAAGTAGTTTAAGCGCACAGAAAAGAGCTTAAACACGCAGCGATTTTCAATTCGCTTTTCTACCTCGCGAATTGAAAAATATCCTTCAAAAGATCGAAAGCGTTTTGGTTACTTTTGCACATCAAAAGTGACAAATAAAATCAAGAAAAAATGGAGGCCAGAATTAGTTTTAAAAAATAACGAAATCCCTCCTCCGTCGCTTCGCGCCACCTCTTCAAGAGGAGGATACTGTGTGTGCTTCCGCGTTACCAAAATTAGTGAGCGGGCTTCAAAGAAATTCCGACTGATTGGTGTTTTAATTTTTAACACACAGTAAACTTACGCGCAAGCACACAATGTGTTCCGGTCTAAGCAATTTTGATCTTTTGCAGAGATAGCTGCGAGCTAAGCTAGGCGTTTAGTTGATTAGGCAGCCAGAAAAGAGCTTAGCGAGACAGCGGTTTCATTTTCGCTGTAGCTTCGTCGCGAAAATGAAAATCTCCTTCAAAAGTCAAAAGTGTTTTGGTTACTTTTGCACATCAAAAGTGACAAATAAAATCAAGAAAAAATGGAGGCCAGAATTAATTCAAAAGCGTTTTGCTTACTTTTTTGTTCAAGCAAAAAAGTGAGGCCAATAATTAGTTCCTTAAACAAAAGCGTGCTATCCACCACACAACCTGGCTCAAATATGCACCGCATATTTGCCCTGCGTCAAAAGTGAGAAAGAAAAAAATAGAGAAATCTTTTGATTACTTTTTGTATCACAACAAAAAGCGACGTCAGAAATTCTGTACCAAAAGTCACAAATAAAATATAAGATCTTAAGCCGGCGCTTCCTTAACAACAGCAGTAGCATAAACAAAACTTAAGAGTTTTTTATTTTTTAATTGCTTGTCAATTTTAAAAGGCAAAGGCTGTCCTTTATGTTTCGTTTTTGCCGGGGCGCTCAACGCCACATTCACATCCACTAAACAAAGCACATTTTTCTTTTTATCCACACGGTTCTCAAAGTCAAATGCCACAAAATAAAACAGCTCACCTTCCTCAGCATTCAGCAGGGTAGGGCTATCTTTTGGTTTTAGCTGTAGGTTGCGTTCTTTATCCGTTTTGCTTATAAGCACTTCTTCATAAGCATGCTCGGTTATTTTGCCGCTCTCAAAATTCACCTGCAGGCAAACAGCCTTTATTAGCGCCTGTGTTGCGCC
>CALRPF020000046.1:0-8501 GCA_943369995.1 Chitinophaga pinensis
AAAAATTAAAAGTAAAACAAAAAGATTTTGGTTGGAGGCTGTTAATGAACGAACATGTGCCAATTGAGAAAAATGGCGCTAAAATTGGTTTGTTAGGAATTGAGAATTGGGGCGGTAATATGCGTTTTCCGCGTTACGGTAAAATGAAAGAAGCATATGACGGAGCAGAGCAATACCCGTTTAAGATATTAATGAGCCACGATCCAAGTCATTGGGATATGCAGGTTGTTTTAGAATATCCGGATGTAGACCTTACATTAAGCGGTCATACACATGGTATGCAGTTAGGAATCGAGATTCCCGGAATTAAATGGAGTCCGATAAAATACATGTATAAAAATTGGGCAGGATTGTATAAAATGGATAAACAATTTTTATACGTTAACCGCGGCCTCGGCTTTTTAGGCTATCCCGGCCGTTTGGGAATTTGGCCGGAGATAACGGTTCTTGAATTGCAGTGTGTATAAATTTTGGCCACGAATTACGCAAATTTCTCAAATAAAAACTACTCATTTGCTTACTAATGTTGGTGTTAATTCTTTTAATTACAAGCAAATATTTTGCCTGTAATTATTTATTTCACCAATTAGCAGCTTAGAGATTTAATAAATACTTTGTGTAATTCGTGCAATTGGTGGCTTGAAGAACTAAAGATTTATTCTTAAACCAACATTTAATAAAATACCCTTTTCTTTTAATGTAAATGCCGAAGAGTTTATTGTAAACTTTGTTTCCGACAAGGGTATAAGGCAAGCAGGCTTGATCAATAATGTTGTTTTGTTGCTTAAACGATATCCAAATAAAATACCAGGCATTAAAGATGTTTTAATGCTTGTTTCTTCTTGAAAAAGATCCCCTTCTTTAAAGGATGGTGAGACTAAATTAGTGTAAGGTGGATCCGGATCGCCCTTAACATAAGTAAGCACCTCTTTTCCGAAATCGCGGGTATAGCCATAATTGTATTTTGTGGCAGAAACATTAAGCATAGCGAAAGCACCAAGAGTTAATTTATTTTTTTGAAGAATTCTATATTCTGTACCAAAAGCAAAATTATACGACTCGGTTGAACGGATAATATAATTTGTATTTGCATGCACATAACGTATTGTATCTGGCCAAACGCTTGGGCTTGAACTAATGGCGATTATCTGGCTTACAATTTTATTTTCGGTAACAGTATAAGTATGATCAAAATTGTTTTTAGAAAAAACAAATTGACATGTAAGCGTAAATTTATTCCTTAAATGGTAGTTTATACCAAAGCCGGCTAAGTAATTTACAGAAGTGTTTTTTCGATTTTGCTTAAATTGTTTAATGTTAGTGTGTGAAGCTTGAATGCCGCCGAACAGATCTATGCTATAGCGCGCAGTCGGTTTAGGTAAATAATAGTTCGGAAAGGCAGAGGTGATCTCATTATTTTTTTCAGGAATTAAAATTGGAAAGGCCAGATGAGGAAGCTGGTTATATGTAACTGCATTTTTTTCGGAAATATTTTTTGTTTCGCTAAGCCCAGATATTTTTTCTTCTGTAATGAAAGCTGAGCTTATAATAACTTCTTTTTCAGGATCAAAAACAGATGCTGTATTTTTTTGCAGTGGGCTGCTTATAGCGTTTGGTTTTGTAAGATGTTTTTTATTTTGTTTTTTAGTAAGGGAAAAAGCCCTTGCGTTTTTTGAATTAATTATTTTAGTATTAAAAATTGTTTTATTGTTTTTTAACGTGGCGTTTTCTTTTTCAGAGGTGTTTAAATCGTTTTTTGGGAAATAAGAAACAGTTAAGATCAACGAGGATATTAGTAACAGAGCAAATGTTCCGTATAAAAGAAAAAACGCTCCTCTTCTTTTCTTTTCTTTTTTAGGCACAAAATATTTTATTTTCTCCCATTTTTGGTTAATAGCAAAGTCATCTACTTCGACTTCAAAGTTGATGAATCTGTTTTTTATGGTTTCTTTATCATTCATACAGCTTGTTGTTTATGATATACCTTTAATAGATCTTTTAAATAGGCTTTTGCTTTAAAGAGCTGAGATTTTGAAGTGCCAATACTAATGTTGAGTAAGTCCGAAATTTCCCGATGCGAGTAGCCGTCTATATAAAATAAATTAATTACTATCCTGTATCCTTCGGGTAATTGATTTAATAAAAGCAATATCTCTTTATTCGAAAAGGAGTCAAAAACAGAACTAAAACTATCATCGCTAACATCTATCTGATCTGTAATTGCAACATGCAGATCAAACTTTAAATTGCTTCTGTAACTGTTAATGGCCGTGTTTTGAACGATCCGCTTCATCCAGCCTTCAAAAGAGCCTTTTGTATTAAAAGAATCTATACTGTTAAAAATTTTTATGAACGAATCCTGCAAAATATCTTCGGCCTCGGCGGTATCTCGGCTGTAACGCAATGCAATGCCTAAAAGTACCCTGTAATATGTTTTATACAGCGTTTCAAAAGCTTTTTCATCTTTGGCTTTACAACCTTTAAGTATATCATTAAGGTTAATTTGCATTAATCACAACAATTCAAAAAGCATACCGTTTTTAATGATCTAATCATATTTCTTAGTCTTTTATGAATTTTATATAGGTGTGTTTGCCATCCTCAAATTGTATTTTAACAAAATAAGCACCGGGTAAAAACTCTTCAACAAATATTTTTCCATTTGTGTTTTGATTTTCAAAGGGCACTGGCATTTCTTTTCCTAAAACATCAAAAACTTTTACAGTAATAAACCGCGCAGTGGTTTTTATATTTAGTATGTCTTTTGTTGGGTTTGGATAAACAAGCGTATTTATTTTTTGTGACTGATCTTTTATGCCAGTTGTACTTCCGCAATTAATATTAACCGCCCCATAAGCATAACAAGTATCGTTAGGCGTGTTCATATCCCATTGATTTACCTGTACAATATAATTGCCGCATGTAGGGTATGTATGGGTGTATACGTTTGTGGTTGGTGAGCCATCGCCGTAGGTGTAGGTTGTAAATATTTCGGGAATAGCAACACCGGCCCAAACTGTAACAGAGTTAGCAGACAAAGAAACGCTTGCTGTGTTAAGAACGCAATGTGTTAATGAGGGAGGATTTAAAGTAATGGTAAATACCTGCACATTAGGTAATGGCCCGCAAAGTGCCGGCGAGTTATAGGTAAGCGACAAGGTGTAATTAGTTGTAACCGTTACCGGTGAGCAGCAATGAAAAATTATTTTGCCAATACCATTCGTGCCATCCTGAAAATGCCACTGATAATAAGAGTCGGGGTCGTTGGGAACACTGTTATTGGTGGTTATCGAATAACAACCATAAGTGTTTGGAATTGCTGTAATAGTTACCAATGGCACGCATGGATTTACAAGCGTTGACGTTTTAGCAGATTTAAACGCAGCAGCACTTTTAAAAAATAAGAAAAGTGTTGCAAAGAAAAGTAGCTTTATTGTTTTCATAATATAGATATTTAGGTTTCTATATATAAGACAAGTGATTTTGAAAAAAGGTTGCCTGGAAATTTTATGGTTGTATATATTAATGTTATAATTTAATTTTGAGTATGCATTCCTTTAAAGCCATTATCCAAAAGTATTCAAGCAAAGGCGAAAAAACGGGCTGGACCTATGTTGATGTGCCGGCAGATATTCTTACCAAGCTAAAACGACCTGATAAAAAAGAATTTCGCGTTAAAGGCGTTATTGATGATGTGAAATTTGACCGAATGGCTACATATCCTGTTGGCGAAGGAAATTTTATTATTGCTATTAATGCAGAGCTGAGAAAAAAACTTGGAAAGAAAGAAGGTGCAACTGTTTCTTTAAAAATAGAATTGGATAAAAGCGCAGCGCTACAATCTGAAGAATTAATAGAAGCCTTAAACGAAGATAAGATCGCAAAAAAACAATTTGACTCTTTATTGTTATCACACCGCAATTATTTTCACCGCTATGTTTATACGGCTAAAGGCATTGATACTAAGGCCGGACGTATTGTAAACGTTATTAACGCCATGTATAAGAAACAAAATTTTGGCGAGATGTTAAGAGGGCTTAAAAAAGAAAAGTAAAATTTTTTAGGCATAAAAAAACCCCAATAAATGTGGGGTTTAAATGTTATTTTTTTGTTTCTATCAGTTCAAATTTCCATTCTTTTGCAAATTTTTCCTGAGCTGCCGAAATTTTGTCGTAAACCTTATCGTAATTCTCATCAAACTTGGCGGCTAAAACATCTATCTTATCAAGATCTTCCTGTGTTATTTGCGCACTGTCTTTAGACATGATCTCAACCATTTGAGTGCCCTCTGTATTTGCTATAGAATTTAAAACTTTAAAATAATCAAGCGTTACATCAATAAACTCTGTTTTATCGCCAAATGGACCAATTTTTTTACTAGCCTCTAAACTTTCTTTTGCTTTTGTTACAAAATTAGCGTGCGTTAATTTTAACGAGTCAATATTGTGCCCATCTATCTGATTTAAAAACAAAGTGTGCTCAACAGCAAGGCCATCAATAATTTTCATGATAGAGTCGTTGTACTTAATGGCTTGATTTTGTGTTGGACCACAAGCGCTTAAAAATATCATTAAAAAAGTGCCGGCTATAATTGCAATTTTTTTCATAGGATTAGTTTCATAAAAAAACGATCCGCACTAAGGCGGATCGTTTTAATTTTATTTCTTTATTTTTTTAGTATCTGTAAGCGTCGCCTTTAAACGGACCTTCTACTTTCACGCCAATATAATCAGCCTGATCTTTGTTTAAGGTATCTAATTCAACGCCAATTTTGGCTAAATGTAAACGGGCTACCTTCTCATCTAAAATTTTTGGTAGTACATATACTTTTTTCTCATAAGCAGCTGTGTTTGTCCATAACTCTAATTGAGCTAATGTTTGGTTAGTAAATGAATTACTCATTACAAAACTAGGATGGCCTGTAGCACAACCTAAGTTTACTAAACGACCCTCAGCTAAAACTATAATGTTTTTACCATTGATGGTGTATTGATCAACTTGCGGCTTAATAGTATCTTTAGTTGAACCATAAGTTTTGTTTAACCAAGCCATGTCAATCTCTGTATCAAAGTGCCCAATGTTACAAACGATTGCACCATGTTTCATCATTTCAAAATGACGACCAACGATGATATCTTTATTACCTGTAGTAGTTACTAAAATATCTGCAATTTTAGCAGCGTTATCCATTTTCATAACCTGGTAACCATCCATTGCAGCTTGTAAAGCACAAATTGGGTCAATTTCAGTCACAATTACACGAACACCCTGAGATGATAATGATTGAGCCGAACCTTTACCTACATCGCCATAACCAGCAACAACAGCAATTTTACCTGCCATCATTACGTCAGTTGCACGACGAATCGCATCAACTAATGATTCACGACAACCATATTTGTTATCAAATTTAGATTTAGTAACCGAATCGTTTACGTTAATGGCCGGTAACAATAATGTGCCTTTTGCCATGCGCTCATATAAACGGTGTACACCAGTAGTCGTTTCTTCAGATAAACCTTTAATGCCCGCAGCTAATTCAGGGTACTGATCAAATACCATGTTAGTTAAGTCTCCACCGTCATCTAAGATCATATTTAAAGGCTTGCGCTCTTCGCCAAACCATAAAGTTTGTTCAATACACCAGTCAAATTCTTCTGCTGTCATACCTTTCCAGGCATAAACCTGTATACCTGCCGCTGCAATTGCTGCTGCTGCATGATCTTGTGTAGAGAAAATATTACAAGAACTCCAGGTAACTTCAGCGCCTAAAGCTGTTAATGTTTCAATTAAAACTGCTGTTTGAATGGTCATGTGTAAGCAACCCGCAATGCGAGCACCTTTTAACGGCTGAGATTTACCGTATTCAGCACGAAGTGCCATTAAGCCCGGCATTTCTTCTTCTGCTAATTTAATTTCTTTACGCCCCCATTCTGCTAAGGACATATCTGCTACTTTGCTTTTTACAAATTTTGTTGCTGTTACTGGCATGTTATATGTTTTTTTGTTTATTTATTTTTAAGGAATACAAAGATAAGTCATAAGTTTGTAATTCTCAACTAATTGTTTGTGATTAACATCAAAAAAATAGAACCTTTTATAAGCGTTGGCGTGCTGGATCTGAGAGCCTTTTCTGCCAACCGCTTAAATTTGCTTAAGCGGGAGATAGAGAAGGCCGGAAGCCTTTTTTTGCTTGAAGAAATGTTAAAAACTAAAGCGTTTAGCCTGGAATATCATCCAACAAATAAACCCTATTTAAAAAACAGAAAAGAACATATATCTATTTCGCACTCGCACGATAAGTTGGCTGTTATTATTAACGAAAGAGAAAACACGGGCATTGACATAGAATTGATGCGTGATAAGGTCTTAAAGATCCAACACAAATTTTTGAATGAAAATGAAATTAAATTTGCAAAAGATCAGGTAGAAAAACTAATAACCATATGGGCTGCAAAAGAGGCAATGTATAAAGTTTATGGCCTGAAAGAGCTTGACTTTATAAAAAATTTATTTGTAGAAAAGTTTGAAGACTCTGTTATTTTTGGTAAAATTGATAACGGGAATTTTAAAAAACAATACCGTTTAGTAAGCGAGACGATTGATGATTATAAAATGGTGTATGTTTTAAATGAGCTTTAAAAACATTATAAAAAAGCTTGAAGCAGGTAAAAAACCTTTACTGGCTGTGCTTATAGACCCGGATAAATTTAATCCTGAATTAGTACACCTTGCAAATAAAACTAAAGTAAGTTGCTTTTTAGTTGGCGGTAGTGAGCTTAAAAAAGGCGACGTTACAAAAACAATACTTGCCATTAAAAAAATCTCTCAAATACCTGTTATTTTATTTCCTGGAAATGAAACACAGCTTTCAAAAAAGGCCGACGGTTTATTGCTTTTAAGCCTTTTATCGGGCCGTAACCCCGATTACCTTATAAGCAAACATATTGCCGCCGCCCCAATTATCCGAAAAATGGAATTAGCACATTTGCCAACTGCATATTTGTTAATTGATGGCGGTTCGGTTTCAACAACACAACGTGTTACCGGCACACGCCCTTTAAACCCAAAAAATAAAACCCTGGTAATAAATACGGCTATCGCAGCGGAGCAATTAGGTTTTAAAGCTATTTACCTGGAGGCGGGAAGTGGCGCCGTAACTAGCGTTTCAACCAGTCTAATCAAAAAAATAAAAAAACAAACAATTTTGCCATTAATTGTAGGAGGAGGTATTAACTCAAGGCAAAAAGCGCAGGAAATAATAAATGCAGGTGCAAATATGATAGTAATTGGCAACGCATTAGAAAAAAATGTATTTTTATTAACTGAAATAAGTGAGTGTTTTTAATTTATTAAATGTGATCGTGTTTGTATGGAGTTATTTGTAATAACATCTTCTAAGGATGTGCCTGATGAGGCAAGCTTAATAACAAAGATGTTTGAGAGCGGTTTAACGCATTTGCATTTGCGTAAACCTAAATATTCTACAAACCAAATGATTGATTTTTTAAACGAAATACCGGCACATTTCCATAAATATATTGTAATTCATTCTCACCACGCTTTGGCGTTAAAATTCGATCTAAAAGGAATTCATTTAACCAGCACACACCTTTCAAAAAAATGGAAATACTTTTTTGTTAGACAACGTTTAAAATTAAAATTCAGTAAAATATCTAAAAGCCGCTCTTATTCGCGACTGCAACAAGTTTATAAAAACGAAGATTATACTTTTGATTATATATTAATTGGCACCATGTTCAATAGTATTACCGGTGAGTTTTACAGTGGGTTTTATGAAGCAGGTGTAAAAGCCGCACTTAAAAATGCAGGTAAGAGATTTGTTGCAAGGGGCGGTACCTCTCCAAAAACAATTGCTAAAGCTGCAAGTATGGGTTTTTACGGTATTGCATTTAATTCCTACATCTGGGATCACGCATCGCCGTACGAAAATTTTTTAAAGATATTAGAAGCGTATAAAGAAAATAAGCTCGAACTTTAGAGCCATGACCATTCTTGGAATAATTGCTCTGGTTACAGGCGTGCTTGGCGTTTGGCTTACTATTAAAGAGAGTATCTGGTGCTGGCCGGTTTCTATTCTATCGGTGTGTGCATCTTCAATCGAATTTTATGAAGCAAGATTATTTGGCGATATGGGCCTGCAGATTTTTTATTTAGGCGCTGCAGTTTATGGCTGGTATTTTTGGGATAAGAATAAAGAAAAAGAATTTAAAGTAGAAAAAATACCATCAAAAATAATTCTGTTTCTGATTATTATAACTGCCGCACAAACTGTTTTATTTTATTTTTTAATTGGTTTTTTAAAAGGCGATAAAGTTTTGTTTGACGCCACACTTACAGCTTGCAGCTTAACCGCTACGTATATGATGACAAAAAAATGGGTAGAGAATTGGTTTGTGTGGGTTTTAATTGATGGCGCTTACGTTGTTTTATATGGTGTAAAATATATGTGGTTGTTTGCGGTTTTATATTTATTTTTT
>CALRPF020000047.1:0-6900 GCA_943369995.1 Chitinophaga pinensis
TCATTTTAGTAATAATAAATTCAGTTCTTCTGTTTTTCGCATGCTCATCTTCAGAGCAGGTTGGTTTTATTTTTCCTTCACAGATACAGCCATTTAATAATTTTGCTTCACCATATCCCTTACCAACTATCCTGTCTTTTTTAATTCCTTTTTTAACAATATAAGCAGCACTTGCTTTTGCGCGGGCAGCTGATAATTTAATATTCGCAGGCGCCGCTCCCCTACAATCTGTGTGTGCGCCAAGTTCAACGTACATATTAGGATACTCGTTCATTGCTTTAACAACTTTATCTAATTCAATGGCGGCATCTTTACGAATGATTGATTTACCCTGATCAAAATAGATAGGTTTCATATCTATCATTTTTGCAAGATCTGTACCAACTTCTACTTTGCCAATAGTTAAATTTAACGATTCGTTTATTTTAATTTCGCCCGGTGCTTTTATATCATAAATAAAAACAACATCTTTTGCCAGATAACCTTGTTTCTCAAGTTTAATAGAGTAACTTATTTTATCGCCAACTTTTTTTCCTTTTAAAGGTTTGCGGTAATCCCCAGTTGCCGCAGTAGTATAGGTGTCAAAAGTAGTTTTAGCGGGTAATTCAAGAATGGTCATCTTAACACCTTCTAAGGCCATATTTGTTTTCGCATCTGTAACAAAAGCCAATAAAGATAGTTTAGGATCTTTTTCTATTCTTAACTCTTTTGTAAATGTATCATCGGCTGATGTTTTTGTTGAAACACTATCTTCTAATTTAAAATAATCAGTTTTATCAACTACAATTTTATAATTAAGATCTTCTTCAAGTACTGTTGTTAGTTCTCCTTTTTCATTTGTTACAACTGTATCGCCATTCATCGTGAATTTTGTATTCGCAATTATTTCACCATTATCTTTATCTTTGGTAATAAGTATAATTTCTTTTCCTCTTTTTACTTCGCGTAAAATTTCGAAATTATAAATATCGTCATCCATACCGCCGTTTTTACGGTTAGAGCTGATGTAACCCGTTTTATTATCTTCCGCCAACCAAACACTAAAATCATCTTTGTTACTATTTACAGGCTCGCCCATATTATAAACTCTTCCAGCTTTTTCGTCTTTAAATCTTGTTTCGTAAACATCTAATCCTCCAATACCATCAAGTCCGTTTGAGGAAAAATACAATAATCCATTAGCTGCAATAAAAGGAAAAACTTCTGTGCCCGCAGTATTTACTTTAGGGCCAAGGTTTACAGGTGTTCCCCAGGTTCCGTTTTCTTTTTTGCTGTAATAAATATCCATCCCCCCAAAGCCTCCCGTCATATCCGAAGCAAAGAATAAATAATTTCCATCAGACGATAGAGAAGGGTGAGCGCAATTATAATCGTTGTTATTAAATGGTAATATAGTTACGTGGTCAAATCCATTTTCATTTAAGCCGGCTTCAAGTATTTGTAATTTGTAAGTATTTTCGCTGCTAATGTTTGCTTTACTTGCATTATTTCTTGTGAAATAAACGGTATTGTTATCTTTAGTAAAACAAATTGGTCCGTCATTAAATTTAGAACCAAGGTCGCCCATAAAAACAATTGGCTTAGCATAAACGCCCATGCCAATATTTTCGGTAGTGTATAACTTTAAATAGCTATCACTTGTCCAGCCATGTTTTTTATTTATCCATTTGGTTTTATTTCTTGAAGATGCAAATACAATTCCATCCTGAAATTTTATTGCCGAAAAATCATTTTGATCAGAGTTAAATGAGGCTATTTCAACTTTATATGCATCTGCATTTTTTGTGTAAGATTTTAGTTTATCTAATGAAGAGGCAAGGTTTTTACCTCTGCTATCTGCGCCGTATTGATCAAAATATATTTTGGCGCTTTCTTTTTGGCCTGTTTGATTGAGCGCCTGGCCATAATATAATTTATGAATGGGTTCTTCGTTACCCGATTTAATTAATTTTCCGTAACAAAGTAATTGCCCTTGCGAATTATTCGTTAAGCGGTAGCAATCTCCTAAATTAGAAAGTATGATCTTGTTGCTGCTGTCTTTTTTCAAAACCTTTTCGTAGTAAGGAATTGCCTGCGAGTATGCTTTTGTGCCATAATAACTATTAGCTTTTTTCAGCGCAGCGGTTTGCGCGAATGAAGTGATTGCTAAACAAGCATTAAACAACAATAAATATTTTAAACTATTTTTCATAAGAAAATTAAATTGTAGGAATTAAAAATAACGTGGTGTAACAACTTTTTTGCCTTTATAAGAGAATAAATAATTTATTCCTATTTCATGCGAGCCCTGAGAATATTTTTGGATCTGGTTGATGCCATAATCATAAGAATAGCTTACCAAAAATTGCGGATTAACCTGGATGCCAACAATAGAGGCAACCGCAGCATTACTTCTATAAGAAGCACCTGCCCAGATCATTTCTTTAATAAAGAAATTAGCACTAATATCATACTGAATTGGTGCGTTCTGAACTGCTTTTACCATAGCCTGGCCTTTCAATTTAAGCGCGTCAGATAAAGTAAACATATTACCTATTGTAAAATAGTAGGTGAATTGACTTGCACTAACTTTTGTTGATTGCAATGCTGCACCGTTTGTGCCAAAAAGCATTCTGTCATCCACCATTCTTGGAATTGATAAGCCAGTGTAAAAAGTTTTCGTGTTAAAATAAATTCCACCACCAAAATTTGGCGACATAATGTTTGCCGAATTTTGAGATAGTTGAGGATCAAATGTGCCGTCATCATTAGTTTTTAGAGATGCGAATTTATTTTGCTGCATATGCACGCCTCCCATTAAACCAAAAGATAAATGCCCTTTGTCTCCTGTTTTAACTCTGTATGCATAACTCAAATAAGCCAGGTTTCTGTTTAGCACACCAATTTTTTCGTTTAATACGCTTAAGCCCAGGCCCATTTTGTTTTGCAACAAAGGGCCGTGCAATGAAAATGATGTAGTTACCGGCCTGCCGGGGAAATTAACCCATTGCTGACGGTGTAATATCGCTGCGCTCATTGCTTCTTTACTTCCTGCATAAGCAGGGTTGATGAACATCTCGTTAAACATGTACTGTGTAAATAGAGCATCGTACTGCGCTTTACCTGTAGCAACAATTGCAAAGAGGAATGCAACCAGGGCTATTTTTTTTGTTTTTTTCATAAGTCTCATTTAAAATAGTTTCACTAATTAATATTGTATTACTATAAATCCGTTTGTTGTTTTTATGTCCCCACCTTTAAATTCAAGGATATAATAATAAGTTCCCGGAGGTAATTTTTCTGTACCAAGTGTCCCGTTTACATTTGCTGTTCCGTTCCAGGTATTATCGTAATTAGATTTTGCATAAACTTTATTTCCCCAACGGTTGTATACTGTAAATACATTATCTACACCAACAGGTAATCCTTTTATAATGAAGAGGTCATTTTTTCCATCATCATTTGGAGAGAAGCCATCAGGAATAAAGAAATCTGTATTTGGTATGATTAAAACAGTTGGCACATTATCACTTGGCTCATTCCAAACTCCATTATTATTCGAATCAGGATTGTTACCTGTATTCGAAGTATCAGAAACCGTTATACTTGTACTACTTAATGCATTGCCGTAAGCGCTGTTTTTAAATATGGTAACGGTGTCTGTATTTATATTAATAGTAAACACGATTGTATTTACGCTTCCCGGCGCCATAATATTTTGACCGCTTAGTAAATTAATATCGCTGTTACCGTTGTATAAACTATTCGCATTTAAGCTTCCTGTTGCTACAGGGGCTGATTTCATAGTATATGTGGCAGGATACTTAATTGTATTATTAAACAGACTGTCTTTAGCAGTAATATTTTTTAATGTATCGTTCCCTAAATTATGAATAGTAATTGTATACGTGATGTCATATGTTTTATCTGCCTGCTTTGGACCAACCTCTCCTGTTTTAGTTATACCAAAGAAAATATTTGGAGTAAACTGAATAGGAGTTGGAATGTTATTATTTGTAGGATCAAGATCTGCATCGGGATCCGGATCTAAGCCAATTTGAGAGGAATCGCTCACGTATACACTTGGGCTAGGACTTGCTAAACCAATTACGGAGTTATTGAATGGACCAAAGAAACCGTTTGTGAATATTTTTACACCAAATGTTATTGTATCCGTTTGTCCAATATTTAAAGTACTCGTTAAACCAGTAGTTAATGACGTTTGTAAATTTCCATCAAATGCCGGATCTATTGTTAAGCTGCTTCCTGTTGAAGTTATTGCTGGTGCAGATGTTAACGTGAAGGTTGACGGTAAAGGGAACGTGTTATTAAGGTTTTCGGTTAATGTAACATCTGTTAATGGTAACAAGCCGTAATTTTTAACCACTACTTTATAAGTGATATCATAACTTCCATCTAAATTTAAAGTTGATGCACTAACAGCTTTCGCAATTCCTAAAGAATTTACCGATAAACAATTTATCGGAATTAAGATTAATGTAGTGTCTTTAATACAGCCTTTTGCGTCAAATAGTCTTATGGTGTAAGCTACTGTTCCGGTTGGGTTAGATAAGGTGTTTGTAACAATGCCCGTTGTAGGAATAGTTGCTGCGGTTAAATAAGTAGCTGTTCCGGTGTAGGTGCTTCCCGCAACGTAATCGTATTTATCTGTAACTGTAAAATTTGATAAACTGATCGTTCCATCATTATTAGAAACACTACCGGTACAAGTTGCTGGAGTAATAGATGCTGTTGTAACAACATTTGTATGAATGCCTACAGAAACCATTGCTGTAGTTGAACACGTGCTGTTAAGATCGATTACCGTAACCGTATAAACACCTGATTGGCTTGAAGTAAACGTTTGTGCGGTGCTCGTGAAACTTAAAGGCCCCGCCCATGCATAAGATACATTCGTAGAAGTTGAGCTTGCGTTTATTGTAACACTCGCGTCTGCACAGGTTATACTTCCACTTGCAGTTACTGTAACTGAAGGGATTGTAGAGTCAGTAGGAACACTTAGGGTAACAGACGCGATACAGCCCGTGCTATTATCTATAACATTAAATGTATATGTTCCCTGCACATTTACTGTTGGATTTTGCACAGTAGATGTATAAGAGCCCGGCCCATTCCATAAATAATTTACGTTGGTTGATGTTGAGCTGCCTGTTAAAGTAACCGTTTGAGCGGAGCAGGTAATTGAACCACTTGTTGTAGCGGTTAAATTTGCAGGTAAAGGCGTTACAAAAACACCAACAGTAAATGATGACGAGCAAACACCGTTTGCGCCTGTAACTGTATACGTTGTATTTACGGTTGGTGCTTCAACCGTTGCAGATGTTGTATTGCCGCTTGGCAACCAGGTGTAGTTGCTTGCGCCTAGCGCTGTAAGCGTTGTTGAGTAGCCGCTGCATATAGTTGCATTTAACGGCGAAACAGTTAAAGCAGGCACAGAATTTACAACCACCATAACCGTTGCGTTGCCTGTGCAACCAAACGCATTACTGCTTGAAACCGTATATATTGTCGTAATTGTAGGCGTATCAGTAATTGTTGATGTTGTTAAACCTGTCGGGTTCCAGGTGTAAGTGCCGGAACCGTTAGCGGTTAAGGTAACTGTTGTGCCAACACAAACGGATGTAGCAGAAGCTGTAGCAGTTAATGTTGGTATAGGAGATACGTTAACATTAATAGTGTTTTGCGCCGAACAATTATTAAAGTCTATTCCCGTAACTGTGTATGTAGTGTTTATAGTTGGCGTGACTACAGTTGTCGATCCTGTTGCTGTTGTGCTCCATGAATAGGTTGTAGCGCCAAACGCCGTTAAGGTTGAACTATTTCCAAGACATATCGTTGTTGGAGACGCTGTTACATTTATTGTTGGGTTAGGACTTGGAACTAAACCAACGGTTTGAGTTGCCTGGCATAAACCGTTTGAACCGATCAAAGTAAATATGCTAGTAGCTGTTAAAGGAGTAACTAATACTGTTGAGGTCGAACCTCCTGGTAACCAGGTGTAGTTAGTGGCCCCTAAGGCAGTTAAAGTAGCATTATTACCTACACAAATTGGCACAAGCGGAACACCAATAATTAAAGTTGGATTAGGCGTAACAATTAAATTAACTGTATTGGTTGCGGTACAGCCAAAAGCGTTAGTTCCTGTAACGGTATAAAGCGTAGTTGCAGCAGGGTTAACGGTAATTGTTCCCCCGGTTAAAGCCCCGGGATTCCATGTATAAGAAGCAGCCCCCGAAGAAGATAAAGTAGCAGCGCTTCCTGCACAAATATTTGTTGGCGAGGCAGCCGCCGTTATTGTAGGATTAGGGTTAACTGTAATAGTAAGCGTTTTAGTATTTGTACACGAACCGTTGGCACCAGTAACGGAATAAGTGGTTGTAATAGTAGGAGCAACTGTTAAAGTTCCACCAGTTAATGCACCGGGGTTCCATGTATACGAACCTGCCCCTGTTGCCGATAAAGTAGTGGAAGCGCCAGCACAATTAGTTGAGCTACTGGCGGAAGCAATAACAGTAGGCGTAGTAGTAACATTAATGTTTATTGTTTTTGTATTTGAACATAAAAAACTATTTACCACACTCCAAGTATAAACTGTATTTACAGCCGGAGAAACAACGGCAGTAGTACCTGCAATAGCACCCGGGTTCCAGATAGAGACGAACGGTCCGCCGTTTGCCGCAGTACCTGTTAAAGTTGTTGAGTTGCCGCTGCAAATGGCAGTAGGTGAAGCTACCACCGTTAAAGAAGGAATAGGATTAACAATTAAAGTAATGGTTATAGAATTTGAACAACCCGCGGCACTTGTACCAGTAACAGTATAGGTTGTTGTAACGGTTGGATTGACCACAACAGCCGATCCGCTTAAAGCAACCGGCAACCAATTGTAAGCGTTGGCACCTG
>CALRPF020000048.1:0-5838 GCA_943369995.1 Chitinophaga pinensis
TTAGTGTAGTTTATTTTTATTTCAAAATTTTGGTCAAAAAAAATCCCCACTAAATAAATAGTGAGGATTGATTTAAAATTGGCATCGACATACTCTCCCGGGCTTTAGGCCAAGTACCATCTGCGCAGGTGGGCTTAACTTCTCTGTTCGGAATGGGAAGAGGTGATCCCCACCGCAATAGACGCCATAAAGGGATAAACAGTTGTTAGTTTTGAGTCAATAGTAGTCAGTCTTGTGAGGGACTAAATACTACAGACTAAAGTCTAACGACTTAAGTTTAAAATAACAAAATTGAATAAAGACACGAGATATTTTTTTTCGAGTCGATAGTATTAGTCTAACGACTAAAGACTATCGACTCTTTTTACAGAAAGCTTACGGACAATTAGTATTACTCGGCTTTGACATTACTGCCTTTACACCTGTAACCTATCAACGTGGTAGTCTTCCACGATCCTTATAAAGAAAACTTATCTTGAGGTGAGTTTCGCACTTAGATGCTTTCAGCGCTTATCTCATCCAAACATAGCTACCCTGCGGTGCTCCTGGCGGAACAACAGGCACACTAGCGGTTTGTCCGACTCGGTCCTCTCGTACTAGAGTCAGCGCCCCTCAATTTTCTAACGCCCACAACAGATAGGGACCGAACTGTCTCACGACGTTCTGAACCCAGCTCGCGTGCCACTTTAATCGGCGAACAGCCGAACCCTTGGGACCTTCTCCAGCCCCAGGATGTGACGAGCCGACATCGAGGTGCCAAACCCTCCCGTCGATGTGAGCTCTTGGGAAGGATCAGCCTGTTATCCCCAGCGTACCTTTTATCCTATGAGCGATGGCCCTTCCATGCGGAACCACCGGATCACTATATCCTACTTTCGTACCTGCTTGGCTTGTCGGCCTCACAGTCAAGCCCGCTTATGCTATTGCGCTCTACGTACGGTTACCAAGCGTACTGAGCGGACCTTTGAAAGCCTCCGATACCCTTTCGGAGGCGACCACCCCAGTCAAACTACCCACCAAACAATGTCCTCCTTGCGGAGTTAGACGCCAAATAATTAAAGGGTGGTATTTCAACGTTGACTCCATGATGGCTAGCGCCACCACTTCAAAGTCTCCCACCTATCCTACACATCAATTATCCAGAGTCAATGTTAAGCTATAGTAAAGGTGCATGGGGTCTTTCCGTCCCGTTGCGGGTAATCAGCGTCTTCACTGATACCACAATTTCACCGAGCTCGTGGCTGAGACAGAGCGGAGATCGTTACACCATTCGTGCAGGTCGGAACTTACCCGACAAGGAATTTCGCTACCTTAGGACCGTTATAGTTACGGCCGCCGTTTACTGGGGCTTCGATTCAAAGCTTCTCTTGCGATGACCTCTCCTCTTAACCTTCCAGCACCGGGCAGGTGTCAGGCCTTATACTTCAACTTTCGTTTTTGCAAAGCCCTGTGTTTTTGTTAAACAGTCGCCACCGCCATTTCTCTGCGGCCCCCATTGCTGGGGGCACCCCTTCTCCCGAAGTTACGGGGTTAATTTGCCTAGTTCCTTAGCCACGGATCACTCGAGCGCCTTAGTATATTCTACTTGACTACCTGTGTCGGTTTGCGGTACGGGTAATACTCACCTGAAGCTTAGAAGTTTTTCTCGGAAACATACTTGGATGCATATCCTCTTGCCTGACGGCTCAAGGTACTTTCAACTTTCAGAATCCTGGCGGATTTACCTACCAAGAAAAGCCCTACGGTCTTAAACGCACACTTCCGTCCGTGCGTCGCATTTACGTTTTTTCGTCTCTCCATCGCAGTGGTATTAGTACTGGAATATTAACCAGTTGTCCATCGATTACGCCGTTCGGCTTCACCTTAGGACCCGACTAACCCTGAACCGATTATCGTTGTTCAGGAAACCTTAGTCTATCGGCGAACAGGTTTCTCGCCTGTTTTATCGTTACTTATGCCTACATTTGCTTTTCTAACCGCTCCAATAGCGCTTACGCAGCTTCTTCAACGCAGTTAGAATGCTCCCCTACCAGTGTATAATAAATTATACAATCCAAAGCTTCGGTACTATACTTGATGCCCGAGTATCATCCACGCCCAACCGCTCGACCAGTGAGCTGTTACGCACTCTTTAAATGAATGGCTGCTTCCAAGCAAACATCCTGGCTGTCAATGCAGTCGGACCACGTTATATCAACTTAGTATAGATTTTGGGACCTTAGCTGTTGGTCTGAGTTCTCCCTCTCTCGTCCGTGGGCCTTAGCACCCACGGGCTCACTGCAGAGTATATCTTATAGCATTCGGAGTTTGTCAGGACTTGGTAGGAATCGCTTCCCCCGCATCCAATCAGTAGCTCTACCTCTATAAGACTTAACCTCTACGCTGCCCCTAAAGGCATTTCGGGGAGTACGAGCTATTTCCCAGTTTGATTAGCCTTTCACCCCTACCCACAGTTCATCCGGAAGCTTTTCAACGCTTATCGGTTCGGACCTCCATCCCGGGTTAACGGGACTTCATCCTGACCATGGGTAGATCACAAGGTTTCGCGTCTGCCTCTACTGACTCTTTCGCCCTATTCAGACTCGCTTTCGCTTCGGTTGACGAACCTTAAGTTCTTAACCTTGCCAGTAAAGAGCAACTCGTAGGCTCATTATACAAAAGGCACGCCGTCACCCCACTTAAGGGCTCCGACCGCTTGTAAGCGCATGGTTTCAGGTTCTATTTCACTCCGTTGTTCACGGTTCTTTTCACCTTTCCTTCACAGTACTAGTTCACTATCGGTCTCTTGGGAGTATTTAGCCTTACCGGATGGTGCCGGCAGTTTCCTACAGGGCGTCTCCGACCCCGCAGTACTCAGGATACTACTAGGTATTAATCTGATGTCGCATACGGGACTATCACCCGCTATGGTCGGCCTTTCCAAACCTGTTCTGCTATCAAACTAAAGTCCACATTGTAGTCCTACAACCCCAAAGTAACCGTAATTACTCTGGTTTGGGCTCTTTCGCGTTCGCTCGCCACTACTTACGAAATCATATGTTATTTTCTTCTCCTCCTCCTACTTAGATGTTTCAGTTCAGAGGGTTTGCTCACCTTGCGGTGTGATACATCTTCAATGTACCGGGTTGCCCCATTCAGAAATCTGCGGATCAATTCGTATTTGCCAATCCCCGCAGCTTATCGCAGCTTATCACGTCTTTCTTCGCCTCCAAGAGCCAAGGCATCCTCCATGCGCCCTTATTTACTTTCTATTTACTCACTAATTTAATAGTGGTAAGATTTTATCGCACTAACTTAATAGTGGATAAGAATAATTTGTTTAAAGACTTACTTATTAAAAGTCTATCTGTTATGTCACCATTATATCCTGCGATAATAATGGATCTCGTGTCTTTATCAATATGTCAAAGAACATTATCTAGTTTTTGTAGCGTTGAAACTACTTGAACTAAACCTGTGGAGAATATCGGAGTCGAACCGATGACCTCCTGCGTGCAAGGCAGGCGCTCTAGCCAGCTGAGCTAATCCCCCAAATCTTAAGCGTTATCTAGTTTCTTGTTTTTTGTTTAGGGTTTCTTGTTCTATCAGAACTTGAAACTTTAAACCTTTAACTTGAAACCTCATGTAGTCCCGAGCGGATTTGAACCGCTGACCCCTACATTATCAGTGTAGTGCTCTAACCAACTGAGCTACGGGACTGTTTTATTAGTTTATAGTCAGTGTGGCTCAAAGCCTTACCCCTAGCTCTTATTTGGGTGTACTTTAGGTTAATGTTTAATTTTAAAAAGAAAGGTAAATTCGATTAATAGCAAATGACAATATACAACTTAACACACCCTTGTATCGAGGGATGGCTCCAGAAAGGAGGTGTTCCAGCCGCACCTTCCGGTACGGCTACCTTGTTACGACTTAACACCAGTTATCAGTTTTACCCTAGGCGGCGCCTTGCGGCAACCGACTTTAGATACCCCCAACTTCCATTGTTTGACGGGCGGTGTGTACAAGGCCCGGGAACGTATTCACCGCGCCATTGCTGATGCGCGATTACTAGCGAATCCAGCTTCATGGAGTCGAGTTGCAGACTCCAATCCGAACTGAGACTATTTTTGAAGATTTGCATCATGTTGCCATGTAGCTGCCCTCTGTAATAGCCATTGTAGCACGTGTGTAGCCCAGGACGTAAGGGCCGTGATGACTTGACGTCATCCCCACCTTCCTCTCCGCTTGCGCGGGCAGTTCCACTAGAGTCCCCGGCCGAACCGCTGGCAACTAATGGTAGGGGTTGCGCTCGTTGCGGGACTTAACCCAACACCTCACGGCACGAGCTGACGACAGCCATGCAGCACCTAGTTTCGGGTCATTGCTGACTAACTCCTTTCAGAGTTATTCCCTAACTTTCAAGCCCTGGTAAGGTTCCTCGCGTATCATCGAATTAAACCACATGCTCCTCCGCTTGTGCGGGCCCCCGTCAATTCCTTTGAGTTTCACCGTTGCCGGCGTACTCCCCAGGTGGATTACTTATCGCTTTCGCTAAGCCACTGAAAGTTACCTTCCAGCAGCGAGTAATCATCGTTTACAGTGCGGACTACCAGGGTATCTAATCCTGTTTGATCCCCGCACTTTCGAGCCTCAGCGTCAGTTACAGTTTTGTGAGCTGCCTTCGCAATCGGTGTTCTATGACATCTCTATGTATTTCACCACTACATGTCATATTCCGCCCACAGCAACTGTACTCAAGCCCTACAGTATCAATGGCAATTTTTGGGTTAAGCCCAAAGATTTCACCACTGACTTATAAGGCCGCCTACGCTCCCTTTAAACCCAATGAATCCGGATAACGCTTGCATCCTTCGTCTTACCGCGGCTGCTGGCACGAAGTTAGCCGATGCTTATTCTTACCATACTATCAGCTCCCCTCACGAGGGGAGGTTTTCTCCGGTATAAAAGCAGTTTACAACCCATAGGGCCGTCTTCCTGCACGCGGCATGGCTGGATCACCCTTGCGGGCATTGTCCAATATTCCTTACTGCTGCCTCCCGTAGGAGTCGGATCCGTGTCTCAGTATCCGTGTGGGGGGTAGTCCTCTCAGATCCCCTACTGATCGTGGCCATGGTGAGCCGTTACCTCACCATCTAGCTAATCAGACGCATACTCATCTCTAACCGTCGGAACTTTCAACAAAAATCGATGCCGATTCTTGTATTATGGGGTATTAATCTCTCTTTCGAAAGGCTATCCCCCTGTTAAAGGCAGATTGTATACGTGTTACGCACCCGTGCGCCGGTCGCCAGCGATATTGCTACCCTGCTGCCCCTCGACTTGCATGTATTAAGCCTGCCGCTAGCGTTCATCCTGAGCCAGGATCAAACTCTCCATTGTAAAAAAAAGTTTGTCCCTTAGATCTAATCCGTTCGCATTGCTGCTTACTTCATAAAACTTGCTAATTAGCTCATTTCATATTTTATATTATTTCTTAAGGACGTAATGTTGTCTGTTATAGCAACATCCCTCAAGGGCTAGTGTATATCGCTATACTTTAAAGCTTGTGTGTTAATTAATGTATACTATTTACTTGCGTAAATGAGTCACTTACTATTAATCTTATTTACCAATCTTGTCAATGAACGTCTTTATATATTTCTTCAAGCGATCCAGCTTCCAATCTTACGTTGATCTGCCTTCCTCTCTACTAAAAATCAAAACTTAATGAACTTAACCCCTGTTTTTCTCGCTCCTCTTTTCTTTTCGGGGGTGCAAAAGTACATATCCTTTTTATCACATCCAAATATTTTTTAAAAAATTTTAATCTTTTTTTAAAATATTTTTTCTCCTCTTTCC
>CALRPF020000049.1:0-5344 GCA_943369995.1 Chitinophaga pinensis
ATAATTACCGCTAAAATAATTTAAACCGTTACCTCCTGTGCCACCAATAAAACCTGAGTATGGAATCACCTGAGTTCCGGGAGCCGATGTTGATGAACCTGCTGATAAAGGAAAACGCTCAATACTAACGGAGTTAAACTGACCTGTAACTAAACCTTTGTAAAATGGTTGAAAGCTTGTTAAACCGAATTGCCCGTTTAATACATCTGTTGATCTGTAAATACCCGCATCTGTAACAAAGAAAAATTTTGAGATGGAGCTGCCCGAAGTAATAAATTTAATATCGTGAATGTTTCTTGCTAAAAAGAATTGTGAGTTAGGAACAAATGTAACGCCTTTTTTAGTCCATGTTCCAACAGGGTTTGAGTTAGGACCACCTGTTCTTTTCCAGAAATAAAATTGGTAACTGCCAATATATAACCGATCAGAATCAAAAGGATCAACTGCAATAACATGCGCGTAATCGCCTGAAGCAGCAGTACCGCCCACAACAACATTAGCGAAAGTCTCACCATTCATTAATGGATCTAACTGAGAAGAACCTTGTAAAATTAAACCCCAGGTTACACCAGCATCATAAGAAACAAATAAACCTTTTAAGTTTGGAGAGCCTGGAGCTCCGTTTCCTGCAAATTTACTGGCGCAAGAAGCATAAATTACAGAGTTGTTTGATGGCGCTATGGCTAATTCAATACGCCCATAAATATCGTTTTGTAATAAAGGCGAGTTTAAATTTGATAATTGAGTAAAGCTGCTTAAAGTATTATCTGTTGATTTATAAACTTTAGACGCTTCAGCCAAAGCTGCAGACCCTATAGAAGTTTCATTTCCCTGCGAAAAATATAAAATACCTGAATTATCAAACTTAACATCTTGTCCGCTAACAACAGTTGATGAGGGAACAGCTACAACAAAACTTGAAGGATTTGTAATATCACCTATCATAACGCCTAAGTTAGTAGCTAATGCAATTTTATTAGCGTTTGAAGGGCTGCATGCAATACGGTTAATTACCGTACCAACAACAGTGCTTGATGCAACCAATGTTAAGCTTGCACCATTAACAACATATAAGCCCGTTCCGGCTTGCGCTTTTAATTTTTGACCCGGTCTTAAAAACCCTTCACCAGTGGCAACATAAATTTTACCATCGGCTGCCTGTGCTATATAACTAATATTTAATTGGTTGTTAGCTAAAACCATGGCGTTCCAATTAACCCCGCCATCATTTGTGTAGAATAAGCCGCTTGACGCGCTTCCTACATACATAGTGTTTCCAGAAAGATCGTTCTTGTCAACTATTATGTTTCTTGATCTTCCCGCGTTATAAATAGGTCCGGCCTGAGACCAGCTCTGAGCTTCTACAACTCCTGTTAATCCTGCCAAAGCAACAATGGCAAAAGTTTTTACTAGTTTGTTTGAGAGATATTTTATCATACCAAAAGGTTTATTTAAACATTAATAGATTCGTTTAAATTATCATAAAACAAAATAACTTTTAATCGCTTCTTTTTAAAAACACCTTTTTTCTTTAAAAGTGGTAGCTTTTCACATTTTACTGGTTTACTCATTTTAATCAAAAAGCCCGCAAAGGGTAAACCAATACAGGCTTTCTTAATATTAATAAATATTAAAATCTTTCAAGGTGCGAGAAAAAGAAGTTAGATTCAACTACTGCATTCTTATCGTTATCGCTTCGGTGAATGAAAACTTCCGAATAATTAAATGGGATATTTATAATACCGAAATAGATTAATTGACAATGATGGTTACTTTTTATAAGCTTCGGTAGCTTTTCTTACACTGCCGTGTTTTAATAACAGTGCTTTTGCTTCTTCGTAATTTTCTAAACCGGTATTTTTCATAAGCATGTTTGCTCCGCGATCTACCAATTTATTATTACTTAGTTGCATGTCTACCATTTTATTTCCTTTTACACGGCCAAGCTTTATCATTACCGAAGTTGAGATCATATTTAAAACTAATTTCTGCGCGGTGCCACTTTTCATACGTGTAGAGCCTGTTACGAATTCAGGACCAACAACAACTTCAATTGGTAATTTTGAAACAGCGGCCATTTCGCTTCCGGCATTGCAGCTAATGCAACCTGTTAAAATTTTTTCGGTATTGCATTTTTTTAAAGCGCCAATTACATATGGAGTAGAGCCAGATGCGGCAATACCCACCACCACATCTTTAGAAGTAATATTGTGTTTTTTAAGATCTTCCCAGCCTTGTTGCAGATCATCTTCGGCAAATTCCACAGCTTTTCTTATCGCTTCATCGCCACCGGCAATTAAACCAATTACAATGCCATGCGCAATACCGTAAGTTGGCGGGCATTCGCTCGCGTCAACTATTCCCAACCTGCCGCTCGTACCTGCACCAATATAAAATAAACGTCCGCCGTTTGATAAACTTTCAACAATACCATTTACTAATTTTTCAATTTGTGGTATTACTTTTTCAACAGCAAGAGGTACTGTTTTGTCTTCTTTATTAATATTTGTAAGAAGTTCGGTAACGCTCATTTGTTCTAAATGATCGTAAAAAGAATCGGCCTCGGTTGTTTTCATTTTAATGAATTAAGATTTAAAATTAAGTCCAAAAAAAAAGCTGCTTATTACAAGCAGCTTTTTTTATCAAAAGATCAATGTTATTTAGTTACAATTAATTTAGCAACACGTTTTGTACCTGAAGTACCGTTTACGTTAACAATGTACATTCCGCTAGCAAGATCTGTAGTTTGGAACGTGTAAGTAAGATCACCTGCTGAACTTAATTTACCTAAGTTTTCAGTTTTAACAACACGGCCATTAATATCCATTACACTTAGTGTTGCAGATTCACCATCAGCAGCAGCAAAGGTTACGTATACATCTCCGTTTGTAGGATTTGGATACAGGCTCATATTGTTTTCGGATTTTGCAGCTAATTCTTCTACAGAAACATAGTAATTTACCTGGTTATCTTTATTTATCCAAACACCGCGTCCGTTAGTAGCAGCATAAATAACACCGCTGTTATAACAATCCCACGACCTCATTACCTGTTGTTTAAGATCAAATACCTGTAATGGTGGTAGCTGGTTGTTATTAGCATCCACCCATGTAGGAGAAGCGGCAGTAATATCATCTGTTTTATAAACACCAAAATCAGTACCAACAAAAACTTTTTTGTTATCTGATCTTTCCATTAAAGAGCAGTATATTTTTGTTGTAGGTAAACCTGTACCGTTTTTAGATACAAGTGCAACGTTTGTAGAATTACATTTTCTAACATCAGCTACAGTGCTATACATTACTTTTGTTCCAGATGGATCATCAAAAGTAACAGCAATCGCTTTATCATCATTAGTAACGCTGATACCTGTAATAAGCTTAGTATATGGTCCGCCTAATAAAGCCGTTCTGTAAGGGCAACGTGGGTTGTTTTTTGTTCCATTAGGTGCAACTGTGTTAGAGAAAGTGAATACATTGGTGTGTAATTTACCAGAGTAGCTTTTTGCAGTTGAATCTAATAAAGCGTCTAGATAAGATACACGATATAAGAACTTATTACCAGTTAATGCATCATTTGTTGCATAATATAATTCGGTACCGTTTTTGCTCCACTCTAAAGCAGTAACAGTGCCACTAACAGCTACCGTATTTGAAGAACCTGATAATTTATTACCCGAAGCGTCAGTAGTTAAACATTTGTCAGCACTCACATTGATCATGCTTAAAGGATTATTTAAACTTAAAGGAGCATTAGAAACATAAACATTAGCTCCGTAACCCATAGCTATTCTTGCAGAAGTGCCCATTTCCATTTTAACCGGTTTGTTTTTTGGAGGAACAGCCGCTAAGAAATAACCAATGTTATTTGTAGTTGTTACCAGAGGTAAAATAGCCGTTGTACTTGTATTAGCACCAATTGGTGTATTTGAGCTGATACCGAGTAAAGTGTAAGTAGTTAAACCTGTGGTTGGCGTTGTTACAGTAAATACAGGTGTTGATTGATTAACGTTACCCGGCGTTAAATTATAGGTTGATGAGTTTACTGTACTATACGTATCCTGAGATGTTAAAGTTCCGGTACCGGTTTCTGTAATTGTATAATTTGTAGTGGTAGTAGGTGTTACAACAAAAGCCGTTGTTGTTTGAGTAACATTACCAGGTTGCAAATTATAAGTCGGATTTGAAATAGAGGCTGTACCGGCAGGAACTGCATTAATAGTATAAGTTACAGGTTTTGCCGAAACTGTATATGTACCGTAGGCAAATATAGAATAGTTAGTTGTAGTTATCGGTTGAACTACAATGGGATTATTTGTGCTGGTAATAGATCCCGGCATTGCAACAAATGTAGGATTGGTTACACCTACGGTATTTGTTGCTGTAAGTGAATAAGCTGTTGACGAGCTTCCATATTGCCAGCTTAATGAGTTTGTTAAGACCGTTGAATAAGTAGCTGTTTTTGTTGCAATCTTATCATCTACCACAGTAACTGTGCTACCCGCGGGAATCTTATAAAATACCGTACAAAACACACGGTAATAGGCCGCGAAATCTGGAACCGTAGAACTACTAGCAGTTGTTTTAGATAAGAATGGGGGCGCATTAAAAGTTACAGTTATATTATCTAATAAAGATGTTTGATTTAAGACTACCGATGTGCTAGCAGAAACAACCGGGCCAATTTGACTGGCAATACCAGGTGTTGTTGTACCTACAGTCGGAACAGTATAGGTATTTGATAACTTAATCATAATATCTTTTTTATCTGAACCTGTAAAGCCCGGTGCATTGGCCGCAGAGCCTGAAAGTGGTAATAAAACAGTACCCGTTCTTATGGCGATACTATCTATTAATGCAGCAGCACTTGATCTTGCCGCAGAAAAACTAAAAGTAGTTTGTGAAGTTAAAGTAGCAACACCGATCATTGAAGCAGAAAAGCGTAATGTATCATTATAAAATACAGCTGAGTCAGGATTAACGGTTGTTTGACCATAAGTTTCCCACATTTTAAACGGAGTTCCTGTAGCGCCATAAGTTGTGTTATCGAAAGGAATGATTGTTTGTAATCTTGAGTTTGATAACAAGTCAACCTGAACCGGATCTGATGATCTAACATCTGTTGATCTGAATAATTTACCTGAACCTTGTGTAAAATAAGCGGCGTTAGGAAGTATTTTTGAAAATTCTGATTGGTAAACATCACCAGTGCTATAAACATTTTCTTGCGTTACATTTGGATAATTACCGCTAAAATAATTTAAACCGTTACCTCCTGTGCCACCAATAAAACCTGAGTATGGAATCACCTGAGTTCCGGGAGCCGATGTTGATGAACCTGCTGA
>CALRPF020000050.1:0-4494 GCA_943369995.1 Chitinophaga pinensis
AAATTCCTCAAAAGCTTTCAAGAAAAATATGGCACAAAAAATGTCATTTTTAATTCTGAAAACACTTTTATACGATTGAGCTCAAATAAACTGTTACCCACTTTTATCAATTCATTATCTCATCTCTTGCATCAAGGAATAATCAAAGAGCCTTTCGCTGATGTAAAGCGCGAAGAATTGATTTTAATTCTGTTAGAAAAACAGCCTGAACTAGCTGGTTTATTTTTTGATTACGGTATTCCACAAAAGATAGACATTGAGGAGTTTATGAATAAAAATTTTAAATTTAATGTAAGTGTCGACCGCTTTGCATTTTTGACAGGTCGAAGCTTGTCCGCTTTCAAGCGTGATTTTAAATCCATTTTCAATGACACACCAAACCATTGGTTAGTTAAAAAACGTTTGCATGAAGCCTATTTTCTCATAGAGAAGAAAAAACTAAAACCGTCTGACATTTATTTAGAACTAGGTTTTGAAACATTATCACATTTTTCTTATGCCTTCAAAAAGCAATTTGGTGTAACACCAACAGAAATAACTGGACAAGAGAAAAAAAATATCAGTTAACGTTAGTATCTGTTGCAAATAGTTCGTTTTAGCTACAAAAACAGTCATATTGGCTACATCTATTTTTTTAATCGTTGCAATTTTGCATTAACAAAAAAAATAGAGAAATGAAAATAGTAATAACAGGTTCATTGGGCCACATTAGCAGACCCCTTTCAGCAGAATTAATTGCCAAGGGGCACTCGGTAACAATCATTAGTAGCAAGGCTGAAAAGCAAACAGACATTATTGCCTTAGGTGCAAAGCCAGCAATAGGCGCTATTCAGGATGTTGAGTTTCTTAGTAGCACTTTCAAGGGTGCAGATGCAGTATATTTAATGGAACCGCCTCCTAGCTACTTTAAACAAAATCCTGATCCAAAGTCATCTTGGCTATACATTGCCGATTGTTATGTACAAGCAGTTAAAAATTCCAGTGTAAAAAATCTTATCCATTTGAGTAGTGTTGGTGCTCATACTCTCGAGGGTGTAGGCATGCTTTCTACTCATCATAAAGTAGAAAACATTTTGAGAGAGTTACCAGAAGCGGTTTCGATTAAATTTATGAGACCCGTAGGTTTTTATTACAATATGTATGGTTTTGTTCAGTCGATAAAATCTCAAGGAGTAATTGTGCAGAATTATGGTGGTGATGTAAAAGAACCATGGGTTTCACCTATTGATATTGCAACTGTAATTGCGGAAGAATTCGAAAAACCATTTTCAGGTAGATCCGTACGTTATATTGCGAGCGATGAAGTTTCACCCAATGAAGTAGCGGAAATTTTAGGAGAAGCCATTGGTAAACCTGAGTTAAAATGGATCTCCATTCCGTCTGATCAATTTCTGGAAGGGTTATTATCTGCTGGTTTTAATCCTAACACAGCCAAAGGATTGATAGAAATGAATATTGGAAGAGTTCAAAATTTGTATGATGATTATAACAGTAATAAACCTGTATTAGGTAGTGTAAAAATGAAAGATTTTGCGAAGGAGTTTGCATCTGTATACAATCAGCAATAAGCATTTAGATAGATAATTAAAAAATATACATGACTAATAAAAAGAAAAAGACCTGGTTTATTACAGGAGCTTCAAAAGGATTAGGGTTAGCTCTTACAAAGCACCTATTAGATGAAGGAAACAAAGTTGCGGCAACTTCGCGTAATGCCCCCGACATTATAGCTGAATGTGGTAACCATGAAAATTTGTTTGCATTAAATGTGGATATAACCAACGAAACAGAAGTTAAAAATGCAATTGAAAAAACTATTGACCGATTTGGTTCACTTGATGTAATTGTAAACAATGCAGGCTATGGTCTGGTTGGGGCATTAGAAGAGTTAACAGATACGGAAATTAGGAAGACAATGGATGTAAATTTATTTGGACCCATTAATGTAATACGTTTATCAATGCCACAGTTAAGAAAACAACAAGGTGGGCACATTATAAATATTTCATCTATTGCAGGCTACATAGGCTCTTCCTTTTCTGGAAGCTACGATGCGGCAAAGTTTGCCATTATTGGTTTATCAGAATCGCTTCGCAATGAAGTGAAAGATTTAGGCATAAAAGTCACAGTAGCTATTCCAGGTTTATTCAGAACTAATTTTATGAACAGCGATTCACTTCAAATCACTTCAAACTTAATTAGCGCTTACAAATCTGAGGAGCAAATGAAAATGTGGCAACAGTATAGCGGTTATCAGCCAGGCGACCCTATTAAATTTGCTACTGCTATAAACACTTTAACGGAATTAGAAAATCCACCTTTGCATTTATTGCTAGGAAGCGATGCTTACCAAATGGCAATTGACAAAATGAATGCAAATATAGATGAATTTCAAAAGTGGCAATCCATTTCTACATCAACCGATTTTGTAACAAATGTATCATAGTATGTCAACTATTTATACTTTTACAAAATGTATAATAATGTTTAATCAATGCCGAGTAAGAAATTAATTAAGATAAAAACAATTAGTGAATATCATAGGCTTAGGGGCTTACCTAAGCCTATGCATCCATTGATTAGTATTGTTGATTTTAGTAGTATTAAATATACAGAAGAAACAGAAGATGTAAATTGGACATTCGATTTTTATTCCATTGCTTTAAAAAGAAACTTCGGGAGTAAGTTTACATACGGACAACAGCAATATGATTTTGACGATGGTATTCTATTCTTTATGTCGCCAGGTCAACTTTTTGGTGTAAAAATAGAAGATAAAAAGAAGTTTCGTCCAAGTGGTTATATGCTATTAGTACATCCTGATTTTTTATGGAATACAACTTTAGCAGCCACTATTAAACAGTATGGTTTTTTTGACTATTCAGTAAACGAAGCTTTGTTTTTGTCTGATAAGGAAGAAAGAATAATTCATGGAATTATTGAAAATATAAGTCAAGAATGCCATTCAAATATTGACAAGTTTAGCAAGCAAATTATCATTACCCATATCGAAAACATGCTTAGTTATTCAGAAAGATTTTACAATCGACAGTTCATAACAAGAGAGAAAGCCAATCACCAAATTTTGGAGCAATTGGAATATCTATTATCTGAATATTTCAATGGCGATGACTTGATTTCAAAAGGATTGCCTTCAGTTCAATTCGTTGCGGAAAAATTACATGTATCACCGAGCTATTTAGGCAATTTACTAAGGGTACTTACAGGACAGAACACACAACAACACATACATGACAAACTGATTGCAAAAGCAAAAGAGAAATTATCGACTACCAATCTTTCGGTAAGTGAAATAGCCTATCAATTAGGATTTGAACATTCTCAAAGTTTTAGTAAATTATTTAAGAGCAAAAGTGGGCTGAGTCCTTTGGAATTTAGGGCGAAATTTAACTAAACATCAAAACGAACTACTCTTTCAGAAATTCCTGTAATACTAGAAGAATATTCCTTAAATAAGTATTTTGATTGTAACTTGGGACAAGACGATTTTACTAAAATTAATACTTTAATAACTAATTTCAAGTACATGTACGTCGACGTTGAATAGAACGTCGGTCCAATAATTTGCTTTCTATTTAATGAATTATTTTCGTTTAAGTTTCCTCGAAATTAGCCCCCTTTTTAATTGTTAAAACTCAAAGATTTTTTAACTTTACATATGAAGCCCAAAAGGGGGTATTTGAAGAAATTTTATCAATCGGAAAAAGGCTCTAAAAGACCGGTAAATTCCAGTATTTTATGGAAATCATCGAGCTCATAGTACGACCTTTCCCCCATTGGTACCACAATAAAAAACCTGAAACCCTTTACTAGCAATAGTTAAGGGTTTTTTGTTTTGGAGCGAGACGAAAAAAGCCCGCTTTTTGAGACAAGCGAACAAAACAAAAAACCGAGCGCTAGCGAGGATTTTTGCATTTGCAGAAGCGGTTTGCCAAAGGAACTGGCGCAGCCGAATGCTGGAGTTCATCATTAATTCTCTTCTATAAATTCTGGCGTCACTTTTTCCTTAGTGAAAATCCTACGACTCCGCTTAGGTAAAATCTAGCAAAATAATGGTACAAATGAGCAAATAAGCAGTTGTTATTTTGCCCCGCCTATTGGTAGATTTTTTTGTCGCTTTTGGCGCGCAAAAGTAACCAAAACGCTTTCGATCTTTTGAAGGAAATTTTTTCTTTCGCAACGCAGATACAGCGAAAGAAAAACCGCTGTCTCGTTAAGCTACTTTCTGTCTGCCTAATCATTTATACGCCTAGCTTAACTCGCAGCTATTTCTGCAAAAGATCGAAAAGGATAACCCGAACACCCGAGCGCATAAATCTGAAGGGCTAAAATTAAAACACAAATCTATCGGAATTTATTTGCTGCCAAACACTATTTGTGCCTATGTGAACTGGTTTACTTGATCACTTCTAATTTATCTTTTTACTTCACGCCAACACTTTAAAAAAAGACAAAAAAAAAATAAAAAGATCT
>CALRPF020000051.1:0-4462 GCA_943369995.1 Chitinophaga pinensis
TGTTTGTGGTAAGATCGGTTAGGGTATAGTTGTAAGGGATGGTGCCACCTGAGGCTTGTCCAAATATCTGGGCGATGTTACCAAAGCAAATGGTTTGCGGCGGCGATACGTTAAGTGCAAGCGCATTGGGCTCGGTAATGTTAACAGTAGTAAAGGTTTTACAACCGTTTGCATCGGTAAGGGTAGCAGAATGTATGGCAGGCCCCAAACCGTTAACAATGGCAGAGGTTAATCCCGAAGGAGCCCAGTTGTAAGAGAATCCACCCACGCCCGAAGCCGTAAGCGTAGCAGAACCGTTGCTTTGACCAAAACATAAGATGTTTGAAGATACAGCGCTAACAGTAGGCAAGGCCGCAGCCGTTACGTTCACCGAAGCGGTAATCACACAACCCTTGGCATCAGTAGTGGTCAATACCCAATTACCCGGAGGTAAGTTGCTGGCATTTGCAGTAAGCTGTGGTGTAGAAGTATTCCAGTTATAAGAGAACGAAGGTGAGCCGCCGCTTATCACTACATTAGCAGTACCGTTAGAGTTGCCGCAGGTAGCCTGTGTAGTAGCGGTAGACTGTATCACTAAAGCTGGAGGATCACTAAGGGTGTACACCGAGCTGGTAGCACAACCTTGAACATCAACTACGCTTAAAGAATACGACCCCTGTACTAAATTAGTGATGATAGGATTGGCAGGCTGCGCCGGGCTCCATGTAAGGGTGTAACCGGGAGTACCACCCGAAATAGAAGTATTGATCTGTCCACTGGCAAAGCCAAAGCAGTTATTAGGCACAACGGTGTTGGTGGTTATCAATAAAGGATTAGGCTGGCCAATATTAACTGTTTTAGAGCTGGCGCAATTATTAGCATCGGTTACCGTACAAGAATATACACCATTGCCCACACCGGTTAATACCGAATTGGTTTGCGCACTAGGCGACCATAAATAGGTGTAGTTAGGCGTGCCGCCATTGCTAAGAATCTGCGCAGCACCATTAAACTGTCCACTGCAAGCCACATTGGTAACAGAACCAATAGCAGTTACCAATTGAGTAGGCTGTGTAATATTAACAACAGCACCACCCACACAACCAGCAAGATCAGTAACAGTAATGCTATGTAAACCATTAGGAAGATTATTAACGTTTTGAGTAGTTTGGGCTAAATAAGACCATAAAAACGTATTACCCCCTGCACCACCCGATACACTCACGGTAGCTCCACCATTAGCCTGTCCAAAACACACAACAGGTGCAGTAGCAGTTACTGCCACAATAGGGGCAGCAATGTTAGGAATAACGGTGTTTGTGCTTACCGAACAGCCATTGCCATCGGTTACAGTAATGGTATATGCCTGAGCTACTACGTTAGTGATAGCGGCGTTGGTAAATGAAGGATTAGAACTCCAAAGATAGGTATAAGCACCCACCCCGCCACTGGCAGCCACAGAAGAACTACCATTAGCCTGTCCGCAATTGGTTGGCACCACCGTAGTAATGTTAGCAACCAAAGCAACAGGTTGTGTAATAGAAATAGTTTTAGTGATCTGGCAACCGTTACCATCTGTTAATTGTACGGTGTGAATACCCGGGGCTAAATTAGCACCTGTATTTTGTGTGGTGTTAAGGCTAGGCTGCCATAAAATGGCAGGAATACCTGTACCACCGGCATAACTTACATTACCAATACCATTGTTGGCATTAAAGCAGGTAACGTTGGTAGAAGTAGCATTGGCTGTTAAACCGGCAGGCTGTGTGATATTAGCCACCGTAGTAGCAGTACATGATTTAGAATCCGTTACTGTAATAGTATAAAGGCCGGCCGTTAAATTATTTGCAGTAGCAACGCTTTGAGCATTGCTCCAGCTGTATGTATAAGCAGGCGTTCCACCATTTGGTGCGGCAGTGGCAAAACCGTTATTACCGCCATTACAGCTTACCGAACCAACAGCACTTAAGCTTACAGTTAATAAAGCAGGCTGGGTAATAGTGAACACGGTAGTAGAAGTACAGGTGTTTTGATCAGTTGCCAGCATGGTAAAAGTTCCATTACAAAGATTAGCCACATTTTGTGTGGTCAATGGAGAAGGCCCTCCTGTCCAGTAATAAGAAACAGCGCCTATGGCATTGCTTACCGAAGCAGCGGCTAAACCATTGCAGGCATTAAAACAGCTTACATTGGTAGAGGCAACACTTGATAACATTTGAGGTGGATTAGCCAGGGCTACAGAACCCTGAATGATACAACCCTTACTATCGGTTACCGTTACATTATAATTACCCGGACCCATACCACTTGGTGTAGAACTAGTTCCACCTGCACCCGGCGCAGGCAACCAGGCATAGGCATAACCCGGCGTACCGCCACTCACACCCGCGTTAGCAGTTCCGTTGGTAGCATTAAAACATTTTGGATTGGTAGCGCTTACATTTATAGTTAAAGAAGCCGGCTGAACAATGGTAACAGAAGCAGAGGCTTTACAACCTGCCGCATCGGTAAGGGTTACGGTATAAACACCATTTAATAAATTAGTTGCCGTTCCGGTATTCTGCCCGTTACTCCAGCTATAAACCGGGAAGCCCGGGCCGGCTGTACCGCCACTAATGGTAGTGGTAGCAATACCGTTATTACCACCAAAACAGCTTGGGTTGGTAAAGCTGGAAATACCTATGGCAGGCCCCGAAGCGTTAGGAACGGTAGCCGCTAAAACATATAAACAGCCATTGCCATCTTTTACCTGAACGGTATAAGTACCAGCAAATACGTTAGTAATAGATTGCCCTATAAAACCCGTACTCCAGGTATAGCTATAGGCAGGGGTGCCGCCTGTAGCAGTGGCCGAGGCAGCGCCATTAGACTGGCTGCAGGCAGCTGTTAAAGTACTGGTATTAATAGTTACAGAAGTAGGTTGGGTAATAGTAATGGTTCTTATTTGTACACAGTTGTTGGCATCGGTTACCTGGATACTGTAGTTACCCGCCGCCAGGCCTGAAGCAACTGTTGTGGTAGCTCCGTTAGGTGACCATAAATAGGTATAACCCGGTGTGCCTCCTGATGCCGTTACACTGGCACTACCGCTGGCCTGTCCAAAGCATAAGGCAGGTGATCCTGCCGGAGTTACCGTAATAGAGCTTGGCTGTGTCACAGTGCCAACCGCTGTAGATTTACAGCCGTAAAAGTCAGTTACTGTTACCGTATAGTTACCCGGAGCTAATGGTCCTGCCGTTTGGTTGGTAGAGGTAGTGCTCCATGAATAGCTCAGTGGCGCTGTAACGTTACCTATCATGTTAGCTGTTAAGCTGCCGTTGGCTGCGCCAAAACAAGAAACGTTAGTGGTATTGGTAATCACCGCTGTTCCTCCAGGTATAGCACTAATGCTGGCTACTGCCGTTAAGGTACAGTTCTTGGTATCTTTTATCAATACAGTATAAGTGCCTGCTACAAGGCTGTTTGTTTGTGACCCGTTGCCGCCAAGTGGCGACCAGGTATAGGTATAAATAGGTGTTCCGCCGCTGGCTGCCACAGAGGCCGAGCCGTTAGCGCTTGAACAATTGGCAGCGATCGTGCTTATGGTTGCTGTTATAGGGCTTGGCTGTGTTACGGCAATTGTTTGGCTTAATGTACAGCCTAAGTTATCGATCACCGTTACGTTATAAGCCCCTGCTGAAATATTGGTATTGAAAGTATTACTTGCCTGGTTAGGGCCTGCGTTAATGTTATATTGATAAGGGCTTGTTCCTCCACCGGCATTAGCGGTTACTGTACCATTATTGCCTCCGTTACAGGATGGCTGCAATGAGCTTAAAGTAAGGGTTAAGGCTGCCGGCTGGCTAATGTTTGTTGTTACTGTGGTTACACAGCCCAAAGCGTCTTTTACATTTATGGTATAGGCTCCTGTGCTTAAAGCGGTAAAGATACCAAAGCCCGAGATAATGTTGCCCGGTGTTAAGGTATAGCTATAACCCGGTGTACCGCCGCTGGTGCTTACACTAAAGCCTCCGTTGGCCCCTCCAAAACAGCTTACGTTGGTTAGCGTTGCTATGGCTGAGCTGGGAGAGCCGGTATTACCAATATTAAAGTTTACTGTTAAGGTACAGGAGTTGGCATCCATTATCACCACGCTTTTTGGCCCTGCCAGCATACCGCCTTGTATGGTACTGCCCACAAATGGGCCTCCGTTAAAGGAGTATTGATAGGTCGGGGCTCCGCCTGTAACCGAAGTTACAGTTGCACTGCCATTAGCATTACCGCAGGCTGCTGCCGTTACTGCTATATTAGCTGCCGTAGGCCCCACTACCATCCCTATGTTGGCTGTTAGGCTAAATGTACAACCGTTTACATCTTTTACCTGTATAATATGAGGGCCAAAAGCCAAATTGTTTGTTACCGAACCAGTACCAACTCCATTTAAACTAAACGTATAGGCCGGGGTACCACCTGTTACACCAGTTATTCCCAATACACCCGTATT